>CBDFFM010000001.1:0-213060 GCA_965246785.1 Chitinophagaceae bacterium
CATGCGAAGGAGGAACTGAACGCTTTGGAAGGAAAGATTGCGGCGCTGAAAGATTCCGCGACAATGGCCCAGCTCTTTGAGCAGACAGCAGCTATCTGGCGGGAGCACAAGCAGGTAGCGCCTTACGCCTGGGCTACCGGCAAAGCGGCGCATTTGGCGCACTCGGAAAAAAAGCTCAATTTCGCCGGCCAGTTTTACCTGGAGCTCATGCATGAGGCGGGAACGCCGGCTGTGGGAGCCTGGGCGGCTGGCGGGGCGGTAGATTGTCTGAGTGAGGCGCTTGCGTTGAACCCGGCCAACGATACCACGAGGATGGCGCTGGCAACTGCCTATATTGAAGGCACCGGCGCGCCAATGAGCGGAGTTTCAATCCTTCGCGAAATGGTAGCTAAGAACCCCGACCACGTTCCGGCAAATCTGCTGCTTGGCCGCCTCTCTATCCAGAGCGGACAGTGGGATAAGGCGGTGACGCGGCTGGAGCATGTAGTAAATTTAGAGCCGACTAACCGGGAAGGACTTTACTTCCTGGCGGAGGCTTACAAAGGGAAGGGACAGAAAGAAAAGGCTATTGAAACCTTCCGCAAACTGGAAGGGATTGTAAAAAGCCCGGACTTTACGAACGATATAGAAAAGTACATCACCTCATTTAAGTAACCTCATTAAAACGAACGAATTATGCCTTGCGGTAAGAAACGTAAACGCCATAAGATAGCCACGCACAAGCGCAAAAAGCGCCTGCGCCGCAACCGTCATAAGAAGAAGTAAGGTCGCGTGGGGCCTCTGCCCTATACTGCTGAAGCCTTTTCATCCCGCAACGACTCTTGAGCGTGCGGGATGAATGCTTTGTATCCTACGCTTCAGCTTACACGATTGAACCCAGATTGAACGAATTAGAAGGATTTTCACCGATAAACAATCCGGGGATCCGTTTAATCCGTCAAATCCCGGTTCTAAACTTCTTCATCCGCTACCCCGCGCCCAAAGCCTGCATTTTCATAGAATTATGCAACGCACCGGGTGGCGCTAAACCAGACGGTAGCCATGAATAAAGAACTTATCATCAACTCCGCCAGCGGAGATGGTGTTGAAATAGCGCTCCTTGAAGACAAAAAATTAGTAGAGCTGCATTACGAGCGCGGCACCGACCAATTCTCGGTCGGCGACCTCTACCTCGGTAAAGTCCGCAAGACTATGCCTGGCCTTAATGCCGTGTTTGTGGATGTCGGCTTTGAAAAAGACGCCTTTCTCCACTATACCGACCTGTCGCCTTACTTCCGTTCCCTGCTGAAATTCACGGCGGAGAGTGCCAAAGGCACGCCTTCCTGGGGTGAAGACTTCGGAAAATTCCAGACCGAAGCCGACATCCCGAAAGGCGGAAAAATCACCGAAATTGTTCAGGGAAAGCCTGAGGTGATGGTGCAAATCCTGAAGGAGCCTATTTCCTCCAAAGGCCCTCGCCTGAGCTGCGAAATTTCGCTGCCGGGCCGGTTTATGGTACTTACGCCATTTAACGATGTAGTGGCGGTGAGCCGCAAGATTCATTCTGCGGAAGAGCGGAAGCGTCTGCAACGCATTGTGGAAAGCATCAAGCCTAAAAACGTAGGCATCATTGTGCGCACGGCTGCTGAGGGTAAGAATACTGCCGAGCTTCATGCCGACATCCTTGACCTCGCGGCAAGCTGGAAGAAGGTGCAGGAAAATCTGAAAAGTGCAAAAGCCCCGCAGAAAATCCTCGGCGAGCAGGACAAAACCACCTCCATTCTGCGCGACCTGCTGAATGACTCATTCCAGAAAATAGTCGTTGACGACAAGCGCATTATGGCCGAGGCCAAGGAATACATCGGCCGCATCATGCCGGAGCAATTAGAGATTGTGAGCTTGCACAGCGCGCAACAACCGGTTTTTGATACTTACGGCATCACCAAGCAGGTAAAAGCAGCCTTCGGCAAGACGGTCAATATGCCTTCCGGTGCCTACCTCATTATTGAGCATACCGAAGCGCTACACGTTATTGACGTCAATTCCGGCACCCGCAGCGGCGAGAAAGACCAGGAGCTTAACGCCCTTGCCACAAACCTGGAAGCCATCAGCGAAATAGCCCGCCAGCTACGCCTGCGCGACCTCGGCGGCATCATCGTCATTGACCTCATTGACATGAAGAACGCCGACCATCGCAAGCAGGCCATAGATGCGATGGAAGCGGCGATGTCGCAAGACCGCGCGAAGCATACCGTGCTGCCGATGAGCAAGTTCGGCCTGATGCAGATTACCCGCCAGCGCCTGCGCCCGGAAATCAACATCACGACGGCGGAAGTCTGCCCGACCTGCAAAGGCACCGGCAAAATCGGCCCGTCCATCATGCTGGGCGATGATATTGAGAAGGATGTGGCCTACCTGATTAATCAGGGCCACCGCGAGCTGACGATTCACATGCACCCGATTCTGGCGGCTTATCTCACCAAGAAAGCTCCCGGCATCCTCGGCAAGTCGCCGCTACAGAAGTGGAACGCGCAGTACAAGGCGAAAATCAAAATCACCGAAGACCCCGGCGCGCCGCTTACGGAGTACCAGTTTTTTGACAGGGTGACAGATGATTTGATTAAGCTGTAGCAGTTTACAACATGCATAAAAAATGGACGGCTATATAGTCGTCCATTTTTTGTCGTTGTGCGCGTGGAGGGACTCGAACCCCCATGCCTCACGGCGCCAGATCCTAAGTCTGGTACGTCTACCAATTTCGCCACACGCGCATTGCGGCGAAGATAAGTTGGAGTGTTGGAATGTTGGACGCTTTGCGATGGAATGTCCCGGAACACGCCAACCTTCCAACGCTTTACCTTTGCGCCATGCAATCCTTACAGGAGCAAATAGCTGCCCATGAGGCGGAAATCAAGGCATTCGCGCCTGCAAATGCGGCGGAGCTGGAGGCTTACCGGATAAAATACCTTGGCACCAAGGGCATCGTCAAAGCCATCTTCGGAGAGATGAAGAATGTGCCGGCGGAGCAAAGAAAAGAAGCCGGACAGCAATTGAATGCGTTCAAGCAATTAGCCGAAGGCAAATACGCGGAGTTTGAGCATTTTCAATCCGAAATCCGCACTCCGAAATCCGCAATAGAAGACATTTCCCTGCCCGGCCCGGCGCTTTCGCTCGGTACCCGGCACCCGCTGCGCCTCATAGAAAACCGCATCATCCACATCTTTGAAAAGCTCGGCTTCTCCGAGGCTACCGGCCCGGAGATTGAGGACGACTGGCACAACTTCACCTCCCTCAACATGCCCGCCGACCACCCGGCGCGGGATATGCAGGATACGTTTTACGTCTCGCAAAATCCGGATTGGGTTTTGCGCACGCACACGTCTTCGGTTCAGGCAAGAATGTTGGAGCAGGGAAGCCTTCCGCTGCGTGTGATATGCCCGGGCCGTGTGTATCGCAATGAAACCATTTCCGCCCGTGCGCACTGCTTCTTCCATCAATGCGAGGGCCTGTATGTGGACAAAGACGTTTCCTTCGCTGACCTAAAGCAGACGCTTTATTACTTCGTGACTGAAATGTTCGGCGCGGATACAAAGCTGCGCTTCCGGCCTTCCTATTTTCCCTTCACCGAGCCGAGCGCGGAGATGGATATTTCCTGCACCGTCTGCGGCGGAAGCGGCTGCAACCTCTGCAAGCATACCGGCTGGGTGGAAATTCTTGGCTGCGGCATGGTGCATCCGAATATGCTGCGCAACTTCGGCATAGACCCGGATGTGTATAGCGGCTATGCCTTCGGCATGGGCGTTGAGCGCATCACCCAAATCAAATACCGCGTCAACGACCTGCGGCTTTATTCGCAAAACGATGTGCGGTTTCTGCGGCAGTTTGAAGCATTGTAAACCTTGATATCAGGTATCAAGTATCGGGTATCAGGCGATGATGAATATACCAGCCTAATACTTGAAACCTGATACCCAATACCCATTCTCAAATGATTCTCGTAACAGGCGCCAGCGGCTTTGTAGGAGCACATCTTACAAAAAAGCTTTCTGAAGAAGGCAAGTCCATCCGCGCCCTTTACAACTCCAACCCCCCGACGCCCGCCATGCAATCCTGGCCCAGCGTCCAATGGCAGCAGGCCGACCTGTTAGACATCTTCGCGGCAGATGAAGCGATGCAAGGTGTGACGGAAGTTTATCACTGCGCCGCCATCGTCTCTTTCAATCCTGCGGCGGCGTGAAGAGCTTATTCACACAAATAGCGAGATGGCGTGCAACATCGTCAATGCAGCCTTAGATGCAGGCGTGCGCAAGCTCGTCCACATCTCATCGGTTGCGGCATTGGGCCGCGATGGTACTGGAAAGGAAATCACCGAAGAGGCAGAGTGGGAGGAAAGCCGCCACAATTCCGGCTACGGCCTCAGCAAGTATGCCGCCGAAATGGAAGTATGGCGCGGCATCGGCGAAGGGCTGGAAGGCGCTATACTCAATCCCGGCATCATCCTTGGCGAGCCGTTCAACCCCAAAAGCTGGGCGGAAGGTTCCGCCAAGCTGATGCAGGTAGCGCAAGATGAGTTTCCCTATTATACAGACGGCATTACCGCCTTCGTGGATGTACAGGATGTGGCGAAGGCGGCTATAGGTCTGATGCATTCAGAAGTCAGCGGCGAGCGTTTTATACTGAGCGAAGGCAATAGGCCGTTCCGTGAAATTTTTACGATGATGGCCCAAGAGCTCGGCCTAAAGGCTCCGCGTATCCGTGCCAATGCAGCGATGAGCGGGCTGGTATGGCGCGCTTCTGCGTTGAAGGCATTATTTGCAGGCGGCACGCCGACCATTACTAAAGAAACCGCACGCAACGCGCAGACGAAGTCTTTCTATAAAGCCGACAAGATTCTGGGCGCGCTACCGGGCTTCGGCTTCACACCAATGGCTAAAACAATCACTCGTATGGCCGCGGCATTTCAAGCCCATCTAAAGTCACAATCCGGTTTGCCTGCGTAAGTGCACGCTGCACGTGTCCGCGACAGAAAAGGCCTGGCAGTGGCTACAAGTCACAATCACAAACAATTGGCATAATTATTTCTGTTCAATCCCGAAAGCTTCGTATTCTTGCAACATCGGACGGCCATCAGCGCCATTCGCGGCCCAGGAATCCTTCTAAGCCGACCCCGTTCCCGGATTTTCTTTTCTCCTTTTCTGTTTTGCATTTTCGTCCCAGCGCCATGCGTCTGCGGTCTTTTTCAGAAATAATCCTTTTCGGCGTCCGGCTTTTACAGCCATTCTAAGAAGACGCCCATTACCCAAGTCTATTCATGCCTTACGACATTAATCAGCTCAATGACCTGCTGCTGCCTGAACTTCAGGACGTAGCCACCCGCCTCCGGATTGCCGACACTGCCGGCCTTGACAAGCAGCGCCTCATTTATAAAATCATAGACCAGCAGGCCCTCGTAGCCGCGAAAGGTGCCCGCGACAGCAGCGAAGCTGATGCTACTGCCGACGGCGAAGCGCCTAAGAAAAAGCGCGGTCGCCCGGCAAAGCAAAAGGTAGAAGCGCGCGACGCGGATGCAGGTGAGCCCTTGCCCACAAAGGAAAGCAGCGCAGAAGGCGAAGAGCCGAAGAAAAAGCGTGGCCGACCTGCAAAGAATAAAGACGCTGCTGCAACTGCAACACCGGATACCCAAGTAGCAGACCAAAGCGCGGAGAACGGCGCCGAGTGGGCGCAGCTTTCCCGCAATCAGGAAGAAGGCCGGGTGCAAACAACGCCGGACGCGCAGCCCGCAGCAGCCGAAGGCGGCAGCGAAGTGACGACGCAAACAACCAGTGAAACAGTCGCTGCTGCACAGGGCGGAGAAAGCGCAACGCAAGGCGGACAGCAGCGTGAGCGTCGCGAATTCAACAACAATCAGAATCGCGAACGCCGCGACTTTCAAAATAATAACGGCGAAAGCCGCCAGCGGCCCAACAACGACCGTCAGCAGCAGCAACAGCAACAGCAACAAGGAGAGCGCCCACAGCAAGGCGACCGTCAAGAACGCCAGCAAGGAGGAGAACGTACGCAACAACAGCAGGGTGGAGACCGTCAGCAAGGCGACCGTCCACAGCAACAGCAAGGCGAGCGTCAACAAGGCGAGCGTCAGCAGCAGGGAGAGCGCCGCCAGAATCAAAATCAGAATGGTGGCCAGAACAATCAGCAGCAGCAGAACCGTGGCGACCGCCAGCAAGGCTTTCAGCAGCAGCGCCAGCAGGGCGACCGTCCGCAAGGCGAGCGGCAGCAACAACAACCGTCTTTGGAATCAGGTGAACAATCCAACGCTCCAACGCTCCAACAATCCAACCAGCCCCAACGCCGCCCGGCATTTCAGTCAGAATTTGACGGCGTAGTGCGCGGCGAAGGCGTGGTGGAAATGATGCCCGACGGATATGCATTTCTGCGCTCCGCGGATTACAACTACCTCTCCTCCCCGGATGATGTGTATGTGTCGCAGCAACAAATCAAAGCTTATGGCCTGAAGGTTGGCGACAGTGTAGTAGGAACAGTCCGCACGCCGAAGGAAGGCGAGAAATACTTCGCGCTTACGAAGGTGGAAACCATCAACGGCCGCCAGCCGGATGAAATCCGCGACCGCGTTCCGTTTGATTACCTGACGCCGCTCTTCCCTTTTGAGAAACTGAACCTGACAACCGGCAAGCCAAGCGAGGCGAATAATTTTTCCATCCGCATCGTTGACCTCTTCACGCCCATCGGCAAGGGCCAGCGCGGCTTGATTGTGGCGCAGCCGAAGACGGGTAAGACGATGTTGCTGAAAGAAGTGGCCAACGCGATTGCGAAGAACCACCCGGAAGTTTACCTGATGGTCGTGCTCATTGACGAGCGCCCGGAAGAAGTGACTGACATGCAGCGCTCCGTCCGCGCGGAAGTGATTGCTTCCACCTTTGACGAGCCTGCCGATAAGCACGTGAAGGTTTCCGCCATTGCGCTGCAAAAGGCGAAGCGGCTTGTGGAAGTAGGCCACGATGTGGTTATTCTGCTGGATTCCATCACCCGCCTTGCCCGTGCGCACAACACCGTTGCGCCAGCATCCGGCAAAGTTCTTTCCGGCGGCGTGGAAGCGAATGCGATGCAGAAGCCAAAGCAGTTTTTCGGCGCGGCGCGCAAGATTGAGAACGGCGGTTCGCTGACTATCCTTGCAACCGCGCTCATTGACACCGGCTCCAAGATGGACGAGGTTATCTTTGAAGAGTTCAAGGGCACCGGCAATATGGAGCTCCAGCTTGACCGCCGCCTTGCCAATAAGCGCATATTCCCGGCCATTGACATCACAACGTCCAGCACCCGCCGCGATGACCTGCTGCTGCCGCAGGAAGTGCACAACAAGATGTGGATTCTCCGCAAGCACATTTCCGACATGAATACTGACGAGGCCATGAACTTCCTCATGAAGCAAATGCGCGGCACGAGCCACAACGAAGAGTTTTTAGCGACGATGAATAAGTAACAATTCGGTCGGTACGGCACATCCGGGCTGGCCAGGAATAAAAGAATAGAGGCAGCCAAGCGACTGCCTTTATTTATATCAACCCGCAAAAGGTCTTTTAAGAATGCTGCCCCGTAGCAGCCAAAGCGGCCAGCCGGTTCCGCGCAATCTGCACATAAGTGCTGCCGGGATAGTCTATGATGAGCTGTTCGTAAAACTCCTTAGCCTTCGCCGCATCTTTGAGCGCGCGTTCGTATGTCTCTGCGGTCTTGAATACCGCGTCATCGCCCAGCACGTCTTTTCCATAATCTTTGATGACGGCGGCGTAATAGCCCAATGCCTTTTGGTAGTCATGGCGCTTCTGTGCAAGGGAAGCGCGCAGCATCAGCACATCATCCTGCAGCGGATGCTTTGGATAAACGGTCGTAATGCTGTCAAGCGCTTTCTGCGCGTCGGCATCTTTATTCTGAAAGAGCAGGAGGTCGGCGCGGGAGAATAGCAGCAGCGCCGCAGTATTACTGTCCGGCATATTCTCCGTGATGAGCACAGAAAGATTGAGCGCATCGTTGGCAATAAGCTCAGACGTTGAAGCTTTGAGCGCCGAAAGCTGCGTTTGCGCCCAAGGAAAGTCGCCGCGATAATAAGCCAGCTTCGCATTGCGGAAGCGCGCGTCTTCGCCTAGAAAATCTTCGCGGAAGGCTTTATCCACCTGGCTGTAGGTGAGCGATGCGTCCCAGATTTTTCCGGCAAGGATGAGGTAATCACCCATCTGCAATTTGGCGCGGCCTGTGAACTCTTTGGAAGCCGTCGGCTGCGCGATTGCGTGCCCCAATAGTTCAATGCCTTTCGCAGGATTGCTGTTGAACTGCGCCTCCAGCTCCGCAAAATCGCGTGCGACTTCAGAAGCCTGGTACTGCGGAAATTCTTTGAGAAAGCCATCATACTCCTGCGCCAATGCAGCAACATCCGCTTTGGTGAAAGAAGCATTCTGGCGCAACTGCTGCATCCCAAGATTCAGCCGCTGCGACTTTGCCAGCGAATAGTAAGGCTTAGCAGTTCCGGCTTCAATCACTGCATCCAGGCTCTTACGAGCCACATCGTACTGGCCCTCCTTTATAGCCTGCTGCGCAAACTGCAGCAACGGCTGCCCACCGCCGTTCGTACGCTCGTCTACGGCCTGCACCTGCAGGAGCGCGCCATCCCAATCGCCTTTCTGCGTGTAAAGCCATGTAAGCAAGTCGGGGTAATAGACATTGTCGGGCTGCAGGTTGATGCGGCGCAAAATCGCCTTCTGCGCGGTCTGCAATCTGGCTGCATCATCGCCAAGCAATTCCAATAGCTGCGCCTTTGTATCGTCTTGGCCTCCAAAGGGCGTAGGGCCGCCGTTGAGCAGCGCGTCTATTGCTTTAGGTACATCGCCGGTTTTTGCGTAAAGCCTGGAGAGCGGGCCGGAATACAGAAACGGATTCTGCATGATGGCGCGCATCCGCTCATAGACCTGAATCGCGTAATCATCGCGCCCTGCGGCGGAGAAGGCCGCTGCTAATTGCTGCGCCAGCAGCTCATCGCCGTTCACTGCCTTAACCGCAAGGTCGTATTGCGCCGTAGCCTTCGCGCTCTTGCCGGCAGCCTCATAGACGCGGCCTAAGTCTATCAGCAGGTTCGGGATGCTGGTGCCATTCAGCCGGTCATTTACGAGGCGCTCTGCGCCTTTGTAATCTTTCTGACCAATGAGCGCAGTAAGGTAGTCGTGATAAACATCGGCATTCCCAGGCGCAGCTTCGTACGTCTTGCGCAGGATGTCGGCGGCTTTGTCCCATTCCTTTGCCTCAATGAGTGTATGCGCAGCCGCACCAAGCGAGTCGGCATTTTGCGCGCGCAGTGAAGGAAGCAGTAAGAGGGCAGAAATAGCCGTCAGAAAGAGTCGGCTTAAAGCGGGCATAGTCACACCTTAAAATTAGGCAACTGCGCTCATTAGACTTTTTGTCAGGGTGTTAAATGAAACCCTATTGGTGCAGCAACTTAAAGGCGTGCGTCCACTCGTTCTGCATAAAGCCGGGGATGCACCACAGCATACACAGCGGCTCAATGGCGCGGGCAGCGACAGCCTTACCCATATCGGCCACGTCCCAGGCCAGCGATTGCAGGATAGCAGACACTTCCTTCCGCGCAACCTCGTCATTGCCGCAGATGAACATCGTCGGCTTGCCCTCGGCGTACTTCGGGTGAATCATCGCCGGATTACCCACGCTGTTGAAGGCTTTTACAAAGCGCGCCTGCACGAAGGTGTCCTGTAGCCGCTCCATTAGTGACTCGTTGGGGCCGGTGAAGAATTGAAGCACGCCATCAGTTGGCGGCGCATCGGCAATGGGATTGGTCGTGTCAATGATGATTTTGCTGCCCAGCGTTTCGGTGCCGGCCATATGTAGCGCATCCATGGCAGCGCCGCCTTTGACGGCGAGGATGATGATATTGCCGAAGGCAGCCGCTTCGCGAAACGAGCCGGTTGCTGCGCCTTCGCCAGCTTCTGCTTTCCAATCAGCAAGTTTACCCGCGTCGCGCGAGCCGAGCATAACGGAATAGCCGAGTGAAAGAAAGCCTGTGCCCAAAGTTTTGGCTACGATGCCGGAGCCGATAATGCCAACTTTTTTCATGGTAATGTGGATTTGAGCGCCAAGCTACACGGCTTGCATTGCCGCACCCATTGAAAAAAGTAACCGGGCTATTTTCAGTCTTTAAACCCAATCTTGGTATGTGTCCCGTCACAATACGGCTTGTTGCCGGATGCGCCGCAGCGGCAGAAGGCTGTCACTTTGCTCTTGCGCACCTCGCTGCCATCCGGCGCTTTGATAGTTATGTTGCCATAGACAAGCAGCGGGCCGTCCTGCATTACCTCGGCAATGGTTTCGCTTGTTACGCCTTCTTCTTTCGCATCGCCGTCGGCATTCAGGAAAAAAGAAAGCGCGCTGGATGGGCACAGCTTCACTTGTTCAATGATGCGCTCGGTATTAGATGCCTCCGTTGTAATCCACGGTCGCGTGGCGGGATGAAACACTTCCGGCAGGCCGGTGCTGGATTGCCAGCAGATTTTGGAATGGATGCAGAGGGCCGGCTTCCAGACAACTGTTACCTCGCCGTTGCTGTAATGCTTCGTGATGTCTTTCATCACGCCTGATTATTCTCCTGCTTCCGTGCCCTTGCTGCCGCGCTTGAGCATGATGGCATAAGCTTCTATCCCAAAGCCAATGAGGATGACGATGGGTGCGAGCGTGATGCGGCGGAAGGAATAGACCTCGTCATAATTAAACTTGTGCGGGTCGGGGCTTTTACCGCCGGCCAGCAGCGCAAATCCGATGATGATGCACAAGAGGCCAATGCCCATCCACATGTAGTTCTGCTTGTCAAACAGGAAGGTCTGGTTGCCGCGCGGCACGCCGGCCTTGACAACAGTCTTGCCGCTCAGCGGGCTTTTATAAGAAGGCGAAGTGGCGGCTTTGGTAGGCTGGGATTGCGGAGTGGTGGCCATGGAGCAATATTACGGGGAATGTTGGAGCGTTGGAACGTTGGATTGTTGGATTGTTCCGAAAACGCTCAAACGTTCCAACATTCCAACAATTAATAAAGATCGTCCACGTGCATCTTCAGATACTTGACAACCGAGCGGTGCGTGCTGAGCAGCGAGATGAGAATGCCCATCACCAGCAGGCCGCCCATCAGTAGCAGGATAAGCGTATTATCGTGCAAGGTTTTCAATTCCGGCAGTTGGCCTTCGGCAAGGGTCATTACCAGCCACAGCCCGATTACGGCAATAATGCCACTAATAAGCCCATTGATAATGGCGCGCTGGTCAAAAGGCTTAGAGATGAAAAAGCGGTTCGCGCCCACCATCTGCATCGTCTTTATCAGGAAACGGTTGGAGAACATGGCCAGGCGCACAGTGTTGTCTATCAGAATGACAACCGCAATCACCAGCACCAGCGCAATAGCACCGAGGATGAGGTTGATGCGGCGGAAGTTAGCGTTCATTTGTTCCACATTTCGCTTTGGGTAGGTCACCTCGCGAACGATGTTGCTTTGCAGGATGAACTGGCGGATTTTCTCTAAGCTGTCCTTATTGGCGTATTCGGCAAAAACATTCATTTCCAGCGAAGCGAACAGCGGATTGTAGCCGAGAAACTGCCCGACATTCTCGCCTTCCACCTCGCTTTGCAGCTTCATGGCTTCCTCCTTGGAAATGACTTTCGTGCGCTTCGCGAAGGGCTGCTTTGCAAGCACGCTTTGAAGCTGTGCAATCTTCTCCGGCGCTACATTATCGTGGAAATCCGTCGTGACCGTAATATTCTCCTTGAACTCCCGCGTCAGCGAGCGCCCATTAATAACCAGCCAGCCCAGCGTGCCCAGCAGAAACAGCACAAGGCTCACGCCGATGATGGCATAGACGTAGGAGGGTTTGGATTTTTTGCCGATTGACATAAGCGCCAAAAGTAAAGAACCGGGATTTATCGGATTATACGGATTAGCCGCGCCGATGCGCACCCGTTTCTGACGCATTTTTGCGTCCCTTCAATTTTTTGCCGGGCCAATCCGTCAAATCCTAAAAATCCCGTTTCTCAATGCAAGACCTCCACCCCTTCTTCGCCGCCCGCCACTTTATAGAAACGCACAGCCATATCTATTACGACCCTTTGCAATGGGGCAGCCAGCTCCAATTCGCCACGCAGCAGAATATGAGCGTGGATGATGCCGACGTCGTCATCATTGGCTGTGGGGAGCAGCGGGGCCACCATGAAGAGGCGGCTTTCAGCCTTGGGCCGGACGCTATACGCAAGGAGCTTTATCAGCTTTACAACTGGCAACCCGGAATAAGGCTTGCCGATGCCGGCAACATCCTGCAGGGCGCAAGTGTGGACGATACCCGCGCCGCCCTACGCATTGTGCTGCACGAGCTGCATCAGGCGGGCAAGGTCGTGATTGTGCTTGGGGGCTCGCACGACCTGACCATGCAGCAGTATGAGGCGTTTAAGAAATCCACGCAAGTGGTCAATGCCGTGGTGGCCGACGCATTTATTGACTTAGACGAGACCGAAGCCATCACCGACCGCTCCTTCCTGCTGGAAATGCTCACGAGCCAGCCCAACTTTGTGCGCCATTACACCCATCTTGGCTTCCAGAGCTACTACGTGCATCCGCAGATGCTGGAAACGCTAGACAAGCTGCGCTTTGATTTTATCCGTGTGGGCAGGCTCAGCGAAACGATACATGAGGCCGAGCCGGCGCTGCGCGATGCTGACCTCTTCTCGTTTGACCTGAATGCGGTGCGCTTCTCCGACTCCCCGGCCAATGCCGGAGGCTCGCCCAATGGCCTTTCCGGCCATGAAGCCTGCGCTCTTACCCGCTTTGCCGGCGCGGCGACTAATCTCACTTCCTTCGGCATTTACGGCTACGATGCAAAGGCCGATGTGCACCACATGAGCGCACGGCTGATTGCACAGATGATTTGGTACTTCGTAGAAGGACTAAGCTTGCGCCGGCAGGAAGCGAAGCTGGAAGAGCGTGAGCAGTTCGCAGAGTTCCATGTCCGCTTCACGGCCAACGACACGACCTTCCTCAAAAGCCGTCGTAGTGGCCGCTGGTGGATGGAGCTGCCGGATGGAAGCTTTACCCCTTGTGCGCACAGCGATTACCTGACAGCCTGCAATGATGAGATTCCTGAACGCTGGCTGCGGAGTCAGGAGCGGCTGGGGTAGAGTGGAGCGTTAGCTAAGACCGCGAAGATGTCGCTATCAGCATCACAGTGCCCACTCCTGTAGGCCATCCGCAATCTTCCGGTTATTGCTCAGTCGGGGCACCTTATTCTGCCCGCCAAGCTTGCCTTCGCGCTTCATGTATTCAATGAAAGCGTCCGGCCGCATGGCTCTGATTTTCAGCGGCTGCAGGATGCCGCCGGTGATGAGGTCATTGTAATAAATGTTTTTTTCACGCAGGCGATTATCCACTTCCAGCGCGAAAGCGCTCATATCCTCCGGAGGCTGCTCAAAGGAGATAAACCACTCATGATACGGCAGCTCGCTATCCGTGTGAATGCGCGGCGCAACGGTAAATTCAATGATGCGCGAGCCGGAAACCTTCGCCGCGCCCATTAGGGCCGCCTCCACTTCCTCGCCAATCACGTGCTCGCCAAAGGCGGAGATAAAATGCTTTATCCGTCCCGTAACAATGATGCGGTATGGATTCAGCGACACAAAGCGAACGGTATCGCCAATGTTGTAGCCCCAAAGGCCGGCATTGCTGTTCACGATTAATGCATAATTCTCACCCACTTTCACGCCTGCCAGCGAAAGACGTGTCGGATAAGCGTCAAACACTTCCCCTGTGGGAATGAACTCAAAGAAAATTCCGCTGTCCGTATTGAGTAGTAAGCCTTCGCCTTCCATTGTATCCTGGAATGCAAAAAAGCCTTCAGACGCAGGGAATGTCTCAATCGTATCAATCGGGCTGCCAAGCGAGTCAAAGAGCTTTGCTTTATAAGGCTCAAAGGCCACGCCGCCGTGCACGAGCACGTGAAGGTTCGGGAAAAGTTCCTTTATCGTTTTCCCGCCGGAGCGCTCCTGCAACCAGTCAAAATACATCTGCATCCATGGCGGAATGCCGGAAATGAGCGTCATATCCTGCCCGATTGTCTCTCCTACAATGCGGCCCAGCTTCGTCTCCCAATCATCAATACAGTTTGTTTCGTAAGAAGGCAGCTGATTGGCGCGCAGATATCCGGGCACAAAATGATTCACAATCCCGCTCAGCCGCCCGGTAGGAATGCCACCCGTCCGCTCCAAGACAGGCGAGCCGGAGAGAAAAATCATCTTTCCGTCCGCAAACTGCGGCCTGCCGCTCTCGGCCATATAGCAAAGCAGGGCGTTGCGTGCTGTGTCTATGTGATTGCCAATGGAATCCTTGGTGATGGGAATGTACTTCGCCCCGCTTGTCGTACCGCTCGTTTTGGCGAAGTAAATGGGTTTTCCGCGCCACAATACGTTCTCTTTCCCCGCTTTAATCTGCTCGATGTATGGCTTAAAAGCCTCGTAATCCCGGATGGGAACGGCCTGTGCAAAACCGGCATGGTCGGCCACGGCATCAAGCTTGTGGTCTTTACCAAATGTCGTCTTCCCGCCGATTTTCAATAGGCTTTGAAGTATCGTCAATTGGTCGGAAACCGCGCTAGCAGCGGATTTGCGGACGCGGCTGTGCACGATGGATGCGTAGGGCCGCGCGAGAAAAGACTTAATCTTCATGAAGGCAGGTACGAAGATGCGGCTAAAGTAATCCACAGGCGTGGATAACTATAATTGGCATGAGGCGGCATTGGGCCGACTTTTATTATAGAAAAGGTACAGTCGGTCAGCAGTTCTTTGAATTTTATTTGCACTGAAAAGGCTTGGAGCATTACCTTTGCGCGAAATATTTTAAGCAAGTCATGTTCGCGATTGTAACAATAGCCGGTCAGCAGTTTAAGGTGCGCAGCGGCCAGGAAATTTTCGTTCACCGCCTTGGTGGTAATGTCGGCGATAAGCTGAATTTCAGCGAAGTGCTGATGACAGGCAGCGAAGGCAGTTTTAAGGCCGGCGGCGGTCTTTCCGCTTCAGTTGAGGCTGAAATCCTTGACCACCTGAAGGGGGACAAGGTGATTGTGTTCAAGAAGAAGCGCCGCAAGGGCTATCAGAAGAGCAATGGCCACCGTCAGAGTCTGACTAAAATCCGCATCGGCGCGATTGCTTAATTACAATTACAAACAGCAACAACTCTAAAGCATTAGCAAGCAATGGCACATAAAAAAGGTGAAGGATCGGTAAAAAACGGCCGCGACTCCCACAGCAAACGCCTCGGTGTAAAAATCTTCGGTGGTCAGCCCGCCATCAACGGTAATATCATTGTCCGCCAGCGCGGTACAGTGTATCATCCCGGTGAAGGCGTAGGCCTGGGCAAAGATTTTACGATTTACGCGCTCCGCGATGGTCTCGTACAATTCCGCAAGACCCGCACAAAGACGCTCATCTCCGTTCAGGAGATGGCGGCCGAAGCCGAAGCCTAGAGATTGTCTTTCGGCGCAAATGAAGTTCTTTAAGTTCGGATAGAATATAGATGGCGTACCGCGCGCCTCACAACTGCGCGGTGTGTTATCCGTATTGCTGTAAAGTCAAGGAAAGCGAAACAATCTATGGGGCATCACAACTAACCCGCCCTGTAGTTGCTATAGAAAGGTTTTTGTTTAACCCTTAAATTTCACAACGATGGCAACAGCAAAAAAAGCCGCCCCTAAGAAGGCCGCATCAGCCAAAAAAGCCGCAGCTCCTAAGAAAGCTGCCGCTAAAAAATCTACCGGTGGAGCATCCGCCAGTAAGAAGTCAGCCGCGCCGAAAAAGGCAGCCGCTAAGAAATCAACAGCCGGGGCTGGTGGCAGCGCCAAGAAGGCAGCCGCCAAAAAATCTACCACCGGTGGCGCTAAGAAGGCCGCAGCCCCTAAGAAGGCCGCCGCTAAGAAATCTTCTGCCGGAGGCGGTTCATCCGCAGGCGGTTCTAAGAAGAGTGCAGCCCCTAAGAAGGCAGCTTCTAAGAGCGGCAACGGTTCTTCCGGCTCAGGCGGATCGAAGTAAGCACAACGGGACGCAAATCCCTATAGGAGAAAAGCTCGCGCTAACCCGCGGGCTTTTTTTATTTAAGCTGCCTTCGTTCTGATGGTTTTGTGCAAAAGAGGCGGACATGCGTCTTAAAGCCGGGCACAGGTTTATTGGCCTATGTTTGCGCCCGTTTAAAATAAATTATCAAGGAAAATGTCCAATTCGAATTTCACCCGCACCCGTATGCGCCTCAAGGCAACGCGCCATATTGTAATGGGCATTATCCTATTAGCCTTAGGCGCCATTGTGGCGTGGAAGAAGATGTTTCTCACCGCCGAGCTGCCGGTCATTACCTCCTACCTGCTGGGCGGCCTGCTCATCTTCTACGGCCTGTTTCGCGTATGGCGCGGTATCCAGGATTTAAAGGACGGCGACGGAGAAGATTATGTCGTATGAAGATGAAGACCGTCCAGATTTTCAAAACCTGGGAGCTGTTAGCATTAGAATTAACCTTTCCCTTCCCCCGCATCCGCGTAAAATTGCGAGCCTATGCGTCGCCTTCTTTCCATACTGCTTTTAGCCTGCTGCGCGCTTTCCTTCGCTGGCTGTGGCGGCAGTGCAAGTGGCCCTACGGATACACCCAACAGCGGCTCCATAGACATCTCCGTAGATGAGACCTACAGGCCGGTCATAGAAGAGCAGCTCCACGTCTTTGACTCCGCCAATCCAGCTGCACATATCCGCGCGCAATACAAGCCTGAGGCGGAGTGCATCAAGGATTATCTCGCCGGCAAGGTGCGCCTTATCCTCATTACCCGCCCGCTGACGGATGCGGAGAAGAATTACGCCGCCGACAAGGGCATTTACCCCGATTGGGATGAATTGGCGCGTGATGCGGTAGCCGTTATCATCAACCCGCAAAGCGTTGACACTGCCTTTGCCCTACCGCAATTGCGCGGCATTCTTACCGGGCAATACAAGGAGCCGTACAACGTTGTATTTGACAATAGCGGCTCTTCAACCCTGCGCTTTATTCAGGATTCCATTCTCAAAGGCCAGCCGCTCGGTAAGAACGTCTTCGCCGCCCACGGCAATGACTCCGTCGTTAACTACGTAGCGCAAAACCCGAAGAGCATCGGCATCGTAGGATTGAATTGGGTTAGCTCCGACAACGACCCCGGCAATACTGGTGCTTTCATCTCCAAAATCAAAGTGGCTGCCATCTACAATGATTCCACGCAGGAGCTTCTGCAGCCCTATCAGGCTTACATCGCGCTCCGCTCCTATCCCCTTTCACGAAACCTTTACTTCATTAAGAACGAGCCGCACCAAGGCCTCGGCACAGGATTTGCCAACTTCTTACGGCGCGACCGCGGCCAGCTCATCTTCGCCCATGCGCATCTTTTCCCGCTGAAGCTCTCCATCGTATTGCGGCCTACGGAAATGAGCCGGGAGCCGGTTGGCCAATAAACTTCTTGCTATTCACTACAGCTACTTTACTTTTTTCCTGAAAACAATAATGCAACTCCTGACACGTAAATCCGTTCTGGCACTTTCCATCGCGGCTTGCCTATCCTTCGGCGCAGCCGCCCAAAGCCTGGATGAAGGCATCAAGATGGTGAAGTATGAGCGCTACTCCAGCGCCGAAAAAATCCTTCAGCCACTCGCGGCCAGCAATCCTACCGCTAATTATTACCTCGGCATCTCCCAGCTTGAGCAGGGGAATAAGGCAGCGGCGCAGGCCACCTTCTCTAAATTCCCGACCGATGCAGCCAACATGGCCGGTATGGCCCGCCTCGCCTACATGAACGGCAACGCAGCCGAAGGCAAGCGCCTCACCGACGCCGTTACCGCCACCGCTAAAAAGAAGGACTGGCAGCCCCTCGTATGGGCCGCTGAAGCCATCAACTACGGCGGCGGCAACGCGCAGGATGCCATCGGACTTTATGAAGAAGCCCTGAAGCGCGGCGGCGACAATGTGGACGTGCGTATCGGCCTTGGCGACGCTTATCAGCGGCTCCAGACGGGCGGCGGCAAGGCGATGGACAATTACGAGAATGCCGTGCGCAAAGACGCCAAAAACTCCCTCGGCTATTCCCGCATCGGCGCGCTCTGGTATGCCGCACGCCAGTACAACGACGCCCTGACCAACTATGCCAAGGCGAAGGAAGCCGACCCTTCTAACCCGCTTCCCTACAATGACCTTGCAAACGCCTACTTCTACGTGGGCAAGTATGACCTCGCGAAGCAGAACATCGAGGAATACCTCAAGCTCTCCGACCAAAGCTGCGACGATAAAATCCGCTACGCCAACATCCTCTTCCTGGGCAAAGACTACCAGCCGGCCATCGCCAAGATGCAGGAGGTAATCAGCTCCTGCGGCGAGAAGCCCTACATGTACCGCGTGCTCGGCTACAGCCAGTACGAGACGAAGGATTACACGGCCGCGCTCCAGAACATGCGCACCTTCTTCGCCAAGCAGACCGATGCGGCCAAGATTCTCCCCTCCGACTACATGTACCTCGGCCGCATCTACTCCGCCCAGAAGCTCGCCGACAGCGCCGACTTCTATTACGCCCGCGCCCTCTCCGCCGACACCTCCTCCAACAAGAAGAAGACCTACGCCGAAATAGCCGAGAGCTACAAGGGCATGAGCACCCCTGCCGGCTATGCCAAGGCCAGCCAATACTATAAGCTGGCCCTCGATGCCGCCGGAGACAAGCCCGCCGCCATCGACTACTTCAACTGGGGCGTGTACAGCTACTACGGCAAGAATTACGGCAACGCCGCAACCGCCTTTGAGCAAATGGAGTCCAAATTTCCCGACCAGCCCTCCGCCTCCTACTGGCGCGCCCGCGTAGCCGCCGCCGTGGACAGTGAAGGCAAGACCTGCGCCGCCGCTCCTCTCTACAACAAGTGGCTTGCCATACCCGAGACCGAGGCCTACAAGCGCAAGCCCGCCGACCTCAACTACGCCTACCAGTACCTCGCCATCTGCGCGTACAATAAGAACGACAAGGCGGCCATGAAGGAAAACATAGACCGCATCAAGTCCATTGACCCGGCCAATGCCCTCGCAAAGCAGCTTGAAGGCCTTATGAACAAGCCCGCCGCGCCCGCCAAACCCGCCGGCACTGCTAAGCCCGCAACCGGCGGTACGAAACCTAAGAAGTAAGCTTCCGGCATTGCCGTAAAATAAAAAACCTCACAGCGCTGCAAGGCCTGTGAGGTTTTTTATTTAGTCGGCTGTAGCGCGCTCCCAATCTGCCGTTGCGTCGCACGTTTCATCGGCTGTCAGTCTGTCGGGCTTTTCACTTAGCATCGCCGTGCAGTGTGCCTATAAAGGCCTGCACCGCCTCCAGTTGTTCCGGGTTCAGGCTGCGCAATTGCTGGCTCAGATTCACCTCTTTAGGCCGGAGCTTATGCAGCGGATGGTCGTCTGGCGGGGGCGGCGTGCCCGCATCGGGGCGCCATTCCAGCAGGTCGTTCGGGCTGCACTTCAGGGCCAGGCAGATGCGCTCCGCGTGCTCCAGACCCAAGTATTTATTGCCGGAAGAAAGCATACTCTTAGCCGTATAATTAGCCAGGCCAATCTTTCGCAGATACGGGATGTGGCGCTCAATGCCACGGTCGGAAAGAATCTTCCGGAGGTTGATGTAGAGCATAAAGTGGCAAAATTTGGACTAATTTATGCCAAATGACACTCACCGGATGCGAAATTACTACCACTTTGTACAAAGTGAGTACCAACGGACGCGACGATGCTACCGCTTTGTATGGCGTAACTACCACCCGATGCGAAATATGGACTTTTATTTACCACGTGAGCGCCACTCGGTGTGGAATTACTACTTTTATTGTTGAGGTGAGTGCCGCTTTGTACAAAATGAGTGCTATTTCTTCCGTTGCGGGCAGAGACAGTCGGTTATCCCCCTCACGGAGGGGGAAGCCCGTTAGGGCAGGGGGAGGAACGGCAGTTGAAGCCCACCGGGGATGAAGACTTGCAATATCTGAACAGAATTATCTGTCCTAAATCCCCGGTGGCCTTCAACTGTAAATCCTCCCCCTCGCCCTACAGGGCGTTCCCCCTCCGTGAGGGGGACAATCCACCCGCTCTGCCCGCAGCTTACGGGAAAAGCCCAACAGACTGACAGCCGATGAACGGAGCGTCGCAACGTCAGATTGGGAGCGTGATGAAGCTGACTAAATAATTGTCTTTTTAAACAATCTCCCAAGTCTCCTTCCCTTGCAGGAGCTGCTCTAAATCGCCGCGGCCTTTGGTGGCAATGGCCTCCTCAATCTGAAGCTGCATACCTTCTTCATAAGTAGGGCGGGAGGCGGCGTAGAAGACGCCGAATGGGCGCGGCAGGTGCAGCGGCTCCGCGGGATTGTCAAAGAAGCGGGTGAGTATCTGGGCCTTGAAGAAGTCGGCCTCATCGTGCACCCAAAGGTCATCGGCGCCAAAAGCGCCATCCGCGAGGGAGACGACCTGCGGCTTGTAGCCATCTAAGCGGATGCCCTTGTCGGCATTCGCGCCAAAGCGCAGCGGCTGGTCTTGTTCTAAGAAAAGGGCTTCCTCCGCCTTCGTGGATTTCTCTGTGAAAATCTCAAAAGCGCCGTCATTAAAGATGTTGCAGTTCTGATAGATTTCTAAGAAAGACGAGCCTTTATGCGCGTGGCTGCGCAGGAGGGCGGCCTGCAGGTGCTTCGGGTCTCTGTCCATACTCCGCGCGATGAAAGAAGCATCCGCGCCGAGGGCGAGCGCAAGCGGATTGAAGGGATGGTCTAAGGAGCCGAAGGGCGTGCTCTTAGTCACCTTCTGCTCTTCAGAAGTAGGCGAATACTGCCCCTTGGTAAGCCCGTAAATCTGGTTGTTGAAGAGGAGAATATTGACGTCAAAATTCCGCCGCACGAGGTGAATGGTATGATTGCCACCGATGGAAAGTCCGTCGCCATCGCCCGTTACAATCCACACGCTCAGCTCCGGCCTCGTGGCCTTGAGGCCTGAAGCAATAGCGGTAGCGCGCCCGTGGATGGAGTGCATCCCATAGGTATTGGTGTAGTACGGAAAGCGCGAGGAGCACCCGATGCCGGACACGATGACGATGTTTTCGCGCGCCACGCCGATTTGCGGCAGCACCTTCTGCACTTGCGCGAGGATGGAATAATCGCCGCAGCCGGGGCACCAGCGCACTTCCTGGTCGGTCTGGAAATCTTTGGCGGTAAGCGGGGCGGGCGGAGTGAGGATGTCGGACATGATAGCTACACCGGCAAATTTACGGCAGGCGCGGGCGGGACATGAAAAAGCCACTGCGCGGAATGCAGTGGCTTTTGCTAAATCCTGTGGCGGTAATGCTTACCAGCCTTGCTTGGTAGCTACGCCGTTCTTGACAGCTTCCTGGGCGTTGGCTTCGCTGAGCATGGTGGTCATCTTGTTGCCTTTGCCGTCGGTGCCCTGGGCCATATAGCCGCCGCGGGCAGTCTTGGAGATAACGGCTTCCTGCATGGGAACGTTCTTTTCCTTGGTCTTCATGCAATAGGCCTTGAGCATTTTGGAGGTGTCCATGTTGTAGTTTTTTTGGTTGTGAATGATACTTATGAGGCGGCTAAGCTAAGGGTTCTCCCGTATAAAATCCAAGTTGCGGCGTTGTTAGCGGCAATTTGCAATCGGCAATTTGCAATTTGCAATTCCGATGTGCCATCAGGCTCCATTGCAAATTGCCCGTTGCAATTGCAAATTCACTTCGCGGCCAGCTTCTGTAAAACCTCTTTTACGGCTCCTTTGTTCACTGTAGCGGTCATCATCTTGAGCTTCACGTAATCCTCGTGCATATACCAGTAGCCGTTGTGGTCGGGATTGGCATGGCCGCCCGCGCCGGAATCTTTCACGAGAAACCAGGTGCCATTGCCGCGCTCGGCATAGCCAACAATGTGCATGGCGTGGTCATCGGTGGTAGCGCTATTCAGGAAGCGCAGGAGGCGGGCGTTCTCATCAATGTAGGAAGCGGGAATGTCGTAAGAAGGAATCATCATAATGCCGTGCTTGCTGTCAATGCCGCTCTCGCTTACATCGCCGCCTATGGAGATGCTGTAGCCTTTCTTCAGGGCGCTTTTGATAAGCGCAGTGAAGTCGGTCAGCGGCACATTGTAGTAGTCTTTGGAATGCCACCAGTTGTCGCCCACCTTGTACTCGGCATTCGTCCAATAAGGCTCGCTGCGCAGGCTCATGAAGGTGACGTACTCTTCCGGCACAAGGCCTGCCACATCGCGCAGGTATTCCTGCGGCGTGATGCGCCTGCCTTTATAGGAAACAGAAGTCGGCGGCGTGCCGATGTAGTGTTCCATGATGTCCTTAATCGTGCCTACGACGGCTTCGGTACTCCAGGCGTTACGCTCCTTTACGCCTTCCAGATAGTTGCGCATCTCGCCCACCATCTTAGCGTGGTCGTGATATGGCTGTCCGAGCTTCATGCCAGTGTATGCTTCCAATGGAACTGCACCATGCTTTGCCAGCGAGCGCTGCACGGCGTTGGTCTCGGAGCCTTCATCAAAGATGCTTTCGCCTCGTGTGCGCACATACTCCTTCGCCTTCTCCACGTACTCCCAATAGACGGTGTACATTTCTGAAAGGGCGATGCCGGGACGGCCTTTGCGGGCAGCTTCGCTTTCGTAGAAGGAGGTGGTGGAGAAGCACCAGCAAGTGCCGGTAATGCCCTGTGAGACGGGCTTCTCTGCCGTAACGAGCTTAAACTCACTCATAGCCTTCGGCACATCCATGCCGGAGTAATCCATGGTCAAGCGCTTCTTCGCTTCTTTCTTTTCGGTGAAGAAGCTGTCGTTGTCCTTTTTAATCTTTTCGTAAAACTCGTTTTTAGGCGGCTCAGCGTAAGTAGCCTTGTCGGTGCGGTCTTGCGCGAAGGCGCCCGTTGTGGCGGCAAGCAGCAATGCGATGCCTGCGCCTTTTATAATGGATGGTTGCATATTCATTGGAATAAAAAATCAGTGGGCGCTACGGTTGCGTGCTTCCAGGTGCGTCTGAAAAAGCAGGAGCAGGCCGGCTATGATGCGGATGTGGGTAATGTGGGTTACGATTGTGCCTTCCATCGGGCCGCGCACCTCATTGTAGAAGAAAGGCGTGGCTGCATCATTGTTCAGCTCCATCACTAATTGCTCCTCACGGAAGAAGGAAGCCTTCTGCGATGGCTCGCCGGGCTTTTTGCCGCGAAAAGGCCAGCGGTGCGTCGCTTTCAGCGTATAGCGGTCGCCGTTACGGAAGATAAAGGCGGGCTTGAAATTCCAGCCGTAGCTGTAGCGACCAAACTCCTCCTCTGCGTCACCTTCATATAACCAGCGCGTACCCCAGAAGTTTCTTCTAAGCCGGAAAGAATCACTGCCGTTGTTAGCAGCTACATAGTCTGCCTTCCAGCCCCGCAGCGAAAGCTGGCCCAGTGCCGCACCCCGCTCATCACTTAACAGGAAAGTCGTAGTAGGCCTTGCCAGAATGCCGTTGCCCGTCCGGCTGCGCTTAAAGGATAGCGTACGGCCGGCAATGGGGCTACTTGTTCGTTCCATTAAAATAGGCAGCTTCGTCCGCTAAGTTAAGGTAAGGATGAGCGGCGGCAAGGGCGGCCGTTTTGGCGGCATAGGCTTTCAGGAATTTCTGGTGCGCCTCCGTCTGTGGAAAGCGCGGGCGGTGGCTTTTGGCCGTAACTATTTCCTTCACCTGCTCCATGACCGGCAGCGCTTCTGGCGCAATGCAGGATTTCGTGAAAGCTTCCCAAACGGCCTCGGTAGCGGCGTAGTTGGGGTGCACGAGGTCAATATCGTAGAAACGATAATCGCGCAGGATGTCTATGACAATTTCGTAGGCGGGGAAGTAGTGACAGCTTTCTAAGTCCTCACAGATAGAATGGACGGCCTCAATGAGCCTTGCCTTGCTGCGATTGTTTTCTGTAACACCGTCGCGGATGTGGCGGACGGGAGAGATGGTGAAGAGGAATTTCGCTGCCGGGTTAACTGCGTTGACAGCATCAAAGGCCGCTTTGAGGGATTCTATGATTTGGGTGGTAGTAAGGAGGCGCTTTTCAAACCAGGCGGCGGGAGCGCGGTGGTTGTTGGCAACGGGGTATGCCCCTTCTTTGAGAAAATATTGAAAAGCAGAGCCGAGGGTAATGATTACCCAATCTGCTTGCTGAATAAAAGCGCTTGCTTCCCTTTGCGAAGCGTTGATGCCTTCCAGCGTGGCGGCTTTGTCTAAGTGAGAAAACCGGGTGTGATGCGCCCAGCTTCCCCATAATTCATTCAGGTAGAAGAGGTCGGATTCGGCGTACTGATGTTCCTCCGCATAGCTGATGAGGCTTGATGCCACGCTGAGCGGGTTGAAGAGAATGCCGTGCGGATTCTGGAGTATTTGAAACTTGTGCGCTGCCAGCCGCCCGGCTATGTGCTCGGTGAAGCAGGAGCCGGTGAGCAGCAGCTTGTCCGTGTAGCGGATTGGCTGCGGGAGCGGTGGGATATTTATAGGGAGCTGGAATTTCATGGTGTTAGCTGCGCATGTCCGCCAAAGGGAACAAAAGTCGGGAGTATTGGCAGGCCTATGCCGGAATGGCGCTAATTTTCCCGCGGTAAGATATTTGTCTTAGACGGTGAATAGTGAGTGGTGAGTAGTGAGCGCGGATATTCCCGGCTATGTTGTTTGCCATTCACTACTCACTTTTCACTATTCACTAAAATGTCTCAAAACGAATTTCGGAAATACGCCGTCGGCCACCTCGGCATGAGCGGCAACACGATGGACGACTATACGCGGCAGATGAACAACCGCCTCTCCGGCCCGCAAGGCCGGGTGCTCCATCAACCCACCGGCCTGACGCCCTACATCATTGAAGAGCGCCCCATGAACGTTGCCCAGATGGACGTGTTCTCCCGCCTGATGATGGACAGAATCATCTTCCTCGGCACCGGCATTGACGACCAAGTGGCCAACATCGTAACGGCACAGCTCCTTTTCCTGGAAAGCTCCGACCGTACGCGCGATGTGCAGATGTACCTTAACAGCCCGGGCGGCTCCGTATATGCAGGTCTCGGCGTGTATGATACTATGCAAATCATCAATCCCGATGTAAGCACCATCTGCACCGGCATTGCCGCCTCAATGGCTGCTATCCTGATGTGCGCAGGTACGAAAGGCAAGCGTACTGCACTGCGTCACAGCCGCATTATGTTGCACCAGCCATCAAGCGCCGTTGGCGGACAGGCGACTGATATTGAAATTACCGTAAAGGAAATCCGCCGTATCAAGACCAATCTGTATGACATTCTCGCAGAGCATACGGGGCAGGATGTGAAGCGTGTGGAAGAAGACTGCGACCGCGATTACTGGATGAGCTCACAGGAAGCAAAGGATTACGGCATTGTGGACGAAGTACTCGTTACCAATCCTAAGAAAGCGGAAAAGAAATAATCATGAGTAGCAAGTATCAGGTATCAAGCTGATATGTAGATGCCAGCCTGATACCTGCGATTTGATACCAATAAAATCAACTCCAAAAATGTCTCAATACAATCTCTATAAAAACCGTCTTCGCATGGAAGATGAAGACGAGGACGAAGAAGAAATACCAGCCGGCGAGCGTCAGTCTCCGCATTCTATGTGGGCTAAGAAGAGCGACGAGCTATTCTTCAAAAACCGCGCAGTCTATCTCTGGGGCGGCGTAGACGACCGCTCCGCCAAAGACGTGGTAAACCGCCTCCTCCTGCTGGATGCCGACAAGCCTGGCGAGGAAATCAAATTCTTCATTAACTCCCCAGGCGGCGTTGTGACAAGCGGCATGGTGGTGTATGATGTGATGCAGATGATGCAATCACCGGTCTCTACCATCTGCATGGGCCTGGCTGCGTCAATGGGTTCTATCCTGCTGGCAGGCGGCACTAAGGGCAAGCGCTACATCTTCCCGCATGGCGAGGTGATGATTCACCAGCCAAGCCTCGGCGGCTATGTGCAGGGCGTAAGCGCGGATTTGGAAATCCACGCCGTCCAAATCAAAAAGACAAAAGAAATGGGCGCCAAAATCCTTTCCGATGCTACCGGCCAACCTTATGAGCGTGTACTCCGCGACCTGGAGCGCGACTACTGGATGGATGCCGAAGAGGCACTGAAATACGGCATCGTAGATGCGATGTGGGAACCTCAGAAAAGTAAAAAGTAAAAAACGTAAAAGGCGTGCTTCGGCGCGCCTTTTTTCATACATGCACACGGACGCGGGCACCGCGTCCCTACAGGTAGGCTGCGGTATTTTCACGTAGGGGACGCGGTGCCCGCGTCCGCCTAACACATCGCAAAAGAAAAAGCCGCCCTTAAAATCAGGACGGCTTTTCAAAACGCGGCTAATCCGCAAAATCCAGTAAATCCCGGTTCTTATTCACCCACCACCTCAAACTCCATCTCCACCACATTGTCCTTACCGAAGTCAATGTTGGCCTTGTGAGTACCCAGCTCGCTTACATCGCCAAGGATAGAGATGCGGCGGCGGTCAATTTCGTAACCCTTCTGCTCGCGGATGGCGCGGGCAAGCTGGATGCTCGTTACAGAGCCGAAAATCTTGCCGCTTGTGCCGGTCTTGGCGCCCAGCTTCACAGGGCTTTCCTTCAGCACGTCCGTTACCTTGGCTATTTCTGCCACCAGCTTTGCCTCGCGCTTCTGAGCCACCTTCTGGCGCTCGTTCAGCATTTTTTTAGCCCCTTCGCTCGCCTCTACCGCGTACTTCTGCGGGATGAGGTAGTTGCGGGCATATCCCGGGCGGACGTTCACCATTTCATTGGCGCCGCCGAGGTTATCTACGTCTTTTATAAGAATGACTTGCATGTCAATTATGAGTTATGAGTTAAGAATTATGAGTTGAAGATGAGAATGAGAATCTGAAGCGCTTCCGCAATTCATAATTCATCATTCATAATTCATCATTCTACTTCATTAGGTCGGTTACATAAGGCAGCAGGGCCATCTGGCGGGCCTTCTTAATGGCCTGAGCCACCTTGCGCTGATACTTCAGGCTGTTGCCGGACAGGCGGCGCGGAAGCATCTTGCCCTGGTCGTTCAGGAACTTCTTCAAGAACTCAGCGTCCTTATAGTCAATGTACTTGATGCCCAGCTTCTTAAAGCGGCAGTATTTTTTCTGGCGGCGGTCAACGCGAGCGGCGCTCAGGTATTTAATATCGTTTTGCTTTGCCATTGTTTTTTTTGAGTAGAAAGTTTTGAGTAGAAAGTAAAAAGCTATTGGGAAAGTGGCTCACATGCCCGCTTTCTACTTTCTATTAACGACTTTAGACTAAATAATTGTTTACGCTTCTTCACCCTCCTCTACTTCTTCAGCAGCGCGCTTCGGCGTGTGCTCCAGTTTAATGCCCTTACGGCGACGGTCATTGTACTCAACGGCGTAGCGGTCAAGGCGCGTAATCATCTGGCGCATAATGCTTTCATCACGGCCCATCTGGATTTCCAGTTGACCGTTCACATTTGTAGGAGCCTCATACTCCGTCAGCCAGTAAAGACCCGTCGTCTTCTTGGCAATCGGGTAAGCGAGGTTCTTCAGGCCGATCGCTTCATTGGAAACGATGTTGCCGCCACCTGCGGTAATAATGTCTGCGTACTTCTGCTGAGCAGCTTTGTACTCGTCTTCCGCCAGCACGGGCGTGAAGATGACCATCAGCTCATAGCTCTGGAGCTTTTGGTCCTGGGTGTTGTTTTCTGTTGCCATAAACGATTTTAGGCGTTAAAAAATTAATTAATCCCATCACGCCGGCAACAACTTGGGACAATTCGGAACTCGGAGTTCGGGATGCGGAACAGCGCGGAAAAATTACGCCGTCTACATTCGCCATTCCGCATTGGAATCGGCCGGACGATTTTTGGGAACGCGAAGGTAGGGGAAAAATGTAAATTTTTCAGCGCCAAAAGCGAATAATCAGGTAAGCAACAACCATTCTATCGGCTTCTAAAGAAATACCCTTACAGACCTTCCGGCCTTTGACCTAGTCGTATTACGCATAACCTCGTTCTGCTTTCAGGTTTTCAACCATGCTTAATTCATAATTAATTATGACTATTAGCGCTGGAATGCTACCTGCCAATCATTGCTGCCGGCTATATTCGCCCTTGGTAGCAAAATTTATTTAACCCATTCCAGAGATTATTTATTCTGAATGAAATTTGATAAAGACATATTTATCAGCTACGGCCACTTAGAAGACAAGCCGCTGGACGAAGACACAAAGGGCTGGATAAGCGATTTTCACAGCCTGCCGGAGACCAAATGGCTTTCTGTAAATCCCAATTCATAAAAAATGTCGGAGCACGCTTCTGCTTCCAGTCAGGCACAGTTCTCGCCCACGCCCGCAGCAGCTATACAAGTGCCGCAGCAGGTGCCGGAGCCGGAGGTGCTACCCTTACTTCAGGGCTTATACATCCAGCCGAAGCTAACGGTCGGTGCGCCCGACGACCCTTTGGAAGATGAAGCCGACGCAGTAGCGGAGCAGGTGATGCGCATGCCGGAGACATCATTTGCGTCCTCAATCGCTGACAAATCGGGCATACAGGGTAAGACGACCGACGATGAAGAGCAAATAAGTCTATCAAGAATTACAGGCGGCAGCTTTGTCCAGCTTAAATGCTCCGGATGCGAAGATGAAGAAGCAGTTCAGCGCAAAGCCATCCTTCCGGCGATAACGCCATTCATCCAGGCAAAGGGCGATGGCGCGGGAACAGCATCGCCTCAGGTGGCGCAGCAAATTATGGATACGAAGGGCGGCGGCAGCGGCCTGCCGGGCGCATCACGCAGCTTTATGGAAAGCCGCTTCGGAACGGACTTCAGCGCCGTACGCATCCATACCGGCGATTATGCTTCATCCTTATCCGGCGAGCTAAAGGCGCAAGCCTTTACCGTAGGTTCCGACATTTACTTCAATGACGGCAAGTTTGCACCCGGTACAGCTATCGGCGATAAGCTGCTGGCGCACGAGCTTACACACACCCTTCAGCAGGGAACATCGGCGCAACGAAGCATTCAGCGGACAGTAGTGCTGCCTGGCGATGCTGAGGTTCAGATGACCTCGCTGCTGCCGGTCACCGTGCATGGCCAAAGCTTCGACAGCGCCGCACAGGAGCTGGCGGCAATGATAGACCGCGACGACATCAGGAACAGCGCCCGCATCATGGTTGCCATTGGCAACAGCATTCATATCTATGATGGCTCAGGAGCCGCAGTCGGAAACCCGATACATCTTATATCGCCCATTCCGATGGGGAACGGCGTCTTTCAGTTTTCGGCGCGGCGTGGCGGTACGGGCGGGTCGTTTGCGCGGATATGGCTTATTAATAACCAACCGACATTGGCTCCCGAAGGGCATACCGATACGGAGCATAAGCGGGAGAACCTCAACATAGATGATTACATAGTAGCCGCCGACCGCGAGGCATTCAACACGACGCTCGGGAGCAACGCCTATTGGTTTTTGGTCATTCCCGGCGATGTGTCACTGTCAACAGGGCGGCGCACTACACCGGAATGGGCGGTAGCGCAAGCCGCCCGCGTGCTGCAGCGTATGCGCGGGCGCCAAGGCCAGGGAGGCGGAACCGGAAGCGGACACGGTACCGGCACAGGCAGCGGTACCGGCACAGGCAGCGGGGAGCAGCAGGCTGCGCCAACGCCGGACAGAACCACGCCGGAACGCATCGTTCCTTATTCCAACGAACGCGGAGACTTTATAAACGCCTGGAAGAACGGCTATCATGTAGCGCTGCAATTACACGAGGGCGAATCGGACGCGACCCTGGAGCACCGGATAGAGCAAAGCCTGGAGCGCGCATACAACGCCCATGACTTTAATCAGGCCACGCGCGTAGCCGGCGGAGCCGATAGCACAGCTGTCGCCCCTCCGCCCAATCAGTCCCAGTTGCCGGGCAGCGGCCGGCCAACAAATCCCGACCAGCAGCGCCTCGTCATCAACGATGCGCAGCGCAACGCCAATCTGCCGGCATACTCTGCCCGCATTGACAGTGACGTCCGCGGACAAGCCACCGTGCTTGGCGCCAACAACCACATGCAGATGGTGCTGGACTATTCGCTTGCCGGCAGCGATACGCTGAGCCTGGTAGCGGCCAGGATGCAGTCCATCAATTATTACTGGGAAATCATTCGGGTAAGCGATGCCGAATTGTCCAGCGCATCGGAGGAATATGCCCGTACTGTAGCTACCGACCCGGAACACAACCAGGCAAGCAGGCTTGATGCCACCTTAAACGAACTGGGACGGCATGAACGCGCCATCCTTTCTGATGCCGCGGCTGATATATGGCGCATTCCTGAGTCCGGCCCGTTGGCTTACATGACTGCGAATCTCATGGCGCTCAGCGTGGGTGTGCGCACCATCGGCAATCTTTTCTCTTCTTTTGTATCAATAGTCTCGCGGCCGCTGAATGACCAGAATATCGGCTGGAACGACGAGGGTAATTTCTTTGTGCGGTGCATCGCCACACCGTCTCATAATGAGGACTCCGAGTACCGCCGCGCATCATCTGTGGCCGTGCAATTCGTGCGTGTGGTCAACATCAACCGCAGGGCGCAGGAAGCTGTAGAAGCGCCGCAACCGGCATCAAGTGACCCCTCCTCCAATGTGGAAAGTGTCCGGGAGGTTATCCGGTACCGCGCCGACCGTTCGGTACAAATAAGTCCGGCGGCCCGCGCGCTTCATGCGCAATTGCTGCTCAACGACATTGACCCCGCCACCTACCTGGCGCGTATGCAGCAGCAGCAGGGCCTCATGACGCGGATGCAGAACTTCCGTGATGAACAGCTTCGCCATGCAAAAGCCGGAACAACGGTATATCAGCCGCGGGCAGCGCTGGTCAGTGAAGAGAACGGCTCCGTCAATCAGCTTGCGCTTTATCTTTTCCAGACCTCGGACAGCACAGATGCGCATCCGCGCTACAGGCTGATAGACGTATCAAGCCCGGGCACGCAGGGATATTATAGCGGCAGCAGCTCTACTGCCGGAGCGGCGGGCCATACCGAGGCGATGCGCAATGCGTTTGTTGCCTTTTCTGAAAATAATGGCTATGGGCGCGGCGCTATCGCACTTCATTTTACACAGACGCCTCCCGAAGGGGTGAGTTTTCCAACCAATGGGCGCAGCGCTCCGGGCGAGCGGCGCAGATGGATGCAGCGCCTGACTGACCTGGCCGAGGTAGCGGGCATTGTGGCCCTGTTCCTTTCCGGCGGTACGGCTGCTATAGTGGGAGGCGTTGCGGGTATTGCGGGCGCGGCCGTAGCTGCCGATTCACTCATAACAGCCGGCCTTGACGGGCGCCTGCGCGGCGCAGACGGCAGCCTCCACATTGACTGGGAAACACACCTGCAAATCATTGCAGTCATCGGAGGCATATTGCCGGGGTTGGGCCTTATCCGCGGTATGCAGGGCGTGGTGCACGTGGTTGGCCTTGCGCAATTCGGCCATTCTGTGGTAGCTCTTCCTATCACTTTCCTGCGCCAGATTGATGCCATAAACAATGACCTTACAGCCTCCCCCGGCGACAGGGCCGCAAGACAGGCACAGGCTTTTGCCGAGGCATTAAAAGGCGGCATAGTTGTGGTACTCACGGCGCGCCAAATGGCGATGCAGGCATCTGAGCGCCCGACCCGGGCGCCTTCCGAACCCGAGGCGCCCGCCGCGTCCGAGCAGCAGGCAGCATCGCCGGAGCCGCAGGCAAGGCCGACAGGCGAAGAGCCGCCGGTGGCCACGGTGCGCATCAGGCCGGACGGCACGCCGGAAATTGTACAGCCTGAACATCCTGCTACGCCCGCTACACCTGAGGAGCATCCTGCCACGCCGTCGGCCCAGGTAGAGCATCCTGCCATCCCGGCAACGCCTGCCCGTCCGGCCCCGGCACGTCCTGTAGCAGAAGGGGAGCCGTCGCGCCCGGCGAGTGAAACCCATGAGCCGTCCCCCGAAGGCGGTGGCGAGGTGCCGGCCGCTCTTGTTCCCGTATCCGGTGCGAGGCCGCCGCGCGTGCCTGCTGCTATTTTGCGGCTGCAAGCCTTTGTCACAGACCTGATGAATGTAGAGCGTGCAGCGCGCCATGAGGATATTAATAACCGGGCGCAGCAGGAGCGAATTATGACTGGCGAAGCGCAGCGCGCTGCGCAAATCGCAACAACCAATCCTGCGATGGTTGAGATAGCTGTTCAGGCTATCCGCGAGATAAGTGATTTCAAAATGCTACGACGGCTTGTCGGTGAAGGCTTCTTCCTGGCAGAGACCTCGGTAGCACGGGAGGCTGTTCAGACCGCCAGGCGGCAAATCGTCACGGCAGCGCAGGAACAGGCATTCCAGCGTGCGAGGGAATACCTGCGTGAGCATTATCCTGACCTGGATCTCCGGATTGAGCCTATTGATATGGGCACTCCGGGTTTTGGCAGCGATAGTGACATCACGATGCGTTTCACAGGTGGCAATGACCCGCGTGCAGTGAGGGCGCAGGTGGAGGCCAGCATCCGTGCGGTGCAGGAAGCATACAGGATTCTGCGTGAGCAGGGATATGACGCGGATGCCGCGCTGGACACCAACTTCTATACAGAATTGCATGAAGGCTCCATAAGGCCGGCAGGGCAATTGGAGGCGGAGCAAATCGTGCACGACCAAAGCGTAGTGAGCCTGGCAGAGCAGCGTATGGGCATGAGCGGGGAGCAGTGGGCGGGCTACCGCGAGCGGCAGTTAGACAGTGTGCGGGAGGCCATTGATGCGGGGCCGGAAGCGCTTGCACGCACCACGGCAGAGCTGAATGCTGCGGAAGCCCTTGCCGCGCGGGTCAGGCCGGACGGGCAGACTACCACGCAGAGAAGGGCACTTCTGGAGTCTAAAATGAACGAGCTGACGGCTGCGCTGGAACGTAATGCGCCGGCGCGCGAAGTACGTCAGCTCATGGCGGAAATAAAGCTGCTGGAGCCCGAAGCATACGGCACGCGCGCGGCGGTTGAAAGTGTGGTAGGCCGTCAGCAGCGCCTGGCGCGCGGCACAGGTGATACTTACCTCGAGATTCCGGCCCTTCCTACTGACCCGCATGAGCGGGCCGCCTTCCTGGCGCAGGATGCGAACGCGCAAAACGGCATGCTGCACGCGCACACTGAAACTTCCGGCAATACGGTGAAGCATATCCAGTCAGGCGCGAAATACCTGCGGCGTATCGTCCATGACGTTGTGGTGGACGGCCACCTGCCGGAGGGCGCCGGTTCTGCATTCTTCCGCAATCTGAATGAAATCGTCAACACGAAAAGCATAACTGACTCTACGGCGTCGGCCACGGAAGTGCTTCGCCTGATAAGGGAAGCCCTGATTGCCGATGGCCGCGCTCCGGCACTGCTTGACCGCATTACTCCGGAAACGATGCGCGACATGTGGGCAGAGCAGGCGAGGGAATACGGCAATCAGCTATCCATTGAAATGCGGACGGAAGCGGCGCTGATTAACGCGGAATCGCCACGGGAACTGCGTTTTTCAACTGAGCCACACCCACAGGAGCGTAACGTAGATGAGCATTGGGACGAGCCTGAGCTGGATAATTCATCACGCATGCCCTGAAGAAGACGTTATATGGGTTCTATGGCATCTTGCAGCTTCTACGGCATACAAGAGTGCCGCATAAGTGGCAGCGTAAGCTTTTGTCGAACACTAAGGTTTACTTGCCTTGACAGCCCTCTGAATGCGTTTGGGAGGTCGCAGGGAAAACCGGGCTTTAGCGAACTGCATTGAAAGTAGTGACCGGCCTGGGTCAGCATCTGGTTCGGCCGTGTGGAGCTTATTTGGGCCTCGTAATGCCAGTGTCAAACTCCGGCAAAGCTTTGTATCTATACGGTCAGCTAATATCTTCATTGCGCTTATGATAACATCTCACACATTACGCTGCATAATACTGATGCTGTGCATAACACCTGCCTACGGGCAACGGGGAATGTACCGGATGGCGAAGGATACGCTTCCCGTTCCATACCAGCCGCAATGTCTGATTGCTGAATCACATTACTGGTACGACCGCAACGGGCTCCAGTTCTTTGACACCGTCCGCCTTGGCTATCGTTCGGCCAGGCCTTCTCATTTTGACTACAACAGGCTTAGTTATTTTCCCGTTCTTGGCCACGGAAACGGGCCCCATATTAATTACCCTCCATCCTTTTTTACCGGCTATTGGCCTGATAAGTTCTATATCGATCCCCTGCCTAACAACATAGACTCTGCTTTCCGCCAGCGTGTATTGTTTGACACATTCTATCACTACAGTATAGACAGCTCTATGGGCCGCTACTATGCTTCTACAGTTACGCGGGCCGCATACAATGCAGCTTCAGCGCTTACATCAACAGACATAAACCGGTATGACAAGCCTGGCAACCTGAATACCACCGGGCGCCAACTGGTGTATTACAATGCTGCCGGCCAGCTTGCCAAGGCGTACCTGCAGGCTTACAATCAGTTCTTTTCCCGCTGGGATACGACGGCCCTCCGGACATTGAAGTATAACGGCACGCTGCAACCCATATCAGACAGCATCATCACCCTAAACGGCAACTATTCGACTTCGCAAGTGGATTACTACACTTATGCCGGGCCGGGTCAATGCGCTACCCATGTGGTAGTGAGTCATTCCGTCTCGGCGGATACAGCGCGCAGGTACACCAATACTTATTACGCGAACGGGCAATTGAAAACACGCTTCTTCGAGCAATATAATGGTCCGGGCACCCGCCTTCAGCCCGTGAGCTTCGACTCTTTTGGCTATACGCCAGGCACTTACGGCTACACCACTCTGCTGAACCGTACAGCGCCGCTAAGCATTTCTACAAGCTTGCTGCTGACCGTTCATACGTTAAATGGCAGAAAAGACTCGCTGATACTTCTTGAGAAACCTAACCAAAATTCTTCTTACAGCTTATCCGGTACGATAAGTATTAAATACAATGCATTCAACAACCCTGTGCAGATGCTGATTCGCAGCGGAGGAGATGAGCATGTTACCAACTACTATTATGCTTCACAGTTGACTGCGGGCGTATCAGAGGAGTCCTCGGTTGTAACACCTGTCACCATTAGTCCGAACCCGGCAAGCGATATGCTGACCATCAGGCATAGTAGCGTCGCGCCGCAATTTGTATTAGTCCGCATTACCGATATGTCCGGCAGAGCAGTGCAGGAAACTAAAATAAGTATCGCCCGTGCAGGTACGAAGCTTCTGCTCTCAGGCAATATAATTCCGGGTCAGTATGTTGTTCACATTATAGATGAGCGAGGCGTATCCTTAGTCTCACAGCTTATTACCAGGCTTTGAAAAACCGACCCAGTAAATCCGGAATCCAATATGCTTGCAAAATTGCCGCAGCTGCCCGCGCTGCTTGCTACTTTCATACAAAGGCGGCAGCAGTTCCTTCCGGCAAGCGCTTCGCAATGACTAAAACCATTTGTTCTTAATCGCCATCTTAACGGCCTGCACCTTTGAGGAAACCTGCAGCTTCTCATAAATGTTAGTGATGTGCGTGCGCACTGTAAAAGGGGAAATGAAGAGGTTGGCAGCGATTTTTTTGTAGTCATAGCCATTTACAAGGCCTTGTAGAATTTCCAGCTCACGGTCGCTCAGGTTCGTAGCAATATCCTTGGTTTCCTTTCTGTCGGCGGCAAGGAGGTTAAGCGCCTTGCGGGCAATTGTGGTCGACATGGGTGCGCCCTGCTGCTCTATCACCTCGCGCATGGCGTTGATAATTGTGCCTATCTTTTCTTCTTTGAGCAGGTAACCGTCTGCGCCAGCGCGAATGGCCTCAAATAGCTTATCGTCGTCGTCAAACACGGTGAGCATTACATATCTGATGTCCTTGTACAACGTATGGCAGGCGCGTACTGCTTCTATACCGCCCATCACCGGCATGTCTATATCCATGAATATGAGCTGCGGATGCTGCGTGGGCGGCAGCGCCTTTAGCTGCGTCAGGCAATCAGCCCCGTTGCGTGCCATAAATACAATCTCTACCTCGCCGGAATAGGTAATCTTCTCAGACAGGGAAATCCTGTTCTGGGACTTATCATCTACTATGGCGATTCTGTAGCGCATGGTGTAAAGCTCAATGACGGATGCCTTCCCCGCTATACTGCATCTGTACCATTTCTCAGAATACTCACGATTGTGCCGCCGCCGTCCGCGCCAGTAATACGAACCGCAGCACCGATTTCCTTCGCGCGAAAACGGACGTTCTCTAAGCCATTTTGTACGTCCGTATTTACGGTGCTTTGGTCAAAGCCTTTGCCATTGTCGGCAATCGCGATTTGGTAGCTGCGGCCGTTTCCAGCAATTTCAATTTTCAGGCTGCTTCCTTCAGAATGTTTAAGCGCATTGGCAATTGCTTCCTGGCAGATGCGAAACAGGTTGAGTGCCTCCGACGGGCCGAGCATCAATGCGCCTTCAATTTTTTCAGAAAACGCGAACGCCATGTGCTGATGCGCTGCAGCCTGCATTAGCACAAATACTTTCAGACAGTCGGAAAATTCTACCAACGAAATTTCTTCCTTCTTCAACGCCCAAATGGTTTCCCGCAATGTGGCGATGATATCGCGCGCCGCGCCATTCACGAAGTGCAGCTTTTCGGTTTTTTCTTCTGCGCTTATTGGTTTCAACGGATGTTCAAGCCATTCTATATTGTTGCTGATAAGGCTGAGCTGGGTACCCACGTTATCGTGCAAATCCCGGGAGATACGCTCGCGCTCCAGCTGAATTTTCTGCTGCAATTCAATGCCGCGCATCTTCCGGCGGTAGCGTACCTTCTGCACCTGAAGGATGATGAGCGAAATGGACGGCAGCGGAGCTACTACAGTGATGGTGAAGGATAGCCTGCTTGTAACAACCCTTGTCGACCAGGTACAGATTGTTGCCACAATCGGTAATATCATCTACTTGGGGGTGGCATCCGGCAGTACCGCTACGCAGACGCAGCTTCGGAAGTCGGACGGCAGCGCAGCGGGGACAGTAATGGTTGCGAACCTCGCATGGACAGGCTCAAACGGCGGCCAGCCTCCTAAAAACTTCATCGTGATGGGCACAAAGCTGTACTTCACATTCGGCCTGAATAACGGGGGCGAGCTTTGGGTGAGCGACGGCACTACCGCAGGAACAGTGGAGGTCGTCAATCTTTCAACCGGCTCGTCAAGCGGTATTCAAAATGCCGGAATAGACGATAATCCAATGATGGTGTTCAACGGAAAGCTGTACTTCGCGGGCACTACCGGCCTGAGCGATTATGAGCTTTATGCAAGCGACGGCACTGTCGCCGGCACTGCACTTGTGTACGACCTCCGGCCAGGTGTAGGAAGCGCGCGTCCGCAGCAATTTGCGGTGCTGAACAATGAGCTTTACTTCACGGCCTCTGATGGCTCTGTTGATAATCTCTGGAAGACCACCGGAACGACTACGACAAAGCTCTCTACCGGGATTAATGCGGGATGGCCCATTGCCTTTAAGAACAACATTTACTTCGCCGGCGGCATTGCCCTATGGAAGACCGATGGCACTGCGGCGGGCACGGTGCGCGTAGCAGATTCGTTTACGAACAGCGCATTTCGCGGCGCTAATTCCAGCTATCTTTTTGCTTTATACACCGAATCCCTGTCTGTTGCGCCATATATCAAGACGCACTACAAAAGAACCGACGGCACAGCGGCAGGAACACGTGAAGTGGATGCCAATCTACTTGGCAACTCTGCTTCATTCAACCTACTGAACGACAAAATGTATCTGGTTCGGTCTGATTCAAACTCTTCTGCTACTGGCGCCATCGGCCTTTGGGAGTCAGACGGAACAGAAGGAGGAACACGGAAGCTTTTTAACAGCTACGGAACGGGCGCCGCTTACAATTTCAACGGCACCTTTCACTTTGCGAATTTCACGACGGATGTCGGCTACGAGCCTTTCTATTACAGCATTCAGGCTCCCGCCGGCGTCGCAACTTCAGGTGGTCTTGCAGCGCAAACGCTTGTTTATCCTAATCCATCGGCTGGCAATTTCGAGGTCAGCCTGAATAACGACGTGCCTTTTACCTTGGAGCTGCGCGACCTGCAGGGCAAAACGGTTTACTCAGCAAAGTGCGCACAACGAAGCGTGCATGTATCTGTGCCTGATATTGCCAAAGGTCTCTACCTGCTAAAGGTGTCCACCGACGGGCCATGAGCTATCAAAAGGTGGTTATTCAGTAATCAAAGGACGGTCGTATTCAAGGCAAACGCATTATAATGCAGCGATGGGCGGCTGTTCACGTCTTCTTTTGTTATCCGGGAATGGAACCACAACAACACAGACGCACCCACCGCCAGATTTGCGAAAGCCCTGGAGGCGGAGCCGACTTTGCGGCAGTATTGGAAGCCCGCGCCGCAGCTTATAAAAGGCTGGGGCGCCTGAAAAGGAAAAAGCAGATTTGGCGACACTTGTGAATTTCAAAAGTGCGCCGGTTACGGATGCGGTGACTAGGCTCTGTTGACAGAGTTAGGAATATTTAAGGATAAGGTTTTGGAATTTTGCGGGATGAGAAGGCATGAGATAAGCGATAAGCTATGGGCTTTGGTTGCGCCTTTGGTGCCGAAGAGTGGTAAGTCAAATGATGACAGATTGTTTGTGAATGCTGTTTTTTACCAGGCAAATACCGGTATTCAATGGCGGGATTTACCGGAACGCTTTGGCAATTGGAACTCTGTTTATCAGAGATTCAACCGTTGGTCAAAGGCAGGGATATGGGAAAAGGTTTTTGAGCTTACGGTTGATAAAGACCCATTGGCTATTGCTATTGATTCAACAAGCGTAAAGGCTAATCAGGTGGTAGCCGGAGTAAAAAAAAGACCAGCGAGCCGGCGCACCTCGGGCGCTCAAGAGGAGGCCTGAGTTCTAAGATACATCTGGCCGTAAACGGTATAGGCAGGTTTTGCAGGATAAGCATTGGGGCTGGCAATGAGAGTGATTATAAGAAAGCAGATGAACTCATTGATGGATATGCTCCCCTGATTGCAATGGCAGATAAAGGCTATGACGCTGAACGGATTATAAACAAGTTCAGGCAGGCAGGAGTTGCAGAAATAGCCTTGCCACCAAAGCACAACAGAAAGGTGCAAAGAGATTATAACAAGGAGATTTACAAGGGCAGAAATGTGGTCGAACGAGCTTTCAACAAACTTAAATTCTTCCGCAGAGTGGCCACCCGATATGATAAGACCGCCCGCAACTTCTATTCCTTTGTCTGCCTCGCTACTGCCGCTATAAACACTAAACTATATACTGTCAACACGACCTAACTACACCAAAGCACTTGTCGTAAGCCCCCAATGCGGAATATATGAGGCGCAGAGGCGAGCCATACAGCCGGCTGCACGCGTTTGCGAAAGGAAACAGGGTGTTTTATAATGCGCGCCAGATAGACCCGAATGCTATCGTAGCCTGCAAGGCTGCGAGCTATTTACCCTGCCCCATCTGCCGGGGAACAGGGCTGGTAAACACAGGTGAGGAACATTTGGTGGAGACTGGCAATTCCCTGTTTGTATATCTCGAAGACGGCAGCCAGGGTGGCTCATCCACCACCGAAAATCAAATGAGAACCACTGGCGGAATCGTCCATTGCAGCCGCTGTAGCGGAACGGGGAGATTGAAATATAATTAAGCCGGTTTAAAACTACTTAACGACACAGGCGGAATTAATGCCTATCTAAAAAAACCTAAAAGCTGCTGTTATTGCGGCTTTTAGGTTTTTTGCGGGCAGAAGTTTACAATGTTCGAACCTTTTTGCTCAGGATTTGGCTTCAATTGCCGACTTTGCAATAGAGAGGCGTTAGCCTTGTTTGTTCCTAAAATTTCTCGGTTTGCAATCGCTGCACAACATTAAAGAACTGCTGAATTTGCTTGCTCGCTCCAGAGACCTGCTAGCAGAAATGTTTGGGAAGCGAAAGTTATTTTCCTATAAGTATGACTATGCTCTGGAGTTTCTTAATGAAGATGAAGTCGAAATACTAAAGAACAAAGGTTTACTGAGACAAAATGGCCCTTACCTTGAAATAGACGAGCAATACTTACAATTCTTTGAGCAAGTGCTTGAGGTAAATGAAGAAATCAACATCTCATACATCAATGAAAATATTGGGTACGTCAGGGAAAACATCAACTACTATCTTAAAGAGACAACGGAACCTAGGAGAAACGCTTATCTAAAGACTATAAAAGCTGCGCTCCGCAAGTCAGGGCGTATTACCCTTAGAAATATTGTTGACCTAAACAGGAATATTGAAAATGCGTTTAAAAGTGAACCGAACTACAAGATAAAAATTGAACGTCTCCAGCATTTTGATGAAAAGCGCCGAAATATCTCTGGCCTTATCGAGCAAATGGAAAATCTGGTTGCCAGTGATGAACAAACCTTCTTCAAAACTGCGCTAGATGAGGAGCTAAAAATTATTACTACTGACTTGAGACTTCAAATAAATGTAGCAAGACATAACCTGATTGAAACAGAAGAGCAAATCATTGAGTACCTCAATCAGGTAAAACATCAAAGCGGAGTAGTAGAAAAGATCAAGCAGATAAAATACCTCAAAGACCAATTCGAGCTAAAGGCTAAAACAAATATTGAAACAATTCTGCAGGCAGCGAATGCCTTGTCCTTTGAAAGCAAGCCATTATATCCACTCAGGCTTTCACTTGACTATCTGCAATCAGATGAAGCACGATTAAGTATTGAAAAGGTTGCCGCAAAACTGAAGAATGGAAAACGGAATATCCTACCTGTAGCTGAAAATATCTCGCAGGAATATTTGCAAACAGAAATAGAAGAAGAGATTTTTATCAACCTCCAGGAATTACGAAATGGCTTTATCGCGTCTGGAAAGAATCTCTTTCACTTTGTTCTGGAATACAGCTATCCGAGAACAGTGGATTTTGAGGAAAAGGTGAACATATTCTGCCAGATGGTGTCCGCATACGAGCATGAGTTTGACTTAGCTGATGAATTTCAAAAACACGACACGCTTGAGTATGCGCTGGTATGGCCGCGCCCGACTAACAACAGTTCTATGTTGTCACGAGGGTAATGAATTTTTCTTGCTCTAACGCTTTTTTGTAACGGTGCATTAACCTTATTAATTCTAGAATACCAGATTCTCCGATATCGCTAATGCGCGGTTCGCGACTTGTCTGTTCATTGTACAAGGTGCGGTTCCCACGGGCTGATAAGGCCGTCTCTATTCCATCCGGCACAAAGAATGTTGCTCTCTGTCCAAGCGGCTTCTTATAACTGCTCAAATAGATTCGGATACCCTCAAAATCAAAATCACCAAAGTGCAGGTAGCGGTTGGGTATGTTGCTCATCCAACGCAAAACATCGCCTTGTTGCGACTGCGGATAGCGCGAGATGAACAAAGGACGTATCCCGTCAAATAAGTGCTTCTGACGCTCTACCCACCGGAAGTTTTCAGGATTTTCAATCCCGACAATTGTAACATCCGGCGCAGGTACGAAGGTTTCAAAATCGTAAATAAATTGAAAAGTACCAGGGAATGGTTTTAGCGGGAACGGTCCACCATTTAAGCTTGCCGGAATTTCATCAAAGCAGTTAACCAAAAAGCCCTTAAATGTCCGAATGTGTTTCAGCTTAGAATCAGAAGAAATTTTCTATTGCCTCCGCTCTTGTCAGAATTTCGTTAGCATATCCGGCAATGAAACGTTCCAGATTTGCAACTCCAAAGCTGTTGAGCAGATAGGCGTCTAACTCTGCCGCCTTTGGTAGGGAATAAACATGGCGATTAGCGCCAGCTCTTTTTTTCATCAGAATGCCATCCTCATACATCCTGTCCACAACACTATGCTTTAATTGAGTTGAAGGAATCGTGCCTCCTTCTTTTAAAAGCAACAGCTTTTTTGCGATAGTAATTGGCAAGTTCGTCGGCATAACTATGCAAGGCTGGAAAGAATGCGCTTTACTTTAGTGAAGCTCTTCGCATCCTTCTCCAATTTGAAAATATGGCGGTAATCCATTGCATTGTTTTCAGTTGGCGAACCATTAATGAGTAGGATATTCCGGTCGTTAGCGAACTGTAGAATGCCTTTTATATTGTTTGGATGCAGCTTTCCTATCTCATCCATCATGCAATGCAGCCGGAAATCTTTAAAACTTTTCCCTACTCGTTCTTTGAATACATTTAGCAGCATGATGTTTATCATGGCCTTCACCAACACATCTGTTCCGTCGGAGCCGACATTGGACAGTTTTTCTACCCAGCCCGTATCGTTCTGATTCTCCTCAATTCTGAACTTAAGTTCAAAAGAATCAGACAACGATATATATCGCTCCCGGCAACTGGCCATGCTTTTGCAGAGTTGCTTTAGCAGATTAACAGCTTCCTTATTCAAGATGTTACTATCCGTCTGCGTGAAAAGATTTGCTACTCCGATATCATCGCCATGCTCATCATTGAACCGCTGTATCTTAAGTAATAAAGTCACCACCTGATTTGCGCTATCATCAATGCGCAATTCAATTCGCTTAATAGCACCCACAAAATTCTTACGCTCAAAATCCTTATTTACATCGACAATAACTTTCCTGATTTCATCCCCCCGACTCATTAAGTGCTTTGTCTCTTTGCCCACTGAACGGATGATACTCGCAAAACGTTCTGCCACTCGCTTTTCAAACTCATCAATTTTACCTTCTTCAACAAAATCTGCAAGGCTCTCAGCGAAATCAAAGTATTCGTCACTGTCAATAAGATTGGTGGTGAACTTGAAAACGTTGTTGTCGGAGAAATTGCTAAGAAACTTATAGACCGCCTCATTTAGCTCTTGTACGCGTTTAATACTGCTATAGAAAGCATCGTTCACTCCCTCTATTATGACTGTAATGCGCCGATGAACGTGAGGCTCCTTTCGCCCTGCTGGACAAGACATGACAAGGCTTTTGTAAGCTTCTGTTGATTGGAATCGCTCAAAGGCTGCCGTATCCTCTTCCGCTTCTTTGAGCTCGGCTTCAATAAGAACGATAGCCGCTTTTATTGCCGATAGCTCACCTTGCAACGTCTGAATTTGCTGTTGGTGCTTTTGTTTTTCTCCACTTGCCCTTTGCTCTAAAGCCAGCTTTTCCGCTTTGAATTCGTCAGTTTTGTCAAGCCATTCGTTTTTGTCCTTGTTATATCCAGCGACAACATCGCTTTGCGCCTCAATAAACGCAAGTTCATCGGATAGAATTTTCAGCTCGTCGGCCACTTTATCAAGCATTTTTATATCTGCACCTCTGCCGGCAAGCTCATATTGTTGTTGTTCCGCAGTAGCAGCTTTTTGCTTCTCAAATTCTTTTAAAGCAACGGATTCCTCCTCATTCAGCCCTTTTAGTCGCTTCGCAAGCGCTTCGTCTATGGCAGCCATTTTTTTGCGGCTTTCCTTCTCTTTGTTCTGTAACATTTGCCGCAGAGATTCTTCCACGTCGGCATAAGCCTTCTTCGCTTTTTGATGAGCTTCGGAGAAAGCATCTATTTTATCTTGTATCTGCTGTAAGGAATCTGCTTTTTCTTTTATTGCCTTTTGCTCATAGCGCTCTTTATCAAGTCTTGCTTCCGCAGCTTTTTGGGTATGTCGCTCTATTGAATACTGAGCTTCCGCAATCCCAAGTTTGCAGACCTTCAGGCGCTGTGCAAACGCCTTCTTTGCCTTTTCCAACTGACCAGCTTGTTCTTCCTGCAAAGCAATAAACCTGTCATTTTGTTTCGTCAATTCGCTGTTGAAAGAGTCCAGCTCTTCCCTATATTGGTCAATAGTCTTTACATCGCTTTGCAACTCGTCCAAATTGATTGACACACCATATAATCCCTGCTGACCAGTGATTTTCGGAGCCAGTTCCTTATGAAATAGCGTTTGCTCATTGATTACTTTGCCAATTGATTCTTCCCACCCCGGCACTTGTGCGTTTAACCAACCGTAGAACGAGTCTTGGCTATCCGCAATTTTCTGTTCTATTGCTTTGATCTGAGATTGCACATCGGACGTAGCTTTTTTGAGCTTATCCAAATCATAGGCTACCCGTTGCTTAACTGCAGCTTCTTCCAACTCCCAATGTTTCTGTAGCAAATCACCTTCCCCTTTTAGTGATGATATTTTTTGAGTGCCCTGTTGGAGTGCCAGTGTGTATTCTCCCAAAAGTGCTTTGGCCTCAACTATTTCCTTCTCAAAGGGCCGGGAATGTCGCAATCCTTCGCATTCCAGCAAGTGTTGCTGAAGGATGAACGCTGTATCAGCAGTTTGTGCCTTTGCTTGTTCCAGGCTTACTGAATGATTCTGACGAATGCTTTCAAGCTCTTTTCTTAGCTGCTCATTCGCCTCTTGATTGTGTTTAAGATTGGTCTCCTTTATCGCAAAACGGTCGGCCTGACGCGCCTGCTTGTATTCTGTAATACTGCTTTCCAGTTGCCGAAAAAGCAGCTCATATTTTTGGGTTACATCCTTGTATTGAGTGCGTAATACTTCCTGCTTTTGCAAAAGCCGCTTTTGTTCCGCTATAAATTCTGGCTTTTTTGACGATCGTGATAATAGCGTGTCAATTTGCAGTTTCGCGTAATAGCCGCTCTTTTCTCTGATGGTTTTTAGCTTTTCTTCAAATCCCCCTATTTGCTGTTGCAGCTTTTCCCAGCCTGATTCATGTCGCTTACGGGTAGCTTCAATTTTTTGAAGGAGAGCGTCCGATGCACGGCGTTCTTTTTCTTCCTTTTCGCGTAAACGCGGCTGCGTTGTATGTACCTGCTCTGCGCAGAAAAGTAACTGCATAAAAAGCAGTTGCTTTTCCCGTTCCAAATGGCGAATAGCAGCGCGGGTTTCTGTTATATTTCCAATCTGCTTTATTACCGCCGCTTGCCGAAATACAGTTACATCTGCGAGTTGAGATTCAAAATCTTTGAGGTGATGCGTATAACTCTGCAAGTCAATTTCAACGTCCTCATCTGCTAAGGAGTTGATGATAGTCTGCTTAATAAATTCTGCTTCAAGCTTTGAATTGAGAAAAACATTCTGAATTGTACGCGGGATATTCTGATACTGCTTGCTTTCTAAGAGCGCGTACTTCCTGAAATCCGGCCTGCCACTATTATTGCCATAAAGAATGTCCCGGTACTCTTCGTACCGGTCAACCTTGCGGCTCCAGTATATCCGGTCAGCGGTTAGTAAGCCGACAATATCCTCCCAGCGCTCATAAGCCCTTCCATCATCCGCAATAAAATACTGCCTTTTGTATGCGGTATCAATGAACCGAAAACTTACTCTCCCCTGCGACTTAAAGGCAATGATGCAATAAGTGCCTCTCTCTGTGGTCACATCGTAAACCACATACGAGTTTTGGTAAGGGAAGTAATATTCTACAAACGACTTCTTGTCTTTAGAAAGCCCAAGCTTCGTTGTTTCAGCATTATAGAAGAAGAGAATAGCACGTAACAGCGTGGTTTTTCCGGCCCCTTGTGTACCGATAAGGTGTACGTTACCGTCAAGGGCAATCTCCGCATACTTTATCGTCGCGCTATTGATGAAGGTTATTTTACTGAGAAATCTCATCGTGAAATTCTTCGGAAATATTGATGCTTACGATTAGCTCCTCAATGTACTTATAGCTGGCAACTACTTTGTACAATCCCGAGATTTCATTTTCCAGTTCGGCATATCCGGCATCTGTCAGCTTAATAATTAGCCGGCGAACGCGCTCAGCATGGGTACCATCCTCCGTAATTCGCCGCATTGCATCAAGCTTATCTCTCAGGTTGATGTCTACGCGTAACTGCACCTCAACATCGCTTTGACAGAAACGGAAACCTGGACTAAACGCATGATTGAAAGTCTTGAAGAAGTCCACAATATCTATCCAGCGGTAGGCTTGCTCTATCTTACGCTCCAGGTCTGCGCGTGTTTCTTTTCTTGCAAAGAAGAAATAATCATTCCCATGCTCCAGTATAAAATCTATCGCTTCAAAATAGGCATAGAGTTCATCGTACTGCTCTTCAATGATTTTATAGAGTTTGCCGCGCCTGTCACCTGCGCTGTCGTGGCAGATGAATTGCCCTTTGCTCAGTAGCTCAAAAATCTCTGATGTCTGTTTTGGGATTTGCATGTCGTAAACTAATGGTGACAGTGTTCAATTCTAATTTCTAATTTATCAGCATTACATTTTTTACTGTTGGCGTTGCGATACTTCAAACTTCTTCTTCAAAGTCCAACTTCCGCTTTACCCCAACCTAGGCAGTCAGATAAATGGCCTTTCTCCCAATTCTCTAGCAAATCTATCTAGTCAGGTTTGAGATTGTGAAAGGAATGAGCATCATAGAGCCTGTAGAAAGACGCAACCTGGCTTGTGAATTTAGAAGAACTAAGTTTCTTGCCTATTCTAGTAGAAATGATCTACCATTCGTTCACTAAATTTGTTTGTTCACGTTTCGTGAACGTTGAAATAAAATGAACAGGCTAGAAGACATAGTTGCTCAAGCCCTTGATGCGCTGCATCAGAAACTAGACTTTACCGGAAATGTACTTGCATGCTAAGGCCAATAAAGAGTTTTATTCTGTAATTGCTAAATACTCCACGCCTATTTCAGCTTCTTCTTCCATAAAAACCTGTCAAAGCTTCTAAATGCTTTGAACTTAACGTTTACGGATTTGGAAGTAGCTCAGGTGACTTAAAAGGCATTTTATTTCGCAATTGCTCGCTGACATAGCCAGTATATGGCGAATAGAGAGTATGCTTTGCATACGATAGCCTATCAACGCTTCTAATGATTTCCTCGTACGCCGTGACTTTCTCAAGAAACCGGAAGCCGCCAGCCTCGCAAAGCAAACTCTTACCATCTTTCTTTAGAAAAATCCAAGTTAGAAACTCAATGCTCATGTACACCTTCAAATAATTTTCCAGGCTATAGTCAGTCCCCAATCCAAACTCGTGTAGTATGGCGTGCCTGCTCAGCTCGTCGGTAATTTCCATATTCTGAGTATTCAAATAAAGCGACTCTTCTACAAAGCCTGTAATGAACGAAAACCACTTATCAAGGTATTGCGTTTCGTACTGTACAAGGTTTTTGATTTGGTTGGCTGAAAGGTTAAGTGGTTGTCCATTCTCATTATGTTCTGTTCGGTATTTTGCCTCCGCTCCTTCAATTAATTCCAGCTTGAGCCTGTTGAAACATCTCTTTAAGTCGCTGAACCGAATGTCCTTGTTTTCCCTGTCGTGGTCATGAATAAGATACCTACGTAGTATGCCTTCAAAGATTGGAATAAGCGTCTTTATTGCCCCTTCGTAATCCCTCTGGAGCGTGAGCACGATGCTATGTTCAATGGATAGCAGGAAGGGTTCTATATAGAAGCTTCGCCGACAGTACCCGTCCACAAATGAGGCAGTAGATTCAAGTTGATAGAATTTACGCGCTATCAAGTTGCTAATGTTTTCTCTTTGGTCGCTGCCTGCCTTGCTCAAGTCGCCCAAGTAGGATAGCTCACCGCCGGTCAGAAAGAACGGGCACACAAAAAACCAACCATTGACCTTAAGAAATTGATTAACCTCTTCGTACTTTTCTAAGTACTTCAGTTCTCTAACCATCATTTCCTTATGTCGCTGATAGTGAATTTCTGCTAATGAATGCTTCATTACGATTCCATTTTAGTTACAACAGCCAAATCAGAACTATAAGTGGATCCGCCGATCAAATTGACCACCTCGCGCCGATCCAAATTGACCACCCCTTTCACTGGCGAAGAGGTCAAGTTTATGCGGACGGCTTTTGTGGATGAATTTGATTTTTTATTGGATTAGTTACGCATTTAAATTTTTCTTTCCTTTTTTTGGAGAGGTCGTTTTCCGGGACTTCCTTCCTGACTATAGCTGCCCAAAGATGCAAAAATGATCTTTGAGTTCAGATAGCTTTATCCATATAAATTTTTAGGCGACCCGCCCCCAAGCGGGTCAGCCGTATAGAAAATTTATGTGGACAAAGCGGTTACGGGGCCGTCCTCCAGTTCTGCTTCCTTCGAGCCCCGCCTCTTACGCATCGATTCTCCCTTCAGTTCCAGCCGGTGTGCTCCGTGTACGATCCGGTCCAGCACTGCATCGGCAATCGTCTGCTCTCCGATCACTTCATACCATTTGCTCACCGGGATCTGCGAGGTGATGATCAGCGCGGCCTTCCCGTGCCGGTCCTCAATCAGCTCCAGCAGCATTGCCCGGCTCTGCGCATCAAAGGGCTGGATGCCGAAGTCGTCGAGGATCAGCAGATGCTGACGCTCGATCCTGGCTACTTCCTTAATATAGGACCCGTCTGCTTTGGCCATCTTCAGTCGCGTAAAAAGCTTGGGCACATTGTAATAGGCAACCCGGTAGCCCTTGCTGCAGGCGTGATGGCCCAGCGCTGAAGCCAGGTAGCTTTTGCCGATGCCGGTGCTGCCGGTGATCAGCACGTTCTCTGCCTTTTCAATAAAGGAGCAGTCCGTGAAGCGCATGATCTGGTTCTTATCCATATTCCGGTCGGCCCCGTAATGGATATCTTCCAGCGCGGCCCGGTAGCGGAACCGTGCATTGCGGATCTTCATGTCAATGCTGCGGTTTTGCCGCTCGTCCCATTCCGCATCGATGAGTTGGGCGATCAACTCGTCAGCGGTAAAGGTTTCCTCCCTGCCTGAGTCCAGGCTGGCTTTGAAGCTGCGAAGCATGCCGTAGAACTTCATCTGCTTCATTTTGTTCATGGTGTCTGTGTTCATGATCATAAGTGGTTTGGTGATAAATATTTATTGGTAGTACTCTTCTCCGCGTATGTTGTCGTGCAGGGGCATCTGCAGCCCGGCTGCTTCCTCTTCATCTTCGGTGTGCAGCTCCAGTCCCTTTTCCAGGATCCTGCGGATCGTATTGAAGTTGTAGCTGCCATAGCCCAGGGCCCGCTGGCAGGCCTTGATCAGCCGATCATTGCCCACCTTTTTGGCGAAGCTCAGGACGCCCATGCAGGACTTGTAGCCCTGCTCCGGATGCTGCTTGCGGTCCAGGATTTTTTGGATGTACAGCCCGACATCTTCATGAATGGTCCCGGCCCATTCCAGAAAGCGTTCCGGGGTCCACTCGCTGACGAAGCGGTGCGTGGTGGCCATATGCTCTTTATCAGTCGTGTAGTGATGCGGGCTTTTTGTGCGGTTATGCAGGGCGATCCGGTCATAACCTGCATAGATCTCCACGCTCTGGCGGCTGTAGAGCAGCTTCACTTTCTGACCGATATAGCGGTAAGGCACGCTGTAATAATGCTTGTCGGCTCCCAGCAGCACGTGGCCGTTCTTCATCACTGTTGCCAGGCAGGACTGCTTGATCTCAAAGGGCATGGCAGGAAGCGGCATCAGCGTACTGCGCTCTACATCTTCAAACTGCTGGCGACGGCTATAGTTCCGCTCTTTTAAAGGCGCATTGTTCAGCTCCTCCAATGGCGCCAGGATGGCTGTGTTCAGCGACTCCAGGCTAAGATGGGCATCCACCCGTACCCGGGGGAAAATGCGGGAGTAGATGATCTTTACCGCATTCTCCACATGCGCTTTATCCCGGGGCCGGTAGGCCCGGGCAGGCAGGATGGTGGTGCCATAGTGCTCGGCGAAGCCGGCAAAGGTCTCGTTCAGTACAGGTTCGTACTTACTGCTTTTAATAACCGCAGACTTCAGGTTATCCGGCACGATGGCCTGTGGAACGCCGCCATAGAAGCGCAGTGCTCCTTCGCATGCGGCGATAAAATCTTCCTTCTGCTGACTCATCACGGCCTGCACGTAGATCAGCTGGCTGGCGCCCAGGATCGCAACAACCACCTCTACTTCCAGCAGCTCGCCGGTCTGAGGATCAGTGAGGTGGAGCTTATCGCCGGCAAAGTCGACATAGAGCTTGTCGCCTGCTTTGTGGTCCATGCGCATCGTAGGGCTGGCCTGCGCTCTCCACTGGCGGTAATAGGCATTGAACTGGCTGCGGCCGAAGCCATCGGGATGATTGCGCCTGTACGCTTCCCAGAGCAGCTGGCGGTTCATGCCCTTGCGCTTGAGCTCTTTTTCAATTGCAGGAAACAGCATCAGGAGCTGCTCGATGCGCTCTTTTGCCGGTCCGGGCTGCTCAGGCGGCCTGATGAACAGGTCTTCGAGATCCTTGTCGCTGAGGCTGTCGATCTCGGCGAAGCTCAGGCCGCTGTCAGTAAATTCTTTGAGGTACTTCTTTAAAGTATTGCGGGATACGCCTGTTTGTTCGGCGATCAGAAGCTTGCTTCTGCCCTGGCTATGCAGGCGCAGGATGTGTCTGATTTTGGACATGCTGATCGGATTGTTAGCCATTACCGGTTAAGTTCCCGAGGAACTTGCCGGTAAGAGATTCCGTCACAGCATAAAATTTAATCTTCGTAAGTGGTGGTCAGTTTGCTCCGGCGAGACTGGTCAGTTTGGGCCGGCGCGGGGTGGTCAATTTCAATCGGCGAAGGGTGGTCAGTTTGGATTGGCGAAGGGTGGTCAATTTGACCGTCCCTTCCATTGTATCATTAAGCGGGAAAGCCTTGAACTTTTCAGGAATAAAGAATTTATTGTTTTCCCCAAATGCTTGACTCAACTGTGCAAATATCAATTCCTCTTTTGCCGACTCAGGAATTACCCAAAATAACTTGTTGTATCCAGCGATGTTATCCCAATGTTGACTAGTGACGAATTGTGGGTTGTCTTCATCATACAAGTCTGGATTTGATTCAACGAACTGTTGTATGAAATGTTTTCCAGTCGCCATCATTTTATCCATGATTTCAGCTTGGCCGACTTTTTCCATCCAACTTGTAAGTCGTCTATGCGAATAAGTAGCTCCACCTGCATTACCCACTTTAGAATAAACCAATCCATCTAATTTCAAAACCGTTTCCAGTAAGTCATGGGCATTGAAACTATACTGCATTTGCAGAAAGCCGTTATGAGGTGCAAAAACCTCTTTGTAAATTTCTATGACATGACGGGTGAATCCATTTCCCCTTACATGTAGGGAGTCCATTACAATGTTTGTTCTTAACTGACGGTCAAACTCGTCGCCTGTAGGCAGGCCATTTGACATCTCCCAAAACCCTGCGTTGAACTTAATTCTGGATAGCCTTTCGTAAGTCTGCTCTATAACTTCTTTTGTCGGCAGTTTTCCTTTATTGCTATTTGGTAAGGCCGCCGCAATGTTCATTGCATACTCTAGAAGCACCTCTATAGAATCATCTTCCTGTTGTAAATCGTCTTTGTATTCATTCTTGTCCAACCCCTCATAATTTGCTAAGAACTGGTTGTGAAAAGTGGGTGTTGACTTTAACAGCTTTACGCCCAAGCCGCCGAGAATGTAGATGAAATCAAATGAAGACATCAGTTTGATTAGCCCGTCAATTTCGCTCTTAATCCAAGCAAAGTATTCTTCTCGTTTCGTCTTTGCTTGCTCAAAAGCATATCGGTACGCTTCAAGAGTACCTTGTGGGATAGGTTGATACGCCATCTTTAGTTTTGGCCAGTTTTACGTTTCAGAATGTGCACCTATGCCGCTACTGTCCCAACTTCACTCAACCATCAGTCTTCCGCACCGCAATAATACAAGCCACAATCAACTCATCCCCCGCGTAAGAAAATTGGCAGCCCCCATAAATCTCTTTCAATTTTTCCAAAGTCAGCGCCGCATCGCCAGGCTTTAGCTTTTGTGCGTCCACCGCTCTCGCCAACCCGTACTAAGGCACCCGTCAGTATGGTTGGGTAAGTTTGTGACTTTGGTTTGGCGCGTAATCAATACGGGGCAATACTTACTTGGATGTATGCATCCTTAGCCGTTTTCTTGTCTTCTCTAACTATATCTAAATCGTGGTCAATGCCGATTGAAATCCCCTTTTCCTTATTAAAGTAATGATTGCTATCCGGTCCTTTTGGTGTATAATGAAAAATCGTTGCGAAATTCCTACGAAAGACCTCATTCGCCTCACTATCAAACATTTCAACAAAGTCAAGCATTGGAGTCATATCTTTCAACGACACATTTAGACTTGGAAGGCCGCTCATTTTGTAATAAATCTGAGTCACCTGCTTGGTAGCTGGCTTAGTTTGAATTTCAATAATTGGCTTGTCTCGATTAGCCAAGGCACCCCCTTCGGTAAAATACCCGCGTTTGCGTGAATAAAAACTATTGACTTCTTCAAGGTCAGTAAAGTAATAGTGATATGAGCAGGCTTTGCATTTTTCTACAATCGCATCTATATCCAGCAAAGACGCACCCTTTGTTTTTGTAACCGTACTTGTCGGTACGGCATTCGTATTATTTGTATTATCACTATCGGAAATACCGCAAGAAGCAAATGTTGTGAACAGAAGGAGTTTTACCGCTTTGGAGCATTTGTCAAGAAGCATATTTCGCATTAGCCAGAGAATTTGCACTAAGATAATGCGGCACAAAAGGTGGGGCGACAGAAAGGATTGCTATGGAATTATGAAAGATCTTTAGTTCTTTCCCATTTGGTCAAACATGCCAGTGAACGCCACAATATCATTGGAGTCAATAGTGAGCTTTTCAAACTTATCTCCATCCATTACCAGATACTGGGGATAAAAAGTGAATTTCTTCATAGAAACATCCCCCAGCTCACCGAATGAGCTTTTGTCAAGATTACCTCCTTTGCGTTTTAGTTCTGTTTCGCCTTCAAACATTGCTTCTACTCCTTTATTGAAAGACCATCCAGTGTGGGTTCGGTATAAAGAACCCACATAATGTCTTGCCTCTTCACCTTTTACATGGAAGAGTGCGGCATCTATGGCACCGTGGTATTCTTTTCCATAAATAAACTCATTGGGCGATGTAAACATCACAACATGGTTTTCGCCAGAAGGCAAGACCTTTTTGTACGCCTGATATTTTTTAAAGTGTACTCCTGAAATTCTACATTCTTTAAAGAAACAGAATGCAGAAATCGCCAGGATAGCTGCGCCAATAATTTTACCAGCGTTCATTTAAGAAAAAACAGATTTAGTCTGAAAGATGCCCGTGGCGTGAAAAATAATGCATTCTTTTTTCACTTGCTAACCTCAACCAAAGTTTTCCGAGGACGTGCAGACTATTTGGTATGTTAAGGAGTATTGTTACAATTTTCCTGTGTCTTTGAAGTCGGCAGTTGAAAATTCTAAAGCATCCACCATTTACCATCGGTCAACAAGAAGTCAGTGCAAAAATGTTCGCTTTCTGACACGGAATTTCTTTCAGAACCCCAAACGACTGTGAAAATGCAACGATTTTTTTTCTGGCACTTTAAAAAGGAAGCGAAATCCAATTGCATTCCCAAATTTCAGCCGAAATCAGTCAGCTTTTCCCATTAAAAAGGAGCACCTGAGACGCCGCTGTTAGGATTGAGGTAGTGCTGCAACCGTTTTCGGCATTTTCCTGCCCCAAAAAAGTGCTTAATTTTAGTGTCGGGCTGCTTAAATGTTAGTATTCAGATAATGAAACTACCCAAAATGCAACTTTTTGTACAACAAAATGCACTTTTTGAAGCGAGAATCAGCAATAATCAGCTAGAAATGGCAATTCCGCAGCTATCAGCGGCTTCACAGGTTATAGGAGATAGTATTTAGACAAGAATACAATGAGCACTGAGCGTATAAAGGAATTAGAGAAGGCCGTTGAAGCCGCTAAGGAAAAGGAAGGAGCTGCCTTGGAAGTGGCCAGAGACCTGTACAATAAGAACCAAAGCCTTATCGCACGCAACAAGTGGCTGGAGGCCCGCATCCAGGACCTTGAAAGCCCTAAAGGCCGGAGAGCTGAGGACAGAAGCTGGATTGATAAGATAGTTCTGGTAATAGGCCGTGTAGGCCGGCCTATGCGTTCCCGCGAGCTCATGCATGAGCTAAAGGCCATGGATAAAGATTATGCGATAGAATCCTTGTCCAATCCTGAAGGCTCCTTATCTGTAGCGCTTGCAAGAGCTGTGGAAGCTGGAAGGCTGAAGCAATTTAAAGTGCCCGGCACAAGAGGGGCTTTCTATGCACTTCCAAAATGGGTGGACAAAAATGGCAATCTTTCTAAAACCATGAGAGATGAAATGTGGTAGTGGCATATTGTCTTTTGTTCCCTCTATCGTCAACAAAACAATTAAGCAATGAGTTTTCTTACCGAAATAGCTAAACTGTTGTCCCGGCATGAGTCCGCGGTGCAGGAAGTGGCATCATATGAGGCGAACAGCCGGATGATAAAAGTAGGCCTTCAATTAGGCAGGCTGAGAACAGCCAGGGAGCAATTAGACCTGCTTACAGTCTATTACAACGAAACACTTGGGGTGCTTAAAGACCTTGATGAAAATGGTACCTATCAATTGCCGCTTATACTTCAGATGCTTGCTAATTCCGGCACAGGCATAGAACAGATTTCAGACGTCGTAGAGAAGTTTGGAACCTTTATCGGCGTCACAGGACAGTTAGAGCAGATAGACTTCTCGCAAATTGAAAGTGCAGAATTGAATGCCATTCCTGCTGAACACCCGGCTTATGATATTCTGAAGAGCTACAAGGAATACCTCGCCAATCACGACTTCCTAGCAAGGATTACGGAGCTAATGGATTCTGCAGAGGCGCACAAGGATGGCGAAAAGCTTTCGCAAGAGGAAGTTGCAGAGGTGAAAGATGAGAAGGGAGCCCATTTGACTGCTGCCCAAAAAGTGTTAGCAGTCTACTATCTCATGCGCTGGTCTGGAATAGAGTTAGGCCCCCGTCAAGGAGCGAAACAACAGCGATTCATATCCGCTCTTTCTGGCATATCAGTGGGCACAGTCAAAGAAAAGTTTCCGACTTTAAGCGTAACAGGTAAGCCCTATCATTTGGATAACCTTAAAGTGATTGTTCCACTGTTTGAATCGGTTGGTGCCTTAAAATTGGTAGAGAAGATTCAGTCTGATATACAGTTTGAGCAGGAGGAAAGAGAACAATAACATAATCGGAGGCCCGTCAGAGGCCACCCCCGACGTCAGAATTTGGTTGTAATCCAAAATGGATTACAACCAAATATGAGCAAGCAAATAAGTATTTCAGGCGGCAAGAAGCAAAGGCAGAAATCAATTCAGCAGGACACGGTTTTACGAGATGGTGTGGGCGACAAAAGCATTCGTATCCAAGAAGAACAAATCACTGAATCAAAGGCAGGAAAGTGCATTCCCATTAATCCCAAAGGCGAGCCCTTAAGCCTTGAGAAGTTCCGCTCGTTTGAGGGTTGTGGACATTATAATGATGAAGAAGCATTAGAAATTATAGACTCGCTCTCTACACTTGCAAGAATAGTAGTTGCAACGGTACTGAAAGGCGGCACGCCAATTGATAATCAACAAGTATTACATTTAGAATCAAATATTAAATCCAATAAAAAGGCAGCATGACACACGTACTTTCCTCCTTCGGCAAATGGGGTAAATCAAATCCTGTCCGCAATCAGCGGACGCAAGAGAAAACTGCCGTCGTCTATACCCGGGTTTCTTCAAAACCTGAGTTCGGGATAAGAAGTTGTGGAAAAGTAGTGGCTTAAAAAGCGAATAGCGGCGTTGTTTTTGATGTATAGGTGATTGACTAAAAACAACTCACATCAAAAATGAACACACCGCTATTCGCTGACAAAGTAACCGAAATTTTCGTTGCCGTAGATGATTTCTGCCTGCTTTTCGAACACCCCATCCATCAATTGCTCCTCGACCATTCGAATGGAACCAAAACCCGCAACCGGAAAGCATCGCTGTGCGATTCTGAAATCATTTCCATGCTCATTGCTTTTCATTCCGGCGGATTCAGAAACTTCAAGTTCTTCTACACCCAATACGCCTGCGTTCATCTCAAAGACAGCTTCCCCAACCTTGTCTCCTACAACCGCTTTGTAGAGCTCAGCCACCGCTGCGCAGTGGCCTTTATGCTTTTTCTCCATCACTGCTGCCGGGGCGAATGCACCGGCATCTCCTTTATTGATTCTACCGTTCTTCGGGTATGTCACAACAAGCGCATCCGCCGCAACAAAACCTTTGCTGGCATAGCTAAAATTGGCAAGAGCACTATGGGCTGGTTCTACGGATTCAAGCTGCACCTGGTGATCAATGATAAGGGAGAGATTCTGTCTTTCTACCTGAGTAAAGCCAATGTAGATGACCGGAATGCAAAGGCTATTACTACCCTTACGGAGAAGCTGTTTGGCAAGCTCTTCGGCGATAAGGGCTACATCTCAAAAGCGCTTACCGATATGCTCTTTGGCAACGGCATCCAGCTTATAACTGCAGTGCGAAGGAACATGAAGGATAAGGCACTGAGCAATGAAGAGAAGCTGCTCTTGCGCAAGCGTTCAGTGATAGAAACGGTCAATGACGAGCTAAAGAATATCTGCCAGGTAGAGCATACAAGGCACCGTTCTCTGAACGGCTTTCTGCTGAACCTGATGAGCGCCATAGCCGCTTATTCTTTCTTTCCCAAGAAGCCTTCTATCAGAAAAGATATCGAGGAAACAAACCCAAAGCTCATCGCCGCTTTCCAACAACAACAGCAATTATTAATCGCCGCTTAAACCGAACTCAGGTTCAAAGGAGCAGGCAGACAACAACCTGTCGCTTGACTTTCAGAAGAAGGTGATAGACGAATATGCCTTACGCAATGGATTCACAACAATTGCCTATTTCGGCGGCACCTATGAGAGCGCTAAGACCGACGGGCGAAAAGAATTCCAGCGGATGCAGGATTTCATCAAAAAGAACAAGGGCAAGGTCTCCCACATCCTCGTCTATACCCTTGACCGCTTTAGCCGGACAGGTGGCGGAGCTATTAAGCTTGCCGAAGAACTGCGGGAGAAATATGGCGTAACGGTCTTCGCTGTTACCCAACCTGCCGATACATCTAATGCAAGCGGCGTATTGCAGCAAAGCATTCACTTCATCTTCTCGCAGTACGACAACCAGCTTCGGAAGCAACGTGCCATAGCAGGGATGAAAGAGAAGTTTCAAAAAGGAATTTGGGTGGTAAAGCCACCAATGGGCTACGATATTGTCAAAACCAATGGCGTCCGCAAAATCGTCATAAATAAGATTGGCAAGGAAGTTCGTAAAGCATTTATCTGGAAGAGTCAAGGCGTAAAAAACGAGGACATCATGGAGCGTCTCCGTGTTGCCGGTGTGCCGATGTACAAACAGCAACTGACCAAAATTTTCAAGAACCCATTCTACTGCGGCTTAATCTGCCATGGGCTATTGGAAGGACAGGTAGTAGATGGAACTCACGAGAAGATGATTAGCCGGGAAATCTTCCTGAAGGTGAATGAAGTAGGACAACAGGCGAGTGGCTATGGAGTACCGCATAAGAAAGAATACAGCGAAATACCGCTTAAGATATTCGTCAGGTGCAGCGAGTGTGGTGGCGCCTTTACCGGCTATGAGGTAAAGGCAAAAGGTCTTTGGTATTACAAGTGCAATACGAAAGGCTGTCAATGTAATCGGAACGCCAAAGCAATGAATGCCTTGTTTGAAGATCTGTTGGCTAAATACACCTTGCAGCCTCAATATGCAGCGCCTTTACAGTATCAAATAGAAGCAGTGTATAAAGACCTCAACAAGGAATCAGAGGAGAACGCGGCAACGTACAAAACTCGCCTTGCCGAGGTTGCCAAGAAGCTGGACTCGCTGGAAGAGAAATATTACGTCAACGCCGAAATGAGCAAAGAGACCTTTGAAAAATTCTACTTCCGCTACAAAGCTGAACACGGAGAAATTGCCAAACAACTGAACGTTTCAGATTCAGGATTATCGAACCTTGGCGAGACAATTAAGAAAGCTATTGAACTTTCGCTGGAACTCGCGCCCCTATGGGCTTCCAGCGATTTCAAGAATAAGGAGCGCCTGCAAAAACTAGTGTTTCCTGATGGAATTATCTATGATCGCCAAAAAGGCGATTATCGAACTGAAAGAATAAATAGTGTTTTTGTGCTTGCGGCAAGTCTAGCGCGGGTTTCAGGCGAAAAGCAAAAGGGACAAACCACTACTAAAAGCGATCTGTCCCTTTCTGCGGACTGGACGGGACTCGAACCCGCGACCTCCGCCGTGACAGGGCGGCATTCTAACCAACTGAACTACCAATCCTCTTTTCCCCGTTGCCGGGAGCGCAAAGATAGGGCCGCCCACCCCAAACTGCCAAGCGTTTTATCCTGAAAAAATTGGCCGTAGCAAGCCTACTCCACAATACCCGCCTTCACCGCGTACATCACTAAGCCCGCGGTATTACGCGCACCCGTCTTCTCTAGCAGCGACGACTTAATGCCTTCCACCGTGCGGTGGCTCAGAAAGATGCATTTGCCTATTTCCGCCGCCGTCAGCCCCTCGCAGATGTATTGCAACACCTCGCGCTCCCGCTCCGTCAGTTGTACGTTATGATGGAAGCGCGGCACCGCCTGATTATTGTATATCAGACTCTTGAGCGCCGTATTACTCACATGATCGGAGAAGTAAAATCCCGTCTCCGCACAGGCATGGATGGCCAGCTTTATTTCTTCTGCATCTGCATTCTTAATGAGGTATCCACCCGCGCCGGCTTCCAGCAGGTGCAGGATAAGCTGCTCATCGTCGTGCATCGTAAGGATGAGGACTCTTACGGTGGGGTAGAATTCCTTTACCCGTTTCGTAGCCTCAATGCCATCCATATCCGGCATACGGATGTCCATAAGAATGACATCAGGGCGTGGGCCGGCCTTTAGCCGCTCCATTACTTCAAAGCCATTACTCGCTTCTCCAACCAGTTCCAGCGCAGGGTCGTCGCCCAGCACAAGCCGCAGGCCTTGGCGGAATACGGTATGGTCATCGGCAATGAGGTATTTAATTGTTGCGACTGGTTCGCTCATGGCTCAGGCGGTTTGCAGTTTTGTTTTGCCGGGAATAGTAGCGTTTGTTGCAATTGCCGGCAGGCAAAGCATAATGCTGTAAGCGCCGCGCAGCGCGGCATCCGGGAATTGGAGCGTCAGGTTGGCCGACTTCAGGCGGTGCTCAATATTCTTCAGGCCTATCGCACCTTTCTTATACAATTGCTCCTCATAATCCGCCGCCGAGAGGCCCTTGCCGTCGTGCGCCACGCTGATGCAGTACCGGCCTTTATGCTGGTGCGTAATCACCTGAATCCAGCTTGCGCCGGCGTGCTTCACGATGTTGTTCACCAGTTCCTGGATGATGCGGTAAAGCGCCAGCGCCGTCTGCGGTTCCGGCTCCGGCCAGGCATCGCCTTCGGCAACCACCTCCATGCGGATGGAGCCGGAGCGCGTGATGGTCTCAGCAAGCGATTGCAGGCTTTTGGTCAGACCCAGGTATTGCAGTGAGCCGGGCTGAAGCTGATGCGAGAGGTTGCGGATTTTCTGAATGCTCTCGTCCAGCAAATCCTTGGATTGACTAATCAGTCCGCTGTTACCCGGATTGCGGGCCGCCTGCGTCAGAAAAAGCCGGATGGAGGAGAGCGTAACGCCTACATCGTCGTGCAGCTCTGAGGCGATGCGCATCCGCTCCTCTTCCTCACTGCGGATAGATGCCTGCAGCAGCTCCAACTGCTTCTGCCGGTTGAATTCCCGCATCTGAATCTGGTGCCGGATGACGCGCCGCTGATACATAATCACGAAGAGAATGATGCCGATGGCCAGCAGCAGCATCGTGGCAAAGCATATCAGAAACAGGCTGACCGGGTTCATGTGTCGCGGGCTGGCGTTAGCTGAATGATAGCGATGCCGGTACAAATATTCTTAATAATGTTCAGGCTTACAAACCCGTACTTCCAGAGTTGGTTATAAAGCGCGGCGTTCTGCCCGGTCAGGAATTCCCGAAACAGAAACATGAGAAACGCGCCGGAGCCGTAAATCAGGAAAGCCACATTCATCCAGAAAAAGAAGCTTTTGCCAATTGCCTCCTCGCTGAAGTGGCTGATGATGCTGTAAAAGCCCAACAGGCTATATACTATATAGGCAAAGTAAAAGGCCCCCACGCCCATAAAGTCCATCTGGCTCAGCCCTTTAGTGCGCCATATGAAAACCGCCGAAAGCGCCGTCGCCAGAAGCGGAAAGAGCTGTTTCCGCCCAAGCTGCTGCCAATAGGCCCAGGTAACGAGGAGGAATTCACACAGAAAAAAAGGATTGGCCAGCAGGTACAGGTTGATGTGCGTCCGGTGCTTGCAGTAAGAGATGGCCAGGTCAAACAGGATGCAGACCAGCGCATACCACCACAAAAGCACTCGCCGCCCCCTCACACCCGCAAGGAGTGGATAGAGCGGCGAGGCAATGGAAATGATGCTTATCGGAGACAAGATATTTCCATTTAGGGGTTTACAGGAGCTGGCAAATCAATCACTTCTGCAAATCACCCTTTCCTTAATGGCTTGCGCCAGTATTTGTTTGGGCCTTGGCCTTATCACCACTGGCACTGGTGCGCACGGGCGAGAGTTCAGTTACGTCCGCATAATAAAAGGAAGGGTTTCTCAGGTTACCGTAAGCAATCTTACAGGCGATGTACAGTTGGCCGGCCTCTTCAAAGCATACAAAATCACCGCTTTGAAGGCCATCAAAAGTCGTCAGGCCTTTGAAGAAGAGCACGGAGTAGGTGTTCGTTTTTGGATAGGCATAATCGGGCTGGTAGTTAAGCGCCTTGCATTCAGCGTTCGGCTCAAAGTATCCGGGGCAGCCCTGTCCGGCCATTGTCTGCAGCTCATTTGCCGTCAGTGAAAGGGGTGTCTTTCCCTTCGTCTTTTCCTCATAGCACTCCTTGCATATCTCATGGCGGGCAAGGCAAGCTGTCCAACTTGCCGTATCGTCACAAGGCCCGTAGTCCGCCTCTGATGGACTGCCGGTTACAGGGCAGGTGCCGGTGCCGCAATCTTTCATGGCGCGGATGCGCGGGCCGGCCAAAGGCGTCGCCGCCGTGTCCTTTGTGCCGGTATTATCCGTTCCATGCTCGTTGCCGCAGGCGGAAAGCATAAATACGGCTATAACGGCGGCCGGCAGAATGGTTTTGAAGAAGCGCTTCATGCAGGTAAGTGTGGGTGACGGTGTAAAAGTAGTTACGCACTTGTACCGCTGCAAGTCGGCACTTACGCAGGTATATCTTTTCTAAATTTCAAAGCACAACGGTTCAGCCACTTAATGAATCTGCGCCGAAAACTTCCCGTACTTCTCCGCCAAAAAAGCGTATTTCTACTTATTTGGATTTTTACAAAGCTTCCTCGGAAAGCATTCCTGCGGCACCAATGCCGCTATACTACTTTTACACCCGCGCAACCCGCGCTTCTCATTATGGCCTTCCTTATCCTCGGCATCATCATCTTCATTGCCGGTTCCGTGCTTTCCCGCGTCAACGATACCGTTCGCAGAATAGGCCGCCCAATGATGGCTGGCGGCATCGCCCTCGCCGTCCTCGGCCTCATCGTCGCATCTGTTGTGCAGATAGACGCGGGCGAGATTGGCATCAAATCACTCTTTGGTCGCGTGCAGCCGGATGTGCTTCCCAGCGGCCTGCACTTCATCAATCCATTCGTGAACGTGACGAAGGCCGATGCCCGCACGCAGAATTACACCATGAGCGCTGTCCACGATGAGGGGAAGACGAAGGGCGACGACGCCATCCGCGTGCTCTCCGGCGACGGCCTGGAAGTAGTCATAGACCTTACCGTACTCTACCGCATCGTGCCCGCCGAGGCACCGCGCCTCCTGCGCGAGACAGGCCTGGATTATGAGGATAAAATCGTCCGCCCCATCACGCGCACCAAGATTCGCGATAATGCCGTGTATTACGATGCCGTCTCGCTTTACTCTTCTAAGCGCGACGAGTTTCAGGTGCGCATTTCCAAGACCATTGAAGATGAATTCCGCAAGCGTGGCCTGCTGGTGGAAAACATCCTCGTGCGCAACATTTCCCTGCCGGCTACCGTGAAGGGTAGCATTGAGCAGAAAATCCAGGCAGAACAGGAAGCGCAGAAGATGCAGTTCGTCCTGCAGAAGGAGCGGCAGGAAGCTGACCGCAAGCGCGTGGAAGCGCAGGGCATCGCCGACTATCAGAAGATTATCAACGAAGGCCTTACCGACAAGCAACTCCAGTACGAGCAAATCAAAGTCATGCGCGACCTCGCCGCCTCCGACAATGCGAAGATGATAATCATGGGCGGAGGCAAGGGAAGTGGTACACCTGTTATATTGGATGCCAAATAATTTTCCGCCCGCTATGCGCGCCGCCGCTTTAGTCTTTCTGTTGCTCCTCACCGCCTGCCACGGGCGTAAAGGCACGACGGCTGGCAGCACCGCGAGCAACGAAGAACCCGCAGATACCGCTACCGCCTTTCCCACCAATTTTTACAAGCGCTACGCTGGTACCGTAGCTGGCAAGCCCGTAGTAGCGCAGTTTTGCGGTTACAGCGGCAGCATTCAGGGGGTCTATTACTACACCGGCATAGGCCAGAGCATTTCCCTCACGCCCGCCGGCGGCGATGATGCAGCTGCGGAGCCCGGTGTATTGGTCTTACAAGAGTTTATAGAAAGTGGCGCTACGGAAGGCGAAGCCAAATCGCCATCCTGGCATCTGCGCATCAGTGGGGGGAAACTAAGCGGCGAATGGCGGAGCGGAGACGGCATTAAGCATTACCCGATTGAGCTTGCCGAAGATTATGAAGGCGCAACGGCGCTGGACGCTTACTGGCTCTCCGATTCCGCCGCGCTTCTGCCAGGTAATCCTAAAAGCCCGGTAGCTACAGCCACTTATGGCTACCTCCTGCCGCGCGAGGGTGGGGAAGTCTCCTTTCTTTACAATGCCCTTAAAGAACAGATGGCGCCCACCGCGGCACGCGGAGAAGACGTGCATAGCGCGCTGCGGGCAACGATGAGCGCATACTTTGCCGATTACCGCAAAGACGTAGCGCCGATGGTACAGGAAGCCAATGCCGACCTGGAGTCGTTCGCTTTCTCATATACGAGCGATGCTGCGCTGTACGTGCGCTACAATGCGGATAACTGGCTGGTCACCGAATCCTTCTCTGCCGACTATACCGGCGGCGCGCACGGCAATTACGGCTCCTCCTTCGCCAATATAGACCTTGCCGGAAAGCGCATCTGGAAGCTGGCCGACATCGTGGCCGATACCGCCGCCCTCCGCCCGCCGCTCAATGATGCGGCCATCGCCTTCTTCAACCTCAAGCCCGGCGAAGGCATGGAGCAGCGTATGCTGGTGGATGAGGTGCCGCCCACGGACAACGTATGCGTAGGCCCAAAAGGCCTGAGCTTCGTCTATAACCCCTACGAGATTGCCTCTTATGCCGACGGGCAGGTTTCGCTTTACATCCCCTACAAAAAGCTGCTGCCCGTCCTCACGCCTGCCTTCCGCACCCGCATGAGGCTCAGCGCCGCGGCAGGGACGGCGATGCTGCGGCGGGTATTACCGGGGAATAGGCTATGATGTGGGCATTTGTCACGTATGTTACTAATGGGACGCGTTAAGCGTCCCGGTCGCTGAGCGTAGCCGAAGCGCCATCCCAGATGCTACCTTAGTACAATGAGCCGATACGACTTCATGCGCGGCTACACATACATCCTACAATGTAGGGATGGAAGCTATTATGTAGGGAGCACGCAGGATTTGCGGAGGCGGCTTTGGCAACACCAAAGCGGCGTCGGCGCTAATTATACTGCCCTGCGTCTGCCAGTGCGGCTGGTTTATTTTGAAACCTACGCACGTGTGGACGTTGCCTTTAAAAGAGAAAAGCAGTTGCAAGGCTGGAGCAGAAAGAAGAAAGAAGCATTGATAACAGGCAGGGAAGAATTGTTAAGTGGCTATGCTTTTTGTAAGAATGGCTCTAATTATAAGATATACCGGATGCTTTCCAATAAGTAACATCCGGTTAGGCGCTTCGGCTACGCTCAGCGACCGGGCTTTCTGCGAAAGCCCATCTGTAGCATCTGCCCACAGCATACAACTCATTTATCCGGATAACCATTGGCGCGAAATTCCATTTACGATGACAAGATTGCACGCACAATTTGTACGAACGACTTAAATCTCCCAACCTTCATAACATGACCTCAGAAGAACAACTCCGCTATCCCATAGGCCCCTACTCACCGCCGGCCGCCTTTGATGCGGAGGCCATTCCCAGCCACCTATCCGCGCTGGAAGCCCTGCCGGGCTGGCTGGACATCATCATAGAAAATCTGGACGCCCACCAATTGGACACGCCTTACCGCCCCGGCGGCTGGACGATGGTTCAGACCATCCACCACATTGCCGACAGCCACATGAACGCCTTTGTGCGCCTGAAGCTCGCCCTTACGGAAGACACGCCCACCATCAAGCCGTACATAGAGGCCCTCTGGGCGGAGACGCCGGAAGTGGAGGCTGTGCCGGTAAATGTGAGCATTACGCTCCTGCACGCCCTGCACCGCCGCTGGGCGGCCCTGCTTAGCGCCCTGAAGCCTGAGGATTGGCAGCGTGCCTACTTCCATCCGGAGTATCAGCGGCAGGTGCCGGTTTGGGAATTTACCGCCATGTACGCCTGGCATTCCCGTCACCACATGGAGCACCTGCGCCGGCTGAAGGAGCGCATGGGCTGGTAAGGCTGCCATCGGAGTATCTTCGCCCCCGTTTCCTATGCGCGACAACCTCTTTGCCCTGCTGCTGCGCTCCTTTCTGAAGGGCCTGATTATCCTTGCGCCGATTGGCCTGACGGCCTACATTATCTGGGTGGTCTTTGATAAGGTGGATACGCTCATCCCCGCCTTCCCGCGCGGGCTCGGCTTCGTCATCGTCATTTCTACCGTTACCATCATTGGCTACCTCGGCACGCGCTTCTTTGTGGGCAAGGCCATCTTTGACTTCTTCGACCACTTGCTGGAGCGCACGCCGGGCATTAAGTTCATTTACTCCTCCATCAAAGACATCATGTCGTCCTTCGTGGGCGATAAGAAGCGCTTCAACCAGCCCGTGTGGGTACGCACGCAGATGATGCCGGACACTTGGCGCATCGGCTTCCTTACGCAGACGGATATGGCCTACCTGGGTATGGAAGGCTTCGTAGCCGTCTATCTGCCGCATGCCTACGCCATCTCCGGCTGGGTCATTATCACCGAGACGATGAATGTGAAGCCCGTTACGTCCATGAGCCCGGCGGAGGCGATGAAGTTTGCCGTCACGGGCGGCGTCACGATTTCGGACGAGAGCAGCGGCGCAAAAATCATTACCACCAATACCGCTACGCGCTTATGAGTAGCAGCAACCGGAAGCACTACTTCGGCGCGGGGCCGGCGGCCCTCCCGCAGGAAGTATTGGAAGCGACGGCAGCCGCCATTCTGGATTACAACGGCTCCGGCATTTCCCTGCTCAGCATCGGCCACAGGGAGAAGGCTTTTACCGACATTCTTGAAGAAGCAGGCAGCCTGGTACTACGTCTTCTGAGCTTAGATAGCAACGAATACACCGTGCTCTGGCTGCAAGGCGGCGGCCGTCACCAATTCGCGATGCTGCCCATGAATTTTCTGGGCGAAGGTGAGCACGCCGGCTATATAGACAGCGGCCATTGGGCGCACGAGGCCATGCAGACGGCGGAGTATTACGGCGAGGCCGTTTCACTCGCTTCTTCTGAAGAAGCACGTTACACGCACATGCCCGCCTGGCCGTCGGAATTGCCCGCCGGCCTGAAGTACATCCACATCACCACCAACAATACCATTTACGGCACGCAATGGCCGGAGCTGCCCGACTCGCCTGTGCCGCTCGTGGCGGATATGAGCTCCGATATCTTCTCCATGCGGCGGGATTACAGCCGCTGCGCGCTCATCTATGCCGTGGCGCAGAAAAACTTCGGCCCGGCGGGCGTAACGCTTGTCGTGGCGCGCAAGGCGATGCTGGAAAGCACGGTGCGCCCGTTGCCGGATGTGCTGAGCTATGCTGCGCAAATGCGCAATAATTCCCTGCTCAACACGCCGCCGGTAGCCGCCATCTATACCTGCCTGCTGGCGCTGCGCTGGATGGCGGCGAAAGGATTGGACGCCATTGAGGCGGAGAACCGGCAGAAGGCAGCAATGCTGTATGAGGCGATTGATGCGAGCAGGCTGTTTCAATGTCCGGTGGAGCAGGGGAGCAGGAGCGGGATGAATGTGGTGTTCACGATGGAGCGGGCGGAAGACGAAACTGCCTTCCTGAGCTTCGCGGCGGCGCGCGGCATTGAAGGCATAAAAGGCCACCGCAGCGTAGGCGGCTTCCGGGCATCGCTGTACAATGCGATAACGCCGGAGGCCGTGCAGGTGCTGGTGACGGCGATGAGAGATTTTGAGCAGGAAAGCGCATAGAAGATGTCTTAGCGGGCCATGTGATGAAGCAAGCCGTTCACAGCGACTTTTGTCATCCCGGAACGGGAACTTGAAATATCACATGCTTATCTGTAAAAGGTTCCCGTTCCGGGATGACAAAAGATTGGGAAACAGCACAGCACTACTAATAACCTGACGCAAACATATTCTGAGTCCAAAGCCGCTGGCTTTACGCTTCGCGGAAAAAACACAAACCAATCATGGCAAAAATTGCCCCCTTTGAAGGCCTGCGCCCCAAGCAAAGCCTCGCGCCTGAAGTAGCCACGCTCCCCTACGATGTGGTGAACGAAGCCGAGGCCCGCGCCTTCCGCAGCAAGGTCAACAACTTCTACCATGTTACCCGCTCCGAGATAGACATGCCGGAAGGCACAGACGTGCACAGCCAGTCGGTCTATGACCGCGCTAAGGAGAACCTGGAGTGCATGATAAGCGAGCACACAATGGTGCAGGACAAAGACCCCTGCTACTATATCTATGAGCTGGAGATGGAAGGCCGCGCGCAGACGGGTCTCGTGTGTGTGTCGTCTATTGACGATTACAACCGGGGAATTATCAAGAAGCACGAGTTCACACGGCCTGAGAAAGAGAACGACCGAATCAATCATATCCTCACCACGCGCGCGCAGACGGGCGTCGTCTTTCTTGCCTACCCCGACAATGCGGATGTGCAGGGCATCATTGAAAAGTGGAAGCGCGAGCACGAGCCGGCAAACAACTTTACCGGCGAAGACGGCGTGCGCCACATACTTTGGGTGGTGGATGATTACAGCAAGTGCGCCGCAATTACTCACCTCTTTGATACGGAGGTGCCGGCCACCTACATTGCTGACGGCCACCACCGCGCGGCTTCAGCGGCGAAAGTGTGCGCGCAGATGCGTGAGCATGGCTACAGCATCAACGGCGACGAGAATTTCAACTACTTCCTCACCGCCATCTTCCCCGCCAGCCAGCTCCGTATCATGGATTACAACCGCGTAGCCCGCGACCTAAATGGGATGAAGGAAGATGAGTTTCTGGCTGCGCTGAAAGATGACTTTGAAGTCCGCAAGTTCGGGGCCGTTGCGCCGTTTAAACCAGCCGCGCCGCATGAGTTCGGTATGTACCTCAGCGGCAACTGGTACGCCCTCACCGCCCGCGAAGGCAGCTATGATGCCGCCGCCCCGAAGGCGTCCTTAGATGTGAGCGTGCTGCAGGGCAATGTCCTTTCCAAGCTACTCAACATCCACGACCCGCGCACAGATAAGCGCGTGGATTTCGTAGGCGGCATCCGCGGGCTAGCTGAATTGGAGAAGCGCGTGAACGGGGGCGAGGCCGCTGTGGCCTTTGCCTGTTATCCGGTGAGCATGGAGCAGCTCTTCGCCATCTCAGACAGCGGAGAGGTGATGCCGCCTAAGAGCACCTGGTTTGAGCCGAAACTACGGGACGGACTGGTGGTGTATCTGATTTGAGTAGCGGCTTTTCATAGAAACTGCGGGCAGACAGAACCGGTCTGAACGACCGCAGGGAGGTCTGACAGATTCGCCACCGTACCCGATACCGCTTGCCTGAACTAAGTATGCGCGACCGGTCTTTCTACGAAAGCCATAGTCAGCATCTGCCCAGCATTCCAGCTATCTTTTTACAGATACTCCAGCCAGACCTGCAGTACCGGCAACAGCAGCTCATGCCCATCATTCGCAAACGGCGGCGGCGGCGCATCCCGCGCAGCGCTGATAGCAGCATGAAGCGAAAAGCCTTTCTGCGCGAAGGCGGGCCAATAGCCCAGCGCCGCGAGATATTCCTGCTCTGCCTGGCCCGGCGTGGGGATGAGGGCTGCCTTCTTGCGCAGCAAGGCTAAATCCATCAGCGTTGAATAGCCGCTGCGGCAAACCACCAGCTCCGCATCTTCCAAAAGGGTTTGCAACTCATCTGCGCCTGCCAGCGGAATGTGGCGGATATGTGCGGGCACATTCTCACGCGCGGCATTGGCAGAACCTTCTACAAAGACGACCGGCTGTTGCAAATCCGCCGCCTGCACCCACAGCGCATCGGCCAGAAGCGTACGCTGTGGCTCCGGGCCGGAGAGCAGGATGAGGATGCGCCTGCCGGCGCCGGCATTGACCGCTGGCTGAAATTGGGAGAGCCATCCTACATACGAAGCGGCCGGTGGCAAGTCCGGCGGATGCGACAGGCTTCCCCCTAAACCCTTCCCGCCGGGAATATCCGGAATCCATACCCCGCCGAAACGGTTTAGAAAACGGTAATGGACTTTTCGCGCCATCGTATCCGCAAGCGCGCCGAGGCCAGTATGTATGGCCGGCTGGTGCGTGAGAATAACCGATGGTACTTCCGGGTGCCAGAGGCCATAGCGATTGTCGGAGATAATGCCATCTATTGCTTCTTCGGCCACAAGCTGCCGCAGCCAGCGGTACTCTCGCCGAATGACGCGCAGGAGGCGCGGCACCTGCCACAGCAGCGTCAAAAAAAGCAGGCGGCGGCTATAGCGAACCTCGTAGCCTTCAAGCGGATGGCAAATCATTTCCGGAAAGCTTTTTCGGATGAAAGCCGTTTGCCGCTCATTGCCCGCAAAGCGCACTTGGTGGCCCAATCCCTCCAGCACCCGGATGACGGGGATGCAGCGCGTGGTATGGCCGAGGCCCCAGTCTAAGGGCGCAATTAGGATGGTTTTGGCAGACGAGGGCACCGGGCACAGGTTATTTTTGTAAAAGTATCCTCAGCGACACTACATCCGTTTACATCCATGCTCCGCTCATTTTATAATCGCTTCGTCGCCACTTTTCTATGCCTCTCACTGCTTGGAGGAGCCATGCTGGCACAAAGTTGTAGTACGTCTAAAAAGTGCGGCTGCGGCTCCGACCTAAATAAAGTGTATCGCCCCCGTCGCTGACAATATTTTGAACCATTTTTAAAGCGAGCGCTATGTGGAGCCATCAGGATAAAGTTTGGATGCACTACCTCAACGACATCATTGCTGCTGACGTGGCCTCGGCCGTTTTTCTCTCCACCTATATGCGCCATGCGGTGCGCGGGCGCACGGTACCGGCCTACCATGAGGTGGCCGACATACAGCGCTATAAGCTGCTGCGCTCGCCTAAGAAAGTGAGCAAGGCCCTGAGTAACCGGGCGCACATGCCGTTTGTGTTTGTGCTTGGCAAGAATTAGGCTCATTCAATAAATCTTTTTTGCAAAGCCGCCCTTAAGGCGGCTTTGTCGCGGAAGGGCGCGTTTGGATTTTTTGGCGCCAATGCATTGCTTTGCAATAGAAGCGTATCTTACAAGCCCGCTTTTTACCCCACAATAAAACATTCTACCCACATCTCTCATACGCATGAATGAGCAAACGACTTTAGACAACGCGGCGCGGGCCTCCGTGTCACGGCGGCGCTTTCTTGGCTATGCCGGCGCGCTTGCGGGCGCAGGCCTGCTGGCTGGCGGCATATCTGCCTGCAATAAAAAGGAAGAAGACCCCTTTGAAGGCGCTATCAATCTCGGCTCCGGGGATATAGGAGTGCTGAACCTCGCTTACGCGCTGGAGCAGCTTGAGGCCGCCTTTTATACGCAGGTCATTCTTACGCCTTATGACGGCCTGAAGGCGAATACAGTTGATGCGAAAAATGAGCTTAAGCTGCTAACAGATATCCGCGACCATGAGATTGCGCACCGAGAGTTCTTCCGCAGGGTGCTTGGCACCAATGCCATACAAGACCTGACGCCGGTGTTTACGTCCATCGACTTCTTCAAGCGCACCTCGGTGCTGGCTGCGGCTAAGGTGTTTGAAGACACGGGCGTGGCTGCTTACAACGGCGCCGGCCAACTGCTGAGCACGGACGCTTATCTGGAGGTAGCTGGAAAAATCGTATCGGTGGAAGCCCGCCACGCTGCCGCTATCCGCGACCTTATTCAGATGGGCACCTTTGCCGACAGCACCATTGTAGGCGATGATGCGATGGACCCTGCACGCAAGCCGGAAGAAATCGTCGCTGCCGTAGCGCCTTTCCTGAAGGAGAAGCTTAATTACAAGAACCTGCCTACCAGCTAAACTAATTACCCAGCAGCAGAAAGAGAATCATCATGAACTTTTCAAGCATACTCGCACAGATAGAAGAGCTGGACCCGGAAGTGTATGAGCGCACCAGCCCGCGGCGCGCCCTTATCCGTAACTGGAGCCGCCGCGTGGGCCTTGCCGCTCTGCCGTTGGCGCTCGGATCCCTCTTCAACAAAGCTTACGGCCAGACCCAGACAGATACCATCGTAGGCGTGCTCAACTTCGCGCTGAAGCTGGAGTACTTAGAAAGCACGTTTTACAAAATGGGCCTGGACGCTTCTGCCCCAAATGTTGCTGACCCGCTCATCCCTTCCGTTACAGGCTTGGAGCAGCCGGCCATTGCGCTTATCTATAAGCATGAGCAGACGCATGTGAAGTTTCTGCAGGACACCATCCGTGCGATGGGCAAGACACCAATAGATAAGCCCAAGTTTGACTTCAGCGGCGGCTCCGGCATGGGTAACGGGCCTTTTGCCAATGTGTTCAAGGACTACGACATGTTCCTTGCTGTGGCGCAGGCTTTTGAAGATACAGGCGTGCGGGCCTACAAGGGCCAGGCTACCACGCTGAAGCCGGACAACTATGTGCTCACCCAGGCCCTGCGCATCCACGCTACGGAGGCGCGTCATGCGGCCCACATCCGCATGATGCGCAGCCAGACAGCAGGCCCGCTGAGCGACAATCAGGACATCCGCCCATGGATTCAGGGTAAGGACAGCGCCATTGCCTCCCCGGACGTGGCCGACAACTACAAAGGCGAAGACAACACCACGCAGGCAGGTACTGAGATAACGCAGATAAACGGTTTTATCCAGATAACCAGCCAGAAAGCCAGCGGCGCTTTTGACGAGCCGCTTACGATGAAGGAGGTAACGGATATTGTTGTGAAGTTCCTGGCGTAAGAAGTTTACACTATTAAGTCGAACGCCGTCTCATAATTGAGGCGGCTGTTTGGCGTTATAAGGCCTTCGCTATTGGGCAAGTTTAGCCGCGTCATTGCCCAAACAGGGTATCCGCTGCGGAGTGAGCGTAGCAACGTCCGCATACTTGCCTTACCACAAACTGGCTACAGCACGACCTTGTTTAAGCACAGCTACAATCAGTGCCGCCATTTTCAAACGAAAACAGAAGTGGGCGCAGTTTTTATCCGTTCACCAGTCTTACTGCCATTGGCCAAATGACTTTGTCATTGATGCTTACTGACGAAAAGCATTCTTTTAAACAGCAAATAACCACATTATCAGCTATGGCAGGTACATTGATTAAAACCAATGACCGGTCGCTATCGTAGCTAATAACATCAGCGGCCCCTTATCTAAACATTTTTGACTCTCTAAAACCAACTATGATGAAAGAAACTACCAGCTTAGCTGGCACTACAGATGCCGGTATATCACGGCGGCGCTTCTTTGGCTATGCAGGCGCACTTGCCGGCGCGGGACTCCTTGTGGGCCTGGATAGCTGCAAGAAAGACGACAGTGGCAATGATGGCATTGACCTCGGAAGCGGCGACACCGGTATTCTAAACTATGCCTACGCGCTGGAGCAGCTTGAGGCCGCCTTTTACATTCAAGTGCTCACTACGCAATACTCCGGTATGACTGCGGAAGAAACTGCTTACCTCACGGACGTACGTGACCATGAAGTAATCCACCGTGAATTCTTTAAGGCTGCGCTCGGCAGCAGCGCTATCAAAGCACTTACGCCCAATTTCAGCTCCATCAACTTTGCCGACCGCACTTCCGTGCTCACAACGGCAAAGACTTTTGAAGACCTCGGTGTCAGCGCTTACAATGGTGCGGGCAAACTCATCTCCAATACCACAACCGGCAACCAGTACCTGCTTGAAGCAGGTAAGATTGTATCAGTGGAAGCACGACATGCAGCCGCTATCCGCGACCTTATCGCTAACGGCTCCTTTGCAGCAAGTGATGTGGTTGACGCGCAGGGCCTGGACAAAGCCCGTACGCCGGCAGAAGTGCTCGCTATGGCAGGCGCCTATATTACAGACAAGCTCAACGCCAATAACCTTCCTAAATAAGCCAAGCTACAACCATGAATTTTTCAAACATTCTCTCCGAAATAGAAAGGCTGGACCCGGAAGTATATGAGCGCACGAGCGAGCGCCGCTCGGTCATCAAAAACATGACGCGCGGCATCGGACTTGCAGCATTGCCCTTCGCCCTCGGCTCTCTGTTCAACAAAGCATACGGTAAATCCGCTGACCTCGCAATAGATACTCTGAACTTTGCACTGAAGTTGGAGTATCTGGAGTCTGAATTTTACAAGGCGGCCGTTGCAAATGCAGCCAACATCGGCATTACAGGCGCAGCATTGACTGCCATTACAACCATCAAAGACCATGAGGTGGCGCACGTAAAATTCCTGCGGGATGCAATTACTGCCGCCGGCGCCACGCCGGTTACTTTAACAGCATCCAGCTTTGACTTCTCCGGGGGTAAAGGCTCCATGAACGGGCCATTCAAGACAGCGCTTACAAGCGACTATAACCTCTTCCTTGCTGTTGCGCAAACATTTGAGGATACCGGTGTGCGTGCTTATAAAGGCCAGGCGGGGAATCTTGCCGGCAGTGCTTACCTCACCGCAGCCCTGCAGATTCACTCCGTGGAAGCGCGCCACGCGGCGCACCTGCGCAGAATGCGGGCGGCAAGCGGAGCGGGCGGCGGCCTCGTAGTAGGCACTGTGAAGCCCTGGATAACCGGCAACATGAGCGGCATCAACAGCCCGGCTGTGCAGGCGAGCTACAACGGAGAAGAGAACACAATGCAGCTTACCGTAGAAACGAACGGCCTTGGCGGCAAATCGCAGATTGCAGCGACAGAAGCTTTTGATGAGCCACTGACCATGGCGCAAGTGCTTACAATTGTTGACCCCTTCTTCATTTAGGCGTCTATTATATCCACCTGAAAAAAAGAGGCGCCCGCAAGCGCCTTTTTTTTGTTGCATGCCCGCCCGATTTACATTTAGGCTCAATTTTTTTTGTAACGCTGTTACCGCTTTTTCAAAATATTCTGCCATCTTCAAACACTCAAATCCTTAATCATTATGACTGAAACAAAATTGCCTACTCAAAAAACGGATTCCCAGCTCTCACGGCGCCGGTTCTTCGGTTATGCAGGCGCACTGGCCGGCGCAGGCCTGCTCGTTAGCCTTGACGCCTGCAAAAAAAGCGACGATTCCGGCACCGGAGCCATCTCCCTCGGCAGTGGCGATGCAGGGATTCTCAACTACGCCTACGCCCTGGAGCAGCTTGAGGCGGCCTTCTACATCCGTGTGGCGGCCAACCCCTACACCGGAATCACCGGCACGGAGCAGTCATACCTCAATGATGTGCGTGATCACGAGATTGCCCACCGTGAGTTTTTCCGCAAGGCGCTTGGTGCCAACGCCATCAAAGACCTTACACCGAACTTCTCTGGCATTGACTTTACCAGCCGCACCTCGGTGCTTGCTGCCGCAAAGGCTTTTGAAGATCTCGGTGTGAGCGCTTATAATGGCGCCGGCAAACTCTTGACTGACCCCGCCAACCTGACGATGGCCGGCAAGATTGTGTCCGTGGAAGCCCGCCATGCAGCGATTATCCGCGACCTCATTGCCATCAACACTTTTGCCGATACCTCCATCCTTGACCCTGGCACTCGCCGCGATGCAGCGAAGGAGCCAGCCGAAGTGCTGGCCACTGCTTCTATGTACATCGTGGAAACGCTGGACGCCTCCAAATTGCCAATGGCATAAACCTCCCCTCACTTCACTCAAAAAACAAAGCAGCCCAATGAACTTTGCCAACATACTTAGCCGCATCGCGGAGATAGATCCCGAAGTCTATGAGCGCACCTCCACCCGCCGCCGCGTCGTAAGCAACTGGATGCCTAAGGTGGCCCTTGCTACATTGCCGGTGGCCCTCGGTTCCCTCTTCAATAAGGCCTATGCAAAAGGCTCCGACGCTAAGGCTGATATCACAGCCGTGCTTCAGCTAGCCCTCACCGCAGAGCGTCTGGAATCCTTCTTCTACGCCAAGGCCCTCTCTATGAATACGGTGCCCACCAGCCGGCCTACTGATGTTGCTGCCATTCAACTCATCGGCGCCAATGAAGAGGCGCACCGCAAGTTTGTAGAGTCCACGTTGCTCGCCTTTGCTGGTCAAAGCGCCGTAGATGCCGTACCCAACAAGTTTGACTACACTGGCGGCAAAGGCACTAATGCCGGCCCGTTTACCGATGTGTTCACCAACTATGTAACCTTCCTCGGCGTATCTCAGGCTTTTGAGGAGACGGGCGTCCGCGCTTACAAAGGCGGCGCGCCGCTGCTAATGAGCGACCACACTATTCTTCAGGCTGCGCTCCAGCTTCATTCGGTGGAGGGTCGTCACGCGGCCAAAATCCGCCAACTCCGCGCCCAGAATGGGCAGGCTTCCGTTAAGCCCTGGATTACGCAGGCCATTAGCGGCATCCCTAATCCTGCCGCACAGCCTACCTATGCCGGCGAAAACAATACGCTGCAAGCCGGCATAGACATGGTGGCCGCGTCTGGCCTTAGCTCTAATGCCGTTACGGAAGCTTTTGATGAGCCACTCGGGGCGGATGCGGTGAAGGCTATTCTTGCCAACTTCATCGCGCCTTAAGATGGGCATTCTTTATAAAAAAACCCGCTGCGAGCCTTCGTAGCGGGTTTTTTTATGTTGCTTCGCCAGCGCGCTGTAAGCGTCTGTTGCCAGCTATCCTAAGCATTTTTGTACATTGCACAAGGTCTCTAATCATCAGTATATGAAAGTCCGTTGACCACTAGATGCTGCAAAGATCTCTTCAATCAGAGGGCTCTGTTGCCCAATATACCAATATACAGGTAACAATGTCGTAAGGATACGGGCCGCTTATCACTGTAAGGGCTATTGGTTGAATATGACGCCGGGTTGGTCGCCATTAATAACCTTCCGGATTTTTATACAATATCCTCCGTCAAGCGCAATGTAACGGCCCTGCCACATGGCTATCTTTGGCAAGCTATGGCAAAAAGGGAGAGATTATGCGGTGAACGGCCTTATACTTACGTCCTTCTGACCATAAGTCTTGCCCCCGAATGTTAGCTTTGCGTAAGCCGGCAAGATGACAGGAAAGGGGTAGCCGCCCTAACGCCTGCCCCTTTTTTGCTGTCTTATACTCCGCGCGAATAGTCTGTTTTCCTGCCCGGCCTGAGTTTAGCCTTTGATTTTCCAGACCGTTCCTTGTTCTTCACCGCACTTCTGTCTATGACGCATACGCTACGCCACAACATTTTTCTTACCGCCCTTATCCTGCCGCTGCTCCTCCTGATGAGCCGCCGGGCGGAGGCTACGCACTTCTATGGGGCGGATTTCAATTACACTTGGGTGAGCGGTACTCAATATACCATTCGCCTTACCGTTTATGGCGACTGCAACGGGTCTTCTTTCCCTTATCTAAACGGGGCTACGCCTGAGGTGGAGATTTATAAGAATAACGTCTTGCAGAGCACGAAGTACCTGACTCAGGTAGGCGGAGGCTTTGAGGTAACGCCGGTGTGCCCCTCGCAGGCGTCCAATACGGTGTGCAGCAATCCTTTTTCCACTATTCCAGGGGTAAAGCGCTACATCTATGAAGGCACTTATACGCTGGGCAGTACCTCCACAAACTGGAAGTTTCGCTTTACCGGCAATATGCCGAACGCTCCCATAGCCAGCAGCGCAGGCCGGAGCAACAGCATCGGCAACATTGCCAACGGCTCTGTAACAGCGCTGGAAGCATTGCTCAATAACGCGCCCAATGTAAACTCCTCGGTCAATTATACGACGATACCGACGCCCTTTTTCTGCGTCAATAAGGCGGCCAACTATAACCCCGGCGCAGTTGACCCGGAGAATGACTCTTTGTCCTTTGCACTCGTCGCAGGACTTAACGGCGGCGGCGGTACGGTTACATACAATACGGGCTACAGTGCTACTGCCCCGCTCACGGCAAGCCCGTTTTCTGTTTCCTCGGCCAACGGCCAGGTATCCTTCACGCCTACCAGCGCCCAGCAATCGCTGGTGGTGAGCCGGGTGAGCGAGTACCGGAACGGTGTGCTGATGGGTACCTCCATGCGGGAAATGACCTTCGTGGTGCTCAGCAGTTGCAGCAATAACCCTCCTACCGCAGGTGTATCCAATCCCAGCACCAATGTGGGCGCTACCACCACCACAACGGTAAGCTCGTGTAAATCTGCAGGCACCATCTCCTTCAATCTCAACCCTACCGATCCGGACGGGGATAAGATTAATATGCAGGCGGCTGGCCTTCCGGCAGGCGCCACTTTCAGCATTCTGAACAATAACGGCTTCTTCCCCATAGGCACCTTTACCTGGAATCTGACGAACGTAACGCCGGGCACTTACTTCTTCTTCGTTACCCTAACAGATGACGGCTGCTCCCTCTCCAGCAAGCAGACTTTAGCATACACCATCAACGTCTATGGCGATCCCAACCCCGGCTATACACTCATCAGCGCTGCTACCTGCACGGCAAAGGCAAAGTACACTCTGGCGCCCTTCGCGGGCGTAGCGCCGTATAACATTACCGTTTCCAACACGGGTACGACGCACACGTTTACCGGCATTACGAGCGGCGTTACAGACAGCCTTTCGCCGGGCACTTATCTCATCCATACGGTCAATGCCATCGGTTGCTCGTATGATACGACTATCACCATCGCCTCGCCGACTAACCTGAGGGCGTCAGTAAGCTATATAAAGCCCAATTGCTTTGGCAGCAGCACCGGCAGCATTACCGTAAATGGTCTCAACGGCGTTTCCCCTTATACCTATGCTATCGGCACAGGCACCTTCTCCAGCGCTAATACCTTTACGGGCCTGGCTGCCGGCACTTACATGCTGCATCTTAAAGATGCCGCAAGCTGTACGCTGGATACAAGCGTTACGCTCCAAGATACCGTTGAGACGCAAGCGACAGTAGCCTTTTCCAGGCCGCCGTGCAACCACTTCCCCAACGGCTCCATCAGCATCTCCGCCTTTGGTACGGTCGGGCCTTATACTTATGCCATAGGTGCAGGTACATACGGCAGCTCAGGGGTATTCGGCGGCCTGTTCTCCGGGGCTTATACCATTCATATAAAGAACGGTATCGGCTGCGTAAAGGACACGGTGGTCACTCTGCCGGACTCCGTGAAGATTGCGGCGATTGTTCCGGTAACAAATGCGCTTTGCTTTGGCAATACCAACGGCACCATTACAGTGAACGCCAACGGCGCTTATCCGCCTTATACCTATGCGGTAAATACCGGCCCTTACGGCAGCAGCAATGTCTTTACCGGCCTTCCCGCCGGCACTTACGCGGTACACGTGCGCGATACGGCTCAATGCTATTTTGATACCACCATCACCATCACGCAGCCAACGCCGGTAGTGAATGTGCCGACAGTTACGACTAACGTAAGCTGTAACGCCGGCGCGGATGGCGCCATCAGCGTGGCGGCTTCGGGCGGCACGCCTGGTTATACCTATGCTATTGGCAGCGGCGTTTATGGCAGCGCGTCATCCTTCACGGGCTTGACGGCCGGCATCTATACACTGCATGTGAAGGATGCGAATAGCTGTATCAAGGACAGCATTGTCACCGTTATGCAGCCCACACCAATCCTTATCGGCTGGACTTTCACCAGCCCGGCCTGCTCCAATACGGCCAACGGCTCGGTTACGCTGAACGCTTCCGGAGGTACTCCTGGCTATACTTATTCGGTGGACGCACTCGCTTACCAGAGCTCCGGCACTTTTACCGGCCTGCTGGGTGGGGCACATACGCTTCATGCAAAGGATGCGAACGGCTGTATTAAGGACAGTAGCATCAATCTGAGCGCTCCGGCACGCCTCACGCCAACGGCGGCCCTGCGCAAGAGTACCTGCGCTACGCTGGGCAATGGGCAGGTAATGCTCGGCGCTACAGGCGGCACCTCCGGATACACTTTTGCACAAGGCAGCGGCGCTTATGGCAGCTCCGGGATTTTCTCACCACTCGTGGCAGGTACCTATATCTTCCATGTGAAGGATGCTAACGGCTGTATTACTGACACCACCGTCACCATTGCAGACTCACTAACGATTTCCGGGAATGTAACGGTGACCAATGTGCAATGCTACAACCTGGTTAATGGCAGCATTAGCGTAACCGGTACCGGCGGCGGCTCGCCTTATACTTATGCGCTGGGCACAGGTACGTATGGCAGCAGCGGCAGCTTTACCGGGTTAAGCAATAATACCTACGTGCTGCACATTAAGGACGCAAACGGCTGTATTAAGGATACGAACCTCACTATCACGCAGCCCACGCGCCTGACGCCGACAGTGAGTACCACGAACATTCTTTGCAATGGTGGCACTGCAACGGTAACAATCGGCGCAACGGGCAGCACGCCGGGCTATACTTATGCAAGCGGCACTGGCGGCTACGGAAGCTCCGGAGCGTTTACGAATGTGCCTGTTGGTTGCATCACGTATCACGCCAAGGACAGCAACGGATGCATCGCTGATACAATTGTCTGCCTCACGCAGCCGACACCCATCAGCGTGAGCATTACAAAGACTAATGTGCTTTGTAATGGCGGGGCCAGCGGGACGGTAACGATTACCGCCACGGGCGGCACGCCGGGTTACACCTATGGCTATGACGCCAGTGCCTACGGAAGCAGCAATGTGCTCACCGGCCTTACCGCCGGCATCCATACCGTTCACACAAAGGATGTGAACGGTTGTATTAAAGACACGAACGTTACGGTAACGGAGCCTACGAAGCTCCTGCTCGGCTACACCTTCGTGCAGCCGCTTTGCTTCGGCGATGCCAACGGCAGCATTAACCTTTCGGCCTCAGGCGGCACCGCGCCTTATCAGTATTCCATCAACTCATTTGCCTTTAGCGGCATTACTAATTATACGGGCCTTACCGCAGGCACTTACGTCCTGCATATTAAGGACGCCAACAACTGCACGAAGGACAGCACCATCACACTTGGCCAGCCCACGGCGCTTGCTATGACGCTGGGCATCTCCAATGTGCTTTGCTTCGGCGGCAGCACTGGCTTCGTAACGGTTACGGCTTCCGGCGGCACGCCTGCCTTTAGCTATGCCATTGATGCGGGTGCGTTTGGCGCATCCACCACGTTGAGCGGCCTTGCTGCCGGCGTACATACCGTCCACCTGAAGGATGCCAATGGTTGTACTAAGGACAGCACCATTACCATCACGCAGCCGCTGAAGCTCAACCTGACCTACAACGCCACGCAGCCACTTTGTAACGGCAATGCGAACGGTTTCATCATCATAACCGGCATCGGCGGAACGACGCCTTACTCCTTTGCGCTGAACAGCGGGGCATTCGGCAGTTCCGGCACCTTTGCGGGCCTTAGCGCCGGTGTGGATACGCTGCACATCAAGGATGCGAACGGTTGTACTAAGGACAGCATCATCACCCTCGGCCAGCCGGTGACCCTTGCGCTTGCCGCTACGAAGACAAATGTGCTGTGCAATGGCGGCAACACTGGGACGGTAACCGTAACTGGCATCGGCGGCATTACGCCTTACAGCTACGGCTATGACGCGAATCCTTTTGGCTCCTCCAATGTGCTCACTGGCCTTACCGCCGGCATCCACACCATTCACCTGAAAGACGTGAACGGCTGTACGAAGGATACTAACATCACCATTACTGAGCCGACAAAGCTGCTGATGGGCTATACGTTCGTAAAGCCGCTTTGCTTTGCCGATGCGAACGGTTCCATCAACATCTCTGCCAGCGGAGGCACGCCGGCTTACCAGTACGCGCTCAACGCCGGCGCTTTCAGCGGCACTACGGCTTACACCGGCCTAATCGCAGGCTCTTATGTGCTGCACATTAAGGACGCTAATGGCTGCGCAGTAGATAGCAATATCATCTTGGGCCAGCCGACTGCGCTTGCCATGACGCTGACCGTTACGAATGTCCTGTGCAATGCCGGCAATACAGGTACGGTGAGCGTGGTCGCTTCCGGCGGCACGCCTGTGTATCAATACGCGCTTGATGCGGGCGCGTTTAGCGCGGCTACTTCTTACACGGGCCTCACTGCAGGTGTGCATACGTTGCACCTCAAGGATGCCAACGGCTGCACGAAGGATTCCACCTTCAGTGTGACGCAGCCGCTCAGGCTCAACCTTTCTTATACCCTTACGCAGCCGCTTTGCAATGGCGGCAATACCGGCTCCATTACAATCTCGGGCATTGGCGGCACGACGCCTTATCGCTATTCCATCAATAGCGGAGCTTTCGGTAGCTCCGGCATCTTTACAGGCCTGAGCTCCGGCGTGGATACGCTCCATGTCATTGATGCCAATAACTGCACGAAAGATAGCATCATCATTCTTGGCCAGCCAACGGCTGTAACGCTGACTGCTACCAAGACGGATGTACTGTGCAATGGCGGCAATAGCGGCACTGTAACGGTAACAGGCGCAGGCGGCATTACACCTTATACTTACGGCTATGACGCCAATCCTTACGGCTCATCCAATGTGCTCACCGGCCTGACTGCCGGAGTACATGCGGTACACCTAAAGGACGCGAACGGCTGTATCAAGGACACAAACATCACCATTACCGAGCCTACGAAGCTACTCATCGGCTACACGCTCACGCAGCCGCTTTGCAACGGCGATGCGAACGGTACCATTACCATCACGTCTTCCGGTGGCACCCCGTCTTATCAATATTCGCTTAACTCATCTTCGTTCAGCACCTCGCCGGCCTATACCGGCCTTAGCGCGGGCACTTACGTGCTGCACCTGAAGGATGCGAACGGCTGTACGCGCGACAGCACTATTACGCTGGGCCAGCCCGTGGTGCTAGGCGTAATTCTTACAGTGACGAATGTGCTGTGCAATGGCAACAGCACCGGCTCTGTAACTGCCACCGCTAATGGCGGCACCACGCCTTATTCTTACGCGCTCGGCGCGGGTGCTTTCGGCTCCGGCAATACGTTTGGCGGCCTTGCAGCCGGCACCTATACGCTGCATGTGAAGGATGCCAATGGCTGCACGAAGGACTCGAATTTCAGCATTACCCAACCCGCGAAGCTGAATCTTAGCTACACGGCTACGCAACCGCTTTGTAATGGCGGCAACAATGGCTCCATCACTATCTCCGGCATTGGTGGTGCTACGCCTTACAGCTATGCGATTAACAGCGGCGCATTCGGCAGCCCGGGGACATTCACCGGCCTGGGCGCAGGCGCAGATACGCTTCATGTAAAGGATGCGAACGGCTGCACGAAGGACAGTATCATCACCCTCGGGCAACCGACGGCCCTTGCCATGACGCTTGTGATTACGAACGTAAAGTGTAACGGCGGCAACAGCGGCACGGCGGCGGTAACCGGCTCCGGCGGCATTACACCGTACACCTACGCGGTGGATGCAGGCACTTACAGTTCCTCCAACATTCTTACCGCTCTCGCAGCGGGCTCGCACACGGTGCACCTGAAAGACGCCAACGGCTGTATCAAGGATTCGATCATCAACATCACGCAGCCTACAGTGCTGTCACTGGCTTATACAATCACGCAGCCGCTTTGTAACAATGACCCGAACGGTGCGATTAACGTAACCGGCATAGGTGGCACACCGCCTTATCAGTACTCGCTGGGCAGCTCGGCTTATGGCCCGTCCGGGCTCTTCACCGGCCTTACAGCGGGGGCCTACACGCTGCATGTGAAGGATGCTAATGGATGTACGAAGGACAGCAACATCACCCTCACGCAGCCGGCGCCTCTTGGCCTTACGCTTGGCGTCACAGCTATTCTTTGCAATGGCGATGCCGCGACAGTGACGGTTACCGCTACCGGCGGCACCACGGTTTACAGCTATGCTTATGATGCAAATGCCTTCGGCGCTTCTAATGTGCTGACCGGACTGCTGGCCGGCGCGCATATCATCCACCTTAAGGATGCGAACGGCTGCACCAAGGACACTAACATTACCATTGCGCAGCCTACGAAGCTGACGCTGACCTACACCGCGACGCCGCCGCTTTGTAACGGCGACCTGAATGGCTCACTGACTATTGCCGGCTCCGGTGGCGTAACACCATATACTTATGCCTTGAACGGCGGCGTTTATGGCAGCTCCGGCACTTTTACCGGCCTTGGCGCCCGGATAGATACGCTGCACGTGAAGGACGCCAACGGATGTGTGAAGGACAGCATTATCAACTTCACGCAGCCTGCTAAGCTGGCCTTTACGCTCGTCATCCAGAATGTGCTGTGCAATGGCGGCAATACCGGTCAGGTAACGGTCAACGCTAACGGCGGTACGACGGCCTATCAATATGCTTCGGACACCAATCCGTTCGGCTCCTCCAATGTGCTGACGGGGCTTGCGGCAGGCACGCACGACATACACCTGAAAGACGCGAACGGCTGTACGAAGGACACGACCATTACCATCACGCAGCCAGCGGTACTGAGAGTGAACTATACATCCACAAATGCGACCTGCTTCGGCTTGGCCAACGGCACCATTACCATCAGCAGTACGGGTGGCACGACGCCCTACAGCTATGCGCTTAACACAGGCGCATTCGGCGCGAGCGGCTCTTTCACCGGCCTCGGTGCAGGTACTTACACAATGCATCTTAAAGACGCCAATGGCTGCACGGTGGACAGCACTATCACGCTCACCCAGCCAACGGACATCTTTGTGAACGCCTTCGTGAAGCGTCCGCGCTGCACACCGCTTGTGAATGGCATCGTAACGCTGTATCCGTTCGGCGGCACGCCGGGCTATACTTATGCCGTGAACACGGGCACTTATCAGACTTCGTCTACTATCTCCGGCCTCGGCTCCGGCACCTATACCTTCCACGTGAAGGACGCGAATGGCTGTATCCACGATACGACCATTACAGTGCAGGACTCTGTGTTTGTGCACGCCAACTATACGGTGAGCAATGTAACCTGCCCGCAGGGCAATAATGGCAGTGTAACGGTAACGCCATTCGGCGGCGACCCGACCTACACTTTCTCGACCTCACTCGGCTCCACTACCACGCCGTATTCCACCGCCAATCCGATTACCGGGCTGGGTGGGAATACCTACATCCTGCATGTGAAGGATGCCAACGGCTGTGTGCTTGATACGTCGGTTACCATTACGCAGCCGCCATACATCCTGCCTTCAACCACCGTTACGCAGCCGAAGTGCAATGGCGGCGCCGATGGCACCATACAGGCCACGGCTACAGGCGGCACTCCGGGCTACACCTTCGCACTTGCGGCCGGCGGGCCTTATAACAGTACCGGCTCCTTCAATGGTATAAAGGCCGGCAGCTATACCCTCTATGTAAAAGACGCAAACGGCTGCGTGCAGACATGGGCCGTGCAGGTAGGGCAGCCGACGCCGATTGTGATTGACTCCATCTTCAAGACCGACCTGCTTTGCTACGGCGACAACTCCGGCACAACCCGCGTATATGCTTCCGGGGGCACGCCGCCTTACCAATATGCTTTTGACGGACAGCCCTACACCAGCCTCATTCCCGTGACGGGCATTAATGCCGGTCGTCATACTATCCATATCCAGGATGCGAACGGCTGCATTAAGGACACGTTCCTCATCTTCAATCAACCGCCGCAACTTCACTTCACTATGCCCGGCGTGGTGCAGCCTACCTGCGAGGGTAAGCTGGATGGCTCTATCACCATTGCGGCATTCGGCGGTACGCCGGCTTACCTCTTTGCAATGGATGCGGGCACCTACAAGCAGGTGAACCTGTATTCCGGCCTCGGTGAGGGCAGCTACGTCTTCCATGTGAAAGATGCGAACAATTGCGGCTATGATACTACCATCGCTCTCACTGGCTATCCACACATCGTGATGGGCGAGCCTGAGCTGACGCCGCCGTCTTGCTACGGCCTTGCCAATGGCTTAATCAACCTCAATGTGAGCGGTGGCGTGGCTCCGCTGACGTACCACATTGTAAGTCCGAACATGACCAACAACACGGGTGTCTTTGACACCTTGCGCCGCGGCAACTACAGCTTCCAGATTACGGATGCGAAGGGCTGCCGTAAGGATACCAGCCTCTTCCTCGACGAGCCTGAGCCACTGCTGGTGCAGGCCAATACGACACCGAACGATTGCGAGGGCGTGGACGACAACGGGGCCATTGCCGCGGTGGTAAAGGGCGGCACCTCGCCTTATGCCTACGTCTGGAGTAATGGCGTAACGAGTGATGAGCAACGCGGCGTAGCTAACGGCGCTTATTGGGTGAAGGTGGTTGACGCCCACCTCTGCGCCGACTCCGCGCTGGCTATGGTCGGCTACGACAATTGCTGCAAACCCTTCTTGCCCGATGCGTTCACACCGAATGGCGATGGCAAAAACGACATCTACCGCCTGCGCTGGAAGGGCGATGTGAAGAGTCTTGTCTTCTCCATTTACAACCGCTTTGGTGAGCGCATCTTCGTCTCTTACCAGCCGGATGTTGGCTGGGATGGCACCTTCCACGGTCGCCCGGTGGATATGGGCGTTTACTTCTACGACGTAAAGTTTGACTGCGGCAGCAAGGAAGGCAATAGGGTAGAGTATAAGGGGGATGTTACGTTGATACGTTAAGACGTAGAAGCATTGAATAGTTGGAAAAGGGCTGAAGGCGACTGCTTTCAGCCCTTTCCTTTCTGGTAAGCGGGGAAAGTTTAGTGCGTTAAATGAATTCAACCTGTTCAAGGCCCAACGTCCAACACCTCATCTTTGCGGCCGATGAACAAGAAAATCCTGCTCCTTGGCTCAGGCGAACTGGGTAAAGAGTTTGCCATCGCCGCGCAGCGCATCGGGCAGACCGTGATTGCCGTGGACAGCTATGCGGGCGCGCCGGCCATGCAAGTAGCGCACGGCTTTGAGGTAATAAATATGCTAGACGGCGCAGCGCTGGATGCGGTGGTGGAAAAGCATAAACCGGACATCATTGTGCCGGAAGTGGAAGCCATCCGCACGGAGCGCTTTTATGATTATGAGGCAAGCGGCATCCAGGTGGTGCCATCAGCAAGAGCGGCCAACTTTACGATGAACCGCAAGGCCATCCGCGACCTCGCGGCAAAAGAATTGGGATTGAAGACGGCGGCATATCGCTATGCCACTTCGGCCGATACCCTGCGAGAAGCGGTGGCAGAAATAGGGATGCCCTGCGTGGTGAAGCCGCTGATGTCTTCATTCGGCAAAGGCCAAAGCACCATTAAGACGGAAGTGGATATTGACCAGGCATGGAGGTATGCGATGGAAGGCACACGCGGCGACCTCGTTGAGGTGATTGTAGAAGCCTTTGTAAAATTCAATTCAGAAATCACGCTGCTGACGGTAACGCAAAAAGGCGATTTACCGACGTTGTTCTGCGCACCAGTAGGCCACCGGCAGGAGCGCGGCGATTATATGGAAAGCTGGCAGCCTGCGGCGGTAAGCGATGAAGATTTAGCGGATGCGCAGCGGATGGCAAGCGAAGTAACGGCGGCTCTCGGCGGCGCGGGCCTCTTTGGCGTAGAGTTCTTCCTGGCTGACGATGGCGTTTACTTCTCCGAGCTTTCTCCGCGGCCGCACGATACGGGCATGGTTACGCTGGCGCGCACGCAGAACTTTAATGAGTTTGAGCTGCACCTGCGCGCGGTGCTGGGACTGCCTATTGCACAGATTACTTTGGAGAAGGCTGGCGCAAGCGCGGTAATTCTGGCATCACAACACTCGGACAATCCGCACTACGAAGGCATTGAAAGGATAGCTGCGCTGCCAAGGACGGACTTCCGCATATTCGGGAAGCCAACGTCGAGGCCCTACCGGCGGATGGGCGTAGCCCTAGTACATGCGCCGCCTGGCACGCCGATTGAGCAGGTGGTGGAAGATGCGAAGCGGGCGGCAGGGCTTGTAACAGTAAGCGGCTAAGCCGCTATGCGTAGTCCGGTGCGTGCTACCTTAGAACTATGAACCGCAGCTTACTCCATCACAACGCCAATAAGCAGATGCTTAAGCGAATAGCATTGCTTACACCCGCCACTGTAGCGAAGTGGGGCACAATGGACGCCGCGGCGATGTTGCGGCACTGCCGGATTGTGGCCGAGACCATCCTTGCGCGGCAAAGCCCGGATGAGTCGCCCACATTGAAGCAGCTTATGCTGCGGACGCTGGTGCTCCACATCATGCGCCGGCTGCCTAAGGGCCGGCAGCAGCCGAAGGTGATAGCCGAGGCAATGGCCGCGCAGCCATCATTATCTTTTGAAGAAGAGCGGCAACATCTGGCGGAAATAACGAGCCGCTTTGCGAATTATGGAGGTGTGCTTAGTGGCCGGCATCCCGTCTTTGGCCCGATGAGGACGGCGCATTGGGGCGCATTCGCATGGCTGCATTTAGACCATCATTTGCGACAGTTTGGGGTGTAGGGATTCTTGAAGAAACCATAGAATAATATCACGGGAAGTTCACGGGAACTTCGCGGTGACTTCACGGGAAGTTTATGGTAGCTACTGAGTTATTAGCTTATGGCTTCGGCTGCCGCCGAACTGTTCGGAGAACAGATTTATGCGCCTTCCGAGTGCGCTGCGCTAACATCCGGAAGAACCAAGGTTGGTATCCATGTTGGGCGGGCGTGAGTATCGCGGCTATACATGGCTTATATCCGCTAAAACAAACGGCCCTGCCACCTATAATCATAGGCAGGCGCAGCGCTACCACCGCCAAAAGGAAAATGAGCAATGATATCGTATTGTCCACGTGCCTCATTTAGCCGCCGCAGGCTAAGGCCATCAATTCTAAAGGAAAGGTTTGGTGTTGTCTTTGTAAACAACATGCGCGCATAGTATAGACTAAGTGAATCCAGGCCTCTTGCAATAGTCATGTGTGGCTCTGTGCACGCAAGGGCATCTAAGGGCAGCTTCCTGTTAAAATCCTTCATAACCGCAGCAAGCATGCCATAAGAAGGCTCGTCAGGTGCGAGAAAGAATGCGCCGCTGGCGAAGGCATCGTAGTGATTAAAGAGTACCGGTAATGATGACCGCCTAGCACAAAAATCTTCAGCAAACCGGCTGGCTGCGGCTAATTGCCAGCTATTGGCTGTGAAACTGGCAACAGTGAGGTGAGTATCTGAGTTGACGCTGGGATACGAACCAATCTGCCTTTGAAGGAACTTTTTGTATTGCTGTACTTGGCGCACGACATCGAGCGGAGGGCAAATCGCAAAAGCGTATTGTTTTGACACTATTAATAGCAATTAATTGTTGCTAAAAATAACATCATTGGGTGGATTGCTAACGGCAATAACAGATCCCCCCTCGGGATTAAAGACAGCGAAACATCACATCTACTTTGTAATGCTAGCGGACACCATTCCCTCCAAAAACCACAGCACCTCACCCATCCCCCCAAACCCTTCCGCCAGCAGCATAAAATTCTTCCCCACCTGCTTCAGCCGCGCCTTGTGCGTGGCGGCTGTCTGTATGTGCTGCATGATGCCTTTAAATGTGTCGCTCTCAAAGTAGGGCGAGTCGGGGTTGGAGATGAAGTAAAGGCGTAGCTGACTGTTCTTCAGGATGAGCTTTTCAAAGCCGAGTTCCTTCGCCACATGGCGGCAGCGCAGGGCGGTGAAGAGGTTTTCTACCGGCTCCGGCAGCGGCCCGAAACGGTCTATGAGCATCTCCTTAAACACAGCCACATCTTCCGGGCGCTCCAACTCATCTAACTGCTGATACAGCGAAAGGCGCTCCGTAATATTCTCTACATAAGAATCCGGAATGAGCAGCTCTAAATCCGTATCAATCGTGCAGTCTGTAACAAAATCTTTCTGGCGGTCAAGGTCTGCCGCGAAGACGTCTTTGAAGTCGGTCGTCTTCAATTCATGCATGGCCTCGGCCAGAATCTTCTGGTATATCTCAAAACCCATGTCGGTGATAAAGCCGCTCTGCTCGCCGCCCAGCAGATTACCCGCCCCGCGAATGTCCAGGTCACGCATCGCAATCTGGAAGCCGGAGCCAAGCTCATTGAACTGTTCTAAAGTTTGCAGACGCTTGCGCGAATCATCCGGCAGCGTGATGTAGGGCGGCGCGATGAGGTAGCAGAATGCCTTCTTATTGGAGCGGCCCACGCGCCCGCGCAACTGATGCAGATCCGAGAGGCCATAATTGTGCGCGTTATTGATGATGATGGTATTGGCATTGGAAATATCCACGCCACTCTCTACGATGTTGGTGCAGCACAGCACATCGTACTTGTAGGCAATAAAGTCGGCCAATGCCTGCTCCAGCTTATGGCCTTCCATCTGGCCGTGGGCCATCACAAAGTTCAGGTCGGGACAAAGCTCCTTCAGCTTTCCCATCATATCCGGGAGGCTCTGCACACGGTTGTGCACGAAATAAACCTGCCCGCCACGCTCCGTCTCATAATACAGCGCATCGCGGATGGCAATCTCGTCAAACACCGTCACCTCTGTATGCACCGGCTGGCGGTTAGGCGGCGGCGTGTTGATGATGCTCAGGTCGCGCGCGCTCATAAGGGAGAATTGCAGCGTGCGCGGAATGGGCGTGGCGGTGAGCGTAAGCGTATCCACGGAAGCCTTGCGCTCGCGCAGCTTTTCCTTCGCGGCTACGCCGAATTTCTGCTCCTCATCAATCACCAGCAGACCGAGGTCTTTGAATTTTACGTCTTTGGCAAGAAGGCCGTGAGTACCTATGATGATGTCCACCTTGCCTTCTTCCAACTTTTGCAGCGTCTCCTTCTTTTCCTTTGCGCTTTTGAAGCGATTGATGTAATCCACTGTACAGGGAAAATCCTTCAACCGCTCCGAAAACGTCTGGAAGTGCTGATAGGCCAGAATGGTGGTAGGCACGAGTATCGCGGCCTGCTTGCCGTCCACCACGCTCTTGAATGCCGCGCGAATCGCGACCTCGGTTTTGCCGAAGCCTACGTCGCCGCACACGAGCCTGTCCATCGGGTTCTCTGCTTCCATATCGCGCTTTACATCGGCGGTGGCTTTGGCCTGGTCAGGCGTGTCTTCGTAGAAGAATGACGCTTCTAATTCCGTCTGCAGATACGTATCCGGCGTGTGGGCAAAACCCCTGCTGGCCTTGCGCTTTGCGTAGAGTTTAATGAGGTCAGCGGCAATGTCCTTGACCTGCTTCTTCGTCTTTGCCTTCAGCTTCTCCCAGGCATCGGAGCCGAGCTTGTTGACGCGCGGCGGCGAGCCTTCCTTACCGGTGTACTTGGATATTTTGTGCAGCGAGTTGATGTTGACGTATAGCACATCATTGTCCTTGTAGATGATGCGCACGGCTTCCTGCATATTGCCACTCACTTCAATCTTCTGCAGACCGGAGAAGACGCCGACGCCATGGTCTATGTGCGTTACAAAATCGCCGGGCGTCAATTCTCGCAGAGCCTTTAGTGTAATCGCCTTGCCCTTGGAATATGCCTGCTTGACCGCGTACTTGTGATAGCGCTGGAAAATCTGGTGGTCGGTGTAGCAGACGAGGTTGTGATCGTTGTCAATAAAGCCTTTTGAGATGGCCGTCGGGATTGGGACGAAATTCACCTCCGCCTTTACGTCTTCAAAGATGGTACGCAGGCGCTCCAACTGCTTCGGCTGCTCGGCGAACATGTAGGGCGTGCATTGTCCGCTGCAACGCTTCGTCAGGTCGGCAATGAGCAGGCCAAAATTGCGGTTGAAGGCCGGTTGCTCCTCGGTGTTGAACTGAATAGTAATAGGCGCTTCTCCGAAATGCTTTTGCAACGACGATGCCTCCCATTCCAGAAGGTGGCGCTTGCCAACTGCTGCTTTCCACTTTTCGCTTCGCTCAAAGTCAGCCTTGGTCAACTCTTTCTGAATGTGCTCCTCATGGTCTTCATCCATGATGCCGAGTTCAATGCGATCGGGCATGTCCGCTTCTAATTGCCCCAGCTTCCCCAAGCAGAAATCAAAATCCTTAAACCAGAAGCAGGTATTCTTCGGCAGATAATCCAGCAGCGAAATTTTCTCGCCGCTTTCAAACTTCGTTTCAATGTTCGGAAGGATAGAAACGCTTAAAAGCTTCCGTTCGGAAAGCTGCGTCTCGGGATTAAACAGGCGAATGCTGTCTACCTCATTCCCGAAAAGCTCTATTCGGTAAGGATGCTCATTGCCGAAGGAATAAATGTCCAGAATGCCGCCGCGCATCGCAAACTGCCCGGGCTCATACACAAAGTCTTCGCGCCGGAATCCAAGCTCCACAAAGCGCGCCATCATCGGCTCCGGCTTGATGCTTTCGCCGGTGCGGATTTGAATCATGTTCCGCGATAGCGATGCCGGGTTCACCACTTTCTCAAAAAGCGCTTCAGGATAGGTTACAAGCACCTTCTTCCGCACCCGCTCGCCGTTGAATTTAGACAGCGCCTCCGTGCGCAGCATCACGTGGCTGCTGTTCAGGTCGGAGAAGTTTCCGGTGCGCTTAAAAGAATCCGGGAAGTAGTGGATATCCAGCGCGCCGCTCAGGTGCTCAATGTCGTTGTGGAAGTAGGCCGCCTCTTCCTTGTCGTTCAGAACGAAGACATGATTGACTTCTGAAAGCTGCCAGACAGCGGTTGCTACAAAAGATGTTGCGGAACCGCGTAGTCCGACTAAATGTGCCCGAAGTTTCGGATTCGGCAATGAGAGGGCAGCCGCCAATTCTTTCAGGCGGGGGTCAACCCTGTAAGTGTCCAACAAAACCGACAAATTCATCCGGCGCGAAGGTAAGGTTCGGGTGCTCTGGCTGTAAACAATTAAGCCAGTCGCCCTACATCGTTTAAGAAACGCTCGTAAGCTTTAGCCCATCCCTTCCACGCAGCGTCGCTGCCCAGCGAATAATTGTGCATCACCGTAACAAGCTGCCCGCCGCAAGCCGCCAGTTTATCCGCCATTTCCCGTAGCCGCGCAAAGGCTTCTTCAGCGGAAAGGCTAAGGTCATAATGGGCGGTGCTGTCCATGAATGCAAAGGGATGTATGCGCATGCCCGTTATCTCTTCCCGCTCTAAATCGTACCACAGAAAGGGCAGGCTCGTACCCGCCCGGAAGCCGAAGTGCGTGCTATAGCCCATGCTCCAGTCATCCGTAATTCCGGCGGCGATGAGTGCCTGGTACGTCTGCGGAAAGCGCAGCTTGATAAAATGCTGGCGCGAGGTATGGATGGGATGGCCGGTGATGCGCTCCAGCGTTTGCTGCTCTGCCTTGAGCTTTTGGGGCACCACATCGGAATAGTATGAGGGATGCAAGCCGAGCCGCCCGGAACCATCTAGCGCTTTAATGAGCGAAGCCATGCGCAGATGCGCGGGCGAAATGTTCTTGTCAAAAGGAGAAGGCTTTGCTGCTGCAAGAATGAAGTACAGCGGCCGCACTTCATCGTCCATGTGCTGCCCGAGCATCCATACAAAGGACTCATAGGGGTCTTTTGCCGCACCGCGCAATACGCGCATGCGCTCCGTCACGCGGCTTAGATTTCCGGAGACGATGTCTTTCAGCGTTGCGCCTACCGTACGACGGAAGCCTTTGAACTGATAGCTCCACGCAATGTCTATATCGTATGAGGCCTGAAAGGAAAATGGCTTTTTAGGAATAGCCATGTTCCAGACTTGCTCCAGAAACTGCCGGAATGCCTCTACCCATTCATCTACAATCGGGCGATCCAGAACAGGAAATAAAATACTTTGCTGCGCCGGGAACCTGTTATGCCTGTCGGGCGTGAAGGGCAGGTATTCCTCGTAGCGTGCCAAGAGGTAAAAGATGCCGGCAAAGAGGTCAAACTGAATATCGCAGGGGCTGGATTCATCGAAGAACAAGGTGTGCAGACCTTCCCATTCCGCTGTCCTAATTTCCTGTTGCCGGATGTCCGTCTCCCACAGCAAACCCATAGCACGAATGCTGGCTGCGCCTTCGATGAATCCGTAGGCGATACAATGCTGCGCAGCTTCTGCTTCCACCTTGTCGTGCGTCAGTTGGTAGCTCAGTCCGAGCCTTTCTTCCAGCAGCCAGTCCAGCACATAGCGCATGCGCGGGCTGTCTTGCATGGCCCAGACGGTAACGGTTGGCAAGGCGGCGTTCATGATTTAAAGAATTTAGCGCAGGCAGCTCCCTCCGCTTCGGCCATCAAGGGACGGCGCCCCGCGCGACGGCGCGTCAGGAGACGCGCGTCAACCGGCCTGTTTGTCTGCCTGCCTGCCATTAGGAAGGATTCCGCTGGTGCTCCTTCCAAAGCTGCTGAAAAGTCTTCGGTGCAAATTCGGTTCCTGCCCGGCGGGCCAGCCAGCTTCCGCCGAACACTTTCTTCAGCATCACATTCTTGACGCCGGAACCGGCCATATTCATCATGGAGCGACTGAGCATCCCGCGCCGCCAGAGGCTCCAGGCTATGTTTTCGGCTTTGCCATTCAGGCCTTCTTCCGCCGCCGAGTGCCGGTTTTCCAGCAGCATCTCGTGGATATTAATTTTTACGGGGCAAGCCATTGTACAAGCGCCACAAAGGGATGATGCGTAGCTCAAGTGCTTGTATTCTTTCAGCGAAGCCAGGTGCGGCGAAATCACAGAGCCAATCGGCCCGCTGTACGTAGCGCCGTAAGCGTGGCCACCTACATTTTTATACACCGGGCAAGCATTCAGACAGGAGCCGCAGCGGATACAGTACAGTCCTTCGCGCACTTCCGGACGCTGGTAAAGATTGGTACGGCCATTGTCTAAGAGAATGACGTACATCTCCTCCGGCCCGTCCAACTCGCCCTTCTGCTTTGGCCCGGTGAAGATGGTATTGTAAACCGTCACATTTTGCCCCGTACCATAGGTGGCCAGCAGCGGCCAGAAGAGCGCGAGGTCGCTCATCGTCGGCAGCACTTTCTCAATGCCCACAATGGCGATGTGCACCTTTGGGAAGGCGGTAGAAAGCCGCCCATTGCCTTCATTCTCCGTTACGCACACAGCGCCAGTATCTGCAATCAGGAAGTTGCCGCCAGTTACGCCGATGTCTGCTGTGAGGTACATCTGACGCAGGTTTCGGCGGGCAATCATCGTCAGCTCACTGGGAGTGAGGTTTGGCTCGGTGCCCAGCTTTTCGTGGAATACGCGGGCTACGTCTTCCTTGCTCTTGTGCATGGCCGGCGTCACGATGTGGTAAGGTGCTTCGCCGTCAAGCTGCTGGATGTATTCGCCCAAATCCGTCTCTACGCTTTCAATGTTGTGCTCGGCAAGAAAGGCGTTGAGGTGTATTTCCTCTGTCACCATGCTCTTGCTTTTCACTACCTGCTTCGCGCGCTTCTCCTTACAGATGGCCAAGACGGCCTCATTGGCTTCCTGCGCGTTCTCCGCCCAAATCACCTTGCCGCCTCGGGCGGTAAAGGCCTTTTCAAACTGCTCTAAGTATTGGTCAAGATGCTCCATCGCCTTCCACTTCACATTCTTCGCCTTGCGCCGCGCCAGGTCAAGGTCGGCAAACTGCTGCTTGCCCTTCACCACCGTATCTGCGTACTTCTGAATGTTGAAGGACAGCTTGCGCTTATGCTCCAGGTCGTGCGTCTTCACCTCGCTTTTGGCGAGGAAGGCGGATTGGGTCGTCTCTTTTGTCTTTGCCACAGTTTGGGAACGGCATGCTTGCAGCCGCACACCCAAAATTAGCTCCCTGCGCGTAATGCAGCAGAACTGTGTTACGCGCAATGTAGCATCGCATCACACGCCATCACCCAGAAAAATCCCCTTCGCGCAGCTGCTTTTCACCCGCCGAAGGGGATGGAAGCCTCATGTGCGCAAGGCCACATTTGGGTAGCAATAAACATCATCAGTAAACCTCAAAAACAAGCCTTATGAAAGCTCAAATTATCACCATCTGCGCTTGCGTATTCCTCGCGGCCTCCTGCAGCAAAAGCGATACGCCACCTCCCTGCAACAGCGGCATTTCCTGCACCCCCCAAGCGCCCGAAGACAATCTGTCCAACGGCAAGCCGCATCCGCAAATGCGGCAGTACGGCGATACCCTCGTCCGCAAGTCGCTTGGCAACGACAACCCGGTTAAAGACCACGGCCTCACCTTTTAGAAGCCCACCCCCACCCCAAACTCCGCCAGCTCGGCGATGGCCTTGTGTGTCTTGAGCTGGGCGGAGAGGCATAGCTCCTTCAGCGGGCCGCGCTCGCTGCGCAGAAGGTAAAAATTGTAGCCCAGCTTCTGGTAGTAGGGGTCGGTGTGGAGGTAGGCCTGGTGCAGGTAATAGCCCATCTGCACCGTCAGGCCCATGCGCCCGAAGAGCCATTCGTGGCCGAGAAAGACGGCGCTCTTCCACGATTGCGCACGCTCCTCGCCGGGATTGATTTCATTGTTGCGCAGGAAAGCATAGATATTGGTGTGGTACGAATAATCCAGCCCGGCGAACACTTTGTTCCTGCTCTTGTAGCGCCGGCTGGCGTAGGCGGATGCGAGGTACGTGGGATAAAGCGGCCCGTCCGCGGTGCCGCTTTCGTTGAAGGCAATGCCGAGACGGGCTTGCGCCAGCACACGATTGCGCAGGCGCGGGCGCTCCCGCTCAATGAGCGCGGGCCGGTCGCCGCCGGGCCAGTAGCGCACCCCAATGTGTGCGCCGTACATATTCACGCCGAGGTTGGGCTGCCTGATGGCGGCGTTGCTCATGTGGCTGAAGTTAAGGCCGGCTTGCAGGCTCCAGCGACTGTTGATGCGGTAGCGCACATCGGTTGTGAAGAGGGTGAAGTTGTTGAGGGCAGAGCCTATGGCATTGTTCAGCGTGTCCCAGTCCGGGGCACGGCTGTAATGCCGCGTGACGTAGCCGATGCCGAGGCCTCCGCGCAGCGTCCATTCCAGCTTTCTACTGCGAATAAGGTAAATCTGAAGGAAGGGATAAACGCCCAGCGCCGAGCCATACACCGAGTCAATGCCGTAGTGCGTATAGGTAGCGCCCACGCCCCAGATGGGATAGTGGCGGCGCTGCTCCCAATCCTGCTTGCCGGTGGTTTGCTTCAGGAGGGCAATGTCCACCGCCGTGCTCAGCTCCGGGATGGGCGCGCGGAATTTTTCGCTGTGCTTCAGCACCTTACCGGCCATTACGTTAGCCTCAATGGCCAGGTTCCCCTGCGCATTTGCGCGCATTCCGGTCAAAAGGAGGGATATGAGGATGACAAAGCGCATTCTGATTCCCAAAAATAGGCCCCGTCTAATAGCCGGCAGGCAGGCAATGGAGGGCAGAAGCAATACTTTTTTAGAAGAGAATGACACTTTGACCTCAATTCTTTTTAATAAGCGTCTCAACGCCGCCACTATGACAGCGAAGGGCTTTTATAAGGTGCCGCCGGAGTCTTTTAAGGCTCCACCGGAGCTCCGGTGGGGCCTTATTAAGCTCCGTTGCTGCCTTAGAAGGCCTCCTTTCTATTTTAGAAAGCTCCGTTGCTGCCTTAGAAAGCCTCCCTTCTTTCTTAGAAAGCTCCCTCACCACCTTAGAAAGGCTCCCTTCTATCTTAGAAAGCTCTTTTACTGCCTTAGAAGGGCTCCCTTCCATCTTAGAAAGCTCTTTTACTGACTTGGGGTTCGTCATTGCGAGCGACAGCGAAGCAACCTGCACATAAGGTGGGCAGGCATCATGTGCAGCCTCCTCGCAATGAGGGCTGAGGTGCTGCAACTTCCGCCCCCGCTCACCCAGCCGTCAGCCATTTGGCATTTTGCCTACCCGCATGGCCCCTACCTTTACCTCCGTGCAGCAAAAAGTAAGAAGAATAGCCATCCTCGGCGCTACCGGCTCCATCGGTACGCAGGCGCTGGAAGTGGTGGCCGCCCATCCCGGCGTCTTTGAGGTAGAGGTGCTTTCCGCGCACCGCAATACGGCCCTGCTCATCCAGCAGGCGCGGCAATTTCACCCAAATGCGGTGGTGGTGACGGATGAGGCGAAGTACGCGGAGGTGAAAGAGGCGCTTGCCTCCCTTCCCATAAAAGTATTTGCCGGCGAGAGCGCCCTGCGGGAAGTGGTGGCCTGGGACAGCGTGGACTTGGTGCTCGGCGCCATCCTCGGCTTTGCCGGCCTATCCTCAACGCTGGCGGCTATTGACGCGGGCAAGACCATTGCGCTTGCCAATAAGGAAACCCTCGTGGTAGCCGGCGAGCTGGTGATGCAGCGGGCTTTTGAAAAGAAGGCGCGCATCATTCCGGTGGACTCTGAGCACAGCGCCATTTATCAATGCCTTGTGGGCGAGGATCTGGCGGCGATTGAGAAAGTCATCCTCACGGCCTCCGGCGGCCCCTTCATCGGGCGCAAGCCGAATTTCCTGGTCAATGTAAAGGCCTCGCACGCCCTACAGCACCCGAATTGGGATATGGGCGCGAAGATTACCATTGACTCCGCCACACTGATGAATAAGGGGCTGGAAATGATTGAGGCGAAGTGGCTCTTCGGTCTGGAGAATGAGCAGATAGAGGTAGTAGTGCATGCGCAGAGCATCATCCACAGCCTGGTGCAGTTTGTGGACGGCTCGCTGAAGGCGCAGCTCGGCCTGCCGGATATGAAGGGGCCGATTCAGTACGCGCTCGGCTGGCCGAACCGGCTGCCGAACGATTTTAAGCGCTTCCGCTTCAAGGATTTTGAGAAGCTCACTTTTGAGGAGCCGGACGCAAAAACCTTCCGCAACCTGCAGCTTGCCAAAGACGCGATGGCCCGCGGCGGTAATGCGCCCTGCGTGCTCAACGCAGTCAATGAGGTGGTGGTGCAGGCTTTCCTTCAGAATAAGGTGGGCTTCTTAGAGATGAGCGACATCATAGAGCAGGTATTGTCGCAGGTGGCGCTTGTAGAAGGCCCGGATATGGAGACACTCATTCAGAGCGACGCGGCGGCGCGGGAGTATGCGGGCGAGCTTTTGAAGAAAAGCCAGCTTTCGGCGTATTAAACAATCTTCACAGCACGTTATACAGCACGTAGTAAATTTGCCCACTTCTGAAAAGTTGAGGCCTTAGGGCTATTTGTCAACTTATCAACCTCTCAACGTATCAACTTGCATCCAATACTGCTTCTTGCCGGCGCCCAATGGGCCCAGCTTTTCTTCGCGCTTTCTGCGCTGATACTGCTTCACGAATTCGGCCATTTCTTCTTTGCCAAGCTTTTCAAGACGCGGGTGGAGAAGTTCTACCTCTTCTTCGACTTCCTGTTTCCATTTTCCGGCGTACTTAACTTCTCGCTCTTCAAATGGATTAAAAACGGTACACAATATGGCCTCGGCTGGTTTCCCCTCGGCGGCTACGTAAAAATTGCCGGCATGGTGGACGAGAGCATGGACAAGGAAGCCCTTGCCAAGCCGCCGGAGCCGTGGGAATACCGCTCTAAGCCAGCCTGGCAGCGGCTCTTGATTATGCTGGGCGGCATCATCGTCAACATCATTACGGCGATGCTCGTGTATATGGTCGTGTTTGGCGTGTGGGGCGAGGAATACCTGCCGGTGCAAAGCGCAAAGTGGGGCATCATGACCGATAGCCTCGGCGCGAGCCTTGGACTGCGCGCGGGCGACCAGATTGTAAGCGTGGACGGCAAGCCCGTAGAGCGCTTCAACCACATCATGACGGACATTATCCTGAATGAAGCGAAGACGCTGCAGGTGTCGCGGGATGGCGCGCCAGTAACGATTCAACTGCCGGCAGGCACCATCCGCAAAATCCTGAAGGGCGACAAGGAAGTCTTTGCGCCGCGCGTGCCAACGGTGGTGGCGGAGGTAGCGCCCAATAGTGAGGCCAGCAAGATGAAGCTGCAAAAGGACGACAGCATCGTAGCCCTCAACGGGCAGCCTGTCTTCTTCTACGACGAGTTCCGGGAGCGGGTTCAGTCGATGAAGGGCCAGCCCATCCGCCTTTCAGTTATGCGGGGCAATCAGCTTGCGGTGCTGGACGGCGCGGTGGATAAGGCCGGGAAGCTGGGCTTCCTGCGCTACGGCGAGGAACGCTTCCTGGCACTGAAGCACATCACTTACAATCCGATTCAGGCAGTTGGCAAGGGCTTCTCCTTCACCTGGCGGCAGTTTGTGAACTACTTCGCGCAGTTCAAGATGATTTTTACGTCCAAGGAAGTAAAGGCGTCTGAGAGCCTGGGCGGCATCGGAACTTTTGCCAAGATTTTCCCGACACATTTTGACTGGCACGACTTCCTGATGCTAGTGGCGTTTATCTCCATTGTGCTCGCCTTCATGAATCTGCTGCCTATTCCCGGACTGGATGGTGGCTACGTTATCTTCCTGCTATACGAGCTGATAAGCGGCCGCAAGGTGAGTGAGAAGGTGATGGAGCGGGCTACGACCGTGGGGCTGGTGCTGCTGCTTGGGCTGATGCTTTATGCGAATGGGCTGGATGTGTTCAGGGCGTGGTTCAAGAAATAATCATTGGCTGCGCCATCAACAGGCCAGTTGACGCGCGTCCCCGGACGCGCCGTCATGCGGGTAGCCATCCCCTGATGGCCAAGAGCTAATCAAAAGAGAAAGCCACCCGAAACGTAGCTACATGCGCTGCCACAATGTGCCGGATTTCCCGGCTATACCCGCCGCCCATACTTACCGAAACCGGTAGCCCGTGCTTCCGGCATTCTTCAAAGACAAAGGCATCCCGCGCCGCGCAGTCCTCCAGGCTCAGGCCCAACTTCCCGAACTTATCCGTAGCCAGCACATCTACTCCGGCGAGGTAGAGCACAATGTCCGGCTTCACGCTGGCCAGCAATCCGGGCAACGTTTCGCTTAAAATGCGCAGGTATTCCGCTCCGCCTGTGCCATCTCCGAGGCCAATGTCTAAATCACTTCGCTCTTTGCGGAAGGGATAGTTGTGCTGCCCGTGCATAGAAAAGGTAAAAACACGCGGCTCCCGCTCAAACAGCTTTGCCGTTCCGTTACCCTGATGAACGTCTAAATCGACGATTAGCACCTGCCGCACCTTCCCGATGTGCAGCAGATAGTTTGCGGCTACGGCGAAGTCGTTCAAAATGCAGAAGCCTTCGCCGTGGCCGGCGAAGGCGTGATGCGTGCCTCCTGCAGTATTTAGCGCAATGCTGTTATGCGCCAATGCCCAGAGCGCGCAGCCAATGGTGCCGCGTGCAATCCGCCGGGTACGCTCAATCAGCTTTGCCGAAAGCGGGAAACCGATCGCCCGCATCTCTCGCTCGCTGAGCGTGAGCGTTTTCATCTTCTGCCAGTATGCTTCCGTGTGCGTAAGCAGGATGACCTCCGCGTCTAATTCTTCCGGGCACCAGAAATCGCTTTCTGAAACGACGCCTTCATAGAGCAGCGCTTCAGGTATCAATTCGTACTTCAGCATCGGGAATCGGTGGCCTTCCGGAAGGGGTAGGGCAAAGTCGGGCGCGTAGGTGACGCGGGCCGGAGGAACAGGATAAAGTGGCAGCAAAGCCATTGTGAAAAGATAGGCCGGGCGCGGAATAGAAGCCGCCAGCCCAGCGCATTTAGCGTAGATTTGTAGTAAGTTCTTTGAGAGGAAATCTACCTTTCATTGTACAAAACGGGGCCGCCCGGTTTTGACAGCAGTGAGTAAGGCAGGTGTAAGCATGCCGTGCGTTGGATAATTAGCACGTAAATCTGAATATTCAAACCATAAATGGCAATACTCAGTATGCCATGGCTGCCTAATCAGTGATTTAGCAGTCATTAGGGCCGCCGCACGCAGCCAGCCACGAGCTGCAGCCGCCGCCGACTCAAAACAATCGTGGATAAGGCCGTAGCGTAATCACGCGTTGCGGCACGAACAAATTAATCGTGATGTAGGGAGGAATTTGGTTTGTCCCCTTCCGGACGCCTCCCGAAATCTAATTGGGGAATAAGCATGTAGAAAGCTTGCAATGCGCCTGTTTGGACGGGGGTTCGACTCCCCCCGGCTCCACATCTTCCCGGAAAGTCCCGCCAAGGCGGGACTTTCTCATTGCTTCCTTATTTTACAACATTTGCTAAAGGAGAATAAATTCTTCCCAAAAGTTCAGCAACCTGCCTTTCCTACTGATTGAAATGGCCAACAATATTGCTGGTCATTTTCTTTTATTTGCGATTAGAACCTTGCCGGATAAAGCTATCAACTAAAAGAGTGCGTCCTGGATAGGTATTTGTATTAATTTTTTTTCAAAAACAAGCTGCCAAGAAATATCTAACCATTTGAGATGCACTTTATTCTCGTTTCGAAAGCCAACTCTTATATTTACAATATATAATAGCAATGCCTGCCTATTTGCAGTGCATTTTCGCTAGCGAAGAATCTTAATAACCGGTGCACTGCCATTTCCACTGTCACCTCAAGTGGCCAATTAATAAAAAACTAGCTTTATGAGCAAATGCTTACTCAACATGCCGGCAAAGATTCTTGCCCTCATTCTACTAGCCCTGAGCACCGTAGGCATCAGCAGCGGGCAGGTATCACGAAGCAACAACAAAAGCTCCAACCCGTATCGCGGGCAGTACCAGCGGATGGCTACGGGACGCTCCGCGTATCACACGCTTGAAATAAGGAATGGCGCCCTTTGGGCTTACGGCTACAACAACAATGGTCAGTTAGGCGACGGTACAACCGTCAATAGAACGACACCTACGCAAATAGGTACGGACACTAAGTGGCTGAATCTGGCCGGAGGGGCAAACTTCAGCATTGCGCTTAAGAGCGATGGAACGCTGTGGGGTTGGGGCGAAAATAGTAACGGCCAGCTTGGCGATAATACTACTACTGATAGGCACGCGCCCATCCAGATAGGCACCGATACCAAATGGGTATCCATTGCGGCAGGAGATTATCATAGTTTGGGTATAAAATCAGATGGTACGCTTTGGGCCTGGGGCTCTAACAACAATGGTCAGCTCGGCGATGGCACTACCACCAATAGGTTGGTACCTACACAGATCAGCACTGATACCACATGGGTAAGCATTACGGCTGGTGCCCACACCGTCGCATTGAAAAGTAACGGCACCCTTTGGGCATGGGGCTACAATGGCGAGGGGGAGGTTGGCGATGGCACAACGACGAATAGAAGTATTCCCACCCACATAGGTACTGATGTGGATTGGTCCAGTATATCGGCAGGCGATGGGCATTGTCTGGCGCTTAAAAGTGACGGCACACTCTGGGCCTGGGGAGGCAATAGTTTTGGCGCTCTTGGAGATGGCACAACAACCGACAGGCATGCCCCGACCAAGATTGGCGTCGGTAATAACTGGGCGAGCATTGCGGGGGGATTCCTTCACAGCATTGCTTTAAAAAGCGATGGTAGCCTCTGGGCCTGGGGTTATAATCCGTATGGCGAACTGGGCGATGGTACAACCGTCGATAAGCACGCACCCACCCATATAGGCAGCGCGACCGATTGGGTGAGTATTGGAGCGGGCGGCGACCTGACCCTTGCGCTTAAAAGCGATGGCACCCTCTGGTCGTGGGGTTTTAATGGCTTTGGATCGCTTGGCGACGGTACTACTGTTGATAAGACCAGCCCCACCCAAGCTCAGCGCGCGCTGAAGATGTGGCTGACTAGTGCGAGTGGCGCCGACTATACTACAGCCATAAGAGGGGACGGAACGCTATGGGCTTGGGGGTATAATAACCAAAATGAATTAGGCGACGGCTCCACCACTAATAAAGCAATAGCCGAACAAATAGGCAGCAGCAACACATGGGTAAGCGTAGCTTGTGGTGCATACCATGCCTTCGGGCTGAAGAGCGACGGTACCCTGTGGGCATGGGGTGTAAACGGTTACGGGCGCCTGGGCGATGGCACTACAATCCAGAGGGCAAATCCCGTACAGCTCGCCGGCAGCGATTGGGTGAGCCTGTCAGGCGGAGGCGCCCATACCCTCGCATTGAAAAGTAACGGCACCCTTTGGGCATGGGGCTATAACGCCGATGGCGAGCTTGGCGATGGCACTACAACCAACAGCGCCTCGCCCGTACAAATAACAGGCACCACTTGGGTAAGTGTATCCGCTGGCGGCCAGCACAGCCTCGCTGTAAAGAGCGACGGCACGCTCTGGGCGTGGGGCTATAATTCCTTTGGGCAGCTGGGCGATGGCACTACGACGCAAAGAAACTCGCCCGTGCAGGTGGGTACAGATACTACATGGATAAGCGTTGCTGCCGGGCAATCGTACTCTGTAGCCTTAAAATGCAACGGCACCCTGTGGGCATGGGGGCAGAATGCGTTTGGTGAGGTTGGCGACGGCTCTACTACCCAACGGAATACTCCGGTACAAATACCTGGCACCATCTGGATCAGCGCAGCTTGTGGTTCGGTACACACGCTTGCTACCCGCAGCAATGGCACCCTCTGGGCCTGCGGCTATAACCTTGAGGGCCAGCTTGGCGATGGCTCTACTACGAGTAGAACGGTTATGACACAAGCCACCGGCGTAGCCGATGCAATAAGCATTGGCAAGGGCGGATATGCTTTTCATTCTGCCATTATCAAAGCTAGCCGGAGCAATGTATGCCTCGCCGGCAGAAACGGCTCTGGCCAGCTTGGCGATGGCACTACTACAGACAACAGTACCTTCAACTGCAGTAATTCAGTATGCGCATCCTCCACGCCTGCAACAGTAGCGACCACCTACAGCGGTCGCCCCCTTTCAGGCACAGGTAACCGCACAGACTTCCAGCTTAATTGCGCCCTCGTCGCTTCGGTTACGCCAACTGGCACTACCAATGCACTCACTGGTACTGCCACAAGCAAAGTATTCATAGACGGCAGCGTACAGACTTACGGCGGCCAGCCTTATGTGCAACGACATTACGATATAGAGCCGGCTACAACTCCAAATACCGCTACCGCTACGGTCACCTTATATTATACACAAGCTGAGTTTACGGCTTTTAATGCCGCAAGAGGCACACTGCCTGCACTCCCGATAAACGCAGCCGATGCGGCTAACAACAAAGCCAATCTGCGCGTAACCCAATTCCACGGCGTGCCTACCAGCGGCAACGGCCCCGGTAACTATCCTGCTACCTGGGGCGGCACTGGCCCTGCACACGTGCTTATTACGCCAACAAGCGTCACCTGGGATGCAGACAATAGCTGGTGGGCAGTCGCCTTCCCCGTTACCGGCTTTAGCGGCTTCTTTGTAAACACCGGTGCCAACACTCCACTTCCTATTCGGCTGCTTTCCTTCAGTGCACAGAAAGCGGGCAGGGCAAATCGCCTGGATTGGAGAACAGCTACAGAAACAGCAGTCACTTCTTTTGAGGTAATGCGAAGCGCAGACGGAGTGTCTTTCAGAGCTTTGGGCAATAGTGTCGTAAGTAAGGGCAGCAATTCATCTTACAGCTATTATGATGAACAACCACTAAGCAGCGTCAATTACTATCGCCTGAAGATGACCGAAGCAGATGGAAACGCCAGCTTCAGCAATATAGCGGTTGTAAGCAATGGTGCAGCAGCCGGCGAAGGCAGCATCAGCGTATCGCCTGTACCTGCTACAAACAGCATTACCATTACCAATTGTGATGCTTCTTTGATGGGCAGCACGGCTGTTATTACCGATATGTTGGGTCGGGAAGTGTATCGCGTTACTTTGAGCCATGTGTTGCCTGTAGATGTACACGCATGGACGACAGGCATATACAGCCTGAGACTGTCGGGCGGTGCGGTAATCAGACTGGTGAAGCAATAAGCAAAGATTTCGCTTTTTTACCGATAAGGCTGCCCGGCCAAGGCGGCCTTGTTGTTTATAAACTTTATAGTTCAGGGAAGCGATTCAGCTCCAATTAAGGTTATAACCCCTGGTTTTGGAATGTGCCGATGCGATAAATCTCTTTAGGCACCTGATCATTAGGGTGGAAATAGATGTAATTCGGTTCCCCAAAAATACCATTATCTCGTTCCTACTGAAAATCATCGCATCCGGGATAGTGCCTCCTTTATGCGCGGTTCTCTATTTTGCTCTTTGTATTCTCACGTCAATTACTGTAAGTGTAATCAACAGCTACTTCAAAGCAGCAATTCAATACCCGTCAACTCCTCAACAAAATATTTCGACAACTTGAACAAGGGTCAATCAAACAGGAATACTGAATAAAGGTAGATTTCGTTTTTGCGAGGTGTTGGCTTTTTCTAAATATTTTGCCTTTTTCAAACCTGCTGTAACTTATAGAGTTGTCGAAATAGTTCAATCAGTATGTTCAACTTTTTATCCGCCGGCTCCACAGTACCGATTTGGCCTTATGTGGCCCAATTTGTCTCAAAAAGTCCCGCTTTGGCGGGACTTTCTTTTTTTCGCTATTGCTAAAATTTTTCACTGTTGTAGTAGCTATTTGCCGCCTATTAGTAATCTGATTCAGAGGTAAAATACGTAGCAGTGGGTACTTCCTCGTCTCGTCCCACCTGTAGTTTTACCGGAAATCTAAGCGTATGAGGCGACTGATACTTTACCCGCACTCATATTACTGCTCTCCCAGGCTTGCACAAACCTATTATGATAGGCAAGCGTAATAAGACAACAACAAACTATGTCAACAAACATTTCCGCAGGTAGCCTCGCAAAAACTGTGATGCTTTTTCTCCTTTTTGCTATTGCGTGCCCGGCCTTGCGCGCCCAACCCGAGTACGACCGCGCAAACTATGATCGGGCACGCATCAATTCTGAAAATGCTGCCCGCGATAAGCAGAACGCTGAGAACAACCGGCCTTTTGAAAAGAATTGGGGTTCTGCCGAAGGCGTATTCAATCGAAGCGCTACGTCTTCAGGCTCTTCCGCGCACAAGGGGTGGAACAGTGAGCAGGAACACTTAGACTGGCTTGCCAAAGAAAAACGGGAGCAGGACGCGAGGATTGAATTAATTATGAACCTGAGTTCGGGATAAGAAGTTGTGGAAAAGTAGTGGCTTAAAAAGCGAATAGCGGCGTTGTTTTTGATGTATAGGTGATTGACTAAAAACAACTCACATCAAAAATGAACACACCGCTATTCGCTGACAAAGTAACCGAAATTTTCGTTGCCGTAGATGATTTCTGCCTGCTTTTCGAACACCCCATCCATCAATTGCTCCTCGACCATTCGAATGGAACCAAAACCCGCAACCGGAAAGCATCGCTGTGCGATTCTGAAATCATTTCCATGCTCATTGCTTTTCATTCCGGCGGATTCAGAAACTTCAAGTTCTTCTACACCCAATACGCCTGCGTTCATCTCAAAGACAGCTTCCCCAACCTTGTCTCCTACAACCGCTTTGTAGAGCTCAGCCACCGCTGCGCAGTGGCCTTTATGCTTTTTCTCCATCACTGCTGCCGGGGCGAATGCACCGGCATCTCCTTTATTGATTCTACCGTTCTTCGGGTATGTCACAACAAGCGCATCCGCCGCAACAAAACCTTTGCTGGCATAGCTAAAATTGGCAAGAGCACTATGGGCTGGTTCTACGGATTCAAGCTGCACCTGGTGATCAATGATAAGGGAGAGATTCTGTCTTTCTACCTGAGTAAAGCCAATGTAGATGACCGGAATGCAAAGGCTATTACTACCCTTACGGAGAAGCTGTTTGGCAAGCTCTTCGGCGATAAGGGCTACATCTCAAAAGCGCTTACCGATATGCTCTTTGGCAACGGCATCCAGCTTATAACTGCAGTGCGAAGGAACATGAAGGATAAGGCACTGAGCAATGAAGAGAAGCTGCTCTTGCGCAAGCGTTCAGTGATAGAAACGGTCAATGACGAGCTAAAGAATATCTGCCAGGTAGAGCATACAAGGCACCGTTCTCTGAACGGCTTTCTGCTGAACCTGATGAGCGCCATAGCCGCTTATTCTTTCTTTCCCAAGAAGCCTTCTATCAGAAAAGATATCGAGGAAACAAACCCAAAGCTCATCGCCGCTTTCCAACAACAACAGCAATTATTAATCGCCGCTTAAACCGAACTCAGGTTATGAAGCAATCTCAGGACGCGCAATTGAAAGACGGTGGCCGCTCGGCTGCTTATGCGCAATACTACAAGTCACTCGGATATTTTAATGAGCTGGAAGTCTATCGTCTTCAGGACCTCACTAAAAAGATGAACGGTGACTCAACCCGCAGGCTGACTATTACCTGAGCTTTGGCGACCGGTATAAGACATACCTGCGCATCGCAGAAACCGGCAGCTTTGAAGACGTCATGGATGCTCTTGAGCCATTTTCCATTCTGCCACATACTGCATTGAAAGGCCTGCGCAAGCTGGAGGCAAGATTCCCGGACCGGCAATCGGATATAGACGGGGCGATACTGGCAATACTGCCCAACTACTTTCAAACCGTAAATGGCCTTGGCGGCGCCTATTCCAGCGAGTATTATTCCGGCTTTCAGCAAAAGGCGCCCGACTACATGGATTGGGCAGACCTTTTTTATAGCATGGCAATGAAATACCCGGATACCGTCGCTAAAAATCTTGTGCTTGGGAAGTATGGCACATACATCTGGAGCGACCCATTCCGGGGGGGGAAGACAACAGCTGGAGTACAACCCGCTTTATAAGCGCTAAAGGGACGCAGCGAGAAAAACGAAAGAAATCAATGCGGTGGAGGCCGCGCTCAAGCCAAAGATTGATTTTTGGAAGGCCAAGGTGGGGAAGACGTAGGCCGGCTCATTCTAAAACATCACAGCAAATAACACGGTGGAACCGCAAGCATCTCATTTTATGAAGCGCCTATTTTGATACTTCTTTTCGCAGGTGGCATCGCTCCCGCCTTTGTCCGATCAGCCGACGACTATCTGCTGCTCCAGCGTACAGCGAGGGCACCAGCGACGACAGGGGACGGCCAATCCGATAAAAGTATTAGCGGTAGTTATTTCGAAATAGGGATTAAGCAGCGTAAATTGCCCCTATTCATGCACTACTTTTATTAAAATTCTCGTCGCTCGGAAGGCTCCCGTATTTCATAGCGTTTCTGAAAAAGCTCAACTAAAGAATTCAACTTTTTGTCCGCCGGCGCCATAAAGTAAAAGCCCGATTATTCTCGTCGGGGCTTTTTCATTGTTTACTGAGAATGCGCTCTTAATGTCCATCAGCGCGGAATTCTTCTGCTGAGGAAATGTGCATGTTGCCGATTTGTTGTATAAATGCAATTACATGAACATCGGCCGCCGATAGACCATCCGGCAGCATAAACATTGTCTTGTCTGATGCCGCCCGCAAGGTTCTGAAATCGCGAACTACGTTATAATGCTGTAGCTGTCGCCCGCCGTTCTCGCCGCGGCGCACATTGGTAGTCGCGTGGCGCTGCACTAGTGCAAGATTTACGACATCACCCTTCTTCAGCGAGGTCTTGTAAAAGACGCTGATGCTTTGCGTCCCGTCTTTCTTTACGGAAAGCTCAATAGACTGTGCATCAGTCAGCCCATTGCCAATCAGTTCCTGCACGCCGGAACGATTGCTGCCGGTGATATGCCCCTTACCATTCACCACCGCCTGCGGCGTGTAGATATTATCATTGCCCAACGCTGCTGCGTATTGGTTTTGCCGCTGCGTCCACTGCGGCGAGCTGAATGCATCCTTCCAGCCCAGCCTGTCCCAATAATCAACGTGAAATGAAAGGATGATGAGCTTATCTCCGTATTGCTCTTGGAGCTTCGGCATCAGCGCATCGGCGGAGGGGCAGCTTGAGCACCCTTCGGAGGTAAAAAGCTCTATTACGCTTACGCCTTGGCTCATCTTTCCGGTTGATTTTGGGGTACTGCTGTTCTGCTGGCTGTAGCTGCAATTCATAAAAAGTAGCAGTGGGCATAGCATCAATAGTGTTTTCGTCTTCATGGCTGTTTCCCTCGCGGGCGATTATCGTACCTGTAAAAAGAGAATGCCCATGGGTACGGGCATTCTCTCCGATTTCCCAAACACCAATCTTAATGTCCCATCTTATCGTCCATCATCATCTTGCCGTTGGCGTCCATCATGTGGCCTTGCATGTCCATCATCTCGCCTTCAACCATCATGTGCTTTGTCCCGTCTTTCATCATCACCGTTCCGTCCTTCATCACCTTAGCGCCGTTCTTCATCATCATGTCCTTGCTCATCATCATGGTCTTGCCCTTCTTCATCATCATCATTTTGCCGTCCTTCATCATCACCATGTCTTTCTTCATCATCATTTTCTTGTCCTGCGCACGCAGGGCGGGTGCCGCCGCAAACATTACGGAGAGGAGTGCGCAGAGCGCGAATAGCTTTTTCATGGCTGGTTTGGTTGTTGATTTGGTTATAAAAATTCTTGCTGATTTTAGTTTTCGTCTGCTACTTATCAAATCCAGTAAGCCCGATAAAGGCATGCTCCAGCTTACTCTTGCCAGCTGAGCTTGGCACATGATAAGGCGACCCGGCATTCTCCGTAAGCGTGCCATTGCCTGCCACCTTAAATGTGGTAATGGTATGGCTCTGAAATGCGCCCGAGTTATAGAGGTAGCCGTCCGAAGATTGGTATAAATCTTTCGTGTCTTCCTCCGGCACGCCGCTACGCGCGAAATAATTTGGCGTAAGCGAGACACCCAGCTTGCCGTCGCCGCCGATGTCAAACACGCTGATTACGTTCTCGGTAAACGACGCTGCGAACAGCTTGCTCTTATCATTACTTACCCATGTCCAGCAGGCTTCATCATTCCTCATGCCTGTGCCGAAATGCTGCATCAGCGCCGCCGTTGTGCTGTTGTGTACTGTTACGCTGTAATCTTCTTTGGTAGAATGCAGGTTGAAGTTGGTGAGGTAGATGTAGCTGCCATTCGGGCTCCAGGAGAATCCGATACTGCCGGATACGCCCACTTCCTCGTATATGCCGGTCTGCGTCATTGCGCCATCGGCGAAGCTGTAGATGTATAGCCTGCCGGGCTTTTGCAGGGTCAGGTCTGGTTCCGGCGTAGCGAAGTGCGTGACGCCCCAGGTGGAAACGGCAATCCTGCTGCCATCGGCATTGAAGTCAACATTGGTCGGGCCACCATTGTTGCCGTCCATGTAAGTAGCGCCGATGTTTTTAAAGGTCAGTATGCCGGTTGTGGCGTCCAGACTGAACACGGCGATATTTCTATTCGGCGTGCTCGCCACCATGCCATGCTGCTCTTTAGTCGGCTTCTGGTAGTTTGGGTTTGAATGCTGATTGCCTACTGCTATCCAGGTATTGCTACCCACTATTTTTGCAGCGATGCTCACGGGCCGCTCGCCATGCGAATCCATATTGTCCATCGCAGGCGTGGATGGATTCTGGTCTATTTGCGTGAGGTTTCCGTTTGAGCTATTCAGCTTGAAGACAGAAATCGTTCCGTTCACTGGATTAGCGCCCGCATTTACCGCCAGAAGGTAATCGCCGATGATACGCAGACCGTTCTGGTGGTCAAAGTCGTCATCTGCTGCATCGCCTGCCGAACTGGTTGCCATTGGCGAGCCAGGCAGTTCCGTAAGTGTGCCGTCGCTTTTGCGGCCCATCATGATGATGCCGTTGCCGCTGGTCGCGTTGTTGCTGGTATAAACGTAGCCTTTATAGCCGTCGTCGCTGCTTCCGCCATCATCTTTTTTACAAGAAGCGCATAGCATAGTCACTGCCGTAAGGGCGAGAACAATTTGTTTCATCGTATAGGTTTTGCTGTTGTGAAAGAATAAACACGATGCAGCAACACCAGGCCATTAAGCCCGGATTATCTCACAGAAGTATAACAAGAGTGTTTCTATTTAAAACGGCGATTTTCAGCGCAGTCAGCCTGCTACATTTGACCACATTACATCAGCGCAGTATAGCAGTGGTATGATTTTCCCGCCTGAGTGCAAGCGCGTGCGCACATCATGAAAAAAATTTTGCTTGTTGAGGACGACCCGGAGATTTACCGGCTGCTCGGGCTCCACCTGACCGAGCCGGAGTATGTATTGGAAGTGTGGGACACAGGTGTGGATGGATTCGGGAGCGCGGCGGCTGGAAGCTTTGACTTGGTGATTCTGGATGTAATGCTGCCGGACCTGGACGGCTTGGAAATCTGCAAAGCCATCCGGCGCAAAGACGCACAAACGCCGATTATGATGCTCACCGCGCGCTGTGACGAAGTGGATAAGGTTGCTGCCTTTGAGATTGGCGCGGACGATTATATCACCAAGCCCTTTGGCGTTCAGGAACTACTTGCAAGAGTAAAGGCGCTGCTCCGGCGCTCAGAGCTGCAAGGGGCCGGCGACAAACAGGGCGAGACAATCGCTTTCCGCGACATCTACATAGACAAGGACAAGAAGAAGGCAAGCATCCGCGGCGAGCGTCTTGAGCTGACGCCAAAGGAATTTGACCTGCTCAATATGCTTGCTTCCAATCCGGGCAAAGCATTCAGCCGCCAGCAATTGCTGGAAGGTGTGTGGGGCATTGCATTCGCAGGCTACGCGCATACGGTGACTGCACACATCAACAGGCTGCGGCTGAAGATTGAGCCCGACCCCGCGCAGCCTGAATATATTCTTACCTCCTGGGGCACAGGTTATCGCTTCGCAGAATGAAACCGAATGGCAGCAGCATATTCAGCCGCATCATCGTATTAATTGCGGGCCTCATCACGGTGCTTGCCGCAGTCTTCATTGCTATCACCTACTTCGTGGCTACGAGCTATTACGACTCAAGCACGCAGCTGCTCAACAAAGATGTAGCGGCACATATCGCTGAATTCACCGCGCCCTTTGGCGCCAACGGACTTAATAAGCGAAAGGCAGATTCCGTCTTCCACGACGCAATGGTACTCAGCCCGAACAGCGAAGTGTATTTCTTGGACACCGCAGGTTCGGTGATAGATTTCTATGAGAAAAGCAAGCAGCCTTCTATCCGTCAATGGAAAGTTCCTTTAGACGCTATTGACAGGCACATCGCCGCAGGCGGCAAAGACTATATCAAAGGCCCCGACCCGCGCGACCCGGCGCATGCCAAAATTTTCTCCGCCGCGGAAGTGGTACGCGACGGGCGAAGGCTGGGTTACATCTACGTAATCCTTGCCAGTAGCGAGGCGCGCGTTGTAGCGTCCATGCTACTGAGCAACCATGTAATCGTGCTGTCTATCGCCGCCTTCTCCTGCGTGATTATCCTGTCGCTCCTGCTCAGCTTTCTTTATGTCCGGCGCATTCAGCGGCGCTTTATGCGCGTGGTAGATGTGCTGGAGCGTTTTCAGGGCGGCGACTTTGAAGCCCGCTTCAAGCTGCACCGGCAGGACGGTCTCGCGCCCATCAAGTCGGCGTTCAATACTATGGCCGACCTGTTGGTGTATCACATCAACCGGCTTACGAAGAGCGAGGCCGAGCGCAAGGCCTTTATTGCCGGCATCACGCACGATTTACGCAACCCGCTGTCCATTGCCGGCGGCTATGCGGAGACTTTGCTGATGAAGGCGAGGCAGGGAACACTCACGCAGCAGCAGCAGGATGATTATGCGAAGCTTATGCTCCAGAAAATGCGGCAGGTAGAGAGCATGGTGGAGCAGCTTCACGACCTGTCCACGCTGGAATCCGTCACTTACACGCCTAAACGGGAGCCGTTTATGTTTTCAGAATTGCTTCAGGAAGTGCTTCATGCCTTTCAACCGGCAGCGGATGAAAAATCGCTGAGCGTGGACTGTGAAGACTGCAAAGACGATGCATACATCAATGCAGACGTCGGCATGATGGAGCGGGTATTGCAGAACCTTGTCAACAATGCCATTGACTATTCGCCGGAAAAGGCGACGGTTGCCCTTAGCCTCCGCCGCGAGGGTCAGGAGCTGATACTGCGCATAGAGAATAACGGCACGCTTCCGCAGGAGCTGATACAATGGCTTTCTGAAGAAGACAGCAGTACTTACTCGCCAATGCCGCAAGCGCCCTCTCTGGGCCTGAGCATTGTAAAGCGCATCCTGCACATTCATCAATATCCGTTTGCCGCACGCAACGCCGGCACAACCATCGTTTTTGAAATCAGCATGAGCATTTATCTGACAAACGGTTGAGATGAGCAAAACGGCGCAAAGCGTTATACTTCTGTGAGAACTTCCTGCGCTTTAGACACAACCTTTGCCGCAAGGCTACAACCACGTCACTCAAACCAAACCAACATACCACAATCATGAAGAAAGCGATTCTCCTTTTCGCAGCCGCGATCTGCCTCGCCTCCTGTGGCAACGACGCCGCAAAAACCGACAGTGCAACAACAACCACCGAGTCCACGACCATGGACAACAACATGATGGCTCCCGCCGGTATGAAGGACGGCATGGTGATGATGAAGGACGGTAAAATGATGATGATGAGCGGCGGCAAGATGATGATGATGGATAAGGACATGACCATGGCCAACGGCAGCAAGGTGATGATGGACGGCAACATGATGCACGCCGACGGCAGCAAGATGATGATGAGCGAAGGCATGATGGTGGACGCTCAGGGCAACATGATGGGCGCCGACGGCAAGATGATGGACAGCAAAATGGGCATGAGCGACGGCAAGATGGACGGCGGCATGAGCATGATGAAGGACGGTATGGTGATGATGAAAGACGGTAAGATGATGATGATGAAGGGCGGCAAGATGATGTCGATGGACAAGGACATGACCATGAACAACAACATGATGATGAACAAGGACGGCCACTACATGATGAAGGGCGGCAAGAAAATGATGATGAAGGACGGCATGATGATGGACGCCGACGGCCATGTGATGGACAAAGACGGCAAAATGATGATGATGGACGAGAAGATGTAGGTGTCCTCCTTGCGAAATACAAAATCGGCGCTCCTTTGAGAGCGCCGATTTTTTTTTGCTTTATCAGTAAATAAAATATTATTACTCAATGGGTAGTGCAACCATGCGCCATCCAAATCTGAATTAATCTGCCGGTTCGCCAAACCTTCCAGCTTACAGAGTGCCTGATAAGGTTAATCCGCGGGGCAAATCTCTCTTGCTTCCATGTATTAAAAAGAAAAACGGAAGCCACTCTCGCTTCCGTTTTCTTCATTTACACCCCAAACAAGCTTTTATTAATTGCCGCCGCCGCCCGCGCGCTGAGGGATAAGCGTGCCGGCATGGTCAACGGGCATCTTCCAATCCACCTTCGTATCGTATTCCTGCACCGCCGCCGATGCCGGCACCCGCGTAACCATGTAAGTAATCTTATTCGTGCCGTCCCGATCGGAGATGAAGCGGAACACTGCGATGCCTTCCTCCGGCATCGTAAAGCTGAACTTCGCCTTCTTGGAATACTTCACCCGGCCCAGCACCTGCTCCGGAAAGCGGAATACCATCATCCGCTCCAGCAGCTTGGAGGCCTTCGCGTCAATCGTTACCACATCGCCCTTTGCAAAGGCATAGCCGATTTGGGCGTTCCCGCCTATGCCGGGAACGGTCGTTACCATGCCGGAGTCGACCGTCACCATCTTTTGGGCGTTGACGGCCGTAGCGGAGAGCAGCAGGGCGCAGAGGAAGTAGGCTTTCATAATGGCGGCGTTGTTTTTACTTCCGCAAATATGCTGCATGATTCGCTTATTGTGAAGCGTTTGTTATCAAAATTCCATCCCTTTTATTATTAGATACATGCGAAGTGTTCGCCTTAGCTGACCATTCCCGCTGCAGCAGCCCGTAATGAATGGAATTGCGGAAGACACCCTTGTGCAGGAAATCTTCTAAGAAGTGCGCTTCCTTGCGAAAGCCTGCATCTTCTGCCAGCTTGCCGGAAGCCTGATTGTCCTCGTCCATGATTGCCTCAATGCTGTTGAGCTTCAGCGTGTCAAAGCCGTACTTCAGCACAGCCGCCAGCGCCTCGCGCATGATACCCTTACGGTGCCAGGCACGGGCCAGCGAGTAGCCTACCTCGGCGCGGTAATGCTCCGGCGTAATGTTCACAAAGCCAATCATGCCGATGGCGGCCCCGGTTTCTTTCCATTCAATGGCCCAGTTGATACGCTCGCCCTTTTGAGTAAAGTCGTCTATCACTTCCAGCAGGGCTAACACATCTGCCTCCGATTGCGCGAGCGGGCGCGGGATATAGCGCATCACTTCCGGGTCGGAGCGCATGAGAAATAGGTCGGCGGCATCTGAAGGTACGGGCCGGCGGAGCAGCAGGCGGGGCGTTTCCAGGACGGGAAAGGGATTGAAGGAAGGCGTAAGCATAAGGCGGCGAACTTATGTAAAATGCCGGTGTGGCCTTTGCATGGGATACCGGACAATCCTTTTAAGCAGCGGACACGCTACATTTGATTTCCTAATCAATCTTCCTATGAGCAAGCTGGACGCCATCAAAAGCCTGTGGCAGCGCGCCAAGGCCGCCGATCATAATACCGAAAGCCTCAGCACTCTGCTGGCGGATTATACCCGGACGCTGAATGAAGTCATGGCTGACGGCGATGATTACAACAGTCTCCGCCGCTTGCGCGAGGAGTTGCCCGACCTCCAGCGCCTCATTACAAAAAAGCATGACGCCATCCTGAAAGGCCGCCTGCAAGACGGCATCGGCGCGCTGAAGAAAAAGGTGGAAGAAGTGGAAGCGCCGCCGCTTCCGGTAACCGAGGCGGAGGTGCCCGATGCGGGCGGTGCCGGCGAAACGATTGTATCGTTACAAGAAGATGAAGCCCCGAAAAAGCCATTCCGGAATATGCCGAGCATTGGTATGGATTAAGATATTTTTCACGCCATCATTCATTCCGCAAACTTTTTTTGCGGCCTTCAATAAGCACATGAAAAAAATATTCTTCCCCGCCGCCATTGCGGCCATAGCCTTAGCCGCCACCGTAATGCCCTCTTGTAAGAAAAGCGACAGCAGCCCGTCCCGCGGCGAGATGCTGGTAGGCACTTGGAAGACCATCGAAACGGGCGCAGACTCAAACTTCAATGGCACTTGGGACGCCTCTGAGCATCGCGCAGCAACCGGCACCAGTGCGACGACTATCCAGTTCAATAGCGATGGCAACGGCACGACAAGCGCAACTTTGGGAGGCTTCCCCATTTCACTCCCTTTTCTGTGGAAGCTGATAAACGGCGATAATGACTTGCGCGCCATTACCAGCTACGCAGGATTGGTAGACACCAGCGTGGTAAATATCATTTCCCTCACAAGTACAGACGGCATAGTTCGCAACCCAAACGTTACGCCGCCCAGCTATGCTGCCATCAAAAAGCAGTAATAATCAGATAACAGACTTTACCTCCTGAAAAGCCCTGCTCAGTTGAGCAGGGCTTTTTCTTTTCGTATTGCCAAATGATTCTCTTGTTTAATGCAGGCTGCGATTATATTTGAGCATGCAGCAAGGTGAATGGATAGCCGCTGAAGTAAGTATTGATATACAGGGCGTGCCGCTTCGGCTCAAGCTCAACGTGCCCAACTTTCCGGTGAAGCCGCAGGCAATGCTGCCGCTTTTTCAGGCGCTTTCCGATAAGTTCAGCAGTATTGGCGTGCAGGTGGCCGAGCGCAGCGGGCGCACCTTATCGTGCAAGGCCGGGTGCAGCGCCTGCTGCAGACAGCCGATACCGCTCTCCGAGATTGAAGTCTATTACATAGCCCAGCTTGTGAAGGCTATGCCGGAGCCGCGCCGCAGCGAGGTGAAAAACCGTTTTCAGCGCATCGCTACATCCCTTCACGAGAACGGCTGGTACGAGAAATTTGAATTGTGTGAAAATGAGCAGGCCTTTGAGGCGCTGATATTTGAATACATGAGCCAGGTCATCCCGTGCCCCTTTCTGGAGGCGGACGCATGCTCCATTTATGCCCAGCGCCCCCTTATCTGCCGCGAATATATGGTTACCAGCCCGGCAGCCTTCTGCTCCGAGCCCGACCGCGAAGCAATAGCGCGGATTGAACTGCCTGCCTCTGCAACGCACGGCGCCTGTCGTGTAGGCCGCAGCAAAAACCTGTGGCGCAAGAACTTTCAAATCATGTCCTTCGCTCTGCTGTGGGCGGGGCAGTACCCGGAGCCTTTTACAGAAAAAACCGGCGAGGAATGGTTGCGGGAGTTTTTCGGCGCGGAAACGGCTGCCCAGGAGCAATAGGCTATTGCGCAGCAGCCTGCCTGACCACCACGCGGTAGCCCTGGCCATCGCGCTTTACCTTCATCGGGTCAATGCGGTATTTGCCGTCGGCATCGCGCCGCAAGGCATGGTTGACATTAATGGCGGCGTCCAGCCAAAGGGTGTCACGAGTGCGGGTGTTTACGTAATATTCGGCGGCGAAGAGGTCGTCGCGGTTATAGACCTCGTTGAGGCCATCGTAGATGAAGTGGAACTGCTTGCCGGTGTTCAGGTCAAGATAGGCATCAGTTTCGGAGAGCTTCGCGGGCCGGGCGGCAGTTCCGGTTGCCTCCTGCCTGTTGTCCGCCTGTACGCTTTGCGGGGCAGTCAGCGTGAGCAGTGCTGCCGTCAGAATAATGATTGTCTTACGCCTCATTTCAGTGCTTGGGTTTAGGTCGTCTTCCTTCTTCGGGAGGATACGTTTGCGAAAATAATCTGTCGCGAAGAATAACGTGGTGAGGAAAGGGTTAATTGCATCATTGTTGCAGGTTCTCGCGAACGCGGACATCTGTGTAACCTTTCAATGCCGGCCCAGTCTAAGCGCGGTAGTCCATTTTTCTTATGAAGTACTTTTTACGACTTATCCTGCTCTCCCTTTTCGCCGCAGGCGGCCTTAAAACCGCTGCCGCCCGTGCAATCGTGTATCATCCCGGCATCTATTGCCTCGGCGCTACCGACCAGGCCATTCCATCCGCCGACTATGATTCTGCCTACGTGAGCGGCGGCGCGGTGCGCGTAAGCTGGGCACTGCTGGAGCCTGCTGAGGGCAGCTACGACTGGTCTTATCTTGACCAGGAAATTGCTACGGCGCGGAGCCATGGCAAATACATTTCTATCTTTTTCGGCGGCGCGTTTAAGTCGCCCGCATGGCTTTTGAATAATCCGGCCATTCACTTTTTTGTGTTCCAGAATGGTACGCAAACGGTCAGGACGCCGCTGCCTTATGATTCCGTTTATCTGGCCAAGCTTTGCCGCTTCATCACCGCCTTCGGCGCACGCTACCGCGACAGCGCCACCGTAGCTTACGTGCGCGGCGCCACCGAATCCGTGACGCAAGGCTGGGGCCTGCCGGGCATTGACACCGCCGGGCGCACGCTGGCCGGCTACTATCACTACACCACCGATACGCTCCTCCACGCCATGCAGCGCGTGCTGGACACCTTCATGAAGGCCTTCCCTGCTACGCCGGAATGGATTGAAGTAGGCAAGCTGCCTTTTGACACGCTTGGCGGGCATCACGACATTTACACCGGCGAGCAGATTGCCGCTTATGGCTTCGCGAAGTATCCTGACCGTTTCAACGTTTGGCGCGAGGATTTCAATGCCTGCTTTCCGTTGCCGCCGGATACGTTGGGCATCCCGAGGGGCTTCCGCAACAGCTATTGGCACATTCTCTGGGAGCATCCCTGCCACAATGGTGCGCAGGCCGTCTGGAACCTGCAGGATGTGAGTTGTACCACTGTGCCCCGCATGGATATGTGCGACCCGGCCCAATGCTCCAAGGATACGGTGCTGTGGCGGGCGGCGCGGCGCACCCTGCGCTACGGCATGACTTACTTAGAGATTTATGCGGGGGATATACAAACCTTATCGCTGAACCATACGCTTCAAAAAGTGGCGGACAGCCTGGCAGCGAATGCCGCGGCCTGCTATGGCAGGAGCACGGGCGTTGGGAATGCCAGCAGCCGGCCGGGAGCTTTTGCCTGGAATGTGTATCCGAATCCGGCCGCGACAGAGGTATGGATTGAAGCGGCCTTTGCCGGCAATGCCGCCTTGCAGCTTCAAATGCACGATATGACCGGGCGGATAATCAAGACGATTCCCCTGTCTGCAAACAAGCGGATAGGTATGGATATCTCCGGGCTTCCGGAAGGTGTGTATATGCTGGAGCTTCAGGGCGGCGGGACTGTTTATGGCGTGAGGCGTTTGTGCGTAGTGCGGTAGGCATTATCACCGGAAGAGGCCCCGTAAACTGACCCAAAGGGGGCATATAATCACCTGAAGACGCCATGTAACGACCGGGAGAGGTCATAAAATGACTGGGAGGGGTCGTGAAAGGACTGAGAGGGGCCATGTAAGGCGAAAATGTGTGCCCTCCGGGTGATTTTTCCAGCCAGTCGGTGCGGCGCCGGCTGAGGCGCGGCAAGGTGCACAGCCGCCTGTGCCGCACTACGATGCAGCCTGTGGCAGCCGCGCCCTACCTTGCATCCATGCCCCTTTACAAAGAATGGGAGCCGGCCCGCCATACCCTTGCCGCCATCTGGCACATAGAAGAGCTGGAAGCCTACTTCAGTCACAAAACCGGCATTACCCCCGCCATCAGGCACCCCCGCAAGCGCATAGAGTACCTCTGCGGCCGCTACCTGTTGCAGCACCTGCGCCAAGACTTCCCCCTCCGCCACATAGCGCCCGATGCGCACGACAAGCCCCGCCTACCTGACAATCGCTACTTCTTCAGCATCTCCCACTCCCATCCCTACGTAGCAGCCATCATTTCAGATAAGGAAGAGTGCGGGATAGACATTCAAGTCTGGAAAGACAATATCGCTGACATCGCCCACATGTATCTCTCCGAAGCGGAGCAGGCCATTTGCAATGACGCACAGCTCATGACCCTTGCATGGACAGCCAAAGAAGCTGCCTACAAATGGTGGGGCCGCCGCGGCGCAGGCTTTATCCGCGACCTGCCCATTCATAGCCTGTGGCCCGAAGCGTCAACAAATTTTCCACAAGGCATTTATACGGATTACAGCATCGGGATGGAATGCTTCGGCCATCCCATAGGCGTTAAGGCATTGCTGTATAAGCACTTTGCGATAAGCCTCATCGCGCAGGAACGCCCCGCAGACGTCGAATGATGATTTGATGTAATGTTGATAATCTTAGCGAAAGCGAATAATTACTGTAGGATTTCTCCTAAAAAACTTTTCTTTGCAAAAATCTTAATCAATCATGGGCGCACGTTTTCCAGCACTTCAGGAATACCGCAATGAGGAGAAGAAAATCTCCCATTACAACGGCAAAAAGGTTACAGCCATGTTTGCCGGCAACGTTTTCTCCAACAAAGCCATGCGCGAGTGGCTGAGCGACGAGGCCTTCAAGAGCCTTTCCGCCTCCGCCAAAAACGGCACCCGCCTTGACCGCCGCATGGCCGACCAGATTGCCTCCGGCATGAAGGCCTGGTCTGAGGAAAAAGGCGTGACGCACTTTACCCACTGGTTTCAGCCGCTGACCGGCACCACCGCCGAGAAGCACGACTCCTTTTTCACGATTAAAAGCGACGGCACGGCCATTGAGTTGTTTGACGGCGACGCCCTCATCCAGCAGGAGCCGGACGCGTCGTCTTTCCCCAACGGCGGCATCCGTGCCACATTTGAGGCCCGCGGCTACACCGCCTGGGACCCAAGCTCGCCGGCCTTTATCATGGAGACGGGCTTTGGCAAGACGCTCTGCATCCCTACCATCTTTATAGCATACTCCGGCGAAAGCTTAGACCACAAAGCGCCCCTGCTGAAAAGCATCGCAGCGCTGAATAAGGCGGCTGTAGATGTAGCGCAGTATTTTGATAAGAATGTAACCAAGGTGACGGCAACGCTGGGCTGGGAGCAGGAGTACTTTGTAATTGACGAAGCCCTCGCTAATGCCCGCCCCGACCTCGTGATGTGTGGCCGTACGTTGATAGGTCACAGCCCGGCTAAGGGTCAGCAGTTGGAAGACCACTATTTTGGCTCTATTCCAGAGCGCGTGTTTGCCTTCATGCAGGATTTTGAGCAGGAGTCTTATAAGCTCGGCATCCCGCTGCGCACGCGGCACAATGAGGTAGCGCCCGGCCAGTTTGAGTGCGCGCCGATTTTTGAAGAATGCAACATCGCCGTTGACCACAACAGCCTGCTGATGGACGTGATGGCCCGCGTAGCCAAGCGCCACAAGCTGAAGGTGCTGCTGCACGAAAAGCCATTCGCAGGCGTGAACGGCTCCGGCAAGCACAACAACTGGAGCCTTGCTACGGACACCGGCGTGAACCTCCTCGCCCCCGGCAAGACGCCGCGCACCAATCTCATGTTCCTCACCTTCTTCGTCAATACGATTAAGGCGGTGCATGATTATGCGGACTTGCTGCGCGCCTCTATCGCCTCCGCCGGCAACGACCACCGCCTGGGCGCGAATGAAGCGCCCCCCGCCATCATCTCCGCCTACCTCGGCTCTTATCTGAGCAAGGTGCTGGACGAAGTGGAGGAGCGTGTGAAAGACAAGTTTGATGAGCAGGACGAAGCCATCCTGAAGCTGGACATCCACAAGCAAATCCCGGAGCTGCTGATGGACAATACCGACCGCAACCGGACTTCTCCTTTCGCTTTTACGGGGAATAAGTTTGAGTTCCGCGCGGTAGGTTCTTCCGCCAATTGCGCCGGGCCTATGACGGTGCTCAACACCATTGTAGCCGAGACGCTGAAGCAATTCAAGAACGAGGTAGACAACCTCATGGGCAAGGGCGAGAAAAAGGAAATCGCCATCCTGCACGTGCTGCGCGCTTACATCGCTTCTTCCAAGAAAATCCGTTTTGAAGGCGATAACTACAGCGCTGAATGGGCTGATGAAGCAGCCAAGCGCGGCCTCTCCAACTTCAAGACCACACCGGAAGCGCTGGACGCCTACATCAGCGAAGCGGCCAAGCACGTCTTCTATTCCAACGGCATCTTCTCTGAGCGCGAGCTGGAGGCCCGCCACGAAATCATGCTGGAAGAGTACGTGAAGAAGGTGCAGATTGAAGCCCGCATCCTCGGCTACCTCGCCACCAACCATGTGCTGCCCGCGGCCATAGAATACCAGAACAAGCTGATTGAAAACATCCGCGGCCTGAAAGACATCGGCCTGCCGGAAGAAGCCTTCCGCGCGCAGAAGAATCTCGCCGCCATGATATCCGGCGACATTCAGGCCATCAATGACGCCGTTGAAGCCATGATTGAAGCCCGTAAGCAGGCGAATGAAGAAGCTTCCATGCACGAGCGCGCCTCCATGTACTGCCATGACGTGAAGAGCTACTTTGACACCATCCGCCACCACGCCGACAAGCTGGAACTGGTGGTTGAAGACAAGCTCTGGCCGCTGCCCAAGTACCGCGAGCTGCTCTACCTCCGCTAATCAATAAATGATAAATAAAGAGCGCCCTGTATGGGGGGTAAAAGGATTGATTAAAAAGAATGAATGATTATATAAAGCGCAAAATTTGCGCAGAATCCGCACTGGTGGCGGGTTTCAGCCTTTAAAATGTGGATAACTGCGGCGTGAACGCGGACAATATGAATTATTAATGCCGGGAATTAGGTTCTATTCGCGGCGAATTAATTACCTATCATTTGCGCCGGTTGGCACTTATTGCTTCCATTGATGCGGGCTAAGGTAGCGGAATGCCGCTATTAGCGGGCATTACAGCCGATTTGTGGCACTTGGCAAGCTGCGCCACAGCTCGCTCGTTTTCTGCGCCTCTATTGGCCCTTTGCCTGCCTGCGTAGGAGATGCAAGGCGCGGGCTGTTTGACATTGTGCAACGCCGGAAGGCGCTTAAAGGCGCTGATAGTCAGCGGTAAGGTGTATCAGTTTCCCCGCCCAATTTGAAACTGATACACAAACTGATACAAAAACCTTTAGAATTTGCTCCGAAATGTATCAGGTATGGCCCCGAAAAAATGCAAATTCTCCCGTTGAAAGTTGCGAAATTTTCTTTCGCCTTATTTGACAGAAAACAAAGAGAAGGTGAGGGCCGAAAGCCGTGCCCACAGCGGAATAGCGCGAAATTTAAGGTGTAAAAGGGCTTTGAAATTTTTGGCCCTTGAAATTGACGAATGTGGCGGGATAAATGCCTGATTAAGCTTGTAACAGCCTAAAACAGCTCCGAAAAGAGGGGGTAAAATGCAAGGCACCTGCTTAGCGCAAGTGGCCGGATACCGTCCATTTTTGCAGGAAAAGTAGCTGAAGCACAGGGGGTATTTGCAGAAAATCAAGCAGTCAATCCGCTGAAAGCCGCGCTGGTGCTACATTCGGGCGGAAATGCGGGTAATTATACCTCTGATACGTGTTTTGATGTGGCAGATGGCCCTAAATGATGGCTATAAGTACCCCAAAATGCACCTAAAACACGCGATAAACAGGGTTTTTTGCCCCTTTTTTACGCGATAAAGAAACATTACCCGCTATTAATCAGTGAGTTAATGAAAAAAGCGGGTGGGAAATCGCGGAAAATCGGCTGAAAGCCTTGCTGGTTGTAGCTTTAGAGACCTTTGTCTTTGTCACTGCCGTAAATATTCATTATACGGTCAGCATCAAAAGCAGCCAATAACTGCTTTGCTGATACCAGATGCTTTAAAAGTTTTGGCAAAATAGGCCGGTATTTCTCAAAGCTTTCCAAGTGTGCGATTCGTTTGCTTTTAAAGTCTTCGTAATCAGACGCACTCAAATCCCTGTCAAGTGGTTTGCCAATGTAGTGGCTCAAAGCTCTTTCCAGTAAATCAACTTCAACCATCACTTCGCCTAAATTTTTCAGTAAAGACGTTAGTTCGGGACGCTCGTCAGGGATTTCCTTCATTGTCCGCAAATAAAAATAGAGCGTTTTATCTTCCATCTCCTGCGCTTCATTCAGCATCTTTTCCCTTAGTTCCTCAAACTGTAATGCAGGGTCGTAGATGCGGCCCATTACACGATATATTTCGTGAATTGCCTTTGATTCTCCAGAAAGTTCAGCGCTGCGCTTTGCCAATTCCTCATCGCTTGTAGGAGTAAAAATATTTCCGGTAGCGTTATAAAACCAATTGGGAGATACGTTCAATTTATTGAACAATACCGTTGTGATTTTAGTAGTTATTTGTTTTTCCCCTCTCTCAAGCGCAGAATAGTAAGACTGCCGGATGCCTAACTCATCGGCCATCTCAGTTTGATTCAATCGGAGTTCCTTCCTGATTTGTTTGAGTTTTAGGGCTTTGTCCATAATTGGCACTTCTGTAATAATTTTGTTAATAGCTCTATTGGCGTTATTATTGGCAAATATTGGCGTTATTCTTACCGCCACTTACCTAAAAACGCTGTACAATGTTAAACAGGAAAGAGCTAAAGGAGAAAGTTCCTCACGGCTACGGAAAGAAAATCGCTGAACGTGCTAACGTCTCCCTCCCTTCAATCACCAAATGGTTTAAGGGTCAGTTAGACAGCGATAAAATAGAAATCGCTGTATTGGAAACTCTGGCGGAAATAAGCGACAACAAGAAAGAGCGGGACGGTCATATTGAGGCACTACTCGCTAAAATCCTTTAAGCGCCGGCAATGCCTCAAAAAATCGCACACCCTACGATTGACGAGCTATGCCAGCTCATTCCATCGCTGACGAAAGCGGCGGTCTGGCAAGCAGTGAAGCCCAACAGAGACGACAGCCGTTACGTCCAATGGCCTTCCGTGAAGGACGGGCATCTGCGCCGCATTAAATACTGCAAAATTCCTGCGGCCAGCCAGCAAAAGCACTCCATGCCAGATGCCTCAATTTTTGAGGATATGCTGGTGAAGCTCCGGGCAAAACGGGAAGCAGAGCAGCGGAGCAGTAAGGCTAAGCCACAGAAAGATGCCGAAGCCCTTTACTTCACGCTTAAAGGTATTGTAGCTGACAAGTTCCCGGCCTTGTCCAACATCATCAGCCAGCAGTACAAGCAACTGCCACGCGAAAAGGTGCGCGACTCCGCCGAGAAGTGGGCCGCGTGGCAGGCGATAGATGAAATCTACGATGGACGGCTGGAATGCTTTACTGCGGCCTTCAATATGCTTTTCCCCAGCTACTTTGACAGCAAGCATTCTTTTAGCAATACGCTGCGCAAATACCGGGAACAGGGTGAAAGCATCTGCATAGACAAGCGTTCAGTCACCAAAGCCCAAAAGCGGACGCCGCTTTTTGTGACCAACTTCCTGAAAGCGCAATACATCATGGCGGAGAAGCCTAACCCGGCAAAGGCACATGCCCGGCTGATAGATGCCTGCGCAAAGATGGGCGAAAAGCCTTGCAGCCTTTCCAGCGTAAAGCTGTTGTTCAATGACTTCACCAATAATGTAGAGCTATACCGCGCTCGCTACGGCGATGCCGCCGCGCAAATGCGCCTTCCATACAATAGCCTGCTGCCGGCAGAGCACCGAAACAGTCAATGGCAATGTGATGGCTGGACGCTGCCGTTTTGGGGCTTAACTCCGAAAAACTTTCAGCGATACACACTTTGGCGCGCTGTGGACAACCATAGCCGCAAAATCGTAGGCTGGGCGCTCGGCACATCTGAAAATACCGTTGTGATTATGGCCGGTCTTGACGATGCAATCCGAAATACCGGATGCTTTGCCGCCGAGCTTGTGCTGGATAATCACAGCTTCAATAAAACCGAAGTAGCCTCCCGGCTAAAGGCATCGCTGGAAGCGATGGGCGTTGTGGTAACAGTGACGATGAACGCGCAGCGGAACCAACTTGTAGAACGCACGAATCAAAACCTGCATAGTATCTGCGCAGAGCTGGAAGGCTGCATAGGTAAATCGCCGACCGTAAAAAGCGACGATGCCCGGCCAAAGCCGGAAGTAATGGCCGAGCTAATGAAGTCTAAGAACATGAAAACAGATGCGGAAATGTGGGCTATAGCCGCGCATATTGTTGCGGAATATAACAGGCAGCCGCAACGGGCGCTCGGCAACTTGTCGCCCAATGATAAGTATGAGCAAAGCACAAGCGCCAAAGCCTTTTCACTTAATGAGGCTGAGCGCGTCAGGCTCTTAAATCCCTGGGTAGAGCGCAAGGTGCAACGCGGACACATCATTATCAAGCTGGGCAGCGCAAAGCATGAGTTCCTGCTTAGCTCCGACCTGTACAACCGTTACAACGACCGGACGCTGGTAGTGGCTTATGAAGATTTAGCACAGGGCATCTATCTGTATGACCCTAAGACAATGGAAGCGGTCGGCACCGTAGGGCCGAAGGTCAAAGTTGCCGGCGCTGTTGTTGACCAGACCGCCGAGCACAAGCGGCGGTTAAACCAGCAAACAGGCCGCGTAAATGGCAGCAATACCAAAGCCCGTAAGAAAATAGAGGCAGAGCTGACCGAGGGGCTAAAGGCAAACCCTGATGCAATTGACTATATCAACGCGGTAAGCCTGCCAAAGTCAATCAGGCAGATAGCGCAGCAGGATGCGGAGGTAAGGCGCAGCATCCGCGACCGCGAGGTAAATGAGGATATGCTGCCAATTCGCCCTGAAGCATCAGTAGCGTTGGAAGCAGCAGCTAAGACAAAGGAAAGCCCCTTCCAGAAGCCCGGCCAGCTAAAGATGATGGATATGAAAACGCTTTACGGCTTCACAGACTGACAATAAAAAAGCTGCCGGTACGAACGGCAGCCCTTAATACAATCACCTTCTAAAAAGTAAATCGCATGACAAACCTACAAAAAGAGCAGACGGTACAGGCCATTGCCGCCTACACAAAGGCAAAGGACATTACAAAGTCGGAGCTGGCCCGCATCATCGGCGTAAGCGCCGCTACTATCTCCAACATTGCCAACGGCAAGTGGGATAACATAGACGATAAGCTTTGGCGCAAGGTCTGGAACCAGGTAAGCCCGGAGCATCTGGCGGGCCTGTTTCAGACCGGCGATTGCAGCAGCGTCTTTGAGCTGTGCCAGAACGCCACCGAAAACCGCCGCATGATAGGGCTGGTAGGCAATACCGGCATGGGTAAAACTACAAGCCTTACGGCCTTCGCGAACCGCCGCAACGTCTATTACTACTACATAGACGGCACTGTAAGCCCGCGCGTCTTTCTGAAAGACCTGCTGCGCATTATGGGCGTACAGTTTGAGGGCAACCTGAACGCGATGCTGGCCCGCATTGCCGAGGAGCTGAATACGATGGAGCAGCCGCTGGTTATCCTGGACGAATGTGCCAAGCTTTCCGACAAGATGATACTGATTCTGCATAGCCTGCGGGATAAGACCATGCAGAATTGCGGCTATGTGCTGGCCGGTATGCCTGACTTTAAGAACGGGCTGATAAAGCACGTAAACCGGGGCACTACGGGCTATGCCGAGTTTTTCCGCCGCATCAATATGTGGCATGAGCTGAAAGGGCTGAGCAGCTCCGAAATTCTCCACATCCTGGAGCAGCATGGCATCACCGAAAAGGAAGAGCAGCGGGACTTTAAGAAGTTGACCCGCTTCGGCGACCTGATGAATGAAATCAACCTCTATCAATCCATCAAGGCGGCGGCATGAGGAACGAGGCGAAATACCGGCCCATACGGGCGCAGGCGCGGGAGCTGATTGTAAGGGAAGGGCTGACGCAAAAGGAAGTGGCGCAGCGGCTCAAAATAGCCCCGAAGACCGTCAGCCTTTGGTATGGCCGGCACGGGTGGCAGGATGAGCGGGAAGCGCATCTACAGACCGCAGGGAAGGCCAACTCCCTTTATGAATTCATAGCCTACGCCCGCGACCGGCAGCCAGTAGATTTTCCCTTGATTGAAGCCCTCTATAAAAGCTATTTAAACGACCATTAAAACACCTTCAAATTATGGCAACCGCTAAGCACACCCCCGCAGAGCTGCGCGACCTGAAAGCGCAGGCAAGAACGCTTGTACTGGAAGGCAAGCTGACACAAAAAGAAATTGGCAAGAGGCTCGGCGTATCTGAAAAGACTATGAGCGCATGGGTTAATGAATACGGCTGGAAGCTGCCGGATGAGCAGGCGCTTGTAATGTCGGACGGCGGCCTAAGCCTTCAAAGGCTGGCCGGCATTGTGGACGTGCAGGCCTTCGGCCAATACCTGCGGCAGCGCGACCCGCCGCTATACCGTAAAGCCCTCGGCCACCTTGCCGCCTACATCCTTACACTATCCAACCAATAAAGCCTTACAATGCCGCAGGCAGCCCCAAAAAAGAAAAGAGTGCCCACCTACCGGGAGCGCATGGACGAAATAGAAACCCTGCGCTACCTGATACTGGTAGAGGGTTACAGCCAGAGCGATGCCGCAAAGCACATCGGACGCTCCGGTAAGACGGTTTGTCTGTGGATTAAGAAATACAGCCTGCGCGACGAAATAGCGAAGGCCAAAGGCAGGCAAAGCGTCCGCGCCCTCAAAATGAAAGACAGCCTGCCGGTTTTTATCGCATGGCTGCGCATTCATCACCCGCAGCTCCACCGGCAGATGCAGCCTGCGCTCCAAGACTTTTAACAATCCTAACCTCAACAAAACAGCAGCAGCCATGACAACAGCAAAAATGATTACCGGCCCGCAGCTTACAAAGCTGCATACCCTGCTCTCCCAGCTCGGCCAGTTGGACTTTAAAAAGGAGCTTGTCAAAATCTATACTCAAGGCCGCACGGAAAGCAGCCGTGAGCTTACGATGGAAGAGGCCCGCGACCTGATAAGCAAGCTTAGCGCAAACGACCCGCGCCAGGGCCACATTAAGGCGATTTGGATGCTGGCCTATACCGCAGGCATTATCTACGGCGACAGCGCCGAGGATAACCAAATGAATGCCGCAAAGCTCAACCTGTTCCTGCGCCAGCGCGGAGCCGTTAAGAAAGACCTGCAAAGCATGAACCTGGACGAAATGAAGAAGGTGCATCGCCAGTTTGAGGCGATTGTGAAGAACAGCCAAAAGACCGCCGACAATAAGCAGGCAAAGGCCGCGACCGATAAGCTGCTGGCCGAACTGAACATTCCCACACTTTCAAAATAAAGAGCCATGTATCAGGAAAGAGAATTTGATGAAATCATGCAGGAATGGGAATCAATCTGCGCGACCGCCGCCGAAGCGCCGGCAGAGCCTAACCGGGCGCTGGTAACTACAATCCTGGATAATGCCGGAAAGCTGCGCCGTGTGGCGCTGTTGTACAGCAACGCCGATAACTGGTTTGACTATCGCGGGTGGAGTGAGCAGGAAGAAATGCACCGGGGTATCATTCACTTGCTGCAACGCGACAAGACTGTACTCGGCTTTCAGACGCAGGCATTCACTATAAAGGAAAACGGTCTTATCAAAGCAGGAGCAACCTTTCAGCCCTCTAAAGTCCGGTAACGATTATCGCCGGTCTCTCACGCTTCACAAGCAAAAGCCTCCCATTGCGGAGGCTTTTCTTTTACTACCTGTTTACCGCCTTCGCTTACCTCCGCTCATTGGCTTAATGCGCATTCTACTTTTGAGATAGTAAGCCTGTAAGCTTATGTCATTTGAAAGGCTTGGACAACCTTTCTTATTGAGTTTTGGGAAAATCAAAGAGCCGTTTCTACGGCTCTTTTTTGTAGCCAGTTGATAATCCAAGTATGAAACAGTTTCTATTTAAGACACAAGCGGAATTAGGAATGAAGCTGGCCGCATGGCGCAACAGAGGCAGGGTTGGCAATCTGGCTGACTTCATGAATTCCCCTGATGTTGAGCCGGATGGCGATAATGACGCATCCGCCTTTAAGGCTTCGGGTTCACATGGACGGCCTATTGCAACAAAGACAGTAGCTCTAAAAAATAAGCGAACAAAAGACCTGGAAGCAGAAATAGCGCAGCTTACCGGCCTACTCAAAATGTGCCTGATAACGCAGGCGGAAACCTCCAGGCAGCTAAATAACCTGATTGCAGGGCGGAGTGCGCAGTCTTTGCCAGTGCCGGATGAGGCAACCCTGAAAGCCATGAAAGACTATTGCAACGGGCGTTAAATTGGATACAGCAGGTTTAGAAGAAGGCAATGGGATAATAGTATGCACCAGCCTTTTACTTGTCCGCAGGGCATAGTTACAGAAGGGGTTATCATGTAGCTATTTTCGGAATTACATAGCCCACAAAACGGCCCTATCATAGATTGGGAAGGAAGGATTTAAAGGGCTTTAAAAGCCCTTTTTTCATTTCTTAAATCCGGCTTTACGCCGACCGGCCCATATGGATAATACAGTTGAGTTCATTCTAAAGCTCAAAGACTTGGCAAGCGGCGGCATGGGACAATTTGCGGCCAAGACTCAAAGCGCCGTTGCTGCGGTTGACACTACACTGATTAAAGCGCAAAAGGATATGCAGCGCCTCGGCGAAATGGCGCGAAGCGCTACCCCGGAAATTGCCGCCATGCGCAATGCGATGGCTACGCCGCCGCAGATAGTACCGGGCGCATTGTCCGCCATTAAGGAAATCAAGCGGGAGGCAAAGGACGCTACGAAGGAGGTAATGGAACTAAAGCGTGGGGTTCACGATGCCGGCGCTGGCGGCAGCGCCGGAGGTCACGGCAGCTTGTTGGGAAGCATCATTGGCGGCAATCTTATCGCGGGCGGAATTACGCGCGGCGCGGGTATAGCGAAGGATTTTATAGGCTCTTCCATCGGGGCGGCAATGGACTTTCAGGCGCAAAGCAAATCCTTTGAGGTGCTGACCGGCGATGCTAAGAAAGGGCATGAGCTGGTCGGGCAACTGCGCGAACTGAAGCAAACGACTATTATGGGCGCATCCGTGTATAAGAATGCGCAAACGATGATGGGCTTTGGCGTTGGCTCCGGCGAGGTAATAAAAGACCTCAGAATGATTGGTGATATTTCAATGGGAGACGTTGACCGGATGCAAAGCCTTACCCTGGCATTCAGCCAGACGCGGGCCAGCGGCAAGTTGATGGGCCAAGACCTGCTGCAATACATCAATGCCGGCTTTAACCCGCTAAAGGTTATGAGCGACCACTGGCAGGCAATTCGGGCTAAAACAGGCAAAGACGGTCGGCCAGCTTAAAGACATGATGGAGGAAGGCAAAATTTCCTCGGCGGCCGTCACTAAGGCGTTTGATGTGGCAACGAGTAAGGGCGGACAGTTTTACGGCATGATGGAGCAGATAGGCAATACAAGCGCTGGCCAGCTCCAAAAGCTGAAAGGCAATTTTGCGGCTTTTAAGATTGACGCCGGTAACCTGATTATGCCGGTTGCATCGTCCTTTATGGAAGGAGCAAACTCCTGCTTCATTTCCTCAATATCAGCCAGACCGTACCTCAGCAACTGCGCAATGAGCAGGCGGAAACTGTCTCTTTAGTGCGCAGCATCACCAGCCTGACGGAAGGCAATGCGGCGCGGGGCCGGATGATGGACTTGCTAAAAGCGAAGCAGCCGGAAATGTTCGGGAACTTGGACTTAGAGAAGCTGAAAAACTCTGAGTTGCTCGGCATCCTGGACAAAGTAAATAAGAGCTACAAAGACAGGATAGAGCTGGCAACCTACAAAACGCAAAAGAGCGCTTACGGCTCGGAGCTGGCGCAGCTCTATGATATGCAGAATACGGCGCGGGCCGCGTTGGCTGACCCAAGCATTCTTACGGCGCAGGCGGCAACTAAGTTGTTTATGTCTAATGTGCCGTATGAGCGTCCCCTATTCGGCCACGGCAAAGAAGAGCTGACGGACTTCATCAACAAGTCGCAGCAAATGATTGATGTTGACCAGGGCAAACTGGCAGACGTTACCCAAAGGGAAAGCCTGGCGACAATGCAGCAGTCTATAATGGGCCTTGCCAAAATTGTTTATCATCAAGAGGCCACCCCGGATTGGTGGAAGGCCGCTGACAAGGAAAAGGCGGTCAAAGAAATAGCATGGTTTACGTCAGTCAGTAAACAAAGTGGTTGGCTTAAACAAGTGACAGGCCATGATATGACGGCCATTAATGGCCTGCTCAATAATCCCGGTAGTCCGTCCGCAGCAAATGGCGCAGTTGCCGGGCTTACAGGCGGCAGCTTGGAAGGCGCGGATGCTTCCAGCAAAGCGATTACTGGCGGAGGCCGCAAGCAAATCATCATTAACGTAAACCGGGAGATGATAGCGGGCGGCATCACAATTAATGCCAAGGAGGTAAAGGAAGGATTCAACGATATGCAGCGGCAGGTGGAAGAAGTGCTGTTGCGCATTCTCAATAGCGCAAATGCTGTCACCGACTAAGACACCTAACTTTTAACTACTCCCATAAATGTCTAAGAGGGGAAAAAGACTTTTTGAAAAGCTCAATGATATGGCAGCGCCGCCAGAAGTCGCTGGCTTGGATACTTTAAAAAAGGGCCGTAGTAAGGCGCTGGTAGATGAGCGGAATAATCAGCTCATCCATCGCTACTATTATCACGCGCACATCCGTTGCCTTAAATATGAGCTGGTACTGGCCGCATTGCAAAAGGACTTCTGTCTTTCCGCCACAACCGTCACAGCTCTAATAGCAAGCCGTTCCGATGATGCGCAGTCGCTATTTAAAGCGAAGCCGACAACAGCACACCTAATTAAAAAATACCCCCACTTCAATTGGGTGGCATAGTCCGACAAACTCACTTAACAATTTACCAAACCCTTTCCAATGAACACACCCGTTCTCCTATTTGACAACGAGCAAGAACGCTCATCTCTAACAGCCATTTACAACAGCGCCAAAGACGATGCGCAAAGCGTACTGAACCTTTATAACGGCTTAGGGCTAACCGCGCTTACCAGCGCGGAATTTCCCCGCCTGTTTAACGACACGCCAGCACTCATTTTTGATAAGCTGACTGGTGGGAATGGCCTAAGCATTTCCGGCATACAGGTGGACAAGAACAAGGCTATTGATATAATTGTGAAGCCGGATGGCTATGCACCATTACTCGCGGCCATAGAAGCCTACAAAGGGCGCGCTATGGCTGGATATGAAGGAGTCAACGCCCGGCAAAACATTGTTGTAAGCCGCATTACCGATTACTTCAAGCTTTCGGCGGGTGCTGTCGCACTTAGCGATGTGCTCGTTACACAGTTAGCCAATACTGGAAAATATTACACGTCCACTGATAAAGGCATTGCTCATGCTGCTTTTGCGCAGGCTGTAGTTGCTGCCTTTTTTACTACTGGCGTATGCCACCATTACGGCACCCCCTCGCCTAATGACTGTGCAAGTCGTCTCAAGCAAATAATTGGTGATACGGTTGAGGCCATATGCCTCCAAAGCCAGACCTACCGTCCGAAGTTCCGAAACTGGCCCGAACGTTAACCAAACGGCATACTTTTGAAATGACGGGGAAGCAGAGGCAGCAATGCCTACGGCCCTGGCCAGCTAACGCGCAGCACATGCTGCGCGTTTTTTTAGAACTGGCCGGAGTGATAACCCGAAAATAAAAAAGCCTCCAAATGAAGGCTTTTAAGTCAAAATAAACCGCTGGCGTTCCTGTGGCCAGAGCTGAGAGGCTCCCTACAGCACCGATGCGCTAATCTTTGAAAAGTAAAATTACGAGTTATCAAAGAATATGTCTAAGGTATAACTCTTATCTTTGAAGCTGGCGGGGTTAACGGCTATTGATGCTGAAGGCCTGGCCAGCCACGGCGCAGCTTATGCTGCGCTCTTTTTTTTTGGGTAATGGCGGGACAGCAGGCAGCTCTCTGAAAATTCAGTGTTAGCGTTAATAATTCATTTTATCCAGGCGAATGATTTTCAGGGACAGTATTAATAATTGCTTTTGTCTAAATTAATCAATCGTTTTGTCGGCGATACCTGTCTATCCAGACAAGGCGCTCTTTTCTATTAAGCACAAAGCATTTTTATTCCCGCACAAACATCCGCGCAGCGCGCAGCCCGCCCGCGCCGCTCAGGTGCAGCACATACGTGCCCGCGGGCAGCCCGGCCACATTGCAGCTGACGCTTGCCTTCGCGCCGGCGGCATAATCGGCGGCATGCACCCGCAGGGCCAGCCGTCCGTCGAGGGTATAGACGCCGGCTTCATAGGGGCCGCTCAGGGGTGCGCTGAAGCGGATGTTGAGGGTGCCGCTTGCAGGGTTTGGAAACAGCGACAACTCTGCGGACTGCGTGGATGCGCCGTTTACCGCCGCCGGCGTATAAAGGCCGTAGTAGAAATGCGTGATGTAAGCGGCGGCTTGCCCGCTCGTTTTATCGTAGGTGCTGTCCCGGATGGTGAGGGGATTATTAGAGCCATCGTAAACAATGCTGCTCTTCATGCCGTAAAAGAGGCCGGCCCCGTTGGGCGAGTAGGTGCGGCGGTCGGCGGTGCCGGGAAAGTTGGCGGAGTTGAGCGTCATGACGGTGTAGGTGGTCGTGTCCCACACGGGGGCGAAATTGTTGCGCGTGTATTCCAGCAGGCTTTGGTGGATGGGCAGGGTGGGGCTGAACCAGCTGAGCTGCGTCTTCTTGTAAGGCATCATCAGCGCGCCGGTGTCGGATACGAGAAGGGTGAGCTGGCTGGCCGTATTGTACGTCATGCTGTCGCGGCGCATGAGCTTCCACACAGTGCCGTTCCAGTCTTGCTGCCAGGTGATGATGCTGTTGAGCAGCCCGCCGCTGCCATAGCTGTACGCATGTTTCAGATAAGGGTGGTAGGCTATTGCCTGCGGGCGATACACGTTGCTGTCCATCACCAGCTGTCCCGCGCCATTGTAAAAGAAGAAGCGCTTCTGCGTAGTATCCGTCGGCATCTTGCCGTTGAGGATGCTGAAGAGGTAGGTGGAGTCCAGCCGCCCCGAGGGCGACCAGAAGTAAGCCGAAGCCGTGCCGTTCTTTACATTGTTGCTGTTGAAGTACCGCTGCGACGTGAGCGCGCCCGTGGGGCTGAAGGTGTTGTAAATGGCGGTAATCTTTTGCAGGGCGGAGGCGGGGTAAGTGCGGTACTGCTCCAGGCTGCTGTCGCACGACACATAGGGGTTCACGAGGGGCTGCGTGAGAATGCCCGGCCCGCCGGTGAGCGGCGCATTGAGCAGGACGGCATTGGCCCCGCCATAGAGCGCCCAAGTAAAGGTGTTGTAATTAAACACGGAGCCGAGGCCGCCGCCGTAGGTGTACTGCGTCGTGTCGTTCATGAAGTACGCGCCGCTGTTGAGGGCGTAGCTGCTTTGGGCAATGAGGCGCTCGGCGCCAGCCGTCTTTTGCGCGGCATTGCTGCCTGCGCTTGCCTGCCGGCTTTGCAGGATGCTTTGTACAAGCAGGCTGTGGAGGGCATCGCCCGACTGTGCGGCTGCCGGGCGGCCGGTAGCGGCGGCAAGCCCTATGAGGGATGCGGTAAGAAAGCGCCGTGCGGAGCGGTAATGGGTCATGCGGAGGGAGTTTAGGGGCTGGATTAGAAATGCCTTGAAGCATGAAAGACGGCAGCCCCTGCTCCTTTGTTAGCGCCCCGCAAGACATTTTTCTGACAAACAAATTGCCCGGCGCTACCGCACCGGGTATTGATGCGCCAAACCATCAGCACTGCCTGCGGCAGCGGGCGGCGCATCAAGCGTTCCCATATCATACGGTTCCTTCACTGCGTAACGCTGCGCGATGCTTCGCTCAGGATGACAATGTTGGGCAAGGAGCACTTCAAAGCGGGCATTGCCTCCAAAGCAAACAAGCCGCCCAAAAGGGCGGCCTGCTTCCGTTCCACGAGTGCAAATAATCACTTCTTTACCAGCCGTGTCGTGTTCAGGATGGCTCCTTTGTTGTCCGTCACCTGCAGGAGGTAGGTGCCGGGGGCGTAGCTGCTTACGTCTATGGTCTCATCGTCGTGCGTAGTGGCGGCGCGGTACACAAGTGCGCCGAGGCTGCTGTAGAGGGTAATGGTAGCGCCGGTATCGCGCAGGCCGCTCACCATCACCTGGAAGTGGGCGGGGTTCGGCGCAACGGTCACCATCTGCCGGTCGCAGTCGCGCCCGGAGAGGCGGATGACGTCGCTGTAATCCCAATCGCCGCTTTGTGTAACGCGCTTCAGGCGGAAGTAAGAGCTGCTGAAGATGCGGGAGGCCTCGGCAGCGTAGCTGACGGCCCCCATACTGTTGCGGCAGGGCACGCGGGCGATGGTCCAGAACTGGTCGGCATCGGAGCTTTGCTGCAGCTCGTAGTAATCGCCGCCGGTCTCAGAAGCCACGTGCCAGGACAGGGTAGCGCCGCAGCCGGCCACCGTGCCGTTGAAGCCGGTAAGGAGGATAGGCAGCGGGGTAGGGGTCTGGATGCTATAGACCACAGGCGGGGAGGGCATGCCGGCGGCATCCATAAGGCTGTAGGTAAAGCCGACGGTGGAGAAGGTGTTGCCGGGCGTATTGTCGGCCACCACGGAGAGGTTGGCGGGGTCGAAGTTGGGAATGATGGTGGTATCGTCCAGCACAGAATCGCCGGTGCCGTAGTCGTACAACACGCTGGTGTTGGAGTTGATGGTATTGAGCATGAAAGTCTTCCCGGTATTGCAGGAGGAGGTGGTGGAGCAATCCTCGGCATCGGCGCCGGAGAGGGAGAGGATGGTCGCGCCGGTAAGGGCGGTGCTATTGCCTTTTATCTTCTTGGGGCTGCTGGCACTGTTGCCGCCTTTCTTATCCTTATTGCTCTTCTTGCCGTTGTTAGTGGCAGCGCTGAATGCGCTGTTGGTGGTGGAAAGAATCTTGATATCCGCCGAAGGCTTCTGCTCAATGCCGAAGTTCACGTTAGGCTGACTCGCATTCACCGTACCGAGGTCAATAGCCGGCGCATTGGTGCCCCAGGTGTATTTATAGACGGTGCCGTTGTTGCTCGTAGATACGTCCGTCCAGCCGGTGGCAAGGTTGGGGGTAATGCTGGCGGCAGCAGAGGCCGCGGCAGGCGCGGAAGCGGCGGATACGATGCGTACCTCATAGGCATTGCCGGGAGGCACGGCGCTGAATGAATAGCCGGAGCTGCTGGCGGCAATGGCCGATGTGGCCCAGACGGTGGGGCTGCCGGAGATGGTGTTGGTGTTCTGCACGAGCACGGCGTAAAGCGTCTGGCTGCTGGCGGCAATGTTGGTGTAGGCCTCGGGAGCGCTCTTAGCGCCGTTGCCATTGTAGTCATTCCACACGTATCCGCTGATGGCGATGGCGGGCGTGGGAACGATGAAGCCGATGGTAGTAGTATTGGTGCCGCCGTTATTGCTGATGAGGCGGCCATTGTCCTGCACCTTATGGGTAATCACAACGCTGGTGATGCCGGCGGAGGTAGGGTCAACGGCCACGGAGCCGGCGGTTACAAGGCTGTAAGGAAACTTGAGGCTGCCGGGCCATGCGGTGCAGCTAACCTGCGGCGGGCAGGTGCCGCCATTGGTATAGACCACGCTGCCCACCTTCAGGTAGTTGGTATTGGTAGGGAAGGTGGTGATGGTGACGGAATCAACAGAGCCGTCCACATCCGCGCACTTAAAGCCGCCCACGGGAATGGTGTAGTAGTTGTATCCGCCGGGATTATTGATGCTGGCGTAAACCTTGTCGCTGTCCGTAGGCGGCACCTGTATGCCGAAGTTGGCAGCGGTGATGGGCACGGAGCCTACGTTAAGGAAGAGCTTGCCATCAATGGAAAGGTCGTTGCCGGCAGAAGCGCCGAGATTCTCGCCAATGCTCTTGTAGCCGGTAGGGTAAGTGGCCGCGCTGATGGTAGCACCTGGCGTAGCGGTATTGCTGATATACACGGCATAGTCGCCAGTGTCAATGCGGCCAAAGGTATAAGCGCCGCCCGCCGCAATGGCCTGCGTGCTGAGCACGGCATTGTTGGCGGGATTGGTGAGCACGGCATAAAAGCCGCTCGTGGCGCCGGCTGCAAACTGGCCCTGTGCGCCGTTGCCATTCACAATGGCGTCAGAAAGGCCATTGGCATCGTGATAGATATTGCCGCTGATGGACACGCAGCCTACGGTAGCGGTAAGCACAGCGTCGGGGCTTTTATAAACGGAGTTCCGGGTATTAACGGTGAAGGCGCGGTCGCCATTGGTAGGCAGGGCCGCAACGTTCTTGTACTGCATCGCATCCAGCAGGCTTTCTACGTTTGCCGTAACTAGGGTGCCCGTGTTCCGCGTAATGGTCAGGGTGCGGATGCCGTTAGCTGTAGCGCCGGATACGGAGTAAACAATGCCGCCGAGGGTAAGATTAGAAATGGAAGGGTCGGCATTAAGAGCGATAGTGCCGCCGGCCGTTGCGCCATTGATCACAATCTGCTCGCTGGCGCCATTGACGATGGAAGCGGTTGGAAAGCTGACGGTCAGGTTGATGAGGTTAGGGTCGGTGGGCGTTGTCACGTTCGTCTGGCCGCTGCCGCCCGTGAAATTCACTACGCCGGTGCAGGTGCTGCCGTCGTTATTTACGCCTGGCTTGCCTGTTTCGAGGTCAATGCTTGGAGCAGTGCTGGTTACGGCGGTGGCAAAGGCAGCAGCGCCGGAGCTGAAGTCAAATACGAAATAGGCGTAACCGCTTGTATCCGCACCGGCGCTGAGGGTGAAGTTGCTCATATTCTTATAGCTCAGGCGTACGCGCGTGGAGTCATTGGCAAAATCCACCACATTCACGCTGTCGTTAGAGTGAAACTTGGTTTGCCCGGTCGTGGGATCATAGCTGGTAGTCAGCTTGGCACCGATGCCAAGCTCGCTGCTGTCAAAGCCGTTGAACTCGTTGTACTGATTGGAGTTCCACGTGCCGTTGCCGTCAATGTCGTAAGTGTTTACACGCACATTCTGGAGATAGACGGGCGTACCGGGGTTAGCGGTGCTCACATAAGTATTTCCAAGAATGAACTGGAAGGTAAAAGAAGCCTTTCCCGCGCCGTAGAAATACACTTGAGGCGAGAAGAAGCGAGAGAGGTTGGCGGAAAACCCGGCACCGGAAGTGGCTTCCTGGTCATAATATACAATGGTGTCGTTCGTCTTGGCCGTTGTCGTAACGATGCAGTCAATCTGCTGGCCGCCAATGGTAATTACATTTTTATAGAGAATGCTGTCCGATACATTCTTTCCCGTCCCGCGTATGGCCGTTACGGTAGAAGGAGTATTGATAAACTTCAGCGTATCAAAGGCTACGTTGAAGTGTGTATTCATCGTTTGAATACTGAATGCGGCTGTAGTTGAGCCGGAGGCGTTTGTGGCCGTTACGGTATAGGACGCAGCCGCGCTTGTTGCGGTGGGCGTACCGGAAATGACGCCGGTGTTTGTATTAAAGGACAATCCGGCCGGCAGCGAGGGGCTGATGCTGTAGCTCACCACATTTCCCGACACCGTAGGCGACAGGAAAATGGGCGACTGCCCGGTAATAGCCGCCGTAACTGCCGGATACTGAAGAGAGGTAGGCGCCTGTGCCGCCGCCCGTCCGCCCATTAGGGTAATAATGAGTAATAAAACAAAACCAGAGCCTGCCTTACCCCTGTTCCGGAGGAGGCCTCCCGGGTGGTTTTTTGTAGCTGTTCTACGCATAGTTTACTGCTTGGTTGTTGTAGTGTTTGTATGTAAATTAATTAATAGCTCGTCCTGTTAACAATCTGGCAACAATTACATCCTTGTTAATCATTGCTTATTGTATCTTGTAATTACCCATGGCAAAGACAAAGCTATCTTCCTGCGCTTACCGTAAGCAAGCGGGATTGTTAAGCGGTCGTTATCGGCTTTGTTCAGGTAGCACTGAAAGCCTTAGGATTCCAATAAAATTTCATAGCCCTCTTGTTTTTGTTAATGAGGGGCGGAATTACGCTTCCTCACCTTAGTTGGCCATACCGGTTTTGCCGGCTTTTGAATCATTCCAGTCCTATACTTCCGGACATCTTAAAACAACCTGCTGATAACAAGCGATAAAACATAGAATATTATTAGCCGCGTTTCCTGCCTCCGTTAGCTTTCCCGCTTAGCGGGAATGTACCTCCGCAGGCCCAAAAACAAAACCGCCCGCAGTGCCGGGAGGCTGCGGGCGGTCTGGAGCATTAATGCCTGGCTATGAGCCGGGAAGCATCTTACGCTTCCGCTGCTGCGGCGTATCGTCGATGGAGTAGCCCCAGTCAGCCAGCTTCTTCGGGTTCTTTTTATACTTGCCCTTCAGGTAAGAGGACGATGCGTCCGTTATCTCCTGGATAGGCTTGTAAGCCGCATCGCGCAGGCGGTATTGCTCCTCCATCTTGCCTTTAAAGTCTTCTGCAGCCGTGTGATAGTCCTGCGCCTGCTGGATGGTAGGGCCAATGGTGTCCCAGTTGTAGCCGTCCAGGTTTTTGAGCTCCGAGGTAGCGCCGTCGTTCACATGCTTCTTGTAAACTTTAGTAGCGAGCGCTAAGCCCTCGCTTGGATTTTTGGGCTTTACAATGCGCCCTTTGGTGGTTGCAGCCATGATGGTAGCGTATTAAATGGTGAGTGAATGGGATAATCCGGCATCCGGCAGCGCTAATATATTACACATCCCGAAAAAAGTCGCACAGTCGGCAACTTCGTTAACAAAATCGCCGGTTTTGCTTACACAGTCGTCGATTTTGCTTACAAAGTCGCCGACTTTGTGCACACAATCGCCAACTTCGTTGACAAAGTCGGCGACTTTGCTTACAAGGTTGGCAACTTTGTTGACGAAGTCGCCGACTTTGTCAACATTTTCCCGAAAAATGCAATCGAGGGTGGGGTATGCATGGCCTGTATGGCGATATAATGCTTTAGGTCTTTACGCGCTTATTCAGGCCTTCAAAAAGCCAAGCTCATATACCAATGGCTGTAGCTTTTCAGTGAGGCCCTTGTAGGCCGCCCCGAATGCGGCGAAGGATACCGGGGCGTAATCGCCGGAAGCGGTGCGGGCCTCAAGGGCTTTGCGGATTTGGTACCAGCCCACATCCGGGTGGTTCAGCTTCAGCTCTTCGCGGATGGCAATGGCATCCGTGTGCGCGAAGTAGGCCTGCCATAATTTTTTGCCTTCGGCAAGCACAGCGCGGGCCTCGGCGCTAAAAGCTTTGCCCGCCATGTACTGCACCATAAAATCGCTTTCAAAGCGCTCGGGCGCGCCTACCTCATCTTCGGTGAAGGGGATGAAGTGGTTGACGATGCTCCAGCTGCGGCCATTCCATTGCAGGTCGTTGGCGGAGGCGCTGAGGTTGCTGCCGTTGAAGAGCATCCAGACGAGGCAATCGGTTTTGAATTCTTCCGTAAGTGGTTCGGTAGGTTGGAGGAATTGGTCGCGGTCGTTGAGCCAGGTGGGTTTTATGAGGCGGCGGACGGAGAAGACAATGGCGGCTTGCCAGAGGTTGCTTTCATTTAAGTAAGTACCTCCACCATTACGTCCGGTATAAATTGATGAGGTAACCAGTGTCCCAGTTGCGGCATTTTGAAAATCATTATTACCTGCAAATAGAAAACCCTTCATTCCGTCACACGACTTTTTTATTCTGGGATTTTTTGAAACAGTCAATGCATTTGATAACGGCAAGGCTAATTCACTATTAGTTTTTAAGCTTTTCATCCAAGCATTCAAGAACAGTTTGTTTGGAAGATTGTAAAACGACTTCTCACCTACGGGATTCCCTTTTTTGTCCAACACTTCAGTCGTGATGCTTTCCAATACTATTTCTTTCTTGCGAGTTTGGTCTGTTTTCCACACCAAAAAGCCAATAGGAAAATCTCCTTTTAATCCGTCGAACGCCTTGCTGTGCACTACAAATCCACCAAGGTATTTTGCATTCCACCATTGCCTGAATCTCTCAAAATTTGGCGCATTGACGTACTTCAATTTGCTGAACATTGCGAGTGTGGCGTTCGGCATCTCTTGTGCGATTCTAACCAAGAATTGAGAAAACAGTTCCTTGCTTGCGTATCCCAGTTCCTCGCTTTTCATCAGAGCGTTGATGTTTGTTTGCTCAACCTGCTTTTTGTTTTTGTCACCCTGCCCAATTCCTGAACCACTCTCCGCATACGGCGGATTAATCAACACCAGAATCTTCTTTCCATCGCCAATGGCTTTGCGCAGGCCTTCGGGTACTTTGGCTGTAAGGCTGTAGTCTATCGCTCCTTCGTCGGTAATGTCGTCGTTCAGATAATCATACTGGAAGCGGGTGGCGGCGGCGCAGGTCTTGGTGGCCTTCATCACGTCTATATCCGCAGCGTCCAGCGTGCTCATGTATATGTTGCGGTGGTTGCTGTGCTTCACCTCGAGGTTGCCCACGCCGCAGCACATATCCCACACTATGTATTCGCGCTGCCAGTTCTTGCCCAGCGTCTCGCTTAGTTTGTCGTAAGCCTTGTCCACCACATGCAGGGGCGTGTAGTAAGCGCCCTTGAAGGAGCGCTCATCCAGCGGTATCAGGGAGTCGCGGCGCTCCAGCAGGTAGTTGCGGTAGGCCGCATCGGGCGGGCGGTGGTAGATGGCCCAGAAGCGGCGGTAGCCCTCGTGGCTGCCCAGCTCATAGAGCTTGCCGCCAAGGGAGAAGACGGGCTTGTTGTTCCGGTGCAGCAGCTCCGCAGGCAGGTTGGCGTGGGTGCTCACCGTGCCGTCGCTCATAATATCGGCAAAGAAGAGCAGGGCATAATCCTCCGCAGGCACGCCCTTAATCTCGGCCCCGATCATCTTCACCCAGTTATCAAACACCTGCTTCAGATTATCCGGCGTTATAGCCACGCGGATAATATCGCCGGAGGCAATAGCGCTCTTAATCGTGCTGATGAACTCTTCCTCATGAGTGTCAAGCTTAAAGGAAACGAAGTAGGTGCCTATGTGCGCGGAGACAGCGTTAAGGGCTTCCTGCGTATAGCCGCTGGCGCTCTTGCCCCATTTGAACGTTTTCTTTTTGAGGAAAGGAATGACGTCCTCGCTCTTCATGATGGCGGCCTTCTCCGTATCAATCACGGCGAGGAGTGGCGGCACATACTCACCTGCGTCCAGCGCCCGCTGCACATAGTGCATCAGTTGGGTGAACATAGCGTAGGTAGAGTGCTTGCCGCCATGCTTTGCTTCAAACCAGACTTCCCTGGTCAGGATATCAACGAGGGTTTTGTTGTAGCCTTTCAGGTTAAGCGCCTTGATGTAAACATCCTTGACGTCTTCTTCGGAGCGGGTGAGCTGGAGGCGTTGGTAGAGGGTCATACGTCGGGGCTGAAAGATAGTAAGCCGATAGACGCGGTCAATGCACAGTTTATAGAGCTGCAATGCAATGGCCGCTACCTTGCGTCCACTATGCTCCAGCTCGGCCTCGCCACCTTCGCAGACCTCGGCAACATCACCCCGCAGCAGCGGATGGCCAACCTTTTAGAAGAAGCGAATCTCGCCGATGAGGCCGGCTTAGACGTCTTCGCCGTAGGCGAGCACCACCGCCCCGATTATGTGGTGAGCGCCCCGCCAATCGCGCTCGCTGCCATTGCCGCCATCACCAAAAACATACGCCTCTCCTCCGCCGTCACCGTGCTTTCTTCCGAAGACCCGGTGCGCGTGTTCCAGCAATTCGCCACCGTGGATTTAATTTCTAATGGCCGCGCCGAAATCATGGCGGGCCGCGGCTCCTTCATAGAATCCTTCCCCCTCTTCGGCTATAGCCTGGCTGATTATGACGCGCTTTTCTCCGAGAAGCTGGACATGCTGGTGCAGCTCACGAAGAACGAGGTAATGCAATGGAAGGGCAAGCTCACACAATCGCTGGATGGCATCGGAATTTATCCGCGGCCGGTTCAGAATCCCTTGCCTATCTGGGTAGCCGTCGGCGGCACGCCGCAGTCGGTTGTTCGTGCTGCGCAATACAACCTGCCGCTTACCCTCGCCATCATCGGCGGACAGTGGCACCGCTTCGCGCCCTTCGTAAAGCTCTATAAGCAGTCCCTCGCCGAAGCCGGCCACGATGCCGCTGCCGCGCAGGTGTGCATCAATCAGCACGCCTACATCACCGAAGACTCGCAGCAGGCTGCAGACGAGTTTTATCCTATCCACCACGAGATTTTCAGCCGCATAGGCCGCGAGCGTGGCTGGCAGCCGGGCGGTCGCCGCGAGTTTGACGCCGGCCTCGCGCCGGACGGACACTTGCTGGTAGGCTCGCCGCAGCAGGTGATTGATAAGCTGAGCGCCGAGTATGCGCTGTTCGGCAACACCCGCTTCGTGGCGCAGGCAAGCATCGGCGCAATGCCGCATGACAAAGCCATGAAAAGCATAGAACTGTTCGCAACGAAGGTGGCCCCGGCGTTGCGGGCGCTGTCTGCCGCGAAATAGCGCAGATTTGCCTTCTAAGAGAATTTACCACTAAGACACTAAGCTACACTAAGCCCTTAGTGTCTCTGCGTGTTCTTAGTGTCTTAGTGGTAAAAGTCAAATCATGAACACTCGTCCCGCCAATCCCGGTTTCAATTACGAAACGCTCTCCATCCCCTACACCGGCTACCGGCAGACTGACCCGCTCATTGCCGCGCAGGTGCACGCAGCCCTCAGCGATGCGCATACCATCCTTAATGTAGGCGCAGGCGCTGGCTCCTATGAACCGGATGGGCGCTACGTTGTCTCCGTAGAGCCTTCCGCAGCGATGCGGGCGCAACGAATTGCTTTAGGAAAAGCACCCGCCATCATCTGCAAGGCAGATGCTCTTCCTTTTGACAGTGGCGCCTTTGATGCGGCCATGGCGATGGTAACGATTCATCACTGGCCCGACATTGCCGCAGGCCTGCGCGAGCTTCGCCGCGTAACGCGCGGGCCGGTAGTCATTCTCACTTTTGACCCGGAGCGGATGGCCGACTTCTGGCTGGCGGATTACTTCCCGCAGTTGATAGAAGCAGAAAGGGCGCGCTTCCCGACGATGTCGCAGCTTACGGGAATGCTTGGCGGGAATGTAAAGGCAGAAGCCGTGCGCATTCCATTGGATTGCAAAGACGGCTTTACGGAAGCCTATTATGGCAGGCCGGAAGCTTTTCTGGAAGAAGGCGTACGCCGCGCGCAATCCTGCTGGAGTTTTCTACCCGACGGCCTGGAAGGGCCACTTGTAGCAAAGTTTGCCGAAGCGCTCGCCTCCGGCGAATGGGACAGGAAGTGGGCGCATCTGCGTACGCAACCGGAAGCGATTTATTCCCTTCGGCTGGTTACGGCCTGGCCGTAACAGGGTAATCCGTTTGTGCGCTCGTTGCCGGCCTGCAAATGAAATTTTACGGATGCTGATAGTGGAGTAGGCGCAAATGAATTACGTAGCCAATAATTCCCGCGCTGTTACGTCGCTGGTAATCAGCATCTGAAATTATTACCCGTGTATGCGCGCGGCTACTTTTGGCCGCACACACAATACATAATCCATGAGCTTTAATTGGCGGCGTCTCTTAGCAGGCGCCCTGCTGGCCTGCGCTTTCAGCGCCGGGGCACAGACCATCCCTTGCCGCAATACCATCCTGCTTACCAGGCAAAACCCGGCCAACTCTCCGGAGACTTTTCTAAGCAGTGTTTCGTTTCTGACCAGCGGGTCGGTCAGTATTATAAACACCGACACCATTACGAGCAAGAATCTAAACGCTTCGGTGTACTACAATGGCTATGTGTGGGCGCACGACTGGACGGGCTCCAGCTCAAGCGGCAATTTTCAGCTCCTGAAAATCGGTGACCAGACCTCGAGTGTCGTTACGCCTACGCCTACCATCACCAATGCCACTATGGGCACTACCAACAATGCCTGTGTGGATGCAAGCGGCGTGATGTACATCATGAGCGGACTGAACCTGTACATGATAGACCTGTCGCAAGCAACGCCCACAGTGCTGAACAGCGGCGGCTCAAAAACCTGCACGATGTCGCCAATTCAAAATACAACGGGCCACAACTGGGGCGACCTTGCCGTTGACCCGACGGACGGCACCATCTACGCATGGTACCACCCTACCAGCGCACTGCGCTCACCGGGCTTTACAAGCTTACGAATGCCTCCGGCACCACACCTGCCTTCCTGAAGGTGGGCAGCCAGACGGCAGGACAGGCGTACACGATGGGCTCGCTGTACTTCACCGACGACGGCCAGCTTTTCGGCTACGGCGCTACCACACTGGGCGGTACGCAGGACAGGCTGTTCATCATAGATAAAGCCACTGGCAACGTCACGCAATACGGCGCGCCCGATATCGGCGTTACGCAAAGCGACGGTTGCAGCTGCGCCTTCCGTGTGAGCCTGGATAAGTCGCCATCGGTGCCTGCTGTAAATCTACAGCGCTGCGGAGCAGACACTTTTCAATACGTCTTGCGGACGCGCAATTACACCGGCACGACCGTCGGAAGCATCACCTTCCGCGATACGCTGGACAGCCGCTTTTACATTGCTGCAAGCGCCTCGGCTTTGCAAACAACCCTGCAAGGCATTTACGGCGGCAGCGTGAGCGTGAGCATTGCCAGCTATGGCGGCGGCACCAATAACCTGATTACTGCCACCGGCCTCTCGCTGAGCACCGGCACTGCTTCGTTCTCGCTGCCGGTCGGGGTGAGCGCGGATAACTTTACGGGAGATACCGTCATCAGCCAGCAGGCATGTTTAGACGGATTAAGCACCAGCCTCGGCGGGCCAAAGGAAAGCTCTGACAACCCGCTAACCTATGAGCCTGGCGATAAAACGCCCATCACTATCAACGTATCCGGCAGCCGTTGTGTGCCGCCTGTAGCGGACAACTACACCGCTCTGCCCTTCATGCAGGGCTGGGGCGCTACGAGCATCCCGCCGCCGGTGGGCAGCGATGCGGACGGGACGATTGCGAGCTACACCATTGTAACCCTGCCGGCGAGCTACGGCACGCTGAGCTATTGTCCGAACGCGCCCTCGGCGTGTACAGCAGGGCAGTATGTGAATATCACCAGCACCAACACTTCCCTCACGCCCGACCAGGTGACCACGATGCGCTTTGACCCTTCAGGAACGGCGAGCGGCACCGGCTCCTTTACGTTTACAGTTACGGATAACAGCAGCACTGTGAGCAGCGCTGCTACCTACCGTCTGCCGGTGAAGGGCGCCCCGCCGGTGGCCAACAACATCATGGAGAATAGTATGCTCAATACAAATGCAGCCACGGCCATTGCCGCCCTGAGCGGCGCCGATGCGGATGAGCCGACTCTGCAGAACTTTAAAATCCTGACGCTGCCGAGCGGTTCTGCCGGTACGCTGCAGCTCTGCAATCCGGGCTGCACGAATATTACCGCCAATCAGCTTATCGCTACTTCAGACATCGGCAACCTGCGCTTTGACCCGCTGGCTACGTTTACAGGCAATGCCTCCTTTACCTACACCGATATTGACAACTCAGGGAATGTGGGCAATATAGCTACCTACACTATTCCGGTGGTGGGCGCGGCAAGCGTGAGCCGGCCGCCGCTGGCAAATAATGTAACGTCTCATACGCTGAACAACTCGCTCGGCAGCACTGCCATTCCGCCGCTGCGGGCTTCGGATTTGGATGGCTGGGTGACGGGCTATACTATCGTTACCATTCCGGCAAGCGGTGGAACGCTTTACATGTGTAATCCTTCCTGCGCGGCAGTAACGGCAAATCAGAGCATTGCAGTAGCCGATATTGACAAGCTGCAGTTTGACCCGCTGGCGACCTTTACCGGGACGGCCACATTCACCTTCAAAGCGACCGACAACAGCAGCCTGCAGAGCAATGTGGCTACCTACAATATTCCGGTCATCAACAATCCGCCTACGGCGGCCAACCTTGCTTATACTGTTCCTTACAACGCTACAAATACGCCACTGCCTTCTATCCTTGGTAGTGATAAGGACGGGACGATTGCGAGCTATACCATTACGTCGCTGCCATCTTCTGGTACCCTCAGCCTTTGCAACCCGACGTGTGTGGCCGTATCGCTGAACCAGAGCATTTCCACTACCGACGTTGCGAACCTTGCTTACACGCCTGCTACGAACAGCACCGGCACTTATAGCTTTACCTACACAAGCACCGACAATAACAGCAACACGAGCGCAGCGGCTACGTACCTGCTCTATGTGAATAACCTTGCGCCGATTGCTGCCGACATTATCAATGACTCCATGGCGAACACGCGCGGAGCTATTACACTGTTCTCACTGAGCGCAACGGACGCAGACGGGACGATTGCGAGCTACACCATCCGCAGCCTGCCGCCAACATCCAGCGGCACGCTTTCCTTAAGCGGAACGGCGCTTGCTGTAGGCGACGCGGTGCTTCCCGCGCAGCTTTCCCTGCTGCAGTTTGACCCAACGGCTAACTACACGGGCAACACTTCCTTTACCTACACTGCCACCGACAACAGCGGTAACGCGAGCAATGTGGCGACGCTCCAGATTCCGATTACGGGTGTGGGCAACCTGCCGCCGGTGGCCAAAAGCATTCAAGTAAGCCCCATTGCTATAGCTGCCGGCACAACGGCCATTACCGCACTCTCCGGCGTTGACCCGGACGCTGTAACGAAGAGCATAGCCACCTATACCATCAGCACAGTGCCGGATGCTACACGTGGTGCTGTGAAATATTGCCCGCTGGCGCCATCGGCCTGCACTTCCGGGCAGATGACGGCTATCTCCGCCAGCCTTACCATGACCATTGCGCAATCGGCTACCCTGCAGTTCACGCCGGCCAGCGGCTATATCGGCCCGGTTACTTTTAGCTACACGACCACCGACTCATCAGGGCTTACTTCCAACTTGGCGCTGTACAATATCCCGGTAACCGGCCTTGCGCCGCGCGTGCCGCCGGTTATTTCATCTGCCATGGCGAACACTCTTGGCGCAACAGCCATTCCAACGCTCACCGGTACTGACCCGGACGGCACTGTTACCGCTTATGTCATTGAAACGATACCCGCGGCAACGGAAGGCGTGCTATACCTCTGCACACCATCCTGCGTAGCCGTAACGGCCGGCCAGGAAATAACCGCAGCCAATGCGGGCAATCTGAAGTTTGATCCTGCCGCCGGCTTTGCCGGTGATGTAGTATTCAACTACCACGGACTGGACAATCACCGCCTGCGCAGCAATGCGGCGAAGTACACCATTCCAGTGGATGCGCAGCCGCCGCTGAGTAAGGATGTAACCTCGCCAAAGCTGCGTAATTCGCTTGGAAGCACTTCTATTCCTACGCTGCTTGCCACGGGCGGCAGCACGGTTGCGGGCTATACGGTAGCGAGCCTGCCACCTTCGGCACAAGGCGTGCTCTACCTCTGCACGCCGTCTTGCGTAGCTGTAACGGCCGGCCAATATGTTACTACTGCCAATGCCGGCAGCCTTCAGTTTGACCCCGCGAGTGGCTACACCGGCGATGCCATCTTCAACTACTACGCAACCGATGGTGCGGGCTATACTAGCAACCTCGCGACTTACAGCATCCCGATGGGCACGCCGGTGGCACTGCCGATTAGCGGGCTGGAGCTGACTGCAAGCCTTGCAAATGGCAACCGTGCGCAGCTGCAATGGCACAGCGATAATGAAAGCGGCGCGAGCCATTATGAATTGGAGCGTAGCCTTGACGCGGCCAGCTTTGAGCGCATTGCAGATGTGAAGTCAGGCGGCAAAGAATCTTACACCTACAATGACGACCTGAGCGCCTTCAGCGGCAATGTATATTACCGCGTGCGGCAGGTGGAAACGAATGGTGCTGCGCAATACAGCAAGATGGCAAGCGTGAGTATGCCGAAGCGCAGCAGCGATGTAGTGCTGTCGGCTGCACCTAATCCGTTTGGCGGTGCGCTGACGGGCAGCGTATATGCGGTGCAGTCAGGTATGGCTACGCTGGTGCTGCGGGATGTGTCCGGACGGACGATTGTGCGGGAAAATCTGATGCTGCATGAAGGCGCAAATGCTTATGGTCTGCCGGCTCATGGCGTTGCACCGGGCATGTATCAGCTAAGCCTGTACCTGCAAGGGGCAGCAACGCAGACCATTAAGGTGATGCGGCAGTAGGGTAGGCATCGCCTATTTGCTTTAGCCCCGGGTTGCGACCCGGGGCTATTCATGTTGAACCTTTTAGCATGCCACCTTTGAGAATTCAGTATTAGAAGCATATCCCTGAAAGGGACGAATGAATAGCCCGGTAGCAACCCGGGGAAGACGCCCGGCAAAGCATTCATTTAACGCACCCTTGTAATACGCCCGGCTGCCTGCGGAAGTAAATTCGCCTTCGCTAAAAAAGTCACACATTCTATATGAACTGCAAACTGCTCAAGCCCGCTGCCCTGCTCCTGATGGGCAGCCTGGTCGGTGCCGGCGCATTCGCGCAGCCCGGCGCTAAGAACATGACGAAGGAAGAAACCGTCATCATCAAAAAAGAAAAGAGCGACGGCAAGACCGTCATTGAAATCAGGGATGGCTCCGTCTATGTAAACGGCGAGGCCGTTGTAACCGTGCACGATGCGGATGCGGCTAAGGTGCACAAGAAAATCATTATTGAAAGCCGCAACAGCGATGATGCCGGCGCGTCAGAGTTCCGCTCTTTTGGCGGCGATGATGATATGCCCGCTCCTGTACCATCGCGCCGCGCTATGTTGGGCGTAATGACCGACCCGTGGTCTGAGAAAGTAGGCGCGCTGGTAAAAGGCGTCAACCCCGGTTCTCCGGCAGAAGCAGCCGGCCTTCGCGAAGGCGACCTCATCACCCGCGTGGACGGTAAGGTCATTAAAGATGCTGCCGCCCTCGTCTCCGAAATAGGCAGTCAGCATGATGCGGGCGACAAGGTAACCATCAACTATGAGCGCAACGGCAAGGAGCGCAGCGCCACCGCTAAGCTGGAAAGTGCCCGGGCCGAGGTGAGTAGCCGCTCCTTCCGCTTCGGCCCCGGCAGCGGTGCGAATGGCGGCGAGATGAACATGGACATGCCCAACTCTTTCTTCCGCGCCTTCCCGTTCTCTGCGATAGACGATGCGACTCCTGCGCCTAAGATTGGCGTGAGCGCTGAAGACCGTGCAGATGGCGATGGCGTGCGCGTGCTGAGCGTCAAGCCCGGCTCTCCGGCGGCAAGCGCCGGCCTGAAGGAAGGCGACGTGATTACCCGCGTAGGTGATGAAAAAGTTAGCTCCGTGGATGAGCTGCAGGCGGCCGTGCGCAGCGGCAAGACTGGCGGTAGGATACGCTTAGAATACCAACGCGCCGGCAAATCGGCTATTGCCGATGTTACGTTGCCTAAGAGCGTGAAGCGAAAAGACCTTTAAGAGACGGTTTTCTTAAAAAAGGGGAGGAGTTGCGTCCTTCCCTTTTTTGTTGCCGCGCAAATCGCGCTTTTAGGGAGCGCCGGCCCATGCGGCTTGGGAATTACATCACGAACTTGACGTAGACAAACACTACAGCATACAGCATCGTGGCAATGACGATGCCCTTCACGGCCTGGTCAAGCCGCTTGCTGTTGAAGTAAAGGAACGGGATGAGATTGGCCAGCACCGATAGCGAGATAACGGTAGCGAAGGCCTTGCTGGAATGGCTCAGGCGCTCCATGTAAGTGCTAAAGGGCACGCCGCTGCCCATGATGAAGTAAACCACGATAAAGCCGAGCAGCGGCATAAAAAGGCCGATAAAAAGGCCGGCTATTGGCTGATTGAGACGCATGAATAGCGCGAAGGTAGGCAAGCCTTTATCTTTGGCGCCTACCCTTTCACAGTTCATGAATTTTCAGCTCAACAACATTCCCGTCCGCACCGAAAAGCCGCGCCGTAATGGCCTGACGATGGTGATGGACAAAGGCCTCGCCCTGGACGAGGCACGCAACTTTCTCTCTGTGGCCGCGCCGCATATAGATGTGGTGAAGCTCGGCTTCGGTACGGCCTATGTAACGCCCAATCTGCGGGAAAAGATAGACATCTACCATGCGCACGGCATTCCCGTTTATTTCGGCGGGACGCTCTTTGAAGCCTTTCTCATCCGCAATCAGTTTGATGACTACCAGCGCATCGTGGCCGACTATGGCCTGACGCACGTGGAGGTGAGCGACGGCTCCATCACCATCCCGCACGCAGAGAAGTGTGGCTATATTGAGAAGCTTGCACAACAGGTAACGGTATTCTCTGAGGTGGGCTCTAAGGATGCGGCGCATATTATGCCGCCTTACAAGTGGATTGAGCTAATGAAAGCGGAGCTTGAGGCCGGGGCGAGCTATGTGATAGCGGAGGCGCGCGAGGCCGGCAACGTAGGCATCTACCGCGGTTCAGGCGAGGTGCGCGAGGGTCTGGTGCAGGAAATCCTGACGCAAATACCGGCAGAAAAAATCCTGTGGGAAGCGCCGCAGAAGGGGCAGCAGGTGTACTTCTTGGAATTGCTCGGCCCCAACGTAAACCTGGGTAACATCGCGCCGAATGATGTCATTCCGCTGGAAGCAACGCGTATCGGGCTGAGGGGGGATACGTTTCATATGTTTTTGGAGAAGTAAATCAGAATGCGGAACGCGGAACGCGGAATGCGGAATAAGCCGGGCACCGGATACGGCCTTATCGGCTTTCCGCTGACGCATTCTTTCTCGCCGGCTTTTTTTGAAGAGAAGTTCACGCGGGAAGGCATTGACGCTACATACACCGCTTTCCCACTCCCTGGTATTCAGGCATTGCCGCAATTATTGCAAGAGCACCCCGCGCTGCGTGGGCTGAACGTAACGACGCCGTATAAGCAGCGCGTCCAGTCTTTTCTGCATGAAGTTTCGGACGACGCGCAGGCCATTGGCGCGGTCAACTGCATTGCTATAAAAGACGGAAGACTTTCCGGCTACAATACTGATTGGATGGCTTTCCGTGACAGCCTTTTGCCGCTACTAAGGCCGCAGCATTCCCGTGCGCTGGTGCTGGGCAGCGGTGGTGCTTCGCAGGCAGTACGCTATGCGTTGGAGCAGATGGGTATTGAATACAAATCCGTTTCCCGCCGGCCGGGCGACGGGGCGCTTTCTTATGAAATGCTTAGTCCTGAAGCGCTAAAGGCATACCCACTCATCATTAATACTACCACGCTTGGTACGCTCGGCGAAGGCTTGCCGGCGTTGCCGTATGAAGCCTTGAGCGGTCAGCACTTACTTTACGACCTTGTGTATAATCCGCCCCTAACTCCCTTTCTTCAAAAAGGCAATACGGCCGGGGCGATTATCAAGAACGGGCTGGAAATGCTTCGGCTACAGGCGGAAGCTTCCTGGCGCATCTGGCAGCAAATGCCTTAAGATACCCTGCGGCGAAAGAGCCAGAAAAGGCCCAGAAATACCGGGAACAAGATGACAAAGCAGAGTATCAGAAACTCCTTCACCGTATCCCAGACGTTCGGGTAAGGCGGGTCGCTATCTATACAATAACCGAAGGCAGTAACTGCCACCGCGGCAACGGAGGAGCGCAGCACACGCTTTCTGAGTAAGCTCCTCATGTAATGAATGAGAATGGTGGGAGCAGCAGATTATTTCGTTCCGGCTTTTGCCGCGTCCAGCTTCGCTTTGGCAGCGCTTAGCGCATCAGCGCGCTGTTGCTTCACAGACGCATTTTCGGCCAATTGCTTTTCAATCTTCTCCTTTTCGCGGGCCAGCTTGTTGCCATCATCGTCCGCATTCTTATAGTCCTTTTCAGCCCGTGCTACGGCCTCCTCCAGCGCACGTACGTCCGCGGCGAGTTGCTGGGCCTGGATGTCGGGCAGCAAGGCATCCAGCCAGGCCTTCAGTTTGGCACTCATGGCGGGTTCGTTGGAGGCGCTGACGTAATTATCGTAGCCTTTGCTCACCAGCAAGGCAATTGTGCTCTGCTTATCGCCCTTGCCGGCATCCACCTTAGCATAAACGTCCAGTTGGCCGGGAGCGATTTCCGCCCAATTAGCCGCCTGAAAAGACATAAAGCCTTTATCTGACTTCGGCTTGCCCAGTCCGGCACGGTCAAGCCGGGCGCGCAGCGCGTTTTCGGTAATGCCTTGGGAGTACGGAAAGGTAATGAGTAGTCCGGGCCTGTCTTGCTTGCCAAAGCGGATATTGGCATCCTGCGCGCCCTGTGCGCCCGCAAGTTGCGCAGCGCAAAGCAGCATTAAGCTAAGGAAAGAAAGGAAGTAACGCATAGTGATTGATGATTTATCCTGTAATGTACGGCTTGGTGCTTCAAAATTCTAAATTCAAAAACCCAAAATCCAAAGCCATGTTCCGAAATCAGCATTCCGACCTCCGAATGCTTACGGCACCGGGTCGTAGCCGTGGCCGCCGCCGGGGCGGCAGCGCCCGATGCGCTTAATGGCTAACCAGCCGCCTTTGCGCGGCCCCCATTTGCGTACAGCATCGGCGGCATAGGCAGAGCAGGTAGGCGTGTAGCGGCAGCTTGCGCCCAGCAGCGGCGAGAGCAGCGCCTGATAGAGTCGTATGCCGCCAAGAAGTATAAAAGATACGAGCTTACGCATTGGGAAGTGCTGTCTTCAAGCGACCAATGGCCTTGCCAAGGGCATCGTAAACAACAGTATAATCCGGCAGAGCCGCATCTGTAAACAGAAGAAACAGGTGCAGTTGCCGCCCTTCGGGAACTGCGGATAATAGTTCATGCTGTTGCAAACGCCAAGCTTCCCGCAGGAGGCGCTTCACGCGTGCGCGATGTACGGCGAGCTTGAATTTTTTCTTGGAAACGGAAAATCCTGCTCTTACCGGCGCAGGCTCGGCGCCTCGCTCCGTCAGCAGCCAGACTACGCGAACAGGGAAAACAGAAAACGCCTTTCCGGAACGGAAAAGCGTTTGAATGTGCTGCTCGCGCTTCAGGCGGCGCTCAACGCCAAGCGTGTGTTGGCGAAGCGCCATTGCGTTGCAGCGGCAAAAACGGTGTAGATGAATTACTTCAGCCTGCTCTCATCGCTCACAGTGAGCTTGTGGCGGCCCTTGGCGCGGCGGGATGCGAGCACCTTACGGCCATTGGCCGTCTGCATGCGCTGGCGGAAGCCGTGTACGCTTTTGCGGCGGCGGCGGTGCGGTTGGTAGGTACGTTTCATGGTGGCAAATGCGATTTAGAAAGCGCCCTCTGAGCCGGCGCAGGTTGGAATTTTTTTAAACGGAGCGCGAAGATAAGGAGAAAATGTGAGCGATAAAGGGTTTAATGCACAGCCTCATCATGCATCAAGCCTATTAAATAATACTTAGCCCCTTCCGGCGCAAAGAAGAGGCGCAGGCTACTCCGCGCGCCCTTTTCGGGCGCGTAGTAAGTGATATAGTCCGCTCCGGCGTATAGATTTCCAATGCTTTGCTCCTTTTCATCATGCGAAATGCCCTGGACTATGGCAACGGAATCTGCACGGAGATAATCGGCGGTATAAACTAAGCGTCGTAGGTATTCCTGCGGAGTAAGCACGATTGTAGCCCCGCCATCTGTATAACTACCCCAACTGAGCCGGGTACGGGCTTCAACAGCCCGCAAAAGCGATTGTGGATTCAGCTTCTGGTCACTGAAAAGGTCAATATGGTTGTACGGCGAAAACCGCAGGCCGGTTTGGGGATGAATATAAGTGGCTAAAGCATGAAAGTCGCTATCCCGAAGTGCCTGGAGCACTATAGCCCCATGCTTACGCAGGTCGGCGCCTCGGTCTGCCTGCTGCGAAGATGCGGGAGATAGCGGAGCGTGATTGCTGCCATTGCAGGCTGCCAGCAACAAGAAAGTTGGCAATAGCAACAATCCGGCCCTTCTATTGGAGCAAAACAAGTTTTTAAAGAGAATGAGCACAACGCAAAAATGCGGATGCCGGCTTCAAGAACCGGCATCCGCCTCAATAAAATATGGGATTATGCAATTAACGCCCGTTCTTCTTATCGATGACTGCACCTGCGCCTGTGCCGGCGGCTGCGCCAAGTACACCGCCAATTACAGCCCCCGCAGCTCGGTTACGGCCATTAATGATAGCGCCTGCGGCAGCTCCCGTACCAGCACCGATTATAGCACCCTTAGCCTTAGCGCTCCAGCCCTTCTTTTGAGGTGCAGGTGCGGGAGCAGGTTCAGATATAACAGGTTGAGACTGGCTCGCGGCCGGAGCCGAACTGCCTGAAGAAGCATAAGTGTGATTGCGTGAATGGCTCACAGAGCTATGCCTAACCGTTCTGTGACTGGTGCTTGTGGGTGATGCAGGGGTAACCGGCACTACTTGTGTAGTAGTATTAACCGGCGGATTCAGAACGTATTGGGTCTTGGTAACCTCATTCATTGAGTCAATGACGTGCTTCTTGGCCAGTTCAGCATTCATAGAGTCAATGGTGTGCTGCTGGGCCTGAAGGGCAGCATCTTTTTCCTGAACGGCAGAATTTTTACAGGCGGTCATAGAAAAGAGGCCTGCTATGGCGATGGCTGGAAGGAATGATTTCATGGCTTAAATTGTTTTTCCGGTGAAGCAAATACGCTATACCGACTACTCATTGCTAAGGCTATGCCAATGACTGCCGCCAATTGTTAAAAAAATCTTAGTGCGTTCATTTAATGCTTAGCCGGATGGAATTGCTTAAAGGCATTCATCACGGCCTGGTGCATGATGGTAGCATGGTCTTCGTCCGGCAGGTAATCAAAGTAGATATGCAGGCCCGGCGCCTTGAGGGCGCGTAGCTTATCGGCGAGGAGGTTGGCATCCACCTCCATGACGCGCGGCGGGTCGGAGAGCGCAAGGCCTTCTTTGCCAACGCCTATATACACCTGTGTAGGATGTGTATAAGTGCTATCCAATGCGCGTGAGCGGTATTGCAGCAGCGAGCCGGCATCCCACCAAAGGCTGGGACTAACGATGATGTACTTGTCAAATAATTGCGGCTTCTTCAACAGGATTTCGGCAGCGAGCAGGCCACCGAGGGATTCTCCGATAAGGGTTTTGGAGTGCGCTGTGCGGTACGTTTTTTCAATGAATGGCTGTAGCTCCTTTTCTATGAAGGCTGTGAAAGCCGCGGAGCCGCCGTAGCTTTTGACTATTTGCTTGTCCTTCTGGACGCTTGTTGGAAAGGTAAAATCGCGCTGCCGGGCGGTATTAGCGATGCCTACGACGATGGAAGGCGGTACCCGGCCTATCCAGGGAAAGCTATTGAATTGTACGAGGCCAGAAATATGGATGAAGTCCTCATCGGCGGAGCCGTCCAGCAAATAGATGATCGGGTAGCTACTGCTGTCCTGCGCGTTATAGCCTTCGGGGAGGTAGATGTTGAGGGTGCGGGACTCTTTGAGGATGACGGATGGGAGGGTACGGATCTCGCCGAGGGGGAAGGGGGTTTGGGCGGTGGCCGGAACACTAAACCATGTTAGCAGTACTAACGCTATGTATTTCATTGCGCCTTTGTCTTAAACATGCGCTGCGCTAAATATGCCTTTAGCTGCTCAAAAGACATCCCTTCTATCTCTTTAGAGATTTGCTCCTTAATATCACGGAAAGTTTTGACCGTGTCAAATGCTTTGGGCTTTTCATTCTTCGTCTTCATAACCAACAATTTCTTTGGGCGAACATATCTCAAGTGTGCCGTAACCCAAACGTAAATTTACGGAGTTGTAGCCGCTAAGGCACGCATTCCCCGTCCGCGCGATGCGCCGCCCCCGCCAAATCCTTTATCAGCATAGGGTCGCTCTCAATAGCATTCCCCACCACCACCACCGTAGCGCCGGAGGCGGCTGCTGTGTGTACTGCTTCGGGCGTACGCATACCGCCGCCTACAAACAGCGGGATAGCCGTGTGACTGCTCACCTTTTCAATCATCTCCGCGCTCACCGGGTAGCGCGCGCCGCTGCCCGCATCCATGTAGAGGAGATGCTGGCCCAGCAGCTCGCCCGCCCAGGCGGTGCAGAGGGCAATGTCCGGCTTGTTGGCCGGCAGGGGCAGGGAGCCGCTGATGTAAGAAACCGTCGTTGGCGCGCCGCCGTCAATGACCATGTAGCCTGTGCTCATCACCTCCAGCCCACTGGCCTTTACCGCCGGGGCGGAGACGACGTGCTGCCCAATGAGCAGCTCAGGATTGCGACCGGAAATAAGGGATAAATAAAGCAGCGCATCGGCATACGGCGTCACTTGCGCAGGCGAGCCGGGGAAAAGGATGACAGGAATCTCGCTCTCCGCTTTGAAACGCTGGATGCAGGCGTCTATCTGGTGTGTTACTACGAGGGAACCGCCCACGAGCAGGTAATCTACGCCGCCGTCATTGCAAAGCTTAGCCAGCGCCGCCATTTCGGAGGGCGCCATCTTATCGGGGTCGGCAAGAACGGCGAAGGCTGGCCGGCGCTCGGCCTTGCGGCGGCGCAGGTCGGTAAGTATATGGTGCTTGGTTGCGGACGACATGCTTGCCTGCAAAAATGCCGGTTTTTTTGCGGATGGTATTATATGCCTGCTTAGCCCTCTAATTTAGTCGTATAGGCCATATATTCCATCGCCGATTACGGAAATTACCCCTATTGTAAGGGGAATTTCCGCGGTTTGATACAGATGTTCTGGTTTTAAAGCCGGAAATCAGGATGTAAACCGCAGAAATTCCGAATTTTAAGGAGGAATTTCTGCGGTTTAAGAGCGGATATTCCCCCTATCGTTAGGGGAATATCCGTGGCCAACGACGCAATATCTGGCTTGAAGGCGGATTTTCTGTGATTTACGACAGAAAATTCGTCATCGCTATGGCTTCTTCCGCAACTCGTCACGGATTTCCGCCAGCAGGTTCTCCGTTGACGAAGGCGCCGTTGCAAGCACTTCTGTTTCCTTTTTCTTGTAAAGCCTGGCGATAGCGCGAATCACCATAAAGATGCACAGCGCAATGATGAGAAAATCCACGATGCTTTGAATAAGGTGGCCATAGGCAAGTACGTTGGCGCCGGCAGCCTTTGCCTCGGTGAGTGATGCAAACTCAGTAGCGCCCCCCTTACCGGGCCCAAGCACTTTAAACTTATCATCAAACTTTTGCCCGCCTGATACGACGCCTACAAGCGGCATGATGATGTCGTCCACCATCGCGGTGACGATTTTGCCAAAAGCCGCGCCGATAACGACGCCTACGGCCAGGTCAAGTACGTTGCCCTTGAGGGCGAATGCTTTGAAGTCGGAAACGAATCCCATCGTGAGTAGTGATTGGTGAATGGTGAGTGTGTGCGGTAAATATAGCGTCTCCGCTCTTGTGCTCATAATGAGCGGGCTTATACGTGGCGAAAACAAATAGATACGTTGGAAACTATTTTTCCGAAAAACGTTTCCATAGTTTTGGCGCCGCAAAGATGGACGCACTCTCCAAAATACTCACAGTGGCTGTAGAATCGTTTCGCCAGTATGGCTTCCGGACGATTACCATGGACGACATCGCGCGGAAGGCGGGTATTTCAAAGAAGACACTCTACCAGCATTTCACCTCTAAGCCGGATGTTGTGCTGGCAGCCGTCACGTGGCATCAGGAGCATATCCACAACCACCTCGCGCGCATCATTGAAGAATCGGAGAATGCGGTGGAAGGCATGGTGCGTGTCAACGCCGTGCTGGGCCAGATGTTCCGCCAGATTAACCCGCTCTCTATGCTGGAGCTGCAGCGCTACTTCCCGGAAGCGTATGCGCACTTCCATGAGAAGCAAATGCTGAAGGATGTGGTCATGATTCGGGAGAACATCATTCGCGGCATGGAGGAAGGTCTTTACCGACAGGGCATGGACGCTGACCTACTGGCACGCTACCGGCTGGAAAGCTGCCTTGTAGTTTTCCAGCCGAATTCGCTTGTAGCGCAAGCACATCACCCGCACCTTGCTACGGTGGCCATTATGGAAAACTTTCTGTATGGGCTGATGACGGCGAAGGGCGAGCGGCTTTATCAGAAATACTGCGAAAAATACTTGAACGAAGTACCCAAAATATGAGACAGAATTCGGAGTTAGGAATGCGGAATGCGGAATGGCTGCGACGGTGCATTGTCGCGATGCTTGTCTTTCTTCCGGCTGCGCTGTATGCTAAAGCGCCGGCGCAGGAAGAAGGCATCCTAAGGCTGAGCCTGCAGGATTGCATTGACTATGCACTGCGTCATTCGGACACGGTGAAGAATGCACGACTCAATATCTCCCGGCAAGACGCGCAGAACAATCAGATTCGTGCGCTCGCTTATCCGCGCATCAATGGCACCGGGCAGGTTACCTATTATCCTTACCAGCAGCAAACGCTTATTCCGGCAGCCATTCTTGGAAAAGACTCAGTGACCGGGCAGTTCCGTGATGGTTACGTATCGCTGCCGTTTGTGCCGCGCTGGGGCGCGAATATCGGCCTCTCCGGTTCCCAGACACTTTTTGACGGAACGCTGCTTGTGGCGCTGAAGGCGCGCAGAACGATTATGGAGGTGGCACGGCAGGCGGAGAAGCTGACAGAAGAGGGTGTGCGCTATCAGGTGCAGCGCGCATACTATGCTATAGTCATCGGGCAGGAGCAGTTCCGGAATATCAGCGCTTTCTTAGCTACGGCGCGCGATGTATCGCATGACCTGGAAGTGCTTTATAACACCGGCTTCGCGGAGAAGATAGACGTTGATCGCAGCAGCGTGCAGGTTACCAATCTGGAAACGGACAGCATCCGCACGGCCGGCTTATTAGAGACCGGGATGCAGGCGCTCAAGTTCACAATCGGTATGGAGATAGAGCAGCCGGTGATGCTTACGGACACGTCGCTGACAGAGAATATGCGCACTGCCGCTGAGCTGCTTACGGAACAGCTTGAATACACGCGCCTGACGCAGTATAACCTCGCAACCACCGCGCTTACACTGGACGAAGCGCAGCTCCGGCGTTACCAGCTTGCTGCTTATCCAACGCTGAACTTCTTTGCAAATACCGGCTACCAGTACGGCTCTAATAATTTCAGCGACCTCACGCGCTTCCGGCAGAATTATCTCTTCTCCAATCTCATCGGCATTCAGCTCAACGTACCCATCTTCAACGGCTTTCAGCGGGTCAATCAGGTGCGGGAAGCGCGCATCAATGTGGAGAAGACAAAGAACAACATCCATCAACTGAAGCTGGCGCTGGACTTCCAGGCTGCGCAGTCGCAGACTACATTGAAGAATGCGCTGCTGGCTGCGGAGAAGCAACGCCGCAACGTTGCCCTGAGCAATACAGTCCTTGACCTTGCCCGCAAAAAATTCAAAGCAGGCGTAGGCTCCAACTTGGAAGTAAACCAGGCGCAAACCGACCTGCTGCTTTCTCAAAACAATTATTACAGCGCCTTGCTGGACGTAGTGAATGCACAGGCAGAAACGCAGCGCTCGCTCGGCGGATTTACGCAATAACACGCCACACATTCCAACGCGAAGCATCCAACACACCAATATTCCAACAAGATGAAAAGTTTAGTTCCCGTTCTCATGGCCGCTGTATTGCTCAGTGCCTGCGGCGGTAAGAAGGCAGACCCAAAGGCGGAAATCGCGAAGCTCAAGAAAGAGCGCGCAGATATTGACGTCAAGATTCGTACGCTGGAAGCGAGCAGTGGCATGAAGGATTCCGTGAAGGCCGTGCCGGTGTCTGTGGTAGCGGTAGCGCCGCAATCCTTCCAGTCTTACATAGACGTACAGGCCGCCATTACCGGCAACGACAATGTGATTGCATCGCCGCAGGCGCCGGGCACGGTGCGCAGCGTGCTGGTGCACACCGGCCAGCATGTGAGCAAGGGCCAGACCCTCGCCGTACTGGACGCCGCCGCCGTTGAGCAGCAAATAGCCGCGCAGGATGCACAGATTGGCCTGCTCCGCTCGCTTTATGAAAAGCAGCAGAAGCTGTGGGCGCAGCAAATAGGCACGGAGGTGCAGCTTCTTTCTGCGAAGGCCAATTATGAGGCCGCCTCCAAGCAGCGCGCGGCCGTAGTGGCACAACGCAATATGTACCGCATCGTAGCACCCGTATCGGGCACGGTGGATGTGGTGCGGCTTACCGCCGGAGATATGGCGGCGCCGGGCATGAGCGGCATCCCCATCATCACCGGCAATAAGCTGAAGGCGGAGGCGAACCTGGGTGAAAGCTACCTCGGCAAGGTGAAGGTGGGCAACCCGGTGACGCTTGTGTACAACGACGGCGCCGACTCTATCAAAACGCGCCTGGACTTTGTTTCCCCCGGCGTCAATGCTTTATCCCGCGCCTTTTTGGTGCAGGTGAATCTTGGCGCGAATGCGCAGCTCCACCCTAACATGAGCGCGCGGATGAAGATTGCGAATTATGAGGCCGGCAATGCCCTGGTGGTGCCGGTGGGCGCTGTGCAGCAGACGGGCACGGGGCAGATTGTGTTTGTGGCAGATGGCAAGACGGCTAAGAGCGTGGCGGTGCAGACGGGCCGCACGGCGGATGGCATGGTGGAGATATTAAGCGGCCTCAGCGCGGGTGATAAGGTGGTGACGTCGGGCTATGAGGATTTGGATAACGGGACGGTGATAAGCGTGCAGTAGTGAGTGGCCACTAACGACGGCAAACAAACAAAGAGACAGGAAGACAACACAGCACCAGACCAAAGCCTTCAACACCCCCTCGTCTCCCGGTGCGCCGGGGCATGTGACATGGCACAATCCCGTGAGCGGGATGACGAAGCAAGCGTTGAAGAGAACCCATCGCGTCTTAACCGCCGCCGGTACAACGCCGGCGGCGGCGGATGCGAGGTTGATAAAGGGCAGGGCTGCATTCAACAGATACATGAAGCCGGTTTTATAGATGAAGGCAGCATTTAACCATACAAGCTTCCCGTTGAAGTGTCCGAAGACACGATTGAATAAACCCGAGCATTGATTGAAGGTACCGAAGCACTGATTGAAGGCACCGAAGATATCATTGAAGCCGCCGTAGCTGACATTGAGGCAGCCCAAGCATCAATAAATGTTGCCCGAGCTGACATTGAGGCGGGCTTTGATACGATTGAAGGTGGCGAGATGATCATTGAAGGATTTTCAACGATGTTGGTGACTAACTAAAAGTAGTTGGGAGAAGCCTGGAAGACTGACGAATCCCTCAATGTGCGACGCAACAGAAGATTGGGAGCGAACCGAACGCTGATAAACAAATAATCAAACAGCGGCAACGCCGCTGACGTGTGATAAACGAACCACGTAGTTATGAAAGACAATAAAGTCAAAGAATTTTTCCTCTCCTCCTGGGCCATTGACAACCGGACGGCGGTGTACATCATCACCATCCTCGTCTCGCTCATCGGCTTCGCGACGTACAACTCGCTGCCCAAGGAGCAATTCCCCGAAATCAAGTTCCCGCAAATCATCGTGCAGACGGTTTATCCCGGCACCTCTCCTGCGAACATGGAGAATCTGGTGACGAAGCCGATTGAGAAGCAGGTGAAGAACATCACGGGCGTGAAGAAAGTGACGTCCAATTCCTTTCAGGATTTCTCGGTCGTGATTGTGGAGTTCAACCCCGATGTGAAGGTGGACAAGGCGAAGCGCGACGTGAAAGACGGCGTGGACAAGGCCCGCACCGATCTGCCGAAGGCCCTGCCCAATGAGCCGGAGGTGAAGGACATTGACGTGAGCGAGTTCCCGATTATGTACGTGAACATCTCCGGCAATTATGACCTGAAGCGCCTGAAGAAGTACGCCGACCGTGTGAAGGATAACATTGAAGAGCTGAAGGAAATCAAGCGCGTGGACATGGTGGGCGCGCTTGACCGCGAGATCCAAATCAACGTTGACCTCTACAAGATGGCGGCAGCGGGATTAACCTTTGACGACATTGAGCGGACGGTGTCAAGCGAGAACATTTCCACGACCGCGGGCGAGGTGGCGATGAACAATCAGAAGCGCATCCTGAGCGTAAAGAATGAGTTTACGAGCGCGGAGCAGATGAAGAGCATCGTGGTGAAGAACGCGCAGGGCAGCGCCATTTACCTGCGCGACATTGCGGATATACAGGACTCTTTTGAAGAGCAGAAAAGCTACGCACGGCTGGATGGCAAGAACGTAATCACACTGAACGTGATTAAGGCAAGCGGCGAAAACCTCATCAACGCGAGCGACAAGATTGAGGCGCTGGTGAAGGACATGAAGAAGACGGAGCTGCCGCGCGACCTGAGCATCGTAACCACCGGCGACCAAAGCGAGAAGACGCGCTCCACACTGCACGACCTTGTGAACACCATCATCATCGGCTTCATCCTCGTAACGCTGATTCTGATGTTCTTCATGGGCGTGACGAATGCCTTGTTTGTGGCGATGAGCGTGCCGCTGTCGTGCGCCATTGCATTCCTGTTTATGCCCGCAATCGGCTTCACGCTGAACATGATTGTGCTGTTCGCATTCCTGCTCGCGCTGGGCATTGTCGTGGATGATGCAATCGTGGTAGTTGAGAATACGCACCGCATTTTTGATAACGGTAAAGTGCCGATTAAAAAGGCAGCCAAGCTGGCGACGGGTGAGGTCTTCCTGCCCGTGCTTTCCGGTACAGCTACAACGCTGATGCCCTTCATTCCGCTCGCGTTTTGGAACAGCGTGATTGGTTCCTTCATGTTCTTCCTGCCCATCACGCTTATCATTACGCTGGTCGCCTCGCTGCTGGTGGCATACATTATCAACCCCGTCTTCGCGGTTGACTTCATGAAGCCGCACAATCCGAAGGACGATGGCAAGCGCCGCTGGGGTAAGAGTGATAAGGTGAAGCTCATCATCTTCCTCGCCATCGCAGCCATCTGCTACGCGGCGCGGTCATGGGGTGTGGGCAACTTTGTGCTGTTCATCTACGGCTTCATTCTGCTGGAGAAGTTTGTTTTTGAGAAGTGGATTCATTCCTTCCAGAATAAGACCTGGCCTGCATTCCAGAACTGGTATGCGAAATGGCTGCAACGCGCGTTGCGTCGCCCGTGGGCTACACTGGGCATGACCTTCGGCATCTTCATCTTCGCCGTTGTGTTGCTGCAATTCCGTTCACCTCAGGTGGTATTCTTTCCCAGCGGCGACCCCAATTTCACTTACGTATATCTTAATATGCCCGTGGGCACCGACCAGGCATATACTAACACCATCCTTGAGCGCGTGGAAAAGCAAGTAAGTGGCGCGCTTACCGATACGAAAACGGGTAAGATGACGCCGATTGTCAAAAGTGTTATCGCCAACGTAACAGTAGGTGCTGTTGACCCGTCGAGCGGCGAGGTGGGCGACTTCCCGAATAAGGGGCGTGTTACGGTCGCCTACAAAGAGTTCTCAGAGCGCCACGGCATCTCTTCCGCCAACTGTATGGAGCGCATCCGTGCATCCGTGCAGGGCATCCCCGGCGCGGTAGTCACAGTGGATAAGGAGCAAGGCGGCCCGCCGCTGCCAAAGCCGGTAGTGGTGGACATTACAGGCGATAATCTGGACTCGCTCATAGCCACGAGCGAGCGGCTAAAGCGCTACATCAAGACGAAGCAGATTCCGGGGCTGGAAGAATTGCGCTCTGACTTTGCAGCCAATAAGCCGGAAATCATTTTTGACCTTGACCGCGAGCGGATGAATGCCAACAGCATTAACACCTTCCAGATTGCAAGCGGTTTGCGCACGGCCGTCTTTGGCAAGGAAGTCTCACGATTCCGCGATGCGAATGATGACTATCCGATTACGCTGCGCCTTGCCAAAGCCAGCGCGAGGATGTAAGCGCGGTGCAGAACATGCCGGTCATCTTCCGCGACATGGGCATGAACGGCGCAGTGCGTACCGTGCCGGTGAGCGCCTTCGCAAATGTGCGCTACGCTACTACGTATGGCGGCATCAAGCGCAAAGACCAGAAGCGGATTATCTCACTATCTTCAAACGTGGTGGGCGGCTTTAATGAGCAGGAGGTGGTGAATGCAGTGAAGAGCGAATTGGATGGTTACAACGCGCCGGCGGGCATCTCCATCAAAATGAGCGGGCAGCAGGAAGACCAGGCAGAGACGATGGGCTTCCTTGGCCGCGCGATGGGGATTGCGATGGCGCTGATTTTCCTGATTCTCGTCATTCAGTTCAACTCGTTTTCGCGTACCGTTATCATCATGAGCGAAATCCTGTTTTCCGTCTTCGGCGTGCTGCTGGGCTTAGGATTATTCAAGACGCCGTTCTCCATTGTAATGGGCGGTATCGGCATCGTGGCGCTTGCCGGCATTGTGGTGCGGAACGGCATCCTGCTGGTGGAGTTTATGGACTTGATGCTGAAGGAGGGGATGACTCCATATGATGCGATTGTGGAAAGCGGCCGTACGCGGATGACGCCGGTAATCCTTACTGCTACGGCGGCTATTCTCGGCCTTATCCCGCTGGCTGTAGGCCTGAATATTGATTTTGCTACGCTGTTCTCTGAATTCAATCCGCACATCTTCTTCGGCGGCGACAGCGCGGCCTTCTGGAGCCCGTTGGCCTGGACAATGATTTACGGTCTGAGCTTCGCAACCTTCCTGACGTTGATTGTTGTGCCGGTGATGTGCCTGCTGAGCTTTCAGCTTAAGGGTTGGTTGAAGAAGAAGTTCAGCAAGGGGGAGGTCGCGCCGGAATTGCCGCTGACAGAACCGAAGGTGATGCCGGTGGAGCTTAATTAATTACCGCTACTTTTTGAAAGACCGGCCTAAAAGGCCGGTCTTTTTCATTACAACAATCATCTTTGCGCCGTTATGATTTATGCATTCAAGGGCTTTGTGCCGGTGGTTCATCCCTCGTCCTTCGTCCATCCTCAGGCGGCGGTCACAGGCAATGTCATCATCGGCAAAGACTGCTATATAGGCCCCGGCGCAGCTCTGCGCGGCGATTGGGGCGGCATTGTACTGGAAGACGGCTGCAATGTGCAGGAGGCCTGTACGGTACATATGTTCCCCGGCGTAACGGTCACACTCCACGAAGGTGCCCATATCGGACACGGGGCTATTATTCATGGCGCAACTATTGGCAGAAATTCTTTAATAGGAATGAATGCCGTCATTATGGATGAGGTAGAAATCGGCGAAGAATGTATCGTCGGGGCACTTGCCTTCATCAATGCAAAAACAATAATTCCTAGGCGTTCCCTCATTGTCGGCAATCCCGGAAAGATTATTAAAGAAGTCAGCGATGAGATGATTGCCTGGAAGACGGCGGGGACGAGACTTTACCAACAACTCCCACAAGATTGCCACGAAAGCCTGATTGTCTGTCAGCCCCTGACGGAAATTCCCGTCAATCGCCCCCCACAGGAATCCCTGTACGCCACATGGGAAGCAATTAAGAAAATCACTAAATAAAAAATGCCTTCCGATGTGGAAGGCATTTTCAATACAAAAAACGATTGCTGATTAAGCGTTGTCGTCGTTGTTGTTCTTACCGTTATCGCTGTTCACGAGGTCGCCTACAAATTGAGCGATGTTAGCGATACGCGCGTGGTTCAGGCTGTAGTGAATGAACTTGCCTTCACGCTGCGTAATCACGATGTTAGCGCGACGCAGGATAGCGAGGTGTTGAGAAGCAACGCTCTGCTCCAGACGCAGCTTTACATAGATGTCCGTTACATTCATACGCTTGTGCTCTTCCAGCAGGCGTACAATTTGCTGACGCAGCTTGTGGTTGATGGCGCGCAGCGTCATTGCAGCAGTCTTTACCGCTACATAATCCAGCTTAATGTTTTCGTTGCTTGTTTCGTCCTTACGGATAACGAGGGTGTTCCCTGTCATGGTTGTTTCCATCTGTATTAGAATGAAGATTAAATGGTGATTAAAAGAAAAGATTGTTGTTATAAAAGCCTTGCAAACATACGCCTTCTATCTATATCGGCAAAGATATGATAAGGCATTGCTGTTAATCGGGCGTTAAATGAAAATCATCCTCCTAACGTCCGCGCATATTTACCTGTCCGCACGGGAAACCGTTGTGTACACTGACTTTAAATATTCGGGCTCACAATATGCAATGTCAGCAAAATGATTTATCAAAAAAGATTCATAAGTACCCAATGCCCAAACGGAGATATTCAATAATTGATGCGAGACAATCATTTTGCTGGCCAAGCCTCCTAAATCCGGGCCAAAACCCCCAATGATATAAAGTGAAGAATTATTGGAGAAATGCTCAAGTAGCTCCTCAGTTGTAATATGTCGCGGTGAGGCGCGGTATGCACCTTCCGCGGCAATGTAATACTCGCCTGCCCTTGCCGGGAGAATAGCTAATCTGTCTGCCTCATTATCAATGCCTTGCGCCGCAAGCTCAAGCAGCATCAACTTCAGCCTGCTGTGCAATATGAGCGGCTTATCTGTTACATAGCAATATCCCTTGGCCGTAGCCAGCCCGATGCGCAGGCCCGTATAAGAGCCTGGGCCATTACATATTGCAATGGCGTCCACATCTTTCAGTCTCATATCAGCGGCTGCAAGCACCTCCTCCACCAATGCATTAAGTCTGCCGGCATGGTCGCGCTCGCCTTCCGACGATTGTTGGCTGAGCGGCTTGCCGTCCACGGCAAGCATTACAATGGCCGCAGGGCCGGAAGTATCTATATGCAGTATGCGCGCCATTGAAGCGCAAAAATAGCCGCCTACATTTGTCCGGCTATGAATAAAAATATCATCATCACCACCGCAGCTCCCGCACCGATTGGCCCCTACAGCCAGGCGGTAATGGCCAACGGCTTCCTCTTTATCTCCGGCCAGATTGCCCTTGACACAGTGGACGGCACGCTTTACATAGAAGACATCATCACTGAAACCGACCGCGTAATGCAAAACCTTCGCGGCATTCTCGCGGCGGCAGGCTTAGACTTCTCCAATGTGGTGAAAACCACCATATTCTTGACAGATATGGCCCATTTCAGCGAAGTCAACGAGGTATATTCCGTATATTTTGACGATGGCACCGCGCCAGCCCGGGAGACCGTTCAGGTGAGCGCCTTGCCAAAGGGCGTGAATGTGGAGATTAGCATGATTGCCGTTGCTAATCAGGGATAAAGCCTTTATTTCTTTATGGAAGCGGCTTTCTTCTTAAAGTCAAACAGATAGCCTACCCGGATGCCGGCATTCAGCGTGAGGCCGAAGTCACCGCTGGAGAAGCGCGTGTAGCCGAAGCCGTTAAACGGTGAGTTGTCAATGCTGATGTACACCGGCTGCATCCGGTCGTTTTGCACGGTGCGCTCCTGGCTGCGTACGTTGTCAAAGCTGTAGCCGATGGTGCCGTACAGCTCCAGGGAGATGGTATTGTCCAGAATAAACTGGCGGCCAATACTCAGGTTGGGCTGAATGGCATAGACGGACTTGCGCACCAGCTCCGGTGTGCCGTACACGTCCGTACCTACAAAGTTGCGCGAGTAGAAGGAGGCGCTGATAGCCGGCTTGATGTAAGAGCCTTGCAGGATGTGGCGCAGGCGTATCTGGCCATTCACATAGTCCGGCAGGCGCAGGAATTTTGCGCCTATGCCCAGCCCGATGCCCTGCGCATTGAAAGTGGCTCCTTGTATATAGTTGCCGTTATAGCCGGAGTATTGGAGCTGCTGGTCTTTACCGAGGCCGATGATATTAAGCTGGTATTCCATGCTGCGGCCCGGCTTTACGGAGTGCTCTAAAAACAGATTGGTGTAGCCCAACAGCGGCGAGAGCACATCCAGCTTCGCATTCCACTTGTGCTGTCCGGAGTAAACGGCGAAGTCTTTCAGTGGGTTATTAATCATGAATACCTCGCCGTTGCCATACACAATCTTCACCACATCCTGCTTATCCAGCGTTACCACCGGGAAAGGGCGGCCAGTAGGCTTGTACTTTATTTCTCCGACGCCCACCTCGGTCACCTCGCCCTCAATGGGCGCTTTCTGAGTGGTCGTGTAGATTTTATCCTGAGCCGCAGCTATGCCGGCTGCGCCAAGCACAAAGAGAATGGATAGAAGAATGCCTTTCATACGCAGGGTTATTTGTTTTTAGTTGAGCAAATAACGCAAGCTGTATGTGAATAGTATCCCAAACAGTTAGAATAGCCTAACCTAACCCTTCTTCACCTCCTTCGCCCAGGCATCCTTCAGCCCGACCGTCCGGTTGAAGACCGGCGCATCCGCCTTGCTCGTCGTATCTGCGCAGAAGTAGCCTTTGCGCAGCGCCTGAAAGGCCTGTCCGGCGGGCACTTCCGTCAGGGCAGGCTCTATGAAGGCCGTGATGGTGTGCAGGGAATTCGGATTCAGATATTCCTTGAAATCGCCTTCCTCATCCGCCGGATTCTCCACACGGAAGAGGCGGTCGTACATCCGAACTTCAGCTTGCTTCGCGTGCTGCGCGCTCACCCAGTGAATGGTGCCTTTCACATTGATGCCGCTCGTGTCGCTTCCGCTGCGGCTTTCCGGGATGTAGCTGCAATGGATTTCCGTCACGTTCCCATCCTCGTCTTTCCTGAAATCTTCGCACCTGATGATGTAAGCGTTCTTCAAGCGCACCATCAACCCCGGCCCGAGGCGGAAGAATTTCTTTGGCGGGGCTTCCATAAAATCCTCACGCTCTATCCATAATTCCCGGCTGAAGTGCAGCTTCCGGCTGCCTGCGCTTTCATCTTCGGGATTGTTCTCCGCTTCCAGTTCTTCGGTTTGCCCTTCGGGGAGGTTGGTGATGATGAGCTTCACCGGGTCAAGCACCATCATGTAGCGATGCGCCGTCTTGTTGAGCTGCTCGCGCACGCAGAATTCCAGTACGCCGAGGTCAACCACATTCTCGCGCTTCGCGATGCCCACGGTGTCGCAGAACTGCCGGATGGCGGCGGCCGGGTAGCCCCGCCTCCTCATCCCGGAAATGGTGGGCATCCGCGGGTCGTCCCAGCCTTCCACGTGGCCTTCGTTGACCAATTGCAGCAGCTTGCGCTTGCTCATTACCGTATAGCTCAGGTTGCGCCGCGCAAACTCGTACTGGTGCGATGGATAGATGCCGAGCTGCGCTATAAACCAATCGTACAGGGGCCGGTGATGGATGAACTCCAGCGTGCAGATGGAGTGCGTTACGTGCTCAATGCTATCGCTCTGGCCGTGGGCGAAGTCGTACATCGGATAGACGCACCAGGCATCGCCCGTGCGGTGGTGGTGCGCGTGCTTGATGCGGTAGATGATGGGGTCGCGCAGCAGCAGATTGGGGTGCGCCATGTCAATCTTCGCGCGCAGCACCTTTTCGCCGTCGGCGTACTTGCCGGCGCGCATTTCCTCAAAAAGACGCCCATTTTCTTCTATGCTTCTGCCGCGGTGGGGCGAGTCTTTGCCCGGCTCTACCGTGGAGCCTTTGGCGGCCGCAATCTCCTCCGCGCTGCTGTCATCCACATAGGCTTTTCCATCCTCAATCAGCTTTACGGCAAAGCCGTAGAGCTTCTCAAAATAATCGGAGGCAAAGAAGCGCGCATCCCACTCAAAGCCCAGCCATTTTATATCCTCCTGAATGCTTTCCACATACTCCGTTTCCTCCGTGGAGGGGTTGGTATCGTCAAAGCGCAGGTTGCACTTGCCGCCGTACCTCTTGGCAAGGCCGAAGTTGAGCACGATGGACGATGCGTGGCCGATGTGGAGGTATCCGTTGGGCTCCGGCGGGAAGCGGGTCTGGATGCCATCGGGGTACCTGCCTTCGGCAAGGTGGCCTTCAATGATTTCTTCTAAAAAGTTGAGGGATTTTTCTTCGGTCATGGCTGCGCAAAGGTGACCCGGAATTTTTGGATTAAGGATCCGCCCACCCGCAGTTAAGAGCTTTAGTAATCCCAGCCGCTGCTGCCCGCAAACCCCCGACCAGCTCCGGCAGCCTCATACTCCGGGTAGCGTTTCAGCCCATTCCAGTCGCGGTATTGAGCTTCGGCCAGTATGCCCTTCATCCGGCCTTTCAGGAGCGCATGTACCCCGTCCGCCGTCTTGTAGCCAGGATGTTGGCTATAGTAATCTCCTAATGCCGATTGAAGCGCCTCCGTCTGCCGCGTATCTAAGTGGTACAACGTCTGGTAGAGGAGAGTCACCTCGGCGGCGTATAGGTTGTAGCCTTCATTAGCGGCCAATGGCGCGCGCTCGCCCAATTTGCCGCCAGCCGGCCGGGCCGGCTCCTGCCAAAGCAGCGCCTGCTTCATCGGATTGCGTTTTACAGAGCAGGGCTGCGCAGCACAGGCCGACGCATACAGTGTAGCCAACACAAATAAGATTGCTTTCATGACGCAGTGGTTTTAATAAAGGCAAAGAAGCTTGTTGTCTAATTCGCAAACACCATCTTCCGCGATTCCACCCGCTTCCCGTCTATCGTCAATGAATAGACATAAACGCCCCGTGCTCCATAACCGTGCTTAAACGTTACTTCTGCCACGCCTTTCCTCAATACAATCGGCAGCCGCTGCACTTCCTTGCCGCTCACCGCATCCGCAATCTGCACATACGCCTCACGGTAAAGCGGCGGTTCCCGCACCAGCACACCAACGGTCGTTACCTCGTCAAAAGGGTTCGGCTTGTTCTGCAATAATTCTAAGGCGGGTGATTCCTTTTGTACGGCGCCCACCTTCACCGCCGCCGCCTGTTCCGCCGAGAAAAGGCTTTCCACACCCAGCGCATCTACGGCGGCTGCGCTTACAATGTAGTTTGCCGCAGGCAAATTGATAAGGTGCGGCCCCGCGCCGGCGAAGGTGTACACCGAATCCCAGTCATTGGTCGTGGTACGCAGGCCGATGCGGTACGCCGGATAGGCTGTTTGCCCGGTGAATTGCACCGACAGCTTATTCACACCGCCATCGGCGAGTGTCAGGCCGGGCATCTTCGGGCCGATGGCCATCATCGCCGCGGCATTGCCGTTAATGACCGCATTCCGCGCCAGGTAATTGAAGTCCACAAAGAAGGAATCCAGCTTGCCATCATTGTCCCTGTCCACGCCGAGGATATCTGAGGATGTATGCTGCCGGTCGGTATAGCCCGCGCCGAGGCTTGCATCGCCGTGCTCATTAGCGGATGTGAAGCGGATGGCCGTCTGTCCGTTCTGCCGGAAGGGGATATGATCGCCGCCGCGGCCCGTGCGGTCTTCGGGCGTCATGATTTGAATGGCCATGGGCACCTTCACATGGGAAAGGAGCTGCTCCTTATACTCCAGCTTCACATAGCGTGCAAGCTGCTTATGCGGTGAGTTAAAGCCGCCAAAGGAAAACAGGCGCACATCGGTAGAGTCAATGGCATTCAGGCCGGGGCAGGAAGGCGCCGAGGAAGTCTGCCCGCAAATAATGCCGCCGATGACATCATTGTTCAGGCAGGCCTTCACCTTAATGCCCTTCTGCACGCAGTAATCGGAGAAGGCCTTGCCGCCGTAAAGGCCCTGCTCCTCGCCAATCACAATGAGAAAGACAATCGTCTGCCTGTAAGTATAGCGGCTCATCACCCGTGCCAGCTCCATCACCAGCGCCGTGCCGCTGCCATTGTCTTCCATGCCTTCGGCAAGACAGGCAGTATCGCAGAGGCCGGCGCAGCGGCTGTCTATGTGGCCTTCTATCACAACGATGGATTTATCCGTCGTGTCCGTGCCGGGAAGCACAGCCATGATGTTTCGGTGCTGGCTTTGATTGCAGATGGAGAGGTTGAATTGGAGATAGGAGGGAATCAACCGTCCGCCTTCCCGTGTGGAGAAGTCGGCAAACTTGCTATAGACCCAGCGCCTTGCCGCGCCGATGCCTGTTATATTACTCACCGTATCGGAGCCTGTATTTCTATTCCCGAACTTTCGCAGCGCATCAAGGTAAGCATGCAGCGAGTCGGGCGAGACGCGCGCATTGATGCCGCGGCTGATGGTATCGGCGTAGTTAGTGCCGGTGGGCGCGTTGTAAGGTGCGTGGGTGTAAGCCCCAAGCATGGCTGCCTCGGCGGCGGGACTGGTGCAGATGATAGAAGACTGTGCCGCGCCGTTGCAGGAGCAGCCAAATACGATAAGGAGCAGAATGGAAAGTTGCTTCATAAACGGAGCGCGTTTGGCGCAACAGCAAGTTACATCACACGGCTTATGCGCCTGCGCTGGACGGTTTGAACTTTCACGCGCAACTTAGCCGCTGATGCTCCGCCGAGCCGCCGCCTTACTTCGCCGCCTCTTTCAGCTGCTCACCGCGCCGCGTGCGATGCTGTGCTGGCTGGCACTGGCCCTCCTGCCGTGGCTGTATGCCGTCCGCTATTGCCATCCTTCCAACGATGACTACTTCAACGCCGTCTGGGACGACTTCGGGGCTTATCAGCGGTGGCTGTACTTCCACAACACGGGCCGCTACTTTAGCAGCCTGCTGGTGTCGCTCACGCCGCTGCACTGGCACTCCCTGACCGGCTACCGGGCGGCCGCGGTGCTGCTCATCATAGCCACGGCGGCAGTAGCCTTCATCGCCCTGCTAAAGCTTTGCGCAGAAGCTGTGCTATGCTCCAAGAGCGTCCGTTATGCCATTGCCGCGGGCGGCGTGGCGGTGCTTTTCAATGGCATGCCTTCGCCGGAGCAGGGGCTTTACTGGTACACTGGCGCAGCTACGTACACGGTTGGCGCACTGCTCTTTGCCCTCTTTCTCTTACTCTGCCTGCGGCTGCACCGTGCGGCGGATAGCACGGGCCTTTTTAAGGGCTTTGTCCCGGCAGCGGCTTTACTGCTGTGCGTGACCGGAAGCAATGAGAGCATCATCCCGCTGCCCATTATCGTTTGCGGGGCGCTGGCTTTTTACTACAAGCGCATAGGAAAGTCTTCCCTTACCCGCTTCTATGCCTGCCTGCTTATAGTGTGCTGTGCCGGCGCTGCGGCGGCGCTTTTGGCGCCGGGTAACGGCGAGCGGCAGGATACAATACCGCGCAGCCTGCTTGTGGCGCTGCCTTCGTGGCTGCTCTTTACCAAAGACCTGGCCCTCGGCTGGCTGAAGGAGCCTTTGCTCGGGCTTTATTCCTTAGGCGTGCTCATTGCCGCAAGGCGGGTAGAGCTGCGTGTTCGGGTGCCGCTGTGGGCCGCCTTCCTCCTGCCGCTGGCCTTGGCTTGCGTAGTGACGCTCCCCGGCTTCTGGGCACTGGGGCGGATGCCGCCTTACCGGGTTCAGAATGTGGCTTACTTCTTTTTCCTGCTCCTGTGGGCCTTCTTCCTGCTGCAGCTTGCCGGGCGGATGGGGGCGCTTTGGGACGATGCGCGGCCTATTGCACGGCCATTGCGAGGGATGCTGGGCATTGCGGCTTTTGTATGGGCCTTACAGGGATTTACGGTGGATGAGCTGCGCCGAAGCTCCAATTACTTTCTGCTGGCTAAAAATATGGCGCAGGGTACGCTGCACGCCTTTGACGGGGAGCTGGAAACGCGCTATGCGGTGATGCGTGCTTCTGCGGGCAGAGATATAGCGCTGCCGCCGCTCCGGTACCGGCAGCACAACACGCTTTACTTCGCCGATATCGGTCCCGATACGGGTGCCTTTCCGAATCCGGCTTATGCGAAGTATTGGGGGCTGCGGAGCGTGCGGCTGGATACGGCAGGGGAGGGCACCCGGTGAGGGGGTGTGTAAAGCGGTGGCGCCAGCTGACGGGAATGAAAAGTGGGAGTATGTCATACTCCAGATGGGGAGGAAACCATAAGGAGATGGGGAGGAGGTATGGAGGAAGCACCTGTAAAGTATGCTCAGGCACTACGATTTTACAAAGGTTGGCAGGCTGTGGCATTGGCGCAAGAACGCTGCTGCAAAAGGCTGCCCGGCGTTCTTGCGCCGGTGGGGCCGACCGGGGGAATTACTATTGTGCCGGCGCGGCAGCGGCAGAGCTAAGCTGCTAAATCCGGCATCAGCACTGTGCCGTCTTTTATCAGAAATGTGAGCCTGTAGTAGTCTATATTATTGGCTACCCACGGATCTTTTATCTTCCATTCGCGGAATGTATCGTTGCTTACCAGCAGGCAGTTGTGTTTTCTCACATATTCGATGATAAACTGGTCGGCACTCTTCTCCGCAGGGGCTTCAATATATTTTGTAGCGCTTTCTAATTCAGGCAACAGCTCCCTGTCAGACAGACGATGTTTCAGCGCCGCGTCGCTTATCACACTCACCTGCTCAAACCCTTTCTCCTTCAGGAACTGAACCACCTTAAGTATGTTGGCCACATGGGGTACCCTATCCTTGCCGGCCACGCTATTGTAAGCTACGTTACTGCCATCCAGCACCACATGCCTTTCCTGTAATCTTGCAACCTGAAAGAACTCCGCATCACTGTAGAATGCACCGTAGCACTTGGCCTCTTCGCGACCCGAAAGGAAGGCAATCAATTCTTCGCGGCCATGCAGCGCCTTTGTAAACCATGGCGGTAACTCGCAGGTATCGGGGTAACGATACTCGTCGAGGGTTTTTGAAAAATGCTCTTCAATTTTATTGATGGAAATGCGCTTCCCTTCTTCCAGACGGGAGAGAAAGATAAGCAAGGCCTGTTCATCATGCGCCAGCTTTTTTGCACCAATACTCTGCGCCATACTGACGAATTGTGCCGCGTCTGCCGCGTCCCTCAGCTTGTGCTCCCGGGCAAACTCGTAATCCAGATAAGAGGTAAAGCCTCTCCTGACGGAGTCTTCATAAGCAGCAGCATCCGGATAGCCTTGTCCTGTTGCTGTCTGATAGTCACCATACTCCGTAAAGCCCGCTTTCATGGCTTTTTCAAAGGATGGATAGTCTGGAAATCCCCGTTGCGCTGCCGCCTCATACAGCGCGCGGGGGTTGCCTATTGCGCCAATGGATGGCAGCTCATTACTTATCATGCGCCAGGTCTCGTACCCTGACACGTATCCACCCCGCTTCAGCACTTCCAGTGCAGACAGGTCTGCAATGTCAGCCTCCCTGGCAATCCTATAGTCAGCATACGACTTCATACCGCGCCGCTGCGCATCGTAATAATCTGCCGCGCTGCCGAATCCTTCTCCGGCAGACGAGACATAGTCCTCAAGGCTATTGTAGCCCTCTGTAGCCTGCTGTATCAGTGTGCCGTTGTGCAGCAATGCAAAGTGGCTTACCGCCTCATCTTTCGCCTCATGCTCGCCCTGCAACAACATAACAGCCTTAATGCTGTGCAGTTCCGCATAGCGTATCAGGTCAGAAACAGAGCATAGTGTGACCTTCGCGCTGTAATGCGCAGAGGCCGCTTTGAAGTACTGCCATGAGGGCCTGGCGTTGGTATTCGGTTTCATGGGAGTGAAGATAAAGCACTGCCGCTTTGCCGTTTGCAGCCCCTGTAACCAGCAATTACAAGCCCATTAGATAATCAGCCGCTTGCGCACAGATACAGGCATTATTTCTTCTGCTGAGGCCCCCTCTGTTACCCGCGCGAAATCTTCCGGCGTACCCTCATTCACTCCCGCCAATACGACCACCGGGACACGCATCTTTCCGCGCGCCAAAGCTTCAGGAGTGGAAAGCTGCTCCCGGGTTTCAGCCAATGTGATCTGTGCTGCAGCATAAAAATCCCAGATGCGCTGCAATGGCATTTCTCCAATCCATACTTCCAACATGTGGCGACCACCTGCCGCCGCCCTCATATTGCTCAGCAGCTTGGTTTGGCGAGCCGCATCACTCCACGTGGCAGCGGCGGGCTGCACCTGCTCTTTGTAGAAAGAGAGCCGTTGCGCAGCGTCCATGCTTCCCGTCACCGCCGCATCTATCCATTGGTCGAAGGCTGCATAAAACGCCGTTCCTCCTTTGCGTATCTGGCTGCGCAGTACCTGGAGCTCCAGCGCATTAAAGGCATTGAAGTTGGGCAGCTCCATCACCCGCTCCAGCCATATGTTTGCGGCATCAGCGGCCTCCGGGTCTTCTATGGTGTACACCTGGCCGGGCCTGCAGTCAGGTGTAAGCGCCTCTAAGGGTAGAATGAACGCAACGTCCTTATCGTCTTCCTCATCAATAGCATCGCCCAGAAGCTGTAATATGCGGCTAGCCGGCGTATAGCCTTCCCCGTTCTGCTCAGGCTTATCCGGATGGATATGATAGTAGCAAAGGCCTTCGTCAGGTACTCCGCTCAGCACATGCAGGCCAGTGCGCTCCACAGGCTCTGCCAATTCTTCTACCACGAGCTTGTAAAAGTCGTTTATCACCTTTTCCGACTTTTTAATGGCGACGATTTCTGCCGCGCTTCTGTGCTTCTTCTTGCTTAATTTATCATAACCGGCAACCAAGTGCCCGAACTCCGGGAGCAGTTCCGGAGAATTATTCTGCATATCCTCCTTTACGAAATAAATCCGGCTGCGCATGTTGCGCGATTCAAGCTCTCTACGAAAGTGCATCGTGAAGCCGGTTTCGGTGCATAGCACTGCCCGGTCTGAGAAGAGATAGCTCCACTTAGCCGTAATGGCATGACTGATGGGGTGTATGCGCGATTGCAGCCGGGTGTATTGAAAGAGTTTCATCGTGTGTTTTTTAGCTTTAGGCCGAGACAGAATAAGCTGCAAAATAGTTTGACTCGACGAGGGAAGGCCAATCGCCGTTTTTATTGAGCGTCAGCGCATCATGTGCTCAGCTAAAATACCGCAGCAGCAATCCCTGAAACATTCTTCAATGCTTCCGCATGTGCTGCTGCCGGGCTTTTAGTGTTTCTGCACCGGGGCGTATTCTTTCAATCAAACCGAGGTGGCTTATATGTGGAACCAGCGCTTCGTGTGGTATGATGTGGCTGGCGCGCCAGACACAAGTTGCCACCGCTCAAGCCTCAGCTCAAACTTGCGCCAGCCGGGGGCAGGAACACTGCAAAACCAGGAAAGCCTATTACCTAGGGTAGTAGCTGAAACCTTCCATAGTATCGGGCGCTTAATCCTTCTTTGTCTCCATGATTATCCATGTATCCGTAGCAGGCGAATACTGCATGCTTGCTTCGCCATGCTACCACACCGCATTTATTGGCAGTGCTTTCCCATTTGTACATCGCGTTGATTTTGTTCTCCAGCCCCAGATATCTGAACACAGTTGGGGTATAGGCTCCAGCTTCTAATGCCTCCAGCGCATCGGCGTAATTCTTTATGTCTTCTGACTGGTCTAAATCTTCCCTCACTTTGCCCATGACTGCATAGCAACGGACTGCATAACGGTAAAGCTCAAGCTCATTTGAGTCTTCCAGGCGAAAATCGGCAGATGTGGCAGCCATACGCAGCTCCCGGCTGCTCAGGTAATACTGGCTGTTGTTCTTTGTAGTAATGCGCCACAAAGTGTCTGCTATCCGCTCTTCCTGAAAGACGTTGCCGATTCCATAAACGTTCATGGCCGCTTTTATTAGCGCAACGGAGGCACAATTGCCTCGCTCTCCTTGCCTGAAAGTGCTGAATATCCGGCTGTCGGGAACTCCCTGGGCTTCGGCAAAATGTGTAGCCAAGAGTAGCGTCCCGGCTAAGAATTGCAAAATGAGTCTGGATTTAATGGACTGGAGTTTCATGTGCATTATTGGGTGGGATTAGTGATAGGTGGCGTTGAGATAAAAGGCTCAGAAATGACGTGCATTGAACATACTTCACCCGAAATACCGCTGCAGCAATCCCTGGAACATCTCCTCCAGCTCCGCCGCATGTGCCCGCTGCCGCTGCCGCAATGCCTCTGTCTGCGCTACAATGGCGGCGAATTGTTGTTGAAGTTTGAGAGGAGGCAAAAGAATCTCTGTCGCTTCAATTTGCTTAATGTTCAGCGTTGGCTGGGCAACAGTTTTTGTTTCGTTTGTAAAGTAAGATTGAACCAATGGAGTAGATAAGTAGTAGGCCAAATAAAAGCGATTAATCTCTTTTTCATTTGGACTGATTCTGGCGACCGCGCGTACTATGTTGTAGCCGACTTGCGTTTCATCAACTAGCGCAACTTTTCCAATTGAGCCTACACAAGCAATTAGAATCTCACTCCCATTAATTCTTGTTCTCGTGTATTTGCTTTCTATAATTGGGTCAATCCTTTTAAGCTTGCTGTTGCTAATTGTCATTCCTGAAAAATCTCCTACGCGAATGACTGGAATACCGTTTCTATTATCATCGCCAGGTTGTACGACGCCATAACTGATTTTTTCTCCGTTAGCAATTAGCTTGTCTACTGTCCTCACTTCCCACCCCTTCTCATTCCGCACCGGGTCGCCGAAGAGGGAAAGAAAAGTGCTCTGCAAAAACTGCTCAGTAAGCCCATTGGCTACTTTCCGCTGCTGCTGTGCGTTATCCACCTGCGAAAGAATATGTGCGATTTCTTTTTGCTTTCGAATATTCGGGAACCTAATTTTTATTTCTCTTAGACCTGCATTATTCAAAATTGGAACAACCGCATTATTTGCCTTTTGTTCTAATTCAGGCTGTATGAACTGAAAAAAGTAGAAAGCAAACTGCGGGTCAATTTCGTTATTAAATGTAAGTCCGGTTATTTGCTGATTAGACGACGTAATTCCAGATGTAATCCCGACGCGCCCGATATTGCCGATGCACGTTATTAGCAATGTATTTGGTTCAAAAACTACAGCCTTTTTGTCTGATAGCGCTTTCTGTGAAATCTTACGGCTTGAACCATTTAGAAAAAGCTTGTTCGTGATGTCTGCCGGCGTGTACCAATTGATATCTCCGTTAAAGTACTCGCTCTGAGCTGTCGGCGGTGTTTTACCTGTAGCCATTTTCCTAACTACATCTCCGAGCAATCTTTCCTTATAGCTCATACTCCTTCAATTTTTTCTCTAATCCCCTTTACCAAATACCCAATCTCCTCCTCCATAACCATCAACCTATCCAGCACCACCTCCGGCGCTTCATACGCCATCGCCTCATACGCCACCGGCTTATACCGGCTAATGCTCAGGTCGTACTTATTGGCCCTTATATCCGCAGCATCCACCAGCAGCACCTTGCTGTGTGGCGGCGTATAAGCTGCACCTTCCGCTATGTAGCGCCTGTATTCCGCCACAATCTCCGCCGTATCATCGCCTGCTATCTTCTGCCGCTTATCGTCTAAGCTGTAGCCATCGGCCTGCATGTCGTAATACCAGACCTTGTCCGTTACATCGCCCTTGGTAAAGAGCAGCACGGCCGTACTCACGCCCGCATAAGGCTTAAACACGCCGCTGGGCATGCTCACAATGCCGGAGAGCCTGCATTCATCCACCAGCATCTTCCGTACGCCCACATGCGCATTGCTCGTGCCGAAGAGCACGCCATCCGGCACGATCACGCCGGCGCGACCGCCTTTCTCCAGCAGGTCGTGGATTAGCTCTAAGAACAGCAGTTCCGTCTTCTTCGTCTTCACGCGGAAGCGGGCATTCATATCGCTCTCGTCAATGCTACCCTTAAACGGCGGATTGGCCAGCACCACATCATAGTCACTCGCTTCATTAAATCCCTTGCTCAGCCCGTCCGCATATCGGAACCGTGGCCGGTCTATGCCGTGCAGCATCAGGTTCATCGCCCCGATGCGCACCATCGTTACATCATTGTCGTAGCCGCTTATGGCTTTGCTCTTCAGGAACTCGTGCAGCTTCGGGTCGGCTATCCGGTCGCCTATCAGGTGGTGCGCCTTGCCTTCCTCATCCACGCTCAGTATCTCCGGGCTGGTATTCTGCTCCAGGATGTGCTCATAGGCCGTCACCAGGAAGCCGGCCGTACCCGCGGCAGGGTCGCAGATGCGCTCGCCAATCTTCGGGTTCACCATCCGCGTTATCATGCGGATGATATGCCGCGGCGTCCGGAACTGCCCATTACGACCGGCGCTGCTGAGCTGGTTGAGCAGGTACTCATAGATATCACCCTGCACATCGGCATTCTGCTCGCTCAGGTGCAGGTCGTCAATAATCTTGACGGCCTCCTGCAGCAGGCTGGGCTTCTGGATGATGAAGGTCGCATCCTGCATATATTGGGTAAAGGCGCTGTACTCGGCACCCAGGTTGCGCAGGAAGGGAAAGACCGTATCGCGCACAAAGGCCAGCATCTCATCGCCGGGCAGCTGCTTCCAGTTACTCCATTTGAGGCTGTCGCCCTTCGGGTCTTTGCGCACCAGCTCGGGCAGCGTATCGCCTTTGGCTTCGGCTGCTTTCGCCAGGGCTGCGGCGTATGCTTCGTACACGGTCACATGCGCCGTACCGCGACGGCCTGCCCGGCGGGCTGCGTCATTATCGGTATCCTCCAGGCGCTTCAGGAAGATGAGGTAGCTCATCTGCTCAATGGCATTGAGCGGATTATTGACGCCGCCGCTCCAGAAGCGCAGCCAGAGAGCGTCTATTTGGGATTTTAGGGTTGGGTTGGTGAGCATTAAGTTGAGCTGTTTTGAATTGATACCTTTAAGGCCTCTGGCAAATCAAAAGGTGGATGCTCAAACCCTTTCACTAATTCCATCGTCTTCGGACTATAGGCCCAGTGAATTTCAAGTTCAAAGCCAAGAGATCTTGCCAGTCCATCAATATCAGGGAACAACGTTGCATCGGTTATGTTAGACCGATACAAATCCTTCATGGCGTCGTATCTTATTTTCTGCGTGTCTAGTGTGATCTTTGCAATAATATCACTGCTGTCAGGATATTCACTTAGAAGTTCCTCAACAGGTATGTCTAGGTGTTGTTTACAGTTTGGCTAAGTTATAAGAGATGGTTTTAGAATTTTGTGTTCTATGAGAAGACATGAGGTGAGTGATAAATTATGGGAGCAGATAAAGCCATTGCTACCAAAGCGTGGCCGCTCACATGACGACCGTTTGTTTGTGAATGCTGTTCTTTTCCATGCTAAAACCGGTCTGCCCTGGCGCGATCTGCCGGAGCGGTTTGGTAAATGGTACAGCATCTATCAGAGATTTAATCGCTGGTCAAAGGCAGGGGTATGGGGAAAGATTTTTGAGTTAACTGCAGATCCGGAGCCGATGGTAATAATGGTTGATTCTACTTCGGTCAGAGCCAATCAGGTGGCTGCGGGTCAAAAAAAACTGAAGCCCGGCCAGCCGCTTTGGGTCGTTCACGTGGCGGATTGACATCTAAGATTCATCTGGCTGTAAATGCAGTAGGAAGAATATGCAGGACCATTGTCGGGGCGGGGCATGAGAGTGATTATAAGCGTGCGGCTGAACTGGTAAGAGGATACAGACCTTTTGTTGCAATGGCTGATAAAGGTTATGATGCTAAATGGTTTGTTGATAAATTAAAGTCAGCAGGTGTGGTTGAGGTCGTTATTCCGAGCAGGCGAAGCAATAGGGAGCAAAGAGACTATGACCGGGATAAATACAAAGGCAGAAACGTAGTGGAAAGGGCGATAAACAGACTCAAATACTTCCGAAGAATAGCCACCAGATTTGACAAACTCGCCCGCAACTTCCAAGGATTTATCTTCTTGGCCTCAGCTGTCTTAAATACCAAATTCATTCTGTAAACAGTGCCTAGACATCCAGGCACCAAAAAGGTTCCTGACTGCGCTATTTGTCTTTTGTTCATACTGTGTGGTTCGCCTTGCATAACGAAAGGGATTTTTCCAGGCAGATAGTATTTACAAAAATTCCCAGCGTCACGCATCCACATTTTGCGTGGAATAATCACCTCTCCGCTATTTAATGCAATGCTTTCGTTTGAATCTATTTTAGGAGGAAATACTGCCCAAACGACAGATTCAGCAGTGGCACGTTGTAACGCAAAATATGCGGCGACATAAGGTGAGAAAGTGAAGTCCAGTAGTCTCGTCGGAGCACCATGATGCTGCATTATGGACAGCCATTCAAACGTGTCGCTTTTATCGGGTATGTGTGTGAGATATAAATGGGCCTTCCTTTGGAAAATACGGATTATTCGCTCTTCCTGATGCGACCATGCACGCTTATCAATGCCGAAGTTGAGCAAGTGACGACTTAGAGAACTGAACATAGGCCACGACGCATTTGACTGGCCGCGGAAGGCCCAACTCTGAAAATTTTCGCCAGACACAAGATTTCTAAAGTCTTGCCATTTATCAATAAAATGATTCTGCATTTGTTGTTTTTTGTGTTCTAATTGCAGCTTGAGGTACAACACGGTGCTGCAAGAGAATGGAGCTACTCATCTGCTCAATGGCATTGAGCGGATTATTGACGCCGCCGCTCCAGAAGCGGAGCCAGAGGGCGTCTATTTGGGATTTTAGGGTTGGTGAGCATTATATCAAACTCTCTGGATTTCTTAAATCAACAATCAGAATAGCATTAGTTTTTTGAAATGAGGAACGTAGTTCTGTATCCCACCAATCAGGTATGTCTAAGTTGTTTATTGCATCCAAGATATTCTTTGGCGTATCAACAAATCCTAAGTTGTCAGAATTTCCTCTAACTGCAAGACTATTGTTAGAATAGGTTGGGAAATACTCAGTCAGGTACTGTTTGAACGCGTGTTCAATGTTTTGATGAGGCGCACAAGTCAGAGGACAACAGAACAGGCACGCTAGAGGGTTGGCGAACTTTAATACGTCAGCGGGTGATAGGGTTTTTCTGCTTTTTAGAATGAATTCGTCCCTCAATTTGTTTGCCTCAGCGATAAAAATTCCTTCGGCTCTTGGCGTGCCTTTACACATTGTACCATTTGCTGTTTCCGTTGAATAAAAAGCATAGAAAGATGCATAACCATCGCTTGCACTGTCCTCAAGCAATCTTTCTATTTGCAGCTTATCGTTTCGTGTATATGCAATTCCTGGGTAGCAATCAGAATTTGGTTTTAGCTTCTTAGCCTGAACTCTTACTACGAATGATTTGTCTGTTGAGAAAACAAACCACCATTCCCAATCCGCGCCAGTTTTGCGACCCTCTTCAGTTCGTGTGAACTGTTTGTATTTTATTGTCGGCACTTTTTCCGAAAGGTTGTAGAGCAACCAGTCGGTCAGAGTTTCCTCTTTTACTTCTTTTTGCTTGGTCAGCCACTTCTTGATGTCCCTCCCGCATGATTTGAATACGCTACAAAGTCTATTCATCATTTGCCCCCTCCTTCTGCGCATCCAGTCTCTCTATCTCCTTCTTCACCTCCTCAATCAAAGCCGCCTCGCTCGGCAAGTAAAGCTGGTACTTGCTGGCCACAATCGTCTTATTCCCTTCGGGCAGGGAGATTCTTACTACCGCATCATTCTTATCCGTACACAGCAGGATGCCTATGGTTGGGTTCTCAAAGTCCTGCTTTTCGTAGCGGTCGTAATAGTTCACATACATCTGCAATTGACCGAGGTGCTCATGCTTCAGCTTTTCCGTCTTCAGCTCTATGAGCACAAAGCATTGCAGCAGGCGGTTGTAAAATACGAGGTCAATAAAGAACTCGTCGCCGTCAACATGAATCCGCTTCTGCCGGGCAACAAAGGCAAAGCCATTGCCCAGCTCCATGATAAAGTCCTGCAGGTGCGTAATCAGGGCAATTTCCAAATCGTGCTCACGATAGCTCGCATGGTCTTTCAAGCCCAGAAACTCCAGCACCATCGGGTCTTTGATTATTTCCTGCGAGCTTTGCGGCTGCCGTTCCTTACGGGCTACAGCCAGTACGCTGCCTACATCATTGCTCATCAGCAGGCGCTCAAAGAGCAGGCTGTTTACCTGCCGCTCCAGTTCGCGCGCTGTCCAGTTATTCTTTTCGGCCTCGGCTATGTAAAACTCACGCTTGTCGCTGTTGTCTATTGAGATAAGTGTCCTGTAATGCGTCCAACTGAATTGTGTCCGCAGTGCGGACAAATTTGGGAACATCCGGTAAAACTGCACATAGCGGTATAATTGCCGCCATGAAAAGCCGCTCCCAAATTGAGGTTGCAGCTCAGCGGCAAGGGCTTTAATAAGCTGCGAGCCGTAATCCGCCCTGTCTTTACCGCCCTGCTCCTCTTCAAAAATCTTCTGCCCAATCTTCCAGTACATCAGCGTGCGCTCAAAATCCACGGAGCGGATTGCAGCCACCCGCGCACCTTCAATGATGCCGAGGATTTCTTTAAGCAGGTCGCTGCGCAATTCCATCAGCTTTTCAGTTGTTGCGTCAATTCAATTATCCCTTCAACATCTTCATTTGTAAAGAGCCTGTCCACGGCACCCATGCCAAAGTTGGTAAATGGCGCTTCATACAAATCATCCAGCGCTGGTGTAATTAGAATAGCGTGTATGCTTGTATCTATCCCTTATCACCACTATCAAACGACAAAACCTTATTCTAAAAAGAAATTGTATAGGGTCTAAGCTCTGTTTGAAATAATGTGACGCATCACCAGTTCCAATCTAAACGATATGCGTTACCAATAATTGGTTTGTCTATAATCCATGAAATACTGTTAGCGTCTATCTTAACATGCGCCGAGTCGGGTTGTAATGTCTGGTAACAATTACGGTCGTAGAAGAATGAGGTTTTAAACGAAAAGCTGTTCCCCATTTTGTCTTTTGGAAATTTGACTTTATAAACGAGTTGTCGTGTTGAGTGCCAAATACCCGTCGAACACCAATTAGCCTTTTCATCTGTAAAACCTCGGTATCTTATAGAATGAATATCAGCTTTGAACTCTTTGTTGACTTTTTCCTCGGTGACATCTAATGCAGCAATAGCTTGATTTTTGATATTGGGCATACCCTCAATCTTCATGTCAATGGCATTTTGTTTTATTTGATGACTTTGAGATGTAAATAACGGCATGCTGCCTGTGGAAGCCGCTGTAACGCAAAAATATTTTCCTTCATCCCGCAGTTTTCTAAGCATGAATGCATCATTAAAGGTGGCTTTACCAGTGTGATCAGTTGCATCAGATGTTCCAGAAGGCGTCCATTCTGTTAAGTCAACAGTCTTCTCCTGAGTAATTACTTCAAAATTTGGAAATGGAGAACCTAGATCCGTCCATTTTACTCGTCCTGATATTTTAGAAAATAGATCCTTGCTTAAAAATCCTGTTACCAAAGAAACAACTGCTGTTAGAATGATCGCTCTCGCAGCATTCGTTTTTAAAAATGATCCGATGGAGTTTGCCTCACGTTCAATGGCCAACTTTTCTTCAAATTCAATTCTCACTCTATTAAGAATTGACAAAACAGAGATTTTGTCAGCCAGCCACCTTTGGTTGTTCTTAATTGGTGAATTTGCAGCGTTTACAGAAAAGTTGACTTTGCTCAACTCCTTTAGATAAATTGAATCATCTTCTGTCACTGCCCTTAGATAGCCTTCAATACCGTGCTTGATTTTCTGTGCCGTTAGAGAAACTGATTTGCTTTCGTCTGAGTTCGTGGATGAACTAGCAGTTGACAAATTATCCGGTGCGAAAGAAATGGCATCAGGCAACGACGACACCGCTCTAACAAATTCGGTGATCTTGTTTAAGTTATATTTTGCCATGGAAGAACAAGACTAGAAAATATTTGGAGTTGATACCGTATGCATAATCACCTTATCAAACCCTATCTATGCTAATAATCTGTTCTTTTTTCATTCCAACCAGCTTCTTCACCTACCCCCAATCTCAAAGTCTGAATCACAGATTACGCAGATTGATGGATGAAAAGGATGAAGAAGACGGGCACAAGATACTCCGCGCAATCGCTTGATCATAAAAATCCACGATTCATACATTTAAGCGCTGCGTCATCTCAATGATCTCCTCCACCTCCTCTGCATTAAACAGCTTCTCCACCGCACCTATTCCAAAGTTGATAAAAGGCGCTTCGTACAAATCATCCAGCGCCAGCTTCCGCCGCTGCATAAAGACAGTCTGTACCGTCCGTAAAAAACGCGTCTGGTCGGCATTGTAGCCATGCTCGCGGATAAAGCTATCAAAGGCACGCTTCACCACTTCATCAAAGAGCGGCACTTCTTCCAGCCGCAGCACATACTTCAGGAAGTCGATCAGCGCACCCACGCGCACCCCAAAGGCTTTGAGCATATTGTCCTCGCTCAGGGCCAGTCCATCATCGCTGCGCAGCTCCAGCTCCAGTGTGCTTTCCAGGCTCAGCAGTTCCTGCAAGCTCACCGCCTCGCCTGCTATCAGGCGCTGCACAACCGGATGCTCGCTCGCTATCTGCTGTATACGGGCTTCCACCTTCGCCTTGTAGTCCTCCACCATCATCTTCTGTCCGCCCGCGCCTTTAGAAAGAACTACCCACTTGCGACTTTCAATAATGTCATCCAGACCCAGCTCTATTACCGGGTTAGGCTTCTCGCGCTTGTACTTCATCAGCGGCGCCAGTGTCTTGCGGGCTTCATCGGCCTTGGCTACCGTAGGCTGTGCCCACCAGTCGCCGGTCAGCATCGCATTCACTAGCGGCAGCGCCGGCGCCACCTGGCTGAGGTTGCGCGGCAGCAGGTCTATATCCTCGCGAATGCCCCCAGCAGCGGCAGCTACGTCCTTGCCTTCCAGCAGGCTCAGGCTCAGCCGCTCCATCTTACTCGTAAAAAAGGCCTCTGCCAGATTGCCTGTAGGTGCAAAGCGCAGCAGCGGCCCCACCTTCATACGCAGCAGTTCCAGCTTATCGGTAGTGATGTAGGCATACCAGCTATCATCCCAGGCATCCAGCACATCTTTCATCCCCTGTTTCACGCTAAAGGAAGTTGTAGGGATGCTCGCAATATCTGCCCGTACATCCGCAAGTATGCGCTTAAAGTCTTCACCCTGCTGCGCTCCTAAGAGCAGGGCTAGCTTGGACAATCGTGTGTTGAATATGCCCGTGCGTACCGGTATCTGCGCCGGCCCTTCTGTGTCGTCTTTGGGCATCATATTGAAGTGCTCAAAGTTTTCCCAGTAGTCCACAATCAGGAAGCTGTCCTTCTTAAAGCCGGGCAGCCAGCTCAGACGCTTGCAGGCTTCCAGGCTACGGGTGCCGCGGCCTATCATCTGCCAGAACTTAATCTGCGAACCGATGGGCTTCATAAAGGCAAGGTTCATCACCTCGGGCACATCCACGCCGGTATCCAGCATATCTACCGATATGGCAATGCGGGGCAGCTCTTCATGCTTAAACTGTCGCAGCAGCTCTTTGTTACGCTCGGTTTGAGAGGTAATCACCCGCGCCAGCAAACCTTTATGCTCCGGGTACATCTCGTTGAATGCCTCCTCTAAGCGTAGCGCATGCTTATGTGTAATGGCAAATACAATAGTCTTGGCCGGTAGCTGTCCGCCGGCATCCTTATGGCACACATTGATGAACTCATCCCACTGCCTGTGCAGGGTGTCGTTGTTAGTTACCTTCTTTTCTAAGTCTGTCCCTTCAAAGTCTATGTCCTCCGGTTCTATGCCGCGTTCACGCAATGCTTCCTGGTCTTCCTCGCTGAGGTCAACACCTTTGATGCCTTTGCGCTGAAACTTCGTCTGCGCAGCCCATACATTATAGTCGGCAAGATGCCCTTCAGTCACCGCCTCATCATAGGTATAGAGAAAGGCGGGCGCCGTGCCGTCGGTCTCAAAAAACTTAAAGGTGTTGCGGTCTATAAAATGCGCCGGCGTGGCCGTGAGCCCAATCTGTACTGCGTCAAAATAGGCCAGCACGTCCGAGAACTTATTGTAAATGCTCCGGTGCGCCTCATCAGAAACAATCAGGTCAAAGGCCCCGGGAGAAAACTCTTCGTAGCAAAGCTCCAATGTCTGTAGTGTAGAGACTAAGATGCGCGCGCCATGAACCTTGGTAGCCTCCACCGGGTCTTTTAATAATCCTGTGCGAATACGCTCGCGGCTCTCATGCGGTAGATGCACCTTAAAACCATCCGTGAGCGCCTGGTCCACCAGTGAATCCCTATCCGCTAAGAACAAAACCTTCTGCGCGCGCCTGGCACGGAGAAACACATCAATCAGCGCCATCGTGGTACGCGTCTTGCCGGTGCCGGTTGCCATCACCAGCAGCGCCTTGCGCTTCTTCTTCACATCAATCCGCTCGCCAATCCGCCGCACCGCTTCTATCTGGTAGCCGCGGTTCACAATGCTGGCTTTAATATCAATAGAAGGCAGGGGCTGCCTGTTCTGTTGCAGGTAAAGCAGCCGCTCTAAATCATCCTTGGTATAGAATCCGGCAACAGGCCGTTCCGGATATTCCGCTGAATCCCAGAACCAGAGGTCAATGCCATTAGTGAGGAAGCCAAAGGGGCGGAAGCTTTGCTTTGCTTCAATCTTGTCCAGGTATTGTTTGAGCTGCTCTTTGCCTACGCGTGCGTCACGTTTTGTACGCTTCGCTTCCACGACTGCCAGCACTTCACCATTATGGCGAAACAGCGAGTAGTCTGTAATTCCGTTTTCCGGTGTACTGTCATATCCATTAATTGGAACCTCAAATGCTACCTCGCGTCTATCAGCAAGATTCCACCCTGCTTTCTTTAAAAGGGGGTCAATAGCATTATAGCGGGTTTCCGCTTCATTCCACCTGGCCGAGGGAGTCATAGGTGCGCAGATGTGAAAGGTAATACGCAACGGCAAATAACATGCAATTACAAGTCTGTCCGCCACTGAGCATAAACATTCGCTCAGCCAGGCAGCGCGTTTATTCCTTTTCTTTAGCTATTCCACCTTACCAAGTTGTACCATGTTCGGGATTTCGCATTCTTTGAAATGACAGGCGGCGATAATGCTAAGGACGCAGCAAGGCTTGTTATCCAGGTGCGGCGATCACAAGCATTATTTCACGCTGCACATCACACCTCACGGTTGGGCTGGCCGAGCTTATCAAAAATGACGGTGACCTGCTTCACATTATAGTAATGTCCTTGCCGCTCGCCGATTTCTGCGGCGAAGGGCAGGAGCCAGCGGGAGAGGGTCTTGCGGCTGATGCCATAGAGGGCGATGAGCTCTTTGCAGCTATAGGGCTTGATGGGGACGGGAGTGTCTTGGGGATGCATGGGGTAAGATTGGAGTGTTGGAATGTTGGAATGTGTTTAGGCGAAGCGGGCTATAAAATCTTCGGTGCTGAGGTGAATGCGGGCGGCGAGGGTAGCGGTGGTGTGGCGCTCCCCCCTGCGGAGGGCGGCGAGCCAGGAGCGGATAAGCTGCGGCGATTCCGGGGGCACGTCCAGCTCTACCGGCTCGCGGCGGCGGAGCTTGAGGGCGTTGAACTGCTGAATGAGATAGCGCTTCCCATTTTCGGTGGTATAGCCGAGGTCGTCTGCCCGATAAAGCAGGGCTATCATGCTTACGCGCCAGCGGCGCTTCATATCGGCAAGCAGGGGAAGGGTAATGGGCTGGTCGCCGATGGCAGCGCGCATGGCCGCTTCGGGCATAAGCAGCTCGGCGGCGAACAGGTTAGCCTCATGGCCGGTGTCCTGAGTGCCCGACACGGGGCTGAAGGTGTGCATGAGCAGGTGGCCGAGCTGGTAGGCGAGGGAGAAGCGCTGCCGGTCGCCCGTATGGGCGCTATTGATGCAGATGAGGGGCTGACGGCCATCCGTAAGGGCGGCGCGGCTGTCTATACGCTCCGTGCCGAAAGGGAAGGCGGCGACGGGTATGCCGTGCTCCTCTACGACGGCCGTGAGGTTGGGTACGGGGCCGTCCGGAACCGACCAGGTGCGGCGCAGGGAGCGGGCTACATCGGCCGGCGTACAATCGGGGCCGAGCACCATGATGGGCAGGGCGGGCGGCGCAATGCCTAAATCCTGTGTAAGGCCCTGCACGATGAGGCGGAGGATATTGACCTGCGCGTTGACGGGGGTGAGGAGCTTTTGGGCCACCTTTTCGCGCTGGCGCCAGGCAAGCGAATCGGGGGCCGGGCCGCCGGGCTGGGCAAAGAAGCTCAGCGGATAACCAGTAATAGCGGCGATGCGGCTGAGCGCATCGGGTGAGAGGCCGAGCTCGCCGCGCTCCACTTTGCTGAGGGTGCTGACGGCGAGGCCGGCGCGCTCATTAAGCTCCGACTGATTGATGCCGCGGCTTTCGCGGGCGAGGACGATGCGGCGGGGGTTGATGAGTGACAAGGATTGATGCGTATTTGTTGCTAGACAAACATAAAGAAGGTGTTTGTAAAAACGGTAAATTTTTAGCAACAAGCGCAGCAATCAATAAAGCAGCATTCTTGGAAGCAGTCGCAGTAAGTCATACGCGGAATAATGTTATGTGGCCTTGCTGCCCTATGATGCCGAAAAATGCTTAGTGTTTGCTAAATAGCTTATAAGCAATCCATTCTGTGCTTAATAAGCCTTGCGCTGCCGCTTTTGCCGGCATTGCGCTTTTCAGCGCTATGTGTTGCCGAACGGGACTTAAAGCGTCTGAAATTGGTCAGGAAGGTTTGTTAACGATGGCATATTTGCTCCATCGAACGGTAGATGTCTCCACCACGCAAAAGGGCCCTTTGCAACAGAAAGACAGCTATCAGACGGGACGGCAAAGCGGCGCAGCCGAGACGATGCGCCGAACATCAATAAACAAACCAATAAAAACCAAACGACATGGCAACACAACACGGCCCAATCAAACTACAGGGCACCATCGGCGACGTCACCTTCTTTCGCAACAGCGACGGCAGCTACGGAGCTAAAAGCAAAAGCGAGGTGAGCAAGGAACGCATAGCTAACGACCCGGCTTTTGTCCGGACGCGGGAGAACGGGCAGGAATTCGGCAGCGCGGGCAAAAGCGGTAAAGTGCTGCGCAGCACCTTTCGGACGATGCTGGAAGGCGCGGACAGCCGTATGACTGGCCGGCTGCATCAGACAATGATGATGTGCCTGAAGGGCGACACGACGAGCGTGCGGGGCGAACGCCGCGTAGCCACAGGCGACATTACACGACTGAACGGATTTAACTTCAACGTACGCGGCAAGCTGGGTACTACGCTGTTGGCGCCGTATGGCACAAGCATTAACAGGACGAGCGGCGCGCTGGACATCACGGTGCCGCCCTTTGTGCCGGCGGTGTCGCTTTCTTATCCGCAAGGGGCTACGCACTATAAGCTGGAAGCGGCGGGAGCGGAGGTGGACTTTAATCTGGGCACGAGCAGCTCTGATACAGCGGCCAGCGGCTACCTGCCGATTAATAATACGGCAACGGCCATCCTTAGCCTAAGCATTGCGATTGTGCCCAACAGTACGCTGCCCATCTTCCAGGTACTGGCCGTGCGCTTTTACCAGGAGGTAAACGGGTTGAAGTATGCGCTGAACAACGGCGGCTTTGACGCGGTGTGCATTGTGAATGCGGATGCGTAAGCGCTAACAGACTCAATTAACAGTAAGGGGCGGGAAGCACAGACATTCCCGCCCCTTTTTAATAAACAAACATCTATCAAGGCAAACGCTCCTTAGCACACGATTGTGCTATCAGGGTCATTGCCTTTAAAATTCAGAACTTATGAGCTTCTTAAAAACACCTGCGAATGTGAGCGCCGTATGCGGCTCGCTGCTGAGCATTACGGTTACACTAAATAGCGGAGATCTGATTAAAAGCTGCGTGTTGGGCGCGATAGGCACCATAGTGAGCTATGCAGTTACCCGGATGTTGAAGGCGCTTTTTGAAAGATAGGCAGGACAAGGGAATCGTAGCTATAAAGTGCAAAGCGTGTAGTCGAATGTGGCCTGAGCATGTAAAAGGATGGGTAAATTATATCGTCCATTGATAAATCCGTACTGATGATTTATTCCGCATTCGGGAAATTTTTTTGTCAAAAAGGGATAAGCCGTTTGGTCATGGCTCTGTATTTTTGCAGCCGTCTTAGTTAAAGGCTACGTTAATTCTCAAACGCTACACTGTGCCCGAACTCTATAGATTGATGGCCCGCCCCTGTTCAAAGCTGCTCGCCGGAATTCTTGCTTTCGTTTTTCTCTTTTCCGCCCATCTATCAGTTGCCGCGCCTGACGGCAAGGCCTTGTTTCAGGCCAATTGCGCGACTTGCCACAACCCGCTGAAAGACGCTACCGGCCCGGCCCTGCAAGGCGCCCGCAACAACTGGCCGCGCCCGGACTGGGTGTATGACTGGGTGCACAACCCGAGCGGCATGATAGCCTCCGGCGACAAGCACGCCAATGAGCTGTTTAACAAGTACAAGCCTACGGTGATGACCGCCTTCCCTGCGCTGGCTAAGGAAGATATTGATGCCATCTTTAAGTACGTTGATGAGTATAAAGCACCTTCTGCTGTAGCTGGGACAGGTGGCGGCGCGACAGCCGATAGTGGTGAAGACGATACCTGGCTTTATTCGCTGATTACGCTGGTGATGCTCGTGCTTGCCCTCATCCTCTGGCGCGTCAATGCGGGCCTGAAGCGTGTGGCCCAAGCGAAGGAGGGTCGGCCGGTGGAGGCAGAAATCCCGATTTACCGCCACAAGTTCTGGATTGCGGCAGGTGTTATCCTGCTCATCTGCCTTGCAGGCTACTGGATGGTAAACGGCGCTATTAATATGGGCCGCCAGCAGAACTATCAGCCGAAGCAGCCGATTTTCTATAGCCATAAAGTCCATGCGGGCGTTAATCAAATCAACTGCCTGTACTGCCACGCCGGCGCGGAAAAGAGCCGCCACGCGATGATTCCTTCTACCAACGTGTGTATGAACTGCCACAAGCAGATTGCGGAGTACACCGGCGAGAAGGAGCACGAGCTAAAGGACGCCGAAGGCCACGTTTATAACGGCACCCAGCAAATCCAGGAGCTCTACAAGTATGCCGGCTGGGACCCCGCCAAAAAGGAATATCGCCGCGACGCTAAGGGCAATATCCTCGCCTCCGCGCCGCAGTGGATTAAAATTCACAACCTGCCCGACCATGTGTACTTCAACCACAGTCAGCACGTGAAGGTGGGCCAGATTCAGTGCCAGCGCTGCCATGGCAATATTGAAGAGATGGACGAGGTTTATCAGGCTGCGCCGCTTTCAATGGGCTGGTGCATTAACTGCCACCGCCAGACGCAGGTTCGCTTCGCCGAGAACAACTACTACAGCATTTTTGAGAAGTACCACAAGGAAATCAAGGAAGGCAAGCGGGACGGCGTAACGGTAGAAGACATCGGCGGCATTGAGTGCCAGAAGTGTCACTATTAATGCAAAATTCAAAATGCAAAATTCAAAAGTCGCCTGGCAGTTTGATACGTATTTTGAGAGCAAGCGGGATTACTGAAAAGACAAAACGTTTTATACACAAGGCATCAGCAAAACGCAATTAAGTTTTTGCATTTTGCATTTTGCATTTTGAATTAAAAATGGGTCAGAAAAAATACTGGAAGGGGCTGGAAGAGCTGCATAACACACCCGCTCATCAGAAGATAGTAGCCAACGAGTTTCCGGAGCAGAATACGCTGCCTTTCGCAGACGTATCCGGGAGCCTGCTGGAGGCTACTACTCCCCGCCGTGACTTCCTCAAGTATCTCGGCTTCTCCACTGCCGCCGCTATGCTGGCTGCCTCCTGCGAGATGCCGGTGCGCAAGGCTATAACCTACGCTATTAAGCCCGAAGATGTAACGCCGGGCGTGGCGAACTGGTACGCCTCCTCCTTCTGCGACGGCGGCGATTACTGCGCTGTGGTGGTGAAGGTGCGCGACGGCCGCCCGATTAAGATTGAAGGCAACGAGCTAAGCTCCATCACCCGCGGCGGCACTTCCGCCCGTGTGCAGGCATCTGTGCTCTCGCTGTATGATAAGGCCCGCCTGCGGATGCCTTATGCAGACGGCAAGCAGGCGGATATGTTTGAGGCCATTGACCGGCAGGTAGTAGCAGGTCTGGCATCCGGCAAAGCGACGTACATCCTTACTTCCACGATTCTTTCCCCGACCGTAAAGGCGGTTATTGACCAGTTTACAGCAAAGTATCCCGGTGCGAAGCACGTTACTTACGATGCGGTGTCGTATTCCGGCATGCTGCTGGCCAATGAGGCGAGCTACGGCAAGCGTGCGCTACCTTCTTATCACTTTGATAAGGCGAAGACGATTGTTTCCATCGGCGCAGACTTCCTCGGCACCTGGCTTTCTCCCATTGAGTTTGCGAAGGGCTATGCCGCCGGCCGCAAGATGAATGCCCGGAATATGGGCATGAGCAAGCATTACCAGTTTGAAGGGATGCACTCCATGACCGGCGCTAATGCTGATGTGCGTGCTACCTGCCGTCCGTCTGAGTACGGCGCAATCGCTGTGGCGCTTTACAATGCCGTTTCTACCGGTGCAGCTCCGTCTTTCGCTTCTAAAAAGCTTAATGATTCCATCGTAAAGGCTGCAGCCGACCTGAAGAAGGGCGGCGGCCTCGTAGTGTGCGGCTCCAACAATGTAGCCGTGCAGACGATGGTGAACGCCATTAACGGCGCCATCGGCGCGAATGGCACAACCGTAAACTGGGCGGTTACCTCCAATTATAAGCAAGGCATTGATGCCGATATAGTAAACCTTGTCGCGGCTATGAAGGCCGGGCAGGTAGGCACCCTGATTATGCACGGCGTGAATCCCGTGTATGATTACATGGACGGCGCAGGCTTCGCGCAGGCGCTGAAGAGTGTTCCGGTAAGCGTTTCTACCGCTGTGCGGATGGACGAGACTGCGGCTGCTTGCAAGTACATCGTTCCCGACCATAATTACCTGGAAAGCTGGGGCGATGCCGAGCCTAAGAGCGGCTACTACAGCCTCATGCAGCCTTCCATCGCGCCGCTGTTCAAGACGCGCGGATTCGCAGACTCGCTCCTCACGTGGGCGGGTGCGAACACCACGTACGGCGACATGTGGAAGAGCTGGTGGATGAACAAGCTTGGCTCCCAAAGCACTTTTGACAAGGCCCTGCAGGACGGGGTGGTGGAGCCGGGCGGCAGTCGTATGGCAGATATGGCCACGATGCTGGTTACTTCCCGCGACAACCGTCCTGCTGAAAAAGATACTGTAGTTATTAGTGAGGACGCGCGCATTGTTGGCGCGTCCGCAAGCCCGGTGGCGATGGGCGGGGCATCCTTCGGCGGCAATGTGAGCGGCGCTACTGCTGCTATTGCAGGCATGAAGCCCGCTTCCGGCACCGAGCTGGTCGTTTATGAGAAGGTCGGCATAGGCCGCGGCGGTTGCTGGAGCAATAATCCCTGGCTGCTGGAGCTTCCCGACCCGATTACAAAAGCGACGTGGGATAACTACGTCTGCATCTCCCCGGCTATGGCTAAGAAGCTGGACGCCGGCAATCAGGAGATGGAGTTGACGACGCAGAATGAAGTTGTCAACGACAAGCGTGTACTCAAAGTTTCGGTAAATGGCAAGAGCATTGAGCTGCCGGCGGTAGTAGTACCGGGCATGCACAATGACGTTATAGCAATCGCCGTAGGCTATGGCCGCGCGAAGAGCGTAGGCATGGCTGCCGCCGATACGGGCAAGAACGCCTATCCGTTCATGATGTGGAACGGGACAACGTTTGAGTGCGCTTCACCGAATGCTTCGGTAGAAAAGACCGCTGCCACTTATCCTGTAGCCATTACACAGACGCACCACAGCTACGAAGGCCGCGCCATTATCCATGAATATGCCATAGATGATTTTGCGAAGAACCCGAAGCACCTGATGGAGCAGCGGGAGGAGGAAGTAGGGCACTTTGCGCACCTGCCATGGGTAGGCCACGACGAGGCCAACGACGGTCACGGCTCGCACAGCGAGGAGGGCCCGGATGCAAAGCATTCCACGCACGGCGCAGAGAATGAGGCGAACGAAGCCGCTGAGTTTGAGCAGGGCTTCCGCGAGAACGGTACCCTTTACCCGACTTACGTATCTCCCGGCCTGCACTGGGGCATGAGCATAGACCTCAATTCCTGTATTGGCTGCGGCGCATGTGTCATCGGCTGCCAGAGCGAGAATAATATCTCCGTTGTAGGCAAGAAGGAAGTGCTGAAGAGTCAGGAAATGCACTGGATTACGATTGACCGCTACTTCGCGGGCAATCCGGATGATTCGGACTCCATTCAGACGGTATTCCAGCCGATGATGTGCCAGCATTGCGACAATGCGCCTTGCGAGAATGTTTGCCCGGTGAGCGCGACGAACCACAGTTCCGAGGGCATCAACCAGATGGCTTACAACCGCTGCATCGGCACAAAGTATTGCGCGAACAACTGCCCCTATAAGGTGCGCCACTTTAACTGGCTGGACTGGAATGGTGCAGACTGCTTTGAGGATAACCTCTACGAAGATGGCCGCCGCGATGATATGAACGACGACCTGACGCGCATGGTGCTGAACCCGGATGTAACGGTTCGCTCCCGCGGTGTGATGGAGAAGTGCTCCTTCTGCGTACAGCGCCTGCAGGATGTGAAGCTGGTGGCCAAGAAGGAAGGCCGCCCGCTGAAGGATGGCGAGGCGCGCACGGCGTGCCAGACGGCCTGCCCGACAGACGCCATCCTCTTTGGCAACGTAAACGACAAGAGCAGCGCCATTTATAACCTGCGCTATAAGGAGCAGATGGAACGGACTTATTACGTGCTGGAAGAGCTGCACTCCCTGCCAAATGTGAACTACCTGAGTAAGGTGCGGAATACAGATAAGATTGTGGGCGGTAAGGAAGAGACGGACATTTTGATGAAGACACACGTGTAAGGTTTCGCGCACGGAAGGATAGAAAGAAAACGACTAACGACTTTTTGTAGCATGCATTTAAAATATGAAGCAACCCTGCGGGAGCCGCTCGTAAACGGGCACAAGACTTACGCGCAGATTACGGAAGACATCATCTCGCCCATTGAGCGCAAGCCGGGCAAACTGTGGTATGTTGGCTTCTTCTTCTCGCTTGCCCTCCTCGGCTTCGGAGCATTCTCCGTCATTTGGTTCGTCTATTGGGGCCTCGGCACTTGGGGCATCAACCGGACTGTGGGATGGGGCTGGGACATCACCAACTTCGTGTGGTGGGTAGGTATCGGTCACGCCGGTACGCTCATCTCGGCCATCCTCCTGCTTTTCCGCCAAGGCTGGCGAACGGGAGTGAACCGTGCCGCGGAAGCCATGACCATCTTCGCGGTAATGTGCGCCGGGCAGTTTCCTATCTTCCACATGGGCCGTGTATGGGATGGTTTCTTCGTACTGCCTTATCCCAACAGTCGTGGCCCGCTGTGGCCGAACTTCAACTCAGCGCTGCTTTGGGACGTATTCGCCATCTCTACTTACTTCACCGTATCACTGCTCTTCTGGTATTCCGGACTTATTCCTGACTTCGCTACCATCCGCGACCGCGCCAAGACGAAGCTGCGTCGCTTCAATTACGGTCTTGCTTCTTTCGGATGGACTGGTTCTGCTAAGAACTGGCAGCGCCACGAGGCACTTTCGCTTGTACTTGCCGGTCTTTCTACGCCGCTCGTACTTTCCGTACACACAATTGTATCCATGGACTTCGCCACATCGGTAATTCCGGGATGGCACACCACTATCTTCCCGCCTTACTTCGTAGCAGGCGCTATCTTCTCCGGCTTCGCGATGGTAAATACGCTGCTGATTCTGGTGCGTAAGATTTTACATCTGGAAGATTACATCACTATTGGCCACCTTGAGGCAATGAATAAGGTAATCGTCCTCACAGGCTCTATCGTTGGTGTGGCTTATCTGACCGAACTGTTCATGGCCTGGTACTCACAGGTGCCTGGCGAACAGGATGCGTTTAAGTGGCGCATTATGGGGCCGTACTGGTGGAGCTATTGGGCGATGATGACGTGTAACGTAATCTCTCCGCAGTTCTTCTGGCTGAAGAAGCTGCGCCGGAACGTGCCGTTCACCTTTATCATGTCCATTGTGGTAAATATCGGGATGTGGTTTGAGCGCTTCGTAATCATCGTGACCTCACTTTATCGGGATGCGCGCCCGGCAGCCTGGACATACTATTCTCCGACATGGCCGGAAATCGGCTTCTATCTCGGCACCTTCGGCTTGTTCTTTACCTGCTTCTTCCTTTTTGCCAAATACTTCCCAACGATTGCGGTGGCGGAAATCAAGTTTATCCTGAAAACCTCCGGCGAATCTTACAAGAAGCAAATGGCGCAGATTGAAGAGAAGGGAAATGAAGAGTTTGCAAGAGAACAGGCTGAAGCACATCATTAATGCAAAATTCAAAATGCAAAATTCAAAAGGTGAATATATCTGAGGATTGCATTCTGATTATAGAATAGAAAACAAGAAATTTCAACCAGCATTTTGCATTTTGCATTTTGCATTTTGAATCAGAAAATGGCAATCAAAAAGTTTGCAGTCGCAGCCTACGATGATGAGGAAGTGCTCTTTCCCGCTGTAAAGGCGGTAAGAAACTCCGGCTACAAGATGCACGACGTCTATACGCCGTTCCCGGTGCATGGCCTTGACCATGCAATGGGTCTGAAGGAGACCGACCTTCACGTAGCTGGCTTCATATACGGCCTAACCGGCACTGCAACGGCCCTTGGCTTCATGAGCTGGATTTTCACCGGCGACTGGCCTATAAACTTCGGCGGCAAGCCGCACTTTGCGCTGCCGGCATGGATACCCATCACTTTTGAGCTGACGGTGCTCTTCGCGGCGGTGGGCATGGTGCTGACTTTCTGCTACCTGAACCAGATAATGCCGGGCGTGAAGAAACACGTCTTCCATCCACGTCAGACGGACGACCTGTTCCTTATCGTCATAGAGATGACCGGGAATACAACCGATATTGAGATACTGGATTACCTGAAAAGCACCGGAGCAGTAGAGACGAAAGTGGAGTATGCCGAGAGCGAGTGGTGGTACGGTCGCTGGGACAGGAAAGAAGCCTATGAATTGGCGCAGTAAGATGGTTGATAAGTTGAAACGTCGATAAGACGTTACGAGAAACAAATAGCAATGAAGCACTTCAAGATAGCTTTAGTAATAGCTGCCGCTGCCACACTGGGCTTAGTCGCCTGCAACAGCGGCAACACGCGCCGTAATCCCGGCAAGGCGTACGCAATGGATATGACGTATTCCAAAGCCTACGACTACTACAATATGTACGACCCGACTACCGGCGAGAAAGAGCACTCCGCACGCCTGCCGGTGATGGGAACCGTGGCCCGCGGCCATGACCTGCCTGACCACCTCGCGGAAGGCGATACGATGGCGTACAAGACTTTTGGTACAAACGCCAAATTTTCGGAAGCTGAGCTTGGCGAGGGCAAGCGTCTCTTCAACATCTACTGCGCGATTTGCCACGGCATGGCGCTGGATGGCAATGGCCCGCTTTATTCTTCAGGTAAGTTCGCGGCGATGCCAGCTAACCTGATGGGGCCGAATTATGTGAAGATGCCGGTGGGACAGATTTATGCCGCCATTAAATACGGTAAGAATGCAATGGGCTCCTATGCATCTCAGGTTGACCCGCACCAGCGCTGGATGATTATTGCTTACATCAAGAAGCAGCAGGCTGGCAACGGCGGTGATGCCTTCACGATGGGCACCCAAGCAGCTCCGGCAGCAGCAAGCACAAACGCGGCCGACAGCTCTAACAATACAAAAGGCGGCTCGACAGGACACCAATAAGCAGACAAAAGTCTAAAGACAAAAGACAAAAGAGTAAACAGAGCGGCATATCAGCTTTCTACTTTCTACTAAAGACTTTCTACTAAGAAAATGAACGAACGTTTTATCATACCGGCCCGTTTGCGAATGACTGCTTTCGCCCTCATCGGCGTGGGCCTGCTGACGCTTATTATCGGCGCCATTACCCTGCTCGGTTCGGCGGATAACATGAATAAAATCCGCTTCTGGGACGGTCTGCTGCACAATTCCGTCTTCTTCCTCGTTATCTCGGCCGCATCCATCTTTATCATGGCTGCCGCGGCGCTGGCGCAGGGTAGCTGGATAGTGGCTTATCGTCGTGTGCCGGAAGCCATCGGCGCGAATGTCTGGATATTCGGAACTATTGCGACAGTTGTAATGTTTCTAATCGCTTTCACCTTTCGCATTCATACGCCGGAGGGCGACATCAATCCTATCTACCGCTGGATGACGCCGGGCCATGACGAGATTGTCAAGGGTAAAAGCAATTTTCTTAACGCTAAACTCTTTGCCATCTTCACGGTTTGCGCGATTGGCCTGTGGTCATTCTTCGGCCTGAAATTCCGCCAGCTTTCCATCGCTCAGGATTCCGCGCCTAAGAACTCCACCAAAATCTACTGGCGCACCATCACCTTCGCGGGACTCTTCCTGCTCGTATATGCACTTACACAGATGAGCACCACGCCGTGGCTCTGGGTAATGTCCATTGACGTGCATTGGTATTCTACTATGTTCTCTTGGTATTCCTTTGCTTCTTCCTTTGTAACTGGGATGGGCCTTATCCTGATGTGGGTGGTTTATTTGAAGAATCAAGGCTATATGGAAGTCGTGAACCGCGAGCACGTACACGACCTCGGCAAGCTAATGTTCGCTTTCTCCATCTTCTGGACGTATGTATGGTTTGCGCAGTTCATGCTTATCTGGTATGGCAACATTCCTGAGGAAACCACTTACTTTAAAATCCGGATGCAGGGGCCATACAGCGTTATCTGGTTTGCAGTGCTTATCATCTGCTTCGTGATGCCAATTCTGATTCTGATGAGCCGTCCGAGCAAGCGCAACTTCTTTACCGTAACCTTCATGGCGATGGTTATCTTCTTTGGCCACTGGCTGGACTTCTACCAGATGATGTATCCCGGCACCATGGGCGCGCACTGGCACCTGAACTGGTATGAGGTTGGCATCGTATGCGGCTTTATTGGCGCGTTCATGCTTTCAACAGCTACCTCGCTTGCTAAATACGCGCTTGTCCCGACTAACCACCCGCTGATGAAGGAAGCAGTATTGCACGTCTCTTAAATTCAGACTCCGGAATTTTCAGACAAACGACTTAAAATTCAACGTCTCAACGATTCAACGACAATGTCATTCACCATATTCGCCTTAGTAACGCTGTTCTTCGTAATCATTTATCAGATTGCGAGGGCCAGCGAGTACGCAACTACCCTTCGCGGCGAAGCCGAAACCCGAGCAAGCACCAACCGCCTGATGGCATGGCTGCTGCTTGCATTCTTCTTTGCAGGCTGCTACCTGATTTGGCGCTGTCATGAGGCGCTCATTGGAAAAATGCTTCCTGAATCTGCCTCGGTGGAAGGCCGGGAGTATGACTTCATGTTTAACGTGACGCTGCTCACAACAGGCATCGTATTCTTCGCTACCCAAGCATTGCTTTTTTGGTTTGCCTTCCGTTATCAAAGCACTGAAAAACGCACGGCATTTTATTATCCGCACAATAACAAGCTTGAGTTGATATGGACAACCATTCCAGCCATTGTAATGGCTATTCTGGTAGCTATCGGCCTGAAGAACTGGTTTCACATTACATCCCCTGCTCCGGCCAAATCTCAGATAGTAGAGGTTGTTGGAAAGCAATTCAACTGGTTGATTCGTTACCCCGGCGCCGACGGCGAGTTGGGCAAGCGCTCCTTCCGCCTGATTAATGACGCGAATAATGTACTTGGCCTGGACTACAAAGCCGACAAGCATAATCTGGACGATGTAGTCAACCAAAGCGGTGAGCTGCACGTTGTTAAGAACAGGCCCGTAAAGCTCATTATAGGTTCCCGCGACGTGATTCATGATGTCGGTCTTCCGCACTTCCGCTATAAGATGGACGCGGTGCCCGGCATCACGACGACGATTTGGTTTACGCCGAGCATTTCTACAGAAGAAATGAAGAAGCGTGCAAACAATCCGAATTTCGTTTATGAAATCTCCTGTGACCAGATTTGCGGTAAGGGCCACTACTCTATGCGGGGCACGGTGATTGTGCATGAGACGCAGGCGGAGTTTGACGCGTGGATGAAGGGCCAGACGCCGGATTACGTGACGAACTTCGGGCCTAAAGCTGCTGCGGCGCCCGCCGGCGGCAGTAACCCTAGCGGTACCGGCACAGGTAATGCGATTGACACCACGAAAAGCAACAACGCTCAGCCTCAGGAGCACACGAATTCAGTAACGATGAAGTAAGGGGAAAGCGGCCCCACCGCCTTCCAGATAAAAACAGCAGTACAAATGAGCACGCTTAATCCAAATATCGTAGTTGACGGGCCAAACGTGGCGCATACCTCCCACTCAGAGGGAAACGGGCATCATAATGTCAACGACCATGACAATCACGGCGCCCATAACGGCCATGCCCACCACGAGCCGCACTTTATTTTCAAGTACATCTTCAGCCAGGACCACAAGTACATAGGCAAGCAATTTCTGATTACGGGCATTATCTGGGCCATTATTGGCGCACTATTCTCTGTATTCTTCCGCCTGCAGCTTGGCTGGCCTGATAAGACCTTCCCAATCTTGGAGACTTTCCTTGGCGACTGGGCGCGGGGCGGCAAACTCTCTCCGGAGTTTTACTATGCGCTTGTAACGATGCACGGTACAATCCTCGTGTTCTTCGTCCTTACCGCAGGCCTTTCCGGCACCTTTGCGAACCTGCTTATTCCGCTGCAGATTGGCGCACGTGATATGGCCTCGCCATTCATGAACATGCTGTCGTACTGGTTCTTCTTTGCAGCCAGCGTAATGATGTTCATATCGCTTTTCGTGCAGACCGGCCCGGCTTCAGGCGGGTGGACAACTTACCCGCCGCTATCAGCTCTCAAAGAAGCTTCGCTCGGTTCTGGAATAGGTATGGACTTATGGCTGGCAGGCATGGCGCTCTTTGTAGTTTCCTCGCTGCTGGGTGGTCTGAATTACGTGAGCACCGTTCTGAATATGCGCACTAAGGGCATGAGCATGACGCGCCTGCCGCTTACTATCTGGGCGTTGTTTTTCACGGCGGTGCTAGGCATCCTTTCCTTCCCGGTACTCTTCTCCGGCTTCGTATTGCTCATCTTTGACCGCAACTTCGGCACCTCTTTCTATCTCTCTGAGCTGTTTGTGAACGGCCATGCGCTGCCGCATGTTGGCGGTTCTGCCATCCTTTATCAGCACCTGTTCTGGTTCCTCGGTCACCCGGAAGTGTATATCATCATGCTCCCCGGCATGGGCATGGCATCAGAGATTCTGTCCGTCAACAGCCGTAAGCCTATTTTCGGCTACTTTGCGATGATTATCTCGCTCATAGGCATCACTGTTCTAGCCTTCCTGGTGTGGGCGCACCACATGTTCGTTACCGGCATGAGTCCATTCCTCGGCTCCATCTTCGTACTGCTGACACTGCTCATCGCCGTTCCTTCCGCGGTAAAAGTATTCAACTGGATAACTACTATCTGGCGCGGCAACCTCCGCTTCACGCCGGCCATGCTGTTCGCCCTCGGCTTCGTATCCCTCTTCATCTCCGGCGGTCTGACCGGCCTCTTCCTTGGCAACTCCGCTATTGACATCCACCTGCACGACACCTACTTCGTAGTGGCGCACTTCCATATCGTAATGGGCGTATCGGCCTTCTTCGGCATGTTCGCGGGCGTCTATCACTGGTTCCCGAAGATGTACAGCCGTTTCATGAACAATACCCTCGGCTACATTCACTTCTGGGTTACGTTCGTCGGCGCTTACCTTATCTTTTGGCCCATGCACTACGAAGGCATCGCCGGTATGCCACGCCGCTACTACGATTACAGCGCCTGGGAAAGCTTCCGCCAATTCGTGTCGCTCAACTCCTTCATTTCCGTCTGCGCCATCATCGTATTCTTTGCGCAACTCCTGTTTGTCGTGAACTTCTTCGCTTCCATCTGGAAGGGCAAGAAAATGACCACCCAAAATCCCTGGGGCGCCAACACACTGGAATGGACAACACCCATCCATCCCGGCCACGGCAACTGGCCCGGTGAAATCCCGACCGTGCATCGCTGGGCTTACGACTACAAGGATGACGGGAACGGCGGCGACTTCGTGCCCCAGCACATTCCCCTCCGCGAAGGCGAAGAAGCGCATTAATCATTTCTCATTTACTTTTAAAAGCCCCGCCGGGAAGCGGGGCTTTTTTATTTGAAGATGAAGCCCGCAACAAAGCACTGGCCGCTGCTGCTGCTCCTGCTGCTCCTGCTGCTGCACGCCAGCTTGCAATGGCCGCACCTCGCGCTGGACTTCTGGAACGATGAGCTATTCACGCTGGAGCGCTTCGTATGTCAGCCATTCGGCACCGCGGCTATGGATTACCGCGTGCCGAATAACCATGTCTTCTTTAGTCTGCTCACGGGCTGCTGGACTTCAGTCTGCGGCATTGGCAGCTATGCGGATGCCGTTAAGCACCCTGTCCTGCTGCGGCTGCTGACACTCGCCTTTTCTCTTGCTGCCGTCGGGTGCACGTACCGGCTCGGGTGGAGGATTAGCGGGCGTTGGAGCGGGGCCATTGCCGGAATAGTGCTCATCACCAGCATTCCCTTCTGGAACTACGGCGCGCAGATGCGCGGCTACGGTCTGGGCATGTGCTTATGCGCAATGCTCGGCAATGCCATATATGAAGCCATGCAAAAGCCTGCAATAAAACGGCTTGCCATCATTGCCCTGCTGAGTCTGCTGCTGCTCTACACCCTTCCGTCCAACATTTACTTCATCGCTGCATTTATCGCCCTTGTGGAGATTTGCGCTATAATGTACAAGGCATATATGCCGGCGGCGCTCCGCATTATCGGAGCGATTGGCATCGGGGTGACGCTGGCGGCTTTGGCCTATTTGCCCCTGCTACCGCAAATGCAGCGGCTGCCGAGCTTCTCTTCCGGTACGGCGGCGAAGCCTTTTGAGGGGCTGCGGGAGCGGATGCCGGTGGTGGCGTACCATTTCCTCTCTGCGCGCTACCTGCTGCTCCTGCCGCTTGCCGTTTTTCTGATGCAGGACAAGCTGCGGCGATGGTGCTGGCTATTGTGCGTTGCCGCCATCTTCCTGCTGCCTCCGCTGCTGGCGGATCTGAGTGGGGCTGCCGCGCCTTACCGGGTGTTCCTGACGGGGCTGCCGCTTTTGGCGGTGGCGGTGGGTGTCGGGATTGCCCAATCATTATCACGCTTGCGCGCAAAGCGATGGCAGCATACCGCGATCGCCGCAGTGATGCTCTATTGCCTCGCCACCTTTGCCTTTCAGGTGCGGAAGACAGAGGCTGCTGCCCTACGCGACATTAAGGCCGGCGTTCGCTCCGGCGACCTGTACTTCCAATACAATCTCCACTACTTCCACCCCCGCCAGGATGCAGAAGCGTACATGCGCCTTTGGGCGCACCCCGGCATTCCATTGGTAGAGTGCTGCCGGATGGATGCGGAGCTGCTCAAATACCTCAGCCTTGCCAGCTGGAACCGGATGGCGGCGAAGCAGCTTCATCTGCTGCCGGCCATTGCGCAATACGATACGGTGGATGTGCTCATTGAACGGCCATCCTCTTTGAATGACTCATTGCAGGCTTACACAAAGCCCCTCCTGTTGCGCCAGCTCCTGCACGGCCCGCGCCCGGTGCAAATCATCCGGCTCACGAAGCGGTAGCGCCGCTATTTCCCTGCGGGAAAGCCTTTGTAAAGCACAAGGCTTCGCAGGTAAAGCACGGCAAGGCCTTTTTGCGAGAGGCTTACGTCCACGATGCCATCCTTACTTCGCGGCAGCGCGAAGGATTGCTCCTCAAAAGTCTGCATGTTGTAGCGGTGCAGGCTGTCGCCGCGTGCAAAGATGATTTGCTGGTCGAAGGCCTGCACCGAGGCTACGCCGCGGAAGGGCAGGGTGGTGATGTAGGTGGCAAACTGGTCAAACACGAGCACGCCCCGCGCCGTATCGCAGAGGTACAGGCGGCGGTCGCGCTCCAGCAGGGCGGCCGCGCGGGGCACGAAGCTCAGTTGCTGCCGCAGGTCTATGCTGTTGGATACCTGCGTACCCCGCTCATCAAGCTTCAGGAGGCGTGCGCCTATGGGGTCGTACACCCAGAGGTTGCCATCGGAGGCGGTGGCCACGGCGGTTTGGGAGAAGATGCCGAGGGCGCGCAGGTCCACCTCCGCCTTGAGGGCAAGCTGCCGGTCAAGGAGCTGCACCTTATTGAAGCCGGGATAGTAGAGCAGCAGCCGGAGCGGATTGGTGGCGTCCACGGAGCCAATGCCGCCATTGAGGGCGGTGCGGTAGAAGCCCGTGCTGTCGCCGCGCTCGTTGTAGCGGGCCAGGGTATTGTCGGTGTGGATGGCATAGACGCTGCCCAGCTCATCAGTGGTGATGGAGCGGGCGCTCATGGGGCGGGCGGCGGCGGGGCGGAGCGTATCGGGGGCGGCAGTCGCGGCCTTGCCCGCCGCGAGGAGGCTGAACAGGAACAGAATGGTGAGCCGCTTCATCATGCTAAAAGTACAACGCGAAGCGGGAAGGGCGGGGCAGGGTGCTTTTGCGGGAAGGGCGTCATTCAGCACCTCCGCACTGCATCCTGCGGAAAGGCCGCCATAATCAGGGCGGCTTTTCGCATTCAGCGCCTCCGGTAGGCCCTTGCCAGGCTGTATGAATGCCCTGCTGATGCAGGAAAGGGCCTAAACAAAGAGCTTCAGGCCAATCTGTTTAGAAGAATTGCTCTAAAGCAAAAGCTTTAAGACAATTCTTCAGGACAAACTATTCTAAAGCAAAAGCTTTTAGAGAGTCCTTCAGCACGAACTACTCTAAAGCAAAAGCTTTAAAGCAATTCTTCAGGACAAACTATTCTAAAACAAAAGCTTTTAGCCAATTCCTCTGCACGAACTATTCTAAAGCAAAAGCTTTAAGGCAATTCTTCAGGATGAACTGCTCTAAAGCGAAAGCTTTAAAGCAATCCTTCCAGACGAACTGTTCTAAAGCGCCTTGCTAAGCCCCATGTGCAGACGCGGATGCGGTATTACAAAGGCGTCAGCAACCCATCCGGATAGACCACCTCTTCCAGATAAAGTCCGAAACCCTTCGGCGAGAAGTCGGCGAGGGCGCAGTCCTTTGCTTCAATGATGTGCCGGAAGCCCTCCACGCCGTACTTCCCCCGTCCGGCGCGTAGCTGTGTGCCCACCAGCCCGCGCACCATCCCGCGCAGGAACCGGTTGGCCTCCACCACATAGTGCAGCTCCTCGCCCACCGCCTCCCAGCGGGATTGGAGGATGCGGCACTGAAACGTCTTCACCTGCGCGCCGCGCTTGGAAAAGGATTCAAAGTCTGTGTATTCCATCAGCGCGGCGGCCGTCTCGTCCAGCACGCCCTTTTCAAGGCGGTAGGGGAAGTGCAGCGCGCGCTGGTATAGAAAGGGATTCTTCTTCCGGTAAATCCGGTAGCGGTAGCGGCGCGAGGAGGCGGCGAAGCGGGCATTAAAGTCCGGCGCTACGCTGAAGGTGGCGGTGATAGAAACAGCCATTGGCAGGATGGCATTAAGCCGGTAGGCATCATCGGCGCTCAATGCGCGTTCCGCATCAAAGTGATAGACATTGCCCAAGGCATGAACGCCCTCATCCGTGCGGCTGGCGCCAAAGGTTTCCACCCGCTGGCGGAGGAGTGTGGCAAGGGCCTCATTGAGCGCAAGCTGCACCGTAGGCTGCGCGCCCTGAATCTGGGAGCCGTTAAAGGCCGTGCCGTCATACATGACCTGGAGGGCGTAGCGGGGCATTGAAGTTTTAAGTTCGTGACAGTTACGTTGGCGAAGATAGCCGTGAGCCGGGCCTTACTTTTGGTGGCAATGTTCAGGGATAAGCTCATCATACATCCGGGTAAGCTGCGTGGGCAGGTAGCCGCGCCGCCATCCAAGAGCATGACGCAGCGGGTGCTGGCTGCCTTACTTCGCCGGCCGGCAAGCCTTACCATCCACAACGCCGGCACATCCGCGGACGAGCGTGTAGTCATGCGCGTGCTGCGTGATGCCGGCTTCTCCCTGCGCCACATGGCGGATGATGTGCTGCACATTGAAGCGTCCGTAACGCCCCAACCGATTACCCATGCAGACTTCGGAGAGTCCGGCCTCGCTGCGCGAATGCTCACGCCCATCGTTGCTTTGGGGAAAGAATTAGTGCGCCTGGAAGGCGCGCCCGGCCTACGTTCGCGCCCAATGCGCTTTCTGGAAGAAGACCTCCCGCGCCTCGGCGTGCGCACAGGCAGCAATGACGGCTACCTCCCCGCCAGCGTTCAAGGCCCGCTGCACCCGGCAGACATCACGCTGGACGCGCATGGCACCTCGCAATTCCTAAGCGGCTTGCTTATGGCTTACGCCGGCACGCAGGACGTCACCATTACCGTACACAATCTTGTAAGCAGGCCCTACATAGATCTGACCTTGCAGGTGATGGAACGCATGGGCATGCCGCTGCCCGAAGTGCGGGCGAACAATACCTTCTGCTTCCCGCCCGACCCGGTCTGGCGCAAACCGCCCGCAAGCATCACCATAGAAGGCGACTGGAGCGGCGCGGCCTTTCTCCTGGTAGCCGGCGCACTTGCCGGAGATAGCCTTCGCGTAACAGGCTTAGACGCCTTCACTACGCAGGGCGATAAGCATGTGCTCAGCGCGTTGATGGATGCCGGCGCGAGCCTTTCTATAGAAAGCACGCAGATAGGGGTCACGGCGGCGCGACTGAAGGCGTTTCACTTCAATGCCACCCACTTCCCTGACCTCTTTCCGCCGCTTGCCGCCCTTGCATGCTATGCGGATGGTACGAGCATAATCGAAGGCATTGGCCGCTTGGCCGGCAAGGAAAGCAATCGCGCAGAAACAATAGTCAGCGAGCTCCAAAAGATGGGCGCATCCATCACCCTCCAGGACGACCTGATGATAATCAACGGCGGACGGCCGCTGCACGGCGCGCAAGTCCATTCGCACAACGACCACCGAATAGCCATGATGTGCGCCGTCGCGGCGCTGCGTGCCGATGGCCCCACGACGATTGGCGGCGCGGAGGCCATTACCAAATCCTATCCCCGATTCTGGGAAGACCTGCAAAGCCTCGGCGCGCGGATTGAAGCCGCCGGATAACTTTGGCCATATGAATTCCTTTGGCCGCATCTTTCGCGTGCAGATATGGGGCGAGAGCCACGGGCCGATAGTAGGCGTAACCATTGACGGCTGTCCGCCGGGCATTGCGCTAAGCGCCGAAGATTTCAGCGAAGACTTACAGCGCCGTCAAGGCGGAAACAGAGCCGGTACAACGCCGCGCAAGGAGGCGGATGAGCCACAATTTCTTTCTGGCTATTTCAACGGGCACACTACCGGCGCGCCGCTCACCATCGCCTTCCAAAACAGCAATACGCGCTCTCAGGATTATGAGGCGCAGCGCGCCATCCCGCGGCCCGGCCATGCAGATTTTGTGGCGCACGAAAGGTTTGGCGGCTTTGAGGATTATCGGGGCGGCGGACATTTTTCCGGTCGGCTAACGGTTTGTGTTGTTGCTGCCGGAATTATTGCTAAGAAGATGCTGCTGCAAATCAGCATTAGCGCAAGCCTGATTGAGTTAGGCGGCAATGCGGATATTGAAGCAGGCTTACAGGAAACCATTGCTGCAAATGATTCTGTGGGCGGGATTGTGGAATGCCGCGTTTCCGGACTGCCTGTTGGCCTTGGCGAGCCATTTTGGGATTCCACCGAGTCGCTGCTGGCTCATGCGGCCTTGGCCATTCCCGCCGTTCGGGGCATTGAGTTCGGGACAGGCTTTGCCGCTGCGCGGATGACGGGTAGTGTACATAATGATGCGATTGAAGACGCCTCCGGCAAGACGCGTACTAACCATGCGGGCGGTATTACAGGCGGGCTTACAAACAGTAATGATCTTGTATTTCGTATTGCAATAAAGCCGACCTCTTCTACGCCGCAGGCGCAAACCTCGTTGAACGTTCAAACGGGTGGACAGGAGACCTTTTCAGTAAAGGGCCGGCATGATCTGGCTATTGCGCTGCGCGTGCCGCCGGTGCTGGAAGCAATAACAGCTATCGTTCTCGCCGATTTAATGTTGATTCGCAAACAGACAACCAACAACGGCTCTAACCCATCAAGAAACCATGGCGCTTTTTAGTTCCCTTTCTAAATATCACCACGCGGGCCTGCTCATTCTACGCATCGGCATCGGTGCAATGATGATACTGCATGGCTACCCGAAGCTGGCTGGCGGCCCGGATGGATGGGCGAAAATCGGCGGCTCCATGACGGCCTTTGGCATTCATGACTTCCCGACGTTCTGGGGATTCATGGCAGCCTTTGCTGAAGGGGTAGGCGGATTGCTGTTCCTCATTGGTTTTCTCTTTCGGCCTGCCTTGTTGCTGCTGCTCATTACGATGATTGTTGCGGCGATGCATCACATCAAGGGCGGCGAGGGTATGATGGGTGCGAGCCATGCCATAGAGCTGGGCATTCTCTTCCTGGCCATGTTCATTATCGGGCCGGGTAAGTATTCTATTGATAAGAATTAGGCGCAAACAAAAAGCCGCTCCATCGGGAGCGGCTTTTCTATTCTAAAGTCCTGTATTAATTATGCATTCGCCTTCATACCCTTAGCCTTGGCTACAACTTCTTCCTCAATGTTGCGGGGAGCAGGAGCGTAGTGGCTGAACTCCATGGTAGAAGTTGCGCGGCCTGAAGACAGTGAGCGAAGCTGCGTCACGTAGCCGAACATTTCGCTCAGTGGAACTTTCGCCTTAATCACCTGCAGGTTGTTGCGGCTGTCCATGCCTTCCAGCATAGCGCGGCGACGGTTCAGGTCACCTGTTACGTCGCCCATGTACTGGTCTGGTGTTACCACTTCTACCTTCATGATTGGCTCCAAGATGATTGGCTTTGCCTTACGGCCTGCCTCACGGTAGCCGCTCTTCGCGCAAAGCTCAAAGCTCATAGCGTCGGAGTCAACCTGGTGGAAAGAGCCGTCAAAAATGCGCACCTTGAGGCTGTCCAGCGGGAAGCCGGCGAGTACGCCTGTAGTCATGCTTACTTCAAAGCCCTTTGCGATAGACGTGTGGAACTCCTTCGGGATAGAACCACCGAAGATGTCGTTCACAAACTGGAAACGGCCCTTGCCTTCGGCGAGAAACTCTTCGTCAGCAGCGCTCATCTCAAACTGGATGTCGGCAAACTTACCGCGACCACCGGTTTGCTTCTTATATACCTCGCGGTGCTCAACCTTGTTGGTGAATGCCTCTTTGTAAGCCACCTGAGGCGCGCCCTGGTTGATTTCCACCTTGAACTCGCGACGCATACGGTCAACGATGATTTCAAGGTGAAGCTCGCCCATGCCGCGGAGGATAGTCTGGCCTGTTTCCTCATCCGTATTTACGCGCAGGGTCGGGTCTTCTTCAACGAGCTTGGCGATGGCCATGCCCATTTTTTCTACGCCTTCCTGAGTCTTAGGCTCTACCGCGATGGCGATTACCGGCTCAGGGATGAACATGTTTTCCAGCGCAATCGGGTGCTTTTCATCGCATAGGCTATCACCGGTCTTGATGTCCTTAAAGCCTACTGCCGCGCCGATATCGCCTGCTTCAATGAAGTCAATCGGATTCTGCTTGTTGGCAAACATCTTCATGATACGGGAGATACGCTCATTCTTGCCTGAACGTACGTTATATACATAGCTACCGGCATCCAGATGACCTGAATAAACCCGGAAAAATGCCAGGCGACCAACAAACGGGTCAGTCATAATCTTGAACGCGAGGGCCGCGAACGGCGCCTTCGGGTCTGGCTTACGCGTAATTTCTTCGCCGCTGTCCGGGTCGGTACCAATGGTATCTTCCAGGTCAACCGGTGAAGGCAGGTAGCGGCAAACCGCGTCCAGCGCAGTCTGTACACCCTTATTCTTGAAGGAAGAACCGCACATCATAGGAACGATGCTCAGGTCAATACAAGCCTTACGGATGGCCTCGTGTACTTCGTCTTCTGAAATGGTAGTCGGGTCGTCAAAGAATTTCTCCAACAGCTTCTCATCATAATCTGCAACGGCCTCAATGAGGTTCTGACGCCATTCGTTAGCTTCATCCACCATGTCGGCAGGGATTTCAATTTCGTCAAAGGTCATTCCCTCCGTCTCCATGTGCCAGATAATGCCCTTCATGCGGATGAGGTCAATTACGCCCTTGAAGTCATCTTCAGCGCCAATCGGCAGCTGCAGCGGAACGGCCTTTGCGCCCAGCATGTCCTTCACCTGCTGCACCACCATCAGGAAGTCAGCACCGATACGGTCCATTTTGTTTACGAAGCCGATACGCGGAACCTTATAGCGGTTCGCTTGGCGCCAAACGGTCTCAGACTGCGGCTCAACGCCGTCAACGGCAGAGAACAGGGCAATCAGACCATCCAGTACACGCATAGAACGCTCTACCTCAACGGTAAAGTCCACGTGACCCGGCGTATCAATGATATTGAAGTAGTATTCCTTCGTA
>CBDFFM010000002.1:0-50801 GCA_965246785.1 Chitinophagaceae bacterium
GATGGGTCGTAAGGCCGAAAGTCTGAAAAGCGGAGAAAAATCCGTGCACGAGGTGCCATGCCAGCGAGAAGCAGCCCGCCACATAGATTATTACCATTAAGAGGCTGGAGAAATGTTCCGCCATCTCGCTGAAAAGGTCAATCTCGCCGTTGCCCACTGTCTGCGAATACCGGTTCGGCCCCCAGAAATTCCGCAAGTGCAGCACCAGAAAAAGCAGGATAAGTGTGCCGAGAATGCCCATGCTGCGGCTGTACCAAGAGGAGGTTTTGCCCGACTTGACGGCATAGCGCGTCTTGCGGCGGCCCATGTTCTTAAACCAAAGCTGCAGACCAAGCACGATATGCCACAGCAGAAATGCCATCAGGCCGATCTCAATGACCCTGATCACCGGGTTGGTGCCCATGAAGTGGGCGAGGGTATTGAAGTGCGCGCCGCCGTCATTGTAAAAAACCTGGGCGTTGATGTAGCAGTGAACAACCAGGAAAGTGATGAGAAATAACCCGGTGGCGCCCATAAGGAGCTTCTTGCCGATGGCGGTGGAAAGGCGGCTTTCCAATTCATAATGGGGAGAATGACGTTGTAATGACGGCGCAAATATAGTTGAGCGCAGGAGGAGTTGTGAAGCTCATAAGGGAAAAACCAGTGCAGAAATAGCGACAGCCCTTGCCCAGGGCTGTTCTTTACTAACAACGGCGCTTCGCGTCGGTAGGTGAGTAACAATAGCCCTCCCGGCACGCTGACACCCGGCACTAATGCATAACCAGCCGGACAGTTTTTAAATTCAGCAGCCTAAGCCGTCGTTTTTCCAATATTTGCGCATGCTCAGCTAAATCGGCGCCGGCCCCGCAAAACACAGGAAAGATTGTATCACCTGGCGCAGCCATGTGGTATTGCGCATAGAAGCGTTCAGCGACGCGGTGTTCGCCTTTGCCATCACCCTACTCATTGTATCGCTTGAGGGGCCAAAGACTTTTGACGAGCTTATAGAAAACCTCGGGGGGATTTCTCCCTTTCGGTATATGCTTTATACTCATTTTCACGTCCGGCATACGCCGAAGATCTTTTTCCGCAACTTTTGGCCTGAACGACACCTGGACGGCTACGCTGAACGGTAAGCAAAGATGCGCCGCCGGGCTTTTAACGATGACGGTGCAACCAGAGCGATTTGGAGGCTAACGCAGGCTGCCTTTAAGAAAATTAATGCACGCCCGTATAAAATTAAAAAAGGAGCATGCAATGATGCTCCTTTTTCGCCTTATCCGGATAAATATCAGCGGATGCCGTTTGTGCCGCCCATATTGTCCATGCCGGAGCCGCCGCCTTCGGAGTCGCCACTGTCGCCGGAATTCATATCGCCCTGCGTTTCTTCAAACACATTGCCGAATTGCCAGTCGGATGGAGGGTTAATGCTTGAGCCGCCCATGCCGGAACCGCTTCCGCTCATGCCTGTGCCCATGTTACCGCCTGTTGTTTCCTTGAGCTCTTCCTGACTCAGACGCTCAGTCTTCTTTTGATCTTTCATAAAAAAGTTTTTAGTCTTTGCCTACTATTTTGATGAGGGATGTTCGGCGTTCTTCCCGGCAGCCTTTATTGAAAAATTCCTGCCCCGGCAGCATAAAGGACTGGCCCAGTGGCGTTCATGCAGATTTCGCCGGCGCTAACCCTGTTGCGTTCAGGGGATTTCTTCTGCGGGCCGATTTTATCGCCTTTTATGGCATAAGCGACAGTATGTCGCGCCTGGCCCTTCTGCGGAGCACATTCCACAATATACCCACATAAATATGTAGAAAAGCAGCGTCCATGTATCGCCCTGACAGCGTTTGCCATAGCGACGATTATGCGGGCTTAATATGCCATCTTTGGAAAAATCATCCAGCCATGTGGGAATTAGAAGAAGAACAACTGCAGCGCACCTTTAAGTTCAACAGCTTCGTAGAGGCTTTCGCTTTTATGACCAAGGTGGCGCTGACTGCCGAAAAGCTGAACCATCATCCCACATTCATCAATACCTACGGCGATGTAACCATCCGCCTCGGCACCCACGATGCCGGCGATGAGGTGACGGATAAGGACCACTTCCTGGCTGCCGCTATTGATAATATCTACGGGGATTGACCAGACTTATATAGGTCTGCGGGTAGTTGCCTGACAAGGCTGTTCAATTGCTGCTTCAGCTATGCCGGTCTATGATGATGGCATACTTAACCAGCAGCCCTTCCAACTCGGAGAGCGAAAATTTCGCCTTCTTCAGCCGGTTCTGCTCCGGGTCAATCGTATAATTGAATGAGCCACGGAGGTCTGCCTTTTCCAGAATGGTGCGCTCAAAATGGGCGCCGCTACACTCGCAACCTGCGATGACCGCGCTCGTTAAATCGCTTTCTGTGAAATCAACGTCTTTGAGCCCGCAATCCTTAAAAACGGAGTGATTGAGCCTGGCTTTATAGAAGGATGAGTCGTTGAGGATGCACTTCGTGAAGATGAAGGATTGGCCGAAGCCGCCGCAGGTATCAAAGCGCAGCCCGAGCATCTTGCAATCGGTAAATGCCACGTCCCGGAAAGAGCTGCCGTCCATCCGGGCAAGGCTCAGGTTGCACTGGGTAAAGGCGCAATCAATCAGCCGCAGGCCGGACAGGTCGGCAGCCGAAAAATCGCAGCCGCTGAAGGTGCAGGCCTCATATACACCTTTTTCTAAAGGCGCTTTTGTGAGGTCTTTTGGGCTGTAAGCCTTGTGCTCAATGGATACGGACATGAAGCGTGGTTTGACAGGATAGCTCAAAGTTCGGCATAGGCTGTGCCTGTATCGTGCTATTTTGCAGCCTTAGTAGCAAACAAAAATTCCAATACACCGGCATCGGGCATAAGCTTAGCGATTTGCCAGCCCCACACGGGTTTTACTGTATCGTTGATGCGATATTTCTTCCGCTACAAATTGCGCAACGTTGCCGGCCGAAACTTGCTTTTGCACTGACGTTGGAAAATAAACTTCCGCTTCCAGATATGCACCGTCAGGCTCGCCGTCCACAACCATAGTAGGGCACACAAAGAGGTAATTGATATCCAAAGGCGCCACATGCGAATATGCTTCCCAATGGTCGGTGCGCTGGTTTTTCAGAAATTCAGGCTGCCCCGGCAGGTCGCGCCGTAGTGTATTGGCATCGTGAAGTGTCAGGCCGGAACCCCCGATTTGAATAAGGCGCTGTTGCGGCTTTGTATGTCTGGCAAGCAGTTTTGCCAACGGCGCTACCACCATTGTGGCGTCCGCATAATCCCGGTTGCCAACGGCGGAAACAATCACATCCTGTCCTTCCATTGCGGCCAGGATAGCCGCTTCATCGCCCAATTCGCCTTGTATCACTTTCACACCGTCAAGGGTATAGTGAGCCTGGCGAATGTAAACGGTAATGTTGTAGCCTTTCCTTGTACATTCGGCCACAATGTGCCTGCCCATAAGACCGGTAGCGCCAAAAATCAAGACGTTCGTTTTCATGCTGTTCTATTTATAGTTTTCTATTTGTTCCAGAATTTTTGGCAAATGCGTGCCGGTCAGGCGCTGGTAATTAAGCTCAAAAAGCCAAAGCGCCTGGCGGGCATCGCTATCTGAACGAATGTGAAACAGCACCCAGCATGCGTAGCTGCCGCCGTAGGGGAAGCGTTGGGCAAGTCCTTTTGCGATAAGCTTTCGCAATTCATCGCTGGTGGCGAGATGCACGTCGCCATTCAAGTGAATGTGTCCAAGCTCCTCTTCGCCCACGTAAAAGTCAACACCATCCGGCTTTGTGGGCTGATATAAATCCCAGTGAGTAGCGGCGATAATGCCTTGCCCGCCGCTTATGCTGTCAGCAACCGCCTGTAAATGGGGTGATAATGGCGGCGGCGGTACAATGGCGCCTTTTTCTGCTAATCTCATCTTTAAACCTTTTTTGTAAAGCAAAGATGCCGTGCGCAGCCATGCGCTTGTCAGGACTACCGGGACTACTTTCGGTACTTTTCGTGCATTTGCCTACGGAAGTGAACCGGCGAACAGCCGGTATGCCTTTTAAAGTAGCGGGAAAAATAGCTTGCGTCCTCAAATCCTGTTTGCGTAGCCACTTGGCCGATATTGAGGTCGGTAAAATGCAGTAGCTGGCGGGCTTCTAACAGACGGCGGCGCGCAACGACCTCGCCGGGCGGTAAGCCGCATACTTCTTTGACCAGGCGCGTAAAGTGGTGCGCAGAAAGATGCAGGCGGGCGGCGTAGTCGCTTATAGAAACAGGTTCTGCAAATGTTGCGTCCATCAATGCTTTGAACTGTCGGAACACAATAACGCCATGATGAGACGATGTTTTTGATGAGAATGTCCGATTAAAAATTCGCTGAATATTTTTCAGCAGTACCATCAGTAGCGCCTGAATAGTAACCGTATCAGGCGTATCAATCAAAGTTTCCGCAAGCAGCAAATTCACAACAGGCAAGAGGGCTGTTTGCGCCGCAGCATTGAGCAGCAGATATGGCTGTTCCTGAATATTGTCCAGATAGGAAAGCTGAAACAGCACATTTTTATCTGCGAATGCGCCGGAGAAGAACTGTTCCGTGAAAAGTATGCAATAGCCCTTCACCCCGCTCCATTGCTCCCACAGGTGTAGTTGTCCGGGCGAGATGAAAAACAGGCTGTTTGGTGCGACCGTATAGGATTTGTAATCAATCACCTGCTCGCTGCTGCCTTCGGTTGCCCAAAAGATTTCGTAGAAATTGTGCTTGTGCGGATATTCAATGTTTTGGTGGTCGGGCATGTCTTCAAACCGCGCGACAATAAAAGGTATATCCCTTCCGGGCCGGGCAAGAACGTCGGCTATGCTGATATTTTGAAACAAAAGAGATAATTATGGATTTTAGTCCTTACCGCCCGCGTCCGGAGGCTTGCCGACAAAGCGGAAATATAAATTCTGAAGCTTGGTAGTATTCCAAAGCTAAACGGAATCACATCGCTTCAGCCCATCTTCTCGCTTCGCACAGTTGTCAATATCATTTGGCGACAGGTGGTATTCTGCAGGTATTATGCCACAGCGCTTAAACCTATGAAGCAAACCCACGTCTCTGATGTACAAGAAAACTTTAATGAAGCATCTTTCTGCCCTCATTCTTTTATTATCCCCCTGCTGCGCAAAAGCCGGAGCCCAAAATCTATACTTTCCGCCAGCAGGCGGCGCTACCTGGGATACAGTCTCGCCAGCGTCGCTCGGCTGGTGCACGATAAGCTGGACTCGCTCGTCAATTATGTCGGTGCCACGCACGCCAAGGCTTTTATCATCCTCAAGGACGGAAAGATTGCGGTGGAGAAATACTACGGAACATTCACCAAAGACAGCCTCTGGTACTGGGCCTCAGCAGGCAAGACCATGATGGCCTTCCTCACCGGACTCGCGCAGGAGCAAGGCTACCTCAATATCAACGATTCGCTGCCAAAGTACCTCGGCCTCGGATTTTCGTCAGCAACGTCCACGCAGGAGCGCGCCATTAAAGTGGTGCATCAGCTAACAATGACAACCGGCTTCAACAATGCTTATGGCGGCATTACGCAGGATAATCCCTGTACTACCGACAGTTGCCTTGTCTATCTCGCGCCGCCGGGCACGCGCTGGGCGTATCATAATGCGCCATATAGCATGCTCCGCTGGGTACTGCAAGCCGCCACACGCCAAAACATAAATGTGTTTAAGAACGCTAACTTAAATGCCATTACCGGAATTACAGGCGCATTCCGCACAGCCGGCAATCCTTATGATTCGCTCTACATTAGCACCGCGCGAAGCTTCGCGCGATTCGCCTTGCTGATACAGGCGCACGGCATGTGGAACGGTACGGCCATTATGCATGATACCGCTTACTTCAACGCCATGACAAGCACTTCGCAAGGCATCAATCCGGCTTACGGCTACCTGTTCTGGCTGAATGGCAAAAGCACCTATCGCCTGCCCGGCCCGCAACTACTGTTTAATGGGTTTTTGGAAGCGCATGCTCCGGCAGATATGATAGCCGGTCTCGGCAAAGACGACCAGCTTATGAACATTGTTCCTTCCAAAGGTCTGGTGCTCATCCGCATGGGCGAGCCCATGTACAGCGGGGCCGGTATTGAGGTGCCGAACTACAGCAATGATTCCATCTGGGTGCGGCTCAATGCGGTAATGTGCGGCAATGCCACAGGCATACCCGAAACTGCGGTCGCCGGGGGTTTCAAGGTATATCTCAGCCCGACTGCGGCATCATTAACCATTGACGGAGCAGCGGGCAGCACGGCCCAGCTTACCGATGCGATGGGGCAGAATGTCGGCGCATTTTATATCAGCAGCGCAAAGCAGGCTTTTGACATCAGCGCCCTGCCTGCGGGTATTTATGCCCTTGCTTTGCACGACGCTAATGGAAACAGGAGCGTTGCGAGGATTATTAAAGAATAGGGGACAGCACGGCCCGCTACAAATTGGAGAATTGTGCGTCTAAGTCTGCTTCGCAAGGCTTAACTCAGTGGGCACAAGAAAGGCCGCAACTTTTCCGGTTGCGGCCTTTCTGTTTTCAATAAAAAAGAGCGCGGCGGATGCTGCCGGCTGCGCATTACTCGCCCACCGTCACAATATATTCTCCTTGACTGGCGTGAGCATGCCGCGAAGGCTTTGTGCGGAAGGGTGCCCGTGCCTGCGCTACGCACGAGCACGCCACGCGCAAGGACTGCGCTACATGCTCGCGCGAGGCGGGTCCTCACGAACCGCTCCCCATGTTGCACGAGCCGTCGCGTGGGGACACGCGCAGGGGCAGGAGCGGTTAGCAGTCTTCAGGCTGCATTTGGAGCCTTGCTTATAGCATTGGCAATCTGAAGATTGCTGACCGCGCCTGCCAAGTCCGAAGACTTGGCAGAACTGGGACTTGCTTCTATTGTGGGTTTAAGTCTGCTTCGCGAGTCTTAAACCAGTGGGGCCCTTACGGCAGATACTACGAGACAATCCGGGGATTGGCTGACCGTGGCGCGCTTAGACGGGGTCTAAGCGCAACTGTGCCTGTTTGTGTCTAAGGATAACTGGGGGTCATGCCCAACTTGCATAAAACCCAATGTTAGTGGCATGTGCGTCTGTTTGTCATGAGATAAATCTTCTGGATGCTCTAATAAGATTGTATATCATATAGGATGACCAGATTCGCATTAACAAGTCTAAGAAAATTAAATAGCCAGAAAAAGATGTCTCCAACCTCCTTAATGGGTTGATATAAATAAAGAATTTTTCAAAGGCTTCTTGAAAACCTGCAGCCGTTGGTTCGCAAATTGAAATGTGCAATAGGTTAAACCCGTTAAACAAAAGTGCGATTAAAAAAAGAATATAATGACCAAATAGTAACCAGATTAGAGGTTTTATAAAACTCTGACCATAATCACTAAATGTTTTGCTCCAAAGTAAAATCATTTTGTCCCAAAATTGATTTTCCCATGGCTTACCCCATGATAGCGTTTTATTGTGAAAGTTAAGTTCCTCTGAATAGAATTTGTGTTCTTGTATTTTATCACTATGCTTAGACATAGAAATTTTAAGTTGTCTGTATGCCTCTTTAATAGCAACGATTTCCTTAGGAGTGGTTTTGCGTCCAGCCTTTAGTGACTCTTCAAATGTTCCATATCCAGGTCCATTTAACGCTCTTACATTGTTACTCCACTTACAGCCTATAAAAAGAGCGTCAGTAACAAAGCTGTCTATAATTATAAGCTCTTTATATTGTGAAAATAAAGCCCTGTAGAATTGAACTTTGTCCAAATTACTATTGGTAATTTGGAAATACCTTTTGTCATTGGTCAAGTCCTTTGGCTCAATACCGTAAAAATTTAATGAGCCTTCGTTTTTAAAATCTGATATAGAAATTGTATTGCATTTTATTTTCTCAAAATTGAAAGTTTTGCCTTTGTTCGTCCCACTAAGATATATCTTATCAAAACTCTGTTCCCGAACAAAAATGTCGCCTGTTTCATCTTCTGTAGCAAAGATTGTGAGTTGTTTTATGTTGTCACCAATTAGATGTTCGCCTATATGTAAGCTTTCAAATTTTGTACCCGATACCCGTACTTCATTAATATCATAACCAGAAATGCTGACTTTGTCAAATGTGCAGTGAGATAAATGAATTTTTTTAACATGCACATACTTTAATAGAACTTCTTTTTTAAAAATTCCGCTGCTAAAGTAAATAGAGTCTGATATTGTACAACCCTCAAATGTTAGTGAGTCATTACATTGCAATCCGTCAATGAAAAGCAGTTTGTCAGACTTAAAAGTACAACCATCAAATTTGAGTGGCAAATTTACTGTGACAGTATTGTCTAATATTAAATATTCATCTTCAAATGTATAGCCAGAAATGAGAATGCTAGTTTTACCATACTCTTCCTTAATAAATTCTTTGGGTGGATTACGTAACAAAGCCCTCAACTCTTTTGCCGAAAGAATTTTGTCATCGGTCTTGTCTGATGAGCTTTCTAATTGAGTCATAATTTTTGGTTGCTATGATACTTTAGGGTCTGTCTTTGCATTGCCACTAACTCGTAAATATACGCAACCCACTTGCGTAAATCCAGCCTACCTCATTCGGATTTGCGCAGCTTATGCGCTTACAAATGACTAAAAGCGAAAGTCTCTAAAAACAAAAAAACCCCACAGCCTTAGCCGCAGGGTTTCTCAAAAAAACATCCAATTTTCTCCTACAAAGTATTCTTCCGGCCCTTTGAAGCTCCTTCCCGCTGAGCCAGCACATGCGCCCGGCCTTCGCTGTCGGGTACTACTTCCATCTTCACATTGGCGGTACCGGCGTCGCGGTAATCCAGTTGGGTGGCGGCCGCTTCGGTCAGGTCAAGCATACGGCTGTTGTTGGCAGCCATGCGGTCGTTGATTTTTACATACACCGCCTTGCCGTTGCGCAGGTTGGTCACTTTAATGTAGGTGTTCAGCTTCAGAGTGTTGGAGGCCGCCGTAAATCCGGCGTTCTCAAACTTCTCGCCGGTAGCCGTCTTGCGTCCTTCAAACTTCGGGTGGTAAAAAGAAGCAATCCCCTTCTTCACCGCAGCGATGAGACCGTTGCCATCTTCCGCCTTTGCGCCAAAACCTAAACCAACAAATAAGGCAATCGTCAGAATTTTCTTCATGCTTAGTCCGTGTTTTGGTGAGGTGCAAATGTAGGGAATGCTTCTGTTAAAACGGCATTCACATGTAATAAATTGGCGGTTAACGCCGGGAAGCCCCTTCACGCGGTGTATAGCGCGGCTTTGGAGCGCCGCCGCCATAAGGCTTTCCTACGCGGCCTTCCGCGCCAAAGCTGCGCCCACCACCGCCTCCGCCTTGTCCCTGGCTTTGCTCGGCTTCGTCCACGCGCACCTTGCGGCCCTTGAATTTTTTCTGCGGCAAAACCTCCATGATGTACTGCGCCGCGGAGTTCGGAACGTTAAAGAAGGAGGCAAGCTCGCGAACGGTCACGCGCTCCACCAGGTTTCCATCCACATCCGTGCTCTCTGTCAGAAAGCGGACGAGGGCGCCGGGATTCATACCGTCCTTCGTGCCAAGGTTGATAAAGAGTCGCATGGTCTTGGAGCCGGAAGCGCGGGCCGGGCCCTTCTGCTCGTAGCCGGCATTCAGATCTTCGGAATCCTGGTATTCAGAAATAGTGTCTTTTAGATTCAGGAAGATGAGGCGGCGGATGAGCTCGTCCTTATCCATCTCTGCAAAGCGCTCATGGATTTCCTTCTGATAAGTCTTGGCAAAGTCCGGCCCCGGCTCGGCCTGCTCAATGGCATCCAACTGGTGGAAAAGCCGCTTGCGCACTACTTCAGCTCCATCAGGAATATCGGATCGGTGGAACTTCTGCTTTACGATGCGCTCAATGGTGCGGATGGAAGAGATTTCCTTCGGCGTGATGATGCTCATGCAAATGCCGCTCTTGCCGGCACGGGCTGTACGGCCGCTGCGGTGCGTATAAACCTCCGGGTCGTCGGGCAATTCAAAGTTGATGACGTGCGTCAGGTCGGCCACATCCACGCCTCGCGCGGCTACGTCCGTAGCTACAATGGCCTGGATAGTGCGGGCCTTGAAGCGCTCCATCACCTTGCTGCGCATCTTCTGATCCATATCGCCGTGCAGTGGACTCACGTGGTAGCCCTGGCGCATCAGCTTCTCGGCGGTGTCCTGCGCGTCTTGCCGGGTGCGGGTGAAGATGATGCCGTAGATGCCGGGCGTAAAGTCCAGCAGGCGCTGCAGGGTCTCAAAGCGCGTATGACGGTTGGTGATGTAGTACTGGTGGTCAATATTCTCGTTGGTAGAGTTGGCCGGGGAAACCGAAATTTCCTTCCAGCTCTTCATAAAGCGCTTGGCAATGCCGCGCACATCATTGCTCATCGTCGCAGAAAACAGCCAGGTCAGCTCACGGCTCGGTGTGTGGTTCAGGATAAAGTCAATGTCTTCGCGGAAGCCCATGTTGAGCATTTCATCGGCCTCGTCCAATACCACCACCTGCACATTCTCAAGATGAATGGCGCCTCTTTCCAGCAAGTCTATTAGACGGCCCGGCGTAGCCACAACCACCTGCGCACCGCGCTTGAGGTCGCGGATTTGACCGCCTATGGGCACGCCGCCATACACGGCCACGCCGTGAAAACCCTTCATAAACTGGCCGTACTTCTGAAATTCCACCTCTATCTGCATGCACAGCTCGCGCGTAGGCGACAGCACAAGGGCCTGTACCTCACGGCTTTCCAGGTTAATGCGGTTCAGCAAGGGCAGGCCAAAGGCCGCCGTCTTGCCCGTGCCCGTCTGGGCCAGGCCAATGATATCCGATGGTTCAGTAAGAAGCTGCGGGATAGTTTTCGCCTGAATGGGCGTGGGCGTTTCGTAGCCCATGTGCGCAATGGCGCGGGTTAGCTCTTCGCGCATGGCGAAGTCGGAGAACAAACTCATAAATGATTGGGGAAATGTAAAAAACTCTGTTGCAAAGGTACGGGCGTAAAAGTTGGGGTTGTTGTAAATAGGGATGTGCCCTGCTTAGCCCTTCCTGCCTTAAGGCGTCAGGCGTTTTTTAAGAAGCGCAATGGAATAATGCCCGGGCACCGCAAACGGCATCAGCACGCCAGGCCGCATCATCATTGAAGACGGGCAGCAGCGCGAATCAGCGGAAATTTGCCTGCCACAAGCCCCAATGAACTGTATATTTGGAAGATATAAAACCCTCACTATTATGCCACCTACGGAAGAAAGCCTGAAGGCGGACATTAGGATCATCACCCGCATCCCCTTCCTCCCCGCCCTGCTGGATATTGTCTGCGCCGCCACAGGCATGGGCTTCGCCGCAGTGGCCCGCGTTACGGAAGAGCGCTGGATAGCCGGCGCCGTACTGGATAAAATTGCCTTTGGCCTCTCGCCCGGCGGCGAGCTGCCTGTTGCCTCCACTATCTGCCACGAGATCCGCGAGTGCAGGGAGCCGGTTATTATAGACCATGTGTCGCACGACGCGCACTACCGCAACCACCATACCCCCGCCACCTACGGCTTTGAGAGCTACATCTCCTTCCCCATCATCGGCGCCGACGGCCTTGTCTTCGGCACCGTCTGCGCTATAGACCCAAAGGCCGCGCAGCTCAACACCCCGCCCATCATAGACCTCTTCACCTGCTTTGCCAGCCTCATAGCGAATTATCTGGATGGCCTGAAAGGGCTTTCTGCCGCCAACCTGGCCAAAATAGAAATGTACACCACCGCAGAGCTGAACAATGCCCGCCGCGATCTGGAGGCCGCCGCCGATGCCGATGACGAAGCGCGCATACAGACCGGTGTGCGACAGCTCGCGCTCAAGCTCAACCAGCTGCTATTCGCCTTTGAGCCGGGCGGCGCATTTCTTTCTTAAAGAAAAGAGCCGGATTATTTTGGGCTGTCGCATATTTCCGCCTGTTTCTTTATGTTTTCACTCATCAAAAGCTTCGCTGAAAAGGTCCACATGTATTATCAACTCAAACCCCGAGTTTCTGCCGGCATACGTGGATATTGCAGAATATCAAAAAGACTACTCTGTACCCGACCAGGTAAGAGACATCCTTTACCGGTCACAGCAGCTTTTTGAAATGCTGGACGATACCACCATGGCCGCCGGTTCCGATATTATGGAGGTAAGCAACATCTATTTTAACAGCGTAAAGCAGGCCGCCCGCGATGGCCAACCAGGCGCACAGGCTATTTATGATGATTTAAAGTCCCGTTACCCCGGTCGTCCACCCAAGCATCCCGCAACCTTCCCGGGCAGCTAAATATCAAACTGTCATTAATAAATACCTCCGAGGCTCCAATAAATACCTCCGAGGTATTTATTTGTGGCAAAATGGCATTTATTGATGGCTCTGAAGGTACAATTAATCCCTTTTCGCCCCGGCCTGATACCTCTTTGGTAGCTTTTGATAGCTCCAAGGTATCAAGCCAGGGCTTTTTGATAATAATTAGTAGCTCGGAGCGATTTATTGGAGGCTCTTTGGCCTGCGGCAATGGCTGTGCAAGTCAGAGACTTGCTTCTAGTGCGGATTTAGTCTGCTTCGCAAGTCTTAAACCAGTGGCGTATTATCTTGCCTCAAAATAATTTATCTGATGCCAGTGGAATCATTCATCAAGCCTCATTATCCAACACTTTTGGAACGGATTCAATCAACGTTCATTGACCTGCTGCTAATAATTGTGCTGATGTTCGCCTTTACCACCGTGTTAGACCATTTCAGAAATGTTCCTGATTGGGTTCCAATTATTCTGTTTATAGGCATCTGGCTTGTTTATGAGCCTTTATGCACTTCATTAGGGTGCACTGCTGGCAACTACTTTAAACGGATTCGCGTCCGCCAGCATAACGAAATTTCAAAGCGCATTTATTTCCATCAGGCATTACTGCGGTATGTAGTCAAATTTCTACTTGGTTGGATATCCTTTCTAACAATTAACACGAACCCTCAACGCCGGGCAATACATGATTTTGCTGCGGGTAGTGTTGTAATAAAGGTTTGAGCGTTTGCAGCGCGGGATTTATAATCCGCATGTGCTTAGTGAAAAGCTCAACAGACTTAGACTTCCCGAGGAGTGCGGCGTAACCTGTGGCTACGTCGCACTATCCTGTAGCCTGCGGCTACCGAAGCAAACAAAAAAGTCCCCCGCACCCCGCCCCCGCCTAAATTTGCCCCCGCTCAAACTTTTGACTTTTACCTTTTGACTTTTACCTTAAAAAAATGGTTGACGTACTCATAGGCCTGCAATGGGGCGACGAAGGCAAGGGCAAAATCGTGGACTTCCTCGCAGCGAAGTACGATGTCATCGCACGCTTTCAGGGCGGGCCCAATGCCGGCCACACCCTTTATGTGGAGGGCCGGAAAGTGGTGCTCCACACCATCCCCTCCGGCGTATTCCACCCGCACGCGCTCAACCTCATCGGCAACGGCGTAGTGATAGACCCCGTAACACTAAGGGCAGAGATTGCCGAAATTCAACCCCTCCAGCCCGATGTGCTGAGCCGCCTTTTCATCTCGCACCGCGCGCACCTCATCATCCCCACCCACCGCGCGCTGGATGCGGCGAGCGAGGCCGCCAAGGGCAAGGAGAAAATCGGCTCCACCCTCAAAGGCATCGGCCCCGCCTACATGGACAAGACCGGCCGCAACGGCCTCCGCGTAGGCGATGTGCTGAGCCGCGATTTTGAGGCGCGTTACGCCGCCATCCGCGCCAAGCACGAGCACATCCTCAAACAATACGACGAGGTAGTGGACTGGAAAGCCTGGGAAGAAGACTTCTTTGAAGCCGTTGCGGCGCTGCGCGAACTGAACATCGTGAACGCAGAATACTGGCTGGACGCAAAGCTGAAAGAAGGCAAGAATGTGCTGGCAGAAGGTGCGCAAGGCGCCATGCTGGACGTGGACTTCGGCACTTATCCCTTCGTGACTTCCAGCAATACCATCACGGCAGGCGTATGCTCCGGCCTCGGCGTAGCGCCCTCGCAGATTGGCGAGGTCTATGGCGTTACGAAGGCGTACTGCACCCGCGTAGGCGGCGGCCCATTCCCCACAGAGCTGGAAGATGAAACGGGCGATGCGCTGCGCAAGGAAGGCGGCGAGTTTGGCGCTACCACAGGCCGTCCGCGCCGCTGCGGCTGGATAGATTTGGTAGCGCTGCGCTACTCGGTCATGCTGAGCGGCGTCACGAACATTATCATGACGAAGACGGATGTGCTGGATGCCTTCAACCCCATCAAAGCGGCCGTGGCCTACAACTTAGAAGGCGAAGAGACACGCGAGATGCCGTATGACCTGTGCGGGCAGGCGGTAAGCCCGGTATGGGAAACCTTCGCGGGCTGGAATGAAACGCCTATTTCGGAATGCACCTCAGCGGAGGATTTGCCGCAGGTGTTCCGGGATTATGTGCATTTCGTGGAGCAATACCTCGGTACGCGCATCGGCTATGTGAGCAACGGCACGGGCCGGGAGCAGTTGATAGAGATGTAATCTTTCCCCGTCATTGCGAGCGATAGCGAAGCAACCTGCACATGCCATGAGCAAGTACAGTTGCTGTGCGGGTTGCTTCGTCGCCGAGCCTCCTCGCAATGACGAACCTGGGAAATGCCGGGAGCCGGAATTTAGGGGAAAAGGGTGCCAAAAAAAATTTGGTGCTTTGTCTAAAGGGGGGAAATTTTGGGCAGCTTACAAAGACACAAAATCAATACAACTTTCCGCACGAGATGAAAACGACTAATAGCAAGAAATCCGCGGCAGCGCCCCGCGCAACCGGCGCTGCAGCGAGCAAAGCAGCAGCCAAGAAAACGGCGCTGGACGCCGCTGCCGAAGCAGAAGGCGACATGCAGGACGACGGCGAGGACGACCTGGAGATAAAGCCCGTAAAGGCGACGGCCACTAAGAAGTCAGCAGCCCCGAAAAGCAAGCGTGACGCGGACGACGACGATGATGAGGATGCCCAGGAGGAAGAAGACGATGTTGACGTAGCCGAGGATGAAGACCTTGACTTGGACAACGACGATGAGGCGTACAAGCTGGACAAAGATTTTGAGGAATTTGACCTGCCTAAGAGCAAGACTAAAGCAGCTGCCGGCGGAGCCAAGAAAAAGGGCGATGATGATTTAGACGATGACTTCCGAGACCTCGGTCTGGATAGTATAGGCAGTGGCCGTGGCGGCGGTTTTGACGACGACGATGACTTCTAAACGGCACATTGCCGAAATACAATTTGCTCCATCGCAACTGCGGGAGCTAAAAGATAAAATGCTGAGCTGGGCTTCCCGGTTCGGCATTTGTCTTTTTCTGGATTCTAATGAATATGCAGATAAGTATGGGCATTATGAATGCCTGTTTGCGGCGGGCGCAGCTCATTTAGTTTCGGCGGACGATGCGCAGGCCTTAGCCGTGTTGAAGGAAGCGCATGATGCGCGGAAGGATTGGCTATTCGGACATTTTTGCTATGATTTGAAGAATGTGCTGGAGCCTCATTTGGAATCCCGGCATGAGCAAAAGCATCATTGGCCGGCGATGCAATTCTTTGTGCCGGAAGTGGTTTGTTTGATTGAGCGGGGAAGCTCTGTTTTAAAAATAGAAACGCTGGCTGGCGATGCTGCGGCGATTGGTGCGGAGATAATGCGAGAAGATGTAGCGCCTGTGGAACCGCTGCCGAAGGTTTTATTTGTTTCTCGTTTTTCTAAAGAAGAATATTTACGGCGAATTGCTGCGCTGCGCGAGCATATTCGTAATGGCGATTGCTATGAAATTACTTTTTGCAATGAGGCTTTTGCGGAGGATGTGTTGCTGAATCCGGGCGCTGCTTTCCGGGCACTGAATGCTGCGTCGCCAGCTCCCTTTTCCGCATTTTATCAGGATGGAACCCGCAGCATGATGTGCGCCTCGCCGGAGCGTTTTATTCAGAAGGCGGACAGGATAGTACGATCGCAACCTATTAAGGGGACGGCGCGGAGAGGTGCCAATGCAGCAGAAGACGCACTTCTAAAAGAAGCGTTGCGCAGCAGTGAAAAGGAACAGGCGGAAAATGTGATGATAACCGACCTCGTGCGGAATGATTTGGCACGTTCATGTGAGGTAGGAAGCATTGAGGTGGATGAACTATTTGGCATCTACAGCTTTCCGCAGGTGCATCAGATGATTTCAACGGTGAGCGGTATGCTGCGTGATGCGGTGCCGTTTACAGATGCCATCCGCCACGCCTTCCCGATGGGCTCTATGACTGGTGCGCCGAAGCATAAGGTGATGCAGCTGATAGATAGATATGAGGCGGCGCGGCGGGAGTTGTTCTCCGGTAGCGTCGGGTATATCTCGCCGGATGGGGATTTTGATTTTAATGTGGTGATACGGTCGCTGTTTTACGAATCAGATGCGCGGTATCTTTCTTATCAGACGGGTGGTGCAATTACCTGGGGAAGCGATGCGGACAGCGAATGGGATGAGATGCGGTTGAAGGCGGCGGCAATGGAGCGGGTATTTTCGTAAAGGGTATATTCGTGGCAACAACTGAAACCCAATGGCTACAACATCTTCTGTTCAGAAACCTTCTGCCGCTTTCGTTGGCGCATCATGGGTAGCGCTCGGCGCGGGAATGATTGCCTACAACATCGGGTTGTATAACGCCGAGATGCAGCTTAATGAGAAGGGCTACTATTTTACAGTGCTGATGTTTGGTCTGTTCGCGGCAGTGTCTGTTCAGAAAAGCGTGCGCGACAGGCTGGAAGGCATTCCGGTGACCAATCTGTATTACGGCATTGCCTGGTTTTGCACCATTCTTTCCCTGCTTTTACTAACGGTTGGATTATGGAATGCTACAATGCTTCGCAGCGAAAAGGGCTTTTTATGCGATGTCCTTTGTGCTGGCAATGTTTGGTGCGGTGGCAGTTCAGAAAAACACGCGTGATGCGCTGCTGGCAGAGCGCGCAGAGTCAGGAAATACCTTGGCAAAGCCGGACGCACCGATTAATTTCTCCTAATAACGAAGAGCGGTCATGAGAAAATCTCTGACCACTCCAAAGAGAAACCAGGCAGCGCAGCAACAGGAATATCGCCCGGCTCAGAATACTCCGCAAACAGCATATACCTGCCTTCATGAAGATGGTGCACAATTACGGCTTCATCACCCGCACTGACGAGCCAAAGTTCCTTGACGCCAAACTCCTCATAAAGCTTGAATTTGGTCTGCGTATCATAGGTCATGTTGCCGGGTGACAATACCTCAACTATCATATCCGGCACCCCGATGCACCCGCGCCGGTCAATTTTCGTAGGGTCGCAGACAATGCAGACATCAGGCTGTACTACAGTAAAAATCTGCTCATCGGCAGTCTCAGATTTCTTTGGTAACCGAACATCAAACGGGGCAATGAATACCTGGCATGCTTTACGGCGCAGATGTCTTTCAATATCAGAGTAAATTCTTCCGGTAATTATTTGATGCTTCGTCAGCGGTGCCGGACTCATCTTCATAATCCGTCCACGTATCAATTCCACAAAGTCGCTGAATTGCCAGGTCAGATACTCGCGATAAGAGTATTGCTTTGACAAATCAAGCTGCTGCAGGCTGGTGATAGCTTCCATGATATCATAAAGGTACAGCCCGTGATTTTTCCGCACACCTGTGGATAACCCACTTCCCCGGCAGCCCTTTTTAACCGACCTTCACAGACCCCCGAAAGTCCCCGTGCTGCCATGAAGTTTTCCCACCTGCATACCCATACCCAATACTCCCTGCTGGACGGCGCCGCGTCCATTCCACGCCTCTTTGAAAAGGCCAAGAAAGACGAGATGCCCGCCATTGCCATCACCGACCACGGCAATATGTTTGGCGTGTTTGAGTTTGTGGCAGCCGGCTGGAAGAATACCAAAGTCATAGGCACAAAAGAGGACGGCACAGAGATAAAGGAGCCGGTCGTAAAGCCCATCATCGGCTGTGAGTTTTACCTCGTAGAAAACCGGCATAAGCGCGAGTTCAAGAAGGCCGATGGGGAGAAGGACAAGCGTTATCACCAGCTCCTCTTAGCGAAGGATGAGATTGGTTATAAGAACCTCGTCAAGCTCTGCTCGCTCGGATACATTGAAGGTATGTACGGCAAGTATCCACGCATAGACAAGGAGCTTTTGCTAAAGCATCATGAAGGCTTAATTGCAACAACTTGCTGCCTCGGCGCAGAAGTGCCGCAGACGATTCTCGCGAAGGGCGAGGAAGAAGGCGAGAAAGTTTTTAAATGGTGGCTGGACTTGTTTGGCGAAGACTATTACGTGGAGCTGCAACGCCACGAAATTCCGGAGCAGATTAAGGCGAATGAAAGCCTTCTGAAATATGCCAGGAAGTACAACGTACCCATCATCGCGAGCAACGATTCGCATTACGTGGATGTGGAAGATTATAACGCGCACGACATCCTGCTTTGCATCAACACCGGCGAAAAGCAGAGCACTGAAAAGTATGTGGATGGCGATGAGGACGAAATAAATCGTAACCGCCGCTTTGCGTTCTTCAACGACCAGTTCTACTTTAAGAACACGTCGGAGATGACGAAGCTCTTCGCCGATATTCCAGAAGCGATAGACAATACGAACCGCATCGTTGAGAAGATAAAGCCGCTGAAATTAGAGCGCGACATTCTTCTTCCCAACTACGAAGTGCCTTCCGGCTACACGATGGATTCTTACCTGGAGCACCTGACATGGACAGGCGCGAAGGCGCGCTACCAGGAGATGACTGCAGAAGTGGAAGAGCGGATAAAGTTTGAGCTGTTCACCATTCAGCTCATGGGCTTCGCGGGCTACTTCCTCATCGTGCAGGATTTTATCAATCACGGCAAAGACATCGGCGTGTTTGTAGGTCCTGGACGCGGCTCCGCGGCTGGTTCGGTGGTCGCTTATTGCATCGGCATCACCAATATTGATCCGATTAAGTACAAGCTACTTTTTGAAAGGTTTCTCAATCCGGAGCGGAAGTCTATGCCGGATATTGATACGGACTTTGACGATGTGGGCCGGCAGAAAGTGATAGACTATGTGGTGGGCAAATACGGCAAGCGGCAGGTGGCACAAATCGTGACCTATGGCACGATGGCGGCAAAGTCTTCCATTAAAGACGTGAGCCGCGTGATGGATTTACCGCTGGCGGAAGCTAATATGCTCGCTAAGCTTGTGAGCGATAAGCCGGGCGTCGGCATTACGCTGAAGCGCTTGCTCCATGCGCCGCTTTCCGGCGAAGGCTCCCTTTCTGATAAAGAAGGTTTGGGTGGTGAAGACATTATGGGTGCGGAACGTCTGCGCGAGATTTACAAAGAAGATTCGCTGCAATCAACCGTTTTGCACGAGGCCGAAAAGCTGGAAGGCTCCGTGCGCAATACCGGCATCCATGCCGCGGGCATCATCATCGCGCCGGGCGACCTGACGGAGATGATTCCTATATCTACGGCAAAGGATTCTGACCTGCTTGTAACGCAATACGGCGGCAATGTGATTGAGAGTGCCGGCGTTATCAAGATGGACTTTCTGGGCCTTAAAACCCTGACCATTCTTAAGGATGCCTTAGCCCTCATCAAGCGCAATCATAAAGTAGAAATAGACTTGGACACCCTGCCTTTAGACGACGTAAAAACCTACGAGCTCTATCAACGCGGCGATACCAACGGAACGTTCCAGTTTGAAAGTCCCGGCATGCAGAAGTACCTGCGCGAGCTGAAGCCCACTGTCTTTGACGACCTCGTGGCGATGAACGCGCTGTACCGTCCGGGGCCGATGGCCTACATCCCGCAATTCGTGAAGCGCAAGCACGGCGAGGAGCCAATTGTGTACGACCTGGCGGAGATGGAAGAATATCTGACCGAAACTTATGGTGTAACCGTTTATCAGGAGCAGGTGATGCTGCTCTCGCAAAAGCTTGGCGGATTCTCCAAGGGCGACGCTGACGTCTTGCGGAAGGCGATGGGCAAGAAGCAAAAGGCCGTGCTGGATAAGATGAAAGGCCAGTTCATAGAAGGCGCGACGGCTAAGGGCCACGACGCGAAAATTCTTGAGAAAATCTGGACGGACTGGGAAGCTTTTGCGCAATACGCCTTCAACAAATCGCACTCTGTTTGCTACGCAATGGTGGCTTATCACACGGCTTACCTCAAGGCGCATTATCCCGCGGAATACATGGCTGCTGTGCTCAACAATTCTGCCAGCGTGGACAAGATTAAATTTCACATGGAGGAGTGTCAGCGTATGGAGCTGCCCGTGCTCGGCCCCGATGTGAATGAGTCTATGAAGGGCTTTGCGGTGCCGCATGGTAATACGATTCGCTTTGGGATGAACGCCATCAAGGGCGTCGGCGAGGCGGCTGTTGAGGACATTATTGCGGAGCGCGAAAGCGGTGGGCCATTCCTGACCGTGTGGGATTTTATGTGCCGCATTAATGGCAAGACCGTCAATAAAAAATCGCTGGAAAGTCTCATTCTTGCGGGTGCATTGGACTCTTTCAAAGACCTCCACCGCGCCCAGTATTTCTACGCGCCCGCCGTTGACCCGGTGAGCGGACTGGAGCGCCTTGTGCGCTTCGGTAGTCAGTTTCAGGGAAATAAGGCGATGTCGGCTAATTCACTGTTTGGCGAGATGGCGATGCCGGATGTGAAGCCGCCGGTAATTCCTGAATGCGAGCCTTGGAATATCTCTGACCTCTTAGAGCGCGAGAAGGAAGTGGTGGGCATCTACATCTCCGCGCACCCGCTGGACGGCTTTAAGTTTGAGCTGCAGCACTACGGCTTCCTGCCCATCAACCAACTGGAGGCGAGCAAGGGTAAGACTGTACGCCTGGCTGGCTACGTGAGTGATGCGCAGCACAAGGTGACCAAGAAGGGAACCAAATTCGGCACCTTCAACCTCAATGATTACAGCGGCCACCAGGAGTTCACGCTGTGGGAAAAAGACTACCTGCAATACCACCAATACGTGGAGGCAGGACAGAAAATAGTGGTGCAGGGCGTGTGGGGCGAGCACCCCTTCCGGCCCGGCGTGATGGAGTTTAAGATTCAGAGCATGTCGCTGCTGAGCGGCGTGCGCAAGGCCATGACCAAGCGCATCTCCCTCGGCCTGAACATGGAGCAGCTGGACGAATCCCTCATCTCCTTCCTCACGCAAAACGTGAAGAGCAGCCCCGGGGCCACAGAGCTATGCATCCAAATCCGCGACGATGCCGCCGACCTCAAAATCCGCCTGCGCACCAACGGGCAGAAGTTTTATCCCGATGATGCCTTTGTGCACTTTCTGGAGGAGCGCGGGGATATTCCTTACCATGTGGAGGTGGTGTAATGGCGTTTTTGTTAGTCGGCTGAGGGAATGCTATTAAGCTTCCGTTGCGACGCTCCGTTCATCGTTTGTCAGTCTGTTTGGCTTTTCTTATGGCGTCCATGCCCGCCGTTGCCGCGTCTTTTGACCGGCAACGAATTCGTAGCTTGTGGGTTCGCTGTTAGTGACAACACCAACAGCGGCGAAAAAAATAACAGCAATGCGTTTTTTGAATTTCGCCTTTTGTATCCTTTTGATTTGTTGTTGTCTTCAATTGAAGGCACATGAACAGGACAGGGGCATTGTACTAAAAGGGTTTATCATATCGTACTATGATAATGTCATATTCTCTCCTTCCAACAATAAAGACTCTTTTATCAGCGCGATTAATGAAAAGGCTTTTTGGGTCGGCACTATGCAGAATACAAACGATGATTTGTTTCGCGCGCTTAAGAACGTTGGAGATTCCATTACTGTAGATGTGGCGTATGATACCACAGCGTCCAAGCTGACTTTGCATTATTTCTATTGCGAAGTCGGATTTCTTTTTGGCATAAACGACAATACAGACATTGAATTCTTTGACTTGCCGAATATGGTATTGATTATTGATGGTAAAATGAAAGGGTTCTGCTCAATTTGGTTACGGAACAAGGTTGAATATCTTAAAGCAATAGATGATAAAGTGAATAAGAAGATTAGAGACTACTATGTTCAAAAGAACTATTTGCTCCCCAGATTTATGACTTGGTGAATGCCCAGTTCTGCTAAGTCCATGATAGTTCTGCCAAGTCTTCGGACTTGGCAGCGGCGGTAAGCAATCTTCAGATTACCGTCTATCACCCAAAGCCCTGATAAAACAGCTTGCGGGTCAAGCCCGCAATGACAGGAACCATTAAGCTGCGCAACCTCCATTCAGCTTTGCCTATCCGCTGAAACAATTCCTGCTGCCCAATCAAAGCTGTCATTGCGGGCTACGACCCGCAATCTGCCAGTGCGGTTTCTCACATCCACCATTCAGCGCCTTAGCGCACACATTTAGTGCCCCGATGTACTGCATCAGTTCCTATACACACTCATTGTACGCACAGGAGTACTAAAACAGCTCCTTTTGACATAGCGTTAGTGCCCCGCGGAACTCATGCTGTGCGCAAAGGCACTAAAGTTGCGCACGAGGGCACTGCATCAGTTCCCCGGCGCACTGTATCTTTGCCCCAACAAACTCATCCTGCCATGCCTGTAAAAAACACAGAAGCCAAGCGCATCTCACCGGCCAAGCTGGTAAAAGCCACTACATCGCTTACCGCCATCACGCAGCTTAAAGATTACAACCCGCAGCGCAAAGACTATGGCCCCACGCAAGCTGCGGCCATTCAAAAGGGCATGAAAGACGCGCAGGATGCAGAGCTTGCCGCGCAAAACGCCCTTGACAAAGCCCGCGACGCAGCCGCAAAAGCCGAGTGGGCCGCCTACAACTTCTCCCTCACCGCCACGGAGCAGGTGATGGGCCAGTACGGCTCCGACAGCGATGAGTATGCCAGCCTCGGCTACAAAAAGAAGAGCGAGTACAAGAAGGCTACACGCACAAAGAAGGACGCATAACCGGCACCGTTGCACTTAGACCCACGTCTAAGCGCGCGCCGGCAGACAATCCCTGATTTGCCAGGCTTTCAAACCTGACAGCCACGGCAAACAATCTTCAGATTGCCATTCAATACCATCCAAAGCCATGATTGGCCAGCTTGCAGGTCAGGGCCGAAATGAAAGCCTTGATGAGACTAAAGAGTAAAATGCTCAGTGGCAAGGGTGCGCTGTCCGGTTCATTCACCGCCCAAACCAGCCTTCCTTATGCGCCAGGCTTATCACCTGCGCCTTGGAACCTACATGCAGCTTCTCATACACATTCGCAATGTGCTTGCGCACGGTGAAGACGCTCAGGCCCATCTCTGTGGCGATGCTTTTTGCGTCTAAGCCAGACACCATGTGCTGTAAAACCTCCAGCTCCCGCTCGCTCACTCCATGCGGCAGCTGCGCGGGGGCGGGCTTGCCGGCGGGCTGCGACCGGCGCAGCAGGGTAAGCGCCTTCCGCGCAATGGCAGGACTCATGGGGGCGCCGCCAAACTCCATTACCGAAAGCGCAGCGTCCTCCAATATCTCTGCGCTTTCATGCTTCAGCAGGTAGCCCTCCGCGCCGGCCTGTATGGCGGCAAATATTTTCTCGTCGTCATCAAAGACGGTGAGCATCAGGATGTGCGTAGAAGGGTAGAGGCTCCTGGAGAGGCCTGTTGCTTCAATGCCGTCCATGCCGGGCATTTCAATGTCCATGAATACCACGTCCGGCTTACGGCTTTGCGGCAATCCTTTGAGCTGCTCCAGACAGTCGTGCCCGTTCTTCGCCACAAACATCAGCTCGCAGCCGCGCATTTCCGCCGCTTTGCGGGAGAAGCTCTGCCGGTTAACGGCCTGGTCTTCGGCGAGGGCGATGCGGATTTTACGGTCCATAGTGCTGCAAGGTATTTTCCGGCCTTGTGGCCGGCAATAATCAATTTAGAGTAGCTGTCCCGTTCCCGACGCCGCGCTCCTTGCCGGAGAGACGCACCATCGTTCCCTGAGGTGACACCGCCCTCCACTCAATAGCACATCCCATGCTTTCGGCCCGCTCGCGCATGTGGTGAAGGCCATTGCCGCCGTCGCGGCTGCGCACCGTCTTTGTAAATCCAACGCCGTTATCCGTAATGCCGACGCGCCAGTCATCCCCGCCTTGAAAGGATACCGATACCCGGTTGCCGCCGCTATGCCTCAATGCATTATTAACTGCTTCCTGGATAATCATAAACAGATGGTACGCATGCACCGGCAGCAGCACGGCGTCGCCGGCCAGGTCCTCTTCCACGCGCAGAACGACTTCGGGATAATTGGGCCGCAGGCGTTGCATCACCACCTTAACGCGGTCGCTGATGTCACTGAGCTTCAGGCGCTCCTTGCGCATGGCCCAGATGGTGTCGCTCAGCAGGGAAACCATCTGCTGGGCGTTCGTCTGTAACAGTTCAAGCACCGGCATGGGTTGCGGCTGGCTGCGCTTCATCTCGTCTGCATTGCTTTTGATTGACGCGGCATAAGAGCCGAGGCTATCATGCAGGTCTGCGGCGATGCGCTTGCGCTCGGCCTCTTCGGCATCTTTTTACGGCCTGTGTGGCGTGGCGCTTTTCTTCCTCCAGCCGCAGCCGGCTCCGCCGCCGGTAAGCGCGAAACAGCAGCCAGCTAATCAGGACGCCAAAGGCGGTCAGCAGGAGCGAGCCGTAAAACAGGAAATTTTTCCGAGTGATGTCCAGCTTCTGCGCAATGATAGTTGTCTCCTTTTTCTGCACCTCATACTTCGTCTGCATCTCGGTGATGGCTTCTGCAGAGCTTTTGGCGGCCAGCGAATCCTTCAGGGCGATGATCTGCTGCAGGGCGTGCTCATAATCATCGCGCGCATTGAGCGAAAGGTAGGCTTTGCCGAGCCCCTCGTAGTAATGCAGCAGCAGCTCATAATTTGGCGGCACACCAGCTGCCCGCCGCGCATTGTGATAGGCAAGGCCGGCGTTGTAAGTAGCTATAGCCCGGCCGAAGTCCCGCGCATAAACATAGAAATTAGCAAGGCCAAGCTGCTCATTGGAGAAGGTTAGGTTGCCTTCCAGTCCGCTCGCGCAGCGCCACCATACGCAGCATGGCTGCCTCCGCCTGCGGCAGGTGCCCGCTCCACTTATAGGCGTTCACTTCCACCGCATAGGCATTGGCGAGGTAGTAGAGGTTTTCCAGCCGGTCACAGATGGGCTTTGCCAGAGACAGGTAGCGCAGCGCGGTGTCATAGTGCTCCTGCCATGCATTGACCATAGCTATGTTGATGTAGGCGTAGGCCCGGGCCTGATCGGCCTGGGGGTTTCGGTCGTTGTAGGAGAGGGCCTTGCCGTAGTACTCAAGCGCCTGCGGCAGTTCATTGCGATTGTAGGAGATGACGCCCAGCTCGTTAAAGGCGCGGCTGAGCACGGCATTATCGCCGGCCTTTTCCGCATCGCGGATGATGGCCAGCAAGCCCTTTACTGCGCCTTCATAATCCGCCTTAACCGCAAGCAGGCCTGCTTGCGCAAGGCGGAGGCGAAGATGCACATCTGCGAGGCGGGTATTGCTCAGCGGGTAGCCGGGCAGCGAAGTGGCTATAATAGAGTCGGCGGCGCGGGGATTGTCCTGCCGGAGCTGAGCATTGATAAGGCCGAGCGTGGCGTATCCCGTGGCAGGAATATCATGCAGCGACTGCGCAAGGGCGAGACAGCGCATAGCAACAGGCGCCAGGCTGTCTTTAAACAGGCTTTCGTGCTCATCCAGCAGGTGGAGCTGCACGTCCAGCCTTCCGTAGTCGTTAGTGGCTGCGGCTTCCTGCCGTCGCAGGCGCGCAATCTTTTCCGTCTGCGCGGAAAGCGTGACTGCCTGAAGAAGAATAGCGCAAACCGCAAGCGTAAAACGTTTCATGGGAGGAAGCGCAGTAAAGCTATCTGTTGTAGCATTTTTTGGTGGAAAAGGTCTTTAAGCCCGCCGCCATGCGCAACGACATAAAAAAAGCAGCCTTTGAAGCGGCTGCCTTTTTTTATGTGGAGATCCGGCTACCGGGCCACGACAACTTTTCGGGCGCTTTGCACGCCTGCTCCCCCGAGGGTCAGCAGGTAAACGCCATTGCTCAGGCCGGAAAGGTCAATGTCTTCCATCAGTTGTCCGCCGTTATGCGCAACATCTTTCTGATAAACGGTCTGGCCGACGGCGTTTGTCAAAGAAAGGCGAACACCGGATGCCGTATTTAGCGCGCCGCTCAGCTGCAGCCTGCTTGTTGCCGGATTCGGATATACGATCAGCTGATCCACGGCTTCAATATTGCCCACGGCCGTTGCCGCGCTCTTCAGGCTGTTTGCGTTTTCTACCTGCCATGTGGCGCCGTTAAGTTTCCACAATACCGTTACAAACTTAAGGTGAGCCTTATTCCAGGTCGGGTCAATGCTGTAGGTGTAGTTCCTGGTAAAGCTGCTGTTGACCGCCGTGGTTCCTGTGGCGATCTGATCGCCGTAGGTAGCTCCGCTGATGCGGCCCCGCAATACGCTGTGATGATATACGCTGCCGGTCTGCCCGTTCTGAATGCCATATACGCTGTCTTCAATAATGTAAACGGCCAGCGCATAGGCGCCGGTCGCCGCCTTCCAGAATTTGGTGACCGTATTAAACGTCAGCGTATTACCGCTGATGGTGTAGCGGAAGCCGGTGCTCGCCGTAGGCGCAATGGCGGCAAATGAGTCCACGGCTTTCTTGATGTCGGTGCGTGTGGTGGTGGTATAGATACCGCCCGTTAAGGAGAATGCGGTTCTGTTCACATTATTCACGGCCCAGTTAGGCCAGCTTTGCCCCCAGGAAGTAAGCGTGTCGGCAACCTTGTTGTAGTAGTTGCTGGTATTGGAACCGTAGCAGGCGAAGACAAAACCGTTGGGCGTAGCGGCGGACATATTGTCGGCGGTTATGTCTTCCTGAAGAGTCCAGCCCCACTGGCCGCAGGGACCGCACCAGGTCGCGGTAGCCTTCTGAACAATCGCCATAGAGCGGTTAACCGGTGTTTGGGCATGCGCCGCGCCCGTCATTGCAAAGCCGCAGAGAATGAGTAGTGCTTTTTTCATGAGCCAGGGAGGTTTTTTAAAGGATAAATATAATGGCATTAAACCGGTTTCTAATTCTATGTTCCGTCTAAAAGCTTTTTTGAAAAATCAGCCGGCTGGAAGGCGGCGCCGCTACTACAAATTAGTTATTGCTCGGCGCTTACAGGAAAAGTTCCTTTGGTGAAACCTTTTTCGCCATGAAACTGCTTCTCCACTTCCTGCTTTTTATGTGCGTTGCCGCAGGCGCAAGCGCGCAGACGACCTTCGCTACTGCGGATACCATGAGCTTTGGGACGCTGAAGACCGGCACCGTAAACGGCAGCACGGCGGCGCAGCATTATTACAAGACTTGGCTGCCAGCCAGCCAAGGCGTGTTTCGCCTCATTACTAGCACCAATAATACCGGCAGCGCTTTCGGCATTGTGCAGTACCGCATTTTCTGGAAAAATCAGAACACAATACAGTACTACAACGTCAACCGGAATGCAGCGACGTCAGGCAATGACACCTTTCTCGTTGGACCATTGCAGACGGATAGCCTGTTCATTCTTGTGGACAATGTCTGGGCGGGACAGACGCAGAATTACACGCTGAAGTACGATATCCTGAACGGCGCGCCAAATGGGGAAACTTCGGCTTCAAACGATACGCGCCAGACGGCGGAGGTCTTGCCATTCAACACTGCGCGCGAAGGAAATGTAGGTTTCAACACGCCTGCCGGCGCGGATGGCAGCGATTGGTATAAAGTCATCTTTCCGCGCAATGGCACCTTTAAGCTTTTTGTGGCCGCGCAGTCCATGACTTCTTCCGGCAGCAACATAATGCCGCGCCTTTATTTCTATGACCGGAACGGCGGCGCGTCCATGACCGTTTTTCGCAACAATAATCCCAGCGGCTTTGGCTGGTCGCACCTCGGCAACAATGCGAGCCTTCCGGCCTTCACCACTACGGCAGACACCTTCAATATCTACGGCCGCGCCGCTGATACAATGTATCTCAGCTTTGATGCCTTCGGCGGAAGCTGGCGGGATACTTACAATCTGCGCTGGATTGTAACGGATACGGCTTTAAACAATGAACCCGGCCCGAATGAAACGATGGCGCAGGCGAATCCTTTGGCAGAAGGGCAGAACATCAACGGCGATATTTCTTACGTCGGCAATGGGCCGGATTTGGACGACTACTACCGCATCATACTGCAGAAGGACGCAACGATTACGGTTTATGCGAGCGCGCAGAACACCTACAATCAGCAGGTAAATCCGGCGACCATCTTTTATGTCAGGGATAAGGCTGGTAATGCTTTGAACGTCCAGAATAACGCCGGCGCGCAGACCTCACAGCTACGTGTGGCAAATAATTCCAGTGTTCCTTTCATGGCAACCGTCACCGATACCATGCACGTGTTTGGCCGGGCGAAGGATACGTTCTACCTGGACATTTATAACTACCACGCCGGCCAGGGTATCCCATATTCCGCCCACTACACATTGCGCTACCAGTTGGACGATACCTCCCGCTACAATGAGACCGGCCCCAATGAAACAATAGCATCTGCTCAGCCAATCACGACGGCGGACACCGTGCGCGGCCACGTCACTTATATTGACGGCTACGGCGGCACCGATGTGGACGATTATTACCGTATTGTCAAGCCTGTCGGCGGTGCTATCGTGCTCTACATTACCGGTAAGAATACATGGGGATACAGCGGCGGGCAGGCGGGCGCGCCGATTGTAAAGGCTTATGACAAGTACAATAACCTGCTCACCATAAAAAGCGGAACCGGCGCGATAGGCGGCATTCTGCGTGTGCGCAACAATGGCACCCTCGCCTATGGACAAAGCGTGACGGATACGATGGTGATTTCCTGTGTGAACAGCGACACTGTTTACCTGGATATTTACAACTACTTCAATTCTACCTACGGTGGCGCCAGCAATCAGTATCAGTTTCGCTATGAGCTGATTCCCGGCCCCAAGTCGGCATTTACCTATAGCCGCGTCGGCAGCGAGTTCGGCTTTGTAAACAATTCAAAATTCGCCGATTCTTATCTCTGGATAATGGGCAATGGCAATACCTATATTTCTTACGCGCCACCCGTTACGAACTACACCATTCCGAACGCATATACTGTGAAGCTGGTGACGGTGCAGGGCGCCTGCGGCTATCGCGACACGGCTTTAGCCAACTTCACCATCACCGGCGTTGAGCATTACACACCGAAGAGCGCTGGTCGCGGCGGCGATGTAGCCTTCCAGATTTTCGGCGGTGGATTGGATTCTACGACAACCATCGTTTTCAAGCAAGGCAGCACCACATTGACGCCGACTAAAAAGTACACGAACGGTAAGAAAAATTTCCTAACGGCAGTAATGGATTTTCATAACGTGCCGACTGGATTGTATGACGTCGTCATCACCGTGCCCGGCCACGCCCCTATAACCTATACGGCTGGCTTCCGCGTGGATTCTTTCCAGTATCCCTACGCGTGGAGCCAGGTGAGCGGCCCTTCGCGCTGGCTTACCAACCGACCTACGCGCTTCAATCTCATTGTTGGCAATAATGGCAACGTGATGGCTTCCGGCGTGGTTGTGGCGATGCTGTGGCCGAAGTCGGCGCAGCTTAAATGGCTGAAGGAAGATTACCGGCCGTCATTCGTCGGCAATGACACCTTTGTCAATGCGGCAACGAATAAAACCTACATCACGCCGCGCTCCGCCTACCAGTTTATCTACGATTCCGTGGACATGTTCTCGCCGGTGGATTCCTTTGAAGGAAAGCCTTATGATGGCTACATCAAGCTCTTCCAGATTCCCTACATCCCGGCCAACAGCACCGTTTCCATTCCCTTCAATGTGACGGCCTCATCAGTGGCGCAGCAAAAGTTTTTCACCTACACGCACCGGCCCAACATCTTCGGCTCCTGCCCTAATGGTAACCAGGAAGACTTCATGAACGCAAACAGCGGCGAGCTGATAGATGCAGTGGATGGCTTTGCTGACAAGACCAAGGTGCCGCTCTTCCAGGCATTTACTAAAACAGCTAAAGTGGGGCAGTTCCACATGCGCTCTGCAGCCACCTATATAGGGGACGAATTCTGGGCCTGGTACGACGGCTATGAAACCGACCACAATGCCAACGAAGCAGCCTGGATTGGCCGGACTGAGGAAGCGAACCAGCAGGCGGAGCAGGTGTTTGCGCAGGAAGTAGGCGACGCGCTGCTGAGCCATGCCGTAGGAAAGGCGAAGCTGCACAACGACCAAATCAACTATTACAATAAGCTCCTCGCCAACAATCCTAAGCTAAGCCCGAAGTCTTTTGACAAGGCCATGGACATCCTGAATGCGCATGGCAAAGCCCTCGGGGACGTCAACTACGACCGGCTAAAGCTGCTGAAAATGCTGTACGATAAAACAAAGGACGCCGGCAGCCAGAGTGAGAAGCTGGCAAAGCTGTTGGAGCTAATCAACAACTGCCCCGAGCTGAAAGACCAGCAAAAGGAAATCATGGATATGCTCGGCGGCGAGCTGGACCATAACGGCGGCAGTGAAAATGGCACAAACTCGGTCGGCTCTTTTGACCCGAATGACATCTATGGCCCATCCGGCGTGGGCACACCGCGCTACACAAGCAGCCTGCAGCGTCAGCCCTTCCTGGTCACTTTTGAGAATGTGGATACGGCCAGTGCCGATGCGCAGACGGTGGTGGTGCTGGATACAATTGACAAGACTAAGTTTGACATGGGCAGCCTCGTGCTCGGCGATGCGGTTGTTGGTGGCCAAACCTTCCGCGTGCCGCAGGGACGGAATGAGTTCATGGTGCAAAGCAGCATGGATAGTATCCGCGGCATTAAGCTGCGCATTGTTGCCACTACCGATACAGCGCGCGGCATTATCCGCTGGCAGTTCACGGCGCTGGATTCTGCGACGAATAATCTGCCCCTGCTGAAAGGCTTCCTGCCTCCGAATAAGAACGGCGTTCAGGGGACAGGCTCTGTGAGCTATACTATCAAACCTAATGCGGCTGTGATAGATGGCGCCGTGCTGAACAGCCGCGCCAGCATCGTCTTTGACGGCAATGCGCCAATCGGCACCAGCACATGGAACAACACGATTGACATGCTGCCACCGACAAGCCAGGTAATCAGCGCTACGCACATCTACGACTCTGCCATCATGCTCCGCTTCAGCGGCAGCGACGCCACCTCGGGCGTTCAGAAGTACAAGGTTTACTATTCTACCAACAATGGGCCCTGGAATATGCTCGGCGATGCTGCCGCAGACAGCATGATGATTTACGGTCAGCCTGATTCCTCGTACAGCTTCTATTGCGTGGCAATTGACAAAGTAGAAAACCGTGAGACGAAAGCCCCGGTAGCCGAGGCCTCCGTAAAAGTGCCGCCATTAGGTGTAAGCGCGCCGATAGGTGGCGCCGGAGCGATGCTTAGTATCTTCCCCAACCCTGCAAACGGTAAGGTGTATGCCCGCTTCTTGCTGGCCGGAAGTGAGGAAGCACATATTCGCCTTCAAAGCATTACCGGCAGCGAGCTTGCCCCGCTTTGGAGCGGGAAGCGAAGCGGTACGACGACTGTGCCCCTTGACATCAGCAGCGTTCCTCCGGGCCTCTATATGATTGTCTTAAAAACCGGAGACGGCCTGCGCAGCACCGTTAAGCTCGTAGTGCAATAAGTGGCAGCCGTGGAGGCATCGCGCTAAGCGGCGCTGTTGAACACGGCCGTCTGATGCGCGATGCTTTCCATATGCACCGCCTCCAGAAACTGCCTGATAAACTCCTCACTCAGGCCAAGCCGGCTTCCTTCGCGCTGCATGCGTTCCAGTATCTCATTCCAGCGGATCGTTTGCAGGATGGCTATGTCGTTGGCCTTCTTGTAGTCGCCGATCCGGTCGGCAAGCTTCATGCGCTGCCCGAGGAGCTGTACGATTTCGTCATCCAGCCCGTCAATGCGTTGTCGCAGACCTTCCAGCGCAGCATGGTATTCTGCGCTGGGCGTGTCCTGCTTACGCCAGATAATGCCGGAGAGCAGGGTGTCTAACTGAGCCGCTGTTATTTGCTGCGCAGCATCGCTCCAGGCCGCATCAGGCGTCGGGTGGCTTTCTATCATCAGTCCGTCGTAGCCAAGGTCTATCGCCTTTTGGGCTACGCCCGCCAGCGTATCGCGCCGGCCACAGATGTGCGAGGGGTCGTTGATGAAGGGCAGGGCAGGGTGGCGGCGCTTCATCTCAATGGCAAGGTGCCACATAGGCGCATTCCGGTATTCGGTATTGCCGTAGGAGGCAAAGCCGCGGTGAATAAGCCCGGGCTTCTCAATACCCGCCTTTGCCACACGCTCCACGGCGCCCGTCCATAGGTCCACATCCGGGTTGAGCGGATTTTTGATGAACACCGGCACATCTACCCCGCGTAAAGCGTCTGCTATATCCTGAACGGAAAAAGGATTCACCGTGCTGCGCGCGCCGATCCACAGCACATCTATCTCCGCCTTCAGCGCGGCCTCCACCTGCCGGCTGTTGGCAATCTCAATAGCCATAGGCAGGCCAGTCAGGGCTCTTGCGCGTTGCAGCCACGCGAGGCCGGCCTCGCCCACGCCCTCAAAGGAGCCCGGTCGTGTGCGCGGCTTCCAGATGCCCGCTCGGAAGAGCTGCACCTTGCCCGTAGCCGCGAGCGCAACGGCGGATTGCAGCACCTGCTCCTCCGTCTCGGCGCTGCATGGCCCGGCTATGATGAGCGGGCGCTGTTGCCAGAGCGTGGTTATAGTTGCTTGAGGAACAGACGCGGCTTGCATGATGCCCGCAAAAGTAGGCCCGGCCATCCGGCCACTTTCTTAAAAGGCGTCGCGGATGTGGCGCAGCTCCTCTATAGCGCCATTGCGCAGCACAATGCTGATGACGTCAAAGCGGCCGGTCGCGTATTGCGGGTGCTGCTCCATAAAAATTTCCGCGCCTGCGCGAAGGTGCGCTTGCTTGGCGGGTGACACCGCCTCTTCAGGGAAACCATAGCCCAGCCCGCCGCGCGTTTTTATTTCCACAAACACCAGCTCGCGCCCTTCCAGCGCGATAATGTCAATTTCTTTATGGCCGGCGCGCCAGTTTCTGTGCAGGATGGCATAACCTTTTGAGGCGAGGTATTCTGCGGCGGCCTGCTCGCCGCTCCTGCCCGTTTCGTTATGTTTGCCCATCTTTTTCCCTTACACTTCTATGAAAGAATTAATTGCGGCCTTCCCCGGTCAGCTTGAGGAAGCGCTGCGCATCGGCCAAAGCTATTCATTTACCACATCGCCGGAGGCACCCGCCGCCATTGTACTTACCGGCCTCGGCGGCTCCGGCATCGGCGGCTCTATTGTCCAGAACTATGTCGCAGACAAGCTTAAGATTCCTTTTGTTGTCAATAAAGATTACTTCCTGCCCGCCTTCGTAGGGCCGGACACCCTTGTGATTGTCTGCTCTTATTCAGGCAACACGGAGGAAACGCTGGCCGCCATGAAGCAGGCCATTAAAAGCAAAGCGCGGGTGGTGTGCATTACATCCGGCGGCGAGGTGGAAGCGCTGGCCGCGAAGAAGGGTCTTGATTGCATCATCATTCCCGGCGGGCAGCCGCCGCGCGCGTCTGTGGGCTACTCGCTGGTGCAGATACTCTATGTGCTGAAGCATTTCGGCCGCCTGCGTCAGAAGTTTGATAAGGAAATTGCCGCCGCCATTGAGCTGATAAAAAGCGAGCGTAAGGCCATTGAAAAGAAAGCCCAAAGCATTGCCCAAAAGCTGGCCGGAAAAACGCCTGTGATCTACGCCGCGCAGAATTATGAAGGCCTCGCCATCCGCGTGCGGCAGCAGATCAATGAGAACAGCAAGATGCTGTGCTGGCACGGCGCCATCCCGGAGATGAACCACAATGAGCTGGTGGGCTGGCGCGACAAGGACGACTCCCGTGCCGTGCTCCTCCTGCGCAATGAAGACGACTACGAGCGCGTGCAGACCCGCATGGAGATCAACAAGAAAATCATCCGGAAATACACGCCCAATATCATAGAGGTTTATTCAAAAGGCGGCAGCTATTGGGAGAAGATTTTCTACTTCATCCACCTCACCGACTGGGTATCCGTCTATCTTGCCGACCTGCATGCCGTGGACGCTACGGAGGTGAAGGTGATCGACTTTTTGAAAGGCTCGCTGGCGGGTGTGTAGGAGCCAGGCTGAATCTGCGCCTGTGGCGGCTGTATGGTTTCGCTAAAGGCCTGTCCTGAAAATACTGTTGAAGATTTGTTTCCCAAGCTTATGTCAGCCCCGAAAGAGGTTCCGGGCAGGCTCCGGAACAGGAACCTAAGAAGCGGCTGCCGGTGGTGGCCGCTTTTTGGTGCTAATACACTAGTTTTTCGCAGCGCGGGATTTGCAATCCCGCACCGATTTGCAGCGGATTTTGAATCCGCATCATTGGTTCGCTTGTTTTATGTTGGAATCAGGGATTGTAAATCCCTTTTCCACGTTGCGCGGGATTAAAAATCCCGCGCTGCGAGGATCGCCGTCTTCTCCCTGTAGTGTAGCCAGCAGCTTATCGCTCAGCCATTGCTGGTGCAGGTATTGGTGCGGCGCTTCATAAAGGTCGGCAAACTGGTATATCTGCTGTTTGTCCGGCATGCGCACGCCTCTTTCAAATTCGCTGAGCTGTGTCCTGCCGATGCCTGTCTTAATGGCGGCGCTTGCCAGCGAGAGGTTATTGTCTTTGCGTAAATCTTTGAGTATGCCGCCAATCGTATTCATGCCCTGCTGGCTTCCTTGCTGCTGTACAGGGTCAAACTTAATCCTTCTAAGGTTGGGGCTTAGGCGGCCTTGAAAAATTTGTGTGCGGTGCACCGCGTCTTAGGGCAATTCAGTTACCATCTTACTATTTATTGGAACGCCTAAACCTCCTGCTATACTTTTGTCTGAATGGCACTTTATTGTCAACGAGCGGCACCCCATTGATGGAAAGAACATTTTTGATATGCTGTTCTGTCCTGTTGAAATTCAGAGCAAGCTGGGAAAAGTTCAACCCCATTAAGTAAAGCTGAATAATAGCATCAGGCTCAAACGTGCGCTCGTTATCGTCGGAATTGTGGTGTGTAATCATGATACTTTATGATAATTTCTTCCTGGTTCAAACGTTTGTTCTACTCCAAATCTATTCCATTGCCGCTCCAAAATCTGTAATGCAGACTTATAATCCCACTGTCAAAAGCCCGGCACCTATTCCGGTGTCGGGAAATACTGCATACCCGGTATTGTCCAGGCGGAAGCAAATGCGAGCTTGCAGCAGGATTTTCATTAAGAAGCTGTTTGAGCTAACGGGGGATCAGGAACTGTGTCTTTCCCAAACTTTTGTCATCCCGGAACGGGAACTTACTCCTGCAAGTGTGCCTGCCAGAAAGAGTGAGCTCCCGTTCCGGGATGACAAAAGTCGCTGTAGATTATTCGCTTTGCCTCTTGTTCTCTAACTCAAACAGCCTCTGAATGGTATCAAAAGCTATTTTAGCCGCCCACCCAAAACCCGGCTTTATGCACGCAAGACTACACCTGCTCCTCCTGCTGCTCTGCATCCACCATGGCCGTGTCATGGCCAAGACGCCCGCGCCGGCATCAACCGATTTCTGCGCTACGCTGCTGGAGGCTATAAAGGCGGCGGAGGCCAGTCCGGAAGGCACGAAGTCGCTGGCTGCCGGTGCGGCAAAGACCGGCAAGTACTACCGCGACTATTTCCATGACGGGTCCATTATGAATGCATCGCTGCAAATCGGCGGCGCGCTGCAGACCAATGTTCGCAAATCCAGCTTCGGCTATTACAATCTGCACAAGGTTATGGAAGACCTGGAGCACGACTCCGATATAGCGCCGAAGTATGAGGCGTGACAGGCTGCCGTAGCAGATTGCATTAAAGCGGCAGGCAGGCCCCTCAAAGCCTATTACGGCGCCGATGCCTTTAGCTACTATGAGTCGGGCGCCGTGGTGGTAAAGGTGGAGTATGTAGAAAATTGGGCAGGAACGCATCACACGCTGCTCGTCATAGAGGTGCATCCCACCGCCCCGACCTTTAAAGAATATCGCAGGGCGGATAGTGTGGCCCTGCGTTCCAATATTTACCCGGTACCAACAGGCGCGGCTGCGTCATCCGGGGGCAAAGGGGAAGGAAGCAATGCCGGGGCTGTAAAGGAGGAAACGCACCTGTTTTTTGCCACCTGCGGGGGCGTGCACACTTTATGCAAGGTGTATGCGAACATGAGCAAGCACCCTTTTCCGGAGGTGCAGGCTAAGGCTGCCAGCCAGCTCAGCGGACGCTCCTGCGGCAGCATACGCTACGTAGGCAAAGCGGGCGAGGTACAGGTACCGGGCACGCCGGGCCGGGACTACGTGGTGACAGAGGCGACGATTATGGATTTTTAAAGAAGCGCGCCGGGCATCACATTACTTACCAATAGCCCCTGCCTTCGCCTTCCGCTTCTGCAGCTCCCGGTCGGCATCGTCGCGCATGCGCTGCAAGTCTTCGTCGTCCATTTCCTGCGGGGTATCGTCTTCTGCCGCACGCTTTGCCGAATCAGCCTGCGCCTTGCTCTTCTTCTTGAAATAGCCGCGCAGGAAATAGTTGCCTTGCAGCGCGCGCATATTTTCGCTGAAGTTGTAGGCCGCCGCCTGAATGGTGCCCATAGCCGCATTAGCGCCGGCAACGGTGCTATCCAGTCCGCGTGAGAGGTGGTCGGTATAAAGCAGCTCGCCCATGGAGCCGCGGCCCGACTGCACCTGCTGCGTGATGCCGTGCAGGGAGCCGGTAAGCTGTTTGGTATTGTTCAGGGTGCCTTCCAGTGCCACGGCCAGCTCGTCTTTATAAAGAAGGCGGCTGATAGAGCCGTTGCCAGTTTTTATTTGTGTAGCCATGCCGGCCAGCGCGCCGGTGATGACTTCTGCGTTTTCGGCCACGTGCGTGAACTTGGTGATGATGGCAGCAAAATCGGTCGGCTCGGTCGTGCGGATCTGGCCGCCCGGTTCCAGCACGGGAGAATTAGGCGAGCCGGGCTGGATTTCCAGCAGCTTGTCGCCCATCAATCCATCGGAGCCGATGACAGCCACCGCATCCTTCTTGATAAACTCCCGCTTGGCGGATTGCAGAATCATATCCACGCGCACCGTCGTGTCGTTGACGATGCGGATGCCCTTGATGGTGCCCACATTCACGCCGCCGAAGCGGATGGCGTTGCCCACCTGCAAGCCACCGGTGTTGCGGAAGGTGCCGAAGACGTTGAAGGTGCTGCTGAACATGTTCTGCTTAGCGCCGATGAGAAACACTCCGGCAACCAGTATCAGTATAGCAGCGACCACGAAGAGGCCGATTTTTATTTTTTGAGAAGCGCTTGCGTTCATAATGCGGTTTTATTTGAAGAAGTGTTTGATAAGGTCGTCCTCTGAGGCTTCCAGTTCCTCGTAAGTGCCTTCGGCGACAAAGCGCCCTTGATTCATGACGATGACGCGGTCGGCGGTGATTTTGGCGCAGGCCATGTCGTGGGTAATGATGACGGAGGAAGTCTGGTATTTCTTCTGCATCTCTAGGATAAGCTCGCTGATTTCGCGCGAGGTAATCGGGTCAAGGCCGGTCGTCGGCTCGTCGTAAAGCATGATTTCCGGCTTCATGATGAGCGTCCGCGCGAGGCCGATGCGCTTCCGCTGTCCGCCGGATAATTCGGAAGGGGCTTTGTCAGCAGCGTCTAAGAGGCCAACGCCGGTCAGCATCTCATCCACGCGCTGGTCTATCTCCGCGCGGTCCGTCAGCTTCAGCACGCGGGTAAGCGGGAACTCCATATTCTGGCGCACCGACATAGAGTCAAACAGGGCGCCGCTCTGGAACAGGAAGCCGACGCGGATGCGCAGCTCCTTCAGCTCGTCTTCCTTCAGGTCTTTTACTTCCTTGCCGAATACCTTCAGGCTGCCGCTGTCTTGCGTGAGCATTCCGGTCATCAGCTTGATGTTTACAGATTTGCCCTGGCCGGACTTGCCCAGCACCACGAGGTTCTCGCCCCGGTGCAGCACCATGGAAATATCTTCCAGGACGGTCTTGTCGCCGAAGGATTTTTTAACGTGGCTGATTTCAATGACTGCTTCCCGGCTTTCCGGCTTTGCGCGCTCTTTCCCCGTTTCGGGGCGGGTAGTGGGTGTATCCATGAATTTTATAATGAATTAAGACCCGTAAGCGAATACGCTGGTGAGCTGCACCGCAATAGCGTCCAGCACAATGACCCAGAGGGATGCGCTCACAACGGCGGAATTGGCCGCTACGCCGACGCTTTCTGTGCCTTTATCAGAATTGTAGCCCTTATAGCAGCCCACAAAGCCGATGGCGAAGCCGAAGAAGAAAGTTTTCAGGACGGAAGGCACGAGGTCGGTAAAGGCAAGCGAGGTAAAGGCTTTGTTGAAATATAGCATGATGTTCATCTTGCCGGAGATATTAGCCGCTACCCAGCCGCCCATCAAGGCCAACGCATCGGCCAGCAGCGTAAGCAGCGGCACCATCAAGGTGCAGGCAATGATGCGAGTAACAACGAGGTACTGAATCGGGTTTGCGCCCATTACATCCATTGCGTCTATCTGCTCGCTCACCTTCATGCTGCCCAGCTCCGCGCCGATGGAAGATGCAATTTTCCCCGCGCAAATCAGCGCAATGATAACCGGCCCCACCTCGCGGATAACCGAAATGGCCACCATACTGGGCACAAAGCTCACCGCGCCAAACTCCTTCATGGTAGGTACGGATTGCAGGGTCAGAACGAAGCCGAGAATAAAGCCGGTAATGCCGACCAGCCCGATGGATTTATAGCCAACGATGTAGCATTGGCGAATGGTTTCATTCCATTCAAAGCCGCGGCGCAGCATATTCCTGAAAAAGGAACCAATAAATAAGGCTTGATCTCCGGCAGCGACAATCGGGCGCTTCCAGCCTTCGGTAGAGGGTATAGACATAGAGTTAATTCATGGAGCATGTGCCATCCTTTGCTGGAAGCTGTTACTCAACCATTACAGGCGATTGGCATCCTTGACGCGTATGCAGCTAAAAATGATCCGCTGCGCGAGAAGTATTTATGCGTATCCATAATTGGCATAAAAAGAAACATGCCATAGTGCCGGCTCACTCATGCCGCGCGGCCGGCACAAAAGCGCCCTGCGCTAAGTCTTGCAGAAACTGCTTGTAGTAATCGCGCATCTGCCGCGCATATTCCTGCGCATAGGCCATTACCACCGGCTGCCAGTCTTCGCGCACGCCAAAAGCCATCAGCTCATCGGCAATAGCGGAGCCCTGGCGGCCGGAGCTGCGCAGCTGACTGGACGCGGTGAGCACAGCCATGCTATCTATCACTTCCCGCATGTCGCGATAGCGGTCTTTAAGCAGGTGAAAGCTGATGCTGTCCTTCACCGGCTGCAGCTCCTGCAGGATGTAGGCCTCTTCCTTAAAAACGGTGGGGCTAAGCAGCGCGGGCGCAACGTTCTGCATGCGCTGCTGCACGCCTACAATGCGGTGCGCGTCCGATTCCCATTCCGGCTGCGGCAGGGCGAGGTAAGGCTTCAGCGACGGGGCCGACGCCTGCTTCATATCCACCAGCAGGTAATCTTTGTCGTCAAGCAGGCTCTGCAGAAGAAACATGTAGCGGCGCTGCCCGACGCTGCCGGTGCCGGCGACGCGGAAGGCCACGTCGCGTACCTCATAATTGTACGGCCCGTCCTTGCTGTAGATAATCCATTCCGTCAGGTGGTGCATCAGCTCGCGCTTTGTGAAGGAATCCAGCTCATGATGGCGCGGGTCGTCGGTTTCCACCACCAATTGATGGTCTTCCTTAACGGTGCGTTTTTTCAGCAGGCGCTTCGCCTTCTTGCGAGAGGCTTTAGTCAGGAAATCGCAGACGATGCCCTTAGCGGTCTGTGGTTCTATATAAATTGCTTTTCCCGCCGCCAGTGTAGCGCTGTAGCTGCTGAGGTAAAGCTCGGCCACCCGGCGCGCCTGCTCCTCGTCAATATCCAGGCTGTCAAACGCAATGAAGATGCTGGTAACCAGCCGCAAAACTTCCCAGGTAGCTGGCGCAAGGGCAGACTCGTCAAAATCGTTGAGGTCAAAATAAACGAGCCGGTTGCCGCCCCGGAAGGCGCCGAAGTTCTCTAAGTGCAGATCGCCCGATATCCAGGCAGCAGGCGCACCGGGCAGGCCGGCGGCCTTGCTCAGGTCGTCATAGAATAGAGCGCAGCTGCCACGATAAAAGCGAAAGGCATTCTCAGCCATGAAGTTGTAGCGAAGCTTCAGCAGCTCAGGCAGCTTGCCGGCATTGGACTGGATGAGGCGGTCTGAGATGGAAGACAAGACTTGCGGGGGTTTCGGGGCGGAAGGTAGCTTTATTAGGGCGCGGCACGCGTTGCCAAGGCCTGCGACAAATATGCATTATTATTTTTTAATAATGGTCGCTGCTTAGCCGATACAAAGAATTGCCGGACAGGGACAACTTATGGCCATCTAAAACAGCAATTACTCAAAGAATGGAAAAGCGTATGCGAATGTCGCTGTTTTCCTTTGCGGTTCCGTTTGGCATGAGTTTTCTATTCCGGTAAGGGTACTTTCTAAAAGTTTCCCTTACAGTATGAATCAGTTAGCATCCGCAAGTGCGGATATTCTTAAGCACGTCCCAACCCTTAAAGCGGCAAGCCTGCCCGCTACGATGGTATGCTTCTCGCATCTCCGCTGGGATTTCGTGTATCAGCGTCCGCAACACCTGCTGTCCCGGTTTGCCCGCGATATGGCTGTGTTTTTTGTGGAAGAGCCGGTTTTTGCCGAAGGCAAGCCCCGCTACGTAGTAACGGAAAAGGCCCACAACCTCCATGTGATGGTGCCCCATCTGCCGCACGGAACTACACCCGATGATGCGGAATATCTGCAGCGGCTCCTCCTGGACGGCTTTATGGCTACGCGCTCCGCCCGCGATACGGCTTTTTGGTATTATACGCCAATGGCCCTCTCGTTTTCTGCACATATCAATCCTGCAATAACCGTTTTTGACTGCATGGATGAGCTTTCTGCCTTCAAGTTTGCACCCCAGCGCCTGAAGCAAATGGAGCAGAACCTTCTTTCCCGCGCTGACGTAGTATTTACCGGCGGCCAGTCTCTTTACGAAGCCAAGAAAACGCGCCACGTCAATATTCACGCCTTCCCAAGCTCAATAGACTTTTCTCACTTCAGCAAAGCGCGTAACGGCGTAGCCGAGCCAGAAGATAATGTCGCTATTCCCGGCCCACGCTTCGGCTTTTATGGCGTAGTGGATGAGCGTTTTGATATAGAGCTCCTCCGTGAGCTTGCCACGCGTAAGCCGGACTGGCATTTCGTGATCGTCGGCCCTATTGTAAAGATTGACGAGGCGTCCCTGCCGCGTGGCGGCAACATCCACTACCTCGGTGGTCGCACCTATAAGGAGCTTCCGGCATACTTGAAGGGCTGGGATGTCGCCATTATGCCTTTTGCTATGAATGAGTCCACCCGCTACATTTCGCCTACAAAGACGCCGGAATACCTGGCAGGCGGAAAGCCGGTTATATCAACGCCTATTCATGATGTGGTGCATCCATATGGCGATGAGCAGCTTGTGCACATTGCCGCTACCGCCGACGAATGGATTAACGCAGGTGAGCAGATTCTTGCTGAAAAAGACAAGAAGGAAAGCTGGCTGAAGCGTGTTGATACCTTTTTGAAGGGCAACAGCTGGGATCAGACATACCTTTCAATGAAAAGCCTGATTATAAATACCTTAAGCCGGGAAAACTGAGCTGACCTGTATTAAATGAAAGAAGCCGCCCGATAAAGGCGGCTTTCTTTTTATACTGAATCCTCAGGTCTTCTAATCCGGACGCTTGATGACCACCTGCGTACCCAGCAGCAGACCTGTGGCGGAGCGCACGGAGATGGTATACGCCCCGGCCGACAGCCCTTCCAGCGAAATGGATTTTGCAGACGCTGCCTTGCGCAATATTCTGCCCTGAACGTCACTGACGGTCAGCGAAACTTCAAAAGGAGCATCTACGTAAAGCCTGTTGGCCACGGGGTTAGGATATAGACGAATCCCCGCCGCGGAAAGCGTGCTTTTAATGCCCACATTGGCTACATTGACGACCGCGCTGATGCCGGCGCAACTACCTGCGCCCGTTGCGCGCAGCGAGTAGTTGCCGTTTGTCGCCGGGGTGTATGCGGCACCAGTTGCGCCCGGAATCGCAGTACCGTTGAGGTACCACTGGTAGCCCGCATAGGCGCCGGTGCTCAATGTGCCGCTATTGTTCACGATCGCGGGATTGGGCAGCGGGTACACGGCAAAGCGGGCAGGCGTTGCGGTAGTATCCACGCATCCCGCGGCAGATGTGATGATGGCATATACCTGGTAAGTCTGTGGCGTGCTGATGGTTGCAAGGGTATAGGCCACGATATTGGAGTCTGTTACCGGTGCCGCTACGGGTCCCAGCCCGATCCATTGGTATCTGTTGCCATTGCCGCCGGTTGCCCTCAGCCGGATGGTATCACCAGCGCAAAGTGTGTCTCGCGGTATAAGCGTCAACAAGTTTACCGGTAACGGATTTACTACGACCGTATCATTGGCCGAGCTGTCGCTGCATCCACCGCTATTGGTCACAATCACTTTGTAAAGGCCGCCTGTTGTAACGGAAAGCGTGCTGTCGGCAGCCCCGGCCAGGGCCACGCCATTCTTTTTCCAGATATAAGTCAGGCCGGCTGCGCTATTGGTGTGCAGCACGATTTTTCCGCCCTGGCAAAAGCTGGCGGTATCTGCGGGTGTTACCGCAGCGCTGGGCGGCGTACAGGTAACAGCCGACTTAGGAGATAGTGCCACACTCCTGAAAAACGTATTGGCGGGAGCGGTAGCCAGCACGGTATAGATATGGCTTGCGTTGCCGCTGTCAACCCAGCGCACAAGCTTGTTATCTGTGGTGGTAGCATATACAATCGGGTAGCTGCCACTCCAGTCAACTGTGACGCCCCGGGCACCGATCTGGCTACCAGGCTTTAGTGTGTCTGTGGCGCTCCAGGTGGTTCCGCTGAGCGTCCAGCGATAGATGCCGCCCGGACTCGTGCTCGTGGTGCGGTCGTCGGCGATGTAGGCAACCGTTTCTCCGCTGTTTATGGAGAAACCGTATGGAGAGGCGCCGGTAATCATGCTGATCAAGAGCGTGCTTGTAGCGGTAGTAGTCGGCTGCCCGCTGATTTTATAAAGGCCAGTGCCGCTTGACGAAGCTGTGGATATATAGAGATTGCCATTCTGCGCAGCAATGACCCGCAGATTAGTGATAGAAGTGTTTACCGCGATCGGCATGCTGGACGTACCCATATAATACACGCCGGAGTTGGAGCCGGTTGCCCAGTAATTTTCTCCGCTGCCTTTGGTAGCTGCGCGAAAAGTAGCTGCGCTAAAGGCGGAGTTGGTAGCTACTGCGCGACCTACAACACCCATCACATTCACCGTATCTACCGCCCGGGCCACATTTAAAGAAGTGCTCGCCGTTACCGCCGCAAAGCCCGCGCTCGTGTCATAACCCGCCAACACCAGCTTCGTGCTGTCCGTGGAAAGCGTCATGAAGCCCTCTGAGTTGGCAGAAATAGCGTTGACCAGCCGGCCTGCACCGGTTGAAGGCACGTTCACAGTTGCATTCGCAGTACTCTGATTGGCCACATTCGGCAGGAACGCCTTCAGGATGACGGGCGCGCCCACGCCGGTGCCATAAGTAAGCCCGTCGCCTACCTGATAGACGACAACGGTTCCGGGATTAAACTGCGCCTGAACGGTAAGCGACAGCAGGCAACATGCCGCGGCAACAAGACCGCGTGCATAGGCGTGTATGCGTAGATTCATCTAAAATATTTAGCGCAAAAGTAAGCGACGTGCATCAGCCCTTAAATCCAATCTGCGACGGCATACATCTCTTCTATAATGCGCACCACCTCACGGCCTTCGTCGGCACTCACCATAATGCGCTCACCGTGGCGCAGCACGTCAACCACATTTTTAATGACGGCGTCATGGTTGCTCATGGAGCCTTTGTAGCTGCCGTAATCATTTGCCTTAGCTGTTATGTTTATTTCCGGAAGCGCGCCGTCCTGCAAATGCTGGTATTCAATCGTATTCAGGTATTGCCCGCCGATCTTGACCGTGCCGCGCTCTCCGAAAATGGTGATGGACCCTTCCATATTCTGCTCAAAAGAGCAGGTGGTAAATGCAAAGCTTACCATAGCGCCGGCGGCTGTGTGCATGGTAAATGATCCTGTGTCTTCCAGCTCGGTATTGTGTCGGTGCGCATAGTTATGAAGCACACCTGCGGGATCTGTTACTGGCCCGGCCAGGTAGTAAAGAATATCCACGAAATGGCTGAATTGCGTAAAAATGCAGCCTCCGTCCAGCGCCCTTTTTCCCCGCCAGGGGCTTTCTGCGTAATACGCATCGCCGCGATTCCAGAAGCAGGATACCTGTATCAGGTAGAGTTTCCCCAGCCCGTCTTCTTCAATAAGTTTTTTCACCGCCTGCACTGGTGGGTTGTAGCGGTTTTGCTTTACGGCAAAGATGAGTCTGCCGCTGGCTTCTGACGCCGCAATCATCCGGTCGCAGGAAGCTGTAGAAATAGCCATTGGCTTTTCAACCACAGCATGAATGCCTGCCTCCAGCGCCGCGATGCAATGCGCTTCGTGCAGGTAATTGGGCGTGCAGATGCAGGCCACGTCGGCAATGCCGGCGTTCAGCATCGTGGCAACGTCCGCATAGAAAGGGATGCCGCTCAGGCCGGTCGCTTTCTGCCCGTCAACGTCGCACACCGCGGTAAGCATGGCGCCTGCCGTCCCCTGAATATGCTGCGCATGCCGCCTCCCGATGTTTCCATAGCCAATAATGGCAAAGCGAACGGCGTCTGTCATGAAGGCTTGCGGAATTTTCTTTGGGGAAGGGAAAAGCTGTTATCGGTATGCCAGAGGATATCGCCGCGTTCCACGAGCCGGCGCAGCAGCGAAGTAAGGGCTGCCTGCGCCTCCTGCGGGAATTGCGAAGATAGCCGGCTCAACCCAAGGCTTCCGGCCTCATTGCCCAGCAGCGTTGTGAGCTGCAGGGTCAGCTCCCTTTCGGACGGAAGCCCGCCGGTAGCGCGCCGGCAGGCGCTGCAATGGCCGCAGGCGGAAGTGACCTGCTCACCGAAATAAGTCCGGACGGCGCGGCCTTTACACAGCGTATCTTCTTCCAGAAAGCGCATCATGGCTTGCGTACGCTCCTCATGGGCGCTGCGCAGGCGTTGCAGGCGCTCCAGGTTCAGGATAAGATGCCGGCTATCTACGCGGTAATGGTGAAAAAACAGCTGTGGCCCTTCCGCCACCGGCTCCCATTCTATTATACCCATGCCGGCCAACTGGCCAAGCGCCTGTGCCACATCAGTACGTTTCCAATGCAGTTTTTTGGCAATGGCATGTATATGCACGGGCACAGGATATTGAAAAATGCCGCTATACAGGCGCAGCAGTGCAATGCAGATGGCGCCCAGAGTCGGATAACGCGCCGCAAGGCTGTCTATTGTTTCTCTCGCTACGCGAAACTGCACCGTAGGCGGCTGAAAGACGGATTCTGTAAGCGTCCACAGGCCTTCCCGTGCAAGTGTCTTCAAAGCCGGCAGCGCCTGGGCCGTCCGGAACGAAAACTTCTTGCAGAAATCCGTGATCTCAAATGGAAAATAGCGGTCGGGCTGCGTGCCGATGCCCAGCTGCAGGTATTCAGCCACCGCCTGATAAACCTGCCGCAGGTACGCCGGCTCGGGATACTGAAGTTTTGTGCTGCCGGAAAGCTGCCTGAGCGCGGCTGAGTTATATAGCGTCAGTGCTTTTGCCGCCTTGCCATCCCGCCCGGCACGTCCGCTTTCCTGATACCACGATTCCAGGTCCTCCGGCACATCGTAGTGTACCACGAGCCTTACATCCGCTTTGTCTATGCCCATGCCAAAGGCCGTGGTAGCCACCATCACCTGTGCCGCCCCGGTCATCCATGCGTCCTGTGCGGCGGCGCGGGCATCCGGCTTTAGCCCGGCGTGGTAATGCACAGTTGCCAGATCGCTGTCGCGGAGCGTTTTGCTGAGGCTCTCGGTATGCCTGCGGCTCCGGCAGTAAACAATTGCGGGGCCAGTCGCCCCGCGCAAGGCTTGCAGAGTGTCTCCGATTTTATTCTCAGAATAGCGGATGTCGTAAAAAATATTGGGGCGGGCGAAGCTCTGGCGAAAGACGGCCGGCGACTGCAGGCCGAGGTGTTCCCGGATGTCCGCGGCTACGGCGGGTGTCGCGGAGGCCGTGAGGGCCAGCATCGGCACCGCAGGGTATCTTTTTTTCAGAAAGGAAATCTGAAGGTATTCCGGTCTGAAGTCATGGCCCCACTGAGAAACGCAGTGGGCTTCATCCACCGCAATTAAGCTCAGGCGCAGATAGGGTAGCAACTCCTGGAACTGTCGCGATTGCAGGCGCTCGGGGCTGCAATAGATAAGCTTGTACTGACCCGCTTTTACGTTCCGAATGACAGCATTCAAGGCCTCGCCCTTGATGCCGCCATGGATAGCGACCGCCGGAATGCCACGCTGCAGGAGTTGTCCCACCTGATCTTCCATCAGCGCAATGAGCGGCGAGATGACCAGGCAGCAACCGGGCTGCGCTATCGCCGGCAATTGGTAGCAAAGCGATTTTCCGCCGCCTGTGGGCAGCAGCGCAAGCGCATCACCTCCTTTCAGTACCGTGCGGATAATATCTTCCTGCGCGTGCCGGAAACCTGCAAAACCCCAGTATTGCCGGAGCAGCGATAAGAGCATGGCTTCATTATTCACCGTTTTAAAGTCCGAGCAATGGCTTTAGTCCGTCCGACCAAAGCTCTTTTTTGGCCGCAGGATTTTGTTCTAATTCTCCGAGGGATAGGGCAGGAACTATTTGGTGACCTCCGAAGGAATTGGGCGCATGCAGCCGGAACAGCGCATGGATAGAAAGGTCGGCGGGCTTAATGCCGAGCAACAATATTTTTTGAGGAATGCCTAAGCCGGAAAGGGCCTGCCAGGCGCATGTATCGCCGGGATGAATCTGCAGCACCGACCATTCGCCGGTGGCAAGCCGGCATGCAGCCATCATCTTCTGAAGGGTCTGCTCTTCAGCGCCGCCGGCTGGAAATCCGCCGCTTATCACAAGCAGCTTTGCACCAGCCATATGCGGCATGAACAAAGGTTGCCAGGAGCCGTCAATGGCAGATGGAATGACTTTAGTATTATAAAGCTGCATAAAGAAGTGGTGATTTTCAGCGGCTTGCTGACAGAAAAGCGCGCGCCGGAAAAATCGTTTCTTTGCGCAAATCTAATTCACTCAGCAGCCAAAACTGCCCGCATTATGTCTTCTGTCAGCACATCGCCTATCCGCATTAAAAAGGTCGCCCAAAGCCGCTACCAGGAAATGGATGAGTCAAAAATTCAGTTCGGTAAGGTATATGCCGACCATATGCTGACGGCACACTATGCGAATGGCGTGTGGGGCACGCCTGAGATCGGCCCCTTCGGGCCCCTCGCGCTAAGCCCTGCCACTACGTTCATGCACTATGGGCAGGCCATTTTTGAAGGAATAAAAGCTTACAAAGACCCGCAGGGGAATCCCGTTATCTTCCGCCCGTATGACAACTGGCAGCGCTTCAACAAGAGCGCGGAGCGGATGGCGATGCCCGCCGTTCCGGAGGAGATTTTTATGGAAGGCTTGCGGGCGCTTATCAATATTGACCGCGACTGGATACCATCAGGCGAAGGCACGTCCCTGTATCTCCGCCCTTTCATGATAGCTACCGATGAGTTTATCGGCGTGCGGCCGGCTGAGCATTTTACGTTTATGATCATTACATCGCCGGCAGGGCCTTATTACAGCAAGCCGGTGAGCATCTACGTTCAGGATGAATACGTGCGCGCCTTCCCGGGCGGTACGGGCTTTGCTAAAAATGCCGGCAACTACGGCGCCTGCATGTACCCGACCCAGCAGGTTCGCGCTATGGGCTATGATCAGATTTTATGGACGGATGGCTTTGAGCATCGCTACGTTCAGGAAATCGGCACAATGAACGTCTTTTTCAAGCTTGGCGATACGGTTGTGACGCCCGATCTGGAAGGCGGAACCATTCTTGCGGGCGTAACCCGCGACAGCATCATCACCCTGCTACGTGAACACGGGACTAAAGTGGAAGAGCGACCGCTGTCTATAGACGAGATTGCAGCGGCGTACAAGCGCGGCGAGCTGATGGAAGCCTTTGGCGCAGGGACGGCGGCATCCATAGCCCCGATCTCCGACCTCACTTATATGGATGACCGCATGATGCTGCCTCCGGTAGAAAGCTGGGAAACGGCCAACTGGCTGAAGGAAGAACTTTCGGCAATCCGCTATGGCCGCAAGGAAGACGCGCACGGCTGGATATTCCGTGTATAGGACGTCGTGTAAACCATCTTTTTTGTGAAAGCCTGCATTGAAGCAGGCTTTTCTTTGCAGCCATGCGCTTTACGGAACGCTTCCTGGTCGTCCTGACCCTTATAAGCCTCTTGCTCCGCTATTGGGGACTAAAGGACGGGCCGACCATGGAGCTTATCGCCTTTCCGATGCTGGCGCTGTATTATCTCATCGCGGGGCCATTGGCCGCGCGGGGCTTGGGAGTGCGCTACATTTTGGCCGGTCTTGCCGGTGGGCTCATTTTAGCGTATTGCATAATCAGCTGCATGCTTTACACGCTTACCTGGCTGCCTCGGCAGTACATGCTGGAAAACTGCGGCATTCTGCTCAGCATCCTGATGATTACGAGCGCTATCGGTCGCCGGAGGCATCCGGAGAGCGCCCGGTGGCTGCTCCTGAGGCCAGCCATATTGCTGGCAGCGGCGCTTCTAATCGCGCTGCTTCCCCTGCCTGATATCGCAGCAATCCATCATTAGCGTACCATAGAATACCATGCATGACCGGCCTTTGGCTGGAAACGTTTCTGGCGCACCCGTACTTTGCCGCGCCGCCTCCGAAATCTACCGGGCGGGAAACCTTCGGGCAGGGCGTATGCACAGGAGTTTTATCAGGCGGCGATACAGCACGCCTGCACGGGCGCGGACTGCCTTGCGACGGCCACGCATCTTACGGCCCGAACAATAGCCCGCGCTTATGCAGACTGGCTGCTGCCACGCGGCAGGATAGACCGCATGATAGCGGGCGGGGCGGCGTTCACAACAAAACCCTCATGCGCCTGCTTGCGGAACTTCTGCTTCCGCACAGGTAGTCATGCACTCCGACATGGGAATGCCCGACGATGCCAAAGAAGCCGTTGCCTTTGCTCTGCTGGGCTATGAGACGCTGCACGGACGCCCTGCCAATGTTCCCGCCGCGACGGGAGCGCGTTCGCCTGCCGTGCTGGGCAAAATTGTCCTGCCCTCGCAAGGCGGGCAAAAATGGCGGGAACGGCTTGACAAAAAAGCGCGTCCGGCCTTATAATAGCCTCGTGGTTAGGCCAGGCCCTCCAACGGATAGCGCGCTGCTATCCGTTGTCGTTTTGAGGGAAACGCAATCGCCTCCGAATCCCCTCTCACGACAGAAAACGCGCCTGTCATTTTACCTGGCGGAGGGAAAAGGGAGGAACGGACCGCCCCGCGCGGTCACGTCTCGCCCGGGGTAGGAGAGCGACAACATGGCAAACATTGTGATTGTGGGCGCGCAGTGGGGCGACGAGGCCAAAGGCAAGATCGTAGATTACCTGGCCGCCCGCTGCGGCATGGTCGTGCGCTTTGGCGGCGGCAACAACGCCGGACATTCCGTCACGGTCGGCACGCAGGAATACAAGTTTCACCTCATCCCCTCCGGCATTCTGAACCCCGACATTACGTGCGTGATCGCCGATGGCGTTGTAATTGATCCCGGCGTGTTCGTCAAAGAATTGAAGGGGCTTGCCGAACGGGGCATTTCTCTTCACAACCTTAAAATCTCCGGTTCCGCGCATCTCATACTGCCCTATCACCGCCTGCTCGATCAGCTTCAGGAAGACGCGCGCGGAGAATGGAAGATCGGCACAACGGGGCGGGGCGTCGGCCCCGCCTACATGGACAAGGCGGCGCGCATTGGTATCCGTCTGAGCGAGTTCGTAGATGCCGCTCGGTTTGAAGCTCGTCTGCGCCCGCTTATTGCGGAAAAAAATCTACTGCTGACCAGAATCTACGATCACGCTCCGCTCGACGCAGACGAAGTGCTGGCGGAATACCGCGCCTATGCCGACTATCTGCGGCCTTATGTGCAGGACGTGCCCTGACAGTAAGCCGCATGGCGAAAAGCGACAGGGGGCGTACTGTTTGAGGGCGCGCAGGGAACTTTGCTTGATCTGGACTTAGGCACGTATCCGTATGTCACCAGTTCGCATCCCATTGCGGGCGGCGCGTGCATCGGCACGGGAGTGGGGCCGACCCTGATTGATACCGTGGTGGGTGTCGCCAAATCGTATACCACGCGAGTGGGCGCGGGCGTGTTCCCGACCGAGCAGCTCAATGAGATCGGCGAATACATCCGCGAACGGGGCCACGAATACGGCACGACGACGGGACGCCCGCGCCGCTGCGGGTGGCTGGACGCGGTGATTCTGCGCTACTCCACGCAGATCAATGGCCTGACCGCGCTTTCGCTGGGACATCTGGACGTGCTGGCGGGGCTGGACGAAGTAAAAATCTGCCTGGCGTACAAAACCGCAGGCGGCGAAACA
>CBDFFM010000003.1:0-58242 GCA_965246785.1 Chitinophagaceae bacterium
TGTAACATCTTCCGATTGTACCCTAAGCGGTCACTTTGGCTATGGCTATTTTGATGTAGTGTCCTGCGGACAGTTTAATGCCGCCATTACGTTTTGCGACCTTAAGAAGGGGATTATCACCATTAAGGGGCCTGTCGGATACGCGCAGTATAAATTCTATAATCAGAATTTCACCACGCTTTATTCTTCACCTCCTTATACAGCACAATCTATCAACGTATCTGCGCCTACTGTACCTCAATATTATAACCTCGTACTTACGCCATTTGCGTCAAACGGATGCCCGGATACAATTAAAACTCCTGTGCTGGCTGACTTCCAGATGGATGCCAAGCCCGATACTGTTTGTAATACACTCGGTAAGCCTATTCAGTTCAATACCACAGTTACTGGTGGTGTCGGCGGCTTTAAGTATACATGGACATATGATACTTCGATAGGGAAACTCTCAAGTTACCCCAAAGACACCTTCCCGAATCCGATTGCTTATCCACAGACAACCGGCTATTATGTGGTGACCGTAACAGACTCCAATACCTGCTTCCGCTCTGATACAATTCGTGTGCAAAACCCAAGCTTTAAAGTTGACCTTGGGCCGGACGTAACGACCTGTCTTGGTACGCCAGTGAACATCAACGCTAAGCTTACTCCTGCAGGCGCACCTGGCTATGTATTCGCTTGGTCTCCTGGTGCCGGACTTTCCAATCCGACCATCTCCAATCCGGTTTACACACCTTCAGCAATCGGTACCCAACGCTTTATCCTCCGTGTTGACTCCGGCGTATGTGCCGCAGCAGATACGTTTAATATACGTACCCTGCCCAATACCTTCACCCCTGTGGATACGGCGGTGTGCGAAGGGGTCAGTATTAACCTGAACCTGAAAGGCCCTTCAAACGGGCAAGCCGATACAAACTTTACCTACATATACACACCATTTACCAAGCTCAGCGTTAATCCCGGCCCGCATAATGACCGTTATCCGGAGTGGAAATACCCGGATACGACAACAACATTCAATGTAATAGCCAAGTACCCGACATGCCCGGACATTGTTCGCCAGCTTACGGTACGTGTTGAGCCTAAGCCTCGTGTGTTCCTGGGGCCGATACGATTAATAAGTGCTTCTACCAGCCTATCTATCTCACGGCTAAGGTATTCCCAACTTATTACACAGGCTATATTTACACATGGCGCGCCAATGCATTCATTGATAAGCCTAACAGTCAGATTATTCAGTTCACTGGCACTACGGATACTACCCTGCGTGTAACGGTTCGTACGCACTTGGGCTGCACAGGCCGCGACTCTACAAGGATTCACGTTTATGCGGGCGGATTCGGTAAGCTCACTCCGATTGATCCGGAAATGTGTCCTCGCAACTCCGTAACCCTGGTAGGCGGTGGTGGTGTTAAATACCGCTGGGATCCGCCGCTTTACCTGAACGATACTACGGCATCGACAGTTAAGTCAACCCCGGTTACAACTACTCCTTACACCCTGTATGTAACAGATAAGAACGGCTGTATTGATACGCTCCATACTACTGTTACAGTGCATCCGGAAGCAGTTATCAATCTGCCTGACTCCATAACTCTGTATCCTGGTGAGTCGTATCAGCTTACGCCAAGTGGCAATGCCCTGTACTTCAACTGGTTCCCGACTGTAGGTCTCTCTCCGAATGCATCCGTGAGCAATCCGGTTGGCTTCTCCGACAGTTAACACCCGCTACTTCGTAACTGGTACCACTGAAGCAGGCTGTAAGGCTTATGACTCTGTCTATGTGCTTGTACATCAGGAAAGCGCTATTGGTATGGCTAACGCCTTCTCACCAGGTTCCGAGCCAAACGGCTTGTTCAAGGTGTCTCACCTCGGTACAGCTTCCCTGCGCTACTTCCGCATCTACAACCGCTGGGGCTCTAAGGTGTTTGAAACATCTAATATCAACGAAGGATGGGATGGCACTTTCAACGGTACAGCGCAGCCGATGGGTGTGTACATCTACACCGTAGAAGCACAAACCAACTCCGGCACGGTATTCGTTAAGCAAGGCAACGTAACGCTGCTGCGCTAACCGGCCCTGAATTAGTAAAAAGCCTCCGGAGATTCCGGAGGCTTTTTATTGCTCTTTAAACTGCTGATGATGCACTTTCTCTTTGAAAGCGAAAAAGGCCACGGTATTAAACCGTGGCCTTTTGTTCTAATAACGTCCCTTTCCGGCCTCGCCACGCCGTTCCCGCAACTGCTGAAGGAGCAGCTTTTTAAAATCCCGCTCTGCTTCATAGAGCGTAGCGAGCTGTTGAGGCGAAATTACCTTCAGCATCCTGTCCTTGTACTTCCGGTTGATGGTAAGCGCCTGCTCCTGGAAGTCCAGATTATCCTCAATGAAGCGGCCTGCCGCTGCATCAGTCTCGGCGGCAGCGCCTTGCCGGTATTTCTGGCGGAAGGCTTTGCGCGCGTCCTTTATTTCCGCCTCATAGTCGTCGTAAATTGGCCAGAAGGTGGTGGATTGCGTGGTGGTCAGGTGAAGCCTGTCAGTAAGATAGCCCACCTTGATGGCGTGGATGCGCTCCCCGCGGCGGCCCATCGGCTGGGCGTCTGTGCCAAGGCTGAGCAAGGTCAGCCCGATTATTACAATTGCCTTTTTCATCTGTTGTTACTTTCTTTCTGTTTGTTGTGTGGTTTACATCGTTCGCCGCTTTCCTGCAGATAGTCCTTAATGTCCTCAGCATCTATGTCGGAAAGCGCTGCTGGCGCATCGGCCCCACTTGCGGCAACGGTGGCTTCGAGGCTTTCACCGTCAAAATCATCTACATGCTGCTCCACATAAGTAGCTATCGCCGCCGCCGTCCAGCTTAGACAATTGGCTCACGGCCATCTTTTCCGGGCTTGCAGGATGCACATACCGGTAAGTACCCACACCTAAGCCCAGCACCAGCACAGCAGCAGCAGCAGCCAGCCGGGCCACACGGACCCATTGCGGGCGGAACGCCACCGTCCTGGCGTGGCGTTGCGGAGCCTCCGCGCCTTTGGCCGCCGCAAGCAGGGTAGCCGGCAGGCTATCAAAATAGCCATCGGGAACCGTATAAGGCACGATTGGATTTTCCCCGCCGCCCGTTGCTGCGCTTTGCGTCAGCTCTTCAGAAAGGCTGGCAATGTAACCATCCGGCACTGCGAAGGGCAGGGCCTTTGGCAGGCCGGGCAACGCAGCATCCGCGCCTTCAGCCGCAAGGGTGCCGGCCGTTAAACATTCCGCAAGGGTGGCAAAGTAGCCTCCCGGGACTGCATAAGGCACATGTGGAACCCTTCCCGCCAGGGACTGTTCAGCGCTTGCAGCTCATTTAATATCTCGGTGTTGCGGCTCACGGGTTTATGATGGGTGATGAGGGCTTTGGTTTAATAAGACGCATTCTTAAAAAATGCCTCCACTTTCTTAACAGCGTGGTGATAAGACGCCTTCAGCGCGCCCACGGATGTGCCGGTTACCTCACTCATCTGTTCATATGGCATCTCATCGTAGTAGCGCAGGTTGAAAACCACCCGCTGCTTTTCCGGCAATGCCTGAATGGCCCGCTGCAATTGCCACTCTGCCTTACGGGCGTCAAAGCCCTTCTCGGCGACGAGCTTATTCTCTAACGCGCCCTCATGATCGCTGAGGGAACGGAAGGCACGGCGTTTCTGGCTCTCTAAGAATGAAAGCGCCTCATTTGTAGCAATGCGGTACAGCCAGGTATAAAGCGCAGCATCCTCCCGAAAATCCGCCAGCGCCCGCCAGACCTTGATGCTCACATTCTGCAGCACGTCATGCGCATCGTCGTGACTCACCACTAAGCGGCGGATGTGCCAGTAGAGGCGCTCACTGTACTTCTTCAGGATGTCCGTGAATGCACGCTCACGTGTGCCCTCTTCCCGGAAGCGGGCCAGCAGGATCTGGTCGTCGGGGTGGGTGAGGGCTGCATTCATAAGGCTTTACGGAGGCTTGGACATGCAAAGGTGCGGCGGGTTTAATTCGCAGCCCATCTTTGCAGCCTTATGAGTACAACGCTTCAAGAACTGCGCATCGTCTTCTTCGGCACGCCCCACTTCGCCGTGGCCTCCTTGTGCGCCCTGGTTGAAGGCGGGGCGCAAGTCGTGGCCGCCGTTACCGCGCCGGACAAGCCTTCAGGCCGCGGGCAGCAGATTTCTTCAACACCGGTGAAGGAATACGCGCTCGCGCAAAACATCCCCGTGCTGCAGCCGCCAAAGCTGAAAGCGCCGGACTTTCTCCAGACCCTGCAAAGCTTCAATGCCGATGCCCACGTCGTCGTCGCCTTCCGTATGTTGCCGGAGGCCGTGTGGGCCGCGCCGCCCCTCGGCACCATCAATGTGCACGCCTCCCTGCTGCCGCAATACCGCGGCGCAGCGCCCATCAATTGGGCCATCATTAATGGCGAGACAGAGACCGGCGTCACCACCTTCCGGCTGCGGCACGAGATAGATACCGGCGCGCTGCTTCTACAGGAAGCCCTCCCCATTCTGCCCAGTGATGATGCCGGCTCCCTGCATGATAAGCTGATGGATGCGGGCGCAAAGCTGCTCCTGCGCACGATGGACGGCCTTGCCGCCGGCACCATTGCTCCGCAGCTGCAGCCTGAAGGCGGCGCTGGTCTGAAGCACGCCCCCAAGATTTTCAAGGAAGACACCCGCATCAACTGGGCGCCGCCCGGCGGAGGGTGTGCGCAACTTCATCCGCGGCCTTTCGCCGCATCCCGGCGCTTTTACTATCCTTGCCGGGAAGTCGCTCAAAGTTTATCGCGCGCAGGTGATGGCCGATGCCGCCGCGCCCCCGCCCGGCACGCCGGAAAGCGATGGTAAGACGTACCTGCGCATTGCGGCGACGGATGGTTGGCTGGCGCTGGAGGAGGTGCAGGCGGAGGGCAAGAAGCGCATGGGCATCGCTGAATATCTGCGCGGGGCAAGACTTTGACTCAGGGTCACGCATTTCCTGGCTGTGAGTCTATTGGGCTTTTCGCGTAAGCTTTAGCTCCAAAGCTGCGGGCAGAGGCACCTGTCCCCCTCACGGAGGGGGAAGCCCGATAGGGCAGGGGGAGGAACGGCAGCATTATCCCACCGCGGATGGAGACTTGCAGCGCCTGAATATGATATCTGACCTAAATCCCCGGTGGCCTTCGCCTGCAATTCCTCCCCCTCGCCTAACGGCGTTCCCCCTCCGTGAGGGGGATAGCTGCGTGGTTTCTGCCCGTAGGCTGCCGGAAAGCCTGCTGCGTGCCATCCCGGTTCCGGTACGCGGTGCAGCAGGCTTGCGCAAGCGGGTACCGGGAGCGGGATTTGCCTTAGCAAGCTTGCGCAAGCCAATCCCGGAACCGGGATTGCGTTGAGCAACCCTGCGCAGGTGAGTTCCCGAACCGGGACGCAGTAAAACAACGTTGCTCACGCAAGTTCCGGAACTGGGACTGGGCAAAACAACGTTGCTCAAGTGAGTATCTATGTCTGGTAGCCTCTTTCAAGCATGTTTTAGTGCGTACAGACATCTGTACGTGGCTGCGCAACGTTGTTCTGCTGCGTACAGATGTCTGGTATGGCTTGCGCAAGCATGTTTTAGTGCGTACAGATGTCTGTACGCGGCTGCGCAACGTTGTTGTACTGCGTACAGATGTCTGGGAGCGGCAAAACAGCTTTTCGCGCCTGAATAATGACAAAAGTGGCGAAAAGAACAAACGGGGCCGGAGCATTTTAGGCCGCAATGCCGCCATTGCGCAGCTAAATCGGGTGTAGGTTTGCAAGCCTTTCCCCCTCCCATTTATTCCATGTCGTCCTCAGCGGCGAATTCCCGCCGGTTTGTACTTCGCGCCATCTTTATAGGGATGGGCCTTGTGCTGATTGCGCGGCTGCTTGCCTTGCAGCTTTTTGAGCAGAAGTATAAGGTGATGGCCGCCGATATTGCCATTTACCGCCAGGTAGTCTATCCGCCGCGCGGCGTGATTTTACGACCGTAAGGGGAAGGTGATGTGCTATAATGAGGTGGTGTATGACCTGCAGATGACGGCCAACACGGTGCCGCGCGACTTTGACTCCTCGACGCTCATCCGCGTGCTGGGGATTGACGGCGCGGCCTACCACAACCTGTACGAGAAGGCTAAGTGGAGTAATGGCCCGATGCGGCCCGGCACCTTCCTGGCGCAGCTCTCAAAGGCGCAAACGGCGCGCTTTGGGGAGAACCGATACTCCTTTCCGGGCTTTGACCTGGTGGAGCGCAACATCCGCAGCTACCCGGAGCCGCACGGGGGGGCCTTCCTCGGCTATATCGGGGAGGTATCGCCGGGGATGCTGAAGAAGGCGCGCTTCGCCACATACCAGCAGGGCGATTATGTGGGCCTCGACGGGCTGGAGCTGGCCTATGAGGAGGTGCTGCGCGGGCAGCGGGGCGTTTATTTTAAGGAGAAGGACAACTTTAACCGCCCGCGGGATGCGTATATGAAGGGCGCGTTGGATACGCCGGCGGTGGCAGGCCGGGGCCTTCAGCTTTATGTGGACAAAGACCTGCAGAAGTATGGCGAGGAGCTGATGCAGAATAAGCTCGGCTCTGTGGTGGCAATAGACCCAAGCACCGGCGGCATCCTCGCAATGGTCTCCTCACCGGCGTACGACCCAAACCTGCTGCGTGGCGCAGACCGCTCACGCAACTTCGGCAACCTGTATAAGCTGCACACGAAACCGCTCTTTAACCGGGCGATGAAGGCATTCTACAATCCCGGCTCCAGCCAGAAGCCGATGACGGCGCTCATTGCGCTGGACAATGGGGTGATTACACCATCGTACGGGTATCCATGCGGCGGCGGCTACAATCAGTGCGGGCGGCACATTGCGTGCACGCACAGCGGGGGCGGGCACGCGGCCAATCTGCGGCTGGCGCTGGCTAATTCCTGCAACTCATACTTCTGCCACATCTACCGCCTGAGCGCAGATGCAGCGAAGTTTGGCGGCGTGAAGAAGGGCCTACAGGATTGGTATCAGCACATGTACAACTTCGGCTTTGGCCACCCGACGGGCGTTGACCTGCCGTACGAGATTGGGGGGACGCTCTTTGACTCCGCCGCCTACAACAAGATGTACAATGGCGTCTGGAATTCCTGCACGAATGTCTTTATCGGGATGGGGCAGGGAGAGTTGGCGGTTACGCCCATTCAGATGGCGAACGGCATGTGCATCGTGGCCAATCACGGCTATTACTACACGCCGCACCTCGTGCGGGCAGTTGCCAATAATCCGAAAGACCCCTCGCTTGCGCCTTACCTCGTGAAGCACGATGTCTCGCACATTGCAGATACGATATTCAAAATTGTGGGCCTCGGTATGATGGATGTGGTAGAGCACGGCACCGGCACCGTGGCCAAGATGGAAGGCGTGGAAGTGTGCGCCAAGACCGGCACGGTGGAGAACTACGCGATGCTCAACGGTGTGCGCACGAAGCTGCAGAACCACTCCATGTTCGTGGCCTTCGCGCCGCGCGTGAATCCGAAGATTGCCATAGCGGTTACGGTGGAGAATGCGGGATTCGGCGCTACCTGGGCCGGGCCGGTTGCATCACTGATGATTGAGAAATACCTGAACGATACGATTGCTAAGCGGAGGCTGCCTTTGCAGGAAAAGATGCTGAAAGGGAATGTGATTAATTACAAGCAGGTAGCCATCATAGACTCCACGCAGCGCGCGATGGATGTGCTGCGCCGCCAACGAAAGCTAGAGCAGGCGGCTGTAAAGCACGCGCAGGACTCGGCGTACGTGATGTGGTGGGTAAACACTTATCTGCTCAAGAAAAAATAGCATGGCTACTGATAACCGTTCCCTTATAGCCAGGCTGGATGCGCTGACGCTTGTGCTGTATTTCGCGCTCGTCATCATTGGTCTGCTGGCGGTCTTTTCGGTGGAATACCGGAGCACGGACGTGGGCCTCTTCATAAAAGGAAAGAACTACACGAGCCAAACCATCTTCCTCGGCATCTCGCTGTTTGTAGGGATGATTATTCTATTCACGGACAGCAAGGCTTTTGCGTCTGGGGCCTTTCTTTCTTACCTGTTAGGGATACTGCTGCTGGTCGTTACTATTTTCTTAGGCAAGAATGTAAAAGGCTCGCGCTCCTGGCTGCAAATCGGGCCAATGGCCTTTCAGCCGGGCGAGGTGTGCAAGATTTTTACGGCGCTGGCGCTGGCAAAATTCCTTTCACTGACGGAGACGGATTTCAGCACGCTCAAGCACCGCTTCGTCGGCGCAACCATAGCGCTGCTGCCGGCCGTAATTATCATTCTTCAGAATGAAACCGGCCTTGCGCTGGTGTATGCTTCGTTCTTTCTGGCGATGTACCGGGAGGGGTTGCCAAACGCCATACTCGTAATCGGCTTCTCATTCATCGCGCTGGCGCTGGCGAGCCTGCTCATTTCGCGGCTGCTGCTGTTCATAATCCTCACGGCCATTGCTGTTGCTGCGGTATTATTGCTGCGCAAACGCTTTATGAAGGACAGGGTGCTGCGGCTGACGATTGTCGGCTCGTACGCGGTGGCCATTCTCTTCTCGCAGGTCGCCATACCCTTTGCTTTTAAGAAAGTGCTACAAGGCTATCAGATTGAGCGCATCTATTCCATGCTCGGTCAGGATGTGCCTGAGGCGTATGTGAAGGCCGATAAGCTGCAAGAGGAACAGCAGCCGGGCAAGAAGAAAGACAACAACTACAACGTAACGCAATCCAAAATCGCCATCGGCTCCGGCGGCCTTGCCGGTAAGGGTTTTCTGAATGGCACGTCCACCAAAAACGACTTCGTGCCGGAGCAGCATACGGACTTCATCTTCTGCTCCATCGGCGAGCAGTTCGGATTTCTCGGCAGCCTTGTCCTGATTGCGCTATATGTTGGGCTGATGATTCGCATCAGTATGCTTGCGGAGCGGCAGCGCTCGGCATTCAGCAGGGTTTATGCATATTGTGTGGCGGCCATCCTGTTCTTTCACTTCGCGGTAAACATCTCCATGACCATCGGTCTTGCGCCTGTGATTGGCATTACGCTGCCGTTTCTGTCTTACGGCGGCTCTTCGCTGTTATCGTTTTCCATTCTCATCTTCATCCTGCTGCGGCTTGATGCGGACAGGCAGGTTCTAATCAGATGATTTATCCATTATCAGAAGGCGAGTTCACCATCGGTCACGATAAGATATTCGTGCCCTTTGATTCATCGCGCGATGCGCTAAACGAGCGGCCAATCGGTTCGTTGTTAGTGGAAGTACAGCCGTTTCTGATAACCATTGGTGATGACATCCTGCTATTTGACACTGGCCTCGGCTTTTCCAATGTAGACAGCGAGATGCAGCTCCATACGAATATCCGCGCAGCAGGCTTCTCGCCGGAACAAGTGACCAAGGTGTTGATGAGCCATCTTCATAAAGACCACGCAGGAGGATTATTGCAAAAAACCGCAACCGGCACCCTCAAGCCGTCCTTTCCAAGTGCCGCTTACTTCATTTACCGCGCCGAAGCAGATTTTGGTTTAACAACCGGCTATCCATCTTATCACCCTGAAGAACTGGAACCGCTCTTTTCTTCCGGCCAGGTGGTATGGCTGGAAGGCGTAGAGGGGCGTATCAATGAGCACATCACCTTCCGGCATAGCGGCGGACATTGCCCGCAGCACATCGTGTTTCTAATTGAGGATGGCGGGCAAACCATCTTCTATGGCGGCGATGAAGCCCCGCAACTGAAGCAGATGAAACTTAAGTACGTGGCGAAGTACGATTACGATGGCAAGCGCGCCATGCAGCTACGCGAGCAATGGGCAGAAGAAGGTCGGCGAGGCGGCTGGGAGTTCCTTTTTTACCACGATGTGAAGTGCCCGGTGGCGCGACTGTAGCTACTACTGCGTAGTCACTGTCAGCTTTACCTGATTCACGAGGCCATCGCGGTTGACTACAGTATAGTTGTAGCGCTCCTTCCCTATTGTTGAGCGTGTTTGGATGCTATAGTCATAGGTGTAAGTATCGCCTTGTGTGCCGGTGAGGTCTGCCTTAAATACTTCCGAGCCTACGGTATCTGCTTCAAAGCCGCGCGTGATGATGAAGCGCTTCAGAACGTCCTGCGGCTCGCTCTTCGCGGCGCTGATGCCGGTGAGCAGAATTGTTCCTTTGGCTACAGTTGTGTCTTTATATGTGTATCCTGCGGCAGTCTTGAAACTGATTTGCGGAAGTATCATCGGGTCGCCGTCACTTTTGCTGCAGGATGACAGCGCAACTACAACTGCTGCTGCTAAGGGCAGGATATATTTCATAGTGCCGCAAAAATAGCCTTGATACACTACCGCCGTACAGTAACAGCCAGCACAACGTTTAAGCCCTGATTGTTCAGTCCGTAATAGCGGATGCGGGAAAGGTAGTCGGCGTAGGTTTTATTCAGCAGGTTGCGGATGCCGAGGGTGAAGTCATAGCTTCCTGACTTAGTATCAAGTGACGTTCCCGCATTTAGATTTAGTAAGCCATAATCCGGCGATGACAACTCATTCTGCGCGGGTTTGTTCTGTGCAAAGCTGTAAACGAACTGTGGCTCAACAAACAAACTACGCATCGTTTGCGGAAACCATCTTGCCCACGGCATATTGCATTGCAGCGTACTTGTAAGTCTTGCAGGCGGTATAAATGGCAATGGGTCGTTCTTACCCAGCACGCCCTCAATCAAGCTAAGCGCCTGCTGGAGCCGAATTTCAGGTAAAGAATTACTCTTCAAATAAAGCATATAGCTAAGTTCTCCACCTGCTATGTGGGCGTCTGACTGCAAATAACGAAACACGGGGTAGCCAAATCTTGTCTCATTGGTAGGAAAGAGATAAATGTAATTGCGGAAGGTATTGTAATATGCCGCTGCATTGATGATAAGCCATACGTTTTCAGTCTGACGGGAAACAAACTCAATCCCACCGCTCTCAGAAAGGCTTTGCTCTGTAGCAAGGTCGGCGCGGCCAATTTCGTACTGATAACTGCCTTCATGCAATCCATCCGAGGATAGCTCGGCCAGATTTGCCGCGCGCGAGCCGGTAGATATAAAGTTGTAAACCTGCCATTGCACATCGCTGCCTTTGGCGCTGTGTACAGAAGTGAGTAAGGTAACATTAGCCGCGGTGCGATTGATAGCAAAAGGCTGTGCTTCTTTTCCCGGCGCATTCAGGTACTTCGTGGAAAAGGTTTGTATGCTGCGGTCATTAACGCCAATCGTAAGCGCTGCCAGAAAATGCCGACCGGTATCGTAGCTGAGCTTCAGGGAGGCGTTTCCTTCCATCATGCGCGCATCCGGAATCAGGATGCGCGGGCCGTAGTTTTTATTGGTCTGATAGGTGCCGCTTTCGCGCAGCTCCAAGCCAAGCCTGCTGTGTGCAATCCTGCGCGTCCAGATAACACTTTCCAGGGCGGAAAGCAGATGGACGTCCAGGCTGATTTGGCCGCCGCCTTCATCCTCCGCCCGGCGGTTGGATTGTACACCGGCTATTACCTGAAGATTGCTGCTGTGCAGCTTAAAATCATTTACCGAGTTTAGAAAATGCAGCGTTACATTATGATGCGGCCCCGTCATGGCCCGGCTCTGCCGGTCGTCAGGCGTGAAGAAGGAACCGAGCTCGGGAATGATAAAGCCGAATTGGTTGTAGGAGAAATTGTAGAAGTTGTACTGCTTCCACTTGGCCGTTGAAAAGCCGGCCCCGCCCTTAAAATAATACCCCTTGTTCCGGGAGTTCAGCACGCGGCTGCCGCCGCCATCGGTATAGTCTGCGTGATTTTCATAGCCAACGCGGAGATTGTAACGGATGCGATGCATTCCGTTGCTGAAACCAGCATCTGTAAGCGTGCCGTAAGTATTGGAATGCAGGCGAATGCTTGCGTCCATAGATTTAATGCCGCTGTCCGCCTGCTCATCTTCAATTGCTATAACGCCTCCTATCGCTTCTGCACCGGCTTCGGCGGAGTGGGGCTGATGATAAGTATTTATCTCACGGATACCAATTTGCGATAGCCCTAACCCATGCTCATCCTGCCATTGTTGCGCATCATACTTCAGGCCATTCACAGTTACAAGCAGGCGGTTGCCGTACATGCCGCGAAGCACAGGCTTACTGATTGCTCCGCCCGTTGTTATCTGGCTGAATTGCGGATACTTCGCTAAGTAGTCTGAAAGGTTATTCGCCAACTGCCGGTTTCGCCACGGGTTGCCATTATCGTTCAGCTTGTAGTCTATTACCCGTAGTATCCCGCGCCGTTCATCTACCACAATAGGTGGTAATGGAATAGCCGTATCCTTTTCGTTACCGGAGCATTCCTGGCAGAAGCCCTTTAATGCGGTTAAAAGCAGCGCAAAAAGCAAAGCAAGCCGGCGTACCATCAGCGTGCGGCTGTTGTGAAATTCATACGCCCGGCCAGCCAACTCTCCTTCAGCGGTATAAGCCAGCTTTTCAGCAGCTCGCCTTTCGTAGCAACAGTATTGTTGAAGAGCAAGGTCTCACCATCAATGTAGCCTTTATCAATCGCGTATTGCACCTGCCCGAGCGGCAGCATCTGCGGCGCGTCCTTCACCAGAAAGGTCAGTGTCAGGCGGTCAAAAAGATTGGTGTCGTATTGCCGCTCAATGCTCTTGACGACGCGTACCATGCTGTCTGTGCTACAGCCGGAAACGCCGGTTGCCGCTTCATCCGCAAGCACCACGATGAACTGGCCGAAGATGAGCTTTGCCCAACCCTTTACAGGCGTGCCGTGGCTTTGCCATTGGGTGTAGAATTGCTCCAGTTGCTCGTCAATTTCTTTCTGCTGGTCTTCTGTAAAGCGCCGGTTGCTTTGATATATCCATACGCGGCAATTTTCCGCGAAATCAGCGGGTATAATTCCGTCTAATGCTTCTATGCCCATAGGCGCAAAGTTGGCTATAATGTGCGAAGTCCGGTCTGTGAAGAGGATTGGTTTATCCATGCGGATAATGTTCTGGCCATTTGCTGGTAGTGCGGGCTGCCGATAGCCGAGCGGAAGCGACTGCTTGTAAAATGGCTGTTGACAAGAATGCGTCCTTCATCAGCGATAAAAAACATAACCTCGCGGTCCTCACGGCCAGAGCCTATGTTCTTGCTTATAATTTGAAACACTTCCGGCGCTTCGGGATGCCGGGAGAATGCAAGATGATTGGCTTTGAGAAACGAGATGAGCAGCGCGATATTCTCAGCAACGGCAGGCAGGGCCGGCACAGCCACGAATTTCAGAGTCTTTAAATACCTCAATACTGCGGTAATGCCAGGCGTGAGCATCATAGCAATGAGCGCCAGAGGAAACCATCGCTTATCATTCTGCGAGGCATGCCTTGAAACCATCGTTAAATAAACGGCGAAGCCTAAGGCCGGGAACATACCGGCAATCGCAAATGCGGGCCATGCGGTATGGCGGTTTATCGGGTATCGTAAACGCTGTTTGATGAAGCTAAGCTGCTCCACCATCCTCCGGTTCCATTGCGCCTCCGCACTTCCGCTACCAATTCTTTTCATCTCGCTGTGCGGTTACACCAGGCTCTGCGCTACCATCTCGGCGACATCCATTACCATCACCTCATCTTCCTTCTCCGCACGCTTCACGCCGTCCACGAGCATCGTCGCACAAAACGGGCAGTTGCTTGCAATCACTTTAGCGCCCGTAGCAATGGCTTCATTGCTGCGCTCCCAGTTTACGCGCGTCTCGCCCGGCTCTTCTTCCTTAAACATCTGTGCGCCACCTGCGCCGCAGCAGAGGCCATTTGTGCGGCAGCGTTTCATTTCCACCAGTTCTACATCCAATGCGGCGAGTACCTCCCGTGGCGCTTCATAGATACCGTTGGCGCGGCCCAAGTAGCAGGAGTCGTGGTAAGTGATTCTCTTGCCCTTAAACGTACCGCCGCCTTTCAGCACCAGCTTGCCGTTATTGATTAGCTCCTGCAGGAATGTGGTGTGATGCACAACGTCGTAATTGCCGCCAAGGGCAGGGTATTCATTCTTAAAAATATTGAAACAGTGCGGGCAGATGGTGACGACCTTTTTCACCCCATAGCCATTCAGAAGCTGAATGTTGTTGTATGCCATCATCTGGAACAGGAATTCATTTCCTGCCCGCCGCGCCGGGTCTCCGGTGCACATCTCTTCTTTGCCCATAATGCCGAAGGAGATGCCGACGTGATTTAGGATTTGGGCGAAGGCCTTTGTAATGCGCTGGGCGCGGGCATCAAAGGAGCCAGCGCAGCCTACCCAAAAGAGGATTTCGGGGGAAGTGCCTTCGGCCATGTATTCGGCCATTGACTTTATCTGCATTGAATCTTCTTAGTTGATTATGATTGCGCCGCCATTTCCTCCGCCCACTTATCCCGCTCGTCCGGGCTGAATTTCCAGGGTGCCATATTATTCTCAATATTGGAGAACATCGCGTTCCATTCGCCCGGCGAATTGCTTTCCTCCATCACCAGATTGCGGCGGAGCTGAACGATGATGTCCAGCGGCTCAATGCCTACCGGGCAGGCTTCTACACAGGCATTACATGTAGTACAGGCGCGCAGCTCTTCAGTGGTAATGTAGTCGTGCAGCAGTGTCTTACCTCCGTCTTTCCAGTCCTGCTTTGCATCTATTGCGCGGCCCACTTCCTCAAGACGGTCGCGCGTATCCATCATTATCTTTCTTGGCGAAAGCTTCTTGCCGGTGATGTTAGCGGGGCATACTGCGGTGCAGCGCCCGCATTCCGTGCACGAATACGCATCCAGTAGGTTTTTCCAGCTTAAGTCCTGCACATCGCGCGCGCCGAAGCGGGGTGGGGCAGCATGCTCTACGCCTGCTGCCGGTACCGGAGCCAGTTCCGGCTGCATCATGTAAAGCACCTCATTCTGGATTTCCTTCATGTTCTTCAGCTCGCCCTGCGGTTCAAGGCGGGTGTAGTAGGCATTCGGAAACGCAAGAATGATGTGGAAGTGCTTGGAGAACGGGAGGTAATTGAGAAAGGCGAAGATGCCGAGAATGTGCCCCCACCAGCACACGCGCTGGATAATGTGCAGGGTGCCTTCATCCAGTCCGCTGAATGCAGGAGCAATCAGCGATGAGATAAGAAAGCCCCCCCCTTCGCCGGTCTTCATTCTGATTGCCCCTTCTGCAGCATTCATGGCCAGCAGCATGGTCATCAGCACAATTTCAATGTAGAGAATGGTGTTAGCGTCTTTACGTGGAAAGCCTTCTAACTCCCGCATATTCAGCCGGCGCAGCTTTAAAACATTCCTACGGAATAGAAAGGCGATAACCGCCACCAGCGTCAGTACGGCCAGGATTTCAAAGAAGCCGATAACCCAATTATATAGGCCACCGAGCAGCGGCTCAAAGGTGTGGTGCGGCCCGCCCTGAAAGACTCCGTCAATCAGAATTTCCAGCACCTCAATATTGATGAGTACAAAGCCGGCATACACGAAAAAGTGCAGGATAGCCGGCACGGGCCGCTTAAACATCTTTTTCTGTCCAAAGGCCAGGAGCAACGTGTTTTTCCAGCGCTCACCGGCCCTGTCCTTGCGGTCTCCTTCCGCCTCGTCGCTACCCAGCAGGATGTTGCGGCGTATTTTTCCGACGTTCTTTGCAAAAAAGAAGATGGCCGCGCAGGCTATAAGAATGAACAGAATCTGCTGGACTATTTGCATGTGGGAAGCGCCACCGCTTTTTGATGATAGGGCAAGTTAGTACGGGAATGTTATAAAATAGCCCGTCAACACGCAGCAGCCGCTACGCGCTTATTTTTGTTGTACACACCCACATCCATTACAAATCAATGATGCAGATTTTTCGTTGGGCCGTCTGCGCGCTTTTCCTCTGCTGCGCGGCGCAGTCCGCCTTTGCGCAGCAGCGCATTTCCGGGAGCGAGCTGAAGGCCATTCAGCAAATGGAGGACTCGCTCAACACCACTGCCGACTCGATGTACGGCGCGTTCCTCTCTGATACGCGCATCATGTACAGCGAGCGCTTTGCCCGCCAATTGGTGCGCGCGCTGAAGGAACCTAATTCATGGAGCTATGATTTCCCGAAGGTGTCGCAGCGCATCACTATTCTGCCTTCCGGTGACGGTGCCTTCCGCATTTTCAATTGGGATATTGCGCCGGCGGATGACACGCGGCGCTACTATGGTGCTATTCAATTGCCGTCGGTCAGCCTGAAGCTTTACGGTCTGGTGGATTATTCCACCAAGCTGACTAAGGGTGCGGAAGACAGCATCCTCACTGGCGGTAAGTGGCTGGGCTGCATCTATTACCGCATCCTGCCGGAAGAGGTGGATGGGCGGAAGGTCTATACGCTCTTTGGACTGAATGCCGCTGGCCGCTTGAGTAGTAAGAAGATCCTCGAGCCGTTGCAGCTTGCGGAGAACGGCCCGGTATTCGGCGCGCCGATATTCAATGTGCGTTCAGAACTGCGGCCTAATGAGCGGATCAACCGGTATATTCTGGAGTTTAAGAAAGATGTGCAGGTGGGCATGAACTGGGACGACGAGCAGAAGAACATTTACTTTGACAACTTGGTAAGCCAGGTAAATGACCCTGCTCGTAAGTACACTTACGTTCCATCCGGGCAGATAGACGGTTTTAAGTGGAACGGGACATCCTGGAACTACATTCAGGATATTGTAACCATTGTGCCGAGAAAGGATGGGCAGGCGCCCATCAATGAGCCTAAGTAGGCTGCTGCAAGCATTCCTTCACGGTCATTCAACTCATTACAGCTGCTCAAGCTGCCAACTTCTTATTTTTGCTGCACCCCGGCCCTGTAGCTCATCTGGATAGAGCGACAGCCTTCTAAGCTGTAGGTACTTGGTTCGAGCCCAAGCAGGGTCACCTCATGGTACAAAGCGCCGGATTCGTCCGGCGCTTTTTCATTTAAGGCGCTGAAAGCCGCGCCCAGCTTGTATATCATGCTTACCGCTTCATTCAGTCGGGCGGTTCGGTAACTCTGTTTGTCAAAACACAGTTTTTCAGGAAAAACCGAACCGATAAGTTGACGCTTCTCTTCTACTGTGCCATTCAGGTACAAGGTTTCTAACTGACCGATGCGGCTACATGCCCTCTCTAAGAGAGCATCTATATCATCGCGCTGCTCACTAAACGTAGTTAGCCGTAATTCCTGCTCATGAATGACTTTTTCACATTCCGATTTCATTAATTTATAGTCGTTGGCATCTATTGCTTCGGTAAGCAGGAGCTCGCGTGCCTTTGCAAGTTTCTTTGTCTGCTCATCAATCGCCTTCATCGCTGCACGCTTGTCGTCCTGTAAGTGCCGTCCTTCGCCATTGTACGTTTCGCTTACTACTTTCTTGTAGAGCACTACAACGGCAGGATGCGGCGTGTACTGACGGAGTTCAGCAATGAATGCATCATTCGCAGTAGCTGCCTTAAAACGTTCGCCACATGCGGATGTGCAATGGTAATAGTAGTGCCTTCCGTTTCGTCCTGTAGACGCTGAACCTGTCAGGTTGCGTCCGCAGGTAGGGCAGAGTAAGAAGCCCCGTAACGGCAAATATTCATCTGACTTACCCTTTGCCCGAAGCACCCTCTTTTTGCCGTCTAAGGCATCTTGCGCTTCCTGAAAGAGCTGCTCGGTGATTAGTGGCTCGTGCTGACCTTTGACATAGTCGGCTGGCTCATCCCTGTAAGGTGAAATATATATTTTTCCACAATACACAGGGTTTCTAATTGCACTCCAAAAGTTGTTCTTACTACACATCAGCCCCTTTGCTACTGCCATGCTCATTATCTGTTCGGTCGGAATTGGCCCGGCTGCAATCATCTCAAATACCCATCGCATAATCGGTGCTTCGGTTTCATTGATGACAAGAAACTTGCGCTTTCCGTCCTCCGAAGTGACGTTGGAATAGCCAACCGGGGCCATGCCCATAAAGCGGCCTTCTTTCTTTGCCCTTCGCATTCCAAAGAAAACATTGAGTGCCCGCCGGTCGTTTTCTACTTCTGGCGCTGACAAATAAATTGCCAGCATCAATTTGTTCTCCGGCACGGATAAATCCAAAGGCTGCTCTACGGCCTGCGGCTCCGCGCCCAGCCGGCGAAGCGTAGCAATCATCGCATACGCTTCTGCGCTGTTACGTGAAAACCTGTCCCACTTCGTGAAGAGCACAGTATCGGTTTGGTACTTATGACGGCGTAGCTCGGAAAGAAACGCAGACCATGCTGGGCGGTTAAACGTCTTGGCGGAATAGTCCTCAATGATGACCTTGCGGATAGTGAGTTTATGTAGCTCGCAGTATCGGCGTAGCATCTCTTCTTGATGACGTTGCGAGAATCCTTTCTCGGCCTGTTCATCGGTAGAAACACGGATATAAAGAGTGACGTTTTTCATAGCTTTTTTCGCTTTAACTGCTTAATAGACAAGATAGCAATTTTGCGGCAAAACCACAAGACGTTAGCAGCTTGATTCACCGATATTTTCAGCCCGTTTTCCTCTAAGATTTTTTGCGCGTCTTCCGGCTGTATCCCGCGCCCGGCTTCACTTTCCATTGTTTATTTTTTTACTGGTTGTCGTATGTCTAACATCACTCCGTCCATCGTTTTGAGTGCGGTTTGTGGGACTGTTTTTAGCTCATCAAGTGAGGCGAAAAAAAGGTAGTCGGTAAATGCTTTGAAATCGTCTAAGCGGCTCACTTTGTCAATCGCGTTGCGCATCACATTTTCATGCTGGAACACGGATAGAATGATAGGGTTAGCGCGTAAGCCGTACTTGGTTCCCGGTGCTGCCTGGGCAGCTCCCAAAAGATGCGTATGAAGCTGGCTGATAACCCTTGTCGTTTGCGCATCGCAAAACATCTCAATGAGCCAAATCGTAGTCGCTTCGTCCTGCTCGGTCAGCATCGCGCCATCGGGTATGTAAAAGCCCCCACCCTGTAACTCAATCTTTATTTTTGCCTCTAAGAGCTTGTCGCCTTTGCCTCTGTTATTCCCAACTTTATCAAAGTACGAATCGCTGGAAAGGATAACCAGGCCCGCGGCTTCAAACATCTTCGTAAGTGCAATGGTAACGTCTATCATTGCGCGCCTATGCTGGTAATCGCGCACAACGAAAACGCTGCCGGTCGGTAGCTTGATTAAATCCGGGAAGGCTTGTGTATGCTCAATGATAACTGCCTTCCCGGCTTCCGTGAGGTAGTACATATTCTCCGCCTTGCCGGGCTTATCCATTGCAAACGACTTCACGAGGCCATGTTGTGCAAGCCTCGTCAGATGCGTTCTCACATATCCGATAGACTTACCAACAAGCGGAACTACCTGCGAGGTAACAAGAAACTTGTAGCGGCCAAGCGCTTCAAGTATTGCGGCTTCAACGTTCGTTACGGTAATCATGGCAAAGCGGGTAAACGATTAAAAGGCTGGTTTTAGCCCGCCCGGTGGTGATGTCGGCGGCGTTTTGTCTGTTTGATTCGTGTGTACCGAACTTTTTTTCTTGAACGTTTTTTCGGTTGTCGGAGAGGGTGGCGGGGGAGGTGGCGCAGATGGGATAGGTACATATTGTCCACTCTCATATACGAGGTGATATAGGAGCTTTTTCGTTTCGGTCTTAGAGAGAAAAACACCACGCAACACGGGCACATTGAATTTGAAAGCCCTATGGCGTCCATCGTTGCGCTTCAGGTAAAACTGTAAGGGGCGGAGCTTCTCTATCTGTTCGGCGGTAATCCCAAGCTCTTTAGCGAATGCCGCCCTATCCTGTGCGTCCGTGCTGCTGACGGCCTTTAGTCCGGTGTTGACTAACACCGTCTTGCGCAACACGGTATCCGTAAGCTGGAGCAAACTTTGCGAGGCAAGTGTTACGGACAAGCCGAATTTTCTTAGCTCTGAAAGCATCATAGATAGGCTCTGACTTGAGGCCATTACCTGAAACTCATCTATCAGCATGAAGATCTTCTTACGCTTAGAAAGCTCTTCGTGATGTCTTCCCATGAGCGCCGCCGTGATGAAAGCAATGGTGAGCTTTGACATTACCTGGCTGACAAAGCGCCCACTACCGCGAGGCAAATTGAACAGCACTACGGAACCGTCGTTGAGCGCGGCGGCAAGGTCAATGGTGCTTGTGCCGTTTAGCATAGATGCGAGCTTAGGGTCAGAAAGGAAAAAACTCAATTTCGTTTTAATTGATAATTTACTTAATTTATATCCTTCATTAAACCAATCGTGTTCAAAGAACAAGCGATGCTGGTGTATTGGGCTGCTCTTTCCAATCTGCAACAAGTCTTCGTTAGCGCCCTCAATGAAAAAACGATGCAGGGTCGCAAGGGATGGCTCCGGGCTTCTTATACACGTGGCGATACACGGGCGTATAATGGCTATCATCTGTGTCGTGAGCGTAGCTTCGGCCAGCAACTCACAAAGCGCGTCTGTAAGCGTTTCCGTGAGTAGGTAATCCATTTCCGGCGTTCCGTCGGAAATGAAAGGATTGAAAATGGCCGTTACGTCCTGTCCGCGCGGTACATCGGCTTCACGGTTAATGCTGCTTGAAATGTATTTCAGTCTTGACGGGTCGGAGTGAATGCCGAATTTCAAAATGGCACTACATAGGTCGCCATGCGGGTCAATTACTAAAACACCGTGGCGGCGAGAGCTTTGGCTTTTGCGTATAAGCTCGTAGGCCATCATCTGTAACAAGAAAGACTTCCCGCTACCGCTACGGCCAACAACTAAAAAATGATGCGCCAAATGTTTGACGGAAAGGCGAATGCTAATCCTCATCGTTAAGTAGAAATGCAGAAAGGGGAGAAGGAAAAGGTTGTAGCACCTGCGCCGTCAAAAAGGTGATGTAATCCTCATAGCTGCTACGGTCTAAGCGATAAAGCACTTTCTCCCTGCGTTCCTTTTGCGAGGCGAGAAATAAAGACCGTAAGGCGTTGTAGTTATGAAACTCCTTTTCGGAAATGGTGAGGTCAAACAAAATGGTAGAGAACTCATGGAACGTCCATCCCCGCCGGCTTAGCAAGGTGATAGTTTCAAGCTGCGAAATGTGCGGCAACATGAGTAGCGCGTCAACCATTTTCGTATGGTAGTCCATCACTTTTTCTACCCCTTCCAGGGAATAAATGGGAAGCATTGAACCAATTGAAATAGTATCATCATCATCGCCGTGTTCTAAGTCCGTGGCGGAAAGGAAAATTTTATGGTAGGTGTCCGATGTCAAAATCTATTGTTCATATACCGATGTGAAAAACGGTGTCAAGGGGAAAGCAAAAAATTAGCAACAAGCCATGCAACAAGGCATGTAACAAGCGTAGTAACACCAAGTCACGATTTCAGAGCCGAAAGCCTTGCTGCCAGCGGGTTTCGTAAAAACCAAGCGATAAAACTATCTCGGTATTTCCCTTCATATGATTCATGCGTTCACAGAAAGAAGAAAGAGTTCTCTTAGAATCAGGATTCAGGAGAAATACCTTTGATTGTGGATATGATAGATTTAATCTTCTCTGAGTCTTGAGGATTTGTTTGTTCTGTTTGTTTAGATAAAGAGTTTAGAAGGAGAAGGGTTGATTGGATTGTTGCTTGCAGGTTTTGTGTTTGTTCTTTTGCAATGTTTTTTGAGAGGTCTTGAGTAGAGAGGACATTTTGAAACCAGTAGTGGGAGAATTTTTCAAGGAGGCTGTTTTGTTCCCGTAGGGTATTATTGAGCTTACGTGCGTACAGGCCGCCCAGCCGCCACGCCGCATACGATGCGGCGATAGCGATGAGGATTATGAGGAAGATTTCCATGGAGATGTTTATTTGATGGTTTGTGTTTTTAGTTCTTCAAAAAGGATGTCACTCGGCGTAGAAGGCAGCCCATGTACGGGCTGTTTTTCGGGCAGTACCTGCGCGTAGGTGTAGTCAAGGCTGGAGCTTGTCAGGAACCGCTGCATGGTGTCTTTCAGTACGTCTATTAGTGAAAGAAGATAATTGGTAGGGCGGTTAGTAAGCCAAGCCCATGCCCGCCAGTTGGCCTTTAGGCCAACTGACAAGCAGAGGATGACAAGCAGCATGATTCCCATTGCTTATGTTGTTTGAGTGATTGGTTGAGCATGAGCCGCTTTACTATGGCTGTCGTGGAATCCATCGTACACGCTATGAAACACGGGTCGGGCATGTTCCTCAAAGTGGTCGGGGAAACGGGTTTGCATATCCGCTTCTTTCCCGGAAAATGTGGTAAGGTGTTCGTCCATTGAATGGAGCACGTTCGTGCGGTGCGCCATGTCGCTTTGCAAGGATGCAAGGGCATGAAGAGCGTGATTGCCCTGCAATGCACGTTCATGCGCAAGTGAGAGTTCGTGCTCTTCGCGCGCTATAGCTTGCTCGGTGCGAATAGTTGCGTTGGCGAGGTGCGATTGGATATGTTGCTCCGCGTGCTCAAAGTATTCGCTGATGTCTAAGTAGTGCTTCGCGAGTAATGGTAACAGTTCCAGCACCATTGCAACGACCAGCATCAGAAACGCTATGAGCATATTCAAAGGGGAGCTGAAGATTGCTTTATGCAGTAGCTCCATGCTGTGATTAATCCCGTGGCTAATCTGACCTGGAACAAGCTTTTTCTGTTGCTCCGCATCAGTTTGTAACGCTGTAATGATTGCGTCGTCTTTTGCGGCCTCAGTAAGCATAAGCGCATTGGTGCGCGCAAACTCCGCGCTATCGCGGTCAAATGCAGCCTTCTTGGCTGCATAAATTTGCCCTATCCCTTGGTGATGTGAATACGAGCTACCTTCTGCTTCCTGGACGAGCGCGTTATTACGGTCTTTCAGTTCCTGGGCGGATGTATTGATTTGCGTGTAGAGCGTTGCCTTATGGCGACGCTGGATGTCGCTGAGTGAATCAGCGTGAAGCTGTATAGCGTTTTGGCTGGAGACGATTTCTTGTTGAATCGCTGCATTGATGTCGTCCTTATACCAGTATGAGTCAATGAGGAAGCTGTTCATCATCCCGAAGACAAATGCAATGACGTAACGGGAACGCTTGATAAACACCGCGTTTTTCTTGGCGTCTGCCATCACGACAAGCCTGTCAATAAATCCGTAGATAAGGACGCCTATAGGAAGCGTGATAAGACAGCTCATAGTGGAGCCACTAAAACCGAATTTGCTGAGCGATATGCCGAAGATGGCGCCGCAAAGCATGACGGTAAACAGGAGGATTGTAGCAAGGGTTGTGAAGTGGTTACGCGTGTATTCGCTACACGCCTGATAGACGGCCTTCGCCGGTGCGAGCATAAGCCGAGTGATAGCAGGGACGGTTATTTCGTCGTCGTCCTGCACTGCTATTGGTTGATTGACTTGGTTGTTCATTAGTATTGGTTTTAGAAAGTGAGTTATTTCGTGTCGGGCATCTTGTTTTGATTCTTGTAACCGTAGAATCCTACTGAATATGGTATCTGCCCAGTCATCGTTGGTCTGTCCCAACTATTAGGCACTTGACTTGCAGGTTGCGCAGTTATGGTAGTGACTGACTCTATAGGCTGGGTTATGTGGTCTTGCTGTGGTTGGTTTTCCATAAGATTTGATTTGAAAGAAGATGAGTGAGCGCACGAGAGAATGCGCCTAGTAAACATGAAGGGACGTGGACGTGCATCCATGCCCTTCATGCTGCAGAACTATTGCTGGTAGAGGTGGTAGCCCTTAAAGCGGCCACACAAGCTCTCCACGATGTTTACGTAGAGACTACGGTCATCGTACGCATCACAGTGTACGTGATGGAAGACATAATGAACCCCATTAATAGACTTGTCCACACAACGCCATACTCCTTTCTCTTCGCAGAAAGAATGAGGATAGCCAGTGATGGCTAAATGGTCTAAGATTTCGGCGACAGAATTACACTCTGTCAGGGCGTGGAAAGCACACAGTGCGCGTGCTGGAATTGAGGTAGGATGCATAAAGCATGGTTTAAGTAGTGACAATTGCGATTTTCCAACGCTACCGCTTTGCCTTGCTTCTTGCTTATGCGACCAATGATTACCTTTGAAAACTCCTTTTCGGCTAGAGCTGCAATTCACGCCTTTTTGGAGCAAGTATCGTGTCCGGTAACGGTCACATAGAGCTGCCTGCACGGTAGCTCTTTTGCTTTAAGGCGGATGGGAAGTATAAATGTGACGTTCCATAGTTTTGACATTTTAGGCAAAACAGGAAGCACCTTGACAAACAAGCTCTTGACTTGTATGTATATTTTCCGTACAGTGTAGATAGTGCTTAGAACGAACTTCCGATTCTTCTTTGCATTATCTATCTATCCAGGGCACTTTCCTGCTTTAGAATGGAGTCCACTGGTTAGCTTATTCGCGCCAGTGGTTTTTTTGTTTTTTTGGTGTTGGTCTAAACTTATCATTATAACTATGTAGACTACGAATCCAGAAAAACGAATAAATTATTTTATTGTTTATTTCTTCCTGATAATAACTAATAGTTATTTGAAATGTGGAAAAGAGGGCCGAATTGTGGAAAACGAATGCATTTGGAACTATTATTCTTCTTATAAGTACCCCTTCATGATAAAGCCGATACAGTTCAGCAATAGCTTAGAAAGCGGCTCACAGGGCGGCTCTTCGTGTGTAAGGCAAAGTCAGACTTAGGGACTGCGATTTCGGTAATAAGTATAGAGTTCCATTGCGTTGAGTTTTTCAACACAGGAACGAAGATTAATAAGCCCTTGACTTATAAATTTATTTCTGTAAAGTTTAGATAGCGCTTCAGAGTTCGTATCTCTATTGCGTTATCTATCTTCGCGGGAGTTTCGTTCCTGTCTTGATGGAGACGTTCGGCATTTTGCCGGGCGTTCTTTTTTTTTGCCCAAAGCATCCTGCTTTTTATCTCAGGGACAAAACTATAGTAGCGCGAAGTGCGCGTCAAATTAGTTGCCGTTCTAAAGTCGGTCTGATAGAAAAATATTGATTCTAAGCTCCGCCTACTACTATGATGTCAAAATATGCGGCGGATAAGTTGAAGCGTGAACTTATAGAAGCGTATCGTAGGGATTATAATGATGACACTCCAACTATCAGTTGGAGTGATGCATTATGCAAAGATTTTGCAACACACATCGGTGATGCAATTAAACCTATGTTTTCAGATGACGAAATTGTTCGCCAGGAATACAAGGTTTCCGAAACAACCGTGCAGCGAATCGTGAGCAACCAATTTGAAATTAGAGACGAACTTCATTGGACTACACGAAGAGTACTAAACAATCTGTGTATATACCTTGGCTACTCTAATTGGAACGAGTTCTTCAACAGCAGGTTGAAGACCCTCGGATACCTTTCGGAAGAAGGATTTAATGGCCCAGACCAGATGACCGCAGTGCAAAATGAGCGATATGCATATTATATGACGCTTATAAAGGAAGCTAAAGAGGCCGAATTTGACGTCTACAAGCAATTACCGAAGGAAAATTTTGACTTGCTAAAAAAGTATTACGATGAAGAAGGAGTAGAATTTCAACGTATCGCTAGACCTGCAAGTATCATGAATGAAGAAGGCCTGTCTTTATTACGAAAGAAACATAATTCTGGATTTTCAATTGACAGCTTCGTGCTAGTAGATACCGGTGAAATTTTTTGCGCATGTACGACAGAACATTGGCGCATGAAGTGGTACGAGACCATAACTTATAAATTCAAGTATTATTTTGATTTAATCACGATTCAATTAATTGCATTTACAGACGAAGACAAAATCTATTCAATAGAGTACAAGCCAGTCTGCGAACGTGACAGTAGCTATGTACAAAGTGTATATGGAGATGCCCGACTTGGATTAGATGATATGGTAGATATTAAATTTTAGAGTCGCAAGTAGTAGACTACTCGCTTTTCTCGCACCGCCAATTATAGATGTCCATTGGGCTTCCGAGAAGACACGTAGGCATGTAAATACACACCTCCGAAAGTGACACATCACTTCCATCACGAATTATTGAAACGGTAAGGTCTGCACTAATCGTGTTGCAATTTGGGCTTTCATACCGCACCGACCCTTTGTAGGTAAGCGTGCTACTGGATTCTCTACCCGAGCGGCGGTTGATAGTCACGCCGCCTTTGATGTACTCGCAGCTGTAGCGTCCTAAAATTGTTTTGATATAGGGCCGGGCCACGTCAATAATAGCGGCTGATTCCTCCGTTGAAACGGAGGATTGGGCGCGCAATGTTGAAGAAACACCGGCTATGAAAAGAATGGCAAGAAAGCGCAGTTTCATAGTGTATATTGAATAGGGTGGTGTGCATTATTATCGCCGCTTTTCCTTGTCTTTACCCCACGAAGCGATGCCTATACACACGAAATAGAAAACAGATACTCCAATACACCAACTTATCGGGGCATTCGCGAGGGCAAGTACGATGAGGATTATGATAAGCGGTAAAACCGCAAAGAATGCGCGAACGTTTTCCATAGAGTGTGAATGTGCACACAATGATAGAAAAAATTTCTCAAAAATACTACTCATGAGTAGTATCATATAAAGCGTACCTCACGGATAGGCGACTTTATAGTTTGGCGGCCTGATGAAGCCAACGAAACGAAAGCATAAAGAACTGGTAGCAGACGATGAATTGCGGAAACTCGGTAGCAGAATTAAGCAGCTCCGAATAGCAAAAGGCTTCAGTAATTATGAGCAATTTGCTTACGCAAACAATATTCCGCGAGCACAGTTCGGGCGCTATGAAAATGGACAAGACCTACGCTTCAGTAGTCTTGTAAAAGTGATAAGCGCACTAGATATGACCCTCCAGGAATTCTTTAGTGAAGGCTTTTAAGAAACCGTGAATAATGTTCACTTCAAGCAACAGGCTTATTTATGGCCGTACGAGATAAGCTCAAGCGTTTGGTCAATGCTGAACGCATCGTCTAAGTTGTGCTGATAGACCATGCCAACTCCCTTTGCATATTTCACCGTAGAAACCCGTCTGCCAGAGGTATTGATGTACGACTGATTGAAAGTGTAGACCTCGTCGTAAGTATGGCCGAGAATTGTCTCAGGCTGGGTGGACGTGATAAAAATTGAATCCGGGGGTGAAATAAGCGGGCGATTAGTAAGCCAGCCTGCGCCCTCCGCAAAGGGGAACTTGATAATGTGGTTGACGTAGTATTCTTCATCTATGCCACCGTACGATGCATATATCAACGAGGTATCGGAAAGGAAATAATTGCCGATGGTATCATTGACACCGGGGCCGCTTGGCATATGGTACACTTCAGCAAGCAGATAGTATTTCTGCGTACCCGGCCGAAATGTTTTTTCGGCTACAACGGTGATTTTAGTAGTATCAGTAAATGACGTCTTGTATATCCAGTAGTCACCTACGTGAAAGCTAAAATCAGACGCGGTCAATGAGCGATATGGTTCATCGTGCCTCTTACAGCTATTTATTCCAAGAGCAAAAAGCAGTACGCCAGTGATTATGATGCTTTGCTGCCTGAACATGGGACTTTTTACTGAATTACCAGTTTGACCGTCTGCTGATAGCTTTGATTCTTTACGTGCAGTAGATACACGCCTGGCGACACCTTGGTAGTAACCGTATTGCGTCCTTTTATAAGTTCACCAAATGTAACTATTTGCCCCATCATGTTCTCTACGAAGTAGCTTGCTTTGGTATAGGGCGACGAGATAGTAAATGTGCCACCGTTTGGATTTGGCGCTACGGTTATTGGGCTGGTAACCTTATCAGATAAACCACCGTGCGTATCAGGGCCAACGAATGTAAAATCTGTATACGCAGAAGAAGTATCTGGTTGCTTTACATAGCGAAGCATCGGGTAAGTATTGTTGTACGCGCAAGGCGTATTAACGGTACAAGCGCCGATTTGAGCGAGGAAATAGTTTGATGAGCTTATTATCGTTTGCGGTGATAAGAGGATATAGTTAGGGGCTGTGATTGTTTCTGTAGTACTAGAGTTGACGGTGTAATTTGATGTTACAACGGTTGTAGCATCATTATAAATTTACCGTTCCTGAGGGAGCAGTTCCTGTCAATGTCCGCAAACTCATTGCACAGGGTTTGCCGTAATTGCCAATGATTTCATTGTAGATAAAAGTATTGACTCCAAGATTGGACGTTTGGTTTGCAACATGCGATAAATTGTCTCCATTAATTCCATAGATAGCATCAAATGGCGTCTTATTCATTTTACTGGCATCGCCTCTTATATCATGAAAGGGGTCGTCTGTATCAAAGCACAGGGCGCTTACCGTCGGTATAAATGTGCAGTTGCTTGACACTGCGTACGAGCAGCGCACTTCGCTATTTATTCCATCTACTATCTGCTCATATGCATCACTGTATGAACCCGGTTCAAAATCGGTCGGCTCACCATTTGAACCATAAACGATGTTCATATAATAGGTAGGCGGGAACACAGGTATATTGAGATTATTAATGAAATAAATCGTTGAGTACATCTTATTCGTATCCTTTAGCCCGGTAGCATTTGCCCGATTTTGGTAGTAAGGATAATTCTTACTCCCGGCCGCAGCGAATAAAACTTGAAATGAAAAAGCCGAGGTAATTTGACAAGGATTCAAGTCCCAGATAGGTTGTACTTGCGAACTCTGAGTAGAGTCTTGTGGTATATTAATATATGCCGTAGGAACACCAGCATACTGATAATCTTTAATGCCATCTCCATCCAAATCTAAATTTGAGCGCTGAGGAATGCCACTCCAATTCCCTAAAGAAGCTGCTACGTTTCTGCACTTGGTAGGAAAGCCATGACACGAGTTTAGACTATTCATTTCGTTCATAAACTTGATGTAACCACTATCCATCGGAAGATTGCCGGAAGGCGTGTTATAACCAATTCTATAACGCAGCAATTGGCTTGCGGCGGGGCAAAGGAAATTATTGAGGCTTTGCTGGAGGTCGGGAAACAATCCCAAATATGCGGGACTGTTGAAGGCTAAGGCTAACGATTGTACAGACGCAGGAATATGTGCGCCCTTATGCGGCGCATCAAACGACACATATAAACGCGTCTGATGGTCAATATTATGTGCCTCCATGTAAGCCAATGCATAACGTGCAACGACGCCGCCCATGCTGAATCCCATTACGACCAAAGGATTAGTATTCGGCTTCCCAGCATTAATCAGGTTAATAAGCTTCATCAGCAAGAATGAGTTCTTCTGAATGTAATCTCCGCCATCACCAAAATTCAATATCACGATGTCGTAGCCTTGCGCGTTTAATGACGCGCCTAAACTGCTAGTGCCGCCGATTGGCACTCGGTAAATAATATTATGAAGGTCACTAATACTATAGACATTGTTTGCATCTATTCCTTCTACAAAAATGATAGGCTTACGAATGCTACTGATAGTTGTGGTAGAGAATTGACTTTGGTATATTTCATACTCTCCAGTCGCGTAGTTGCCTTGATATGCAGAATCTGCGGTGATGCTGGTTTGAGCGAATGTCTTGCTTACGAAAAGCAGTGTAGCTATGACGAGTATAAGACGTTGCATACTGAAAGGAGTTATTGTTTGTTGAAATGGGCATCAAAGCGACCATCGGATATTGTAAGTGCTTTTCCTAACGAATCATGTAATGTGAGCGTAAAGACGCCGGACGCTATTTGTTTGGAAACGTCAAATGTTGTGATAGTAAGATTGCTCGCAATAGTATCTACGAGACCAAAGAGCTGAAATTTTTTAGGGTCGCTATTGGTGTAATACGTCTTGTAGCAAAAAGGCTTAGAGCATGGTGCAAATCTTCCGGAAAAATGATAGCTCCCTTTTCCGTCTACTACTGCTGAGAGATACACATCATTTGACTCTGGTGATGATTGTCGTGCGACTATGAGTAATTCCTTAGTCTGACTATTGTAATCAAGCTGCGGCGCCGCGGAGTACGAACCAAGGCCGCTAGGATAATGAGGTATCCAAGGTGAACCGTCAACTAGCATTCCGAACGTATTGTATCCTGAATTTGTTGCCTCTGGCAATGCGTTTTCGTCCTTCTTGCACGAGGCTACAAAAAGGCTTATAAAGGATGTCAACGCTACGATGAGCAAGTAATACCTATTTTCTGGTCTGCGCATCTTTTTCATACTGCTTCATTTTTTTGTCCATCTCAATAATGTAGAGTGTAAGCTCTTCTACTTTTTGCAATAGGAGCTTATTCATTTCCGTGACATCAACACCTTTTGCTAGGACATCCTTTTCTGACGGTATACCGGGAAGGTGATTGTTAGCTTTTATGTATGATTCAACGTCAGACAAATTTTGCAGCTGATATGAATCATCAAACACGAAGTCTGCCCAATTTGTCGTTTGTACAATGGCACGTTTGCAAAAGAAATCTCCATCTACTCCAAGGCGGAATGTGTCGCAGTTAATGCCGCTTAAGTAACCCGATGGACGCGTTTTTCCAATGAATACTTGTCCGTTGGAAGTCCAGCGCAAAGCGGTGTTGTATGTACCGAATCTGTTCGTGCCAAGCGCGCCGCCATCATAACCATACAATACGGGCCCGTCAATGTTTTGATTGTTCCATCTCTTGGGGCCACCGTTACTATACCAACCTAACCCGTGATTCAAATCACCGTTGTTACCTCGCAATAAAATGTCGCTATCATTCGCCATGCGGACATTGCCGCCTACACTGACATTACCATTAAAATTTGCATCGCCGCTATCAACCTGAAAGGTGTACGGAAAATTGTATGAAGCCCAATTGGAAGAGTTATAAGGCGCAGTAGTCCCTACGGCAAGTTTCTTGGCTACTTGCATATTATTGCCGAAGTACGAGATGCCATTTACGCCAAACCTATACGAACCACCAGCGGGATTATCAAAGAGTGCAATCCCAGTTGGGTTTAACCTAAAATAATACGGGTAGTTGCTTGCTGTGGGATGGCCTATGACTTCAATGATATTCGGTGCCACTGAGCTGCCGCCGAGGGATGCGCCATACGCGTATGTGCCTGGTTGCTCCCAAAAAATTTTCAACGCTGGAATGCCCGAAAATGATGGCGGCACATAAGGCCCCCCACCCACAGAGCCACCAAAGCCTGGATTATAGCCATACCCTGTAGCAATGTGGAGGCTACCAGCAGGTGATGAAGTACCAATGCCAACTTTAGGCTCAGACGTAGATGTGTTGGTAGTGCTTACCGTTGAGCCATCCCATGTCAACTGTGCATAGCTTGATGTTGCGCAGCAAAGGCAGAGCAGTACATAAGCAAACGCAATGCGCGCGGGGATTGTAAGAATCTTTTGCATAGTCAAGAGTTTGAGTGGATGGATGTTTTTTAGTATTTAGATTTTGCCTTGCTACTCATGAGTGGCTTCGGGGACAAACGTAGAGATTAGTTTTGAGATTACATAGGGAGAAACCCACGTTTTTTCTGGGATTTCTCCCATAGGCATTTTGCGGGAAAATGTGTAAAAGCGTTGTTTTCTCTCTTCGCATACTTTTCGGAGAAATGGTTCTTGTCTTTGGCAAATGCACTTGACCTAGAACAAACGTTCCATATATGCGTAGTATGGATCCGCCGATCAAATTGACCACCTCGCGCCGATCCAAATTGACCACCCCTTTCACTGGCGAAGAGGTCAAGTTTATGCGGACGGCTTTTGTGGATGAATTTGATTTTTTATTGGATTAGTTACGCATTTAAATTTTTCTTTCCTTTTTTTGGAGAGGTCGTTTTCCGGGACTTCCTTCCTGACTATAGCTGCCCAAAGATGCAAAAATGATCTTTGAGTTCAGATAGCTTTATCCATATAAATTTTTAGGCGACCCGCCCCCAAGCGGGTCAGCCGTATAGAAAATTTATGTGGACAAAGCGGTTACGGGGCCGTCCTCCAGTTCTGCTTCCTTCGAGCCCCGCCTCTTACGCATCGATTCTCCCTTCAGTTCCAGCCGGTGTGCTCCGTGTACGATCCGGTCCAGCACTGCATCGGCAATCGTCTGCTCTCCGATCACTTCATACCATTTGCTCACCGGGATCTGCGAGGTGATGATCAGCGCGGCCTTCCCGTGCCGGTCCTCAATCAGCTCCAGCAGCATTGCCCGGCTCTGCGCATCAAAGGGCTGGATGCCGAAGTCGTCGAGGATCAGCAGATGCTGACGCTCGATCCTGGCTACTTCCTTAATATAGGACCCGTCTGCTTTGGCCATCTTCAGTCGCGTAAAAAGCTTGGGCACATTGTAATAGGCAACCCGGTAGCCCTTGCTGCAGGCGTGATGGCCCAGCGCTGAAGCCAGGTAGCTTTTGCCGATGCCGGTGCTGCCGGTGATCAGCACGTTCTCTGCCTTTTCAATAAAGGAGCAGTCCGTGAAGCGCATGATCTGGTTCTTATCCATATTCCGGTCGGCCCCGTAATGGATATCTTCCAGCGCGGCCCGGTAGCGGAACCGTGCATTGCGGATCTTCATGTCAATGCTGCGGTTTTGCCGCTCGTCCCATTCCGCATCGATGAGTTGGGCGATCAACTCGTCAGCGGTAAAGGTTTCCTCCCTGCCTGAGTCCAGGCTGGCTTTGAAGCTGCGAAGCATGCCGTAGAACTTCATCTGCTTCATTTTGTTCATGGTGTCTGTGTTCATGATCATAAGTGGTTTGGTGATAAATATTTATTGGTAGTACTCTTCTCCGCGTATGTTGTCGTGCAGGGGCATCTGCAGCCCGGCTGCTTCCTCTTCATCTTCGGTGTGCAGCTCCAGTCCCTTTTCCAGGATCCTGCGGATCGTATTGAAGTTGTAGCTGCCATAGCCCAGGGCCCGCTGGCAGGCCTTGATCAGCCGATCATTGCCCACCTTTTTGGCGAAGCTCAGGACGCCCATGCAGGACTTGTAGCCCTGCTCCGGATGCTGCTTGCGGTCCAGGATTTTTTGGATGTACAGCCCGACATCTTCATGAATGGTCCCGGCCCATTCCAGAAAGCGTTCCGGGGTCCACTCGCTGACGAAGCGGTGCGTGGTGGCCATATGCTCTTTATCAGTCGTGTAGTGATGCGGGCTTTTTGTGCGGTTATGCAGGGCGATCCGGTCATAACCTGCATAGATCTCCACGCTCTGGCGGCTGTAGAGCAGCTTCACTTTCTGACCGATATAGCGGTAAGGCACGCTGTAATAATGCTTGTCGGCTCCCAGCAGCACGTGGCCGTTCTTCATCACTGTTGCCAGGCAGGACTGCTTGATCTCAAAGGGCATGGCAGGAAGCGGCATCAGCGTACTGCGCTCTACATCTTCAAACTGCTGGCGACGGCTATAGTTCCGCTCTTTTAAAGGCGCATTGTTCAGCTCCTCCAATGGCGCCAGGATGGCTGTGTTCAGCGACTCCAGGCTAAGATGGGCATCCACCCGTACCCGGGGGAAAATGCGGGAGTAGATGATCTTTACCGCATTCTCCACATGCGCTTTATCCCGGGGCCGGTAGGCCCGGGCAGGCAGGATGGTGGTGCCATAGTGCTCGGCGAAGCCGGCAAAGGTCTCGTTCAGTACAGGTTCGTACTTACTGCTTTTAATAACCGCAGACTTCAGGTTATCCGGCACGATGGCCTGTGGAACGCCGCCATAGAAGCGCAGTGCTCCTTCGCATGCGGCGATAAAATCTTCCTTCTGCTGACTCATCACGGCCTGCACGTAGATCAGCTGGCTGGCGCCCAGGATCGCAACAACCACCTCTACTTCCAGCAGCTCGCCGGTCTGAGGATCAGTGAGGTGGAGCTTATCGCCGGCAAAGTCGACATAGAGCTTGTCGCCTGCTTTGTGGTCCATGCGCATCGTAGGGCTGGCCTGCGCTCTCCACTGGCGGTAATAGGCATTGAACTGGCTGCGGCCGAAGCCATCGGGATGATTGCGCCTGTACGCTTCCCAGAGCAGCTGGCGGTTCATGCCCTTGCGCTTGAGCTCTTTTTCAATTGCAGGAAACAGCATCAGGAGCTGCTCGATGCGCTCTTTTGCCGGTCCGGGCTGCTCAGGCGGCCTGATGAACAGGTCTTCGAGATCCTTGTCGCTGAGGCTGTCGATCTCGGCGAAGCTCAGGCCGCTGTCAGTAAATTCTTTGAGGTACTTCTTTAAAGTATTGCGGGATACGCCTGTTTGTTCGGCGATCAGAAGCTTGCTTCTGCCCTGGCTATGCAGGCGCAGGATGTGTCTGATTTTGGACATGCTGATCGGATTGTTAGCCATTACCGGTTAAGTTCCCGAGGAACTTGCCGGTAAGAGATTCCGTCACAGCATAAAATTTAATCTTCGTAAGTGGTGGTCAGTTTGCTCCGGCGAGACTGGTCAGTTTGGGCCGGCGCGGGGTGGTCAATTTCAATCGGCGAAGGGTGGTCAGTTTGGATTGGCGAAGGGTGGTCAATTTGACCGTCCCTTCCAAACAAAACTCATCACCAGCCGAAAAACAGACTTACAAAAAGTGGGAAATCTACGTTGTAAGTTTTGGCATGAATACCGGCTCGGAAATAAATGGTAACAGGCCTGCCCTCATCTTCAAAGCAACGCCAAACACTTTCGGCGATGATGTCGTCGTGATACCACTAACAAGCGCTGGCAAGGAACGTAAAAAATGAGACGCTTTTGATGTCTTCGTTGACAAGGATGGCATCAATAAACTCTTCCAGCCTTCGTTTGCCAGGCTAAGACAAATCAAAGCGGTATCAGTAAAAAGGATTGGCAAAAGAGTAGGTCACATCGGAAGCGAAGCCGTCCAGAAAGCCATCACCGATGGAGTGAAAACCATGCTCGGAATAGATGGATAGCGGAACAGAAAAAGCCCCTATATCGGGGCTTTTGTAAATGAACCTGTTTATGGCGGCAGCTTATATTAATATATAGCTACAAAATGAAGTAATGATATAATACTTAAAGGCAATTTTATTTCAATCCCTATTCACAAGTTTGCCATTCATGAAACTAACTGCCAACAAACAGTTGATTGCATATAACAATTGACTATCTTAGTAGAGTTCAAACATTTCATAACCTATCTGATAATCCTTCGCCATGAAAAAACTCTTTACGCTCTCCATTTGTACATTCTTAATCGTATTCATCACTGGCTGCACAAAGCAGACTAGTGATGTACCGTCTTCAGAACCATTAACGGCTGAACAAGTACTAAAGGAAGTAACTCCAATTATTCAATCCTTCTTAAACTCACAATATGAGTATGCAATAGGGAATGATAAAATTCCTACTTGGGATGGTGTTATTCTTAGTGGCGGAAGCATTCTAAAAAATCATATTGACGAGTATAAAGAGGCATTGTTGTATAACGCAAATGCAAAGGCAACGGCCTATACAAGTAAGTTCGTGTTTGACAACTCGGCAGAAATTTTTCCCGGCATTCAAAGTTCCATCACTGGCTCAGGTTCCGTGTGGACTCTTAAAAATGTAATTGATGAATTCTCTATCACAGAGAGTATTGAAGGAAAGTCATTTGATGAAAGCGATGTGATGCGTACGAGCAACTTGTACAACAGTATCAGCCTGGAAAAGATTGATGGAAAATGGCGGATAACATCGTGGGAAGAACATGGAATAGGAGGCGATTCTTATTTCTGGTATAGAGCTAAGGAACGCATGTCTGTGTCCAAAACACCTTCTGATGGGCCACAGGCATTGGCTTCTTATAATCGTAGCTATGCTCAAATCTATGCTATTGCTCACGTCAATAATCCAAGTACGCAATATCCAAACTATAGTGCTTATGGTGGCGATTGTACCAACTTTGTTTCACAATGCTTAGAATATGGCGGATGGGCACAGACAAGTAAGACCGCTGGACGAGCTTCAGCCTTATCATGGTTTCACGATAAAGGATATACTTCGCCTCCTGCGCTTGCACTTCGTAGTACAAGTTGGACGGCGGCAAGCAATTTAGCTGCTTATCTTCTAAATACAAGTCGCGTAAACGCGTCCTCATATCCTGTTTCCTCTATGGACATAGGAGATGTTATTCAGCTTTCCAGCGCTGCACAAGGCATACATCATTCAACCGTAGTTACAACGAGAATTGTATCCGGTAGCAACGTTGTTATTAAAGTTCACTATCGCAACGCTGCTAATTTTGCAGTAGGCGAAAATGTAGATGTAACTTCGTTTTCTTCCTTGCAGACTCGTAAATCATGGAAGCTCAAAAACACATACTGAGTGTAAATGACTCTGACTAATACATATATACTAACAACTTCAAATCTTCCAAGAACCGGTTCGTGATTTGTACCAACGGGTTCACGAAAGCGCCGGATCACTCCGGCGCTTTCTTTTTGAAGCGCTCAAAGCCTGTGCGGCTCATCTTTATTATACGGGAAGCACATACCAACTTTCGCATTTTTCTAGGTATGATGCTTCTCCAGATTAAATTTAGTAGGTGTCTCTGTCCGTTTCCATTATCATTCCTACTTACAATGAAGCCGAAAATATCGGTGGACTCATTGAATATTTAAAGGGTGACGTAATGCCAGGCGTTGCGGAAATAATCGTAAGCGACGGCGGCAGCGAAGACGAAACGCTCGCCATTGGGTCCTGGGCCGGCGCGTGCGCTGCAATTACCTGAACCTTAAAAAGCGCGGTATTGAAAGCCGCTGCCTGACTGGATGGTGAGGCTGCTTAGCATGAGCAAGGTAAAATAGCTCAGCCTTACAGCCAGTCTTCCGGCAGTTCTTTCGCTTCATCTAAATCCCTTAGCTGCGGCAATAGCGAATAACTAATACCGGCGCGGTCAAGGTCGGAAATGGTCTCAGCAAATACTTTTTCTGTTGACTAGCTTTTGTTTTGGAATAGTGCATGGTGCATGTGCCTCATGCCCAATAAATAGTAACCGCCATTAGCCGCCGGGCCAATCACGACATCGTGTGATATCAATGCTGAAAATGCCTGATGTATATGCGTAGGCTGCAAGTCGGGGCAGTCGCTGCCGACGATAACAATGGCCTGATAGCCTGCAGTAAATAGCTGGGTAAAGGCATGGTGCATCCACTTACCTAAGTCGCCGTCTGATTGCAGATCAAGCATAAAATCTTGCCAGAAGAGGTCAGCGGGCAGCTCGGTCAGGAATACGTGAACGTCCGCACCGGACTGCATGGCTACCTCGTGCGTATGCGTGAGCAGACGGATGTAAATGCGAAGCGCATGCTCATCGCCAATCGTTGCGGCAAGGCGCGTTTTAACCTTGCCGAGGACAGGCTTACGGGCGAAGATGATGAGTGCGTTCTGATGCGAGCTCATGTGTTCTTATGCGGGCTGGCCGCCGCCGCTGCTTCCCGCACCTGCAGTGCACACATAGCAATGTTGCGCTTCAATAATAGGCCGCGCTTCCAAAGCGGTTAAGTCAAAAGATGTAATATGCTTGCCCGGCGCTGTTACTTTCAGGTCAAGCATCTGGTTAAAATCGCAGTCGTACATATAGCCATCCCAGTCGATGCTTATGGTATCATGGACATCACTTTGGCACCCACAGTCGGGTTGAATGCGCCGATGAGCTTGCTCATATACTTCTCATAGTTGCCGCTTTGCGACAGGTAATCCAGATAGCGGCTGATAGGCAGATTTGTGATTGCATACAGGCTATTGAAAGTGATGCCGAAATTCCCAGCCAGCGCAGCTTTGTATTCACGTTCCAGTGCTTCCTGCGATTGCGGCAGGAATGCGCCCGCAGGGTTATAAACAAGGTTGAGCTTAAGGTCAGTCCCGCCCACACCGTAGCCCACCTCGTTCAACATTTGCAGTGATCTGATGCTATCTTCAAACACTCCATCGCCGTGCTGCCTGTCCGTGCGATCTTTCGTGTAAAACGGCAAGGATGAGACAACCTCCACGCCATGCTGCTTAAAGAACTGCGGCAGGTCTTGGTATTTCTTATTGGCGCGGATGATTGTGAGATTGCATCGCACGATAATGTTCAGCCTACGCGCAGAAAGATGTGCTACAAACCAGCGGAAATCGGGATTCATTTCCGGTGCGCCGCAATTCAGCGCAAAGTGAATGCGGTAATCCAGCTTATCTACGCGGAAGGCCTTTTCAAATCGGCTCTTAAAAATCTTGTTGAAGTAGCCGAGGCTAAGCTTGCACTTGGAGCGCCATAGGATGCCGTGCTCTATCTCATCAAGGCTTGTGTTCATCTGCTCCTGCCAGAACCTTCTGCACGCTGTCGCCGCGCTCACCGCTACGTACTGCGTAGAGCCAATCCTACGACACCTTCAGGTAATCGGCCTGGGCATTGCCGCGTATGCCCTGCGCAAGAAGCATGAGAAAAACGACGGTGAAGCAAAGCACGGTGCGCATCTTAGGATACAATATACGCGCAAAGGCAAGCAAGCGTTTGCGGTCGTTGCATGTCTGATGCTGTTATCTTTAATTAATGACTGAAGCAATAGCCTGGCTGGAAGAGGTTAAGACCACCAGCGAAGCGCTTTCTAAATACAAAACCGGAGAAAGCTCTGTAGGCGTGGTGCTTGGCACGGGACAGGGCGCGCTTGCGCAGCGCATGGAAGTAGTGCATGCGATTCCTTATTCCGAAATCCCGCACTTTCCGACGGCCACCGTAGAGTTTCACAAAGGCGTCCTGCTTTTGGGAAGATTGGCGATAAGCCGGTTATTGCCATGCAAGGCCGCTTTCACTTTTATGAAGGATATACGATGCAGGAGATCACCTTCCCGATTCGTGTGCTGAAAGCCTTGGGCTGCACGCACCTACTGCTCAGCAATGCCGCAGGCGGCATCAACGCCGACTTTAAAAAAGGCGACCTTGTCCTCATTGACGATCACATCAACCTGCAAACCGACAATCCGCTCCGGGGGTTGAATGCCCCGGCCTTTGGCAACAGATTTGTCGATATGAACGCGCCCTACAACTCGGCCATGATGCAGCAACTGACATCAATAGCTGATGCAGAGGGCGTAGTATTGAAAAAGGGCGTGTATGCATCCGTAATTGGGCCCAATCTGGAGACCCGTGCGGAATATCGCTTCCTGCACATCATTGGCGCGGACATGGTAGGCATGAGCACCGTGCCGGAAGTAATCGTCGCAAATCAAATTGGCTTACCCTGCGCCGCCGTCTCGGTCATCACTGATGAATGTGACCCCGACAATCTATAGCATGTTGACATTGCTGAGATAATAGCCGTTGCCGGCAAGGCAGATGAAAAATTAAGTGCCATATTCGCCGTTGCCATTCAAGGTATTAGTTAATGTGCTGACTATCAACGGTACTGGTATTGGGGCTTCATGTTTCAAAGTGCAAATAGCAACTAACGTTGCAATTTATGCTGTATGTCCAATATTTTTTTATTGCCATGGCGAAGCTCGTTTGCCGGCCCTAATACAGGGGCTATTTTTCAACAGATATCATTGCTGGCAAGCCTGCGGCCAACATTGCATTTTACTTTCCTGCAATTATTTTTTATAACCTGCACTATAGATTTATAAAAATGCACGTGCCGATGCCTCATATGAAAATAAGCAGGAATAAAATTGTAGTATTAATTTATTGCATATGGCATTTTGTGGCAAGTTTTAAATGCTAAATGCTCACTTTTCTCTTCAAAAAAAAAAACGCCACCATACGAAACTTTCTGACACTCTATAATGCGCTATGTGGCATGAGTTTTCTATAATAGTAGGCGTACTTCTTTTTAAAAAGTTCCCTTACAGTCATGAATCAACCTGCGTCCGCAACGGCGGATATTCTCAAGCACGTCCCTATTGTAAAAGCGCCACGGCTCCCTGGCTACCCTTATTTGCTTCTCCCACCTTCGCTGGGATTTCGTCTATCAGCGCCCGCAACACCTGCTGTCGCGCTTTGCGGCTGACATGGCCGTTTATTTTATTGAAGAGCCCGTCTTTGGAGAAGGTAAGCCCCAATATGTAATTACGCAAAAAGCTCCCAACCTCAATGTCGTTGTGCCGCACCTGCCACACGGCGGCAGCCCTGAGGAAGTTGAGGTTGGCCTGCGCAACCTCTTGGACGGCTTCATGTGTACCCGCTCCGCGCGCGACACGGCTTTCTGGTACTATACGCCAATGGCGCTTGCGTATTCCAGCCATATCAACCCAGGCATGACCATCTTCGATTGTATGGATGAGCTGTCCGCCTTCAAATTTGCGCCTCAGCGCCTGAAGCAATTGGAGCAAAACCTGCTTTCCCGAGCCGACATCGTATTCACCGGCGGCCAGTCGCTCTATGAGGCTAAGAAGACGCGCCATGTGAATATTCATGCCTTCCCGTCCCTCCATTGACTATGCCCACTTCAGCAAGGCACGCAATGGCGTAGCTGAGCCAGCAGATAATACTGCTATCCCCGGCCCGCGCTTCGGGTTCTATGGCGTGGTGGATGAGCGCTTTGAGATTCAGCTCCTGCGCGAGCTGGCTACCCGCAAGCCCGACTGGCATTTCGTAATCGTAGGGCCTGTGGTTAAGATTGACGAGGCTATGCTGCCCCGTGGCGAAAACATTCACTATCTCGGTGGACGCTCGTACAAGGAGCTGCCGGCTTACCTGAAGGGCTGGGACGTGGCCATCATGCCCTTTGCCATGAACGAGTCCACCCGCTATATTTCGCCTACCAAGACGCCCGAATACCTGGCTGGAGGTAAGCCGGTTATCTCCACGCCCATCCATGATGTGGTATATCCTTACGGCGAGGAAAAGCTGGTGCACATAGCCTCCACCGCCGATGAGTGGATTGCCGCCGGTGAGGAAATTCTGGCGCAGAAGGGCAACAGCAGCGCATGGCTGCAAAAGGTAGATACTTTCCTGAAGGGCAATAGCTGGGATCAGACTTACCTGTCTATGAAGAGCCTCATCATCAATACGCTGAGCCGGCACAATTAAGAAGCGCCATATTCTTTTGAATAAGAAAGCCGCCCTGTAAGGCGGCTTTCTTCATTTACTTGGGATGCGGCAGCTATTCAGCCTTCCGCAGAAGCTGTGTACCAATCAGCGCTCCTCTATCATCATAAAGCGTGATGGAAAAGAGGCCGGCAGGCAGGCCTTTCAGGGAAAGCTCCGTCACCCCGGCTTTCTGAAGTAGCGTACGGCCCAGCATATCGCGCAGCGTAATGCTTACCGGGGATTGCGCATCAATATGTAGTATGTCCATAACGGGGTTGGGATGGAGGCGGATGCCGGCTTGCGCAAGTCGGCCATTGATGCTTGCCGGAGTAATGCCGGTAACGTTGAACGAATTACCGCCAACACACCCGAGGCTGTCTGCGACGACTACCGAATACGCCCCGTTACTTGTCGGGATATAGGCGGACGTAGTCGCACCGATTACCGGATTGCTGTTCAGGTACCACTTATAGCTTACAAAACCGCCCGGCACACTCAATATCCCTGCATTGTAAGTAATGATGGGCTGCGGTAGCGGCATAATTGTTAGCGTCACTGCCTCTGTATCTCTGCATCCGGGCGTACCACCGGCAGTGACAATAGATATAACAGAAAAGCGAATTGGGCTCACCATTGCTGTATTACCTTGTATGATAAGGTTTGAATCGTGCAATTGATAAAATACTCCTGATGGAATATTGAGCCAGTTAAATGAAAGGCCTCCGCCGGAAATCGCATGTAGCCGTATCGTGTCGCCTGCACAGACTGAGTCGTTCGTCGTCAGCGTGATTTGGTTATTGGGCTTCGGCGAGAAAACAACCGCGCTGCCGCCGGCGCTGTCTAAGCAATTGATGTTCCGGTTGATGATGACGTTGTAATAACCAGAAGCGGCCACGCGTATAACGCTGTCTGTCGTAGCAGCCGATGGAATAGCTACGCCGTTCAGCGTCCACAGGTAGTTCAGCCCCGGCGTCTTGTTCGTTCTCAGGCGGATGGTATCGCCCGCGCAATAGCCCAATGCACCGGCGGGACTGATGCTTGCCGCCGTCGTAGCGGGACAAGTAGCCGCCCGCGGCGAAAGCGCCACACTACGAAATACCGTATTCGTACCTGCGGTAGCAAGCACCGTATAGATATGGCTGAAATTATTGCTGTCCACCCAGCGGATCAGCCGGTTGTCAGTAGTGGTGGCATAAACAACCGGATAAGTGCCGCTCCAGTCCACCGCTACGCCGCGAGCGCCGCCTGCGGTTGTAGTACCGGGCTTCAGTGTATCAGTCGCCGTCCACACGCCGCCGCTGAGCGTCCAGCGATAGATGCCGCCCACGTTGGCCGAGGTAGTGCGGTCGTCGGCAATATAGGCAACTGTCTCGCCCGCATTAATGGAGAAGCCGTAAGGCGAGGAGGAACTGGCACCCGTACTGATGAACAGGGCGGGGGTGTCCGGCTTCACCGTGTTGAAAGGCTGGCCTTTTATTCTCCAAAGGCCGCTGCCGGCGGCGGAGGCGCTGGTGAAGTAGAGATTGCCATTGAGGGCATGAATGACGCGGTTGTTAGTCGGCGCGGCGCTGATTGTGCCGGCCGTGCTCAGCGTGCCCATATAATAAAACCGCCGAAGTGCCGCCGGTAGCCCAGTAGTTGTTGGCATTGTTTGCGGTTACCGCGCGGATACTCTGCCCGCTGAATGCTGCATTGGTAAGGGAAACGCGCCCGGGGATGCCCGCCGCGCCTATCGTATCAATCACCCGCGCAATGTTGGTGGAAGTGCTCGTGCCCACGGCAGCAATGCTAACTGTTGTGTCATAACCGCCGAAGACCAGCCGTGAGCTGTCTGACGACAGGGACAGGAAGCCCTCAGAATTGGATGTATAGGCATTCACCAGCCGGCCCGCGCCGGTAGCTGGAATGCCTATCGTAGTAACCGGAGTTGTCTGGTTAAGGGTCGTCGGGCTGAATTCTTTAAGAAAGACCGGCGCGGAAACGTTGCCCGTAATGATTCCGTTGCCCACCTGGTAAACAACCACATTGCCGGGCGTAAACTGTGCCGCCGCATGGAGCGACAGTCCGCAGCCAATAAAGAGCAGCCGGAAAGACCGTGATAGAGCTGTTTTCATGAAAAGCGTTTAGGAAGTAAAAATAGGTGGATGCGTGTAGTCGTTCAAATCCACATCGCAGCCCCGGAAATGGCGGGAGTGCGCCGGCAGCTTACCGAATCTTCTTTTGCGGCAGTGAAAAGCTGTTGTCCGTATGCCAGACAATCTCTCCGCGCTCCACCATCCTGCGCAGCAGCGCCACTACAGCCGCCTGAGCGTCCTGCGGGAAACGCGATGATAACTGGCGTAACCCAACGGCTGCCGGCGCATTGTACAGCACCGAAAGCAGTGCTTCCTTCAAATCTTTTTCAGAAGGAGCAGCGCCCGACGCCTTCCGGCAAACGCTGCAATGCCCGCAGGCTTCCTTCACATCCTCGCCAAAATATTGCTGCACCGCCCGGCCTTTGCATTCCTGCCCGTCTTCCAGAAAGCGCATCATAGCAGCCGTTCGCTCCTCATGCCGCTGCCGGAGGCGGCTGATGCGTTCCGTGTCCAGAAGAAGGTGCCTGCTGTCCACGCGGTAGTGATGAAAAAACAGTTGCGGGCCTTCCGCCACAGGCTCCCATTCCAGGATGCCCATGCCCGCTAATTGCGCAAGCGCCGCGTCCACATCCGTTCGCTTCCAATGCAGCTTGCGAGCCAGTGCATAAATATGCACCGGAACGGGATACTGAAAGATGCCGCTGTATAAGCGCAGCAGCCCAATGCACACCGCACCAAGCGTAGGGTAGCGTGTAGCTACTGCCTCAATTGTCTCCCTGTTCACTATAAAGCGCACAGTAGGTGGCTGGAAAACGGATTCCGTTAGCGTCCAAAGACCTTCACGCGCCAGCAGGCGGAGGGCCGGCATGGCCTGCGCTGTGCGCAGCGAGAACTTTTTGCAAAAGTCGGTTATCTCAAATGGGAAGTAACGGTCAGGCTCTGTGCCGATGTCGAGCTGGAGATACTCAACCACGCTCTGGTACACCAGCCGCAGAAAGGCGGTGTCTGGGTATTGCAGCTTTGTGCTGCCGCGCATAGCCCGCAGGTCAGAAGCATTGTAAAGCGTCAAAGCGCGTGACGGCTGTCCATCTCTTCCCGCGCGGCCGCTTTCCTGATACCAGCTTTCCAGGTCTTCTGGCACATCGTAGTGGAGCACGAGGCGCACGTCCGACTTGTCAATGCCCATCCCAAAGGCGGTCGTTGCAACCATCGCGCCCGCCGCGCCGCTCATCCAGGCATCCTGCGCGGCGCTGCGAGCGTCGGGCTTCATGCCGGCGTGGTAATGCACGGCTGCTATGCCTTCATCGCGTAGCTGCCGGCTCAGGCTTTCCGTGTGGCGGCGGCTGCGGCAGTAAATAATGGCTGCACCAGAGCTTTCGCGCAGCGCGGCCATCGTCTCCGAAGGCTTGTTTTCGGAATAGCGGATGTCGTAAAAAATGTTCGGGCGGGCGAAGCTTTGGCGAAAAACCTTCGCATCGCGCAGGCCGAGATGCGCCAGAATATCTTCCGCTACGGATGGCGTTGCGGAAGCTGTGAGCGCGAGCATGGCCAGCTTTGGGAAGCGCTTTTTGAGAAAGGCAAGCTCCAGGTATTCGGGTCGGAAGTCGTGGCCCCACTGAGAGACGCAATGTGCCTCGTCTACTGCTATCAGGTTTATCCGCATCTGCGCGAGCAGCGCATCCATTTGTCGCGACTGCAATCTTTCCGGACTGCAATAGACCAGCTTGTAAGCGCCATCCGCAATGTTCTGAATGATGGCTTGAAGCGCCCCGCCCTTAATACCTGCATGAACGGCGGCCGCAGGAATGCCACGCTGCAGTAGCTGCCCTACCTGGTCTTCCATGAGCGCAATAAGCGGTGAGACCACGAGACAGCATCCCGGCTGCGCAATAGCCGGAAGCTGGTAGCAGAGTGACTTGCCGCCGCCGGTAGGCAGCAGGGCGAGCGCATCATTGCCGGATAAGACGGTTTGTATGATGTCTTCCTGCAAGGGGCGGAAAGCGGCGTGGCCCCAATGCTTTTGCAGCAATGCTGATAGCTGGCTACTTTCCATCGCTTATAATAGCAGCAACGGCTTAAGCCCGTTATCCCACAAATCCTTCTTTGCCGTCCCGTTGCGCGCCAGCTCTTCAAGCGATACTGCCGGTACGAACGTATGACCGCCGAAATTGTTGGGCGTATGCAGCCGGAAGAGCGCATGAACAAATAGTTCGGCTGGATGCACGCCGAGCAGCAGCACCGCCTTGGGCGCACCCGCGCCGGTAATACTTTGCCAGGCGTATACTTTATCCATTTGCAACACAGCATACTCAGCCGGCGAGAGCTTACAAGCGGCCATCATCTTTTGCAGCGTCTCATCTTCCGCACTACTAGCCACAAAGGGTTTTGTAATGACGAGCATCTTTGCGCCGCGCATGTCCGGCAAGGGTGGTACTGTCCACTGAGCGTCCGCTACGGATGGAACGACTTTGGTATTGTATAGCTGCATAGAAAAGGACTGTGTGCGTCAAGGCCTTAACGCCCGAAAGCGCCCGTTGGAAAAATCGTTTCTTTGTCGGCAAATCTATACCTCACACCGTAGCCACAACCCGCCGCCCCTCATGTCAAGCATCGCAAGCAGCACTCTGGACATCCGCGTAACGCCGGTAGCGCACAGCCGCATCGGCGAGATGAATGAGTCCAACATCCAGTTTGGTAAGCTCTACGCCGACCATATGCTGGTGGCCAATTGCAATCATGGTGTTTGGGATGCGCCGGAAATTGTGCCCTTTGGCCCGCTTTCACTCAGCCCGGCTACTACTTTCATGCATTATGGGCAGGCCATCTTTGAAGGCGTTAAAGCTTACAAAGACCCGGCGGGCAACCCTATAATTTTCCGTCCTTACGACAACTGGCAGCGCTTCAACCGAAGCGCCGAGCGCATGGCTATGCCTGCCGTGCCGGAAGAGATTTTCATGGAAGGCCTGCGCCGCCTTGTGGACATTGACCGCGATTGGGTGCCCGGCGCTGATGGCACCTCACTCTACCTGCGGCCGTTTATGATTGCCACCGACGAGTTCATCGGCGTGCGGCCCGCGGAGCATTTTCAGTTTATGATTATCACCTCGCCGGCAGGGCCTTATTACAGCAAACCCGTGAGTATTTATGTGCAGGATGAGTTCGTGCGCGCCTTTCCCGGCGGGACGGGCTTTGCCAAGAATGCCGGCAACTACGGCGCCTGCATGTACCCCACGCAAAAGGTGCGCGAGATGGGCTACGACCAGATTCTCTGGACAGACGGCTTTGAGCACCGCTATGTGCAGGAAATCGGCACAATGAATGTCTTCTTCAAGATTGGTGATACGGTTGTGACGCCCGACTTGGAAGGCGGCACCATTCTCGCGGGCGTAACGCGCGACTCTATCATTACCCTGCTGCGTGAGCATGGCACAAAGGTGGAAGAGCGCCCAATAACTATTGACGAGATTGCAGATGCTTACAAGCGCGGCGAGCTGCGTGAGGCATTCGGGGCCGGCACGGCTGCATCCATTGCGCCTATTGCCGACCTCACCTATATGGAGCAGCGCATGGAGCTGCCGCCTCTGGAAACCTGGGAATCGGCGAATTGGGTGAAGGGTGAGCTGAACGACATACGCTGCGGAAAGAAGCGGGACACGCATGGGTGGATTTTCCGGGTCTGAGCTTTGAACAACTTCTTTTGAGAGCCCTGCAAGCGATGCAGGGCTTTTTATTAGTGGCCGCTTGCGCTAACTTGGCCCGCTGTGGAGCGGCTACTCTTCTTTTGGCTGTGTGGGCTGTTGCCGTTTGGCGCATTGGCGCAAAGCGCAAAGACCGTTGCGTTGCCGGACTTTACCTACATCCATCAATCTGCAGACGGCTATCGTTGGGAGCAAGTGGGCGAGGTGAAGGGCCGGACGATGCTTGGCAATACCATCCTGGCGGATGACAGCATCGTGTACAGCTTCGGCGGCTTTGACACGCACGTTGCACAGCGCGAGATGAACCGGATAGCGGGTGGCAGACTGTTGCGCGACGAGTCGTTTCATTATCCCGGCAAAGGATTCTTCTTCAACATTGCGTTCCTGCGCGATTCATTCCTGTATATTGGTGGCGGGAATGACAGCGGCGCGGCCCGTTATGCGCAGAGCGATTTCTGGCAATATAACCGGAATACCGGCGCTTGGAAGCGGCTGGCTGACCTGCCGTTTTACTATCACTATACGGTAAGCGTCTTTGAGCATCGCGGCGAGAGCGTTTTGCTGGTGCCGCAACTGAGTGGCGCTGGTTTTGAAATCGTTACGCCGACGCTCTACACTTATGACGCTCCTGCAGACCGCTGGCACCTACTGGGCAAGGCGCAGCCGGATAGTGCCCTCTGGCGGCCAGCCACCTTTAAGATAGGCAGCGATTTATTCATGCTCTTCCAGGAACACCAATACTCTGGCGGCGGCAGCGGGAACCGCTTTTATAAGTTCAATCTGGATTCGCTAAAGTGGACGGCGCTCCCGCCAATGCCTGGCTCGGTAAAGGAATTTACCACCGCATTCAGTGATGAGCGCTACGGCTTTATTGGTGGCGGGCGATCAACGGGCGGCGCCATTTTTACGAATACCGTTTTTCGCTACGACCCCGTTCGGGCCCACTGGGAAGAGATACGGAGGCTGCCCCGCTTTATACGTCATGCTGTCGCGTGGGCATTCCAAGGCGAACTGTACCTCGGCTTCGGCATCAATGAGGAGCCGGAAACGGTGATTATCTGGAAGTTGAATCACTAGTGCTTCCTGTGAAGGCTGTCTATCCGGCTTTCCTGCTTATAAAGCTCGCGGATATGCATCTTGAGCTCCAGCTCAGATGCCATCCGCAAAAAATCGTTCGGGATGGGATTGCGGATGATGAACGATGCTGCTGAGCTGTCGTCCAAGCCCGTTTGCGAAGACACGAGCCATGGCGTATAGCGAATAGCGCTGTATTGCAAGCCTTCTAAATAAAGCATTTCTTCTTCCAGCCGCCGCGCAGATTTACGTTTGCCGCTGGCCATGAGCGCAAGCTGCGAGATAAGTCCGCTCGCGCCGACGCCCGGCCCTGCTCCGCTTGCACCTACTGACAGCTCCGGCCTGGCATGTGCATAGCTAAGCTCTTTGCGAAAGAATTGCCGGTTGAAGGCAGAATCGCGCTGGTACTTTGCCAGCGGCGAAAGAATCTCAACGCCGGCAAGCTCTATGGGCGCCCGCTCCATCCCGACGGCGACCGTTTGCGCTTCGCTTGTGATAGTTATTTGCGCCGTCTTGTAGTAGCGGTTGGAAAAAGTAACCACATCGCCCGGCAGCGCCGTAAAGGCAACCTTGCCGCCTGAATCGCTCAGCCAAAGCGAGCCGCTTCGCACGTTAGTAACCAGTAAGCTGCCGATGGGCGCAAATGAAGCTGCATCGTACACGCGCCCGGAATGCTGTTGAGCAAGCGCAAGATTGGGCAGGAGAAAAATGAGGAACAGTAATCGGCGCACGGAAGAAGCCCAAAATTCGCACGGCAGCGCTGCCATTCTTGGGAAAGATTTGTTAGAAAGCCTCCGTTCTTTGCAGCCATGCGCTTCGCCGAACGTTTTCTTGTCGCTCTTGCGGCTATAGCGCTGGGAATGCGCTATGGCGGTCTGAAGGACGGGCCGACGATGGAACTGATTGCACTGCCGCTATTGGCGGCGTTTTATCTGCTAGCGATACCGCTGTTCTTTTTAAAAAGGAAAAGGCTTTGGTCACTGCTGGCCGCGTTGTGCGGCGGACTTGCTTTAGCTTATTGCATCATCAGCCTTATGCTTTACACATTGCGGTGGCTCCCGCGCGCTGATATGCTGGTGAACTGCGGGATACTTTTAGTACTGCTCATTGGCGGTGCGCTTTACTTCCGACGGGCGCACGCTTTTGCGGACATTCTGCTTACGCGGGCGGCAATACTTCTGGCGGCCATTCTTTTGGCAGCAATCGTTCCGCTTTCCATTATTTGAAACTTTAGTTTTTGTTAGAAAAACGCCCGCCGCCTTTTGTTGGCTTCATCTTTGACATTAGTGGACAACCACAAAAATCACCATCATGAAAAAGATTGTAATGGCCGCAGCGCTGCTGCTGGCACTCGGAACATCCGCTTTTGCCCAAACGATTGAGGCTAACGACAGCAAGGCTAAAGTGAAAGCCAAGAAGGCCGAGCACAGCGTGAAGCAAGGCTACAAGCACACACGCCACGATGTGAAGCAGGGCGCTAAAAACACAAAGAGCGATGTAAAGGCCGGCGTCAATGCCGCGAAGGACAACAAAGAGAGCCGCTAAGCCGCGCGTTTCAACCAATAGACCTTCCAAGTTTTTAAAACCTGGAAGGTCTTCTGTTTTATGGCTGCTTCAGCCATGCCTTGATAGCGCCCGGCTCCAATTCGGTGTAATAGCTTTTGCGCTCAATTACATCATCGCGTACCCAATAGATTGTGGGCACGTAGCGGCCTGCCATTTCTGTAAAGGCCTTTGTGTTTATCATCAATGTGTGTGGCACAGCGGCGGATTTTGTCTCTTCCAGGAAATCCTGCTCTAAACTGTAGCCGCCGTTAAGCACCATGAAGATGGGCAGCTCAGGGTATTGCCGGTGAAGGATTTGAACGAGGTACGCCCCTTTTTTGCAATGCGGACAAGTGGTGCTGAAGAAGCAGATGACGTGCGCGCCGTGCCTAAGTTCTACGGAAGGCGGTGGATGGCCCTGTGTGTAGAGCGAATCCAGCATTATAGGCTGCTTGATCTTTTCAATGCCGCCGATACGTACTGGCTCTAACACAAATGGTACGGTAAAGGCTGCTACAGTAAGCCCGAGCGCTACATAAAGCGAATGCCGGTATGCACGCCCCGGATAGAGAAAGTAGAGCAGAATAGTCACGGCAATAAGCACGACATTCTTCCAGATAGCTGCCAGCGGCTTCATGTAAAGCCATTCTCCAAAGCAGCCGCAGTTGCCGTTATTCCCACCATGTAGCAGTAGGCCGTTAAGATAAAGCGACAGGAGTACGAGCAGGATTATGGTAGCCTTGTAAGTAACGCGCCGCAGGAAAAGGTGCGCTGCAAGCCAAGCGCCGATGGCCCATTCCAAGCCAATGAAAATCCGCGCAATGACGCCAGCTCCCGTAATGCCAACCGGCAGGACGTCAATAAAGCTCCATGAAAAAGGCTCTATCGTCTGCAGCTTGCTCCATCCGGAAAGAAAGAAGACACCCGCAAGCGCGAGTAGCAAGAGCAGCCCAATCGCATTGCGCACGATGCGCATCACGCTCCAACGCGGCTGGCTGTCATATTCGCCTTCCAAGGCTTAAAAGAAAAATCGTGGAGTAATCCTGTAAATCCTGGTCAGAAGAGTTTGCAATCCTCATCCGTCTTAATGCCCGTAGTCTTGTCGGTGGTATGAACAGAGGCCTGCTCGCAAAGGCTTTGGGCTTTATCCTTTTTGTCGCGGACAGTGTATTCCTTGACAAGGCTATCCGGCAGTCCCGGCCGATTGCTGTACTTAATCCTGCACTGGCAGGTATAGTCGTTCACGCAGGAAGAAGCGGTGAAGAGCAGGAAGAGTGCAGCAGCGCCGGGCAGCAGGGTAGAACGTAGCGTCATCTCCGGAATGTGGGTGAAAAAATTTGCGCTTAAAGATAGGCGTGAAATTGAGAATGGAGAATTAGGAATTGAGAATGAAGGGCCGGGCTTACCTTTCAGCATGGCATCACAGCAGTTGCGCATTACTCCCCAGGCACTTTACGACAATCTGGAATTGCTGGCCCGTCAGGCGGTGGAAGGCTTCATCATCGGGCTGCATAAAAGTCCCTTTCATGGGTTCTCTGTAGAGTTTGCCGAGCACCGCCTCTATAACGCTGGCGACCCATTGCGGCATGTGGACTGGCGTGTCTTTGGCCGCACGGACAAGCTCTTCGTGAAGCGCTTTGAAGAAGAAACCAATCTGCGCTGCTGTGTGATGCTGGATACTTCTTCTTCCATGATGTTCCCGAAGGAAGGCGATGGATTGAATAAGCTGCAGTTCGGCTGCTTTGCAGCGGCAGCGCTGATGCAGATGCTCCGCCGGCAGTTGGACGCGGCTGCGCTAGCCCTTTTTGACTCAGAAGTTTATTATCAATCCGAATGCCGCTCGTCGCACAGCCACTACCGCCAGCTTATGCTACGCTTAGACGGGCTGCTGAAATACGAAGCGCCACAAAAGCAGACTTCCGCTGCGGCAGCTATCCATCAGATAGCCGAGCAAATGCACCGGCGCTCCCTTGTAGTCATCTTCTCCGATATGATGGAAGACGGGCACGAGACTGAAGAGCTATTCGCCGCCTTGCAGCACCTGCGCTACAACAAGCATGAGGTTATTCTCTTTCACATCGTTGAAGGCGCGCAGGAGCAGGATTTTCAGTTCGAAAACCGCCCTTACGAGTTTGTGGATTTGGAAAGTGGCGAGCGCACCCGCCTGCAGCCCGCGCAAATCGCCGCGCAGTACAAAGCCGGAATGGGCGCGTGGCAGAAAGAGCTGGAAGAGAAGTGCCATCAATATGGTATAGACCGCGTCGCGGTTGACCTGCGTGAGGATGTGAATGCCGTGCTGCACGCCTTCCTGCTGAAGCGGGCGCGGATGGTGTAGCCTTTGCGCTATTGCTTCGCGACCGTCTCTTTCGTATTACTGCCAAACGGTACGCTTATCGGGTCTTCTGGCAGCATCACTAGGCTTTGGCCTGGCCCGCTCCAATGCGCGGCCAGTCCTGCAGGATTGTAATTCAGGATTAAAACCGGCGTGCCGCTTTCCTTCAGCTTGCCGCCCTGCATCTTCCAGCCGTCGGCCCAGTTAAAGTTCCATTGGGCATCGCTTTCTGTAAGACGTACGCAGCCGTGCGAGGATGGTGTGGCGATCGGGAGCGTGTACTGGTGCACGTGGATGCCCTCCTTCGCGTTGAAGTTGAACACCCAGCGCAGCTTCCAGACCTCGCCCTCGGGTGCCGCGGTGCTTTCACGGTACTCTTCTTTCCAGTTAAAGGCATAGCGGCCGGCGGGCGTCAGGTAATCATCATGGCCGGTGCGGGCAAGGCCCCAGCGGACAAGCTTTCCGGCCTCATAGGCTGCAAAAGTCTGGGTGTATTTATCTACGATGAACAGCTTGGGTAGGGTCGCGGCACCTGCATATACCATAGGGTAGGGCGTATAAGCGCGGAAGTCTTGCGGGAAGGAGTCTGGGATGAGCAGGGTGGCGCGCTGCATAAAGTATTTGCGCGTAACGCGGTTGCTCAGCTCAACGATAGCCATGCGCTGGCCCCATTGCACGCCGGGAAGAGAATCTATATGCGTCTGGAGCTTAGCAATGACGGCTTTGCTGTTCTTTCCGGATTTGCTGATATCGTAGCGATGCCAAGTAACGAGTTGCGGCGCATCATAGCTGCTGCCTTGGCTTTCTAAGAGCGGAGCTACCGCCTCTTGGTTAACGATGCCCTGGGCATTAGAAAAATTTGCGCCGAGGATGAATAAAGTTGTGTAGAATCCGGTCTTCCAGGTCATTGTGCCAGTATGTACGTTCGGGCGCAGGTAGAAAAGGACAGAGCCATCGAGCGTGAAGGGAGGTTGAATTTTGAGGACTTTAACGGCCGGCTATTTCCAACTGCTTGGTTTATTCCAATCAAGCACCTCACAAAAAGCTTGGAAGGAAGTCTGTCGGTGAACGAGCTAAGCGAGGGAAGGGCGGCTGCTTGCGGTTCAGCTTGCTGTCAGGGCTGAACTGCCGCCGACACTTCTATCATAATACCCTCTGCGTTAAAGTAAAAGCCGACTGTATCCCGGATATTTGCCGGCTCGCGGCCCACTCCCACACCGCTATCCTTAAGCGACTGCCAAGTAGCGAAAACCTGCTCCTTGCTATCCAGCAGAAAGCCGATGTGAAAGGCATCGGGAAAAACAGCACTGCCATTCTTCGCTGAGGCTGCCATGAGCACGAGCATAAAGCCGTCGCTGCCACGCAGGATAGCAATTGCGTTATTGCCTGTTATCTCCTGCAGTTGGAAGCCGAAATGAGTAGTGAAGAGAGCTGTCGCTGATACAACGCTTTGGACGGGGAGGTTGAGGTGGTTGAGCGGCATAACGGACTACCTTATAAAAGGCGCAAATAAAGCGTGTAAAGAAAAAAAAGGCAGTGGACCGAGGTAAATTATTGAGGGCCATTTCTCGCCGGCGCAGAGCGGATATAGGCTGGCAGACAAAGGGCTGCCGGCTGTAGCTACTACTTAAATCCAATGTCAAGGATAACACTTCGTTTATTAGTCAAAGTGGAATTGGGAAAAGAACATTCCCGAATGCATTATGCTTTCTAAAAATAAAAGGATAATCTTTATGCCACCTAAACACTTTCCCTAATGAAACAATTTTTTACGCTGCTCATCCTGCTGGTGTTTTTCAACCCTTTGCTACGTGCACAGACTTGGACGGGCTCGGTAAACAGCAACTGGTTCACAGCTTCCAACTGGAATCCTGCAACGGTGCCGGGCTCTTCATCAGTGGTTACTATTCCGGGCTCGCTTTCAACGTATCCGACTTTAACCGGCAATGTGACGATTGCAGGCCTGACGATGAGCAGTGGAAGCTCCCTGCATCTGGGTGGATATACGTTTACAGACAATGGCAGCATCGCGCTTGCCACAGCGACTATGGACGGCGGCGGGGCATTCAATGTAACCGGCGCAGGGAGCGTCAGCATCGTTGCCTGTACGCTGACTACTGCTGCAAGCATTACAGGCTATACAGGCACAAGCTTCATTTACGACAACACGATTACCGGCAATACGGTTATATCGGATGCTTCTTCCCAGGCCAGCAGCGCAAACTTTATTGACGGCAATCTGATTACCGGCAACCTGAATGTAACCCACGCCTCTGCTACGGATGAGATGACGGACGGGTACGGAAGTCCTGCAGGAAATGGCAACCACATTACCGGCAATGCGGTTTTCACCATCAGTGGCGCAGGCCAATTTCAGGCCGCATATAGTCATTCGCTTATAGTAGATGGAAACCTGACGATTAACCGGACTTCCGCTGCAGGCAATACATACATCAGTAGCCAGAATATTGCCAACGTACTTGTGGGCGGCACGCTTGACGTCAGCTCTGCAGCTACCGGATACTTTGCAATGCTGCGTACCAAGAACATTACGACAGGCGGCAGCGTCGCGGTATCCAATGCTTTATCTGTAAATGTGCAACGCGATACTATAAAGGCATCCGTCAGCTTTACGTCTTATACCGGACTGGCCAATATTTACGACAACAGCTTTACCGGTACCACAACCATTTCTGATGCAGCTGCGCAGAATAGCGATGCCAACTGGATTGATGGCAATCTTATAACCGGCAACCTGAATCTTACCCATGCATCAGCCACCAATGAGATGGAAGATGGGTATGGCAGCCCGACGTCCAATGGCAACCACATTACAGGCAACATGCTCGTGACTCTTTCCGGCACAGGCCAGTTTCAGGCAGCATATAGTCATTCGCTCAAGGTGGATGGCAACCTGACAATTAACCGGACTTCTTCTGCAGGCAATACATACATCAGCAGCCAAAACGTGGCAAACGTGCTTGTTGCCGGTATGTTTAGCGTAAGCTCGGCCTCTACAGGATACTTTGCCATGCTGCGCACAAAAAATAACACGACCGGGGGCAGCATTTCTGTGTCTAATGCTTCAACTGTAAATGTGCAGCGCGATACTTTGAAGGCTACGGTCAGCTTTACTGCCTACACCGGGATAGCTAATATTTACGACAACAGCTTTGCAGGAACGACCACAATCTCGGACGCTTCCACGCAGGCGAACAACGCAAACTGGATTGACGGCAATCTGATAACGGGCAACCTGAATCTTACCCACACCTCGGCAACAAGCGAGATGGCAGAGGGATACGGGAGTCCTGCGGGAAATGGCAACCACATCACCGGCAATGCCGTATTCACAATTGCCGGTGCGGGACAGTTCCAGGCAGCATATAGTCATTCGCTTATAGTAGATGGAAACCTGACGATTAACCGGGCTACCGCTACAGGCACTACTTTAATAAGCGGGCAGAATGTTGCCAGCATATTGGTCGGCGGCACGCTATCCGGCACCATTACAACTGCAGGCTCCTTTACCATGCTACGCACAAAGAATAGCACAAGCGGCGGAAGCTTCACAGTGTCCAACGCGACATACATCAATGTGCAGCACGATACATTAATCATTACGCTCGGCATTACAGCATATATAGGCGTAACTAATATTTTGGATAATTCATTCACCGGCAGCACCACTATATCTGACGCAGCATCACAGGCAACTGGCAGCAACAATATTGACGGAAACCTGTTTACCGGTAATCTTTTACTGACGCATGCCTCCGCCACCGATGCCATGTATGAGGGCTATGCCAGCCCTTCGGGTAATGCAAACCGCGTAACAGGCAACGCTACATTCAACCTCACGGGCGGGGGCGCGTTTTTTTCGTCCTATGATCGCGGGCTTAGCGTCGGCGGCAATCTTTCCGTTAGCCGTACGGTCGGCGGCTACACCAACCTCTTCAGGACGCCCGGCACAACGGCGGCAGTTGGCGGCAGCTTTACGTATTCCACAACAGGCACCGGCGACAACTACATCAATCAGAATAACAGCACGCTCGTGCCTGTCGGCGGCTCATTCAGCATTACCACCGCTGCTACGACCGGCCTTTTCAGGATGTACAAGATGAAGAATGCAACGGCAGGCGGCACTGTATCCATCACCAGTCCCAGCGACCTTGACCTCCGCAACGATACGCTGATTGCAACCACCAACATCACCGGTTACAGAGGCGTTGGCTACGTTCTGGATAATGCGATTACGGGTACCACCACCATTTCGGATGCTGCGTCGCAGGCGACCGGCAGCAACAATATTGACGGAAACCTGTTTACCGGTAATCTTTTACTCACACACGCCTCCGCAACCGACGATATGTATGAGGGATATGCAAGCGCTTCAGGCAATGGCAACCGCGTAACCGGCAATGCAACGATTAATCTCACCGGCGCCGGACGCTTCTTCTCTTCATACGACCATGGCCTGCGCGTAGCGGGCAATCTTACGATAAACAGAACGGTAGCAGGCTACACCAATCTCTATCGCACGCCCGCAACCGCGAACAGCATTGGCGGTAATTTTTCATACACAACCAACGGCGGCGATTCTTACATCAATCAGAACAACACGGTTGTAACGCTCATCACCGGTACCATCAATATCAATGCGCCCGCTGCCGCCGCATTCAAAATGTATAAGGTAAAGAACGGCCAAAGCGGCGGCGTTATAACCGTCACCGGCTCCAACAATCTGGACATACGGAACGACACGCTCATCGCCACAACTGACTTTGAGGGCTACACCGGGGCCTGCAGCATCTGGGACAATTCGTTTACCGGGTTTACATCCATTGTAGATGATGCTTCGCAAGCTACAGGCTATAATTACATTGACGGGAATCTGTTTACCGGAATCATTCAAATTACGCACAACTCAGCGACCGACCAGATGCTGGAAGGCTATGGCAGCCCTACATCCAACGCCAATCGCATAACCGGCGATGCCACATTTATCATCGGCGGCGCAGGCGATTTTTACAGCTCTTACGACCACGGTATCCGTGTGGATGGCAATTTTTCGGTGATAAGACAAGCAGCCGGCTACACCAATCTGTTCCGCAACGCGACAGCGCCCGGCAGCGTGGGAGGCAATCTGCTGGTTTATATACCATACCCCAATAACACCTACATCAATCAGGGAAATGCGACCAATGTTGTTATCGGCGGCACAGTCAGCATCACCACCAGCGGCACCGGCGCGTTCCTTATGTACCATCTGAAGAATGGAACAACAGGAGGCGCTGTGACTATCGCCGGCCCCAGCAGCGTTGACCTGCGTTCGGACACTTTGAAGGCCGACCTCACTGTATCTGGCTATACAAGCGCGTGCAGCATCTGGGATAATGGAATTTTCGGCGCGGCCACCATTCTGGATGCCTCCACGCAGAATACTGGCTACAACTATATTGACGGAAACTACATTACCGGCAATCTTGCGTTGACGCACAACACAGCAACCGACCAGATGCTTGAAGGCTACGGTAGTCCGGCAGGCAACCCAAACCATGTTTTCGGCGATTGTAGCATAACGCTTGCCGGCGGGCTTTTTTATTCATCGTACACCCATGGCCTGCGCGTGGATGGCAACCTGAGCGTTCTGCGCAATACCGCCGGCAGCAGCGGAACGTATCTCTTTTACAACAGCGGCTCACAGGGAAGCGTTGGCGGCAGTTTTAGCCTCACCGCCCAAAACAGCAACAACATTTACATCAACGATGGCGGCGCAACAAAAGTGCCGGTTGACGGCACCATGAATGTCAGTGTGCCGCTGGCAGGCGTATTCCACATGTACCGTATGAAGAACCTTATAGCCGGAGGAACAGTAAGCGTGACCGGCTCTACAGGCCTGGATGTACGCTATGATACGCTCGCTGCAAACCTGAGCCTCACGCGCTATAACAGCGTGGCTTATATGTGGGACAACAGCATTACCGGCAATACCATCATTTCTGACTCCACCACACAGAACACCGGAAGTAATTACATTGATGGTAACCGCTTCGCCGGAAACCTTACGCTCGTGCATAACTCCACAACCGATGCCATGCTGGAAGGATACGGCAGCCCGTCGGGCAACGGCAATCTGGTAACCGGTAAAGACAGCATCGTAAAAGCGCCGGGCGCTGCTGGCATGACCATCAGCTATACCCATACGCATGAGGCGGACGGCGACTTTGTGCTCAATGCCGCGTCGGGCCTGACTTTTAACAGCATCACTTTTGGCGGCGCTACATACAGCACAGTGCTTCAGATCGGCACGCAGGCCATCAGCATCCCGAATATCTACCTCAACAAGACTTCCGGCCACTATATCGGCTTGTTGTCGCCCATGACGGTGACCACCAACCTTTCCTTTATCGCCGGACAGATTGTGGCGGCAAGCGCTCCGTTGGTATTTGCCGACAATGCTACGCACACCGGCGCCGCTTCCGGCTCGCCATCGTCACCCGGTAAGTTTGTAGTAGGCACTGTGTATAAAGCAGGCAACGATGCGTTTGTGTTTCCGCTTGGGTTTATCATTGGCTACAATCCCGCAGGCATTACAGCGCCCGGCTCCGTTACCGATACGTTCAGCGCACAGTACATTCCCTCCAATCCGAGCCCTACCTATAACGCCAGCCTGCATGACGT
>CBDFFM010000004.1:0-162500 GCA_965246785.1 Chitinophagaceae bacterium
GTATTGACTTTGAGGCGACAGGCTACACCACTGAACCGCCCACCATCGCCTTTTTCTTTGTCAAAAAGCCTTCTGCGAACGGTAAATACAGGATTACGCAAAATCCTAAGGCTGAAGATGAGATGAGCATTATGGAATACGGCGGCAAGGGGCCGGGCTATGCCTCAACCGGTGGCAACGCGACGGCCAACGTAACGGTATTGGATAACGGCAAAATAATTGTGTACGGCGAGCAAGTGCCAATGAAAGAGATGACGTTTGTTGGTGGCGATACGACGCGCTTCTCTTTCAATGTCTCCGAACGGTAAAGCGGCCATTTACCTATTGAGCGGAGCCGCTGCGACGTAAGTCTCTTCGCATCTTCAGGATAGACCGCTGCGTTTCCCTTATCCCCATACTCTTGCTGCCGTCGCCGGTGATGTACCAGCCCATGCCGTCTTCCTGCGGTGCATATAGACTCGGGTCTTTCAGGTTAACAGGCTGTCCGTGGAAGAGCTTTTTATAATGCGCTACTGCTTCCGGCAATACGGGAGGGCGGCCCCAGAGATTCAGGAAGTTGCTGTGGCTTGCGCCGCACAGCGGATTGAAATTGATGTATGCGGCATTCCGCGCCAATGGCGGCTCCGGGCGCTCGCCGAGGATGGCGTGCAGCGAGCCAAGCCGCGCCCATTTAAGCGTGAAGTCGTGCGGATTGTAGTGCACATAGATGTTCCGCGCAAAGCGGATACGCTCTATCCATTCGGTGCTGCCAGCGGTAGGTACGCATGGGGCGTTGAGCACCAGGTTGTCCACCCACACATCATCATTGTAGCGCTTCAGATATGAAGTCTGCGCAATCCTGCGGATGATGTTGTTGCCCATGCTGTGAAAGAAGAGTGTCAGTTTTCCTTCGCCTGCCACGCCTTCCGCGCGTAGCCGCCGGAAGGAGTCCAGCGCTGGCGCAAAGTCTTTATAGGCACGCGTAGAATTGCGCAGCACGAAGCGATAGTTTTTGTAGGCATTGTATCCACTGTGGATGCTCGGATAGTCCAGCAGCAGCAGGTTCACCGAATACTGGCCCGCAAGGCTGAGGCCGCGGTCAAGGTCGGTCGTGAAAATCTTACCCATGCCTTCCGCATATATCACCCAGTCGCGCTGCGGCTGCATCATGTCGGCCACCACCGCACGCAGGCTCGGGCGGCGGCGCACGCGCCACTGTCCGTCGCGCGTGTAGGCGATGTAGTAGCGGACTGTGCCGGCGGTGTCGCGGTCTTCGCTCATGAAGCGGAGGCTGCCGGGCGCGGTGGCGCGATTGGACGCGATGGCGATGGCGGTATCGCCGGGCCGGAGGATGATGGGCGGACCGGCGGGCTCTTCCACCAGCTTTTGCCAGAAGGCGTCGGTGTTGAAATGGCTGAAGTAATCGTTAGACGGCTTGCGGGCGGCTGCGGGAACGCTAAGTATAAAAAGGAGCAGCAGATGGTAAAAGCGCATAGGGAGCGGATATTCAAAAATGAGGCCCTTCGGGGAAAGGGCCCATTCCCACTAAAAGTCCCGCCTTACCCACTAATAGCCCCGAGCTACCCACTAAAAGAGGGATACCTACCCACTAAAAGAGGGTAGGCAGGGGCTTTTAGTGGGTAAGGACTGCCAAAAAGACCCGGCCGACCCACTAAAAGAGGGTGGAGATACTCTTTTTGGCAGTCCCTACCCACTTTTTGAGGGTAGGCCGGGGCAAAAAGAGGGGTTGCCGACTCTTAGAGCAGGTAGCGCGTGGCTACATTTGCGGCCTATGCGTTTAAGAAACCTGCTTTGCATTTTTATAATAAGCCTTACGGCAAATGCCGCGCTTGCGCAAAAGCGCCAGTACACGATGGCGGAGGCGGTGAATGGCCTGAGCACTACGCTTGCGCCGAAGAGCATTAAAAGCCCGGCTTGGCGGCCGGGGACGCATGAGTTTTATTATCGTTCGCCGGAAGGGAAGCTAAAAGTGTTTAACGCCGATAATGGCGATACGGCACTGCGCGGTGATATGCTTAGCATCAAAGAAGGCTATGTATGGCGCTCAGGCAAGACGGGCTATAGCATTACCGGGGATACGCTTCAACTGATTGATTGGGAAACCAAAAAGGATGACTGGATTGCAACACCCGTCAAGCTGGAAAAGGGATTTTCCAACATTCAATTCGCGCCCACCGGGCCAGCCTATGCCTTTACGGTAAACAACAATCTTTACGTAGGCGATGGCCATGACAGGCCGGCGGCTATTACCAATGACGCCGACAAAAACATCGTCAACGGCCAGGCCGTTCACCGTAATGAGTTCGGCATTGACAAAGGCATTTTCTTCTCGCCGAAGGGGGACTATCTGGCCTATTACCGCATGGATCAAACGATGGTGGAAGATTACCCGGTGATAGACTGGAGCGTGACGCCGGCTAAGGCTGAGAACGTGAAATACCCGATGGCGGGCCGCAAGAGCCACGAGGTGACGCTGCAGATTTACAACATCACGACGAAGGAAACCATTCCGGTAAAAACGGAAGGCCCGAAAGACCAGTACCTCACCTGCGTCACCTGGAGCCCGGACGAGCGCTATATCTACATCGCCATCCTGGCCCGCGACCAGAATCATCTTTGGCTGAACCAATACGATGCGCTCACCGGCGAAAAGGTCAAGACCATCCTGCAGGAAAAGGACGACAAGTACGTAGAGCCGCAGCATCCGCTGGCCTTCCTGCCCGGCAGCAATACGCAATTCATCTGGTGGAGCCAGCGCGACGGCTAAATGCACCTCTGGCTTTGCGACATGGCCAAGAACGACATGCGCTGCCTGACGCCGGGCGCTTATGTGGTGAATGAGCTAATCGGCTTTTGCCCGCGCACGAAAGAAGTACTGCTGACATCCGCCAAGGAAGACCCGCGGGAAAAGCATGGCTATGCGGTGAATTGGGAGACTGGCAAGATGCGTCGGCTGGATGGCGAGCCGGGGATGCATACTTATACGGCGAGTGAGGATGGGGAGTATTTGTATGATGTGTTTAGCGGTGCGGCATATTATGACCGTCTGACGTCTATCCCTAAAAATGGCACAGCTGACCTTTATAATAAGCTTCGTCTTTATCCTCACCCCGCTGTTGCGAAACGGAGTTTAATCAGGAATGCAGGTGGAGACATAATTAAGGTAGTTGCAGACGCAGCAAATCCATTATCAGACTTTCAGCGACCAAGAATTTTGGACGAGGTAATAAAAGCAGCAGATGGAACTTCCCATTATTCTAAGCTCATCCTTCCTGCAAATTTTGACGATAAGAAGAAATACCCCGTCGTCGTCTATCTCTACAACGGCCCGCACGTCCAACTCGTCAAAAACGCCTTTCCCGCATCCGGCAACCTCTGGTACGAATACCTCGCCCAGCACGGCTATATCGTCTGGTTAATGGACGGCCGAGGCTCTTCCAACCGGGGGCTGAAATTTGAGCAGGCCACCTTCCGCAAGCTCGGCACAGTGGAGATGGAAGACCAGCTGGAAGGCGTGAAATTCCTCAAGTCGCTGCCTTACGTGGATACGGCGCGTATGGGCGTCCACGGCTGGAGCTTCGGCGGTTTTATGACCACCAGCCTCATGCTGCGCCATCCCGGCGTCTTCAAATGCGCGGTGGCCGGCGGCCCGGTGATGGATTGGAGCATGTACGAGGTAATGTACGGCGAGCGCTACATGGACACGCCGGAGCAAAACCCCGAAGGCTATAAGAACAGCGCCCTGTTTGACAAGGTGAAGAACCTCAAAGGCAAGCTCCTGCTTATCCACGGCACGCAGGACGCCACGGTGGTCTGGCAGCACAGTATAAAGTTCCTCAAAGCCGCCGTTGATGCCGGCAAGCAGGTGGATTACTTCGTTTATCCCGGCTACGAGCACAACGTGCGCGGCAAAGACCGCGTCCACCTGATGCAGAAGATTACGGATTACTTTGACCAGAATCTCTGATGATGTGTGCATGCCTATTGTCATGCTGACCGAAACTTCGCGCAGCGTTGTGAAGGGAAGCATCTGTAAGGTATGGACACATGATCCGGGTTGACGTCACACGGTTCCTTCACTTCGTAACGCTTCGCGAAACTGCGTTCAGGATGACAAGATGGGGCAAGTGGTAAGTAATTGTCTTGAAGTAAAGTGTCTTATCACGCATTTTTAGGAAAACCGATAGCCCCTCAAAAAGCTACCTTAGTGCCCCATCACCGCACCTCAATGAAGAAAAACATCGCGCTGCTCGCAGGCGGCTATTCCGGCGAGTACGTCATCTCCATCGGTACCGCCAAAACAATTGAGCAGAACCTCGACGCTGAGCAGTATGACATCTACAAAATCATCGTCACACGAGACGGCTGGTGGCACGAGGCGGCAGCAGATGGCAGCAGGGTGGAGGTGGATAAAAACGACTTCTCCCTCACCATCGGCGGAGAAAAGGTGCTTTTTGACGCAGCGTTCATTGCCATCCACGGTACGCCGGGCGAGGACGGACGCATTCAGGGCTATCTGGACATGCTGCAGATTCCGTACACAAGCTGCAATGCCATTGTAAGTGCTCTGACATTCAACAAAAGCTACTGCAATAAGGTGGTAAAGGCATTCAACGTTGTGGCTATCGCCAACTCCGTGCACCTCATCAAAGGCGAGCCGTACAGCATGGGCGCTATATTAGACACACTGCGCTTGCCTGTTTTTGTGAAGCCCAACGAAAGTGGCTCATCCCTCGGCGTAAGCAAGGTAAAGGCGGTGGAAGAGCTGCTGCCCGCCATTGAAAAAGCCTTTACAGAAGACAATCAGGTGCTCATAGAAGAGTTCATAGAAGGTCGCGAGCTAACCATTGGCGTCTATCGTGTGGATGGAAAGCTGCACACGCTGCCGGCTACAGAGATTGTAAGCAATAACGAGTTTTTTGACTACGAAGCGAAGTACACGCCCGGCGTAACCTCCGAAATCACGCCTGCCCAAATTTCAGACAGCATCCGCGAGCAGTTGGAGACGAAGGCAGCTTACATCTACCGCCACCTCAACTGCCGGGGTGTGGTGCGCATGGACTTCATCCTGCAGCAGCCCAGCAACAAACTGTATTTCTTAGAAGTGAACACCATGCCGGGTCAGAGCGAGAACAGTATCGTTCCTCAGCAAGTGCGGGCGGCGGGGATGGATTTAAAGGCGTTTTACGGAGCGTTGCTGGATGAGACGCTGAATGCGGCTGGCCGCTAATAGCCTATTATTGCACCCCTGATGAGCCAAGCCCGCAACGCCATCCCGCCGCCGCGCCACCTCGTTAAAGAGCCGACTACGCGCAAGATGTGGTTTCACCTGCTGCTCGTGCTCGGCGTGTGTGTGCTGTTTTACATCGTATTCTTCTCTTCCCTCGCCTTCATCACCCGCCACGGGGATGACCAGAAGGTGCCCAACGTAACCGGCAAGAGCGTAAAGGAAGCCATGGCTATTCTGGAGGCCCAGGGCTTTGAGGTACGCGTGGACAGCACCTATTTTCCCGACAAGCGAGCACTGCTCGTGCTCAAGCAATTGCCAGATATAGGCGATATGGTCAAGCACGGCCGCATGCTCTTTCTCACGGTCAATAAGAGCGTCCCGCCGGAAACACCGATGCCGAATCTGGTCAATCTTTCCTTCCGCAGCGCCACGCTCATCCTTAAAAGCAACCGCCTCATTCTCGGCGATACCACCTTCCGCCCCGACATTGCCGATGGTGCCATCTTAGAGCAGCTTTATATGGGCAAGCCTATCCGCCCCGGGCAAATGCTTCCGCAGGGCAGTCGTATAGACCTCGTTATCGGCGGCGGCCTGAGCAATGAATTGCAGGTGCCGGACGTTATAGGATTGACTTATCCGGAAGCAATGGCGATGCTTAACAGCATGGGCCTGCAGTACACACCGATTTTTGACGCTGATGTAATGGACACCACAATATCTAAGGTGTATAAACAAACGCCTAACGCGATCTCCGACCTAGGAACGCCGAGCATCATCCGCGGCGGCGATTTTGTGGACATCTATGTGGGCCAAAGCCCGGCGGACAGCGTGATGGACAAGAACCGGAACGAGTGGAAGAAGAATCTTTACAACAACCCGCCGCCACCGCCCGATGTGCCGGCAGACGATACGTCCAATTAGCGCGAATGATGATGAAGCAGTGGATTGACCGGATGATGCTGTTACTGTTTGGAATGCCCGTAATTGCCGCCGCACAGAGTGAGCGAGTAGCACCGCTACGCTGGCATCCTCAGTTGCAGAACGCCCATGCTCCTGCAAAGTCTTACGCGCAGAAAACTGCGGCTCTCACGCTGCCTTTCTTTGAGGATTTCACCGACTACGCGCTTTACCCCAATCCTGCCCGGTGGACGGACAGCGAGGTGTACGTCAACAACACGATGTGCATTGACCCGATTGCACGCGGCGTAGTCACTTTTGATGCGCTCAACGAGCGAGGCCGGCCTTATGATACCACCAATCGCTACAATGTGCTCTTCGCGGATAGCCTCACTTCCCAGCCGATAGATTTAAGCGGAAATGTCGCCTCCGACAGTATTTATCTGTCCTTCTTCTACCAGCCTCAGGGCCGGGGCTTCTCGCCGGAAGTGCAGGATTCCTTCATGCTTTTCTTCCACCGCAAAAGCGGGGGATGGCAACAAATGTGGGCCATGCCCGGCAGCGATGTGCAACCATTCCGGCAGGTCATGATTCCTGTAACGGACACCGAATTTTTCGCGCCCGACTTTCAGTTTCGCTTCGCGAATAAGGCCAGCATCAATAGCAATGACGACGTTTGGAGTCTGGACTATATCCGCATGGGCGTTAATCGCAGCTTCAGCGACACGGCCGTCCGCGACCTTGCCTTCACTAACGACCCGACCTTCCTGCTGAATGATTACACGGCTATGCCGTACCGGCAATTCCTACCGAATGCTGCCGCTGAACGCGCTGTGCAAATGACCGATACATTCTGGAATCATTACGGCACCAACGCTACTGTCAGCTACGGCTACAATGCGGTGGAGACAACTACCGGCACCCCGCTTGGCAGCGCTGCCACGAGTGCCAACGTCGGGCCTTTTGCGAAGCGCGGCATTCTTTTCCCAACTTATACTACCACCGTCACGCCACCGTCCAGCCGCTCTCGGATTGTCTATCGCAATACCTTCTTTCTGCAAAGCGGCAACCCGAATGAGCCGAAAGACAACGACAGCATCGTGCGTGAGCAGGTCTTTGACAACTACCTCGCCTACGACGACGGCACGGCGGAGAAAAGCTATTTCCTCAACCTTTCTACACCCCTACCCGGTAAGACGGCTATTGAGTTTCGTCTGAATGCGCCGGACACACTACGCGGAATAGCAATCTACTTCGGGCAGCAGGTGCCTACTGCTACAGGCAAGTTTTTCAATGCAACGGTTTATTCCAAGCTCGGCGGCATCCTTGGCGGCACGCAGGATGTGAAACTTTATGAAACGGACTTATTGCTACCGCTGTTTTCCGGCGCTGTCAACGGCTTTACCGTCTATCGTTTTGACCAAGCTGTGCCGCTGCCGGCGGGCGTCTTCTACCTTGGCACCACGCAGCCGGCCAACTTTGGCTCCGACTCGCTTTACATCGGGCTGGATGCCAACCGCGTGGGCGGCAATCATCTTTACTTCAACGTGCTTAATAGCTGGCAAGGCTCGCTTTTGAGCGGCGCGCTCATGATTCGTCCGCTGCTTGGCGGGCCGGTTACGGGCACTGCCGTTGATAATACTTCGCGGCAAGCCGCAGCAATCACGCTCTACCCGAATCCATGCGCGGATGTACTGCATATTGCTGCCGCGCCGCAGAGCATCAGCCATTACGCCATCACAGATATGCAGGGGCGCGTAGTGAGCGAGGGCGCTTATTCTGCCGGCGCTGAAATCTCCGTAGCGGCATTGCCACCGGGACTCTACCTGCTGCGCCTGCGTGTAGGTGGGCTTTGGAGCGTTCCGCAAAAATTCATCAAACAGTAGTAGCCATGCAAGACATTACCGTTCAGGAGTTGAAAACCCGGATGGACGCGGGCGAGGCCCTGCACATCATAGACGTCCGCGAGCCGGATGAGTATGCGGCGTTCAACATCGGCGGAAAGCTGGTGCCGCTGGGCCAGATTATGTCTATGCAGACGGACGACATTGACGACCTGAAGGACGAGGAAGTCATACTACACTGTCACGCTGGTAAGCGCTCCATGCAGGCCGGGATGATGCTGGAGACGATGGGCTTTTCTAACATCAAGAACCTGGCTGGTGGGATGGTTGCGTGGCAGGGGCTAGGCAACTCGTAAAAATCAGGAAAGCCGCACCCGCGGATCAAGCAACCCATATAGCACGTCCGTCAGAAGATTCACGATAATGAAGATAAGCGCTGTGAGCAACACCGCGCCCATTACCAGCGGGAAATCAAACTTATCCAGCGCATCTACGGTAGTCTTCCCGATGCCCTTCCAGCCAAAAACATATTCCACAAAGAAAGAACCGGCCAATAGCTCAGCCAGCCAGCCTGAGATGGCCGTGACAATCGGGTTGAGCGCATTAGGCAAAGCATGCCGTAGCACTACTCGGGTCTTACTCAGCCCTTTTGCATAAGCGGTACGGATGTAATCCTGACTGAGCACATCCAGTATAGCGCTGCGCGTAAGCTGCGTAATGATGGCCATAGGACGGATGCCGAGCGCGATGGCGGGAAGCACAAGATTGCGTATCGCAAGATGCCGCCCGCTGAAAGCATCCCACTCATAGAGGCTGCCAGTCATGTTCTGGCCGGTATAATTGCTCAGTAGGTACCCGAAGACGTAGGCGATAATAAGCCCCGCGAAAAACGAAGGCATGGAAATGCCCGCCACTGAGGCGGCCACAGCGCCTGTATCCCATAGCGTTCCCTTCTTTAAAGCGGCCAGAATGCCGAGGCCGATGCCGGAAATCGTCGCAAGCAGCATGGCAGTCAGCGCCAGCACAATTGTTCCCGGGAGGGCCTCCGACAGCACCTCGCTCACGGAGCGCTTCGTGCGATAAGAGCGACCCAGATAGGGAGCTTTCAAAGAAAGATAGCTGCCGCTATCCAGGCGCGTAATGTGAATGCCTGCGGGCGCATCGCCGGTTTTCTGCGTGATGCCGATGGGAGAGAGGTTATTGAGGTAAAGCCCGTAGCGCATGAGGAGCGGCTTATCAAGATGTAGCGCTTTGCGTGTAGCTTCTACAGAAGCCAAGTCTGAACGCTGCCCTAGCGTAAGCCTGGCGGGGTCTGCGGGCAAGACGTTGAAGAGGAGAAATACCAGCGTAGCCACGCCCCAAAGCACCAGGATGCTGTAGCAAAGGCGGCGGAGCAGGTAGGGGAGCATGGTTGGACGGTTGTTGGACGATGTGCCGCTAACGCTATCCAACATCGTTCAACAAGTTTATTGGCTTGCTCCAAATGACAGCACGCGCTTTGCCTCCTCACTAATAACGGCTACTGCAATTGCGCCCGGCGAGTCGCCTTCCTGGTCGGCGAGATAATCCGCGAGGCGGACTTGCAAATCCTTGGCGGGCGCATCAGCGGGGAGTTGACCCGCCAAGCCGTGGATGAGGGCCAGCTCCTGCTCTTTCATGTGCTTTACCGTTTCCCATACTTGGCGGCTCACGTAAATCTGCTGGGTCAGATTATGCTCCCACTCGGCGTTAATTGTAAGTACAAGTGCCTGGCGCAATTCACCAATCGTCATCCCCGTTACATACACACGGGGCATGATTTGGCGGGTCTGGATTCTTTCGGTGAAAAGCGTCAGCCGCTCATACGCTTGCAGGCGTAATGGAATGGTAACATTCTGGCTTTCGTGCAAAAGAGCGAGCTGCTTGCGCTGCAATTCGGTGACGAGAAATTTCTGGACAATAAGGTAAGTGATGCCCAGCATCACGGCGGCGGGCAGCGTGTACTTGAGTATTTCCAGCAGGGTAATCAGGGCGGCATTCATGCGGTGCGCAAATTACAGCCATAGGAATTCGGAATTCAGAATAAGAGTTGAATTCCGGGATTAGAAATTTCCTTTCATAAGAAAGATAGTGTGGCATAGATTTTAAGTTGGCATCAAAGGGCATTTAACCCAAAATCTTCCTTATAACTATGCAAGCACAAACAGAAGCACTTCTTGAAGTGCTCAACGACCTCGTGAAAATCAATAACGACCGTATCGCGGGCTACGAGCGCGCAATCTCCGAGTCTAAAGACCTTGATGTTGACCTCAAAACGATTTTGAAGGCATGATTAAGGAAAGCGAAGGCTACAAAGGCGAACTCGTATCACAAATCCAATCCCTTGGCGGAGAAGTTGCTACGGATACAACCCTTTCCGGAAAGGTTTACCGCGCTTGGATGGATGTAAAAGCTACCTTTTCCGGCGCTTCCCGAAAGGCCATTCTGGAAAACTGCGAGTTTGGCGAAGATGCCTGGCGGCGTTCTTACGAGGCGGCACTTTCTTCCGATGCAGAGATGAGCGCAGACGTGCGCCAACTGATTACCGGCCAGTATAATAGTGAGAAAAGCTCGCACGACCTCATTAAGAAATACCGCGACGCGCATGCGGTTATGGAGTAAGCACTAAAAATTCCAAACACCAAATTTCAACCAACAAACATGAAACACACCATCAAACTGACGACCCTCGCCCTTGCAATAGGCCTTGCCTCTTGCGGCGACAACAGCACAACAACGTCCACTACCACTACAGACAGCAACGCAGACACCAAAGCAACGATGTCTGCACAGCCCGCTATGCCCCCGGCAGACGCTAACGCCAACATGGCGGCGCAGCCTGCCGATGCCGGAATGACTGACCAGGATTTTGTGACGAAGGCCTCTTCCATGAACATTGCCGAAGTGAATGCCCACAAAGCCGCGCAGACCCATGCAACCACAGCGGACGTGAAAATGCACGCAAAGCATATGCTCACCGACCACACCAAGATGGGCGACGAGATGAAGGCTCTTGCGTCAAAGAAGAACATGCAGGTGTCCGCAGAGCCGCCGGCTGAGAAGAAGCAAATGCTGGACGATATGAACGCCAGCAAGAAGGGTAAAGATTGGGATATGGCTTATGTTGACGCACAGGTTAATGACCACAACGAGGCTATTGCCCTTTTTGAAAAAGGCTCTGCCTCTGTAAAGGATGCCGACCTTAAGGCGCTCATTGACAAGACCCTCCCTACGCTCCGCGACCACCTGAAAATGGTGCAAGACGCGCAGGCTAAGATGAAGTAATAAGTTTTTTATTGCTCCTGTGAGGAGTTAGAGAGCCGGCTGCAAATGCAGCCGGCTCTCTAACTATACAGCTTAGAGGCATTACCTGTACTCTTTGTAGAAATACATCTACAAAAGAGCCAAAGTAAATTGTTTGAATTGCACGGACTGCTAATCAAATAGCTATTAACTTGTTGATAGCCAATCTCATTTCTGCATTATTACCCTTTAACTTTTTGGCTGTAAGTGCGGCAAAGAATTTTCTCTGTTTACGGTAAGCAAAGAAGATTTTTTATGTGGCCTCAGCAAGGAAATAGCAATACAGACCGAACGCCGTTCACAGGTTCACTCTCCACCTGCGTAAATAAGGTAGTGAGCGATGGATACGGTGAATGCTTTAAGGTAACGGCCCGCGGGCTATATTCTACATCGCGCAGTCGCTACTACCGGGCCGAGCAGGTACAGATAGTGTCTGCCTATCATTTTGAGGCGCAGCCCGAACCGCATAATGTTGCTGATGTGTATCTCATGGAGACCTCCGATGGTCTGAAGGGTACATTGATTGACGCCTACGGCGATACCAGCATTCACCTGTTTGTTGCTGAAGTGGAGGAAATCCGCCGCAAGATGTCCCGGCACGACAACCGTAACTTTTGTTAGGCCCAACTATCAACGCATAAAAGCAGCGAACCCTATTCGCTGCTTTCTTTTATCAAAAAAGCCTACCGCTTAGCATCATGGCCAACAACCCCAACTCGCCCGGCAGTAAGGGCGGCGACAAAAAGGAATTTGAGCGCGAGCTTCGCATACCGCCCATCCGCGAAGGCTACAAAGGCAGCGGCAAGCTGCAAGGCAAAGCCGCCGTCATTACCGGCGGCGATTCCGGCATTGGCCGCGCTATAGCCATCCATTACGCGCGCGAAGGCGCAGATGTGATGATCGCTTACAATGAGGCAGATGCCGATGCCGCCGAAACGGCGCGCCTCGTAAGCGCGGAGGGCCATCGCTGCGAGACTTTTAAAGGCGACCTGAGCGCAGAGCCTGCTTGCGAACAGCTTATAATGGCTGCCATCGCGGCATTTGGCCGCATAGATGTGCTAGTGAACAACGCCGCTAACCATGAGGAAGACCTTAGCATCCAAGGCATAAGCCGCGAGCAGTTAGAGCGCACCTTCGCCACCAATATTTACTCCTACTTTTACTGCACAAAGGCCGCCGAGCCGCATCTTAAAGAAGGCGCCGCCATCATCAATACTGCCTCTGTGGTGGCCTACCGCGGCAGCGAGCACCTGGTCGACTACTCCGCTACAAAAGGCGCCGTGGTGGCCTTCACACGCTCCCTCGCGAAGAACCTCGCTCCCAAAAAAAATCCGCGTCAATGGCGTTGCACCGGGCCCCATTTGGACGCCACTTGTGGTCTCTTCCTTTGATAGGGAGCGTCTCAAAGAATTTGGTAAAGACACGCCCCTCGGCAGGGCAGGGTACCCGCAAGAGCTTGGCCCCGCCTACGTCTATCTAGCGAGCGACGATAGTAGCTATGTTACCGGCCAGTTCATCCACATTAATGGCGGCGATGCGGTGGTCAGTTGAGCTGTTTATGGGATTTTTTATTTAGTCCGCTGCAGCGCGCTATTAAACGGCCATTGCCTGCCCTTAACTCGTTTCAGAGTCGCACATTTCAGGGGCTGTCAGTCTATTGGGCTTTTCACTTAGGCATATTTCCCTTGGCGAAACATAGGAACATTAGCCATTGCATAGCTTACAATGCCAGATGTGATACCGAAATTGCCCGGTGCATAAGTGTAAATGCCCGGTGCGAGTGCGTAAATGCCAGCTATAATCGTGTAAATACCCGAAGCGAAGGCAAAAAACGTCAGCTTTCCGCAATAATGACAGGTGATTATTCTATGCTAAGTGAGAGGCATGGGCTGCTCGCAGAAAGTCGGCAACATAATTGTAATCTCAAACACTATCCATCCTCGTTTAACATCTTTCAGCAGCCTCATGTCCGCCACCGAAAAGCTCCGCATCGACAAATATCTCTGGGCCATCCGCATCTTCAAGACCCGTACCCTCGCTACCGCGGCCTGCGATGAAGGCAAGGTGAAGCTGGCCGGCCAAAACATCAAGCCCGCCCGCGCCGTAGCCATCGGCGACCGCTACGACATCAAGACGCCCGCCCGCCGCTGGACTATTGAGGTGACCAGCCTCCTGCACAATCGCGCGAGCTACGAAGAGGCGATTAAGAATTACATAGACCTCACGACCGAAGAAGATCGCCAGCCGGCGCAATACCTGCAATCATCCTTCTATACCGGCAAGCGCCTTAGCCGTACCGGTAAGCCTACCAAAAAGCAGCGCCGTGACCTCGGAGATGCGCTCGGCCCGGGGGAAATTGGCGAGGAGACATGAAAAACCCGGCATTAAAATACCGGGTTTTTCAAAGATTCACGGTTTTGAAACTTACCAGATAGTCCGCAGGTCGGCTGGATACATAAGCGTCCAGTTCTGCCCGAAGTCTTCGCTACGATACAGACCATTATTAGTAGCTATATAGACGTACTTCTTAATGAGCCCGTTTTTATATACATCCTGCTTTCCGGTAATGCCATACACTGATGTATAGGATTTCAGGCCATTGTTAGAGGGTACAAGCGTTCCGCCGACAAGGCGGTAAATGCCGGTGGAATCTGTGCCGACAAGGAGACTCTGACCAAAAGGTGCCGCGCATGCGTATAACTTGTGATTACTCCCGTTTGGCAGGCCGGGGTATTTCTTCCAGCCTGTATTTTGGGTGGTATCAAAAAAATAAACACCGCTGCCATTGTAGTCCGTAGCTACCGGACTATTGTTGAATGAAGACAGGTAGAAAGCGCCGGGGGGGAAGGGAGAGGTTGGATTAATTTCAATCCATTTGGCGTTTACATTAGCGCGAATATAAAAGCGGGGACCGGCATTATCCAGCGCCCAAAGACTTTGAGCCGGATCATCTAACTGCACGATAGAAGAAATGCCGCCGGGGGTGGGAGGAGTGCCTCCTGCCGGTACCTGAAACGCATTGTCCACCTGCCACGTAACGCCATTGTCTTCGCTATATTCCAGGCCGCTGCCTTGGGTGCTGGCTACATATACACGTCCGTAAGAAGGTACGTCCGTAAGCATACTGGCCCATCGGGCGGCAGGATTCACGGTATTGAGGCGGTAGTTGAAAGACTTACCGTTATCAGAAGACACGAACAGATTCTTCTTGATAAAGATGATATTCCCGCCGGATATTATTATAGCTCTGTCGGCTACACCATCTGTACCCGTACCGGGAAATGTGCGATAGCTCAGTCCGTCATTGGTATTCATCAGGCCGCCGAGGCGGTCGGCGAAGAAAACGCCGTACGGCGTGATTACGACTTTATTGTTGTCAATGCCGTTTTCCTTGCGGCAACTGCCGAAGGCCAACGCACCCGTGAGCAATATGAGTAAAGAATAACACTTACGGTGTCTCATGCGCGGAGCCGAAATTTTGGACAAGATTGCATTTTTTAGCCGCATTGCCAAGTTTTTTATCAAGAAATCGTTAGCTACAGGCGATGCAGAACGGATTAGACGGCCAATTGCCGTGAAAGGTTAGGCACTAAATCTTTAGCGCATACTTATTGCGGGCCGCGCTCTGTTATGGAGCGCAGCAAGCCGCTGTGCCATGCGCAGGAGTTGCAGCAGGCTGCTTTCGTTTTTATCAGTAAAGAGCAGCTTTAAGCGGTATTCATTTGCGCCGTCCTTAAACTCGCCGCCATTCATGCTAGCGGTGGTGAAGGTCTTGCGTACTATAGCAACTGACGAGTCCTGAGTGCCACCCGTTACACCAGCGGCTATGATGCTGCGCAGGTCGGCCCAGGCGCCTATAGGGTGGCCGCTCACTTCACTGTGAACAGCATCCGGCATAGCACCGCCGCGCTCCCGGAGAAAAGCCTGTGCTTCCGTGGCCTTTGTGGATACGGCAATGTACTTATCGCCAAGCACGAGTGTCCCTTCATTCATTCCGGAAAATATGTAGGTATTTGGGGCAGTTTGCCGCATCAGGTTCGCGCCGCCGGCAAGGCTAACAAGTTTCATTAGCTTCCCCCGGTCACCTATTTTCAAGGCGAAAACAAAGTCCATGTGCGAGCCGATAGTCATTTGAGACTGCTGCGGGAAGTCGTCGGTAAGGGCAGTATCCGTCTCTTGTGTCATGTGGAAATTGTTTACGGCCATTACCATATCACCCGAGAAGCCGCCGAGCACATCGTCAAGCGTCAGGCCCTGCGACATAAGCGCAAGGTTGGCCATGCCGGAAAGGTTCATTTTTTCCAGCATCAGCTTAATGGCAGCAGGGGAGAGGTGGAAGCCGGCGGCCATATTCAGGCCAGGCGTGGGCAGTCGGCGGAGCATATCGCCGTCCACAGGCTCACGACCAAATTCCTTTGCTACCGGCCGCATGCTGTCCGAGGCGTAGTAGCGCATGAGGCCTTTTATCTCGCCCCTCTCAAAGTCATATCCCGCCGCCATGGCGCTGCCTTTAAAGAGGGTATTACCCATGCTCATGCCCAGCATCCCGAGACCGGCCGCATCGCCGAGCTGACTGTTGTACATATCCATCAGCGCATCGTAGCTCATCCAGAAGGTGATGTCATGACCCGCCTTTTCCAGTTCCGCGAATCGGCTTACATCGTCTATGCCGGAAGATTTTACGGGCCGGAACGCGGCAGCCAATTCCTGCATACTTGCAGCCTCGTCCGGCACTTCTTCCGTCCAACTGTATGGCTCGCCGTCGATGGCCATTCCGCCAAGCGTATCTGTGTGCGCCTCCTCATTATGCGCTACTTTTCGCACCATCGGGTTCATGACGATAAGCACATCGTCATTCCAGCCCAAGACTGCTTTGCCGAATATGAAGGCCTGATTGCGCCCTTCCACCTTGCTCATGGCTGCCTGCGGAAAGTGGCCGCGTAGATAATCCATCACCTTGCCCGCGTCTTCCAACGGCAGCACGGCCGCCAGCTTCATGCTGCCCGCGAAGCGGGTGTCGGGCTTCGCATACGCATAAAGTGTACTGCCGAAGTCAATACCGGACTGCTCCAAATCCTTGACTGCCGCCGGTGCCTGGCCGCCGTTCCCGCTTTTGCGCAGCTCATCCAGCAGCCCGCTGCCGGTAATGGCGCTCCACGCAAGCTCTTTACGCAACTCGTCGGTATGGATACCGAGCACGGCAAAGGCGTCTTTGGGAATGTAGCGGGCATGCTTCGGCACGCGGTGACAAGAGGTCAGAAGCAGAATAGCTGCTACAGGCAGAAAAAGGTTGCGAAACATAAAGGGCAAAAATAAAGCGCGGCGCAAGGGCCGAAAAGCCGCAATGCGCCGCGCAAGGCTATTATCTGTTTAATAATTAGAACGGCAGGTCGTCTGCAGCTTCTGCACCTCCGCCGGAATTTGTATTCTGGTATGCAGGCGCGGCATTGCCGGAGTTATTATTGTTGTTGCTCCAATTTCCTCCGCTGTTATTGTTGTTGCCGTAGGCGGCATTGTTACCGTTGTTGTTACCCCAGTTGTTATTACTGTTAGCGCCACTGGCGTTGTTGTTATAGTTGTCATTGTTACTGCCCTGGTTGTTGCCTCCGGTGCCGTAGTTGTAGCCTTGATTGCTGCCGGCGTTCTGGCCATTGCCGGCTATATCTGCCTTTTCAATGCGCCATGCATCAAGATTGGAAAAGTAGGACACCTTGCCTTCCTTTTCATAACGGTTGCCTTTGATGCTGAAATTGACGCGCAGCACGTCGCCGACGTTGAAGCGGTCTATAATGTCGGTCTTGTTTTGCACGAGCTGCATCTTGGCGAAGTTGGTGAAGGAAGAGCCGTTCACCTCTTCGGTTACCTCAATCACGAACTCGCGCTTGCGGAAGCGGTCGTTCACGGTCTGGGTATCGTACTTTTCTACCAGCTTGCCTGTAATTTCTAGATTCATGGCAGGTTTACTTTTTTATTAATGAACAATGGTTGGTAACTCCAAAGATAATCATATTGCGGTAGGGCAAGTAGCGCGCCAACCGGCTATTTTTTTCCTTGCGGAAGGATTGGCTATAGCGGTATTATCTTAGCGCAGAAGCCCTTCACAAAGCTCTGATGCGCCGAACCTGTCTGCTCACTCACCGCCTCACGTTGGCTGTTATGGCGCTGCTGGCAGTGTGGGGATTGGCGCTTGCGGTCTTTCCAATACAGCCGTTCTGGATAGATGAATGGCGGCTCATCTTCAACCTGAAATTCCTGTCCTGGGCGCAGCTGTGGGGGCCGCTGCGATACACCCAGCAATGCCCGCGACTATACCTGGCGGCGCTCAAGGCGCTCAATGCGCCGGCTCAATACAGCTACGCAACATTGCGGCTGCCAGCGCTGGCGCTATCTGTCTCATCAATGGCAGTGGCCTGGCAGCTCATGAAGCGCATCTTTCCTGACCGTCAAGAATGGCTGCGACCGCTCTTTATGCTCATCCTGGTCTCATCGCAAACGTTTACAACATACCTCGTGCAGGCGAAGCACTATGAGGCAGAGATTTTCTTGGCGCTGACGGCTATGTGGCAGGCCTTGGAGTTGGAAAAGCTGGCCAAAGAAGATATGAGCGTTCCGCGAATTGTACTGCTGTGCTTCACATTGGCTACGGCTCCGTTTTTTAGCTACACCTATCCGGTGGCTATAGCGCCGGCCTTACTGTTAGCGTGCTATTCTGTGCTGAACGGCGGGCGCAAGATGATTTTGCTGCCCGTCGCCGCGTCTGCCGCCAGTATCTGCCTGTTTTATCTGAGCGATGTGTGCCAACTCATGCACGATACGGTCATGCACCGCTATTGGGCCTATCGTATGGCCACTGGCGGGCCAGCGCAACGGCTGGAAAATCTGTGGTATTTCTTCGCTACTGTAGGGCCTGGGGCGGTTTTTGAGATTGTGTTTGGCCTCCTCGGCATAGCCGCGGTGATGTATGCGTTGCTGCGCCTGTCGGGTAGGGTAGCGCTCGTTCCCGGCAATCCGGAGCGCTGGGTAACAACCTATGCTATTTCGTTGATTTTACTGGTAACGTTACTGTCCGTCAGCGGTCGACTACCGGCAGGAGAGGCTAAATTTGGGGCCTTTTGCGTGCCTGCTTTGGCGCTGCTCATAGTAAGCCTCTTGCAATGGCTGCGGGCGCGTGCACGGGGCGTGGCGCTGGTACTTGGCAGCATACTGTTCGCAGAGCTTGCCGGGAACGTCGTTTCCGTTATCTACAACACGTACACAGCACCGGAATACGCGCGGCGGATGCGCATTTACCATGCAACGGCGGCGGCGATAATGCAGGCGAAGAACCTAAACCTTCCGTTAATGGTCACGCCCGGCGTGGCCTGGCCGGATGAGATTGTGCATAAGGTACCTTTCCTGGAAAACATAACAGCCGATGCAGTGTTGAAGACCTGGCCGGCTTATGACAGTCGGCAGCGCCTGCGGATACATGCCATTCAGGATACGGCTTGTGTTCCTCAGGGATTCAGGGCCTGTATCGCAGGTGACGGGGAACATTACCGATTATTGCGCCAGTAATTAAATGCCCGTCATAAACAGACGGGCATTTCAATCTTGATTTGTTGCGTTTAGGCCGCGCCGATGCGGTGCTTCAGATTATCTACCTGCTGATTCCAGAGCTGCGCAGCGCTGTCCAGTTCGGCTTTCTCTGCAAAGTCTGTGATACGGAGGATCGTCTCGTTCGTGATGATGCTTTGCTCAATGCGGAACTCGAAAAACTCATCGTCATTGTAATAATCCCACCGGTAGCGTACGTAGTTGTTTTCAAACATCTCGGTACGCTCAGCCTGGTCAACGGAGCCGCTCCAATAGAAGTAAAACTGGCTTTCGCGTTGGTCAACCTTATCAGCAAACCATTCCTGCAGCCCTACGGCTGTGGAAAGAAACTCAAAAAGGATTGTTGGCGAGCTGCGAATCGGGTATTCTAGCGTATAGATGATTTTTTTGTTTTTTACAGGCATCAGAGCGATTTCTTGAAAGGAAAACTTAGGCGTGCAATTATAGAAAAAGCGATGAGCTTTCAAAATTTTATTTGCTAAAGCGGGCATAAAGGAGCAGTTAACGCTGTTAAACGCGTCTTAATTTTATTTGGGTTCTATGTGATACGCACATAAGTTTGTCTTGCTAATGTCTGTCGATAGGTCTTTCTCACGCATTTCCTTAACCCTAAAATAGCCTCATCTATGTCTATGCGTCAACTCAAGATCACGAAAAGTATCACCAACCGGGAGAGTCAAAGCCTGGAAAAATACCTCCAGGAAATAGGCCGCGTTGATCTTATCTCGCCGGAAGAAGAAGTTCAGCTCGCTGTCCGTATCCGCCAGGGCGACCAGCGGGCGCTCGACAGGCTTACCAAGGCGAATCTCCGCTTTGTAGTATCGGTAGCAAAGCAATATCAGAATCAGGGTCTCTCGCTGAGCGATCTGATTAATGAAGGCAACTTCGGGCTTATAAAGGCGGCACAGCGCTTTGATGAAACACGCGGGTTCAAATTCATCTCCTACGCAGTTTGGTGGATCCGGCAAAGCATTCTGCAAGCCCTCGCTGAGCAATCGCGCATCGTGCGCCTGCCGCTGAATAAGGTAGGCCTGAGCAACCGTATCAGCCGTGCCTTCTCCCAACTTGAGCAGGCATATGAGCGCGAACCAACGGTGGAAGAGCTGGCGGAAATCCTTGAAATGGATTTGGAGGAGGTAGAAAACACCCTTGGTGTTTCCGCCCGCCACTTGAGCATGGATGCGCCTATGGGGGAGACAGAAGATGGTAGCCTGCTGGATATAATGGTTAACCCGAATGCTGACGCTACGGATGCCGACCTGACACACGGACAATCACTGCGTCGCGAGATTGGCCGCTCGCTTGGCACTTTGAGCGACCGGCAGCGGGACGTACTCCTGCTGTTTTATGGCATTGGGGTGGAAAACCCGCTGAGCCTTGAAGACATCGGCGTGCGATTTGCCCTTACACGCGAGCGGGTACGGCAAATCAAGGACAAGGCAATTATTCGCCTACGTACGGAGAATAAATGCCTGCTTCTGAAGAGCTATCTGGGCAATTAGCATCACTGCACAAACAGAGTTTTTAGAAAGGCCGCTGCATCAGCGGCTTTTCTTTTGCGCCACGCCATTATCTTTGCGCTCGCTTAACCGGCGGGGTAGCTCAGATGGTTAGAGCGCAGGATTCATAACCCTGAGGTCACGGGTTCAACTCCCGTTCCCGCTACACGAAAAGGTCGCCCGATCAGGCGGCCTTTTTTTATGCGCTTTCCTGAAGCAAGCTTTTCAAAACGATGCTCATTTGGACAATTTTCCGCGCAGCATAGTCAAAGCAAATCATCCCCGTCTTGGCTTCTGCAATAATGATATTGTTGCCATTGCGCAGAGTTGAGATTTTATAAAGTAAGTCAAAAGATCGCTCAGTTACCGAGTCGGCAAAGAGTGCTACATCCAGCGCATCGCCGTAAAATGCCTCGCTGCGGTAAGCAATCATCACGTCTGCCATAATGAGGCCATGGCCGCCTGTTTCCAGGCTCCGTAAGGCCGGCTGCAGCCAGCCACTGCATGCGCGCCTCGTGTATGATGGAAAGGATGGCGTCATTACCCGCATGGCCGCCGTAATTAATGTCACCTATGCGCACGGGGATGCGCAGGTGGGCCAGCGGGCTGCGGTCGGGAAAGGCTATTTTTACGCGCACACTTTTAAGAAGCTTATGAACCTGAGTTCGGTTTAAGCGGCGATTAATAATTGCTGTTGTTGTTGGAAAGCGGCGATGAGCTTTGGGTTTGTTTCCCTCGATATCTTTTCTGATAGAAGGCTTCTTGGGAAAGAAAGAATAAGCGGCTATGGCGCTCATCAGGTTCAGCAGAAAGCCGTTCAGAGAACGGTGCCTTGTATGCTCTACCTGGCAGATATTCTTTAGCTCGTCATTGACCGTTTCTATCACTGAACGCTTGCGCAAGAGCAGCTTCTCTTCATTGCTCAGTGCCTTATCCTTCATGTTCCTTCGCACTGCAGTTATAAGCTGGATGCCGTTGCCAAAGAGCATATCGGTAAGCGCTTTTGAGATGTAGCCCTTATCGCCGAAGAGCTTGCCAAACAGCTTCTCCGTAAGGGTAGTAATAGCCTTTTGCATTCCGGTCATCTACATTGGCTTTACTCAGGTAGAAAGACAGAATCTCTCCCTTATCATTGATCACCAGGTGCAGCTTGAATCCGTAGAACCAGCCCATAGTGCTCTTGCCAATTTTAGCTATGCCAGCAAAGGTTTTGTTGCGGCGGATGCGCTTGTTGTGACATACCCGAAGAACGGTAGAATCAATAAAGGAGATGCCGGTGCATTCGCCCCGGCAGCAGTGATGGAGAAAAAGCATAAAGGCCACTGCGCAGCGGTGGCTGAGCTCTACAAAGCGGTTGTAGGAGACAAGGTTGGGGAAGCTGTCTTTGAGATGAACGCAGGCGTATTGGGTGTAGAGGAACTTGAAGTTTCTGAATCCGCCGGAATGAAAAGCAATGAGCATGGAAATGATTTCAGAATCGCACAGCGATGCTTTCCGGTTGCGGGTTTTGGTTCCATTCGAATGGTCGAGGAGCAATTGATGGATGGGGTGTTCGAAAAGCAGGCAGAAATCATCTACGGCAACGAAAATTTCGGTTACTTTGTCAGCGAATAGCGGTGTGTTCATTTTTGATGTGAGTTGTTTTTAGTCAATCACCTATACATCAAAAACAACGCCGCTATTCGCTTTTTAAGCCACTACTTTTCCACAACTTCTTATCCCGAACTCAGGTTATGAAGATTATCTGCGTTGGCCGAAATTATGCCGACCACGCCAAAGAGCTGGGAAACGCCCTCCCCGAAGCGCCTGTCCTTTTTATGAAAGCCAAAAATGCCCTACTCCAGCACGGCAGAGCATTCTATTATCCCGACTTCAGCAACGACATCCATTATGAGGCAGAACTGGTCTACCGTATTTGTAAAAACGGCAAGCACATCGCTGAGAAATTTGCCCGCAAATATTACGATCAGGTAACAGTAGGCATAGACTTCACTGCTCGTGACTTGCAGCAAAAGCAAAAGGAGAAAGGCCTGCCATGGGAAATAGCCAAAGCTTTCGACGATTCCGCCGTTGTAGGCGCTTTTCAGCAAATCCCGGAAGGCAGAGACGTGCAGGATTTTCGATTTGAACTACGCAAGAATGGCGAAACCGTCCAGCAGGGCTGGGCCGGCGATATGCTCAATGGAATGGACGCCCTTCTCGCTTACGCATCCCGCTTCTTCAGCCTGAACACCGGCGACCTCATATTTACCGGCACGCCCGCGGGCGTAGGGCCGGTTGTCGTTCACGACCAGTTAGAAGCCTTTCTGGAAGGCGCTTCTGTGCTAAAGCTGAATATCAGGTAATGACGGCTTGGTAAATCATGCTTTAACGCCCTCCTTACAAGCCTTCCCAGGCCAATCACGCAACTTTACGGAACATGAAACAGCTTGTTATCCTTCTGCTTTCCTGCCTGCTTATTTCCGGCGGCGCCGATGCCCAGAAAGGCGAGCCGCGCCAGCCAGTAGGCTGCATAGACCCGGCCCTACGGCTACAGGCCGATGCCATTAAGCAACACTACGCCGCTCAGGGCTTCAAGGTCTATCGAGATGCCATGATTAATATGGAGAGTATGGTGCCGTTCCCTATTATGGTGCAGTTAGTGAAAGGCCAGCTTTACCAGATCGTCTTCGTAGGTAACCCTCGCGCTACTACTCATCGCATGATAATGTATGATAGCAATGACCGGAAGGTGGACGAGAAATTCACTACCAAGCGTCATGGTGACGACCCCACGAATTACATCGTTTGGGAAATTGTGCCTGACCGCACCGATATGTTTCTCTTTGAGTTCATGACACGCTTGAAGAACGAGAATTTCTGTGGTTCTGTTTGCATTCTAGCTGCCGATGCGAGCAAGGGGCCAGTGAAGTACACGCCTTATGTACCCTAAGTGCCAGGGATAGGAATAATGGCTGCCTGAAAACTATAGGGCATGAATTTATTTTGCTCGCAGTCTGTTAGTAAGCCATAAAGCTTAAATCCTAACGCCCAACTAAAATGGCTGAAGTAAACATTGCCCCCGATTGGAAAAAGGCTTTGGCCCGAGAGTTTGAGCAGCCCTACTTTGAAGAAATCATCACCTTTCTGAAGACGGAAAAGAAGGATGGCAAAACCATTTACCCGCCCGGCCCGCTCATCTTCCACGCCTTCGACGCGACTCCGATTAAAAAGGTAAAGGTTGTCATCCTCGGCCAAGACCCTTACCACGGCCGCGGGCAAGCTCATGGCCTTTCCTTCTCAGTGCAGCGCGGAGTTCATCCTCCGCCGTCGCTGGTCAATATCTTCAAAGAAATTCAGGGAGACCTCGGCATTGAGCGCCCTGCGCACGGAAATCTGGAGCATTGGGCGAAGCAAGGCGTACTGCTGCTTAACGCCGCACTCACTGTGGAAGCGGCTAAGCCCAATTCTCACGCTAAAATCGGCTGGCATCGCTTTACGGATGCCGTCATCCGCACCATCTCGGATGAATGCGATGCGGTCGTGTTCATGCTTTGGGGCAAGTTTGCACAGGGCAAGGCGGAGCTAATCGATAAAAAGAAGCACCTCGTGCTGGTGGCAGCGCATCCGTCGCCTTATTCTGCGGATGCCGGGTTCTTCGGTTGCCGCCATTTCTCTAAGGCCAACCATTGGCTGGAGAAGAAGGGCGAAGCGCCTATTGACTGGTCATTGCCTGACAAATATGCCGAGCCTTTAAAACAGACCGAATAGTTGAGCGTCAATACGCCTTATCACATCCGCCAGGTCTTCTTCGCGCGTGGTGAAATCCAGCTTATCCACCTCTATAATCAGAAGCGGCCCGTCCTTATAGCCATCAATCCACTGGTTGTAAAAACCATTCAGCCGCTTCAGGTAGTCCAGCCGGATATTTTCCTCATAGTCGCGCCCGCGCTGCTGGATTTGGTCAACCAGCTTCGGAATGCTTGCTTTCAGGTAAATGAGCAGGTCCGGTGGCGCTGTCAGTTGCTTCAGCGTTTCGAAGAGCGAGGCATAATTGTCAAAATCACGTTTCGTCATCAACCCCATGTCGTACAGGTTCGGCGCGAAGATGTGCGCGTCCTCATAAATTGTCCGGTCTTGTACCACCGTATCCTTGCCCGCCCGGATTTGCAGAAATTGCTGTAGGCGGTTGTTTAGAAAATACACCTGCAGGTTGAAGCTCCAGCGCGTCATGTCTTCATAAAAATCCGCGAGGTAGGGATTATGGTCAGCGTCTTCATAATGCGGCTGCCAGCCGTAATGTTTCGCCAGCAGCGCAGTGAGCGTAGTCTTGCCTGCGCCTATATTTCCGGCAACGGCAATGTGCTTGGGCGATTTCTTAGCAGCCATAAAATGATTGTGCAGCAAGATAGCCAAAGCCGACATTGCTGCGGTAAGAATCGCGTATTATAAGCGGCGCGTATTGGATTGCCACAATATCGCTTCCGCTATAAGGCTTCCTTTTCTCCCGCGTTTTTCATTCCTTTGAGACCAACATGTCTCCAAACAACATCGCAGTCCATGCAAGTCTTCATCGTCCGCCCCTTCGGTATTAAGAAAGTGCTGCGCAAATCTGCAGATGGCGGCAGCGAGGTCGTGGACTACAATTTTGACCGGGTGCAGGAGGCGCTCATAGACCCGGCACTCAATGCACTCAATCTGGACGGCGGCACTACCGGCAGAATTTTCGCCGCCGGCGAAATCAGGGAGGATATGTTCTCAGAACTATTGCTGGCCGACGTTGTGATTGCCGACATCACCATTCACAACGCTAATGTCTTCTACGAGCTTGGCATCCGCAATGCGCTGCGCGATAAAACCACAGTGCTCATCAACTGCCCCGGCTATGATATAACGCCTTTTGATATCATTGGCTATCGATACGTGAGCTATGACCGTGACCATCCTGAAGCCGCGCTGGGTGAGTTGATGGCCGCTATCCGTGAAAGCCGCGACTCTACAAAGCGCGACAGCCCGGTGTTCAATATGCTGCCTATGCTGGAAGTGCCGGACACCGAGAAGTTCTTCGCCTTACCGCCGGAGTTTTCGCGGGAAGCTTGTGACGCTTTCGAGGCCAAAGATGCAGGCCGGCTTGCGCTCATGTGCCACGAAGCCGCGCTCTTTGAATGGCGCACGCCTGCTATGCGTCTTCTTGGCGATTACCTCTACCGTCTGAATGCTTATAAACCGGCCCAGCTTGCCTGGGAGGCGGTGCTCGCGCGTAAGCCGGCAGACTATTCGGCCAACGATCACCTTGCCACTATCTACCAGCGCCTGGCCGAGCGCCTTATAACGCAGGCCCCGAACGAAGCCGCAGTGTTGTTGCGAAAGTCTGATGATGCTATAGAGACACTGCTATCGCAGGGTGCGTCCCTGAGCAGCCCGCAGCGGGCGCAGGCTCATGCTTTGCGCGGCCGTAATGCCAAGACGCGATGGACAGCCGAATGGATGAGTACGCCGCCAGACGAGCGCGCTTCCGCCGCGCTTGCCTCGGTACATTGGCAGGACATTCTGGATAATTATGGCCTCGGCTACCACACGCACCTTAACCATTATTATTCCGGCATCAACGTGCTTGGTATGCTTACGAGCATTGTCTGCCTTGCCGAGAACCTGCCTGAAATCTGGGCGCTTCGCTTTGACACCCAAGAAGAAGCCGACGACCGTCTGCACCACCTGAAGACGCAGAAGGAGCGTACGGCTACCGCTATCCATTATACCATCGAAGCAGAACGAACGCGTCTGAAGGCCATGAGCAGCTCTGACCTCTGGCTGGAAATTACACATGCAGATTACGCAGCGCTTACAGCTCCAAGCGCAGCCAAAGCCGCGTTTGCCTACAAAAGCATCATTCGCAACTGCGATCAGCTGCAGACGGCCGCTATCATCCGCCAACTGATGTTGTACCAATCCCTCGGCGTGCTGCCCCAAAATATAGAAGCTGCCCTAAAGGTAACAGGCAGTGTGCCGAACGAGGATCTGGACAACCATTACATGCTCTTCACCGGCCACATGGTAGATGCCGCGGCACGCACAACGCCACGCTTCCCGGCGGCAGCAGAGCCTGCGGTGCGGGCAGCGATTGAGGCAAGGGTGAAAGAGGTGGCGGCTCAAAATGCCGGCAAGGAGCTGGTCGGTATTGCCGGCGGCGCCTGCGGTGGCGATATTATTTTTCATGAGGCATGTGCCGCCGTCGGTATCCGCAGCGAGCTATATCTCGCGCTGCCGCGCGAAGCATTTATTACAGAGTCGGTAGCTTTTGCCGGAGCGGAGTGGGTAGAGCGCTTTGACAGGCTGTACACAACCCTACGCTACCATATTCTTTCTTCAAAAAAAACGCTCCCTGGCTGGCTGGAAAAGCGCAAACCTTACGACAGTATCTGGCCTCGTGCCAACCTATGGATGCTTTACAACGCCTTGGCCAACGACGCGCTCAATATGAGCCTCATTGCCCTCTGGGATGGTAAGGGCGGCGACGGTGAGGGCGGCACGGCGCATATGGTGCAGCTTGCCCGCGAGTATGGAAGCGGCACAGAGCGCATAGATATGAACACGCTGGCAGCAGCTTAAATCTTCTCCTTTAGTTTCGCGGCTATGCCTGATGCGCTTGCTCATCCGTTTGCCCGCTTCCTGCTGCAATTGCTGATTATTCTCATGGCTACACGCACGGCGGGTTGGCTGTTGCGCAAATGCGGGCAGCCTGCAGTGATTGGCGAGATCGCGGTGGGCATCATCATAGGGCCTTCTTTTTGTGGAGCGCTTTGGCCCGGAGCTGTTGCCGCCGTTTTCCCAAAAGAGTCCCTCGGTACGCTCGGCATTGTGAGCGAGATGGGATTGGTGCTTTTCATGTTCGTCATTGGGATAGAACTGGATGCTGCCGTGGTGCGCAGGAAGGCACGCCAATCGCTTATTATAAGCGGCGTTTCCATTGTCCTGCCTTTCGCCATTGGCTTTGTGCTGGCCTTTTCGCTATACCGGCAATACGCCATGGCCGGCGCTGCCTTCAACTGCTTTGCACTCTTCATGGGCATCGCCATGAGCATCACGGCCTTTCCGGTATTGGCGCGAATCCTGCGGGAGCGCGGGCTCGCCTCAAGCCGTCTCGGCATCATCGCGCTCAGCTGTGCTGCCGCGGATGATGTAGCTGCGTGGTGCATCTTAGCGGCAATCATGGCCATTATTAAGGCACAAGGCTTCGCCGGCTTCGGACTTACGATGGGACTTTGCGCTGCTTACGTAGTATTGATGCTGGGCATCGTACGGCCACTGCTGAAGAAGCTTTTAATGAAGGAAGCTGGTGCTGAGGGCCTACCGCGCTACTTTATACCGCTGCTACTTGGTGGGATGCTGGCCTCGGCCTGGGCGGCGCAGGTCATCGGCATTCATTCGCTGTTCGGCGCTTTTCTTTTCGGGCTGATTATTCCGGTAGGATGGCCCTACCGCCGCGTATTCGTAGCGCGGGTGGAGGATGTAGCGGGCGTGCTGCTGCTGCCGGTCTTCTTTGCCATCACCGGCCTGCGTACGCAAATTGGCGCGCTGCATACTGGTAGCGATTGGGCAGTCTGCGCGCTTATCATTTTAGCGGCTATTGTCGGTAAGCTCGGCGGCGGGATGCTCGCGGCGCGCGCCACGGGGGAAAGCTGGCGCGATGCCTTCACGCTCGGTGCGCTGATGAATACACGTGGCCTCATGCAGCTCATTGTGCTCAACATTGGCTACGATGCCGGCATACTCAGCCCGGCGATTTTTACGATGCTGGTCATTATGGCTATTGCTACTACGGCTATGACGGCGCCGTCTATTAAGCACTTGTCAGTTTCACAGGTAATGTGACGTGCGAGTTGCTCCTCGTGAAAAAAGCCCGAGTCATTTGACGCGGGCTTTTTTCTGAGTAAGTGGCACTGCAACCTATTTATCGCGACCGAAAAAGTAGGAAGCCCCAATGGTGAACAGCCGGTTGCTGGTCTTGTTATCCGCATCGCCACCTGGTTCCAGATTGGCAAAGCCAAACAGGTAGCTCAGGTCAACGCAAAAGCCCATAGGAAGCTCATAGCCAGCCTTAAGACCAGCACCATAATCCAAGCGTTGCAGATTGTCCTGGATTTTATCGTTGCCGATTTTCAGGTCTACGCTTGTGCCTGCAATTTTCTGCTTTCCGCCAACTGCGATGTTGAGATAAGGAACTAAGCCGAAGTAAATACGACCGCTACCTTCCTCACCGAGCTTATAAAGCACATTGAGTGGAATATGGATGTAGTTAATGCTGACGGAAGCGTCGCTGCCTAAGTCACCGTTCTTCCCGCCCATCAGTGAGAATTGAAGACCCGGACGGAAATAGATTGCGTCTGTAAGGCCAATATCGGCAACACCACCTACACGGGCGCCTATCATAGTGCCGGAGTTGACATCTTTACCTAAGCTTTTGCCGTTGAGGGTGCTTAAGTTAAGCCCGGCTTCTACTCCGAACGAGGTTTGTGCCTGTGCTGCGCCGGCCATCAGTGTGAGTGCAGCCGCTGCTGCGAAGATGATTTTCTTCATTTGGGGTTGAATGTGTTTGGTGATTAAAAGAAATGTTTGATGAATGATGCGGCAAATGTAATGCGGATATTTTCTTAACCAAATGACGAAAGCGGAATGTAAAACGGCGCACACAGGTGTGCATTGCTACCTTTACTGCTACACAATCCTATAAGCATTTTGATAGAAAAGAAAAGCATCCAGCAGGAAGAGCGCGCAGTGCTGGTTGGCATCATTACCCAGCAGCAGCCGGAGGCGCAGACGATGGAATACCTGACAGAGCTGGCCTTCCTGGCCGAGACGGCGGGCGCGGTTGCCATTAAAAGCTTCATTCAGAAATTGCCGAAGCGCGATAGCAAAACCTTTGTAGGCAAAGGCAAATTGGAAGAGATAGGTACTTATGCAAAGGCGAAAGGCATCAACCTCCTCATCTTTGATGATGAGCTGACCGGCTCCCAAATCATCAATATTGAAAAGGCTACCGGCGTTAAGACAATAGACCGCTCCGACCTGATTCTGGACATATTCGCGCGGCGCGCAAAGACGGCACAGGCGAAGGTGCAGGTAGAGCTGGCGCAATACCAGTACCTCCTGCCGCGCCTCAAAGGCATGTGGCAGCACTTGGAGCGGCAGGGCGGCGGCATTGGCAGCCGCGGCCCCGGCGAAACGGAAATAGAAACCGACCGCCGGATTGTGAAAGACAAGATTTCCCTACTTCGTGGCCGCTTAAAAGAAATAGACAAGCAGGCGCAGACGCAGCGGCAGGAACGGGGCACCTACATCCGCGTTGCGTTGGTGGGTTACACCAATGTGGGCAAGAGTACGATCATGACCACCCTTAGTAAAAGTGAGGTCTTTGCTGAGAATAAGCTCTTCGCTACCCTGGACACGACTACGCGTAAGGTGGTGTATGAGCAAACTCCTTTCCTGCTGAGCGACACGGTGGGCTTTATCCGCAAGCTGCCGCACCATCTTGTAGAAAGCTTCAAGAGCACGCTGGACGAAGTGCGCGAGGCCGACTGCCTGCTGCATGTGGTGGACATCAGCCACCCGGCTTATGAAGACCAGATGGGCACTGTGAACCAGACGCTCCAGGACATCGGCGCGCGCGAAAAGCCGACGCTGACCATTTTCAATAAAATGGATTTGTACGAAGCGAGGACGTTTGACGAGTGGCTGGATGATGAAACAAAGGCCGACCTGCTGCGGCAATTGGAGCGGCGCTGGGAAGAAGAAACCGGCGCCAATACGGTTTTTGTAAGCGCCACGGAGCGGCGTAATGTTGATGGGCTACGGGAAACGATACTGGCGAAGGTGAAGGCCTTGTATGCTGAGCGTTATCCATATCTGACCCAATTCTACTAAGGGCACTATTTTTTCTGGGCTAAATTGTTGAAAGTCCCGGAACGGCATTTTACTTTTCGCGACGCACAACCCACAAGCCTAAGCCATATGCCCAATCATTCAAGAGAGCTGCTCCTTACTACGAAGGCTGCCGAAAAATGGCAGGAGCACTTTGACGCGCAGGTGGACGCCATCATTGACACTATCAACCGCGTGGATACGATGGATGAGGTGGCACGCACCAGCGAAATAATGGACGTGTACCACCACACCGCCATTCATACGAAGCGACACGCTAAGCGCGGTCAGCGTATTCTGTTCGGCGAACGGCCGTTTGAATTTCTGACGTTTAGAAATTAAGCGTGCAGTAAGTCTGTGAGCATAGCGCGACCCTGTGCATTGTCGGGATGGCGCTTCAGCAGATGTTCCAATACTTTTCTACAGTGAATAATGTCGCCCGTCCCGTGGTAATAAACGGCGAGATTAATCAGTACCTGCGCCGCATCCGGGTCAAGGGCGATTGAGCGCATAAGATATTCGTAAGCAAGTGTCGGCTGGCCTTGCTGCAAATAGCAGAAGCCGAGATTGCCATTTGCAGGAGCGTGCTTCCCGTTTTCTGAGAGTATGAAGCGGAAGGTTTTCTCCGCCGCCGGGAAATTCTTCTGTGCCAGCATGCAGACACCATATTTGTTTTGAAAATCCAGCGCATAGGGCAGAATAGCAACGGCGCGCTCATACCATGGCTGCGCCTTCGCTGCCTCGCCGCCCTTCATGTAAGACTCGCCAATGCGGTAGCACGTCCATGCGTCACTCAATGCTGACGGCTGCAGCGAAGCGGCATATTGCACCACGCGGGAAAAATCTTCTTTCAGAAAATAGACGCGGATGAGGTCACGATTCTGCTTCGCGCTACCTTCCTCGCCTTCCTGCTGTGCGAGATATTTCAGGGCAGAGTCCAGCAGCGCCGGGCTTTGCTGGTAACGCTCGTAAAACTCCAGGTAGCTACGTGCCGTCGTGATGGCATCGGGCGCATCGTTGTTGAAGCACTTCATGCCGAGGAAAGCGGTAATGGCTGTTTTCTCGCCTTGCGCCAATGGCCGCTTACGGATGTAGTGGTCAGTAACGGCAACGTGCGGGATGTCAATGCTGCCGTTGTGCGGCATGTGGCAAGTGATGCAGTCGTTGTTCTTCGCAGCGCGAACTTCAGGTTTTTCGGTGCATCCATGCGATTGCAAATTGCCGATTGCTGATTGCGTATTGGAAGCATGGCAGGAATAGCAGGCATTCAAAAACTGCGTGCGCGGTGTAAACTTCACGCTCAGGTGCGGATTATGGCAAGTGATGCAGCTCATCCGGCCGCTCTGCACGTAGCACGAGCTTTTCTTCATCCGCTCCACATGTGAGGCCATTATCATCTTATCCTGCGCACCCTTGTATTGCGGCATAAAGACGTTCATCACCTCGGAGAGCTTCATGCCGGGATGGAAGTCGTAGAATCCACGCCCGTCATTCAGCACAGCAATGCCTTGCAGGTGGCAGCGCTGGCAGACATTATTCTGCAATTCCGTACTCAGCCGGCGCGGATTGACGATGGTGTAGTCCGGCCCTTTGGAAGTATCCACGATGCGTCCGGCGCTCTTGTCCGCCACATGCAAGGAGCCGGGGCCGTGGCAGCGCTCGCAGTCAATGCCATTCTTCAAAGCCGTGTATTTGTTCTCGCTGTTCGCCACGAAATCCGGGTAGCCGTTGTGGCAGCTCATGCACTCGAGTTGGATGAGGCGGTTGAAGCGGCTGCTCGCACCCTTTTCAAAGCCCGGCGCCATATCCCATTGCTGCCGCTGCGTGTAGAAGGTGATGGGCGCCTGGTAGAGATAACCATTGGCGCTGTAGATATGCGAATTGGTGTGCTGCCCGGAGCCTACGATGTAGTCAACGCGCTCAATACGCTTGTGCGTTGTGTCACGGCCTTCCAGCCGATATTCCATAATGAAAAAAGAATCGCTGACGAAGTATGGCTTGTAGTAAAAGTCAGCATACTTATCATAAACCAGCGAATGCGCTGGCGTAAAATCTGCCGCGCTTTTCGCGCGCGATGCCGGCGCGAAGCTCTGGCCCATGCCCGTCTGGATGAAGCTTTCATAAACCGAGGCGTGGCACTGACGGCACTTATCCATCCCCACGTAATGCGCAGAGGTATCATAGACATTCAGCCAGTCGGAATGCGGGCCAGTTGTTGCGACTTCAGATTTCGGGCTGCGGCAGAAAAAGGCCGGAATGGTGATAACCGCCAAAGCAAGCACACACAACAACCAACGCAGCGGATGGGACGACATAAGAAGTCCAAATTTACCAAAAGCCTTCGCCTTCACCCATTAACCTCCCGGCTGCAAACAGACTATTTAAGAGCATCCCGAAATCTTATCTTCGCCCTAATCCCACTACATCGCCGCATCACATGGCCGCCACGAAGAAACCCGCCCCGAAGAAGAAAGCCGCCGCTCCCATAAAGGCCGTAGCCGAACCTGAGTTTAAAGACCCAACAGCCCGCCGGCGGCAGGCCCGCATGGCTTTTGGCCTGCTGTTCCTCATTGCCGGCGCGTTCATCAGCCTGTCAATTATCTCCTACATCTTCACGTGGCGCACCGACCAGGATTTGCTCCTGCGCTCTGGAAGCGTGAAATATTTTGTGTTGCACGGAAAGGATGCAGTGGCTAATTGGTGCGGACGGCTTGGCGCAGCTATATCTCATCTGCTTGTTTTTCGCGGCGCAGGGCTTGCCTCGCTGGCTATTGGACTTTGGGCGCTCAGCATGGGGATGCATATCGTTTATGGAAAGAGAATGGCCGGCACTATGCGGTATCTGCGCTGGCTTTGCCTCATTCTGCTGACGGCTGCGCCCATTCTCGCCTATGTTTTTCCGCACTCAGACTTTCCGTGGGGTGGTGCGCTTGGCGCGGAGGCTATTACCTACAGTAATGGCTTTCTCGGGCAGATGGGCACAGGAATGGTGTTACTGGCGGTCGCAGCATTTGTGCTTTTCGCCATATTCGCGCTGGATGTAACGCCCATGATTCGCCGGGCACGCATTGCGGCGCAAAAGATGCGTGACGGGATGCAGAACTTCCGCAATGGCGATGAGGAGCCGGACTTCATGGCAGAAGACAAAACGATGCCGATTGTACAAATGGACGGCCTAAGCGGCGAACCGATTATTATTCATGAAGAAGTGCCAGAGGTGCAACCTGTAGATACCATCAACGAAGTGATGGGCAAGGTGAAGCAGTATTCTATGACCGTCTCGGAAAAGGAAGCCGCTGCCGCCGCACAAAAGACCCTTATTGCACAAGGAGTGGACGAAGATGAATTAGATGAAGAAGAGCTGGCCTTCCAACGCTATCAGGAGGAAGAAGCTGCGCGAAGAGCATCGACAACTTCAGCAAAAGCCTCTGTAAAGGAAGCGGAGCCGGAATTTTCGTTTGAAGTAGTGCAGCAGGCGGAACAGCCTGCTGCCGCAACCATCACCCACGGCGCGCACATCTCCATAGAAAGTGGCGAAGCCTATGCGCCGGAGCTGGACTTGCCGGACTACAAATTCCCCACGCTGGACTTGCTGGAAGACCGGGCGCAGGAAGCCATTGCGCTGAATAAAGAAGAACTAGAGCAGAATAAAGCACAGATTGAAAAAACGCTGAACTCGTTCGGCATCACCATCCAGCGCATCGCTGCAACAGTCGGCCCGACGGTGACGCTCTACGAAATTGTCCCGGCGGAAGGCGTGCGCATCTCCAAAATCCGCAACCTGGAAGACGACATTGCGCTGAACCTCGCCGCCCTTGGCATCCGCATTATCGCGCCTATTCCCGGCAAGGGCACTATTGGCATTGAAGTGCCAAACGCGAATAAACAGATCGTGTCCATGCGCACGCTGCTATCGTCGGAGAAGTTTGTGAATAATAAGATGAGCCTGCCGATTGCCCTCGGCAAGCAAATCAACAACGAGAACTATATCGTTGACCTTGCTACAATGCCGCACCTGCTGATGGCCGGTGCCACGGGTCAGGGTAAGTCGGTTGGGATTAATGCTATTCTGGTATCGCTGCTTTATAAGAAGCATCCAAGCCAGCTCAAGTTTGTGATGGTTGACCCGAAGAAGGTGGAGCTTTCGGTGTATCGCCTTATTGAAAAGCACTTCCTCGCTAAGCTGCCCAATGAAGAGGAGGCTATCATCACCGACACCAAGAAGGTCATTAACACCCTCAACGCGCTATGCATTGAGATGGACAACCGCTACGAGTTGCTCAAGGAAGCCGGCGCGCGCAATATCAAGGAGTACAACGAAAAGTTCATTGCACGTCGCCTGAATCCGGAAAAGGGTCACGCCTACCTGCCTTTCATCGTGCTGGTAGTGGACGAGTTTGCCGACCTCATTATGACCGCCGGCAAGGAAGTGGAAATGCCGATTGCCCGCCTCGCGCAACTTGCCCGCGCGGTAGGCATTCACCTTATCGTAGCCACGCAGCGCCCGAGCGTGAACGTGATTACCGGTACCATCAAGGCCAACTTCCCGGCACGCATCGCCTTCAAGGTTTCGGCGAAGGTGGATTCACGCACCATTTTAGACGTAGGCGGGGCAGAACAGTTGGTAGGCCGCGGCGATATGCTGGTGAGCCACGGCTCAGAGCTCCTGCGCCTCCAATGCGCCTTTGTGGACACGCCCGAGGTGGAAAAAATCGTCAACTTCATTGGCAAGCAGCGTGGCTACCCGCATGCCTTTGAGCTGCCGGAGTACGTTGGCGACGATAGCAATGCCGACAGCAAAGCTTTTGATTCAGCCAATCGCGACAAGCTGTTTGAAGATTGCGCCCGTACCGTTGTTTCCTCGCAAAGCGGCTCCACATCCAATCTGCAGCGCAAGTTCAATCTCGGCTACAACCGCGCCGGCCGCATTATGGATCAACTAGAAGCCGCAGGCATCGTAGGCCCCGCCATAGGCTCAAAGCCCCGCGAGGTGCTGTACGGTACAGAGATGGAGTTAGAACAGTATCTGGAGAATTTGGGATAGGGCTACTATTGAGTCAGCTTTGGGTTCCCTCTTCCAGATGGACATCGGACAACCTGATTTTTTTAAAGCTCATTGCATGATATCCGTAAATATCATTTACTGTATCGCTTTCGCTAATCATACATCTCTTCAATCGCCTTCGCGGCTTGCTGCTCTATCACCTTTCGGCGCATGCTCAGCTTTGGTGTCAGCGCGCCGGAGGACGTTGTCCATTCCGCTGCGAACAGTGTGAACTTCTTTACCTGCTCCACATGTCCGAAGCGTGCATTGTACTTATCCAGTTCCGCCCGGATAAGGCTCTTGACTTCCGGCAGCGCTACAATGGCTTCAACAGTGGATGGCACCGCCTTGCCGTGTGTTTGCAACCATTTTTTTAGTTGCGGGATAGACGGCACAATCAGTGCCGACACAAACTTCCGCCCGGCGCCGACTACCATGATTTGCTCAATGTAGGGGCTTTGCCGCATGGCATTCTCTACCACCGCAGGCGCCACATACTTTCCTCCGCTCGTCTTGAACATCTCCTTCTTGCGGTCGGTAATTTTAAGGAAGCGCTCTTCCTGCCACTCGCCAATGTCGCCGGTATGAAACCAGCCGTCCTTCATCACTTCGGCAGTCATTGCAGGCTGTTTGTAATAGCCCATCATCACATTCGGCCCTTTACATAGAATTTCGCCGTCCTCCGCAATTTTCACCTGCACATTCCGGATAACCGTGCCTACGGAACCGATGCGCCGCTCTTCGCTTTCAAAACGGTTAACGGTGACGACGGGCGATGTTTCCGTGAGTCCATAGCCTTCCATAATGACGATACCGGCCGAGGTGAAAATACGATTCAGGCGGTCTTGTAAAGGAGCAGAGCCGGAGACAATTGCCTTCACATTTCCACCTAAAGCCTCACGCCATTTGGAGAAAATAATCTTGTTAGCCAAGCGAAGCTGAAAGCGATACCACCACGAGCCGGCACGTGCATTGTCATATTGCTTACCAAGATTCAGTGCCCAAAAGAACAGGGACTTTTTGATGCCCTTTAGCTCCAATGCCTTTCCCATAATCCGTTCATAAACCTTCTCCAGCAGTCGCGGCACTGTGGTAAAGAGCATCGGCTTTACTTCGCGCAGATTGTCGCCAATCGTCTCCATGCTTTCTGCATACCAGATCTGGATGCCTGCGTGCAGGAGTATATAAGTAACCATCCGCTCAAAGATGTGGTTGAGCGGCAGAAAAGAGAGCGCCCGTGCACCTTCCTGCGCAAAGGTGAAGGCCGGCATGGAGTCGTTAACATTGCTTACAATATTGCGATGGCTCAGCATTACACCTTTCGGGTTACCCGTAGTTCCGGACGTATAAATGATGGTTGCCAGCGTTTTCCCGTCAATGCGGCTTACGACATTTTCGTCCGGCGTGGTCTCGCTTGCTTTAAGTGAATGCCAGTGCGTGACGTCATCCACATGCTCAAAGCTGAAAACATGTTCAAGGCTTGCCACCGCCTGGAGCGTATCAGCAAAGCTGCGGTGAAGCTCTTCATTTGCGATGAAAATTTTCTTGATGCCCGCTTCTTCCAGTACAAACCTGAGATCGGCCAGCGATATTGTAGGATAGATGGGAGTAAGCACGGCGCCCGTCATTTGTACCGCTAAATCTGTAATCACCCATTCCGGACGGTTAGGCGAGATGATGGCGATTTTCTCCTGCGCTTCCGGCATCAATTCGTTGTTTTCAATGCCAAGCGCAAGCAGCCCGCGGGAAATGCTACATGCCGTTTCCCAGACTTCACGCGTTGGATATTCGCGCCATGCGCCTTTCTCCTTTGAGGCAAGCATAGTTGCATCCGGCGTTTTAAGGTAGCGTTCATGTACGAAGTCAAACAGGCGTGTGCTCATGCTTATAAATGTAATGCAGCAGCGCGTGAAAATGCAAATACACTGTCGCTTCAATGCCTAAATTGCCTTGCTTTCATGAACCTCTCTATTCACAAGCTAATGCCCGCGCCTCTACTGGACCGGTTGGCGGCATATAGCTCTGAAGTGTGGGATAAAGAACATTCGTGGGCTGAGGGAACACGTCTTTTTGTACAAGCACCGTCCGGCACCGGTAAAACAACCCTCATTCACATACTATACGGGCTGAGAACGGATTTTGAGGGTAAAGCTTATTGGAATAAGGCCGAAATAGGAAAGCAAGGCGCCGAGGTATTAAGCGCAATGAGGCAGCGGGAAGTGAGCATTATCTTTCAGGATATGCGGATTTTCCCTTCGTTGACGGCTTGGGAAAATCTTGAAATAAAGCGTGTGCTTACGTCCACAACACCGCAGGAAGGAGTAAGAGCCATGATGGAAGCTCTGGGCATCGCAGACCGGGCCGGGCACCCCGCCTATACGCTTTCGTACGGCGAGCAACAGCGTGTGGCCATTATACGCTCATTGCTGCAACCGTTTCGCTGGCTGCTAATGGATGAGCCGTTCTCCCATCTGGATGAAGCAAACACTGCCCGCGCTGCCTCCCTGATAGATGAAGTTGTCAGGCGCAACGGGGCCTCCTTCCTGCTGGCAGATTTGGATGACAACGCCCATTTTTCTTACACCCAAAAGCTGAAGCTTTGAAGCACATTCCCGGAGCAGCGCTTTTACACGTGCTTATCCTGCGAGGCACAAGTGGCAAGCGTATGTGGGCCTCGCTGGCATCTATGGCAGTTGGGCTTACGCTGCTGCTCGCCGCAGTGCTGCTCTGGTGGAACTTCAATGAATTGCTGCAAGGCCGCGCTTCTAAAGACGACCTCGGCAGCTCCTTCCTCACAATTAGCCGCCGCGTAACGAATGAGGCAATGGGCCACCCAGAGCTGACCATTTTTTCGCCAAAAGACATTGATGAAGTTCGTGCAGCGCCGCAAGTGGAAGACGCGGGCAGTGTGCAATCGCTGAAGCCGCGCGCGTATATGAATATGCAGCTTGGCATGGGCGCAGGCTTCTCAACGGTCATGATTCTGGAATCAGTGCCCGACCGGTTTATGGATAAGCGGCCTGCTGACTGGAGCTGGCAGGCAGGTAGCCGGCACGTGCCTGTAATTCTTTCGTCTTCCTTTCTGAGCCTCTATAATTATGCCTTTGCTCCAAGCCAGGGCCTGCCGCAGCTGTCGGAAGAAAGCATCAAGGCGCTGCCATTTAAATTGTCGGTGGGCGAGGGAGCGGACCAAGCGGTTTACGTAGCGCAGATCGCCGGCTTCTCCGACCGGATTACTTCCGTGCTGGTACCGGAAAGCTTCGTACTGACAACCAATGGCGGTGTTCCCACCGCTCCTTCCCGCCTGGTGCTGAAGGTGAAAGATCCTTCAGACGCTGCCTTTGCAAAGTTTCTGGAAGGCAAAGATTATATCACTAATTCTGAAATGCTGCGTTGGAGTCGCCTACGCGCCATCGTGCAATCCGTGACGCTCGTTACGGGCGTGCTGGCACTGCTGCTGCTGGGTGTCAGCATTCTGGTTTTTGTGCTTTTCATAGAGCTGACCATTGCGCGCGCGCAACAATCCGTACAGCTGCTGAAAGAGGTTGGCTACAGTCCCGCTTTGCTGCGCCGCTTTTTCACAGCGAAGTTTCTGCCGATGTTTGGCGGCGCCGCAATTCTTGCGCTGTTGCTTGCGCTGGCGGGCCAGATGGCGGCTCATTTTGCCGGCGCAGCGTCTGGTTTGCAGCTTTCACTCCTGCCTGGGTGGCCGGTTTGGTTTTGCTTTCTTGCTATTGTGCTGCTACTGGTGCATCAACTGCATCGCGCTATTGCGAAAGCGCTCTTGCAGGCTTAATTCTTTCTTCTGTCCCAAAACCTAACCGCCTTCCGCGCACCGGGTGGCATCTGGATTGCCTGCAAAGACTCCGCCGTATGGAACTTAAGTGTCGGCGCTACGCGCAGCCGTGATTGCAGTGCCGCGCGCAACTCTGCGTCAAGTCCCTGCGATTGCTCGGTGCTGTGTAAATGAATGCAAAGCTCATCTGTGCCCAAGTCGCCAGTGTAGGCTTCGACCACACTTCCAAGAATGTGCGGCAGGCTGGCGAGTACTTCCAGAATAGCATGCGGGTAGAGGGTTGTGCCGCGGTACTTAATCATTTGTCCGCGCCGCCCAATGATGGGACCGAGGCGCTTCGACCTTCGTCCGCAGGCACACCGTTCCATGTGCAGGGCTGCAACATCGCCAGTCTTGTAGCGGAGGAGTGGCATGGCCTCAATGCCAAGCGTCGTAATTACTACTTCGCCTGTTTCGCCGTCGGGCAGGGAAGCGCCGGCACTATCTATAATCTCAACGATGATTAAATCCGGCTGATGATGGCCGCCGCGCCCGGCGCAGCATTCAGTGAACGCTGTTTGCAGCTCCGTGGCGGCATAGGTACTGTAGCACTTCAAAGCCGGCCAGCTAACCGCCAACTTATTACCCAGCGCACTGAGCGAAAAGTCAGCATTGCGCAGCGGCTCGCCGATGCAAACTGCTTTTTTAACGGAAGATTGTTTCAGGTCTTTTCCCTCTGCAACTGCCCAGTCCGCCATAGCCGCCAAAAAGGAGGGTACTCCTACAATGCACGTGCTGTGCAGGCGTTCCGCCGTTTCCAATTGCAGCGCTGGCAGGCCAGGGCCGGTGCGCACAGATGCAGCGCCCATTGCGCGGATGCCGCTGTAGTATGCCATACCGGCCATAAATTGACGGTCAAGCGTCAGGGCGAGCTGGCAGACGTCATGCCTGGTGCCATCGGCGCAGCTAAAGGATTGCGCTTCATTATAAGCAAGCCGTTGAAGATCGGATTCGGTAAGGGCAATCGTAACGGGCTTGCCCATTGTGCCGGATGTGGCTGTGTATTCGCGGATGGCGCTGCGGGGTACGCAGAGAAAATCCATGTTACGGGCCTGCATGTCTTCCTTACTTGTGAAAGGAAGGTCTTGCAGGTCTTTCAGGGTTTGCAGCGAAAGATTAACGCCGCCAAGCTTCTCTTTATAGAATGGCGAATATTGCCGCAAGTAATCCAGGCTGTGGCGCAATGCTTCTAAAGCAAATGCTTCCTGCGTATGGAGCGGTTCAAAGGCAAGCTTTGGGTTCGGCTGGAAAAATTGCGGCACGGCGATAAAGAAATCTATTTACGCTTAAACAAATCCCGCAGGCCGCCTTCCACTTTGCCTTTTATGTCGTTTCCGGTCTTCTGGAGGTTATTGCCCGTACTGTCTTTATTGCCGGCCAGGATATTTTTCAGCGCGTCCTTGCCTGCGTTAATGGCGGTCTGCTTTATGGCCTTTACTGTGTCTTTGACGGCAGAATTTGCGCTGTCAATGCGCGCCTTCGCCGCAGCTTCTATCTGCTTCTTCAAATCCTTGACTGCATTCCCGGCTACTTCTTTTAGATTCACAGAAACAGTCGGCTTTGTAACCGTTCCGCCCAGCTTTACGGCAAAATTGACGACCTCCGCTACTTTAATCGGCAGGCCTTTCGCCGCTGCCTGTGCGGATAAATTATTGATAAGTTGATTGCCGCCGGCGCCGACAAGCGCGCGCGGAACAGCGAGGTTCAGCGCATAATCAATCGTCTGGTCAATGCCGTGGCTGCCGTCCACTTCCATGCCTATTTCCTTAAAGTTGAACTTGAAAGGGTCAATCAGCACCCGGCCATTATCCAGCTTAAACCAGGTTTTTATATCGCGCAGCGAAAGATTCTGCAGCTGGGCGATATTAAGCCTGGACGCGAGCTGGTCAATCGGGGCGAACTTGCTCAGAATGCCTTCTATCAGGAGCAGGCTGCCCGCGCCGCTTAGCGTATTGATTTGCGGACGCATATCGCCGCCAAGCTTGCCTTTGAGCGTAAGGTCGGTTGTGATTTTGCCGGAGAGATACTTGCCAACCGGCATCAGCTTTTGGGCGGTGATGAAGGTATTGAAGGTCTGCTGGATGTCCAGGCCGACGAGCTTATACGCAAGCTGGATGTCGGGATTCTTCTTGTCTGTCTTCGTACTGTAATAGCCGTCAATCTGCATCTTGCCTTCCAGCCCGTTGCCAGTTACGCCTTGCAGGAAAGCGGTCTCATCTTTCAGTCCGACGATGCCTTTTACGCCGTTCAGCACCAGATTGTCGTAGCTAATTTGGCCTACTTGCGCATTGAGCGTGATGCCAAGATTGGACGGCACAATGAAGGGCGTAGTGCTTGTGGCCATCGTTTTGGCTGCGCTGGCATCAGTTGCCTTGTCCGGCGTTGTGCCCATGAATTTGTTCACATCCACTTTATCCGCCGCAACGTTCAGTATGCCGTCCAATGGCTCGTTGTGCAGGTAATAGCCTAGCAGATTATTGATGAAGCCGCTGCCCATGATATTGCTGCCGAGGTAGTTCGCAGCAAGGTTGGAAACGGTTACATTTTTCGGGTTGAATGCCAGCATCAATGTGCTAATGCGCACACCCTGCGGATAAGCTTTGGATGCGTACTCCATGCCCGCCACGCCAATTGTACCGGAGGCATCTAACGCGGCATACTGGCCTTTCTGCGCAGCAGCAATCGGGCCTTTCACCGTTACATCGGCGTTGATGAGGCCGGTCAGTTTCGTGCCGCTTTCCAGCTTCATGAATTGCTGCATCTGCGAGAGGTCAAGACGGCCTTTCGCCCCGGCGTCCACCCATGGGCTGGAGACGGGCGTCTTTAGCAAGAGGTGAAAATCAAATGGGTCGCGACCAAACACGAGGTGGCCTTGCGGCAGGTTCACAACCGTATGGTCGGGCACGCCGTCGGGGTTGCTCGCCTTGAGCTTAATGTTGATGCCGGTGACGGCCTGCGGCAGCGATGGATATTTAAAGGAAGCATTGTCCACCTGAAGATTCACCTCGTAGGCAGGCATTTGTGTGGCATTGTAGGTGCCCTTCACGAACCCGTTGAAGCTGGCCTTCCCGCTCGTCTGGATGTTCTTGAAATCGGCAGAGTACATGCCGGGCACAAGGGAAAGGATATCCTTGAAATCGTTGGACGGCGTATTGAATTGCACATCTACAACCGTATTTGTTGTATCAGTCAGTTGCACGAATCCCTTTACTTCCATCTTCATGCCATTCAGCGCTACGCCATCGCTGCTGAAGCTGTATTTGCTCGTCTTGTTGTCAATTCCGATGCCGGTGTTCAGCGAAAACTTCGCCTTGTTCAGGTATGCGATATTGCCGTAGGCGAAGCTTAGTGCTTCCACACTCGTTTTGGTCGCCAGCGTAAACCGGTTGTCCGTGAAGTCACCGGAACCGGAGTGATTGAGGCCTTCCAGCTCGGCGTGCATCTTGCCCAGGTCGTCATTATAAAGAATGTAGCCGTCCTCTACACCGTACTGCTTTAGGCTTAGGTGCAACGGCTTCGTTTGCGTCAGCTCGGCTTTGACGACTGTGTCAGGGACGGCGATATTCCAATTGACCGCGCCGTCAGCATGCACCAGCGCGTGAATACGTGGGCGAAGGATGTTGATGCGGCGGATGTCGTAATCGCCTTTGATAGCTTTCATCAAATCCAGCGATATATCCACTGTGCTCGCGGCAATCAGGGTGTCGCCGGCGAAGGGTGCTTTGTTGACAATGGAGATGGCATCTATACCTACCGACAGCTCGGGGAAGTGCCGGAAGAGGGAGATAGACACGTCCTTGAAGTCCGCAGTGGCATTTAGGTGCTTGGCTATCTGCCGCTTCGCTTCCGCCATTAGCTTGTCGTGAAAGGCGTAGGGGATAATGACGGCGGCGGCCAGCAGCAAGAGCAGCAAAATGCCCAGCCCAATAATGCTGCGCTTCAGGATTTTTTTCATGGGTGTGTGATGAAAGGCTTTCCGGTGTCAAATATCGCGGAAAGCGAGTCGGGCAGAGGCCTAATATCTATTAAGGCTCGTTCTCGCGTGGCGGATCGATGTTTATTCAAGCATTTTTTCAAAGTGAGGCGCTTGGCCGCTACGAGCAATATATTTCCGGCGGGTATGACAAAGTCACTGAATAGTTAGAACACTCCCTGAGGCGCCAGATCTTTAATCCGGCTGTAGATAAGAATCCGTGCTTGTTGAGTAAAAGCTCGACAGACTGAATAATGATGAAACATACAACGCAAGGAAAGGCGAGGAGCGAACCGGAATCCGAAGAACAAAAATCCCCCAAACGCAAACGCAACACTTTCGCTAACATTGGCCCCGCAACGTAAAAACTATCTCCATTATGAAGCGATTATTACTGCTTTCCGCCATTGCCATCACCACCGCCGCATCCGCACAAGAGCGACTCACCCCGGAAAAACTCTGGGGCCTCGGCCGTGTGGCTGCCGAGGGCCTGAGCGAGTCTGGCAAGACCCTTTATTATGCTGTGAAATACATGGACTGGAAAACGGAGAAAAGCACCATTACGCATTACCGCATGCCCCTGACCGAAGGCGTGGCGGGCGAGAGCAAGTGGGGCGAAGGCTACAGCGTAGTACAGCGCGACGGCGATGTGTGGTGGGCTACGAAGGAAGGCAAGCTCTACCGTGGCTCCGCCAAAGGTGACGCCTGGCAGCCGGAGTATGAAGGCCTGGAAGGCGCGGGGGACATCCGCATTTCACCCGACGGCCGATGGATAGCCTATGTGCGCGAGGTGCTGGTGAAGCCGGTGAACGGAACCGACCTCTACAAAGACCTGCCGAAGACGACGGCCAAAGTCTATCGCGACCTCAACGACCGCCATTGGGATGAATGGGAAGACGGGAAATACAACCACATTTTCATAGCCCCGCTGGGGCGGAAAGGCGAAGCGATAGACCTGATGCCCGGCGAGCCTTACGATGCACCGCAAAAGCCATTCGGCGGAGCAGAAGATTTTGTATGGAGCCCGGACAGCAAAGGCCTCGTGTATGTGTGTAAGAAAAAGTACGGCACCGAGTACGCACTCAGCACCAATACTGACCTCTATTACTACAACCTCTCCACGCGCAAGACGACTAATTGGACGGCGGGCATGGAAGGCTACGATACCAACCCGGTCTTCTCACCCGACGGCCGCCGCATAGCGTGGACGTCCATGCGCCGCGAAGGCTACGAAAGCGACAAGAACGACATCATGGTGATGGACGTAACCACCCTCGGCATGATGAAGCTGAACCTGACAGGCGGATGGGATGGCGCAGTTAGCGGCTTTAGCTGGGGGCATAATTCCGACCGCATCTTCTTCAACGCCGCATGGCGTGGAACGGAGCAGCTATTTGAAGGCCGCGTGCCAGGTAACCTCGGCGTGCGCATGATGCCGGTCATCCGCAAGATTACGGGCGGCGATTTTGACATTGCCGGAGTGGTAGGGCAGAGCGCGGGTGGGGAAGTGGTGGTAAGCCGCACCGACATGAACACCGCAGCCGAGCTATGGGCCGTTGACCCCGCAAGCGGCGCCATGCGCGCATTGACACGTGTGAATGAAGCCGCCTATCGCAAGATTCTGCCCAGCGAAACAAAGCTGCGCATGGTAACTACAACGGACGGCAAGCAGATGGGCGTGTGGGTGGTCTATCCGCCAAACTTTGATCCGGCGAAGAAGTATCCAACCCTGCTGTATTGCCAGGGTGGCCCGCAGAGCGCGCTGACGCAGTTCTATTCCTTCCGCTGGAATTTTGCCTTGATGGCTGCGAATGGCTACATCGTAGTAGCACCAAACCGTCGCGGGATGCCGGGCTGGGGTGTGGAATGGAATGAGGCTATTTCAGGCGATTGGGGCGGCCAGCCGATGAAGGATTATCTCTCAGCGATAGATGATGTGGCAAGGGAGCCTTATGTGGACACAAAGCGCTTAGGCTGTATCGGCGCCAGCTACGGCGGCTATTCTGTTTTTATGCTGGCGGGTATTCATGGGAATCGCTTCAAAAGCTTCATCGCGCACGATGGCGTGTTTGATACGAAGAGCATGTATGGCACTACCGAGGAGCTGTGGTTTATGAACTGGGACGCCGGCGGGCCGTATTGGAAAAAGCCAACGCTGAAGGCATACACGGAGTTTAATCCTTCCAATCATGTAGCGAAGTGGAATACCCCGATTATGATTATTCAGGGCGGCGTGGACTTCCGCGTGCCGATTGAGCAGGGTCTGCAGGCGTTTCAGGCGGCGCAACTGCAAGGCATCAAGAGCAAGCTGCTGTATCTGCCGAATGAAAACCACTGGGTGCTACACGCGCAGAATGCGATTGCGTGGCAGCGGGAGTTTTTCTCTTGGTTGGGTGAGACGTTGAAGTAGATTTATTCTAGTAGGCGGTTTACAATTGCTGCGAGCAAAGATTCCCTTCGGGAATGACAAAGTCGCTAAATATGAGTAGCGTGTGGGCGGGCAGCGCTTGATAAACATCATGTGCTGCTCGCCCAATCTTTTGTCATTCCCGAAGGGAATCTTTGCTCGCAGTTTACAGGCAACATTCACAAGGGAATAATTTTTTGCTCCGTCCATCCGTTCACCGGTTTCGTACTTTCAAATACCAACCGACAGCCCACCATGAAGCTCCGCCTCAAACTCATTCTCTCCACCCTTGCCGGCGCAATAGCCGGGGCTGCCCTGCTCGCCACATTCGCCTTTGACAAGACCGACCCAGGCAATGACCTGCTGGACGTCAAGAGCGATGGCCGCCTGCAATACAAATGGTACGCGCCGGAGCTTCCTAAGAGCATCGCTTTCGCCGGCGAAGCCGCGCCGCTTGACCGCTGGGAAGTGCGGGAGCGTCTTGACCGCGAACTGCTGACCAATTACTACATGCACGGCTCCCTCATGTACATCCTGAAGCTGAGCACGCGCTACTTCCCGCAGATAGAAGAGCGGTTGAAAGCGAATGGCATTCCTGAAGATTTCAAATACCTCTGCGTGGCGGAAAGCTCGCTGCAGCATCTTACATCCGCCGCAGGCGCGCAAAGCTTCTGGCAGTTCCTCGGCGGCACGGGCACGCAGTATGGCTTGCAGATAGATGCTGAGGTGGATGAGCGTTATAACGTGGATAAGGCCACAGACGCCGCCTGCAAGTACTTCCATCAGGCCTACGACAAGTTCGGCTCCTGGACAGCGGCAGCGGCTTCGTACAACTGCGGTATGGGCGGCTATAACAGCCAGGCTACATTTCAGGGCAGCCAGAACTTTTACGACCTCGTCTTTCCGGAGGAAACGAACCGCTACATCTTCCGCATCCTGGCGCTGAAGTATCTGATTAGCGGGGCAAAGGCGATGGGTTACATCATTCAGCCTGCTGATGCCTACAAGCCTTTTAATACGCGCACCATCACCGTCACGGAAAGCGTCCCGAATCTGGCGGATTGGGCAAAGTCGAACGGCACGAGCTACAAGTACCTCAAGCTACTGAACCCCTGGCTGCGGGCACGTACACTGACAGTGAAGAGCGGTGCGAGCTACGCGATTGCGGTGCCGATGTAGACGGGCACTTTACCACTAAGACACTAAGAACACAGAAGAGCCACTAAGCGCTTAGTGAAACTTAGTGCCCTTAGTGTCTTAGTGGTGAAATTGTATAGCTTTATCCGAAACACGCACCCATGCGCTTCCTGCGCGTACTTCCCCTCCTGCTTGCCGTCGCCTTTATCTGGGCGTTAAATCATTCCTTCGGCTCCCTACCGGCAATCGGGAAGATTATTGACCCTGTGAACGGCGCTATGGCGAATGCGGAAGACTGGAATGAGGATTGGAACCGAAACCTTCATCTGAAAGACCTCAAAGCGCCAGTCCAAATCTGGTTAGACACTTCCCTCATTCCCCACATCCGCGCGGGTAATGACCACGACCTCTACTATGCGCAGGGCTACATCCACGCCACCTTCCGCCTCTGGCAGATGGATCTCCAAACCCGCGCCGCCTGGGGCCGCGTGAGCGAGGTGGCCGGCCCGAAGGCCATTGACTTTGATAGAGGAATGAGGCGGGAAGGCATGGTGTGGGGCGCGCAGCATTCCTTAGAAACGATGGAGGCCGACCCGCGCACGAAGGCAATGCTGGATGCTTACCGCGACGGCATCAATGCCTACATACACACCCTCAACTTTCGCTGCCTACCCATTGAATACAAGCTCATGGGCTTCGTGCCGGAAGACTGGACGAACCTGCGCACAGCCCTCCTGATGAAGTACATGGCGCGCGACCTGACGGGCAAGACGGACGATATTGCCTACACGCAGCTCCGCGACCAACTGGGGCAGGAAGAATTTGATTTCTTATTTCCTGAAAGGATAAAGGGCAGCAAGCCGGTCATTCCCGAAGGGACGAAGTTTGCACCTGCCTCGCTGCCGGCGCCAAAAGCGCCTGGGGGCGATGTGTGGGCGCATTTTAATAAAAGCGGCAGTAGCGCATGGGAGCGCACTCCAGTCTCCCGCGGGGGACTAATGGGCGGCGATGAGCGCCGAATGGGCGCCGACGAGAGAACAATGAGCGCCCCGGGGCGAAGTATTGTCGCACAGGGGGCACGAATGGTGGCCGGCAATCCACTAATGGTGGACGGCGGGCGAAGCATCGTGGATAGCCGTCCACGAATGGTGGATGACCATCCACGAATTGTGGACAGCCATCCACGAATAGTGGACGACCATCCACAAAGGGTTATCCCGGGCCAACAAGGCCTGGATAGCAATCCATCATCCGAAATCTCTGAGGGTTCCAACAACTGGGCAATCAGTGGCGCCCATACCGCTTCCGGCAAGCCCATTCTCTGCAACGACCCCCACCTTGCGCTCAACCTGCCTTCGCTTTGGTATGAAATGCAGCTTACAGCGCCCGGCATTAATGCATACGGGGCATCATTGCCCGGCGCGCCGGGGATTGTGATTGGCTTTAATGACAAGATTAGCTGGGGCTTTACGAACAACTATAGGGATGTGAAGGATTTTTATGAGATAACGCATGCCGATACTTCTTTTGCAGATAGTCTAAACAGCGATACCCGGGATTCCGTTGATGGAATGGTTAATGGAATAGGACATATCCGTAGCGGTTACCGATTCGCCGGAAAGGTGGTCCCATTTGGAAAAAGCATTGAAGTCATCAAAGTAAAAGGCCAACCCGACGTTATTGATTTTGTGCGATATACCATCCACGGCCCCGTCACCTACGACCCTTCCTTCCCTGACCCCGCCAAAAGCGGGAAGCTCCTTGCCTGCACCTGGATGGCGCATCGCGGCTCCAATGAGCTGCTGGCCACCTACCTGCTGAACCGCGCGGGCGATTACCCGGCCTTTACCGATGCCATCAGCCACTTTGAATGCCCCGCCCAAAACATTGCCTATGCCGACGGTGCGGGCAACATTGCCATGTGGGCGCAGGGCCGCTTCATCAATAAATGGAAGGGGCAGGGCAAGTACGTGATGTGCGGCGACGACAGCGCAACGCTCTGGGGCGACGCCATCCCGTGGCAGGAAAACCCGCACGTGCTGAACCCGCCGCAGGGCTACGTAGCCTCCGCCAACCAGCAGGTGACGGACAGCACTTATCCATATTGGTATAATCAGAGTTTTACGGAATGGCGGGCGTGGAGGATAAATGGATTGATGGGCTTTTACAATCATTGGATAAATGATAAGCCGCAAATTGCTTCTATTGAAAATAACTCCGAGTATTTTTCAATGATGTCATTGCAAAACGACGCTACTTCTAATTTGAATTATGATGTCACAAGGATTATGAACGTTTATGTTGGCAAAAGCATTTGGGAAGTAAGCAAAAGATTTGTTGATAAAGACACTACCTCTATCGCTGGCCCTGAACTTGAATGGTATAGTACAACGGCGTCACTATATCAAACATTTTGGTCGCAACTCTACAAAGACATCTGGCAGGATGATTTCCCAACCGGCACAAAGTATCCATCCTCAGAGCTCACCGTGCAATTGCTCCTAAGCGATTCCACCTCCGGCTACTACGACGATAAGCGAACGCAGCAAGTAGAAACCCTCCGCGACGTTGTCCAGCGCGCCTTCAAGGAAACAACAGACTCTTTAGAAAAACTCAAGCGCAGCACCGGGCTTGAATGGTATAAAGTCAAAAACACCTCCCTCACCCACCTCGCCAGGCTCCCCGCCTTCTCCTACGACCACCTCAAAATAGGCGGCTGGAGCAACACCATTAACGCCTGCACCGGAGACCACGGCCCATCTTGGCGCATGATTGTGGAGATGGATAGCATCCCCCGCGCCTACGCCATCTACCCCGGCGGCCAGAGCGGCAACCCCGGTTCCCGGCATTACAGCGATTTCATCAATCAATGGGTAGAAGGGAAGTACCACGCCATTCAGTTCCTTGCCGCCATCACCACAAAAAATCCTTTGAAATATACCTGGACGCTTACGCCTTAAGACCAACGAATGTGCTGCTCGCCCAATCTTTGTCATTCCCGCAGGGAATCTTTAAGTAGGCTGCGAGCAAAGATTCCCTGCGGGAATGACAAAGTCGCTGCGAGCAGTACAGCGGCTTTAAGAGAAAAGATTCCTTCAGAAACTTGTCCTGAACTTGTTTCAGAATGACAAGGCCACTGTGAACAAAAAAGCTGCTGTGAATTCAAAACCGCTATAGACAAAAAAGCCGCTGTAAGTAAACCGTCCGTCTTCTATCCTTTATCATGCGCCCAATCATCACCATCCTCGCCATCATCATCCTCGCCGCCGTCGCCGAATGGTACGGGCCGTGGTGGAGCTGCGCCCTTGTGGCGGGCATAGCCGGGCTGCTGTCAAGGCTGCGTACCGGCGAGGCCTTTGTGGCCGGCTTTATGGGTGTTGGGATTATGTGGCTGCTTTTCTTTCTGGCAAAAGATCTTGGCAGCCACCATGTACTATCGCAGAAGATGGCACAGACTTTTCATCTGCCTTCTTACCTGTTTTACATCATCGTTACCTTCCTGCTGGGCGGCCTCACGGGCGGCATTCCATGCTGGGCCGGGGCTGAGCTTCGCAAAGTGTTTAGACCAAAGTCCTTTGCGCCGGAATCCTGATAACAATCCAACGCTCCGACAATCCAACACTCAAACGCTCCAACCCTCCGCATTCAGCGGATAATCGCCGCGCTCTCCGTCATCCTCTTCGCCGGAAAGCTGTGGGCGTGGTACCTCACCGGCTCCGTCACCATCTTCACCGATGCGCTGGAGAGTACGGTGAATGTGGTGGCCGGCTTCATCGGGCTGTACGCCGTCAGCCTTGCGGCTAAGCCGCGCGACGCCAACCATCCGTACGGCCACGGCAAGGTGGAATTCATCTCCGCCGCCGTGGAGGGCGCGCTCATCATTGCCGCCGGATTGATGGTGAGCTACCAGGCCGTTTATCATTTTCTGCACCCGGAGCCGCTGAAATCTTTGGATTGGGGCATGGCGCTGGTTGGTATTACCGGTGGCGCGAATTACCTGCTGGGCATATATGCTGTGCAGGCCGGTATGAAGCATCGCTCTGCAACGCTGGAAGCAGCAGGCGCACATCTGAAGACGGACGCATACAACACCATCGCTATTATCGCGGGTTTGACGCTGGTGCGGTTTACCAATTGGCTGTGGCTGGATGCCGCCGTGGCGCTGATATTCGCTGCGGTTATTCTCTTCACCGGTTACCGCGTGCTGCGCAAAAGCCTGTCGGGAATTATGGATGAAACGGACGTTTCGCTGTTGCAAAGAGTGATAGACGTCCTCAACGAGCACCGCCGCGCCGACTGGATAGACCTGCACAACCTCCGCGTGATGCAGTACGGCGCTGTCCTGCACTTAGACGCCCACATGACGTTGCCGTATTATTTTGAAGTGCGCGATGCCGACAGGGAGTTTCACGCCTTGGAACACCTGATGCTGGAGCAATTCGGCGGCGCGGTGGAGCTATTTGTGCATATAGACGGTTGTGAGTTCTATCAGTGCAAGCTCTGCGCAATGCCCGATTGCCCGGTGCGGCAAAGCCCGTTGATTCAGCGGCTGGTTTGGGATACGGAGAATGTGATGCTGGATAGTAAGCATGGAAAGATGCCCATTCTGTAGGGGCACATCGAGTACGCTTACGCGGATTCTATCGCTTGCGTAACCTCTTGTTCGCTTCCGCGCCCGCAATGACAACTGATATGGCTCCCAGCACGGCAAGGCCGGCCAGCGCATACCACTTCTTCTGCTGCGTTCCCAAAGGCGGTACATAATACACCCCGTTCTCATCCGCCAGCGCAGGCTCAGCTACATAACGGCCTTGCTTCGGCACAGCCAGCGCGTGAAATTGGCGTGCCAGCTTTTGCAGGGATTGCAAGCCACGCGTGCCGTAAAAACTTCTGCCGTGCCCGGTCGCGAGAATGGCGGGCTTCAATTCTGCCAAAGCTTTCACTGAAGCCGCGGATGAAGGCCAATCCGGCGTGAAGTAGGGTGGCGGGCCGTGCATTTCACGGCGCTGGCTCGCTACGTAGCTTGCCTTACGCTGATCGGTCGTTACAAAGGCATCGCCGACAATGAGGCAGCGGTCTTCTTCCCTGAAAAAGGACACATGGCCCGGCGAGTGGCCCGGCGTATAAATCCAGCGCCAGCCCGGCATGGCGGAGATGGTGCCGTCGGCGGCTAAAGGCACAGCGCGCGTACCTACGTTAGCTCCGGTGCGCGGGTATATCCAGGATGAATAGACCATCATGCCGCCGCCGGTAGTGGGGTCTGCGGGCGGGTATTTGGATTGTCCGGTGAGGTAGGGGAGCTCCAGGTAATGCGCCAGCACCGGCACATCCCATTGCTCCGCAAGGCTCTTGAGCGAACCTACGTGGTCAAAGTGGGCATGGGTAAGGATGATGGCATCCGGACGGCTGTCTTTTCCAAAAAGCTTCGCAGCGAGCGACTTGATTTTCGGGTAAGAGGTCTTCAGCCCGGCATCCAGCAGCACCCAGCCTCGATCGGTGCTTACGATGTACATGTTCACGAAGATGTCTTTGATGCGCCATACGCCGGCGGCTACGGAAAAGACGTTCTTGAAAATCTCCAGCTCTTCGGTTTGAGGTGTAATTGGTTCCGGATAAGGCATAGTTGATTGAATAGCTCTGCGACGCCATTAAGAGCGTGCCAGAGCGCTCGCAAGCTATCGCGGCTGTCAGGCGCTTGTCCTTTTCGGGGCTATTAGCCGCTCCTTTTCTACCAATAACCGCAGGGCAGGTTATGCGCTCGGCAGCAGGGTGAGGGAAAGGGTCAAATGGCGGCTTTTTGCGCTATCTTGCAAGGCCTGATAAGCTTCCCAAAACTTTATTTATGAAAACTACCCGCTTCTTAAAAGCGCGATCGGTGCGCTATGCAGTAACGGCAGCCCTTGTCCTAAGCGCTTCGCCGCTCTTCGCTCAAAATAGTGCGCAGGAGCCTGCTTCTTCCATTATTTCTTTTCAGGAAAGCGACGGCCTGCGCAGCACGAATGCCGCGACCATTCTAAGCGAGCGCCTGCACCTGCGTGCCGGCACCGATGAATTACGGAGCGTTTATAATGAGCGTCCAGGCGATGGGTTGGAAGTGCAGCGCTTTCATCAATATTTTAAAGGTCTCAAAGTGGCCCATGGCAGCTATACACTGACCTCTAAAAACGGCGTGGCCGCCTATGCTTTTGGCAAGTATTATGAAATCGCAGCAGCTACCACCACTACTGCTTCGCTGAATGAAGCAGATGCGCTGGATAATGCCCTTAAGGCTACCGGCGCTGCGAAGTATGCGTGGCAGGCTACCGGCGCTGCCGCACCTAAGGGCCAGCTTCAATTTGTAGAAGACTTTACTTATGGCCAGCCGGACGGTCTTGCCCGCCTGGCTTACGCATTTGACATTGCCGCTACCGAGCCACTGAGCCGCGAGATGGTGTATGTGGACGCTCAAAGCGGGAAGATTTTGTTCCGCGATGCCATTCTCAAGCATATTGCTGCTACCGCTCCGTCCATCTACAGCGGTACGCTGAGCTTTGAGGCGCAGCTTTCCGGCTCCAATTATATTCTGGCCGATGCTACACGTGGTAACGGCGTTTTTACGTACACACTCAACAACACTACGCCTCCCGGCAATGGCGGCGGCACAGGCTCCTTTGCCAATGTAACAAGTGCCACCACCACATTTACTAAGGACGCTGCGATTGACGCGCACTGGGGCGCGGAAATGGTGTATGACTATTGGAAGACCAAGCGCAACCGTAATAGCTGGGACGGCGCCAATGGTGTCTTGAAAAGCTATGTGCATTACGGCAATAATTACATCAATGCCTTCTGGGACGGCGGCGCTATGAACTACGGCGATGGCAGCAGTGGCTACGGCGCGTTCACGGCGCTGGATGTATGCGGACACGAGATTGGTCACGGCGTTTGTCAAAGTACCGCCGCCCTCGTTTATTCCGGCGAGAGCGGAGGTATGAATGAAGGCTTCTCTGATATCTGGGGTGCGACGATTGAAGCGTTCGCCGACCCGCATGAGGTTGACGCCATTGCGAAGAACTAGTGGCTCATCGGTGAGGAAATCGGCGTTACGCTGCGCGATATGAGCAACCCGCCTGCTTTTCAGCAACCTAATACCTACACTGGTCGCTACTGGATTTATACCGGTTCCGGCTGCGACGGCTCTAACGATAAATGCGGTGTGCATACCAACAGCGGCGTGCTCAATTATTGGTATTATCTGCTCACTACAGGGGGCAAGGGCACAAATGACCTGGGCAACGCATTTGCCGTAGCTGGGATTGGTATAGATAAGGCAGCGGCGGTAGCCTATGCGACAGAGCTTGCCCTGAACCCGACCTCGAACTATGCTTCTTGCCGCTCGGCTTCTATTGCGGCAGCCACTACGCTTTATGGCGCATGCTCTAAGGAGGTGGAAGCAGTTACCCGCGCGTGGTATGCTGTGGGCGTGGGCGCAAACTTTGCCGCCTGCACGCCTCAGCTCTCTTTTGCTACTACGACGGCTACCGTCAGCGAGAATGCCGGCGTCAATTCATGCACAGCCAGCCAGGTGTATAACCTTCCTGTTGTCCTCAACGGGCCTGCACCTACGGGCGGCAATGCCGTAGTAACAATTACCGCTTTTGGCGGCACGGCCATTGCCGGTGTGGATTACGACCTTCCTGCTTCGCCATCCGTCACCTTCCCGGCTAATGGCACGGCTAATCAATTGCTGCCTGTTACTATCTACGACAATGCCTACCTCGGTACGAATAAGTACATTGACCTCGCGCTGAGCGTTACGCCTTCAGGCAGCAATGCAGCTGCGGCCACAGTGTACGATACGCTTCGGCTTACCATTTCCAACGACGACCGCTCTCCGCTTGGCGGAGGCGTTGAGTATCATACAGCCGGCTCCTATACGAGCACAGCTATCAAAAGCTCGCCGTTTGCCAGCCAATATGCCAACGCGCATGGACAATACATCTACACGGCTCAGGAGCTGACTACCGTGGGACTGCGTGCAGGTGCGCCTATTGATGCGGTGCTCTTCAACGTTATCGGCAAGGGCAGCAAACAGCCGTTTACGAATTATACCATGAAGATTGGCACTACAACGGTTACCAACTTTACCTCAAGCTTTCTTACGCCTTCATTTACCACGGTGTATAGCGGAAACTATACGACGGCGAAGGGGCTGAATACGATTTCATTCAGCACGCCTTATACTTGGGATGGCGTTTCCAACCTCGTTGTAGAAGTTTGCTTTGGCAATGCCTCTTCCGGTACCGGTGCCGATACCGTGACAGCCACCGCATCCGGCTCCGCTGCAGCAGTTGCAAATAGTCTAACGACTAGCGGATGCACTATTACTACGCTGAGCGGCAGCAATATCTCTTACTACCGCCCGGTCATCCGCTTTATGCAGAATGTGCCGCCTACGCCGGTAGATACGGTTATAGCCGATGCACGCTCCTGGAAAGTGAAGAGCGCCCAGTCAGCGTTCTTCTATTCAGCGCCGAAGGGCGAGATTATTGCCGCCGTCCTTACACCTACGGCCGATTTAGGCTGCGTAACGGCTACCATCACGGCCCAAGGCAAGGGCTTTGTGCCGGGCGTGGATGGCAAGCTGCGCTCTGTGCGCGAGCTGAGCATTAAGCCAGCAACTGCTGTACCCGCCGGCACGACCTATGACGCCATCATCTATTTCCGCAACGATGACCTGGACGGTAATGACCCAAATAGCCTGTCCATCATCCAGACCACAGCTGTTACAGATGCTGGCATTACTGCGGCAAACACTGTAATCGCAACCCCAACAGATATTACCACCGGAGCAGACTGGACAGGCTTCCGAGGGAACTTCAACAGCTTCGGCCGCTTCTTCCTGACCAACGGTCAGCTTGCGCTGGGTGTAAGTAGCCCTGCCGCTCAGGCATCGGAGCTTTGGACGGGTACCAATCCATTTGTAATCGCACCGGTACTGCATTGGAGTCTTGGTAATAGCGAGCGTGTGAGCATTCGCCTTACGGACATCACTGGCAAAACTGTTTATGCAACCGAGCGCACACTTGATGCCGGCGTGCATCAGTTGGAGCTGGCCATAAATGCAGGCATTGCGCCGGGCGCATATGTACTGCAGGTAGTAAGGCCGGGCGGCGTATTTACGCGTCAGATGGTGAAGCGGTAATGCGTTTAGATGTTGAAGCGTTGAAAAGTCCCGGAGCATTCGCTTCGGGACTTTTTTTACGCCACTTGTTTAACTCGCTAAACGTAGCTAACGCCTCAACGATTCATCAATATCCGCAGATAAAATCCTGGCTGCCGCAGCTTATCCCGCAGGTCAAGGTCGGTAAACATGCCGGTGATGGCTGCCTTCAATTCCGGACTTCTGCGGGCTTTGCCGATCATGAAATTGAACAGCCAGGGGTAGCGGCAAAGCTTCTGGAGCAGCACGCTGATGCGCAGCTCGGGCCACAAGCGTTTGTAAAGCGGTCCGTCATAAAGTGCGCCCAAATTATCACCACTGCAATCGTTTGCAGCAAGCGCCGCTTCGGCCGCCTGCGCTGCCTTCATTCCGCTGTACAACGCATTGCCGATTCCTTCCCCGCTGAAGGGGTCAATAAGCGCAGCGGCATCGCCGGTCAGCAGATAACCCTCTCCGGACGCAGGGCGGCGTGCTGTGCCCATCGGCAGGCCCCAGCCAAGGATTTTTCCTTCCAGTTTCGCGTCCTTAAAGCGTTTGCGCAGGGTAGGCTCATTTGCGATGGCTTCCAGCATCATATTGCGCAGGTTCAGCTTGCGCGCCCGTACTACACCGCCCAACATACCGATTCCGACATTAGCCCGGCCCTCAGGCAGCGGGAATATCCAGAAGTAGCCCGGCAGCATTCCTTGTAGAAAATGCAGTTCAATATTACCAGCGCCTTCCGCTGGCATGGCGACGTTTTGATAATACGCACGCAGGCCGACAGCGCTTGTCTTTGCCTGAAATGCTTCTGCTAAACCGAGCAGTTTACGCGTGTCGCCTTTGTCGCCGTCGGCAGCAATGATGAGTGATGCGCTGATGCTACGTTCGCCTCCCGGTATTTGTAGTACAGCTTCCCAGCTTCCGTCCTTGCGGGCAAGGCTGCTTAGCGTTGTATTGGATAGAATATCGGCGTGCCGCGCGTCCAGCTTGCGAAATAGAAAATCGTCAAAGAAGAGCCGCGTGGCGGTGAAGCCGGGCGAGCGGCCATCTTTATTTTTTCCAAAAGAAATAGCCAGCGTACCTCCATCCGGCGCTACGAAACTCAGACCGGGCGTCGCGTAGGTGTCGGGGCAACTTTCGCGCAATTCTGTCAGCCAAGCCTCGTCCGCATTGCGTAGCACATACTCCGTCTTACCGCTCATGGCATCGCCGCACACCTTGTCGCGCGGGAAGGCGGTCTTATCTATGATGGTGTGCCGGATGCCGGCTTTGCTCAGAAAGAAAGAAGCGCTGCACCCGGCCGGGCCTGCGCCGATGATGAGAACGGGCGTATGCGTCATTTGCTGTGCGAATGTGCGGGCAAATATTCAAAGTGCCGGCCCGTAAGCAGCGGGTATGAATATTTAGGCGTTGGACAAAAACAAAATCAAGGCATGGTAACCGGGTATCGCGTTAAAAAGTCAAGAATTGTGTGGGACGGCTGGGGCACGCTCAGTGAGCTGGAATGGGAAACGCAAAGCAAAGGCAGCGCCGAGTGGAAGGCCCACAAGGGCGAGCTTTATGATACCGGCAATGCAGCGGCAGTCTTGCTGTACAACAGAGCGCGCCGCACGGTGTTGCTCATTCGCCAGTTTCGCATCGCGACAGTCTATAACGGACATCCTTCCGGGATGCTGACGGAAGTCTGCGCAGGGAAGATAGAGGGCAAGCTGACCGCTGAGCAAACGATAATTAAGGAGATAAAAGAAGAAACCGGCTACGACGTAAAAGAGGTGGAGCGCGTGCTGTCGTTATATATGAGTCCCGGCGCATTCACCGAAAAGCTGGAACTATTTGTCGCCGAATATGGGCCGCAGGATAAACAAAACGCAGGCGGGGGGCTAAAGGAAGAAGGCGAGGACATTGCGGTTCGGGAAGTGCCCTTTGATGAAGCACTGGCAATGATAGCCCGCGGCGAAATTATTGACGCAAAAACAGTTATTCTCTTACAGCACGCAGCACTAAATATGCTGCTGACACCTACAGATACTGCCCGGTAAAGCTCTCCTTCACCTTCTTCAATCCCGCCGGCACGCCTTCATAAAGCAGATTCCCGCCGCCCGCGCCGCCTTCTGGCCCTAAGTCTATCACCCAATCCGCTGAGCGAATCACATCGGTATTGTGTTCAATGACGATTATGCTATGGCCCTGTTCCAGCAGCGCATTAAACGAGCCGAGTAGCTTCTTGATGTCGTGGAAGTGCAGACCGGTGGTAGGCTCGTCAAAGATGAAGAGCAGCTTTTCCTTCATAGCGCCGCGGCCGAGAAAGGAGGCAAGCTTTACGCGCTGCGCCTCGCCGCCGGATAGCGTATCTGAGCTTTGGCCGAGCTTGACGTAACCCAAACCCACGTCCGAGAGCGGCTGAATGGCTTTGGACACTTTCTTCTCGCCTTTGAAAAACTCAATGGCTTCGTCCACACTCAATTCAAGCACATCAAAGACGCTCTTGTTGTGCAGCTTTACTTCCAGCACTTCGTCCTTAAAGCGGCGGCCTTTGCAGGTTTCGCACACGAGGTGGATGTCGGCGAGGAACTGCATTTCTACCACCACTTCGCCTTCGCCTTTGCAGGTGTCGCAGCGGCCGCCGTCAGTGTTGAAGGAGAAGTGGCGGCCTTCATAGCCGCGCATCTTTGAAAGGGGCTGCTTTTCAAACAGCTTACGGATTTCATCCCATGCCTTGATGTAGGTAACGGGATTGGAGCGCGAAGATTTCCCGATTGGATTCTGGTCTATCATTTCCACGCCGGCAATTCTATCCAAATCGCCGCTCAATGCCTTGTGCAATCCCGGCCTTTCAGTACCCGTGGCGAAGTGTTTCATGAGGGCAGGGTAGAGCGTTTGCTTTACGAGCGTGGTCTTGCCGCTGCCGCTTACTCCGGTGACCACGCAGAGCGTGTTGAGCGGGAAGGAAACTGAAACATCCTTCAGGTTATTCTGCCGCGCGCCTTCTATGCGGATGAAGCTGGTGGCCTTTCGCAGCGTTTTCGGCACTTCAATGCTGAGCTTTCCGGAGAGGTATTTTCCCGTCAGGCTTTTATCATTAGCCATCAGCTCTTCCGCGTGGCCTACGGCTACTACCTCGCCGCCCAAATGGCTGGCAAGCGGGCCCATGTCTAGGATGTGGTCGGCTTCGCGCATCATCATGTCGTCGTGCTCTACCACTACTACCGTGTTGCCGAGGTCGCGGAGGTTTTTGAGGACATTTATCAGACGCGCAGTATCGCGGGAGTGGAGGCCAATGCTTGGCTCGTCAAGGATGTAAAGCGAGTCGGTAAGATTGCTGCCCAGAAACTTAGTGAGCTGGATACGCTGGCTCTCGCCGCCACTCAGGGAGTTGGCAAGGCGCGATAAAGTGAGGTATCCCAGGCCCACATCCAGCAAGGTTTTCATCCGCTGGTCTATTTCTATCAAAATTCTTTTAGCGATGCTTTGCTCATGCTCGCTGAGGCGAATATTTGCAAACCATTGCGCCAAATCTTCGGCGGGCAGGCTCATCAAATCCGCGATTGTTGCGCCGCTCACTTTCACATAAAGGGCCTCTTTGCGCAGCCGCGTTCCCTCGCAGGTGGGACACGCGGTTTTGCCGCGGTAGCGGGCCTGCATGATGCGGTACTGCACTTTGTACAGGTTTTGCGACACCATGTCAAAGAAGTCTTTAATCCCGGCCACCTTGCCGTTGCCATTCCAAAGCAGGTTGTATTCCGCAGGCGTCAAATCCATCACGGGCTTGTGGACGGGAAACTCAAAGCGGGCGGCGGTGCGGATAAAATCGGCTTGCCAAAGGCTCATTTTTTCCCCGCGCCAGCACACTACCGCGCCATCATACACAGACAGCCGCTTGTCGGGAATGACGAGGTCGGGGTCTATGCCCAGCACTTGCCCGAAACCCTCGCAGGTTGGGCAGGCGCCAAAGGGATTATTGAAGGAAAAAAGGTTGGGGGAAGGCTCCTCAAAGATGATTCCGTCGGCTTCAAAGCGGGAGGAGAAGGCGACAAAGCCATTAGCGCCACCCTCAGGCGCAGATTTCCCGGATTTGTTGACAAAGTCGCCGACTTTGTTCGCAGAGTTGCCAACTTTGTTCGCAGAGTTGCCAACTTTGTTTACAAAGTCGCCGACTTTGCTTACGGAATCGGCAACTTCGTTCACAGAATTGCCAATTTTGTTCACGGAGTTGCCAACTTTGCTTACAAAATCGCCGGATTTGTTCACAGAATTGGCAAATGTGGTCGCTTTTGCGGGCATATTGCTATCATCAGCTCCTTCCGGCAGGCTAATGTGGAGCAGGCAATCACCCTCACTTTCATAAAAAGCTGTCTGCACGGAGTCGGAAAGGCGGTGAATGTCGTCTTCTTCAAACGCCTTCACCACGATGCGGTCAATGAGCAGGTAGAGCGTCCCTGCGGGAATGGCTGCGCCTTCGGCAATGAGGTCTTCAATGCGCAAAACGCCGTCCGCTTCGCTGAACATTCTGGAGAAGCCTTTTTGCATGAGAATGTTCAGCTCCTCAGCCACACTGCGCTGGTAACGCGTTACGAGCGGCACCATGATTTGCACCTTCGTGCCTTCCGGCAGGGCCGCGATATAATCAACTACATCGGTAACCGTATCCTTCTTCACCTCCTTACCTGAAACAGGCGAGATAGTGCGGCCTGCGCGGGCAAAAAGCAGGCGCAGATAATCGTAAATCTCCGTCATGGAGCCAACGGTAGAGCGGGGCGTGCGCGTCGTTACCTTTTGCTCAATGGCAATTGCGGGGCAAATGCCGCGGATGTAATCCACATCCGGCTTATCCATACGCATGAGGAACTGGCGGGCGTAAGCCGATAAACTTTCCGCGTAGCGGCGCTGGCCTTCGGCAAAAAGCGTGTCCATCGTGAGGGAGCTTTTGCCGGAGCCGGAAACGCCGGTAACGACTACGAGCTTATTGCGCGGGATGGCGACATCAACATTCTTAAGGTTATGCATCCGCGCGCCTTTGATGAAGATGGCGTCTTCTAATTCGGAATTCGGAATTCGGAGTTCGGAGTTCGGAACGGATGCTGGTTTGTGGGTTTTAAGCGCAGTCTTTTTCGTCTTCGGACTGTTGTCTTTTGTCTTGGAAAGAGCCATGATAATTACGGCGATAAAGTTACTATAAATGCCGGCGGGCTGCGGCGAATAGCGCCATTGCCAGAATAAGTTTACTTTGTTTTGCGCCTTTGCAAGCGCTTTGCGCATTTGCGCGAGGCAGATATTGTAAAATCCGGCCAATGCGCATTATTTTCGCCCATAACCATAATCTTCACACTCAATCTTTACGGCCTGAATGAAATCTATTTTTACCCGCGCGGCGCTTCTGGTCATCTTGGCCGCCGCCGCCCTTCCTGCCAGCGCACAGTTTGATAAGTTCCCGGGCATTATCAAGCAGTTGGAGGTTGGCTACGGCTACTCCGCGCTTACGGGCGATTATAAAATCCACACCGCTACTATCAATAGCCAAGGGAACCTGGCGGACACAACGCTCCAGGAAAGCGTCAGCTCCAAAGCCGGAGTTACCTATACGTTCGGCACGTCTTTCCGCCTGAAGCAGCTTGGTACTAAGAGCACCTTCGCCATCGGTGTGGCGGCCATGTACAGCGGCTATTTATGGGATTTTCCGGTGCTCAGCACAACGAGCACTGGCGGGTCTAACTTCAGGTACACCTTTGGCGGGCCGGCGTTCAATGGCTTGGCGGTTACCGGCGGCGTTGCCATAACAGGTGATTTTAAGTTTGGCGTGGATGCGATGATGGACAAGCAATACCGCTGGGGCTGGACGGGCGGAATAGGCGTGCTCCCTTCTATCAACTTCACTTCCGACGCTGACCTGGATGCGCAATACAACTTCGGCGTGCAGCCGGTGATTAAGACGGAAGTGGCGCTGCGCGCGGGCATTGTAATGAAGCTGCGGCTGCAAGCAGCCTTCGGCAACCTTACTTTCTTAGATATTTCTTCCGGCTCGGATGCCGTGGGCTTCAAAACACAGACACAGCTTACCGGCAAGAGCAATTTTACGGTCTCTTACATCCTCATGCCTTTCTCCTGGATGTACAAGAAGAGCATGTGGTATAACAGTTATTGATTTCGGATTTACCGAACCTCAAACCACAATGGCGACTGGTCATTCCAGTCGCCATTGTAGTTAATGTATAGCTCTTCTCCGGCGAGTATGGGGCGGACGGTCTTGATGTACATCATGCGCGCATCGTAGTCCATGAAATACTCGCAATTGGAGGCAAAGGAGTGATTGTACAGGGAGAGATAGCCAAGCGCGACGCAGCAGTCCTTCCGGCCTTCGGGCTGCCATTCGAAGATGTAGTCGTGCAGGAGCGTCTGATCTAAGCGCTTGCGGGCTTCTGCATCCATCACTATTACGGGTGAGCATTCTACGACCACATCTGCTTCCAGCGCAATACCGGTAAAGATGCCCATTCCCTTGTCAGGACTTTCGGCGGTATAAAGGCAGGGCAGGATGAAGGCTTCCACATCGGCAAATTAAGCCGCCGCGCGCCGGGTGAGAAAACGGGGCACGGCTATACAGGGGTCGCCGCCTACTTTTGGCGCTTCATTCTCACCATGCGCAGCATTTTACTCTCCCTCCTCTTCATTTCGGCTACCGCCGCCTTCGCTCAGCACAATCTCATTACCCTTGAAGACATCTGGCGCGACGGCACCTTCACTGCCAAGTCCGTTCCGGGCTTCAACGCCTTGCCTGATGGCGAGCGTTATACCGAACTTATTGAGGAGGGCAGCGCCCACATCATTCGCGTAAAGACTTTGCGCGACGGGAAGGAAGCACGGGTGCTCTACAAGGGCAGCCTGCCCGTGGATGATTACGCATTGAGCGCCGACGGCCGCCGTATGCTCTTGCTCACGGAGAGCCAGAACATCTACCGCCGCTCCATACTTCATCACGTCTATGTATTGGATGTGAGTACTGGGAAAACAAGCCTGTTGGACTCCGCCAAAGTGCTTCACGCCGGCTTTTCGCCGGACGGCAATAAGGTCGCATTCGTGAAAGACAACAACCTTTTCTATAAAGACCTCCTCACCAATAAAGTCACCGCCATTACCACCGATGGCTTGCCCAATCACATCATTAACGGCAACTGCGACTGGGTGTATGAGGAAGAATTTGAGTTCACGCAGGCATATCAATGGAGCCCCGACAGCAAGTACATCGCTTACTACCGCTTTGACGAAAGCGCCGTGCCGGAATACACCATGACCGTTTACGACAGCCTTTACCCGACGCCCTATAAGTACAAGTATCCCAAGGCCGGCGAGCGCAATTCCACCGTCACCATTCGTGCGTACAACATGGCCGATGGCAAGACAAGCCTGCTTAACATCCTCAAGCCCGCTGAGGATGCCGACATCTACATTCCGCGCATAAAATGGGCCGCCGCGAGCAGCCTTTGCATCTATAAGCTCAACCGCCACCAGAATCACCTCAATCTCCTCCTCGCCGACCTTTCCAAGAACACCATTACTTCCATCTATGACGAGAAAAATGCCGCCTTCATTGAGATAGGCGACAACCTGCGCTTCCTTCAGGATGGCAAGAGCATGGTCTTCACCTCCGAGGTGGATGGCTGGAATCACCTCTACGTCTGGGAGTGGGCCACGCAGCGCCTTACGAAGCTGACGAAGGGCGACTTTGATGTGGATGCGCTCATTGATGTCAATGAGGGAGCCAAAACCGTTTACTACACCGCCGCGCAGGCTTCTCCGCTCCAGCGCCAGCTCTACGCCGTGGGCTATTCCGGCGAGGTGACGCGCTGCCTCACGCCCGATTCCGGCACCCACGCCATCACGCCCATTGAGGGCGCGAAGTATTTCCTCGACCGGTATTCCCGCCTCAACGTTCCGCCCGTGTATCGCCTTATTGATGCGCAGGGCAAGCTCGTACGCACGCTGGAAGACAACGCCCGCCTTGCCGCGCGCATGAAAGAATATGCGCTTGGCAAGATGGAATTCACGCAGGTGAAGGGCGATTCCGGCGTCCTCCTCAACGCATGGCGCATCCTGCCGCCCGGCTTCGACGCGACGAAGAAATACCCCGTGCTCATGTACCAATACAGCGGGCCGGCTTCGCAGGAAGTGGCCGACCGCTTCCCCCTGCGCGACTACTTCTGGCATCAGATGCTGGCGCAGAAGGGCTACATCATCTACTGCGTGGATGGCACCGGAACGGGCTTCAGAGGGGAGGCTTTCAGGAAGAAAACATACCTGCAATTGGGCAGGTATGAAAGCGACGACCAGATTGCAGCCGCCCGCAGCATCGCCGCGCTGCCTTACGTGGACAAAGGGCGCATCGGCATCTGGGGTTGGAGCTTCGGCGGCTTTATGAGCGCCACCTGCATCATGAAAGGGGCCGATGTGTTTAAGATGGCGGTGGCCGTCGCCCCCGTTACCAACTGGCGCTACTACGACAATGTCTATACCGAGCGCTACATGCGCAAGCCGGCGGAGAATGCTGCCGGCTACGATGCCAATGCACCCGAGAAGATGGCCGCCCGGCTCAAGGGCCCCTTCCTCCTCATCCACGGCACCGGCGATGACAACGTGCATTTCCAGAACTCCGTCTCCCTCGTCAACAATCTGATTAAGGAGGGCAAGGCTTACGACTCGGAGTATTACCCTAACCGCGCGCACGGCATCTCCGGGGGCGGCACGAGGCTGCATTTGTACCGGCGGATGACCGATTTTATCCTGACGAACCTCTAATAGAAGCCGCCGAAGGGCATTTGAGGAGCGCCGTACATGATTTGGGGGCCGCCGGACATCATTTGGGAAGCGCCGATGGTCATTTGGGGCCCGCCGTACATGATTTGGAAGCCGCCGTTGGTCATTTGGGAGCCGCCGTTGGCGATTTGGGAAGCGCCGTATATGATTTGGAAAGTCAAATGACCAACGGCGCGTCTCAAATCGCCAACGGCGCGTTTCAAATGATGTACAGCGCATCCCAAATGACCATCGGCGCTTACCGAAAGACAATAGCTGAAGCCCACCTAAGCTATTGTCATCCTGAACGGAGTTTCGCGAAGCGTTATAGGGTGAAGGAACCGTATGAGACGAGCACAGACTATCCGGTAAAGAAGCATACAGTTCCTTCATTACACAACGCTGCGCGAAGTTTCGTTCAGGATGACAATGTTGTGCGAGCAGCACATTATCATCAGCTTCCAGACACCTGTAACACTCAATTCTCCAGCTTCAATTTGCGCAAGCGCGGCGCAGCAAACCACGTAATGCCGGCAACAAGCAGCGTCATACATCCCCCAAAGACTACCGCAGGCACCGGGCCCATCCACTTCGCGGTAAAGCCGCTCTCCACCTCGCCCAATTCGTTGGAGGAAGAGATGAACATCGTGTTCACCGCCGCCACACGCCCGCGCATCTCATCTGGCGTGTAAAGCTGCAAAACCGTGCTGCGAATCACCACACTTACGGCGTCAAAAGCGCCGCTCGCCATCAGCATAAACAGCGAAAGTGGAAAGGAGCGCGAGATCCCGAAGATGATGATAGAAATCCCGAAGCCGCCGATGCAGAGCAGGAGCTTGGTGCCGGGATTCGTACGCAAAGGCCGGTTAGCAAAAATGAAGAACATGCCGATGGCCCCGATGCCCGGCGCCGCCCGCAGCCATCCGAAGGCAATCTCCTTCCACTCCGCCGGGATGTGGAGCACCGTATCTACATAAGCAGGCAAGAGGGCAGTGGCTCCGCCAAAGAGCACGGCAAACATATCCAGCATGAGGGCGGCAAGAATGATTTGGGTAGAAAAGACGAAGCGCAGGCCCTGCTGCAGGCTCTGGAGGATCGGCTCCTTTTCCCGCTTCATCACGGCTTGTTTTGGAATGCCGAGAATGCCGGTGAGTGCCACGCCAATTAGCAACAGCACCGCCGCAAGGCTGCCGCTAATGCTGATGCCCGCAATGAGAAAGCCCGCGAGCAAAGGCCCGACAATAGCGCCCAATTGCCACGACGAAGAGCTCCAGGTGCCGGCATTGAGCAGGTGCCTGCGCGGCACAATCAGCCCCAGCATAGCAAAGGTGGCCGGAGAGATAAATGCCCGCAGCGCGCCGCCGATAAAGATGCCCGCATAGATGAGATGCACGATGCCGGTATTGGTCAATCCATGCGTAATGACCGGCAGCGAAAGTGAGATGAAAGCAAGGCTAAGTGCGAGATACGCCAACATGCACGTGAGAATCATTGTCCGCTTCTCCCGCTGGTCCACAAAGTGCCCGGAGATAAGCGAGAAGCCAATGGCGGGAATGGCCTCAAAAAGCCCAAGCAGACCGACACTCGCCACATCATGCGTAAGCTGATAGACCCAATAGACAATGACGGTAGTCTGCATATTGAGGGCCATAATGAGGAAGAAGCGCACGGTAAGGTGCCGCCGGAAAAGTGGCAGGCGCAGCGAACGGTTCTTAAGAAGGAAGCGGGAGTAGCGGGACAAGGTGGGGCAAACTTAGCCCAAAACCTTCCAGGTCTTTAAGACCTGGAAGGTTTACCACGCCTACATTTGTGCGCACATGGCCTTCAGCAGCGGCATCATCAGTACCTCCATCACGCAGGCCTTTGGCGAGCTGCGCAGTAATCGCCTGCGCACCACGCTCTCCCTCTCCGGCATCGCCATCGGCATCTTCTGCATCGTAGCGGTGCTGGCCGTGCTCAACAGCATGGAGCGCAAAATCCGCAGCAACATGTCGTCCCTCGGCTCCGATGTGCTCTACATCAACCGCAAGCCCTGGATACCGGAAGGCGGCGAGTACAAGTGGTGGGAATACCTGCAGCGCCGGCCTATATCTCTACAGGAACTGCGCGGCGTAATGCAGAATGTGCCGGGCATAGGCATTGCCACGCTCTGCTATCCGAAGGGCGGCGCAGACATCAAGAGCGGCAGCGAAGAAGTGAAAGGCGTAACGGTCTATGCCGTAACGCCCGGCTTTGACCGCATCCAGAACGTAGAGATTGGGGCGGGCCGCTACCTCGGCCCGGCAGAACTGGAGACGGGCAGCAGCAGCGCCGTGATAGGGCATGAGGTGGCGGAGTCGCTCTTTAGCACGCGCGAGGCGGTGGGCAAGAGCATCCGCATTGCGGGACGCGCCTTCGCCATTGCAGGCGTGCTGAAAAAGGAAGGCGAGAATATGGCGGGCTTCAACTTTGATAATGCAGTAATCATCTCCTATGCCACCGCCTCGGCGCTCTTTGACACCCATTCGCTGGATTGGAACAACGACCCGATTATGATGCTCAAACCCAAGCCCGGCGTGCCGGTAGATGAGCTGAAGGATGAAGTCACGGGCGTGCTGCGCACGATGCGCAAAGTGCGGCCCGGCGCAAAGCCGGATTTTTCGGTCAATCAGTTGTCGCAGGTATCCGAAAAGCTTGGGGCTATATTCGGCGTCATCAACGCCATCGGCGGAACGATAGGTGCATTCTCGCTGCTGGTCGGAGCATTCGGGATTGCCAACATTATGTTCGTAACCGTGCGGGAGCGGACGAAGGTGATTGGATTGAAGAAGGCGATTGGAGCACGGCGCTCGGTTATTCTCACGGAATTTCTAGTGGAAGCCATCACGCTGTGCATCATTGGCGGGGCAGTGGGAATTTTCCTCGTGTTTCTGCTCGGCTTGGGCCTGACATACGGCGCGGATTTTCCGGTAAGCCTATCCATGAAGAATGTGATTTTCGGCGTCGGCATCTCGGCGGTTGTGGGTACGATTGCGGGCATCATTCCAGCCATTACTGCCTCCCGCCTTGACCCGGTTGTAGCTATCCGCACAACTTAGCCGCGCCATTATCTTTAACGCATGAACGCTACGACATCCGCCACGCGCGTGCCCATCTTAGACGCCGCCCGCATTGAGCGGAAGCTGCTGCGGATGGCCTGGCAGGTATGGGAGCACAACAGCAGCCGCACATCGGTAACGTTGGTAGGCATTGCGGATAATGGTGAGCACATCGCGAGGCGGCTGGCGGCACACCTGAAAGCTATCAGCCCGCTGCAAGTGCAGGTGCTACGCTTAGATCTGAACAAGAAAAGCCCGCTGGACGAACCCATCAATCTGAGCGGCACAATCAACGACAGTTCGCTCGTGCTGGTGGATGACGTAGCGAACTCCGGAAAAACGCTGCTCTACGCTATAAAGCCGCTAATGGAAACCGGCCCCGAGCAAATCCTACTGGCGGTATTAGTGGACAGAAAGCACAAAGCTTTCCCCGTAACGCCCGACGTCATCGGCCAGCGCGTAGCGACGACTTTGCAGGAGAATATTCTGGTAACGATAGAAGGTGACAACATAGCGGCATATCTGGAATGACCGCACACAACCGTCCAACAACTTTCCAACCAAGTCCATGACAACCCTTGTAATCCACGGCGGAGCCGGCAACATTACCCCGGCCATTATGAACGCATCGCAGGAAGCGCAGTACCGCGCCGGATTGCAAGCAGCCCTGGATGCTGGCTATGATGCGTTAGAGCGTGGCGGCACTGCAATGGATGCCGTAGTGAAAGCGATTGTGACGCTGGAAGACAACCCGCTCTTCAACGCAGGCCGCGGCTCTGTCTTCACAAAAAAAGGCTTGCACGAGATGGACGCCGCTGTCATGGACGGCTACGACCTGAGCGCAGGGGCGGTGGCGGGCGTGCGCAACATCCGCAACCCCATTAAGCTGGCAAGAGAAGTGATGCTGCGCAGCGGCCACGTCTTCCTGAGCGGAAAAGGGGCGAATGAGTTTGCATTGAAGCAAGGCATGGATTTGGCGCACGACGACTACTTCTTCAACCAAGACCGTTACGACCAATGGGTGGAAATCCGCGACTCGGACTTTTATCAATTAGACCATAAAGCCGACAATCTCAAAGGCGCGATTCCCAAAACCTCCGACCATAAATTCGGCACAGTAGGCGCGGTGGCGTGCGATGCGCAGGGCAATATCGCCGGAGGCACCTCCACCGGCGGCATGACTAACAAGCGCTTCGGCCGCATTGGTGACAGCCCGGTAGTCGGCGCTGGCACTTACGCCAACAACAAGACCTGCGCCATCTCCTGCACCGGCCACGGCGAGCCGTTTTTACGCGCGGTGGCTGCGTATGATGTAAGCTGCCTGATAGAATACGCCGGCCTGTCGCTTCAGGAAGCCTGTGACCGGGTGGTAAAAGATAAACTGGTGAAGATGGGCGGCGAAGGCGGCATGATAGCCGTGAACGCGCAGGGCGAGCATGTGTTCTGCTTCAACTCAGCGGGGATGTACCGGGGTGTGCGCAACTCGGCTGGGGTGGAAGAGGTAGCCTTTTACGGTTAATCCATGCATCAGTAGGCCAGCAACGCTCTAATCTTCTCCGCCACCTTCTCCGCATTCGGCAGCATTGCTGCTTCCAGCCCCACATTCATCGGCACGGCAGGCATGTCCAGCGCGCCGAGCGTTTGCACCGGCGCGTCTAATGAGGTGAAGCATTGCTGCGAGATGCGTCCCGCCAAGGCTTCCGCGAAGGAATTGCGAAGCTGCTCTTCCGTCAGCACAAGGCATTTGCCGTGCTTGCGGACGGTTTGCATCACCAACTCCTCATCGCAAGGATAGATAGTGCGCAGGTCTATCACTTCCACGCAGCCGGGGAACTTTTGCGCGGCGGCCCTTGCCCAATACACACCCATGCCGTAGGTGATGACGCACACCGTCGCGCCTTCTTCTAAAAGCTCGTCATCAGCCTTTAATGCAACCGCGCCTTTGCCGAAGGGAAGGATGTAGTCGCGGTCAGGCTCTACCATTTTGGCCTCATCGGTGCCGGGCACCTTGCTCCAGTAGAGGCCTTTGTGCTCCAGCATCACTACCGGGTTCGGGTCGTAGAAGGCGGCCTTCATCAGGCCCTTCATGTCCGCCGTATTGCTCGGGTAGGCAATCTTGATGCCTTTGATGGTGGCGAGGGTGCTTTCAACGCTGCCGCTGTGGTAAGGGCCGCCGCCTCCATAAGCGCCAATGGGCACGCGGATGATGCAGCCGACGGGAAACTTCCCGCAGGAGAGATAATTGCTTTTAGAAAGCTCCGTTACAAGCTGGTTGAGGCCGGGGTAGATGTAGTCGGCAAACTGCACCTCCACAATTGGCTTCAGGCCAACGGCACTCATTCCTGCCGTGGAGCCAATGATGTAAGCCTCCTGAATAGCAGTGTTAAACACGCGCGCATCGCCAAACTTATCCGCCAGCGTTGCCGCCTCGCGAAAGACACCGCCGAGGCGCTTGCCTACGTCCTGGCCGTAGAACAAGGCTTCGGGATGGTCTTGCAGGATTTCTTCAACCGCGTGCAATGCCGCATCTACCATTACCGTCTTCTCCGTCTTGCCGGCGGGCGTGCGCGTGCCCCTTTCTTCCAAAACCTTTGTAGGCGAAAAGACGTGCTCTGTTACACCGGCGGGGTCGGGTTCCGGCGCGGCTACAGCAGCTTCAAATTCGCGGCGGATATACTCGCGCTCTTCTTCCTCAATCTTGTCCAAGGCTTCCTCCGTCAAGCCACGGCCCAAAAGCAGCTTGCGCAGCTTCGGCCCAGGGTCATCCTCTCCATGCGCCTCAAGGTCGTGGCGGTACCATTCCTTGCGGACACCGCTGGTGTGGTGGCCAAGCAGGGGCACTTTGGCGTGCACGAGGAAGGGCTTGCGCTCCTTGCGCACCCAGTCAATGGTGTAATCCATCGTCTTGTAGGAGTCCGCGAAATCGGAGCCGTCCACGCGGACGCGCTCCATGCCTTTGAAGCCGGCTGCGTACTCATAGGCGTCCATCGCGCGGGCCTCATCGGAGGAGACGGAGATGCCCCAGTCATTATCCTGGACGAGATAAATGATGGGTAGCTGATGCAGCACGGCAAACTGAAATGCTTCACTTACTTCGCCTTCCGTCACAGAGCCGTCGCCGAGGGAGCAGACTACAACCGGCGGCGTTTCGTAGCTCCTCAGCTTCTGCCGCTCAATATACTTAATGCCCTGCGCCACGCCGGTGGTAGGAATGACCTGCATCCCGGTGGCGCTGCTCTGGTGGATTATTTTCGGGAAGGCTTCGCGGCGGCTGTTGGGGTGATTGTAGTAAGCCCGGCCGCCGGTGAAGGGATCGTCGCCCTTAGCCAGCAATTGCAGCATCATCTCATAAGGCCGCCAGCCCATGCCGAGCATCAGACTCTCGTCGCGGTAATAGGGGCTCACCCAGTCATCCTTTTCCAAAAGGAAGCCTGTGGCAAGCTGGATGGCCTCGTGGCCGCGGGAGGTGCTGTGAACGTATTTACAGATGGGCCGGTTGGCTTCGTAGATGTCGGCCATGGCGCGGGCCGTCATCATCAGGCGGTAGGCTTTGAGCAGGACTTCTTTGCTGGGCATTGCGGCGGCGAAGGTAAGTTGGACATGTTGGAGCGAGTTGGACACGTTCAACTTGTTTAAACCGTTAACCCTTTAACCCATCAACCTAACTTTGCCATATGCCCGCGCTTCTTCCTTCTATCCTCTCCATGCGCTGCCCTTGCTGCCGGAAGGGGCGAATGTTCGTACAGCCATCCATCTTCCCGCTTTCCGGGGTGCTGGCTATGCCCGAGCGCTGCGAAGAATGCGGGCAGAAGATGGAGTTGGAAGTGGGGTTTTACTACGGCACCGGCTACGTGAGCTACGCCCTTACGGTTGGGCTACTCATCGTTTATGCAGTCATTTTTGCCTTTACCAAAGGCTTTTCTTACACAGACAACAGCGTCTATTGGTTTCTCGGCACCGGCATCCTCGGCTTAGCGCTGCTGCAGCCTTGGCTTATGCGGATCTCGCGCGTGCTGTACCTGTATATGTTCGTCCGCTACGGCGAGCGGATGGAAGGGAAATAGCTGTCGGAATGTTTCTTAAACGCTCCAACGTTCCAACCCCCTCACCCCTTCTTTAAAGAAATACCGCTCCAGCCGATTATTTCTACCGCAATGCAACATTCTATCCTGAGATGAAACGTACGGGCGGCGGCACGCAATTCGGCGCGCGCGTCCTTAGGGGAAATGCGCTCCTTATATAGCGTAGTATCAGGCAGCGCTGATTTTGTTTTTTCGCCTTTAGTATTTATTCCGGTGATAAAATCCTGGTAGCCATTGGATTTTAGCAACGCCCTCAGACGGGCTACTGCCGTAGGGGTGAAATGTTCATTTTCACATAGCTGATAGGTAAGAAGGGTCTGCATAGAGTGTTTTTCAATAGCCTCAGGGGCGTTCTTGTCGGGCACACTTACGCTTCATGAGCAAAGCAGGTTCTTAATGTGCTGCTAATGCAGATGTATAGCCTTAATAATCGAACGGACAAGGCATAAAAAAATCCCCATTCGGGGATATTTAGCCGCTACACGGCTCGTACCGACTATTTACCTGGCTTAATTGTAAACTACGGTTACGTCCAGGCCACCGCCCACTGGCGTGTTGACGGCAGCGCTTGCAGTAGAGAAGCGTGCAGAGATACTAACCTTGTCGGTACCATCAGAAGCCAGACGGAATGCGCCGCTGAGGGAAGTGTGGATGCTGATGTTACGGGTAGCAGCGGCTACATTCATAGCTTCGGGAGCCATTACACCATAGGCCATTCCAGGGGTACCACTGATAGTGAACGTTGCAGGCTTTACATCTTGTGCGGCGACGTTTTGATCCATCGCTTTGCGGCCGGATTGCGCAAAAGTCGTGTGAATTTCAAGGTCTGAGCTTTTTTCCAGTGCCTGCGGAGTAGTGATAGTAGCGCTTGCAAAAGCATCTGCGGAAACCTGCGCGAAAGCCTGACCTGCGGAGAGGATGCTGGTAAGAACGATAGCGGTGGAAAGGATGATGTTGCGCATTTGCTTTGCAGGGGTTTGTTTCGGTGTCATTGCAAAGACAGAAAAAAATCCAGCCCGCAGGTAGGGGTCGGACGTTATAGTCATGTTAGCGGGGTTAACAATTGGGGGAAGGCATTAACTACGTAACGGAAAAGCTGTTAGCGGCCTTTGCAATTAGAAAATGTAGCTACACAGGCAACGGATTTAGTTCAAAAATTCCCAGCCGATGTCGCGGCGAAAAGCCTTGCCGGAGTAGTTGATAAGCACTGCGGAGCGATAAGAAGCGGCGAGGGCATCCTTTAAAGTGGGAGCCACTGAGGTGAGCGCAATCACTCGGCCGCCGGAAGTGAGGACGTCAGCCTCCCAAAGTGTGGTGCCTGCCTGGAACGTGATGCTTTCGGTGACATCTTTGATGCCGCTGATGAGCTTAGCCTTCTCATAATCCCCCGGATAACCGTGGCTTACAAGCATGATGGTTGCGGCGGATTGCATACTATGCTTGGCTCGGCGCGCCTGAAGCACGCCGGCATCCATATCTAAAATGAGCTGAACAAGGTCATCTTCCAGGCGCGGCAGCACTACCTCCGTCTCTGGGTCGCCCATGCGGCAGTTGTACTCAATCACGTAAGGCTCGCCGCCTACGCTGATGAGACCGAAGAAGATGAAACCCTGATACATTATCTGCTCATGCTGCAAACCGAGGACGGTGGGCTCAATGATACGTTCGCGCACCTTATCCATAAACTCCGCATCCGCAAAAGGAACCGGCGAGATAGCGCCCATGCCGCCCGTATTAAGGCCCGTATCACCCTCGCCGATGCGCTTATAATCCTTTGCCTCTGGCAAGCGCACGTAGCCAGAGCCGTCAGTTAGAATGAAGACGGAAAGCTCAATGCCAGTGAGAAATTCTTCTACAACTACAGTACTGCCAGCTGCTCCGAATTGTGCATCCTGAATCATCGCTTTGAAGGCCTCCTGAGCCTCGACATTCGTACCTGCAATGATGACGCCTTTGCCGGCGGCAAGTCCATCGGCTTTAACAACGACCGGCAGGGAATGCGCTGCGAGATAAGCCATGCCTTCCTCAAAAGAATCCTTGTTAAACTCCCGATAGCCGGCCGTGGGAATGCCGTGGCGCTGCATGAACTTTTTGGAGAAGGCCTTGCTGCCTTCCAATTGTGCCCCGGCCATAGAAGGCCCGCATACTATGATGCGGCGCAAGGCTTCGTCTTCCTTGAAAAAATCCCAGATACCGGCCACCAGCGCGTCCTCGCCGCCGGGAAAGAGAATGTCAATTTTATTGGAAAGGCAAAACGTTTTGATGCCTACAAAATCGGTGGGGGAGAGAGGCACATTATCACCCCAGGCGCCTGTGCCACCGTTTCCGGGTGCGATATAGAGGCGCTTGCAAAGAGGGCTTTGGCGCAGCTTCCAGGCGATGGCGCTTTCGCGGCCGCCGGAGCCGAGGAGGAGGATGTTGTAGGTAGAAGGCATTGCAGCCGCAAAGAAAAGGAGTCCATCTTTGTCACCCTACATTCTATGAACAACACAAGCGCTACTGCTAAGACCGGCTAATCATAGTTCAGGCGATTACTCCCGCAATTGACGGGAGTTTGTCCAACTTGCAGCTGAGTGGGCGCGAAAAATTTCTATCTTGTCCGCTTAACACTAATAGTTTCAACAACTCTTCTCTCCAAAAGCTTATGCAGCAATCCACTCCGCCCGCTACGTCTGGGGTATCAGGCAGACATCCGGAAGGTCTGTTCGTTCTCTTCTTCACGGAAATGTGGGAGCGCTTTTCCTACTACGGAATGCGCGCGATTTTCGTCCTTTACATGACGAAGGCGCTGATGTTTGATAAAGCGTATGCTTCAAACATCTACGGCTCCTTTACTGGCCTTGTCTATCTGACACCATTAATCGGCGGTTACATCGCGGATAGATATTGGGGGAACCGCCGCTCAATTTTCGTAGGCGGCATCCTGATGGCGATAGGCCAATTTATGATGTTTTTCAGCGCCTCCAACTACGCGAATCCTGCGCTTGCGCAAACGCTGATGTGGTTTGGCCTGACCGGTCTGATTGTAGGTAATGGCTTCTTTAAGCCCAATATTTCTACCCTTGTCGGGTCCCTGTATCCGCAGGGAGACAAACGCGTTGATGCCGCATTCACGCTGTTCTACATGGGCATCAACCTCGGTGCATTCTTTTCGCCCCTTGTGTGTGGCGCCATAGGTGATACCGGCAATCCGGGCGACTTTAAGTGGGGGTTTTTCGCTGCGGGCGTAGGCATGCTGTTCGGCGTGCTCTCCTTTGAGCTGCTCAAGCGGAAATACCTTGTCACTCCTGAAGGTGAGCCGGTGGGCACATCGCCAAAGGCAAAAGCAAAACGCCTTGCAGAGGGCCCGACGCCACATACGACCGTTGCCGATATGGCCGAAGAAGCAATGGCCCCCAAAAAGGCAACTGCTGCGCGCTATGCTATACCTGTGGGATTGCTCGTAGGACTGCTGCTTATTTTTAAATTTCTCGCCGGTCAGGATTGGGTTGGCTCTTCCATCTTTTCGGTATCCATTGCCGCATTCGTCTTTGTAATGATGGACCCGAGCCTTACGAAAGTTGAGATTCAGCGCATAGCCGTCATAGTCATCGCAGCGTTCTTCGTGATATTCTTCTGGGCAGCGTTTGAGCAGGCAGGCGCATCGCTGACCTTTTTTGCGGATGAGCAAATGGATAGGCATATCGGCCTTAACGTGAGTTATGGAGTCGCCTACGCCGTTGTCACGGCCCTGGCATTCGTGCTGTTTTTTGTGCTGAATAGAATTATGTCTATTCCTAAAGAGTATAAAATGCTCTTTGCAGTGATTGGAGCGGTGCTGCTGGGCTTAACGATCTACAAATTTGTACAGGGCGAGCGGCTGGTAATGGAAGAAATTTCTGCTGCTGCCTTTAATAGTGTCAATGCCATTTTCATTGTACTGCTGGCGCCGTTGTTTGCAGAAATATGGGGCGGATTGGGTCGTCGCGGCGTAGAGCCTGCATCACCCTTTAAGCAGGCAATGGGCCTCATGTTTCTTTCGCTTGGGTATCTGCTGATTGCCTTTGTTGTGAAAGACCTCGGGCCAGGCATAAAAGTGAGCATGTTCTGGCTCATAGCGCTTTACCTGCTGCACACGATTGGGGAACTATGTCTTTCGCCTATCGGTCTGTCGCTTGTGAATAAGCTGTCGCCGGTACGTTTTGCCTCGTTGCTTATGGGCGCTTGGTTTCTGGCCAATGCAACTGCCAACAAATTTGCCGGAACGCTTTCCTCATTCTATCCGGAAAATGGCAAGACGACATCATTCTTAGGCTACAGTATGAGCAATCTGTTTGACTTCTTCATGCTATTCGTAGTCATGAGCGGCGCCGCCGCCATTATTCTGTTCTTCCTTGCCCGGATGATGGTCAAGATGATGAACGGAATACGCTAATTAAGATTCACGGAAAGGCAGGGCACATTTGCCCTGCCTTTTTTATTCAAGTATTTATATGAGCCAACCATACTCCGGCGAAACGCCGCGCGGCAACGAAGAAGGCTACGAGGGTACGGGCCTTCTTGCTGAACAGCAATCGGAAGCTGCACTCGCAGCCATTCACGATTTCAAAGGCGCCTATCCGAAACAGCTTTGGGGCCTCTTCCTCACGGAAATGTGGGAACGCTTCTGCTTTTACGGAATGCGGGGCATGCTTACCATCTTCATTGCCACGAAGCTGCTGACGCATCTGGGCGAGGCCGCCGCTGATAAAACGGCTAACCTTCAGTATGGCGCGATTCAGGCGTTCGTTTACGCATTCACCTTTATCGGCGGCTTATTCGCAGATAAGATTCTCGGCTTCCGCAAGTCGCTCTTCTGGGGCGGGCTACTTATGATTATCGGCAACTTCATCATTGCCGCATCTCCGGAAAAGTTCTTCTATATGGGCATTTGCTGCACCATCGTCGGCACCGGCTTTTTCAAGCCCAATATCTCAACGATGGTAGGAGCGCTGTACCGGGAAGGCGACACGCGGCGCGATGCGGGCTTCGGACTTTTCTATTCCGGCATCAACATTGGGGCCTTGCTCGGCGGCATTGTCTGCGTGTACATTGGTAAGTATCATTCGTGGAGCCTGGCGTTCGCCTCTGCCGGCATCGTGATGATTATCGGGCTGCTCACATTCCTTTTTACGCAGAAGTCGTTAGGGCCAATCGGGCTTTCACCCCTACGCGCAGATATGCCTGCAGGCCGCAAGCGCATGCTGGAAATAGCCGTTTATATAGGCTCCATCATTGCTATGCCGCTCATCCTGTTGATGGTTTCCAATACGCAATACACGGATATTTTCATGGCGCTCATTGGCCCGGCTACGTTGGTCTATCTTTTTACAGAAATGCGCAAGCTGTCAGGTGTGGAGCGGCAGAAGATTGTTGCTGCGCTGGTGTTCATCATTTTCTCGGTGCTCTTCTGGGCCATCTTTGAGCAGGCCGGCGGCTCGCTTGCCATCTTTGCGCTGAAGAATGTGAACGACAAGGTAGTGGGCATGACCATTGACCCGAATATCGTCAACAACGCCGCCAATTCCATATTCGTTATCGCGCTTAGCCCGCTTATCGGCATTCTCTGGCTGGCGCTTGCAAGGCGCAAAGCAAATCCGAACACGGTTATCAAATTTGGCCTCGGGTTTCTGTTTCTAGGCGCTGCTTACTATGTGTTTTACGCTACGCGCTTCTTTGCGGATGCGAGCGGCAAAACATCATTAAACGTCTTCACTGCCGCTTACCTCGTCATAACCTTCGGCGAGCTATGCCTTTCGCCGATCGGACTTTCCATCATGACCAAGCTGTCGCCAAAGCCGCTATGGGGCGTGATGATGGGCATGTGGTTTCTGGCGAGCGCGTATGGCCAATATGTAGCGGGCCTCATTGGCGCAGGACTTGCGGATGCGAAGGAAGGTGCCGGCGATATGGAACGGCTGCTTACCTACACGGAAGGCTACAAGCAACTTGGTATCTACGCAGTCATTGCCGGCGGTGTGCTCATTGTACTTTCGCCGCTCGTGCGCAAGTTGATGCACGACGTAAAATGACGAGGAATTACGCCGTAAAGTGCCGACTGCTTATCGTCGGTGTGCTTGTGCTCGCATGTTCGCATACTGCTCGCGCGCAAAAGAGTAGTTATGCCCCATTCATTATAGATTCGAGCGCAGTAACCGCCGTGCTTAAAGTAAAAAATTCAGCGCTTGAGGATCACTATGCGCCCGTCTTTGCAAAGCATAAGCTGAATGCATCCTCGCCGGTGGATTGGTTGACCTTACTTGAACGGATTGCTGGGATGCGGGAAACCGATTTGTACATCAGCAACGAAATCACATTTGAGGCAACGGACGAAAATGTAGAATTGAGCGCTATCCACTTTGACAACCTGGAGCAGATGGTGAAGTCGCTGCGCCAGGTGATTTGTACGCCGGAAAAAGTGACCGCTTTCCTGAACGAGTACGAGCACTTTCTCCAAAAGAAAAAATAAGCGGTGCAGCATACTAACCAGGCATACGTCGTAATCGTAGCGGGCGGCAGCGGACAGCGCATGGGCACGGCTCTGCCGAAGCAATTTTTAGACCTTTACGGTAAGCCTGTGCTTTATTGGAGCATCAAAGCTTTTCAGGATGCGCTTCCGGGATGCCAAATTATCCTTGTGCTGCCTGCGGCTCAGATTTCTCTGGCGCAAATGGTGCTGCAATGCTTTCCGGAACGCATAAACCTGACGATTGTTGCCGGCGGTGATACGCGCTTTGCATCCGTAGCCAATGGATTGAAGGCGGTGCCGCCGGAAGGCATTGTGCTTGTGCACGATGGCGCACGTCCACTCGCGTCAACAGAGCTTATCCAACGCTGCTATGAAGCCGCCTGCGCTTCTGACACTGCCATTCCGGTCATTCCGGCGGCAGACAGCATCCGCCGGGTTTCAGCAGATGGCAGCCGTGCGGTTGCACGCGAAGATTTACGAGCTGTACAGACACCGCAGGCATTTGAAGCCCGGTTATTGCATGAAGCTTTCCAGCAACCTTATCAGCCATCTTTTACAGACGAAGCAACGGTCGTTGAAGCGCTTGGCAAAAGCGTGCAATTGGTAGAAGGAGAGCGCGGCAACATCAAGATTACCGTGCCCGAAGACCTGATTATTGCAGAAGCACTGCTTACTTCACGAGGTACATCACTTCCTTAACCATTTTCACGGTGCGCTCTACATTGGGCAACGCGGCGGCTACGAGGTTGGGCGCATAGTGCATGTTCGTGTCCGTAGCTGTGATGCGGCGGATGGGCGCGTCTAAATAATCAAAAGCTTCCTTCTGCACGCGGTAAGATATTTCGGACGACACGGAACCGAACGGCCACTGCTCCTCTACAATCACGAGGCGGCCCGTTTTCTTCACGGATTCCACAATCGTCTGCCAATCCAGCGGGCGGATGGTGCGCAGGTCAATTACCTCGGCACTGATGCCTTCATTCGCCAGCTGTTCCGCCGTGCCGAGGGCCACCTTCATCATTTTGTTGAAGGATACCATCGTTACGTCGCTGCCTTCGCGCACCACCTTAGCCTTGCCAATCGGGATGAGGTATTCCTCCTCCGGCACCTCGCCTTGCTCCCCATACATCACCTCGCTTTCCATGAACACCACCGGGTCTTCGTCGCGGATAGCGCTCTTGAGCAAGCCCTTTGCGTCGTAAGGATTGGAAACGGAAATGACCTTCAGGCCGGGGATGTTGGCGTACCAGCTTTCAAAAGCCTGCGAATGCTGCGCGCCGAGCTGACCGGCAGAGCCATTCGGCCCGCGGAAAACAATGGGGCAGCTAAACTGCCCGCCGCTCATGGATAGCATCTTGGCCGCGTGGTTGAGAATCTGGTCAAGCGCTAGCACGGCGAAATTCCACGTCATGAACTCAATAATGGGCCGTGTGCCGTTCATCGCAGCACCCACACCGATGGCGGCAAAGCCCAGCTCGGCAATAGGCGTATCCAAGACGCGCTTGGGGCCGAATTCTTCCAGCATGCCCTGGCTCACCTTATAAGCGCCGTTGTATTGGGCTACTTCTTCGCCCATCAGGAATACGCGCTCGTCACGACGCATTTCTTCTTGCATCGCTTCGCGAAGGGCCTGGCGGAAGGGAATGGTACGCATTGGGAGTTGGAATGTTGGGGTGTTGTAATGTTGGAGCGTTTGGGGGAATATTCCAACGCTCCAACGCGAAGCGTCCAACATTCCAACACTCGGCAGCGAAGATAAGCCGCGCTACCGCTTTACGCGGCGAAACTCGGCGGTGCTGTTGAGGTATTGTTCCTTATGGTTGAGGCGAAGCGCGGTATCGTTCAGGGCCAGCACTTCCATGCGGATTTTAGCGCCGCCGCCCTTGAGGGCTTGCTCATCCAGCATCAACGCGCCGTCATCGTCAAAGTACCATTTAGCGGAGTCTATTCCTTCCTGAGAATGGAGATATACGAGGCCGTCTTTGTGAAAGTCAAACCAGGTTTCAGTCACTGCTTTGCGCTCCGCACGTTTGAATGAGTCCAGATTGGTACGGATGCTTTTCTTGAACGTATCAATATTGGCTACACCATATAACTGAGCGGCGCTCGCCGAATCCATGCCGCGGCCAACGGTGTCTAAGAACTGGTGCTGCTGCTCCATTGCTTCGTCAATCTGCGGGTTCTTAATATCCACTTCCTGCCACAGCCCGATGATTTGGGACTTTGGGTCGGGCTTACAGGCGGCAAAGGCAGTCAGCAGGATGAAGAATGAAAAGACTTTTGGCTTCATAAGGTTATTGGCTAATGGCGCACGAGCCGCGCGAACTCGGCTTTCCATATCTCATTGCTGAACAGGTCATCCAACAGCGGAAATGCACCCTGGTCGGTGATGTGCGGATATGTCTTTTTGAGCAGCGTGTAGCGGGCAGACTCGGTGCTCAACATCTGCGCCAATGCGCGGGCCTGCCAGCTTTCATAGCATACATCCATCCTGCCGATTATATAGCCGAGGCGGTCTTCATCGCCTGAAACCGCAGACATGGCATTGAAGATTTTGCCGAAGTCTTCCGTGGAAATGGCTTTAGGGCAATCGCTGTTCGCAATGACAGGCACGCTTTCCGTTTGCGTGACGGTCTTCGGCGTGTTGCTTTCTTGCCCCGGCTTATCCGTTTTAGGCAACTCTAAGTTTGGGATAAAGGCCGGGCCTTCTTTTTCCTCCGGCAACGATGTGCTGGCAGTAGTTTTAGGCACCTCAGGAAGCTTGCCCTTCCTGGGCTTAAAGGGTTTGCCGACACTATTATTTTGCGCTCTTACACGCAATACGGTATCAACTATCGGAGGCGGCTGAATGCCGGCTATAACTGCGCTGCCGGTCGGCTGACGGTCATCTTCTTCCTTGTTGCCTGCACGCAGATAAAACCCTTGTCGCAAGTCGTAGAGGGAAAAGCCTTCTGTCTCTTTGACTAAAAGAAAGCCCCTGCTGCCGCCATCGGGAATCATTACAGTAAACTGCTGCGGCGGAAAGGCGTTTTGCTGAAAAAGGATTTCAATATGGGCCGGGCCGGGCGCAAGTTGCGGGATAATGCAATAGTTTTTGCCATAGCGCGGCTGCATGGCGTCTTCAAGCTTCACGTAGAATGGCGTCTGCTTATCGCCCTGAATATAGAGGTAGGCGAGGCCCTCCTTCCCCTTTGCAAGCAGCGGAAGAATCGGAAGCAACAGGCAAAGCAACAATCGTTTCATCATTCAAGTTCTATCAGCACGTCGCCTTTCCCAACAGCCGTGCGCTCGGCAATCCGGATATTTTTTATGGTAGCGTCGGCGGGCGCTTTAAGCACGTTTTCCATCTTCATGGCTTCCAGAATGAGGAGGCCATCGCCTTTGGCAATGCGCTGGCCGGGCTGAACCAGCACTTTGAGCACCATGCCGGGCATCGGCGCTTTAATCGGCTCAATCTTCTTTGTCGCGGCAATATCCAGGCCCATTTCGTGCAGGAGTTGGTCAATCAGCTCCTGGATGGCTACAGTGTACCGCTGCCCGTTGATGCGCAAATTGACTTCTTTGGAAGCCTTATCAACACTTTCAACAATAGCCTCAAAGCTCTTGCCGCGGTGCAGGACGCTGAGGATACCGCCAGCTGCGCGGGAGATGTCTATGGGCGCCGGCTCCTCGCCAACCACCCATCGGCCGTCTTCTTGTCGGATGGAAAAGCTGTGTTTGCCGTTGACGATGGTTTGTAACATGAAGGGCGGCAAAAATAGGCCTTCGCGTCTGTAAGCTCAGGCGAAGCCGGTGCTGGTCTGAATTTTTCATACAGAAATTGCAGTCCGGCTTCACCGGTTACTTCCTGATGCACAGACGATATACTTTCTACATGCGTGTTTCTTATCCGGCGCTTACCGTGATATTAATGCTTGCCCTATGCGCCTGCGGGCCAAAGGCCTCTTCTATTAAAGGAAATGTGGAAGGCTACGACTTTGACCATCCTAAGGTAGTAGAGTTGCCAACGTCGCTAAATGAGATTTCGGGCCTGTGGTATTACCCTAAGGACAATTCGCTCTTCGCCATTGAGGATGAAGATGGCTTTCTCTATAAAATCTTTCCAAACCATCCTGAACATATCCTGCGCTGGAAATTTCACGGCCACGGCGATTTTGAGGATGTGGCAATGGTGGACGGTACTTTTTACATTCTGCGCAGTGATGGCTCCATCTTCGCCACCACTATCACTTCCGGCGAGAACATTCAAAGCGTGAAATATGAGACTCCGGAGAAGGGCAATGAGTTTGAAGCTATTTATTATGATGACAGCTTAAAATTGCTGATGCTTGTCTGTAAAGATTGTCTTGCCGATAAGCGAAAAACGCTCAGCACTTGGGCCTTTAGTCCCACTGCAAGGCAGTTTATGCCATCGCCGCTAACCATTGACGCGCATGGCATTGCTGCCACGCTCGGTGAGGATAAGATTAAGTTTAAGCCTTCGGCTGCGCTCATAAATCCATTTAGCAATCAACTGATGATTTTACAGTCCACAGGCGAGAAGATGCTCGTCACGGCCCACCGCGACGGCAGCATTATCCAGGCCTATCCGCTTAATGCGAAATTTTACAAGCAGCCGGAGGGGATAGCTATCGGCCCTGACCGTACCTTATACATCTCCAATGAATCCGCGGGACAAGGCTCACCAACCCTGCTTATTCTGCCATATCACGCACCCCGGAAATGAAACGATACCTGAGTTTCCTGCTTCTTGCCCTTCCCTTTTTCGCAGCAGCGCAGCCACAGCGGCCAAACGACTCCATAGTCCAGCGCATTATCCTTATTGGCGATGCCGGGGCGCTCACCGTTGACCGCCATCATACGGTAGTAGAAGCAGTAGAGCGCACCGAGAAGATTGATGACGGCAAGACAACAGTAGTTTTTCTGGGTGATAATCTATACCGCTTCGGGTTGCCTTATGAGCAGTTAGAGAAGTATGGCGAAGTGAAGGCTGTGCTGGATTCGCAAGCCAACATCTCCAATTACGGGCCTAAGATGGTTTATTTCATTCCCGGCAATCATGACTGGATGAACGGACAACCCGGGGGCTTTAATTCAATACTGCGGCAGGGACGCTACTTAAACGGGCTTGGCCGAAAAAATCTGCGTTTCCTGCCGGAAGAAGGCTGTCCGGGGCCGGAAGAAGTGGATTTGGGCAATGACGTCGTGCTCGTAATCATGGACACGCAATGGTGGCTGCACAAGCAGGCCAAGCCCGGCCTTGAGAGCGATTGCGCGGTAAAGACCCGCGAGGAATTGCTCAACGAGCTACAGGACATCGTGACTCGTAACTATAAGAAGCTTATCATCTTCGCCGGGCACCATCCGTTCAAGACATATGGCGTGCATGGCGGCTATTACACGGTGAAGCAGCACATCTTCCCCTTCACCGACATGAAGAAGAATTTGTATATCCCACTGCCCATTCTTGGCTCCATTTATCCTATCAGCCGCGCCGTCTTCGGTACGGTTGAAGACCTGAAGTATCCGGACTACGCCAATATGGTGGCGCAAATTGATGCTATTCTCAAAACGCACCCCAATGTGATACATGTGGCCGGCCATGAGCATGCGCTGGAATGGATTGCCGACAGCGCCAGCAACTATATCGTATCCGGCTCCGGTTGCAAGACAAACCGCGTGTCCAAAACGAAGAAGGCAAAATTTGCCGCTGCCTCCATCGGTTGGGCGGAGCTGGACATTTACAAGGATAAGACGGTTACCTGCACATTTAAGGCCGCCGGAAAAGATTCCGCTGGCTTACTCCTTTATTCAGACACCGTCTTGAATTACAGTAAGCTCCCGCCACCCGCCGAGCCGGATACGACCACTCCGATTGCCGTCTATCACGATACGGCGCTGGTGCCAGCAAGCCATCAATATGCCAGCGCCACAGGATTCCGGCGCTTCATGGTTGGCAAAAACTACCGCGCGGAATGGAGCGAGCCGGTTTCCCTGAAAGTCTTTCATCTGAATAAGGAGCAGGGAGGATTAAGCATTACCGGCGCAGGCGGCGGATTTCAAACCAAAACCCTTCACCTCAAAGACAAAGATGGTGTGAAGTATAACCTGCGCACCATAGATAAAGATCCGCGCAAGGTTTTACCGGCAGCCATGCGGGAAACTTTTGCGCGCGATGTAGTACAGGACATGATTTCAGCGGCGCTGCCATACGGGCCGCTGGTTGTATGGCCCCTGGCCAATGCGGCGGGCGTGATTGCTCCCAAGCCCACGTTCTTCTACGTGCCCGATGACCCGACGCTTGGCTTCTACCGGCCGCTTTTTGCAAATAAGGTCTGCCTCCTGGAGCCGGCAGACCCCACGCCGGACGGCACCTCGTCGAAAAGCAGCACGAAGGTTTTCAATAAAATGATTTCCGACGACGACCACTTTGTTGACCAGCACGCCGTGCTGCGTGCGCGTCTGCTGGACATGCTCGTCGGCGATTGGGACAGACACCTCGGCCAATGGCGTTTTGGCGTGTCTGATACGGGCCGCGGTAAGCTCTATTATCCCATTCCCCGCGACCGCGACCAGGCTTTTTTTAATGCAAACGGCCTAATCATGAAGTTTGCGACCTTGCGCAGACTGCCGTGGATGCGCGGCTTTAAGTACAACTACCATAAGTTTAACTGGCTCAGCTATTCGCCGCGGGATTTTGACCGCCTGTTCCTTAATGACCTGACAAAGCGGGATTGGGATACCGGCATCCGCGAATTCCAGAAACTCATAACCGATGATGCGATTCACGATGCAGTAGGGCAGATGCCTCCGCCAATTGTAACGATGCGGGGCGCAGAGCTGGAAGGTAAGCTGAAGACGCGTCGCGACAGGATTCACGGAAAGGGTATGCGCTACTACAAGTTCCTTTCGCGTGAGGTGCAGGTGCTTGGCTCAAACAAGCCGGAGCAATTCAACATCACACAGAGCGACAGTGGAATTCTCGTGCAGGTACACGCGCGTGAGCAGGGCAAGGACACAACGCTGCTCATGTACAGCCGTCTATTTGACCCGAAGGTTACGAAGGAGCTCCGCCTCTTCGGTTTCAATGGCCCCGACAAATTTGAGATAGACCCCGGCGTGCGCACTAACATGCGCATCCGTATGATTGGCGGTGGCGGCGCGGATACCTTCAACGTAGCAGGCAAGGCGCACAGCCATATCTATGATGTAACTACGGAGGAAAATCAGGTGCTTGCCCACCGGCATACGGATAAAGACTTCAGCACCGACCCTACGGTGAATGACTTTAAGGTGCAGGACTTCACTTATAATTTCCTGCGGCTGCCCACAGTCGCATTCGGATACAATCCGGATGACGGATTCCTTGCCGGCCTTGGCGTGTGGCGGCGCACCTATGGCTGGCGCAAAGTGCCGTACGAAACGGACAACAGGCTGACGGCGCTCTTTGCCGTTTCCCGGCAGGCATTTCAGATTAATTATCACGGCGCATTCATTCATTCGATCAAAGCGAATGACCTGCTGGTGGACGCCAGCTTTCAGCGCCCTGCATTACGCAACTTCTTCGGCTTCGGGAATGAATCGGAAAAGGACGCTCCGCTTAAGTTTTACCGGGCGCGCTACAATTCGCTGGATGTGGATATACTGATTCAAAAGCGCCTCTTCGGCATCCTGCGCGTGGCAGTCGGGCCTTATTACAGCTACTATTCCAATCATGAATACGATAATGAAAACAAGGTGCTGGAATCACCGGGCTTCGTAGGGCTTGATTCCGCCAGCATCTATAGCCATAAGCAATACCTCGGCGGCAAATTCTTCTTGGACGTCAATAATGTAAACAGCGACCTGTTCCCAACGCGCGGCGTGCATTGGCACAATGAGCTGAATGTGCTCAGCGATGTTGCCGGCGAGACGACGAAGCCCTACACCGAAGCCCACTCGGATATGGACATTTATGCTTCCCTCAGCGACCCGGCAAAGCTCATCGCCTTGCTGCGCTTCGGGGGCGGCCATATCTTCTCCAAAGACTATGAGTTTTTCCAGGCCATGTCCGTCGGGCAAAACAATGTGCTGCGCGGCTTCCGCAAAAACCGCTTTTCCGGGCGCTCTATGGCTTATGCGAGCGTTGAGCTGCGCGCCAAGCTCTTTGACATCAAAGACTACATTCTGCCCGGCGCATTTGGGCTTGTAGGTTTCAATGACGTAGCGCGCGTATGGCAGGACGGCGAGACGAGCAACAAATGGCACGACGCTTACGGCGGAGGCTTCTACTATATTCCTTACAACATGTTTATCCTTTCCGCCACAGCTGGCTTCTCGCCCGAAGGCACCATCTTCAACGTGTCGCTTGGCACTAAGCTGAACCTTAATTTTTAATCCGCTCAACCTTTCATTATTTATCACTCACAATGGCTCCAGCAGACATCGTTCAAAAAGCTTCCGCCCGGGTGCGCCGGGAATTTGATGTGGCAGACACTAAGCTCCTCTACTTCCATAGCTATGAGCATACGGAACAAGTCGTGCGCCACGCCATTGAAATTGGCCAGCGTGAGGGTGTAACGGAGGAAGAACTGCAAATCCTACAGGTGGCCGCCTGGTTTCACGACGTTGGTCATTTAAACGGCCAGATGCAAGACCACGAGCTACGCAGTATAGAAGCAGCGAAACGGTTCTTTGCCGACGAAGGCATGGAAGACGGCCTCTTCATCCAGCGCGTAAGCGATTGCATTATGGCTACGCGAATGCCGCAGGCACCGGCGGATAAGCTGGGTGAAATCATGTGCGATGCGGATGTCTATCACTTCGGCACGCCCGACTTCAAGAAGACGAACAAGCGGGTGCGCAAAGAATTGAAGGCGCGTGGCTATCCCGCCATGGCTACTAACTGGCCGCAGCGCAGCCTGAAGATGCTTGAATCCCAGCATTTCTTTACGCCCTATAGTCGGCAGAAGCTGGAAGAAGGCAAAGCAGAAAACGTACGTTGGCTGAAAAAGAAAATAGCCGCGCATGAAGACGATGAAGACGAAGAGTCGCCAGCAGCAGCGCCGCCCGAAATACAAAAAGCCGACAAACCCAAGGCAGAGGCAAAATCTCCGGAAGTAATTGCGCAGAAGGAAGAGGCTAAGGCGCAAAAATCGGAGCAAAGCCTTGTTGCCCGCGGTATGCAGACACTCCTCCGCCTCGGCTCATCCAACCATCTTGACCTTAGCCGCATGGCCGATGGGAAGGCCAACATCCTCATCTCGGTCAATTCCATCATCATCTCCGTTATCCTGTCCATCTTCATAGACCGGCTGGATGCAGACCCTTACCTGCTTATTCCTACAGTCCTTTTTCTGACCTCATCGGTCATTACCGTCATTCTCGCCATTCTTGCCACGCGACCAAAGCTGACGGAAGGCACCTTCACCCGCGAAAACATTCAGCGCAAGGAGACTAACCTGCTCTTCTTCGGCAACTTCTACAGGTCTTCGCTGGAAGACTATAGTTGGGCTATGGGGCAGATGATGCATGACAAGGAATATCTGTACGACACTATGGTGAAGGACATCTACTATCTTGGCATCGTGCTAGGCCGCAAGTATAAGCTGCTGCGTTGGGCCTACAATGTATTTATGATTGGCCTTATTGTTGCAGTCATCTCCTTTTCCGTCGCCATAGCGCTAAACATGCCTTCCGGACACGCGACCGTGGAAAACGCAACCGGCTCGCCGCTCTAAATAATGCTCGCACTCACAAAATTCAAGCGGAAGCTCAATGAATCCTTCCACGTGCTGCGGCGTTACCGGGTGCGTTGGGTCATCATCATTGCGCTGTCGTGGACGTTACTTGATTTGCTGCTCTGGGCCATTCGTGCATCCGTGCCGCAGGCCGCCGCGTATGACGACCTGGAACACACACGCAGCTTTCAGTATGTTGCTATACGCAGCTCAGTTGTCTTTGCCATGAGCCTTATAATGGGCTGGCTGCTCGTTTTTAAGTTCCGCACTATGTTCCGGAACAGACCATTGCAGGTGAATCTGCTTTTTAAGACGCTTATACTGATGGCATGTTCCTTCTTTATGAACTTCTTCAATCTGTTTGGCTACTTCTATCTTATCACTGGTAGAACGCTCTGGCAATCACTAGTATTTTACATCAAGCTGCCTGCTGAAAAATTCTGGCTCGTTCATGGGCTACCGCTCTGGCTGCTCATTTTCATTATTACACAGCTGTTCATCGAGATGAGTGAGAAGTATTCGCCCGGTGTCTTTGCCGACATCTTACGTGGCAAGTACATTGAACCGAAGCTGGAGAAGCGGATTGTGCTCTTCTTAGACTTAAAAGACAGCACACCCATTGCGGAGACGCTTGGCCACCGTAATTACTTTCTTTTTATCAGGGAGTTTATTTACGAGATTTCCATGGCCTTGCTGGAGCATGACGCGCGCATCTACCAATACGTGGGTGACGAAATTGTGGCAAGTTGGATTTTTTCGGAAGAAAATGCAGAGAAGGCTGTACGCGCTATAATCGAATCCAGGCGGCGGCTACAGGCTACCAGCGAAAATTTCAGACGCTCGTATGGCGTAACGCCGGAGTTCAGAGTAGGCATTCATGCTGGCGATGTAACAGTGGGCGAAATTGGGCTGATAAAAAAAGACATCGCCATGAGCGGCGACACTATGAATACTGCTGCCCGCATCCGCTCGGCTACTTCTGAGCTGAATCAGAAATTTCTGGCCTCAAAAGATTTTATAATGCTGAGCACGCTGAAGGACTACCAGAGTGAGCCGCTTGGCTCTATTGAGCTGAAAGGCAAGAGCAGCAGGCTTGAATTGTTTGCCCTGAAAATCTAAGGCTTGTCAGTAAGCTCACTGCACCTATTCAGCGGCGCGAAGTCATCACCGCTCAAGATGCTTCAGGCTTTTGGCCTGCTGCGGCTGCAACTACGCAAACTGCCGCCCGGAGTGCTATTCGCAAAGGCATTGGGCTGCGGGCGTGGCGCTGCTTTTTCTATCTGGCCCGATTGGAGCCGCTATGCTGTGATGATGGAATGTGAAACGCCGGAAGATGAGCTGCGCCTGTTAGAGCGCAACGGCTTTGCGGGCCTATCTTCCGCTGCAAAAAGTCACCGGCGCATTGAGCTTGCCGCTTTCCGCAAACATGGTGCCTGGGATGGGCGGTCTCCTTTTGAACTGCATGCTGATGAAGACAGGCAGGGCACGGTAGCGGTGCTTACACGGGCCACTATCTCGCTCAGGCGCATTCCTCATTTCATTCATCAATCGCGCGCTGCCACACGTGCTCTTGAAGCTGCACATGGCTTGGAATTTTCGCTTGGCATGGGCGAGCTACCGCTTATTCTTCAGGCCACCTTCAGTGTCTGGAAGAGCGAAGAGGCTATGAAGGCTTATGCCCACAAGGACGCCCGGCACATAGCCGCTATGAAGGCTAAAAAAGAAAAGGCCATTTTCGGAGAAGAAATGTTTGTACGCTTCCGGGTGGTGAGCGACGAGCTTATGGCATGACGCGGATTTCCACACGGCGGTTCTGGTTGGCTTCTTCCTCATTATGCTCAGGAGCAACGAGTGGCTTGCGGTGTCCGAAGCCCGTGTAGCTTAGCCTTGCCGGCTCAATTCCATGACGCACCAGATAACTACGTACAACATCCGCGCGATTTACCGATAGCTCTTCGCGATGCGTATCATCGTCCATGGCGTCAATCGCCGAAGCCGGCACACAGCACACATGGCCTTCTATTCGGATTTTGATGTCGGAATGCTCCTTGAGCGTAGCCACCAAAGCATCTAATGCAGGATAAGACTCGCTACGCACATAATGCCGTCCTGCATGAAAATAGATATTGTCCAGAATAAGTGTCGCACCGGCAGGCACTTGGCTTATATCTACGCTGGAAGCACGCATCGGGCCAGTTGGTATTGGCTTAGGAGCGACGGAAATTTGGGCTTTCGGTGCGAGCGTAAATCTTATCACGGTGTCGCCGGACGTTTTTTTCGTGCCTGCTGATGTTACAATATCCACACGCCGGTCGGGGCCATTGCCGCCGGGCCGTTCCCGTGCCGCGCCCGCTTCTCCCTTGCCAACGATAAGCTGTATCAGCGCGGCCCGGAAGCCGGAAAGCAACAAGTATTCTTTGATGGCTTCTGCCCGCCTGAGTGAGAGGGAAAGATTGTAGGCATTGCCACCCACAGCATCCGCGTAGCCTATTATTTGCAGCGGCCGCGTTGCGGAAAGCCTGCCTGAATACATGGCAGCATCCAGCGCATCGCGCGCCTCATCGGTAAGTGTGCTTTGATTGAAAAGAAAGAAAACGGAAGTCGTATCCTGCCGCGCGGAAAGCGGGAGCGATTGCACAAGAATGATGATGAGGAGTAAAAGGCCGCGGCTCACGGGAATGACTTATTGAAGCACGCGGATTTCTACGCGGCGGTTGGCCTGAGCTTCCGTTTCATTCTGCTCTACCGGATAAATAGGTTTGTGGCGGGCCATGCCTACGGCTTCCAGCCTTACAGGGGCAATGCCTTTTTTTATCAGGTAGCTCCGTACCGCCTGCGCCCGCGTTTCCGAGAGGTCGTATATGTTGGTGTCCTCGTCCAGCCCGTCATTCTCGCCTGGCGTGCAGCATACGTGGCCTTCTATGCGGATACGCACCTTCGGATGCTCGCGCAACGTCTTATAAAGCGCATCCAATGACGCTTCTGACTGCGGCTGGAAGTAGTGCCGGCCCGCCTGAAAGTAGATATTATCCACGCGAATACTTTCGCCGGCGGCCACCTTGCTTATATCAATAGGTATTGACCGCACTGTGTCTATGCGTTTCGCTAATGGTACCTGCGTTTGAACTTGCACCTGCGGAGCGACCGTTCTTACAATATCCACGCGGCGGTCACGCGGGTAGCCCTCGCCGCCGGTGGCCGTTCGCGCTTCTTTTTTGCCTTTGCCTATAAGCAAGGCGATTCGTTCCTCCCGGAAGCCGGATTGAATTAGATAGGCCTTTACGGCTGCTGCCCGCGCCTTTGAGAGCCGCATGTTAGAGTCGCCGCTACCAACCTCATCGGCGTAGCCAATCAAGACTGTTGCATCGCGGTCGGAAAGGGTGCCGAGGTAGATGGCATCGTCAATCTGGTGCCTGATGCCTTCGGTAAGGATGCTTTCGCCGGAGCGGAAGAAAACGGAAAATGTATCGCCGGCGGCCTGTGCGCTACAAGCGCAGCAAATCGCGATGAGCAAAAGCCAAAGCCAAAGCTGTTTAAAGGGCATAAGCGGATGTTTAACGGCACTAATATAGACTTCCGCATTGCAAGAAAGGTTAGCTGTAGTCCCGCATGAGGAGTTCCGCCTCGCAAAAGCGGTATTCACGCGGGTCATTGGAAGCAACAATAACGGTTCGAGCGTGTGTAAATTCGGACATCCAGTCGTTATATTGAGCTACACCGGCTTCATCCAGATTCGAGCATGGCTCATCCAATAATAGCAATGGCGTGTCGGAGAAGATGGCCTGAGCGAGCTTCACACGCTGCTTCATGCCGGAAGAATAATCAGCGATAGGCTTTCGGGCCGCTGCGCTAAGGGCGATAATATCTATGATTTTGGAAATGTTCAGTCCCGCTAAAGGCTTCTTGAATGAGAAGTGGAATTTCATTGCTTCCAGAAGGGTCAGTTCTTCCGGCAATTCCATTCCCGGCGCGCAAAAGGCGACTTGCTGAAAAAGCTCCTGCTGCGTCAATCCATTCCAATCAATCGTTCCCGAGGAAGCCGGCTGCATTCCTGCTATGATGCGCAATAAAGTGCTCTTACCGCTACCATTCTGTCCGAGAATCGCTGTTTTACTGCTGGCTAAAAAGCCATAGCTCAAATTGCGAAATACCCAATGCCGTTGATAACGCTTGCCTATGGCGTCTAAGTGAATGGTCATTACACTGGGCCGTTGGGGCCATTGAGTAGTATAAACGATTAAACGGCTCAAGGGCTCAGCGAAATCATGGCATATCCTCGTTTATCCGCCGCGTGTAGCCGCGCATAATACCACGACCAGTATCGCGGATAAAGGAAATTATTTCATCCCGCTCGTCGCTTACCGGAAGGTCAGCTTCAATGATGGCAAGGGCCTTGCTCACGTTATAGCCGCGCACGTAAAGGATGCGGTAGATGTCCAGGATGTGGTTAATCTTCTCGGTTGTGTAGCCGCGACGCTTCAGGCCTATGCTGTTTACGCCTACATACGAAAGCGGCTCGCGTGCAGCCTTTACGTAGGGCGGCACATCCTTGCGCACCAGTGAGCCGCCGGTCACAAATGCATGGGAGCCTATGCGCACAAATTGTTGCACAGCGGTAAGGCCCGCCAGCACCACGTTATCGCCGACGGTGATGTGGCCGGCAAGTGTGGTATTATTAGAGAAAATGCAGTGGTTACCAATTTCGCAATCGTGGGCAATGTGGGTGTACGCCATCACGAGGCAATTGGTGCCCAGCTTCGTGTGCATCCGGTCTGTCGTGCCGCGGTTGATGGTCACGCACTCACGGATGGTACTGTTATCGCCGATGATAGTGAGCGTATCCTCACCCTTATACTTCAGGTCTTGCGGGATTGCGGAAATGATGGTGGAAGGAAAGATGCGGCAATTCTTACCGATGCGCGCGCCTTCCATGATGGTGACGTTAGAGCCAATCCAGGTGCCGTCCCCGATTTCTACATTTTTGTGCACCATGGTGAAGGGGTCAATCTTCACATTGGCGCCGACCTTGGCATCAGGATGGACGTAGGTTAAGGGGTGAATCATTCGTTGAGACGTTGAATCGTTAAGTCGTTGACTCGGGGTTTGGATTAAAGGCTTCCGCTGGTAACCGCTGCAAGATTATTTATTCCTTCTCACAATCTGTGCGACCAATTCTGCTTCCGTCGCCAATTTGTTCCCAACGTAAGCCGCTCCCCGCATCTCGCAAATGCCGCGGCGGATGGGATTCATGAGTTCCAGCTTCAGCAATAATGTATCGCCCGGCACTACTTTCTGCTTAAAGCGCGCTTTATCAATCTTGATAAAGTAAGTGTCGTAGTTCTCAGGGTCAGAATAATTGTTCAAGGCTAGAATGCCGCCCGCCTGCGCCAGCGCCTCAATTTGCAGCACGCCCGGCATCACCGGATTGCCGGGAAAGTGGCCTTGGAAAAATTGCTCATTGAAGGTTACGTTCTTTAGGCCCACCACGTGCGTATCGCTCAACTCAATGATTTTATCCACGAGCAGGAACGGATACTTATGCGGCAGCGATTTTTCTATGCGCGTGATGTCATACACCGCCGGCAGGTTCGGGTCATAATGCGGCGCGTCGCTTTGATTCTTGTTCTTCTTGATGTACTGCTTAATCTTCCGCGCAAACTCCACGTTGCTGCTATGGCCAGGACGATTAGCAATGATATGCGCACGAATCGGATGGCCAATCAGTGCCAGGTCGCCAACCACGTCCAATAGCTTGTGGCGGGCCGGCTCATTGGGGTAATGAAGCTGAACATTGTTCAGAATGCCTTCGTGCTTTACTTCAATGGCAGGCTTGTTCAAAACCTTGGCGAGGTGGTCAAGCTCATCCTGGTCAACGGCCTTGTCCACAACTACGATGGCATTGCTCAGGTCGCCGCCCTTAATCAGGTCGTGCTGGAGGAGGTATTCCAGTTCATGCAGGAAGCAGAAGGTTCGGCAGGGCGCAATCTCATCCTTGAACTCCGAAATATGCTTCAGCGCCGCGTGCTGCGTGCCGAGAATTTTTGAGTTAAAGTCTATCAGCGTTGTGATGTTGTACTCCGCCGCCGGCACCGCCAGCATATCCACATTCTTGACCGGATCGTAGAAGTGAATGTTCTGGTCAATACTATACACGATGCGGCGGGCGTCCTGCTCCTGCACGCCGGCGCTTTCTATCGCTTCAATGATTAGGCGGGCACTACCATCCAGAATCGGAATCTCCGGGCCGTCCACCTCAATCAGCGCATTGTCCACGCCCATGCCTACAAGGGCGGCCAGCAGGTGCTCAACTGTGCTCACGCGGGCACCGTTGTGCTCCAGCGTAGTGCCGCGGCTCGTGTCCACAACAAAGTCAACATCAGCCTTTACAATCGGTTTTTCCGGCAGGTCAACGCGCTGGAAGCGGATGCCGTGGCCGGGATTAGCCGGGCGCATGGTCATATGCACCTCATGGCCGGTATGCAGGCCCACGCCGGGAAGGCTTACGGCTCCGCGAAGCGTCCGCTGGTTTTCATGATTGGTCTGCACGAATTGGGGCGCTGCGTTTAGTGGGGATGGAGTAATGATTTGCGTCACTTCTTTTTATTGGGATGCGGCTGCGCCGGTCAATTGCGCGCTCAGGGCGCGAAGCTCTTCTTCCAGCTGCGCAACGCGCTGCTGTAATTCCGGCAAATTTCTAAAAACGGCCTGACTTTTCAGGGCGCTACGGTAATCGTATGCCGGCGAGCCGGTCAGAGCGCTGCCTTGCTGCTCCACCGTCTTGGATACACCGCTCTGTGCATTGATGCGCGTGCCGTCTGCAATCTGAATGTGGCCTACTATGCCCACCTGTCCGCCTACCATACAATTCTTGCCCAGCTTGGTAGAGCCGGAGATGCCGGTTTGCGCAGCGATAACGGTATTCTCGCCTACTTCTACATTGTGCGCAATCTGGATGAGGTTATCCAACTTTACGCCCTTGCGTATGACGGTAGCGCCCATTGTGGCGCGGTCAATGGTGGTGTTAGAGCCTATTTCTACGTCGTCTTCTATAATAACGTGGCCTATTTGCGGCACCTTCTTGTAAGAGCCATCCGCTTGCGGCGCAAAGCCGAAGCCATCTGCGCCTACTACCGTGCCAGAATGCACGGTTACGCGCGCGCCAATCTTGCAGCCATCGTAAATCTTCACGCCGGCAAAAATCCGGGAGCCTTCGCCGATGGAAACGCCTTCGCCGATGTAGGAGCCAGGATAAACCTGTACGCCGTCGGCAAGCTGAACATACTCGCCGATGTAAGAGAATGCGCCTATATAAACGTCATTGCCCATTTGGGCAGAAGCGGCTACGAACGCTGGTTGCTCCACGCCCTGCTTGCGCTGCTGGCTCACAATCTCATTGTACAGCGATAACAGGGAAGCAAAGCCATTATAGGCATTCGCCACCCGGATGAGCGTCGGCGCAATCGGCCCGGACACAGTCAAATCTTCGTTGACTATGAGAATGCTGGCCTTTGTCGTATAGAGGTATTCCTCGTATTTCGGGTTTGCCACAAAAGAAAGCTGGCCCTCACCGGCCTCCTCAATCTTGGCTACGTTACTGACGCGGGCGTCAGGGTTACCTTCAATGCGGCCATTCAGGTGCGCGGCGATTTGCTGAGCGGTAAAATGCATGCAGGGCGAGTTGTTCTGGTAGGTAACTATAACGCCGATGGCAGACAATGCATTGTCCGTAAAGGCTGGCCATTATTCTTTGATGAAGCAAATGTAATTTTTAAGCACGGGCTTGGCAAGCGCCTGGCTCACTAATGGGTCTTCCACTTCAGAAATATCCCGGACGGAGCCGTCTTTCATGGCAATCTGGATTTTTTCGTCGGTGGTATTGTAGGTGCTGGTGCTGGTTGTGCCGCCAAAGGCGAAGTATTCCAGTTCCTTGCCACTAAAACCTGTTAAAGCTGCCGCAGCTATACTTACTTCCGCCAATTCACTGTCTAAGGACGCTGCGCTGAGCTGCACTTTGTAAAGATTGCGCCCTACAAGCATCCGGCAGAGTCGGGAAAGCACGGCATCCTTACAGCCTTGCCAGACCTTTATGGATGAGGTAATGTCAGCATCGTCAAGATTGCAGAAAGCTTCCAGATGCTCCGGCTCCCTTTCAAAAGCTTCCGCAGAAATGGTTTTATAGAGAAAATGGTGTAAAGCCGGCGTGGCGAATAGCTGTTTTCCACTTTGCGCAAGCTCCCGCGCCCGTTTAAGAATGTTGACGATGAGCATTTCCGCGCCAAGCACTGTCTTGTGCAGATAAACCTGCCAGTACATCAGCCGCCGGGCGATGATGAATTTTTCCACGCTGTGGACGGCCTTTTGCTCCACCATCAGTTCATCATCCTGCACCGTCAGCATTTGCAGGATACGATCGTACCCGATGACGCCTTCGGAGACACCGGTAAAGAATGAGTCCCGATTCAGGTAGTCCATCCTATCCATATCCAACTGACTGGAAACAAGCTGATGCAGGTAGCGGCGCGGATAAGCGTGGTCAAAAATCTGGATGGCAGTGTCCAGCATCCCGCCCGTCTCGGCACTGATGCGCTGCATGATGAGCTTGCTGACGTGCTCATGTGAGATGCCGGTAACAAGCGAGTGCTCAAGTGCATGGGAGAATGGCCCGTGGCCGACATCATGAAGTAGAATCGCAAGCCGTGCGGCAACACATTCCTGAGCGCTGAAATGAACGCCTTTAGTCTTCAACACATCCAGCGCCTCATTCATCAGGTGGCAGGCGCCGAGGGAATGATGCAGCCGCGTATGTACCGCGCCGGGATAGACAAGGTGCGCCATCCCCATCTGCTTAATATGTCGCAGCCGCTGAAACCACGGATGTGCAATCACATGCATCACCTCCGGCTCCGGAAAACGGAGAAAGCCGTAAACGGGGTCGTTGATGATTTTGACTTTCATGGAGATGCTGCGGCGAATGTAAGGCAGGCAAGACGCCGAGCCGTTGCTTCGCTATACAACGATGTAAAAATGCCACAGCAACTTTTGTCATCCCAGAACGGGAACTTTTGTGGAACATGGGTAGCTTATACCAAGTTCCCGTTCCGGGATGACAAAAGGTTGGGAAAGTAGAAGCGGCCCGTTTACTATCCTACGTTTTGTCCGCCTTCCATAACTACCTGATCCCTTACATAATCATCTACGGTTGAAAAAACGAAGTCTGGGTACAGCTTCGCAAACTTCAGGTTGATAAAGCCCCCAAGCAATGGCCGCTTTGCCGGCTGCTGCAAGACTTCCGTGGAAATGGGCTGCAGGTCATATTCCGCAGCGGGAAAGTATTGCAGTACACGCAGTGCTAGCTGCACCCGGTTCATGAAATCGGTGCCTCCGGTATGGAAAACACCTTCATGCCCATCGCGCAACAGCAGGAACATCGCACGCGCAATGTCCGCAGCATTTGTCGGGCTGGCATATTGGTCATACGGCAGCTTCAGCGTCAGCTTTGCGCCGTCTTTGCATTGTTGAATGATGCGGGCGATGAAATTTTTTCCGCGCGCCTCATCACCAAACACATTTGTTACGCGCAGCACCAATGGGCGGGCCGCTTCGCTCAAAACAGCTTGCTCGGCTTCCAGCTTATGCCTTCCGTAAACACTTAATGGATTGAGAATGGCTTCTTCTAAATATGGCCCGGCTGTCCCGTCAAACACATAATCGGTGCCTAGGTAAACCATTCGCGCACCACATTCTTGCGCCAACCTAATCAGGTTCTTCGTGCTCTGCACCGTCTGCGTATAGCTCTCGTCCTCATGAGTCTCGCAGTAATCCACATGCGTCAGCGCGCCGCAATGGACTATGGCATCCGGCTTCCATCCGCAGATGTCAAAATTGAGGGCGTGCTCCGGCTCCAGGGTGTTGTAATACACTAAGCCATCCTGCGCATAGGAAAAATACGAGCCCATCACATCCCAGCCTTGAGCTGTGAAATGCCGCAGGCAATTGGAGCCAACGAGGCCGGATGCGCCGACTATAAAAACTCTCATCAGGCTTTTGATAGTGTTGGCATTTCCTGCGGGTACTCCTTGTTCTTCAGCTTTTCATTCAAGGTGGAAAATGCAGCCAGCGTCTGGTCAATATCTTCATCCGTATGCGCAGCCGTCGGGATAAGACGCAGCATAATCTGGCCTTTAGGAATAACCGGATAGACTACCACGGAGCAGAAGATGTTGTAATTCTCCCGCATGTCGTGGATGAGTTGGGTAGCGTCAAAGAGGCCGCCTTCCATGAATACGGGCGTCACCGGCGTGTTGGTCGTGCCAATGTTGAAGCCGCGCTCGCGCAGACCCTTCTGGAGGCGATTCACATTGTGCCAAAGCTTCTCGCGCAGTTCGGGTTTGCTGCGCAGCAATTCTAAGCGCTTCAGATTGCCTACCACAATCGGCATCGGCAGGCTCTTCGCGAATACCTGTGAGCGCATGTTGTAGCGCAGGTAAGTCAGAATCTTCTTATCCGCTGCGAGGAAGCCACCGATAGAAGCCATGCTCTTCGCGAAGGTGGAGAAGTAAATGTCAATCTCATCCGTGCAGTTCTGTTCTTCGCCGATGCCTGCGCCTGTCTTGCCCATCGTGCCGAAGCCGTGCGCATCATCCACAAACAGGCGGAACTCATAATCCTTCTTCAGAGCCGCGATTTCCGCAACCTTGCCCTGATTGCCGCTCATGCCGAAAACACCTTCCGTAATCAGCAATATACCGCCAGAGCCATCTTTAATAAGCTCCGTTGCGCGCTGCAATTGCTTCTCGCAATCTGCAACGTCATTGTGCTTGTACACGTAACGGTGGCCGGGGTGCAGGCGCAGGCCGTCAATAATACAGGCGTGGCTTTCGGCGTCGTAAACTATCACGTCATGGCGGCCGCAAAGAGCGTCAATGGCGCTTACCATCCCCTGATAGCCATAGTTGAAGAGCATCGCGTCTTCCTTGCCAATGAATGCCGCAAGCTGGCGCTCAAGCTCCTCGTGATTGTTAGAGTTGCCGCTCATCATGCGGGCACCCATTGGTGCTGCAAGACCGTATTGAGCGGTCGCATCTGTATCAGCTTTGCGCACTTCGGGATGGTTGGCGAGGCCGAGGTAGTTATTCAGGCTCCATACGATTTTTTCTACGCCGCGGAATTTCATGCGGTTGCCAATCTCGCCTTCCAGCTTCGGGAACGCGAAGTAGCCGGGGGCTTTCTCTGCATAATCGCCGATGGGGCCGAGGCGGGTCTCAAATTTTTTGAATATATCTGCCATGTCTATTTCAGTATTTTAGTAGAAAGTCTAAAGTCAAGAGTAGAAAGCTGTTTTGCAGCCTGAAGTATCACGAATGCTAGCTTTCTACTTTCTACTAAATACTTTCTACGCTTAAAAAAGTGGCGCGAAAATAAAGAAAAGCTGGCGGGCAGATAATCCACTCGCTCTACTATTGCAGGATGAAGCGCAGCATTTTCACTTTATCAGCCATTCTTATCGCTCTTTCTGCCTTTGCTAAAGGCCCCGCCCGCCCGAAGCTCGTTGTCGGCATCGTCGTTGACCAGATGCGTTGGGACTACCTCTACCGCTATTACGACGGCTACGGCAAGGATGGCTTTAAGCGCCTCATGCGCGAGGGTTTTCGCTGCGAGCAGGCGATGATAAACTACCTCCCTTCCTATACCGCGCCGGGCCACACTTGCATTTATACCGGGTCTGTCCCCGCAATCCACGGCATTGCGGGCAATAACTGGTGGGAAGGCGGCAAATACTATTACTGCACCGACGATAAGAGCGTGCTGCCAGTTGGCGGCAGTGTGAAGTGGGGCCAGATGAGCCCACGCAGTCTGCTGGCCACCACCATTACCGATGAGTTGAAGCTCGCCACCAACTTCCGCTCCCGCGTCTTCGGCGTTTCGCTGAAAGACCGCAGCAGCATCTATCCCGCCGGGCATACGCCGGATGGCGCCTTCTGGTTCGACGACAGCACGGGCAATTTTTCTACCAGCACTTATTACACAAAGGCGTTGCCCGATTGGGTGGCACGCTTCAACGCCCGCCGCTGGGCCGACACCATTCTCTCCAAAGACTGGGATTTGCTGGACGATTCTTCCACCTACACCCAAAGCGAGCCGAAGAATCCGCGCTACGAAGGCGCTTTTGATAAGAGCGAGGGCGGGGCGGGCTTCTCCCACCGCGCCGGCTTTTTTATGGGAAAGGGCGCTACGAAGTATAATAGCGTACGTAAGCTGCCGGGCGGGAATTGGCTGACCTTGCAATTTGTGAAGCGCTGCATTGCTGCGAATAGCCTTGGGCACGGCCCAGACGCCGATTTTCTCGCCGTCTCGCTTTCCGCGACGGATTATGCTGGCCACCAGTTCGGGCCAAATGCGGTGGAGCTGGAGGATATGTACCGCCGCCTTGACCGTGAGCTGGCACGCTTCCTCGCGTATCTGGATGAGGAAGTGGGGGAGGGCAACTACACCGTTTTCCTGACGGCTGACCACGGGGCGGCTCACAACTCCCTTTTCCTGAACGACCACGGCATTCCCGCCGGGAATATCTCTGAAGAAGGGTTTAAGAAAGAGCTGAATGCCTTTCTTAAAAAAGAAACCGGCAAAGACTCGCTAGTGCAAAGCCTTGAAAACTACCAGGTTTACTTTAATGAAGCGGCCCTGAAAGGCGCGGCCTTTGACGATAAGCTGAAGCTGCAGCTCATGACGATGATGTGGCTGCGCAAGCGCCCGGAAGTGGCTTTTGCCTTAGACCTTGACCTGAATGGCTGGAACGAGCTCCCGCAACCACTTCAAACGATGGCGATTAACGGCTTTTACCGCCCGCGCTCCGGCGCTATTCAAATCATACTCAAGCCTGGCTATTATGCCGGCTACGCGCCCACCGGCACCACGCACGGCACCTGGAATCCGTACGACACGCATATCCCGCTGCTGTGGTACGGCTGGGGCATCCCGAAGGGCGAGACGCACCGCGAGGTGTATATGACCGACATTGCCGCGACGCTGGCTGCCCTGCTGCGCATCCAGATGCCGAGCGGCTGTGTGGGCAAGCCGATTACGGAGATTGTACGGTAGCTGATTAGTGTCTGAAGTCGCATCATTAATTATCGCATAGCCATAATGCCCGCCCAATCTTTTGTCATTCCTCAGGAACCTATTTTTTCGCAGAAGTTGAGTCGCGGTAGATGTTCTGCTCGCCCAACCTTTGTCATTCCGTAGGAATCTGTTCGGCTAAGAGCACAGATGCAAACAGATTCCTACGGAATGACAAAGTCGCTGAAAACAGTCTTTTAGTTTTATTTTCATGGTGACTATACAAACGAGCTTCTAAATATCCATTGATACTTGGCTGGCATTATGTTTGGGCCCAAAACCGCTTATGACTCCACGCGAAACTACCAAAATGGTGCTGCAATCCATGATTACGCTCTCCAGCGCCGCGCTCGGCCTTGTTGCGGCCCTTGCATGGAATGACGCTATCAAGGAAACGATTAAACGGATACTGCATGGCGATGAAAGCCTTGCCTCCAAGTACACGTATGCCGTTCTGGCTACGCTTATTGCCGTGATAGTGATTGTGGTGCTCTCGCGCATTGCAGCTCGGCTTGGTGGGGAGGCGGTGATTAGCCGGGAGGCAGATGGTTAGGACTTATCAACCGACGTGCCCAAAGGGACGTGAGCCACTTCGTGGGTAGGAGTCAACGCACAGGTATTGCAGCAGGTGGGATATTTTATAATGTCCAGCCCGGAACAACAGCTGATTGAAAATATAAAATTGAAGATAACAACTAAAGCCAAATTATTAACGTCCAGCCCGAACTAAAGCACAGCGATGCAAATTGCCGAAGTTTCAATGTCCAGCCCCGCTTGCTGCAATACCCATGTTGGTGGAAGGGCGCTCCAGAGAACTTTTTAAAATAAAACAAGGTCAATAATTAGGTGGCAAATTATTAAAACTGTTAGGTTTTGATATTTCGAGTAATAAATTGAGAAGATTAAGCCTATAATGAAAGGATTTAGCATCTGGATAAAATTGTAATTAGTAACGTGAGCAAGACCGAAAATTAGGGACGAAATAATAACTGCGAGCCATGTATTGTTTAAAAGTAATTTAATCCGTGGTAATAAATACCCTCTAAATATTAATTCTTCTGTTACTGCTGCAGTAAATGCGGAGAAAAGGAAAATAAATACATTCCTTTCCCCTAAACTAACAGTATGAGTTTTCTTATAGATAAATTGATTTATTGTAATCGCAATAATAGACATTACAACAGTCGTTATAAATAAAACCAACAATACCGATAGTAAATAGGTTAGCGGTTTTAATTTTTGTTCTCGCCATAATAAAAACTTTAATTTCTCACAATATTTGGCATACATAAACAAGATTAGTGTGGTTAACCAAAACTCTACTTTAACTGAAAGTATTTGAGTGTTCCTGTCAGCAATATCAGTCAATCCAAAGAAGTATGAACTTATCAAAAGACAAATAAACATAGTTAGTAGAATTCCTCCGATTGTGAGATAGATGTCTTTTTTCAATCAATTTCGTTTAAGTTACTAGAATGTTCAAATAGCCTTGCCACCAACAATTTAATTGCCGTCATAAATCGGCACCAACAATTTTTCAAGTCGCTGATAATCAAGCCCGGTTATGTCGCCTCTATCTAAAATCATGTCGCCTTTTGTAAAGGTCTGATAATCAATCTCACTTATGTCGCCTTTTGCAAGGCGTTGAAAATCAACTGTACTTATGTCGCCTTTTAAGCCGCTGGATTATTGGTGCGTTCCGGCACCGAAAAATAATGCACCAATTTCAAATAAAAAAACCCGCAGCAAAGCCGCGGGCTAAATTCCGAACTCCGAAATAATACTTACTTCTTCTTCGCGTAACGGTTCTTAAACTTCTCAATACGGCCGGCAGTATCCACAAACATGCTCTTGCCGGTATAGAAAGGGTGGCTCATGTGAGAGATTTCCACCTTAATGAGCGGGTAATCATTGCCGTCTTCCCACTTAATAGTCTCGGAAGAGTTAGCTGTTGAGCGCGTCAGGAAGGCGTACTCGTTGCTCATGTCCTTGAACACAACGGGACGGTAATTCTTAGGATGGATGTCTTTCTTCATTGTCTTTCAGGTTGTTGCATGGAGCCGGCCATGCGTTATGGCGTAGTTTTAAGGGCGCAAATATAGGCCAAAAGGCCGACGCGTCAGGCCTTTTTCTTCTTGCCTTTTTTCTCCTCGCCCTTCATCAGCTTTTCAATATCCGCCTCGGGATTTGTGCCGTAAGCATACTTGCCAATCACCTTGCCGTCCGGGCCGATTAACATGCTCTGCGGGATGGATTGCACGCCATAAAGCACGGCAGGCTGACTGTCCCAGCCACCCAAATCGCTCATGTGATACGGCCATACATAACCATCCTGAGCAATAGCGCCCACCCAGGCATCCTTGCTCTTATCCAGCGAAACGCTAACGATGGTAAAGCCATTCTTAGCCTTCGGAAACTTGGCGTCCTTGTACTTATTATACATCGCCACCAGCTCCGGCGAGGCCCTGCGGCAAGGCCCGCACCACGAGGCCCAGAAGTCCAGCAGCACAACCCGGCCTTTATAGATTTCAGAGAGCTTCATCGTCTCGCCGCTCGGGGCGGGAAATGCAAGCTCCGGTGCCTGCTGGCCGACTTGAATCTTTTGATTGGTATAGTCTTGCGCAAAGGCCGGCGTGGCTGCGGTGATGGTAAGTAATAGGGCAGTCAGTAGGTTTTTCATATTGCAAAGATGGGGTTTAGAATGTTGAATGTTTGTTGCAGTTCAATGGATTCTTGTTTAGCCTAATCAAGGTGTCATTCCGATGAAAATCGGAATCTGCCTGGCTTCACATATCCTCAAGAAGCTCCGATCAGGCAGATTCCGCGGTGCCGCGGAATGACAGCTATTTATTAGGCTGCTCTTCGTTGATTGAGCATCCACTAATCACTATTCACCATTCACTAAAACTTCAGCTTCAGCCCGTCATAAGCAAGCGCCATGCCGGAAGGCAGGTGCCCGCCGATTTCCAGATGCAGCCCAAGCTGGTGCGAGATATGCGTGAAGTAAGTGGCCGGTGCCCCAATCTCCCGCGCCACGTCAATAGCTTCCAATAGCGTAAAGTGCGACACATGCTCCTGATGCCGCAAGGCATTCAGCACCACCGCCTCGCTGCCGCGCACCTTCTCCAGCTCTTCCGGCGCGATGTAATTGGCATCCGTGATATAGGTAAACGGCCCTATGCGGAAGCCCTGCACCTCCATCTTGTAATGGAGCACGCGGATGGGCGTTATTTCCAGCCCATTTATCTTAAAAGGGCGCTCCGGCTCAATGCGGTGCAGCTTTATCTGCGGCACACCTGGATACGCGGCATTCTCAAAAACGTAAGCAAATTCCCGGCGCAGCGCCGCCTCCGTTTCCGCCGTTGCCCACACATCCATCGCCTTATCCTGATGATAGTTGTACGCCCGCACATCGTCCAGCCCCGCAATGTGGTCTTTATGGCTGTGCGTGAACACGATAGCATCCAGCTTCCGCACGCCGGCGCGCAGCATCTGGTAGCGGAAATCCGGCCCCGCGTCTATTAGAATGCTCGCCTCCGGCGTCTGGATCCACACCGCGCAGCGCAGCCGCCGGTCGTGCGGGTCGGGCGAGGTGCAGACGGCGCAGTCGCAGCCTATGAAGGGAACGCCCTGGGAGGTGCCGGTGCCGAGGAAGGTGACGGTCAAGGGGTGGAAATTGAGGCGCTGCAAGGTACGCGGTCTCCCCCTTGCGTGTTGGCCTGTGCGTGAGCGAAGGGGTTCCCGATAGGGAATTTGCGTAGTAACGCGATGGGTTGCGTGTGGTGGCAAGGGGATGTTCGGTGGCTCTTGGCGGAACCTGTCAGACCTCCCTATCAGCCGTTCAGACCGGTTCCTATCTGCCCGTTGCGAAACCGTTCAGCCCGCGCTGCTGCGCGTTCAGCCCGGTTTCTTTTAGAAGTACGCCGCATACCCGATATGAATCTTGGACTGCCGCAATTGCACCGGCGCCGCCGGGCTTCGCCCCAGCGCGTACGCGATCGTAAACCCCCCCGTCTTCGTCTCCAGCGTCGTGCCCAGACCAAAGCCGTTGTAAATGCCCTCATTCGTAAAGCCGTTGATGCGCGACTGGAGCCAGGCATTGTCCGAGAAGAGATACACATTGCTGCTGCGCCCCAGAATAAAGCGCAGCTCCGCCGTAAGGATGTGGTATTGATTCACAAACAGGCTCCCCTCATCAAAGCCCCGCAGCAGCCGGTAGCCGCCTATCTGGTACAGCTCATTCTGGAAAAGCCGCTCCCCGCTAATCCATCCACCCGCGTAAGCGCCCTTCAAAACGACGCGCTTCGCCAGGGGAACGTAATACGCCGCATCGCCACTCAGGCGGTATTGAGAAGTTTGCGTAGCAAGCGTGTCGTAAAGCCGGCTGTAGTCAAAGCCCGTACCGTCGCGGATGCCCGTAATGCCATCATTCTTCCGCACAGCCCGGCTCAATGCCTCGCCCGAAAGGCGCGCATTCAAGCCATGCGATGGATTAAGCCGGTAATCCGTGCGCTGCAACTGCACCTCCGCGCCACCGCCACCGCTGCTGATGTCCAGATTGTCCGGAAGCCGGTGATAGGTGAGGATGTAAGCCGTATCCGGCGTAATCACGCGGTTGGAATAACCGCGATAATAAAGCCGCAGAAAATCCTGCGCATTCAGCGCATAGCGCCCGCCCACATCAAACGTAGTGCGCCGGAACTCCGTGCCGCGGAAGTAAAGGTCAAAGTGGCCATCCGCCCCCACGGGCGTACCGAGGAGATAAGGATAAACGGCCTCCGCCTTTATGCGCGGGCTTTTGGCCTGCAGGTTTTGGTAAGAAAAAGAAATGCTCTCGCCATTGCCGAGAATGTTTTGGAAAGCCGCCTGCGCATCCGCCGTCAGGAGAAAGCCCCCGGTCTCGGCAGTATTCGGCTGAAGGCCGATAAGGGCATTGAGCAGATTAGCCCGCCGCTCCTTCAGGTTCAGGTAAAGCTTCGTCTCAGTAAGCCGGAACGTAACGCGGGAGCCGGAACCCTCAGCTAGAAAAGGCAGCTCGCGCAGCCGCTGGCTTGTCTTGCGAATGCGGCTTTCATTGTAAAGCCCCCCTTCCCGCAGGTCTAAGTAGCGGTTCAGAAAGCCGCGCGAAAGCCGCGCATCACCTTCGGTAATGACAGAATCAATGCGGTAAATCCTGCCCGGCTCCACCGCCAGCCGCGCGGCAATGCCGCCACCCGCATCCTCGCTGATGCTGTCTAAGCCCACGCGGGCAAAGGGATAGCCATTATCCTCGCACCAGCGCAGCACCCGCTCCGTGAGCTTACTGATAGACGCCGCATTAAGCGGCCTCCCCGCGTACTGCGCCTCCGTAATGCCGGTAGCAGCCATCACCGGAGCCGGCACAGCAGCCAACGAAAGCCTTGCCCAGCGCCACGCCCGCCCCACATACACCCATGCATCATAGCCATTCCCCGAAATAGCGATGCTGTCCACCGAAGCGGCGAGATAGCCCGCTTCCTGCAAGCGCGGCACAATGCGGGATAAGTAATCAAGCGCAGCGACTTGCTCCGGAAAAGTTGCTGGCGGTTTGATAAAGCTTGTGAGCAGCGAGTCCGGCCCGTCTAAGCGGTGCAGGCGCAGGGAGTAGCTTTGGGCGCGGATTCCGCACAAGGGCAAGACGATTGCCACAATGAGTAAGAGCGGAGAGAAGCGCATAAATCCTGCCGCTATCAAAGCTACGGCGGCACGGAAGGAAGTTGATGTTCGGAGCTTGTTACTCCTGACCTTTTGCAATCGGATACTTACCCTGACCGCTACTCATAATTCAGCGACTTTTGTCATTCCCGCAGGGAATCTTTGCTCGCAGCATACCCAAAGATTCCTATCGGAATGACAAAAGATTGGGCGAGCAGCACTTCATCTGTGACTCAACAACTGCGAGAGAATAGATTCCCTTCGGGAATGACAAAGTCGCTGAATTATTGTTAGCATTTGTGTTGGCACCTAGCGTACTTCAATAACACAACAAACCAATGGCCGGTATCTACGTTCACATACCTTTTTGCAGGCAGGCCTGCACCTACTGCAACTTTCATTTCTCCACTTCGCTGAAGCAGAAAGAGGCCCTGCTGGAAGCCCTGATGAAGGAAATAGCATTGCAAAAGGATTGGCTGGAAGGCGCTGCGGTGGAAACCATCTACATCGGCGGCGGCACACCCTCGTTGCTTTCAGCGGAAGAATTGATGCGACTTTTTGACGCGCTCTTCAGCACTTTTAAGATTAGCAGCCTAAGAGAATGCACGCTGGAAGCAAATCCAGATGATTTGAGTGCTGCTTACCTGCGCACGCTTCGGCAAACCCCGGTTGACCGCCTGAGCGTCGGCATCCAATCTTTTCGCGAGGAAGACCTGCGCTACATGAACCGCGCACATACAGCGCAGCAAAGCGATTATGCCATCAAAGCGGCGCAGGATGCAGGCTACACCAACATCACCATTGACCTTATCTACGGCACACCCGGCCTGAGCGATGCGGCGTGGCTGGAAAATATCCGCAAGATGGCGGCGCTGTACATCCCCCATTTCTCCGCCTACGCGCTGACGGTGGAGGAAGGCACCGCACTGCACCATTCCATCCTGAAAAAAGGCGCGGCGGCAGTAGATGCGGCCCAGAGCGCGGAGCAGGCAGAGCTATTGATGGAAGAAGCCGTAAAGTTGGGCTATGAACAGTACGAGATTTCCAATTTCGCCAAGCCGGGCTGCTATGCGCTGCACAATACGGCTTACTGGCAGGGTACGCCTTATCTGGGCCTCGGGCCATCGGCACATTCCTTCAACGGGCGCGATAGGCGAAGCTGGAATGTGGCGAATAATGCGCTGTATATCCAGTCGCTGCTTGCGGAAGGGAAGATTCCGTTTGAGGACGAGGTGCTGACGCCGGTGCAGCGCCTGAATGAATACATCATGACCTCTCTGCGGACGATGTGGGGCTGCGATTTAGCGAAGGTGGAGCGGGAGTGGGGCAGCGAGTGTCGTGTTACACTGTTGTGTGAGGCGGGGCGGTTTTTGGAAAGCAGGAAGATGGTTTTGGAAAGAGAGAAGCTGGTGCTGACGCGGGAAGGGAAGCTTTTTGCGGATGGGATTGCGGGGGAGATGTTTTTCTAAACAAACAATCAGTCTTCCGTGAGAAATTCCGTCATCGTCAGAATTCTTGTCTCACCGAATTGCTCCAGAACCAATAAATCCTTGTCGCCGGTAATCAGGTGCGTAGCTGCACCATCCTGAGCGAGCGCCAGCAGAAAATTGTCTTTCGGGTCACGGCAAATTTTAACTGACGAATGGACTTCAATAAAAGTCGCCTTAGCGCTTAGCTGTAACAGAAGCGCTTGTAACGCGATGCTTGGAAAGTATTTCTGGAATTTCGGGCGTTCTGCGACGGTAATGAACTCATCCAGTAATTCCTGACTGAATAACAGCGTCAATTCATCATTCAAAAAGAAGCGGCCGGCTTTTGCATAATCGTTGGTGAGCAGGAAACTAATCCAAAGATTAGTGTCAATTATCACTCTAAGCTTGGCCACTGACAAATCGTTCTGCTCTTACTGCTTCTACCTCTTGTGTGATTTCCTCCAACGTCGGCGGGTTGGAAGCCGCCTTTTCACGAAGCTGGCGCACAACTGCCAAAAATGGGTCTTCGGCCGATTGCCTTATAGCAATTAGCTTCAGTTCGGCCAAGTCCTGAAGTAGCTTATCAGCTTTCGGATTAAGTACATCAATTTGATACGATAGCATAGCTTAAAGATAACTTTTTCATCGTGAATCGGTCTGCGCTGATTATTTCTTTTGAGCGCACAGCTAAAGCAACACCATGCACCTTTGGTGTAAGCAGAATGAACACGAGGCCCTACTTTTAGCTCCAATTCCCACCACATGAAACTGCTGGAAAACAAAGTAGCCCTCATCACTGGCGCGAGCCGCGGCATCGGCGAGGCCATCGCCCTCAAATTCGCGGAGCACGGCGCTAATATTGCCTTCACTTACCTTTCTTCCAAAGAGCGCGCAAAGGCGCTGGAAGAAAAGCTGACCGCCAATGGTATCCGCGCCAAAGCCTACAAAAGCGATGCGGGTGATGCAAAAGCGGCAGAGGTCTTGGCTACAGAAGTGAGCAAAGAATTCGGCACCATAGACATCTGCGTCAACAACGCCGGCATCTCCCGCGACAACCTGCTGCTGCGCCTCACGCCCGAACAATGGGATGAGGTGATGGCTGCTAACCTAAAGTCTGTTTACGCCCTTACCCGTCAGGTCATCCGCCCGATGATGAAGGCGCGCAAAGGCTCTATTATCAACATGAGCTCGGTGGTGGGTATTATGGGCAATGCAGGCCAGAGCGCGTACGCAGCAAGCAAAGCCGGCATTATCGGCTTTACGAAGAGCATTGCGCAGGAGCTTGGCTCCCGCAACATCCGCTGCAACGCCATTGCGCCGGGCTTTATTGAGACCGACATGACACATTACCTCAAGGACGGCGGCGGTGAGCAATGGTTTTCCCAAATCCCGCTGGGGCGTTTCGGGAAGCCGGAAGAGATTGCGGATGTAGCGCTGTTTCTGGCGTCTGATATGAGCGCGTATGTGACCGGACAGGTGCTGGCGGCGGACGGGGGTATGACGTAGATTTGCCGCCCTATGTCAAAAATCCATGCAGCCATCACCGCCATCGGCGGATACGTTCCCGACTATGTGCTGACCAATGCCGAGCTGGTAACGATGATGGACACGACGGACGAGTGGATTCAAAGTCGCACTGGTATCAAGGAACGCCGCATTCTCAAAGGCGCTGATATGGGCACCTCAGAAATGGCGGTTGGCGCGATTAAAAACCTCCTTTCCAAGCGCCCGGATATTTCGCCATTGGACATTGAACTGGTCATTTGCGCCACCACCACCCCCGATATGCAGTTTCCGGCTACAGCGAACGTCATTTGCGACAAAGCCGGCCTGACAAACGCTTGGGGCTATGACGTAAACGCTGCCTGTAGCGGCTTCATCTTCGCGCTAACTACCGGCACGCAGTTCATAGAAACCGGCAGGCATAAAAAGGTACTCGTCATCGGCGGCGACAAGATGAGCTCTATCATGAATTACGAAGACCGCGCAACGTCTATCATTTTTGGCGACGGCGCGGGATGCGTCCTTCTGGAGCCGGACGACAGCGGACACGGCATTATTGACGCCGTGCTACGTAGTGATGGCGCCGGCCGGGCACACCTGCATCAGAAAGCCGGCGGCTCCGCACGGCCTGCCACGATGGAGACGGTGATGGCGAAGGAGCATTACGTTTATCAGGAAGGCCAGACAGTATTCAAATTTGCCGTGAAAAATATGGCGGACGTTTCCGCTGAAATAATGGAGCGGAACGGCCTGACTTCCGACGATGTAACCTGGCTCATCCCGCATCAGGCCAACAAGCGCATCATTGACGCTACCCGCGAGCGCATGGGCCTTGACCCGGCCAAAGTGATGATAAACATTGAGCGTTACGGCAACACCACCAACGGCACCCTGCCGCTTTGCATGTGGGAATGGGAGCCACAGTTGCGCAAGGGCGACAACATTGTGCTTGCGGCCTTCGGGGGCGGCTTCACTTGGGGCTCCATCTACATCCGCTGGGCTTACGACGGTAAATAAAAAATGGCGCGCCATTTACGACGCACCACTTTTAATCCTTTCTCTTCCTTTATTGCTACTGCTTTATCAGCAACTGACTGCTGCGGTAGCTGCCTGCCGTTACTACTACCAGATAATTCCCCGGTCTCAGCGCACCAACATTCAGCGTTTGAAGGCTTGCGCCGGCGCTGACAGATATGTTGCGGGTGAGCACAAGCCGCGCCTGTGCATCATAGACCTGGATGTTTAAGTCGGCGGCAGTAGCCAGTGCCAGGCTGAGCGATACAGTATTGTCCGTCGCAGGATTCGGGTAGAGACGGCTGATTTCAGTGCCGGTAAGGGTTAACGGCGGGATGGAAGCGATGTTGGAGTATTGCATCAATCCGTAGGCGTCTGTACTCTTCACACGGTAATAGCGCCAGCCTGTTGAAGAGCGCGCGTCATCCTGCGTGTAAGCAGATTTTGCCGCGCCGCCATCCACTTTGGCAATAGTTGTGTAATCGTCCCCGTTCTCCGAGCGCTGCAGCTCAAAGTGAATGACCTCGCGCGATGTGCGGAAGCTCCATGACAGCTTTACAGATTGACTTGCAGGCGTAGCGCTTAGCGTAAAATCATTTATCGGGAGCGCAATGGCGGTGGCATCGCTCGCTACAGCCGTCCATAAGCCTCTTCCATGTGTAGCAGCAGCTACTATTTTATCTGATGTGCGGTATTGGAGCATATCCGTCCGCACATTGGGGAAGGTAGCATCGGCCACCCATGTAGGCGAAGCAGCGGTGATGTCGCGTGTTACCCATACGCCCGTTTCCGTGGCTACCATCACGCGCTTGCCAAAGGTGTTCGGGATGGGCAGCGACCATCGGACGGGCATGTTGGGAAGGTTGCCGTCCTTGGACGTCCAGGTAGGCGTTGCATTCGTGCCATTGGTAGTGTACCACACCTGCGTGCCGCTATAGCTGGAGCTTGTAACGACAATGGTATCTTCTGAACCGCCGTAAACCACGCTGTTAATCGTGCCTAAGCCGCTCCCGATTTGCGTGCCCGCTGTTCCGGTAACAGTGTTCGCACTCGTTACCGCCATTAGGTAACCTGTATTCGTTCCGAAGAGCACCTTGTTGCTCACGAAAGGCGATACGGTTACTGCGTAAACTTCATCGCTTGTAGTACGGCTGGTCAGTGCGATGATGGTGCTTGTATTCCCGGTTTGCGGGTTATCCCAGCGACGGAAATTCGGCGCATCATCGCTGCAATACATAATGTTGGCGGCATCGTCATAGTCGGTAGGATTGATAAACTGGCCCGCGGTGCTGCTCAGATTCACTGATGTCCACGAGCCGATGCCGTTGTTTGTATTGCGACGGTACTGGTTATATACATAAGAGGTAAATTGATAGCCGGGCTGATTCTGGTCAATGTGCACATAAGCGCCATCGCCGCCCGTAACCTCGTACGTGCTGCTCAGCCCCGCGGTGTTGAAGGCATGGCTGCCGTTATCCTGCGCGCCTGCGAGAAATGTATCAGTAGCAGTCGGATGAATGGCCACGGAGTATAATTGTTTTACCCGCAGTCCGGTATTACGGGTGCTGAAGGTCGCACCGCTGTCTGTTGAGAGAAAAATGCCGCCATCAGTCACTACAAGTACGCGACTTTGCGTTGAGGTATTATACCAGAGCGCCTCCTGATGGTCTGCGTGAACGTAGCTTAGGCCGGTCTGATTAATCCATTCAGAAACCTTCGACCAACTTGTACCCCCATTAGTGGAGCGGTATCCATCCAGGCTTCCGGCAAAATACTGGTTGCTGGCAGTATATGGATTAATGGCTACACCCATGCAGTACCAGCCTTGGCTGCCCAGCGACGGGGTAGTGGTGGTAGCTGCCCAATTGACCCCGCCGTCTGTTGACTTATAGACGTTAGCAACGGTGTACCCCGTGCTCGCGGCGGGGATGGCCAGCAAGGTATTTCCCTGGCATGCAAGCACCGCCCGGCACATAGAAGTAGTGGCGTACGGGGTAGTAGCGGAATTCCAGCCGGTACTTGACGTTACGGTAGATGGAATATCGGTATAGCGGTAATAAACAGTCGTGTTAAAGCCACCGACGCTTGTAAATATCAGCCCGGTTGAAAGATGTAGCCGTCCGGTGCTGCTTATTTCAATATCAGATACTGCTACTTCTACGCCGCTTGGGGTGATGGCTGTCCAGCTTGTGCCGCCGTCGGTGGAGCGAAACAGACCGCTTCTGGTGCCTACATATACATTGCCAGAGGCATCGCATACAATCTTAGAGCAGTAATCGTATGCAGAGCCGGTAGTGCTGGAAAGCTGTGACCAGCTTGCCCCGCCGTTTGTGCTTTTGAATATACCATCACCGGCAACAGCATCAACATTATAGACAGACTCACCTGTGCAGAAGTACATAGTTGATATACTTGCCGGGTTCTGACAAATGCTCGTTATGGCAAGATTGGAGAGCTTGTCGTTTATGGCCGTCCACGTCGGCGATGAATTGTTGATGTTTGTCGTCTTCCAGATGCCGCCGTTCACGCCGCCTACAAATACTGTGTTGCCTGTTAGGTCGGCAGCATCCACAAGCACTGCGCGCATCCGGCCGGACGTACTGCCATTGCCAAAGCGCGAATTTCCACTCGGGCCCGGCACATCACTATTTGGCCCGCGCTCCGTCCAGCCGGTAAGGGCAGCTTTAGAAGCCACCTTAGTGTCTGCGCGCGCATCCGCCTTAAGCTGCTCGGTGTATTCTATAATCGGCCAGAGGGTCTCACGGGGCACTCGGTTAGTTGTGCGGTCTTTGGTGTGCTCGAAATCAAATTGCATGGCCTTGTCGGGGCCGTCATATTCTTCATCTTCATCACCCTCTTGCTCCTTTTGCATATGAGCAGAAGTCACTTTTTGATAATGTTCACCAGTCTGGCAAGACGACAGCACTGTAATGCACACAAAAAGGCAAAACAATTTGAAAGAATAATTCATTCTATCAAGTATATTTATTGAGTATGTAATAATTATGGCTCTAAAGTAGAGCACGGCAACTTAAGATGCCGTTATGTGGCCGTTACCAGCGGCAGATTACCCGCCGGATTTCAGCCTTCCACCTCATGGTTCACATTGGCAAGCTGCCCGCAGGCTGCGTCAATGTCCTTACCACGGCTGCGGCGCAGGCGGGCATTTACCCGCTTGCCCTCTAAGTACTTCATGAACGCCGCTACAACATCATCTTCCGGCTTCATAAAATCGGCGGCCTCAATAGTATTATACTCAATGATGTTCACCAGGTCGGCCGGTACCTGCCGGTAGATCTTCACCAGTTCTTCGGCATCCCCGAGACTGTCATTAAGGTCTTTGAACAGGATGTACTCCAGTGTTATCTCACTTCCGGTAAGCTTATAAAAATGATTGAGCGCATCAATCACAGCCTTCAGGTTATTGCTTTCATTAATCGGCATAATCTCATTCCGCTTGGCATCGTCAGCAGCGTGAAGGCTTAGCGCCAGCTTAAAGCGCACGCCATCGTCGCCTAATTGCCGTATCATCTTCGCTACGCCTGCCGTAGAAACCGTAATGCGCTTCGGACTCATCCCCAGCCCGTCCGGCGCAGTGATGCGCTCCACTGAGCGAAGCATATTCTTATAGTTCAGCAGCGGCTCGCCCATACCCATATATACGATGTTGGTCAGCGCGCGGCCATAATGTTCCATTGCCTGTGTCTGCGCCAGTGTTACTTCATCAACAATCTCATCAAAGTCAAGATTGCGCAGCCGTGGCATATAGCCTGTAGCGCAAAATTTGCAGCTCAGCGAGCAGCCAACCTGGCTGGAAACGCACACGGTTATTCGCTTTTCCGTAGGAATAAGCACGCTCTCCACATAATGCCCATCGTGAAGTTGCAGGCGGTTTTTTATCGTTCCGTCTGAAGAGAATTGACTATGATGAATAACCACCTTCGGAATGCCGTATTCCGCGCCGAGCCGTTCGCGCAGCGCTTTGGAAAGGTTGCTCATCTCGCCTATGCTGCCCGCACCTTTCTTCCAAAGCCATTCCCAAATCTGCCCGGCCCGGAAGCGCGGCTCGTCCCACTCTTTCAACAACGTCTCAATCTCCACAAGGCTTAAATACCGCAGATTTTTCATGTGGCGAAGTTACGTTGCAGGTAGAGCAGCAGCGACCGGTACGCTTACCCTTCACAATGTTTATGGAGCAACATCCGTTATGGAGCGAGGCACTATTTTCGCCCGCAGTCCGCCACGCATGAAGGTTTCCGTCATTATCGTCAATTACAACGTCCGCTACTTTCTGGAAGTCTGTGTGGATAGCGTATTGAAAGCGGCGGAAGGCCGGGATGCAGAGGTGATTGTGGTGGATAACAACTCCGCCGACGACAGCCTGCAAATGCTGCGTGAGCGCTTTCCGCAGGTCATCCGCATTGAGAATGGGGAGAACACCGGCTTCTCGCGCGCAAACAACCAAGGCGTGGCCATCGCCGGCGGCGAGTATATCCTCTTTCTGAATCCGGACACCGTAATGCCGGAAGATTTTCTGGTAAAGACAACAGCGTATTTGGACGCGCACCCGGAAGCCGGCGCGCTCGGCCCGCGCCTCATAGACGGTAAAGGTCGCTTTGCGCCCGACGCGAAGAAATCCTTTCCCACGCTCAGCGTAGCACTGTTTAAGTCTTCCGGCATCAATCGCCTTTTCCCGCGCTCACCCTACTTTAATGCTTACTACGCTGTGCATGTTGCGGAGCGGCAGACGGCGGCAGTAGAGGTGCTTTCCGGCTGCTGCATGATGGTGCGTCGGAGCGTGCTGGCGCAAATAGGCGGCGCTTTTGATGAAGATTACTTCATGTACTGCGAAGATGTGGACTTATCATACCGCATCACCCGCGCAGGCTACCAGAATATCTATTTCCCGGAAGCAACGCTCGTGCATTACAAGGGCGAGAGCACGCGCAAGGCAACGCTGTCTTACATCCGCATTTTTAATGAAGCGCTGGCCACTTTTGTACGCAAGCATTATTCCAAAGGCCAGGCGCGACTGTTCCTCTTTGCCATACAGCTTGGCATTATGCTGCGGGCAGTGGTCGGCGTGCTTCGCAGCATTTTTCGCATCTTGCGAATGCCGCTCTTTGATGCGTTCGTGCTGCTTATTACGCTCTGGCTGATGAAGGATTTCTGGGTTGGCAGCATCAAAGGCGCGAAGCCGCCGCCTGCTAATTTCATTCTTGCCACCTTCCCCGCTTACATCCTGCTATGGATAGCGTCGCTCTGGCTCAACGGCGCTTATGACCAGCCATACCGGCCTCTGCGTGTAGTGCGTGGCATGTTCGTCGGGTCCGTCATGATACTGGCTTACTACGGCCTGCTGGATGCTTCGCTGCGCTATTCGCGCGGCCTCATCATGCTCAGCGGCGTTGTGGGAACGGTGACGCTGCTCGGTCTGCACGAAGCACTGTACCGCTTCGGCATACTCCGCTTCATTCCTTTTGAAGATGAACAGCGTAAAGCAGTCATCGTGGGCGATAGCGGCGCTTTTGAGGAAGCCGCTATGCTGCTGCAAAAAGTACCTGCTGCCCCGGAGCTGAGCGGCAGAATAGCCGTAACAGAAGGGGCTGGCAAGCAGAACGCAGCCATCGGTTCATTGCCGGAAATACGCTCACTGCTCTACACCGCCGGCATTGGTGAGGTCATCTTCTGCACGGACAATATTAGTTACGAAGACATCCTGACCGAGATGCAGCGCTGCGGCGAAGCTTATGATTATAAAATACATTTGCCCGGCAGCCGCGGCTTTGTAGGCTCCAATTCTAGCCACGCCGCTGGCGACTTATATACTGCCGGCCGACGATACGCGCTCACTCAATTCGCGCAGCAGCGGAATAAACGTGTCTTTGACATCGTAGCCTCTGTAGCAATGCTGCCCGCGCTGCCCGCGCTGCTGTTTTTTGTGAAAAACGCGGGCGGTCTGCTGCGCAATGTTTTTTCAGTGCTCATGGGCCGGTTGACTTGGGTTGGCTACAGCAGCACGCTTGCGGGAAATGATGGATTGCCGGTGCTAAAGCCCGCTGTAGTGCCACCCTACAACATCCTGAAAGACTACAAGCCCGATGCACGAATGCAGGCTATTCTCGCTGCCGATTATGCTGTGCGCTACACTGCGGGCATTGATGCTTCTTTTCTGTGGCGCAACCTGCGCTGGGCGGGTGGCAGGAACGCCTGAGCAGAAAAACTTTTGGCGCGAAGGGATTGCGCCGTTATTTTTGTCGTCCTTTCAACAAAGGGATAACCGGATATTCCTCCTTAGCTCAGTTGGTTAGAGCACTTGACTGTTAATCAGGGGGTCGTTGGTTCGAGTCCAACAGGGGGAGCAAAGCCTGCGGCAAATGCCGCGGGCTTTTTCTTTAAATGCTTAGATTAAGGGTCGGGTGCCTCCGAGGCCAACGACTTCGACTTTTAAAATTGCGGCCTAGCGTTTTGATTTTATTATCGTCTAATCATTCTGTTCGAATACACGCCCCGGCTTTAGAAGCCCCTTGCTCCAGTCAACAAGCTCATTGGGTGTAATCTTCCTAAAAAAACGTTTCACACCGTTGCCTGTATCTGTAAAGCAGTCGTCCTCAAAAGTTGCCAGCTGCACCCAACTACCATCCAGCGTTTGATAAAGCAGCTTGTCTCCTTCTGTTTTAGCGTGTAGCTTATAAATATCATCTTCCCTTGGCAAGGGAAGCGGGTGGAGTGTAGGAAGCTGCAACACCACAAAGCCATCACCAACAACAAAGCTAAAGTGGCTGTTATGCTGCCTGCCGCCATCGTCTGCAACGGGCGCTGCATGGTCAAATTGCCAGAGTCCTTGCTGTTGTTCCATGAGCATTGCTTCTTCGCTAACGTATCGTGTTGGCGGAATAGTGTGCATCAAGCGCGGTCTTATGTGCGCTGTTCAACCGGCTGATCGTACCTCCGCCCTGGTTAGTTGTGACGTTGGAAGTAATGATATTGCCAGTGATATCGTAGGTGATTCGCGTCATCCAGCGATTGTGATAAAGCGGAGTTGTAGCATTGCTGACGGCGTAGGTATCAAAAATTAAGTCCAGGGTTACAGTGGTTGGCGGCGGGGTTAAGGTGGAAGCAAAGTTGCGCGCGAATACAAGGCCGTCCTGCGGTTGGTCTGCAACAGTGAATGAAACGCCTGGCACCCGGTCGCTGGAAAAAATGGCATCATAGAATGGGTCTGTAGCGCTGCATGAGTCAATGCCCCAGACGGGGGCGGTGGCAGGTGACCATGCCTGCGTAACGGATGAGCCGGCGGCACAGGCAGAAAACGACCCGGAATTGAATACAGGCGTGGTAGCACCTGGCTGTATGGCGCTCATATGTGCGCGCACGAACTGCAGGAAACGAATATTATTCGCGTTGCGCCCGGTGTAGTTGTGGCTAATGGCATCCGTCAGCGAACCGCCGAAATTGCCATGCGTGCGCACGGTAAAGATGCCATCCGGATTGTCGTCCGGTCCAATAAAGCCCTGATGTGCTATTCCGCCTGCTATTGTAGCCACCTGTGAGCGCAGCAGCAGGCGGCGTGCAGCCCTGCGCCGGGGCGTGCCGGTTGGCGACTCTTCCAGAAGGTCTGATTCTGCACCAAGCTCGGCTGCCAGCCTGCGGGCGGAAGAAGGGCCGAGCTTGCCATCCTGCGTAAGCCCGAAATCTGCCTGATAGTCAGCGAGCATTCGCACAAAATCCTCATCGATCACAGCTGGTTCACGACCTGCGCCAAGTGCTTCCCGTATTTCGGCTATCTCGGAGGCATCCCTGAAAAACTGTTGATTGAACAAGATAGCGCTGCTTACCCCGCGTGCGTCAAGCGCGTGACGCGTTGGCTCAGCTACGGTTGGCTCAACCGCCAGGTCGCGCTGAATGAGATTTCGCTGTACTGCAGGCCCCGATTGCTGGATGGTATGCGTTAGCTCATGTGCCAGAAGACGATTGCCGGCGTCAGTGTCCGGCGCAAACTTCCCGCCCCCGAAAAACACGTCATTCCCGACCGTAAACGCCTGCGCGCCCAGATCTCTTGAAAGCATAGCTGCCTCTGCGCCGTCATGTATGCGCACTTGGCCGAAGTCATTGCCAAAGCGACTTTCCATAAAAGACTTCGCCTCCTCCGGCAGGGGAGCGCCGCCACTACGCGCTGAAGAAATTCTTGTAGCCGTTTCATTGCCCACCTGCGCGCCGCTTATAGACGAGGCCTTTTGAATAAAAGGACTGATTGCCTTGCGCTGCACCTGCTTCTCGTCTCCGCAGGCTACACACTTGCGCTGGATGAAGTCCGACTCCGGCTTCCGCATCACATGGTCGGCCATGGCATCGGCCTCGTCTTCCAGTGGGTTGTCCGGGGAGCCAACAGTGAGTTCGCACTGTATTGGCAATGGCACAACTGCTATATCCCTTTCTATGGCGTTCAGTAAAGGCTCAGGTTGTGTGGCAGATGCTGGGGTAGCCTCCGGAGGTCTGGCTTCCGCAGTTGAACGACTTTGATTCATAAGCCGCGGAATCTTAGGGTGAGCAAAGAAGGAGTCGGCGTGAAGCCAGAGCCTCCGGCGGATGGCAGGCCAAACATATCCGGCGGCATAATCATCAGATTTTCCTGACGGCGCATCATCAGGCTCTGCGGGTTGAGGAATGGCGTGCGCGCCATTTGCCCGACGAGCCGCTGGTGATTGGGCATCTCAGTGGCAATCTCCGCCCGACGGTCTGCAACGCTTATCCGTGCGTTGAACCCGTCCGGCCCGAGGTGATTGGAGCGAAAAGTTTGTGTATCGGCATCCGGCGCGACAAGGCGGGGGCCGTCGTGCAGCATGGCGTAGTAGTTTTCCACGATGAATGCCTGCTGCTCCGGAGCGTATTCAAAGAAAGAGTTGTTAGCATTTATACGGTAATCGTAAGCGAAGTTGCGATTGCCGCGTGTAGCGCCGGCGCTCAGTTGCTGGAGCAGCGAGGTGGTGATGTAGCCCGCCCCGTTGTGCTGGAATTGCCAGACATGGGTCATCTCATGCACGAGCAGCTGTTTGTCCTCCTCATTCAGTGCAATTGAAAAATTGCGCGGCAGTCGGATGTTGTTGCCGGCGGTGGTGCGCGCGGCGATGTCGCCGATGATGATGCGCACACGGCTGTAGTCCACGCTGGCGCCAAAGACGCTTTCTGCCAACTCGCGCTCCGATGCAAATAATGCCCTGCCGGCAATACCGGCCTGTATGTCACTTATGCCTACTAAGGCCTCGTCTATGAGGGGAGAATTGATGGAAAACCCGCCGCGCGGCGCTGTTCCGTCTCCGTCTTTTTGTACGATTTGTCCGCCTTCGCCCTGCTGCACGGTGTGTGTCAGCTCATGGGCTAAAAGGCGCTGTCCGGCGTCGCTGTCCGGCGCATATCGGCCATGTGCGAAAAAAATGTCTTTGCCTACGGTAAAGGCATTCGCACCTAAATCACCTGAAAGGTGGTCAGCTTCGGCGTTGTCATGAATCCTTACATCGCCGAAGGGATTTCCAAAGCGGCTTTCCATGAACGACCGTGTGGTACCCGGAAGCGGATTGCCGCCGCCTTTACTGCTTTCAATGCGCGATGCGGTGTCTGATGCCACAGCGTCCCCGCCAGCTGAGGCATCCTGCTTTGGCGTAAAAGGCAGCGCTGCCTTGCGCTGCGCCAGCTCCTCGTCGCAATCCGTGCATTTGCGCTGTATAAATACGGGCTGCGAAGCGCGGGCTACTGTCCGCCTGCCAGAACTGTGGGCGGCGGCAGATGAGGCTGCGCTGCGCCTTATGCAATTGGCTTTTGAATACATAACCCTGTTTTTAGCGTGAAGCGTTACACCGACTTTCCGTCTTTTCTGAATTCCTTCTTGATGCCATTCAGCAAATCGTCTTTCGTTATCTCCCGCCCGCCCCGGCTGAGGGCCGCCAGCGATGCCGTCTGCACTACATTCATAATCGCGCCGCCGGATAGCTCGTATTGTTTGGCGATTTGCGCCAGCACATCATCGTCCGGAGGCGTGGAGGCGCTGCTGAATGCGCCTTTCCACAGGCGCAGCCGCTCGCGTGATTGCGGCTTTCCGAAGTGAATGATGGCTTGCAGCCGGCGGGTGAAGGCTTCGTCCACATTGCTGCGCATATTGGAAGCGAGGACGACGAGGCCGGGATAATCTTCCAGCCGCTGCAGCAGGTAGGCGATTTCCTGGTTAGCGTACTTGTCGTGCGCATCGGAGATGGAGGTGCGCTTGCCGAAGAGCGCGTCAGCTTCGTCAAAAAATAGAATCCAATTCTTGTGCTCTGCTTTCTTGAACACCTTCTCCAGATTCTTCTCTGTCTCGCCGATGTATTTGGAGATGACCATGGAGAGGTCAATGCGATATACGTCTAAGCCATACTGCTTCCCAAGCAGCGCAGCCGTCAGCGACTTTCCTGTTCCCGGCGGGCCGTGAAAGAGGGCTTTGAAGCCCGGCTTAAGCTTGCGGTGCATGCCCCAGTCTTCAAAAAGCGTACGGCCATACTGCAGAAAATCGCGCAGTTCGTCCAGGCCCTTTCCCGTGTCTTCGTCCACCACCAGCTCGCTCCATTCAAGGCTTGTGGTCATCCGCTTCGCTGGAAATTCGGTGCTGAATCTCGGCTTGCGCAACTGCCCGGTGGTGAGCATGTCAATATACTCATCGTTCAGGGAAAGGGCATTGCTGAAGAACGGCTCGTCGCTGCCGCCGGACTGTATTTTTACTATCTGGTGCGTCGTGAATACGTGGTCTGGCTCAAAAAGCCGGTAAAGGCGGAATCGATGCGCAAGGTCATTGCCGGCAAGTAGAAAGAGCGCCGTTTCAATAGTTGGGATGAAGCCACCATGCCTGGCCCCCCTGATGCCGCCGAACTCGGTGTAGCCGCGTCCGGTCAATTTATTGGTCGTGAAAAACACATCCAACAAATGCGGCTGTACATCCGGAATGAGGGCGAGCATCAGCAGCAGGCGCTCGTCCGTGCTGAGTCCGTAATGCGCAACCAGCTCCGCGTAGAGCGAGCTATCGTTGCTGAGGTCGGGTGGCGCAACAGGCGCGGGAAAATGCGGCAGCATTGCGGGGCCTTCGACGCCGTCCGGCATTTCTAGCGCGGGCGTCTGGAAATATCGGAAAAGCCGCTCGTTGGCTACCGAAGCAAACCAGCCGATTTCCTTCGCGAGGCTTTCGGCATTTCTGCTGCCCATATCGCCGTTTCCGTTGCTTACCATAAAACTTCAATGAGGTATTCGTTCCACGGCAGTTTGATGATGCCGTATGACCAGGGTATTGCTTCCAGCAAGACGTCTTCTGTCTTACGCTCTGTCTGTAGCTGCCATCCTTTGTCCGTTTTAAAAAGCAGACCGTCGCGCTTCAGAAAGGTTTCCTGTAGCCCGCGCGGGGATGTTTTTTTCAGCGCCGCCCAATGCTGAATGACGGCGGCAAGCAGCGCATCGCATTCTCCCAGCTCCGCATCGCTAAGTGTGATTCGCCGTTCAATAGGATAATCCGGCGTAAGTCCGCACATGAGCTTTTCCAGAATCAGATTCCACTCGCCCTGCTCCTGCTCGCCTGTAGCCAGAAAATGCAGCAGATGAATGGCGCGCTGCCTGGACGGCTCGTCTTTCCAATCGCCTTCGGCAAACAGCCCTAACTCTGTGTAGAAAGGCTTGAGAAAGGGATGCAGTAGCACCAGACCGGCAGTATGGGAGAGCAGCTTCTCATCTATTTCGGCGCTCGGCTCTTCAGTGTCCTCTTGCGGAATGGCTGGAATTTCATGAAGAGACAAGACTGTGATGGCCTCTTCGCTGGTTAGGGGAACGCTCTTCGCTTCAGAATCATCAGACAGAATCTGCGGCCGCTTAATCATATCATCGCTGCCTCCCCCCGGCAAATTACCAGGAACATGATTGATACGAATCATTAACGCCGCAAACAAGCCCTCAGTCGTTTGCTCCTTCAGCAAAATCCGTTGTGCTTCTTGCAAGATAGTTTCGCTGATTGCCGCTTCTACCTCATCGCCGCCCCAAGGAACCCGCTCTATGTTGTCGCCCATATACCATGTCGCCCATACGGCGCTTAAATTTTGCCGCGCCAGCATCAACTCCGGCATGATAGCGATAAGCGCGTTGCCTACTTCTAATGAAAACTGACTCCTGATGCGCTCCCAGACCTTATAGTCCTGAACGCGGTAGTACAGAAAACGCTTCAAGCGTTCAGGGGACTTTTCAATGGCGACTGCAGCTACATCATAAACCTGCTTTATCAGCAAGAGGGCCCAACGCGGCAAGAAGCCATAACGGAGATAATAAAGCAGCGCGTCAATTTCCTGTGTCGGCTCGTATTGCTTATCCCCTGCCGCCACATGCTGCTTTCTTAATTCGTCTTCCAGTGCAGCGCCGAATCTTAAAGCCAGTTCTTCGGTCAGCCCGTTCAGAGTTACAGCATCCAACCGGATTTCCAGCTTCGGGATGCGGATGAAATGGCCTTCGCTGACGTGCCGGTCACACACAGCCTGCATTACATCCATTAGCTGAGCCGTACCGGTGGAAGACAGCATATGCCGCAATTCAAAAGCCTGCCCCTCGTCGGGGCAGGAAACCTTGTATTGAAGGCGGCTTATGTGGTGCATGCTGCTCATGGCTCATCGTTCTGCTCAGCCTTTTATCCCCTTTTCGTCTTTCAGCGGCGTATCAATCTTGTCTGGTTGTTCTTCTTTTTGCGGCACGCGCTTCCCCTCCGCAGGGGTATCGCAGTCGTCATCGCAATGGCCGCAGGGTTTGATGGTGTTGAGCACGTTCACCAGGGGATTAACCACGGCATAATCCGGCGCTTCGGTCTGCGCCATTTCCGCCAGCCAATTCCCGTAGGCATCCTCAAAACGCTTCATTTCCGCCACGCCCACCCACACTACGTTCACATGCACGTGCGCGGGCGATTCGGTCATAATGGTTTTCTCTACGAAGTGCCGGAAGGTCGGGTTACGGAACCGCTTCGGCCAGCAGGGCAGGACGGCGGTGGCGCGGAAAGAGTATGGATCTTCATTGTGGTCGCAAGGGTCGGCGTCGCAGTAGAGGTCAAGCTCAAAGCCGAAGTATTGCACAAGCGCAGCGATTTCTTTTTCTATATCGTCCGGCACCGTCTTGTTCTCCTCGCGCTGCTTCTTCGTCAGCTTGTTGAAGATGAAAGGGCTTTGCGCCAGCACCTCGCCGCCTTTACCGTGAATGATGAAGCTCCACTTTACCTTCGTCAGGTCGTCTTCCTCGGCATTGCGTACCAGCTCGTAGTTAGCACGCTCAGAGCCGAACTCCTGCAGGTCGCGCACGCGCTTTGTCAGCGCCTCGTACTTGCCGAATTTCAGCGGCGTCGGCTCCTTTGCATCATCCGTTTCGGGAAATGCCTCGGCGAAAAGCACAGAGCGATTTGCACCGCCCTTGCTCAGGGCTTTCATGCGCATATACTCTAAAACCCACGGTAAATTGTCGTAGCATTTCTTCGCCGGCGTACGGGAGAGGCGCTTGCGGTAGGGCGGAACGTCTGTGCCTTCGTCCAGACCTTTATTCAGGTCGCAATCGTCTAAGCAAATGTTGAGCAGGCTTACATCAACCGGCGCACCGTCTTCATCCAGCACCATATCCATCTTCGGGCGCAGCAGGAGATGCTCTACGAGGTGCAGGCCTTCGTTGTCGTCCATCTCTTTAATAACTTCCTGCAGGCGGTGAAATGTGCGGTCGCGGTCGGTGCGGTTTGTGTATTTCTCGCTGCTTGCAAGCGTGACGGCGTTGACCGGGTCGGTACCGTCTATTAGCTCATACCAGAAGTTGCCTACGATGCCCGCGGTCTTCCGGCTTAACGGCTTGCGCTCGTCGTGGAAGACGAAGTATTTGCGCTCGCCGGCGTGTTCCAGTATATCCGTCAGCAAATCTTCGGTGCAACATCCGTCTTTGGCGCGGACGCTGATGAGGAGATTGTAGGTCTTGTCTTTTGGGTCGGTCAGGCGGATGATGTTGTACTGCTTGTCGCCCTCTTTCTTGTCAACACGGCTTTTCTCCAAAGGAGGCGCTTGCCAAGGCTCTATAAAAATATTTTCCTGAGAAAGGCTGCGGCGCTCCGCCTTGCTGAAGCCAAGCAACCGACATATGCGGCGCTCTGTGCCGCTTACGTTAGGCGTTTCCCAGGTTTGTAGCTGCGTATAGTTGTAGCCCTGCGCACGGTCGGTGGAGATTTGGAAGTATTCGCCGCCTTTCAGCACGCGGATTTTATCGCTCAAAACTTTCTCGCCTGCCTTGTAAGGAAATAGTCCCTTCATCAAGCCCTCATACTCGCTCATGTCCTCCCCGAAGCGGGCCAGCACGTGGTCTAAGAATTTGCCCCGGCGCGTGGCGAACATTTCCGGCGTCTCCAACAGATTTTCAAGCACTTCAGTGAAGTCGGCAAATACTTTGTCTTCTTCGGTTTTCGCGTGGTGCTTGCCATAGTCCTTCGCGCCGTGATTGGCGTGGGCATGGTCGGCGAGCAATTCCTTAATACCGTCCAGCTTTTTGAGCACGCGGCTGTGCTGTGTGGTCTTGACACTGTCGTCAAAGGTGAAAAGGCTACCGAGGTTGTCCAACTGCACGAGGTAGTCGGAAAGGATTTGCTCAAAGAAAAGCATGTAGCCTTTTAGCTGCATCGCCTGCGCCTTGCGCTGCGGACTTGCGCCTTCCGGCAGGCCTGCACGCTCGCTCACGCCGTAGCATTCAGGCAGTGAGTAGGTAACCGGGTAATAATCCTGCAGGTCTTTATGCTGGCCTTCCGGTACCGGAAAATCAAGCGGTATTCCTTTCAGCCGGTACTTGCGCTCCAGCGTCTTCAGGTCGGAGAACTGCTTCAGCATCCTGTCTGGCCGACGGTCGGTAGCGGGATTGATATTGTAGGTGATAAATTCTGCTTCCTTGCAGAACATCACCGATGACAGCGACGGTTGAATGCGGGCAATGCGCCGCTCTTCGGTCAGATATTCTATCCATTCATTGAAATACTCCTTGGAGTCGTCTGTCTTGTCGTCAAAGCCTTTGAACGGCAGGCGCAGGTAAAGGATAGCCTTCACGCCGGGGATGTCCGCCACTTCGCTCATGATGTCGGACATGCGGATGTCGCGAAAAAGGTCGGTAGCCTCTATGTCTTCAGTGAGGATAAAGCCGTTGCGTAGCGCAGGGCCTTCAAAAATTTCATCCACCGACATGCCCTTGGCCATGAGCTGGTCAATGGTATAAAAGGTCACTGAAGGCGTGAAGTATTTGTAGATGACGAAGAAGATTTGCGACAACACCTTATCGGGGTCAGCAGCTTCTTCCAGCTCAATAGACGCGCCAATGCCGAAGTCTTCATACTCTGCGGCGCTTACGGAAAGGAAATCTTCGCAAAGGTTGCGGTGTCCTTGCATGCGCTCTATTACCTGCAGGCGCACGTCCTCACGGTGGGCTTCTTCCAGAATATCTTCCTCATACTCCACCGTCACGTTGAGCAGGCCTTCCAGCTCTACGATTTTGGAAGGGACAGTCGTAACCACATCCCTTACTTTGCTAAGCTGGTCTGTCAAGGCATTGAGCTTTTCCTGTAATGCCTTGACTTTCGCCTCCGCTTCTGCTTTTGCTTTTAAATCAGTGCTGTTTTTCGCAATTGCCGTCTGTTGGTTCAGTTGGTTTTGAACGTTCGTCATTTCGGCAACCAAATCCTGGACGAGCTTCTCATTGTTAGTGCCGCCCTCTTCCCACGGATATAGCGAGAGTTTGCCAATGCAAATCTTGTCGTCCGCATCGTCGCAGCTGCAGCCTTCTACTGTGCGGCGCTCGGCCTTTTTGTAGTCAATCCACAGCGGCACCTCATAATCCTTAGACGGTGTAATCCAGGCATTGCGTACGCCGGGCGTGTCTATAATCAGCTTGCGATAATCGGTAATCGTCAGCGCGGAGTTGTGCAGGATTTGCCGAGCGGTGTAGAAAATCTGTTTCCACGCATTATCACTGCTTTCTTCCCGCGCAAGGATGTCCTTTACGGCAAAGCCGGTGCGGTAAGAAAGGTCAGTAATGGCATAGCACACCGCCTCCAGAATAGTGATGCCAGGGTCGGACAGGTTGTAATCCGTCCAGACATCCGATGACATCCGCTCAATGCTTTTAATGCCTTGCCGGCGCATGGCGATGAAGTCCTGTGCCGGGAGCAGCGGGTTTGACTTGACGAGTGATATAGGTTCGGACATAGCGCGTGTGTTGTGTTATGGTTTGCCGGTCGGTTCGTCGGTCTTAGGTGTGGTATCCGGCTTGATATTCTCCTTCTTAAGGGTTTGCTTCTTCACCGTATTCTTCGCAATGGGTGTGATAGCTTTTTTGGTATCCTGTACTACTTTAGGAGGAGGAGGAGGAGGTGGTGGTGGTGGTGGTGGTGGTGGTGGTGGTGGCGTCTGCTCTTTCTTTTTTGGCGCCTCCTCTGACTTTATTTCTTCGGCCTTTTTGGTCTCCTCTGCCGGTTTCTGTGCCTTGCGCTGCTGGCAAGGTGTGAGCTGCACCGGCGCTTCATACGGTACGATGATATGCTTCGGAGCTGACACGAGAATGGAGCGTGGTGTGGAAGGCGTCGCTACGACATAACCTGTAAAATTCCCGTCCAGTAAGAGCGCCTCCATATCGTCGCAGCCGTGAATTTTAGCCAGCATTGCTGCTACTTTCTCATCGCGGCTGCCGCTGCTATCGCTGCCGCCTGCTTGCTGACCGCCGCTTGCCGACACCTTTTTTGTTTCCTCGTACGCATGTTTAGGTGCTTTCGGCGGACAGCATTCGTGCAGGCACACGTTCATCACGAAGTCGGTGATAAAATCTACATAAGGCCGCTCCTCAACGAAGTTGATAACAGCTGAGGCATATACTTTCCTGCCAAACGCTACATCCGCCGTCTCATCAAATGCCCAGGGAGTCAGGTAGCGGACAATCTCGTCGTTGAGCTTTTTAAGCGCATTGCCTTTGTCCACGCCGGCGTAAAACTGCACACGGAAGAACACCATCACTTCCTCGTACACCGGATTGCGGGCATGAACATGGACAAAAGGTGAGGTCAGCTTTTTCAAATAAGCCTCTATTTCCAGCAGCGTCCGCCGACTCGTTTTCGGCTGAAGCGGGTTGGCGTCGTTCCGATTTTTCAGATTGGGGATTGGCACAATCAGCACATGGCCTGGCGCTACTTGCGGGCCGCAGCAGGATACTATTTGCGGCGTAGGAGCCGGGCTTGCCTCCGTCGGCGCTGGTGCCGCACCCCCTACTGAAACACCTTGCTCATCAAACCGCTTCCCAAAAATCTTATCGTAATTCTGCTTTGCTACCCCGACTATCTGGAGCTCCGGTTCCCGGCACATGCAGTTCTGGTCGGTATGCTGGATGCACTTGACTTTGTAGATGGACGGGAACCTATCCAGCACCAAATGCTCATAGTCCCAACTCGTAACAGCCCGGCCCTTATGCCGCAGCCGCTCGCTGACATGGGTGTAGAATTCTTTGCCGACTTCCCGGTGTTTGCCATCAAATGACGCAAATGGCTGTGCCACCTTACTCACTGCCGCCGCCGCAGTTTGTAGCTTGGTAATGCTTCCCGCCGGCAGGCCAGTATCAAAATGAGATTGCGCATTACCATTATCCTGAAAGCGCGCGAGCACGGCCTGCGCCACAACGTTCACCGCCTGAGGAATGCGGTCACTGTGCTTGTTAACGCTGGCGGAAAACCAATAGAGGCCATCGCTGATGATGCTGTGGCTGGTATTTGCATCCTGCGGAATTTCCAGCTTTACAATGCCAGTAGTCTGGAAGCCAAACGTATCGTCTGATACCACATGCTCGCCCTTCAGTGGTCGCCATTCGTTGTTCACGAGATAGCTCCAGTTGATTTGCGGCGGGTCGTTGTCGTTATCCTTTGCACTGCCTTCGGCAAATTGGAAAAGCAGCGAGACGGTGCTGAGCGGCTGCGCGCCTTCCAGCCCAATAAAGAGCAGGCCTTCTTCCTGTCCAACGAATTTAGTGTTTGGGTCTTGCGGGTCGTAATGCGCCGCCGCGTAGTACTGGTTCGGCACATCGCCCTGCTGCTCTGCCAGGCCGCTGGCCTCCAGCATCAGCAGGCTGGCCTTGTCGTCCTTAAACTGCTCACGCAAGAGGTCAATGTCATAAACGTTGGTGGAGCTTCCCCCGTTATTGAGCTGGCCTTGCAGGAAATTCCCGTTGCTTTGCGTGCCGGTTAGCACGACCTTGTAGCGCTCGTTTGGATTGGCGTAAGTGAATTGAGGGAAAATAAGATTACGCGCGTTGAGCAGGTTTTTCTGCAAAGCCTGAGCGCCCGCACTCAGCGGCAGTGCCGCCCCTTCTTTCCCTTCAAAAGCAGGAATCTGAACTTCCGCTACGCCGAAAGGGTAGATGTGGAATAGCTGGTCTATGCCAGGCTCCAGCCGGGAGAGGGTGGAGTGGTAGCTTACGGCAATCTCTTTTATCTGCAGCATCGGGGCGAAGGCTGCTGATATTTCAGCACCGCTGCCCTGCAAATCACTTTGGATATTCACGCTGTCAAGGTCCACACGCAGAAACCCACGCTCCTGAGTGCCATTCCAAGTCGCCGGCTCAATAAGCGGCGTGCGCGGCGTTCTCAAAGGAGCCGTGTGTACCACAGTTATCGGTCCCAACTCGCTTGATTGTACCTCCTCACCAGTTACCCGGTTATAAATGTTGTAGCTTAATCCATCAATCTTAAGCTTTTCCTGAGCATTTCCGCCCGGCGTGATAATTGCCAGACGTGTCCATGCACGGCCCATCAAAACTTTGGGTTTGTACTTTACGTCAATATTATTGCCTTGTGTATTGACTATCTGTATGGCTATCTGGTCAATATTTTTATTAAAAACCTCCTCGCTGCCTATATACAGCGATTTACCGGCGCTCGGGTAAGAGGTAAACGGGTCAAATGGCTTGGCGCCATCCACTACGCCAAGGTCATTTTGCAGCACGAGCTTGCGCAGTCCGTCAATGCGCGCTTCCGTATGGACAACCACCTGGCTTGCCGGGATGTTGTTTACGGCATTTTCCGGTAAAATTCCCGGAACGGGTTGCGATGGTTTGTCAGCGCCTCCCTGCTGCTTTTGAGTCGCCTTATTGATTGACCCAACCCGTACCTCTATGGAAAACGAGGTTACACCTTTAGCTTGATAAGCTTTTTCATCAATGCCTGCGTTGGCATCTATATTTATCTGCATCACCGGATGCCTGGTCGCGTAGTTGCGGCCTACATGCACTTTAGCGTCAAACGGGACAATCGGGGCGCTGGCTTGTGGCAGGAAGATATACATGTAGCCGTCGCCAATGAAAAATCCCGCATCCCCCGCATCTTCCTCATTTCCGAAATCACCGTCGGTCATTACCTTATCCGCCACTTTTACGACCGCCTTTAGCTGCTCCGCTGTAAGCTTCGCCTCGCTAACGGGCAGCCATCCTTTTTCGGCACTCAGAGATACGCTAAGCACGGAAGTTCCGTCCAACTTGCGCAGCTTGCCAAGCTCAAACATGCCCTCAAAATCTATTTTCAAGAGCCGCTTTCCGCCTTGTAGCAATAGCTGCGGCGAAGCGACGGCAAAGCCCACGTCCGCAGCCTCCGGAGTATCGTTCAGAACACTTATCGCGCTCAGGTATTCGCAGATGTTTTGCGGTCGCTCAATGACGGGCCAGCCTTCGCCAAGCGTTGGCCATTTCGGGTTGGAGATGGTAAACTTTGTTCCCTTTCCATCCGCCGAGTTGGCGGCAGGCTTTGCGTAGAATGCAGAGATATAACTCTTGCTCGCTCCGTTTGCGCCGACGGCGGCAATCGCGCGTTTCTGGATAAACAGTGTCTTCAACTCCTTCACCTTTGCGCTGTTAATGACAGCGTCGGTTTCGGTTGCATAAACCTGTTCTTTACCGGAAGTATCCTTGCCAGCGAGGAGGGTGGTGCCTTGAGCTAAATCGTAGGCTGCCACATCCTTCGCTAATTCAAAAACGAGATGCACCCGGTCAGGCACGGAAGGACGCTCGGCAAGGTGCAAGACGTCGCGGTAATAGAAATCCAGCATCCGGCCCGTCAGGTCGTTCATCTGGTCTTGCGCCAGCCGGAATAATTCCAGAAAAGCAATGAACAGCGCCATATGCGGCTGATGCGCCGGGTACTGCTCCATCGCAAACTTCATGTACTCATCCGCGCTGTCCACGAGCTTGCTCATGAAGCCGTAAAACTTCAGGAAGACATCTTCTGTGAAGAGCGAGGCGTGATAAATTTTCTCGCCCGGCGTTGCGCCGGCGTAAATGGCGGTATCGGCAGGAACATCTTCATCCAGTCCCCACAGTTCCGCGTTGGAGATGGCGGAATAATCCAGCTTCAGGCTCTTGCCTTCCACCATCGGGAAGCCTTTCTCATAAGCCAGGATTTGCTGCATGGCGGGCTTGAGTGATGAGGCAATGCCCAACTCTAAATCTTTCCGCAACGGATAGGAAGGCAGCGAGGCGGCATACCAGCGGTCAAGCCGTGCTGCCATGCCGAGGATATTCGTATAAAGCGCGGCGTAAATATCCTGTGTTGGGTGTTGCGCAAGCTTGGCAGCAGTCTCGTCGTAGTCTTTCTTGATTTGCTCTAAGTCTATTACGGCCAGCGATGCCGCAATGACGGCCATATCGTGCCGGAAGAATTCACTCCACGTAACAATCTCCTCATTGCCTCCTTTCTCCTGCCCGCCTTCGCCGTCCGGGATGTCGTAGAAGCGGATTTGTTTCGCGTAGCGCTTCGCGAAGACAAGGAGCTCTTCCATGCTGCGGCCGTCAATCGGCGCATAGCTGGGGTCAAGCGCTTTGAGGTAGCGCTGCAACTGGCCGGAGCCGTCGCGGACGATTTCACTATGGCAATTACATTGACTCATACGGGGCAGTTATTTGGCGAGGTTGGTGGCCTCGTTCATGTAGAATGGGAAGACGTAATTGTAGCGCGTATTCGTGCGGATAATCGTGTAGTTGATGTTGATGAGCAGCACGCCGCTTTCGGGGTCGGGCGTTGATATGATGTCCTGCACGATGATGCGCGGCTCGTCCAACACCAACGCCTCACGCACCACGCGCTCTATCATGGCGATGTTGGGCGTGTTCATCGGCTCAAAGACGTAGGGCATCAGGTTGAGGCCATATGTGGGCTGCAGCACACGCTCGCCGGAGATGGTGCGGTACTCGGGCACGCCGTCTTTATTGCGCAGCGTAATCTGGCCGGTAGAGCGTGTGGCAAGGATGATTTGAATGCTCTTGCGCACATTCTCCTCATCGCTTATCATGTCCACGCCGCCGGTCTGCTGGCGGAAAGTGGGCGGAAAGCTCCAGCCAGTTCCGAGAAATGAATTATCTGCCATATCGTGATAGTGAATCGTGAGTTGTGAGTATCGTTAGCTTATCCTACGTTTATTGTCTTTCAACCACCAATAATTACTGTTGCACTGCCCATCGCAATAGTTCCTCCGTGGGCGGTGCTGTCGCCCATCCGTGCGGCTGGCTGGCCGCCGAGCATGACGGTGGCGCTGCCCTTGACTATACTATCCGGCGGGCCTGTGCAGGTACACATTGTGCCGACTACCGCCGCCGGCTTTCCGCCGATAATGACCGTGGGAACGCCTGCAGGCATGATGGGGCCGCCCGTGTGCGGGTTGCCGCTGCCGGGGTTTACCATCGGACAGGTGTGGTTATCGCCTACGCAAGCTGCTCCGGGCATTGGTGTTTCTTTTTGTTTCTCCCCAGACTGAAGTCTGGGGTTAAGGGTGTCTGGTGATTGGCTAAAGCCGAGTTTGAAAAAGCTTAGTTGATTAATACCTGCGTTCCTTTGATTGTTACGTTGCCGGTTCCGGCTTGTATGGTGATGCCCGATGATTCCATCTTAATTGTATTGCTGTGCTCATCTTTCAATTCCAATGAATCGCTCGTCATCATGATGGATTTCTCGCCGCTGCTTCCGGTTACTATGAGCTTCATCGCCTTGTTTGTGTCGTCCAGGATTACTTTCACACCTTCCTTGGTTATGAATCCGTATTGCAGCGCACCACTATCAACAGGTAGCGGAGATGCCTTCATATCCTTGTTGTGGAGATAGCCAAGTATAAGCGCCTCACGCGGGTCGTCGTTCAGAAAGCCGAGCACCGCTTCGTCACCCACCTGCGGACGGAAGTAACTGCCGTGCTGGTCGCCCGCATCCAGCGTAGCTACGCGCGCCCAGATGGCTTCCTCATCACCCACGACCGGTATCTTGACTTTCACGCGGTATTGGCCATCGGGGTCATCTAAGTCTGTTACCACGCCTATCTGTAATCCGTTAACGCCGGCAAGCAGGCCCTTCGCGGGCTTGTCCATCACATCCTCCTTCTTGTAAAACCAATCTTCGCGCAGGCCGAACTGCACATCGGAATACCACATGCCATCATAGGTATGCTGCACGCCGGTCACGAAGACGTCGCCGTTAAATCGGTCGCCGAAGCCGGCCAGCGTTATGCTGACGCCAGGCTTGAGATCGGAATTTCCATCCATGCGCAATCGGCCCGCAATCTTAGCGAGCAGGCGGCGCATGTCGGCGGCGTCCGTCCAATCCTGAAGCTGCGTTTGCTCCAAGTGTCCCGTGTGACTCATTTTAGGCTCCGCGCCGATAACGCTGCCCAATTCCGATGCGGAGATATTGCCCGCTTCCGAAAGCGTCGCTGCACCTGCCTCAGACGCCTCCAGCGTTTGCTGACTGTAGTCCCAGCTTTGGCTGGTAATGGACTGCACCACTTTCCGCGCGTCCATATCTGCCTCAAAATCGCGGACATTGCTGCCAATCGTCGCTGTCACTACCGGCGATTCAATCACCGGCTTCTTTACTACAAGCTTGTTGCTGTCCGTATGCACGAGCATCCCGGCAGCTTCCGCGCGCATCAGCAGAAAATCCCAGTCGGTGACGTCAAACTGCACGGCTTGTTTATGTGTGTAGCTCGTGCTGTCCACTTCCGGCGAAAGCTCGCCTGCAAGCTGCTGGATGATGTCGGCGTCTGTTTTTTTCAATGAAATACGCGCTCTTACGCGCGCCGGTCAGCTTGATAGCCTTATCCTTCGCCTCAATGTTTAGCTCCGGCCCGTTCATGAGCGTATACTTGATGCCGTGTTTGATGATGATGCCCTCAAACACGGTTTCACCCGTGCCATCGTAGCCGAGCTGCACTTTCAACTCATTGCCTGGCTTGAAACGGTCGTCATTGCTCAATACATTGTCGCGGTTGCTGATAGCTGTTGTGCCAGACTGAAAACGCAGTTTCGCGCTTGCGATTTTGTTGAAAATGCTGCTAATGGTTAAGTCTACCAGGGCCACGTCAGTGCCCAGCACCGTGCCGTTGATATAAATCTTGGCGGTGACGACGGCGGAGTGGCCTTGTCCGGGAAGCCCGGGGAGGGATGGCATGGCAGGATTATTCGGCGGCTATAGGTGGAAAAGTCAATTCTTCGCCCGCGTCAAAGGGCTTGCGGAAATTGGTGAGGCCATTTACAGCCGCCACCTGCAGGTAGTAATATTGGTTCTTGTAAATGTTCTGCGTCAGTGCCGGGAGCAGGTCGCCTTCCTGCGTCTTCACCTTGTGGGTGAGGTCGGGCGAGGAGAGCATATTGAGGATGGCGCTCAGGGTACCCACCTTCCGCTCGGTAAACGTCGCGCTGATTTTGGCGCGGATGGGCAGGCCGAACATGTCAAACATCGTGTAGGTAACCGTAGAGGAATTCATCACGCAGATGTTGATGAAGGTTCCGTACTGCACCATCAGATAGTTTGGCCGGTGGGTCAGGCTCTGAATAGCCGTTGTAGCTGCGCGAAAAAGCGCTACCTGAGCCGTCACGGGAATTTTGACGCCGTTGGTGTTCACGCCCGTTCCGTCCAACATAAAGTCAATCGTGAACGTCCGCGGCCGTGTTTGGAGATAGGCCGGGTCGGTACCATCGGTTCCAATGGCCGGGTCGTTCTGCCAGTGCACACTTTCCCGGACTGAGAATTGCTCCGGGTTGAGCATGGCGATGAAGGGCACGCCCAATGCAGGCACGCCGTTCTCATCCGTAGTGAGAATCTTAAAGTTGAACGGCAGTTTTACGGCGCTTTGCGTATCCATTAGCGTTCGGATTTTTCGCGGATGATTTGCAGGATTTTCTCGGCCAGCTCACGTTGCGTCTCTATAGGGTCTGGTGCAGACTCAGCAGCGTCGGAAACACCTGAGCGCTGCTCGTTTACCGTTGTTGTAATGACGACCTCATCAATCTGTACAGGCATTTACACGTCTATTTTATGCGTTCAAAGTATTGGTAAGCCAGCTCTATCGTTTCCACCATCACAGCATTCTGCGCGGCATTGAAGCCGGAGGCATTGTACTTCACCGGGTAGGCGGCCACCACATTCCAGACCGCCAGAGGCTCGCCTGCCTCGTCCATCAACGTTACCAGAATGTCGGCAGGCTTGAAGTCGTAGATGACCACCGTGAAGAAGGTGCTCATCGCATCCTTAAACCAACTGACGATAGCACTGTCCTGCAGGAAGCCGCGCTTCAGCACAAGGTTCGGGTAGCGGGCGCGCTTCGGGAATTTATGCGAGAAGCGATTCTCACCGCCCTCGCGGTATTCCTCCACCTCAATGTCAAAAGACAATCCGCTTACTTCCTGAAAGCGCTGCTCCTTATCGCTGTCCATACCGTCAACGCCGGCGAACTCCACCTTGAACATAAAGCCCGCAGGCGGGTAGTAGGCAGCCATCTGTTACGTCATTTTTACGGTGATGCCCTCATGGCAAAGCTCTATCGTCTCAATGGCGATTTCGTTGCCGGTGGCTTTAAGGCTAGGGCCTTCGCACTTTACCGGCCATGCCTGCACGATTGTCCAGAACATTACCGGCTCGCCCTCGTCATTCAGAAGCGAGATGGTAATGTCGCGACGCTCCACATTCGGCGAGCCGCCGTTGTTGAACCAGGTAAAAAGGTCGTTGTTACCCGTCACGATGCCGCGCTTGAGAGTAATGTTGTTCACCTTATGCAGTCCGGGCCGCTTCATAGGCGGGGCAGTAGCGGGCATGAGGCCGTCTCGGTACTCAATGACCTGTGTCTCCTGGGTGAGACCGCTGACGTCGGAGAAGCCGATGTCCGTATTGTTCCAAGACACTTTAAAGTGGAAAACTGGTATGGGATATGAAGCCATGGTGCGTTAGTTTGTTGGTGTTGAAGAAGTGATTGGATAGCGGTTTAGGATTGCTGCATGAGCTGGGTGAACTTGAGCACGATAAACTCAGCTGGCCTTGCGACCGCCATGCCTATTTCTATATTCAGCTTCCCTTCCAGCACATCCACAGAAGTCATGGTGCTGCCAAGGCCAACACGCACGTAGTATGCTTGTTCCGGCTTTGCGCCGGCAAGTGCGCCATCGCGCCATTTGAGGAAGAGGTAGTTTTCTATCATCGCCTGAATCTTCACCCACGTACCGGCGGTGTTCGGCTCAAAGACCGCCCATTGGCTGCTTTTCTTCACGCTTTCCTCCACCATATTGAAGAAGCGGCGGACGGAGATATACTTCCACTCATTGTCATTGCCGTTCAGTGTTCGTGCACCCCAAACGGTTGGGCCGTAGCCTGGGAAGGTGCGGATGACGTTGATAGACTTACCTGAGGTAGCGTCAATGTTGAGGCTGCTCTGGTCGCGGTCACTCATGGGAATGGTCGGTGCGATGGTAGAAGCAAGCGCCTCATTGGCCGGAGCTTTCCAAACGCCCTTATTAGCGTCAACGCGCGTATAGAGGCCTGCGATAGCCGGGCTTGGCGGAAGTGTAATAAATTGCTTCTCAAACTCCGCAATCACTTGGTTGTAAACTGCCGAGCCAACGGGAACCTTTGCCCCTGCGCCGGTCTGGCCAACAGTCTGGCCTGCTACGTCAACGCCCATCGCATCCTTGTAGCTGTCAATGGCAAGGCCGTCAATGATGTAGCCCTTGGCGGCATCATAGCCGAAGTTGTAGTTGTAGGTTGTCTTCAGGTTGGGATAGTAAGCAGCGGCGTAGCGGTTTTCCTCAACGCCGAGTGTGGACGTGCGGATGACGTCTACATCCGTGTCAATCTTGCCGCCCGGATTGTCTGAATCTTTAGGCGTTACCACAAACGGGTCAATCAATGCGATGCGGTCTTTCAGCGAAGCTGCCTGCGTAATCATCGCGCCGACAACTTCTTTGTAGCCGGCACTGTCGCCCGGAGCGCCTGCCTTTGCCGCTTCCGGTACCACCAGCAGTGTTACCTCATCAACGTCCTTCACCACGTCAAGCGCCGCTTTCAGCTTGCTTTTGCTAACCGTACCACCGCCGCCGGCATATGTATCTGCAGCTACAATGTAGCAGGTGCCGCCACCGTTGTCGTAGAAATGGCGCAGCGCATAGTACATATTGTACTCGCTCGTCTGCATCGGGTCAACCGATACCTTGACCTGATAAGCCGGGTTGATGGCTGTAGGTTCCTGAACGGTGATGGAGATGGCCGAATCTTTTTCCACCGCGGAGCGGCCGAAGTAGTGCTCATACTCGCTGAGGCCATTAATCTTAGTAGGTACGTTCATGCGCTTGCCGTCGCCGTCTTTGTAGAGGTCGGCCTTTTCTACATAGCCTATGAAGGCCGGTATTGCCGTTTCTACTTCGGCAACGGAGGGCGGCAGCGCGGAGATTTCCTGCACGTACACGCCGGGTGTGGTGAGTTTTACAACGGACATTGGTTTGGTGGGTGGTTAGATGGTTATGAAAATATCGGAATAGACGTTGGAGCCTTCGGCGGTGATAAGGCGGGAAGAAGGGTAGGGCAGCCCGCGCTTCACTACGGTTTCGTTTGCCAAATCGCCAATGTTTTTGTGAAGCGATAGGGAGAGCGCGGCACCCGTGGGGCTGAAGTAGGCTTCCCGCAGGGCGGCGGGGTCGGCTGCCACAAAAAGGAGCTGGTCGGCGGCGCCGGACGGATGGGCGGTGAAGGACACGTTGCTGTCATTGGTGACGATGTTTAGATTGTCCAGAAAGACCGCTTTTTGCGCGGGGCTTAATCCCGCCAGCTCCTGCGCCAGCGGCCCGGAAGGCTGCAAGGCAAACGTGTAACGCCATACCGTCTCGCGGCTCACAAAACGCACGATGTAGCGCGGCCGGTCGGCGGTTAACGACTTGCCGGCTTCAATGACACAGTAATTGTCGTCCAGCGCGGCATCCAGCAAAATTTCTATTACGCCGAAAACCGGCTGCACGCCCTTGTCAGAGAGGTGATAGAAGGTGTCTTCCAGCGCTCCGCCAATCCACAGCTCGCACATGCCGCCGCTAAGCGGAGAGAGGTCAAAAAGGAGGTTGGACGTGTTGCCTTCATTGACGATTGATGCAGGCGGGATTTCCTGCCCGGTCAGCAGGTGCTTTACAAAGGTTGTAACTGGATCTACTGCGGCACCGTTGAAAAAGCGATATACATCCTTTGAAAAAGAAGCTACATCGCTACCGCCGAAGATGCCCGTGGCAGACTCGCTGAGATGCAGATTGTTACGCGCCGCTGCGCCGTCTGAAACGGTGTTCGTGAGATAAATCAGCTTACCAGTATCGGCGCTTGTCGGCAAATCATTCACAGCCAATACTTCCGGATTGTTCAGGCGCAGCAGCAACGTAATCTTATCGCCCGGATGAGCGGGGAAGCGCATAGTCGGGTCGCCGCCCGCCGTCTCACCCAGCGTGCGGGCCAGAACCGTAATGCCCCCGGATACTTCACGCAGGATTAAGTCCATGCGCTTAAACAGCTCAGTTGTCTCTGCATCCGGCGTGATGGAAATATCCGGCTCTGAGGTTATCGCACTCTTCCGCCCGCGCCCATTTGCATAGTACGGCAGTTCTATCGCCACGCTTAGCAGCTCTTTGTAGGTAACGTTGATGCCGGGCATGGGTTACGCTTCATTGAGATTTAGCTCGGTGATAGCGGCCACCTTCTCCTTGCTCCGTATGTCGAACACGGTGAGCATGTTGGCTTTATAGACCGCATTGGGCAGATATTTAGCGCCGGTCATGCCCCAGAGATTGTTCTGTTGCTCGTAGGAAAGGCTTTCCAGCTTCAGGCTCATCCGCTCAATGAGTTGCCACGGCTGCTTATCTGGCTCCAGCACCGAAGCATTGAGCGTGGAATACTTAGCCGCATCGAAAACGGGATTCGCCTGGAAAAAGCCTAAGGCGTTAGACAGATCGCGCAGCGCTGTCTCATACACGCTGTAATGCGCAGCTACAAGTATGTGGATGTCAAGCTCTACCGGCGGCGGTAGGCGTAGAAATTTTTTGTCGTCCGTAGGTATGTAATGCGGCCGTTTTCCCTCGCGCCGCTCTTCTTCAATGCCGATAAGCATAATCGTTATGTGCGTCTCGTCACTGTAGGCAATAGTGCCGTCGGGCTTGCTGAGCGCCTGCACGCTCACTACCTCGCCGGTTTTATAGTTCACGGGGTCTCGCTCCGTGAAGTAGGATTCCAGCTCGCCTTTTAAAAATTCAAGCGCGGTGCGTATCAAAAGACAGGATTTAAGGGAAGGTTTAAGGTCAAATCCGAACGCTATCACGGATTTCTCCGCTCTAACTAATACTACTCATTGTCACTTGGGATTTTAGCGCTATTGATTAAAGTTTACGCAATGGCTCAAAATCCATATAATGCTCTGAAAATGTTTGTGTTGTTTAAAATGTCCGCTTCGGGGAGGAATTAATGTTCCGCATTCCCGGAGGTAAAAGTTGAAAACATAAACGACAATTCAAAGCGAGGAAACAAAAATTTCATAGTTCAAGGGTTAGTAACCTTGCATGTATATAGTCAATAATCAACTATTCGCATTTTATGCAAATGTTTATAAATGTGGCAATGTATTCATTGGCGCATCGGCGCAATGGACTTTAAAACATGGCGCCAATCATAAAAAAATTTCCACCTGAAAGGTGGAAAACTTATTTTGACAAACTTATGTTCGGAATACAATTACGTTTTTGGCTCAAAAGCGCCAACGCATCTTGCAACTTTCTGCCCGCTCCAAAATGCGGCCTCAACCGTGCCCATCGCGGGGCCTGCGTACATATATTCTCCCGTAAAATGAACGCGTCCGTTTAATGGCTTCGCCAATAACTGCAAAGCTGTACCGGCGCCTACGGTTGCGTAAGCGTAAGAGCCACGTGTGTAAATGTCTGCGCTCCAATTTGCTACATGCGCTTCATCCAGCAGGCTTTCTAATTCCCGCTGTTCTTTATTAAAGATTTGCGCCAGCGACGATAGCGCTAAATCCAATAACTGTTCATCCGGCATCGCAGCATGGCTCTGGGCGATGCGTCCGGAAAGCCAGCCTGTAAAAACTCCGTTCTGCTTCGGCGATTGTGTCCACCAGGTCGGTACCGGCGCAGATGAAAGCAGAAAGCCGAGGCCGGGACATGAGGTCTCCCAAAAAGCATTGCGAAAATGCAGGACAAACTTGATGATGTCGCCAAAACCGAGCGTAGCAACAGCGGCCTTGTAAGCCGCGCGGGAAGGTGCGGCTATTTGCAGCACATCCTCCGACTGCAAGACACCAAGCGGTAACGCGATTATGACGTGCCGCGCGTGAAACTGTTGTCCGACTGCCACGACGTTTACGCCCTCATTTCCAATGCTCACGGCACTTACAGGGTGATTGAGCAAGATGCGGCTCCCAAATGATGTAATCTTATCTGCAAGAAAGTTCATCAGCCCCGCATAGCCGCCATCAATTCGGGATTGCTCTTCTTGCTGCGCACTCCATTCCTCGTACAGTGCTTTTGCGCTTACGCGGGCAGTATCGGCGGTATCGTAGCCTTCTGCGTAAGAAATTGCCGTGTCTTTCAGCGCCGCGTATTCTGTTTCCGGAAAGTATTGAGTGAGAAAATCTTGGAGACTCATGTCTTTTTCGAGCGCCTTCAGCTTGCGCATCATACATGGCCAGGGTTCGGAGTCGAATGCCTCGCTAGCCTCCCCGCCCCGTAGCTGCACCCACTCGCCGGAAATGGGCGTATGCGTGATGCCAGCTTCGCGCAATAATTCCAGTGTGATGGGCAACTCGCCATGGATGAATTCCGCACCAAGCTCGGTGCCGTCTTCTAAAGTATGTGCACGACCGCCAATGCGGGCCCTGGCTTCCAGAATAAGGGCTTTGCGCCCATTTTTCGCAAGCTCATAAGCAGCCATAAGCCCCGCCGGCCCTGCGCCGATGATTATAATTTCATGCTGCTTCATGACCTACCGTTTGCCTGCCCTGTTGCTGCCTTTGCTAAAGATGGCATTAAGCACCGCCGCAAGCCGCACACCGGCTACAAACAATTGCCGGGTAATTAAAGTTTGGGCCTTACTCATGTAAGCGTCATCCACAGTGTGGCGGCTGAAGTTGTACACCTGCGGCAGATAGCCACGACTTTCCGTCATCCAGCTTACGAAATCGCCGCCTTGCAATGCTTTGATAGCGACAGGACTAAGCGTCTTTCCGTACTGTAGCACGGCTTCTAAAGTGACCTTCTGCCGCTCGATGATGTCGCTGTCCCAGAGGTGATGCAGGTTTGTTCCTTTGCGCCCGTTGATGTTTACCTGCATCTTATTGCCTCCTTTATCGGAAGCGTAGCCTGTGTGCAGCGGTTGGTGGAGGTCGCCCATGAGGTGGAGCAGCACGAGCAACGCTTCGCGGCGAATAGAATCTGTGCCCTTGCCGCTTCTGAGATAATTATCGCAGAGTTGTAAGGCATAAATAATGTCGTCATTGCCAAGCACATAGCTGCCGCCCTCCGGGATGTTGATATAGTGCCAGTGCTGCATGTACCGATAGGGCCTTTGCCGCTTGACATCGTCCATCCAGTCCGCAGCGTCTTCCCGCGCCATGCCAGCCAGCAAACGCCCTACCTGTGCTTTTGCCGTCTTTGTAAGCCGGCCCATCGCCACTCCGGCGACAATTGCATGGCCCTCACGGCTCCATGCGCCCGCCCGGGTCGGGAGGAGCAATATGATTAGAAGAAGGCTGAATAGAAAAGCGCGCAACATGGCTCAAAAGAAAGAAACCTCTGCGGCTTGCGGAGGTTTCTCTTTTATAAAAGTTTCGGCGGCTTATGCCAGCGCTGATTCGGCAGCCTTTTTCAGCTTCTTGCCGCTTTTCATGCCTTCGTCAATGATGGACGCAATGCGGTCGCGCGCCTCATCGCTCAGACCGGACACCTCGCGGCTCACCAGCTTTTTTAGGTCTTTGGCGGAACAGCTTGCTTTTTCAGCCAGCTCGCTCAGCTTGTCGCCCCAGTCTTCGGCGGCGTCTCCCAGCTCATCGCGCAGTTCCTCGCCCTTTTCCGTGGCGAAGAGAAAATACGCAGCGCCTGCGAAGGCGGCAAATACCAACAGCTTTCCGTAGCTCATGATGCAGTGTTTTTTTGGAATGAACGTTGCGCCGCATTGTGCGGCTACGCCTTTGCATGGAAAAACATTATGCCACTTTGCCTCCGCCGCAAGTGGCATGATATTGCTAAAGCCATGAACATTCTAAAATCATCCCTTTAAAAACAAAAAAATCATGGGCAAGAAACTTTGGGCGCTCGCCCTCGTAGGCGCTGCCGCCTATCTCTACAAAACAAAGCATGGCGCGGAAGTACGCAAGCAAATTGGCGATTTTGCCGGTAAAGCTGCCAGCCAGCTTAAAGAAAAGTATGGCCAGGCAGCAGGTGCTGCCGCAGAGCAACTGGACGCGCAAACGGCATAACGCCGAATGTCATTATTGTAAAACGGGGATGCATAAGCGTCCCCGTTTTTATTTTTTCTAAATACGCCCGGGCTCGTAAGCTGTGCTTTTGAAGTAAGCGACATCTCCTTTCAACTTTCGCCACTGTAGCAGTCGCTTTACAGCAGCTATCAATCCAGTGATGGGCGATAGAACAAATATGCCGAGCATCAGCAGACGCTTGAACTGCAATATCCTTCCGGTGCGGCGCACATCGCCGGGGCCGCCTTTTTCACGGATGCGCTTTGCCCAATAGCGGAAGTTTTTTATGCCGCGCTGCTCTAAGAGGATGAGCCCGCTGTTTAACCGCACTGCATTCAACGCGAGCAGCTTTTCCTGAAGGGCGTTTACGCCTTCCGGAAGCAGCAGGGCAAAGTCTTTTTCCGTCACTACATCTTTAAGCGCCTCTTCATTACTGTAAACGTTGAATGCCTGGATGCCCGCGTAAGCATTTGCGCTGCCCTGCATAACGGTTGGCGCATCATAGCGCGCAGCCGCAAAAGCATGCGCCGCCTCAAGCAGGGGCTTGCCAAAGGCAGCTGCGTCCTGAATATCTTTTTCCATAACGCCCGCGGCGGGCAACCAGCGCGAGGCCTCCTGCTTGCCCTTTAGCTGCCAGCGGATGATGCTTAGGAGAGAAAGGAGGTTGGGCCGGCGGTCTGCGAGCACAATATTGCCTACGTGCCTGCCTCCGGCCTGGCGGATAGCTCCTTTGACCACCTCGCCGGCATTAAGCCACATATTGCGGCAGCCGCAGAGTGTAACTACGGGCTTGCCGCGCATCACGCTCATTGCCTTGCTTTGCAGTAGCGCCATGATCGGCTGAGAGGGATGCAGAAACCAGGGCTGCCAGGCAAGCATGACCATATCATAGTCGCGATGGATGATACCATCCGGCACATCTTCAATCGGCGCAGGTGTCATGAGCACGCTTTCGGGCATGGCGTCAAAGAAACGGTCGTCTATCCACGGGAAACGCCAGCGGCCATTCGGCTCAAGGTGGTGATAATAGACCTGAAGCTCCTCGCGGACGCCACTCAGCACAGAATTGATAATGCGCGTTAGCTGTCCGGTCTGCGTATAATAGAGTACGAGGATGCGTGGTTTCTCCATGGGAAATGGGTGCAAATTAAACGACGGTGAGATACATGTAGGCGTAGGTGAAGCGCGCGCTTTCAGGTACCATTACCAGCAGGCGCTCGCCCTTTTCCAAGCGACCGTTATTGAACATTTCTTCAAGCATGAGGTAGGGCGATGCACTCCCGACGTTTCCTACCTGCGGCAGGTTGTAAAACCACTTTTCATACGGCAAGTCCATACCGATTTGCTCATGATAGTCATAAATCTGCTTCTTGAAAAATTCGCTGGACATATGCGGCAAGTAATAGTCAATATCCGCTCCGGTGATGCCGTGCTTCTTCACCAATGAGTGAATGAACATCCCACCACGAGGAACAATGTTATCGCCTAAGAGGCGCGTATCCTGCTTATAAGCAAAGACGCTCTGACTGCCCCATCCCGAGTGATGCATATCGTTCCAACCGGTCAGTGTAGCGTCTTCGTTCTTTACCGCGCCGGCGTACATGCAAGTCTCCAGCTCATTGGCGTACGAGATGATTTCCAGCCATTCTATTCTAAGGGAAAGGCTATCCGCATTTGGCTTGTCTTCCAGCAAGGCTGCGCCGGCTCCGTCGCTGAGCATCCAGCGGAGAAAATCCTTTTCAAAGGCGATATAAGGATTCTTCTCCATTTCCTGCCAGGATTCTGCTTCCTGCTCAAAACGCCCGGCTTGCGTCCATGCGGAGAATCGCTCCGAGCCTACGGCAGCAGCCGTTTTGGCTGTGCCGCAACCTACAGCCATGTAAGCATACTTCAGCGCCTGCATGGACGAAGCGCAGGCCCCCGATGCCGACATGATTTCTAAAGAATGCACGCCAAGCTGGCCGTGAATCATAGCCGCATGGGACGGCAGTAACTGCTCGGGAGATGTTGTGCCTGCGGCAAGCACTTCCAGCTTTTCTATCGGATGGTCTTCGTTGAAGAGCGATTTGAGCGCCGCTACGGCCATCTGGGCATTGGTATGCGTCACCTTACCATCCTTGAGCGCGTAGTAGCGATTCTTGATGCCATTGTTACGCAGGGTAATGCTGCGCGCACGCGAAGGCTTGCCGGCCACCATGCCGAGCACCGCCTCCATCTCGTCATTGCTCACCGGCCCGTTAGGAAAGAACTTGGAGAGACGGGTTATGTAAACCGGATTCATTTAAGGAACAGGCAGAAGTTGAATGTATATACAGAAGCCTACAAAAATAGCAGAATTAAACGGCGGCTTTGAAAGCAGGATGTGAATGCGCCATCACTAAAAAAATTAGGGGCGGAGTAATGCGCCGTCCCTAATCTGAATGGCAAGCCTGGCCTATTGCTCGCCATCGGTTCCGGTATCAGTGATAGAATAGTAGTACATGCCGCGGAAACCGGGATAAAAGCCGGCCAGCTTGACATCACCTGGGGAAGCCGCGATGCGTACCTGCAAGTCTTCAACTGTTTTTACTTCCACATCGTTGACGCCGGTGATGATGAAGCCTTTCCTCATGCTAGTTTTGCGCGCAAGCGCGCCGTTGCCGGGGTCGGTAACCATGATGCCTCCAGCCACGCCGTAGCTGCGCTTTTCGTCCGCATTGAGCGGGCGGATGGCGGCTCCCATGAGCTTGCCGCCAACGCCGTCTTTAACGACGCTTGTGTTGCCGGATATATTTTTCAGCTCTACGGTTGCAGCGGCTTCCTTTCCACTACGGAGATAAGTTACGGATACATGGTCGCCGGGCTTATAGCGTGCTACCTGCTCTAATAATTCTGGTACAGTGCGCACAGCGGCACCTGCCACCTGGGTAATGATATCGCCTTTGTGCAGGCCGGCTGCATTTGCGCCGCCGTTCGCGCTCACCTCATAGACGTACACGCCTTCTGTGCGGTCAAGGCCGAAAGCGGATGCCTGCTCCGGCGAGGCGCTTTTGGCATCCAGCGGCGTGATGCCGAGATAGCCACGCTGCACGGAACCGTACTGCCTCAGGTCGCCGACCACCTTTTTTACAAGGTTGGCTGGGATGGCGTAAGAATAGCCGGCATAAGAGCCGGTTGGTGATGCGATGGCCGAGTTAATTCCTATGAGCTGGCCTTGCGTGTTTACGAGTGCGCCGCCACTATTGCCTGGATTGACTGCCGCGTCTGTCTGGATGAATGACTCAATGGCAGAGCGGCTTTGCGTTCGGTTGATGCCGATGGAGCGCCCCTTTGCGCTTACGATGCCTGCGGTAACGGTCGCATCGAGCGAGAGCGGGTAGCCGACGGCGAGCACCCATTGGCCAAGACGCACTTCGTCAGAATTGCCGAATTCCATAAAGGGAAGGTTCTTTTCTTCTACTTTAATCACCGCAAGGTCAGTGGCAGCATCGGTGCTTATCACCTTTGCGTTGGTCGTGTATCGGTCGTTGAAGGTTACGGTCATCTGGTCTGCGCCAGCCACTACGTGATTGTTTGTAACGATATAGCCATCCGGCGATACAACGACGCCGGAGCCGGAGCCGATTTGCGGCGGAAGCGTGTACTGACGCGGGCCGAAGAAACCGCCCCATATATCGTCAAAGGGGTCATTTGCCACTACAATGCGGCTTTTAGTGGTCGTCTTGATGTGCACGACAGCTTTCACAGATGCCTCGGCGGCGGCCTGAAAATCTACCGGCGTTGAGGATGAAACGATAGGCCGGTCGCCGAGGCCGGCATAGTTGACTGGGAGTGGAGCCGTGTTGCTGGAAGAGAATAAGGGATTTGAACTGCCCCCATACCGGGCTGCCAGGAAGAAGGTGCCCAGAGAGGTAAGTGCTGCGGTGAGCACCACGGGAAGGAATCTGGATTTCATTGTCGGAAATAATTGCCGGTTTTTGTGTGGCGTACTATACTGTCAAATTTATTTCCGCCCTTTTTTAGAGGGCTGTTAAAAAGAGAACCCCCGCAGTGCGAGGGTTTTCTTTTCTATCAAAGCTTATTATGAAGTGCTTACTTCCCGAAAGTGCCAGCAAACATTGCGGCATCGGAAACGTTCCGCAGCGCGCCTGTCCAACGATTATTCATCGGGTTTGTGTCGCCGTCAGCCTTGGCGATGATGGTCAGACCAGCTTCGCTGCCTTCGGGCAGAGTTATAGGGATTACAGCATCTTCCAACGCAACTACAGATACATTGTAAGTCGCTTGAGCAACGGACTGACCATCCTTCATTACCACAACCTGAATGTTTTGAACGGGTGTGGTGCTGAAGTTCTGGATGCGAATCTGGGCCTTGTTGCCATTACTTACCGTCGCATCCAGGAGGCGAACGTCAGGCGTGGCAGTAGGGCGAATCTTGGTATTGAAAAAAGATACTTCCTTGTAAAGCTCATCGGCAGTAGTGCCGTGGAGCGGACGTACAAGGTGGTCTGGGGTAATAAGAAAGAGGTGCGTACCGGCAATCGTGTACAATTCTTGCCAGCCATGTGCATTCAGCGCCTCGTCACCTTCCATCATATTGATGAATTGAAGACCGCCTGGCAGCGTTTCAGCGGCTTCATTAGCCATAACCTGAACATTTACAAATATCACCCGCAGGTCTTTGGAGGAAACCGGATCTCCGAAACGGCTGGCGCCGTGCTGCTTAGCAAGATTTTGCAGTGCACCGGAAGCTAAAAGGCGCTCAGATGATTGGGCATGCGCATCGCCGAGGGCCAATACAACCGGCTTACCGTCTCCCAGCATTTTATAGAGGGAAGCGTATGGAGCACCCTTAAACTCAGCATCGGCGATGCACTGAACCTGTGCGTTAACAGAAATTGTAAACAGGCTGATAACAAATGCAATCGCTAAGCTGAAAGTGGTGCGCATAATATTCTGTATTTAGGTTTTAGGCTCGCCGGCAATGTTTATTTTCGTGTGGATGATAACAAAGCCGGCTTTCTGTCGATTCTTAAAAGTTGTGCCGTTGTTAACCGTCTTGTCTTGCCAAAGGTATGCGGCTCGTAACGAGATTGTTAATGAAAAGGACACATATTTTTCTATTAAACAGTTTGCCGCTGACCAGATCCGCCTTCTATGGGGCCAGCCGCATAGCCTTTACAAAGTAACGTACTTAGATGGCGCTGTGGATTCTACACTCGTGAACTTTGTGAATTTGGATTGGTCGCCGTTACTCAAAACTTTTGGTGAATCGGACATCTCTAATAAAAAAATTATAGGAAAATATGCCTTTGCGCAGTACGAGGACGGCCTGACAGCCACACGGAACTTCATTTACACGGCAAAAGACCCGAAGCTGTTTACACGCACTTTACAAATAGCTACCGACCCGAGCAACAATCGCATCACATCCATTTACATAGAAACTTCAAAGCACGACTTCTTCGGCGGCGTACGGCAGAAGCTGCTTTATGTGCCGTTACGCATTATTCAGGTACAGGAGACGCAGAGCAGCAAACTCGGTAAGGCACGAAACTTAAGAGTAGAGTATCGCTTTCTGGGCGAGGATGACCAGGATACTTAGGCGAAAGAATGACCAAGGAACAATTCAGCGCAGTAGCTCAATCTATACCGCATGAGCCGGGTTGCTACAGATACTATGATGCTGGCAAGGAACTGCTTTATGTAGGTAAGGCTAAAGACCTGCGCAAGCGCGTGTCGTCCTACTTCACCAAGGGCGACCATAACTACAAGACCCGCCGGCTCGTCCAGCTTATAGACCACATTGAGTTTACGGTTACCAATACGGAGCACGACGCCTTTCTACTGGAAAACTCCCTCATCAAGCACTACCAGCCCCGCTTCAATATTGACCTGAAAGACGATAAGACTTACCCATACATCGTCATTAAGAAGGAGCATTTCCCGCGCGTATTCCTTACGCGGCGCGTTATTCGGGATGGTTCGGAGTATCTGGGGCCCTTTACAGGCGTGTGGCGGGTGCGGGAGCTGCTGGGCATTATCAAGCAAAACATTCCGCTGCGCACCTGCAACCTCAATCTCGCGCCCTCACAGGTGGCGAAGGGGAAGTACAAGGTGTGCCTTGAATACCACCTCGGCAACTGCAAAGGCCCCTGCGAAGGCTACCAAAGCGAGGATGATTATCGCCAGAATCTCCAATGGGTGCGTCACATCCTGAAGGGCAATACGGCCGATGTAATCCGCGACCTGAAGGCGCAGATGGGGGAGTGGGCCGCTGATTTGGAATTTGAGAAGGCGGAGGTGCTGAAGCAAAAGATTGACGCGCTCTCGCAATTCCAGGCAAAGAGCACGGTGGTGAATGCCTCGCTTGGCAACCTGGATGTAGCCACCATTCTCACCGAAGACGGCCACGCCTTTGTAAACTACATGATGGTAAGCAATGGCGCCATCATCTACGCCCGCACGATGGACATTGAGCGCAAGATGGATGAGGAGGAGGCCGACATTCTCTCCCTCGCCGTGGCGCGCTTCCGCGATACCTATCAGAGCGTGGCTACGGAGGTGATTGCGCCCTTTGACATCTATGTGGCCGAGGAGGGCCTGAAGGTGACCATTCCCAAAGCCGGCGATAAAAAGAAGCTGCTGGATTTAAGCCTGAAGAATGCCGAATTCTTCCGCGAAGACCTCCAGAAGCGTAATCGCCTCCTTATTGGCGAAGCCACCAAAAAATCGGCGAAGAATGAGGTGCTCGTCCAGATGCAGGAGGCCCTTTCCCTCTCCGAGCTGCCCACGCATATTGAGTGCTTTGACAATTCCAACTTTCAAGGCTCCTATCCCGTATCCGCGATGGTGGTATTCCGCGACGGCCTGCCGGCTAAGGATGAATACCGCCATTATCACGTAAAGACTGTTGAAGGCATCAACGACTTTGCCTCCATGGCCGAGGTCGTGTATCGCCGCTACAGTCGGCTGCTGCGCGAGAAGAAATCCCTCCCACAGCTCGTCATCATTGACGGCGGCAAAGGCCAGCTCAGCGCCGCGATGGAGAGCATTGACAAGTTGAACATACGCGGCCAGATGACAGTGGTGGGCCTTGCGAAGAAGGAAGAAAGCATCTTTTTCCCCAACGACAGCGAGCCGCTCAACCTGCCTTACGACGCGCCCGCGCACCTCCTCATCCGCCGCATCCGCGACGAGGTGCACAACCACGGCGTGTCCTTCCACCGCAAGCTGCGCAGCAAGGGCACTTTTAAAAATGAGCTGGAAGACATTGCTGGCATTGGCCAGAAAACGGCCACCGAGCTATTGCAGCGCTTCCGCTCGGTAAAGAACATCAGCCAGCTCACGGAGCGGGAACTGACCGGGGCAATCGGCCAGAGCAAGGCCTGGATTGTGTGGAAGCATTTTCATCCGGAGGAGTAAGTGTAATCACATTCGCGCTCCCTTATCATTGCCAGCAAATGTGGGTTGTAGCACTGGTTGTATGATGCAGTGTGTATGCTAAGTGTGGGCTTTCGTAGAAAGCCCGGTCGCTGAGCGTAGCCGAAGCGCCTGTTCATGTTACGAGGTAGCATCTGGGTAGGCGCTTCGGCTACGCTCAGCGACCGGGACGCTTGACGCGTCCCATTAGTAGCATATGATGGCTAAATCCCCGCCTGCTTTTATACGTTCAGAACCACGAAAGCAAAGCTTCATTTGCAATGACGGAGGTCGCTTATCACGTTTTTTAAGGAGAAATTTATTGGAAATGCCCTTAAAATTGGTATTCAGAAACTCTGAATTGAAATTCTAAAAATCCGAATTGCAATTCAGAAGGATAGAATTGCAATTCGGGAATTCAGAATTCAAATTTCAAAGTTTAGAATTGCAATTCTGTTCTTCTGAATTACAATTCTATCCTTCTGAATTGCAATTCTAAATTTCCGAATACCAATTTGTTCATCATTATCTATTACTTTTAAACCGCATTTTAAAGTAAACGGACATGGCGAAAGACCTTTTTCCCCGTAATCAGGCACTATTGAATGAATACCTCAACAGAGCAGTATCCTACTTAAATAATAATGGCTCCCACCTCGGCCTCCTCCCCGCGCAGCTTACGGCGCTCAATGCGCTGCACACGGCATGGCACGGCAGCTACATGCTTTCCGTAAATGCTGCGACAGCTACCACCGCCACCCGGCAGGAGCGCAACGCGGCGGGCGCGGAATTGACCGCTGCGCTGCGCGGCATTTACAGGGATTTCCCGCAAAGCATCCTCACACCCGAAGACCGGGCCGCCCTCAACCTGAAGCTGCGGGCCTCCAAATACACCGCCGCGCCCCTGCCGCACGGCGCGCCCCAGCTTTCGGTGCGCATAGAGCAGCGCTGGCGGCACGAGGTGGCATTCCGCGAGGCCGGCCAATCCGGGCGCCGGGGCAAGCCCGCCGGCGTGCGCGCCTGCCAGATATGGATGAAGATTGGGCAGCGGCCCATCGGGGACAACGACATGCGCTTTGTGTGCGCCGCAACCCGCGCGCCCTACACCGTTCATTTTGACGATGCCGACAAGGGGAAGCAGGTCTATTATTGGGCGCGCTGGGAGAACAGCCGCGGCCAATGCGGCCCCTGGAGCGCGGAGGTGGAGGCTACCATTGCGGGCTGAGGGGGTGGCATGGATTTTTGAATGTCGTGGCGGCAAAGGCCATTCACTTACCAAAACAACCATCATGAAAAAGTATAGTCTGCTCCCGCTCCTCGCCCTGCTCCTCAGCCTCAGCTCCTGCGAGGTAATCGGCGGAATCTTTAAGGCCGGCGTATGGTCGGGCGTGATATTGGTAGTAGTGGTGGTAGGGCTGGTCATCTTCCTGCTGGCAAAGCTTTTTGGCGGCAAGAAATAAGCGCTGGACTTTTTATCATCTCTCAACCATAAACTAAAACAACCGTACAACTATGTCACGTTTCATGACCGGCCTGCTGATGGGTGTAGGCCTCGGCGTACTCCTGGCCCCCGAAAAAGGCTCCGAAACCCGCGAATCGCTCGCCGAAACCGCAGGGGAGTGGAAGGAAAAGATTAAAAGCCTGGCCGGCCGCGCCGGCGCCCGCGTGGACGATCTGAAGTCTATGCTGGAAAACGAAGTGGAAGGCATGAGCGATGATGTGCGCAGCCGCATCCGCACCATTTTGGATGAAGGCTCCGACGCGGGCTCATCTTCCCGCGGCGGCAGCACAGACAGCCGCAGCGGCGGCGTCACCGGCTCCGCGATTTGATTTAAGAAGTGTGTGTGTATAAAAAGAAACCGGGCCCGTAAGCCCGGTTTCTTCATTTAGACATCTGGAAGAGCCCTGCAGATACCTTCCGGAAAACGCCTTGCCGCTCCGCGGTAAATGAAAGAGTGCCGCTCACGAAAGCGTCGCCAGCGGAAGTGACGGAAATCTTGCCCCATGTGGCGGTGTATTTCACGCCGTACTCTGTGTAAGTGGCAGTGGTCTTTCCGCCAATCGGATATTCCTTAGCGCCGCTGTAATCCGCTATTTCAAACAGAATAATCGCGGTGCCGGCGCTGTCCGGCTTGCGCTGCGCGCTGACGGATAGTTTGCCATCTGCGAGTGAGCCAGAGCCATTGTCAGCGGTAAACTCGTTGCCTTCAACAATGGCATAAAAGCTGCCAAGCAGCACCGGGCCATTCGTTTTTGTGCCCTGCGGCTCGCAGGCGGACTGAGTAAGGAAGATGGCTATAACAAGTGCAAGCGTAAAGAGAAAGGACAACCGTTTCATGCGCTTAATATTTCTGAAGTAAAACATTTGCGGTAGCCACAACACCTTCCTCCCGGCCAACAAACGATAGGCCTTCAGTCGTCGTAGCCTTAATGGAGACGTCGGCGACGGAAATATGCAGCGTAAGCGCGATAGCCTGCCGCATCTTCTCTACATACGGGCGGATTTTAGGTGCTTGCAACAAGAGCGTACTGTCAATATTTACCAGCCAATATCCTTTTTCGCGGACAAGCGCATAGCATCGCTTAAGCAGCACTTTGCTATCGGCATTTTTGTAAGTGGCATCTGTGTCCGGAAAGTGCTGGCCAATGTCACCCAGCGAAACCGCACCGAGCAGTGCATCGCAAATCGCGTGGAGCAGCACGTCGCCATCGGAATGAGCAACGCAGCCTTTGTGATGCGGAATTTGGACGCCGCCTAGCCAAAGCTCGCGGCCTTCTGCGAGTTGGTGGAAGTCTATGCCTTGGCCGATACGGTACATTTTACTTCTTGCTTAAGAAAAAAGTGGTTTGAAAAACTTGTGGAGATACTTCCTTAAAACCTTTGGGAAATCCGTCGTCTGAATAGAGCAGTACGGTGTCGCCGGGGTGCGGTACAGCGTAAAACGAAATTGTTGCTTCTCCAGTATTGAAAAACAAAGAAAACTTACCATCCTTATTCGTCTTCACACTACCAATTAATTGCTTGCCTTGCTTTACTAAAATGGTTGCTTTGGACACGGGCCTCTTTGTACTTGTCCAAATGAGAAAACCATTTACTTCCGTTTCTATAGTGAACGCCGTGGCTATCACAAAAAGCGAACATGCAAGAAATGCAACACTGACATGCTTCCAACGTTTCATCACCAGATATTTAATCCAAACCGCTCCGCATACTCCTGCGCCTTTTCATAGCCTGCATCCATGTGCCGCAGCACGCCCATCGCGGGGTCGTTGTGCAGTACCCGCTTGAGGCGCTTCTTCGCGTCCTTCGTACCGTCTGCTACAATCACCATCCCCGCGTGCAGCGAGTAGCCCATACCCACGCCGCCGCCGTGGTGAAAGGAAACCCAGCTTGCGCCGCCGGCAGTGTTGATGAGCGCGTTGAGAATGGGCCAGTCGGCAATAGCGTCAGAGCCGTCTTTCATGGCTTCTGTCTCACGGTTTGGAGAAGCTACGGAGCCACAGTCTAAGTGGTCGCGGCCAATGACGATAGGCGCTTTGACCTTGCCTTTCTTCACAAGGTCGTTGAACATCAGCCCGGCCTCTTCCCGCTCGCCCATACCGAGCCAGCAGATGCGGGCGGGCAGGCCTTGGAAGGCGATTTTCTCCCGCGCCATTTTCAGCCAGCGATGGAGGCCTTCGTTTTTGGGGAAGAGCTTCAATAAAGCCTTATCGGTCGTATAAATATCTTCCGGGTCGCCGGAAAGGGCTACCCAACGAAACGGGCCTTTGCCCTCGCAGAAAAGGGGGCGAATGTAAGCAGGCACAAAGCCTGGAAAGTCAAAAGCGTTTTCCACGCCACGCTTATCCTTTGCCTGACCGCGCAGGTTATTGCCGTAGTCAAATGTGATAGCGCCGCGCTTTTGCAGCTCCAGCATCAAGCGGACGTGGTGCGCCATACTATCAAGGGAGCGCTTGCTGTAATTTTCGGGGGCCTCGCCACGCAGTTTGTTTGCTTCCACAACTTCTAAGCCTTCCGGGAAGTAGCCGATTAGCTCATCGTGCGCGCTCGTCTGGTCAGTGAGCGTGTCGGGGATGATATTCCGGTCAAGGAGGCGTTGCAGCAGGTCAATAGCATTGCCGCAATAGCCGATGGAAATTGCCTCTTTCTTATTCTTCGCTTCAACGCTCCAGTCAATTGCTTCGTCAAGATTAGACGTCCATTTATCTAAGTAGCGTGTTTCAATCCGCTTCTTGATGCGCCACTCTTCCATCTCTGCTGCGAGGCAAACGCCTTCCATCATCGTGATAGCGAGCGGCTGCGCGCCACCCATGCCGCCGAGGCCGGCTGTTACATTCAGCTTGCCGCGCAGTGTGCCGTTAAAATGCTGCTGTGCAAGTGAGAGGTAGGTTTCGTAAGTGCCCTGCACAATGCCTTGGGAGCCAATGTAAATCCAGCTTCCCGCCGTCATTTGCCCGTACATCATCAGGCCCTTGGCGTCCAACTCGCGGAATACTTCCCAGGTCGCCCATTTGCCTACAAGGTTGGAGTTGGCAATGAGCACACGCGGCGCATCTTTATGCGAGCGCAGGATGCCGACCGGCTTACCGCTTTGCACCATCAGCGTCTGGTCTTCTTCCAGCTCTTTGAGGCAGTCCAGGATTTTATCAAAGCTCTGCCAGTTGCGCGCCGCCTTGCCAATGCCGCCATACACCACAAGGTCTTCGGGCCTCTCTGCAACCTCAGGGTCAAGGTTGTTTTGAATCATGCGGAAGGCGGCTTCCGTCGGCCAGTTCTTGCAGGTCAGCTTATTGCCGCGTGGGGAGCGGATGATGCGGTTGGTTTCTACGATGCCGGCCATTTCTAATTCAAAATTTAAAATGCAAAATTCAAAAGCGTGTTTCCGACCTGTCTTGAAAAAACTTCACAGCGACTTTTGTCATTCCCGGAGGGAATCTTTGCTCGCAGTTGGATAAAAGGCTCCCGTTCCGGGGCGACAAAAGTTGATGAACCATTGGGGGAGGCTGCTTTTTGCGAATAGGCGCTTAGTTCAGATTTGCTAGCGCCAATTCCAGCGTCGCCTGCGTATGCTGCTCGTCCGCCTGCTCACGATTAAATGGCTCGCCAATTACCTGACCGTATAACTCCATGTAGCGTTCTGAAATCTGCGTAATTACTTCCTTATCCATCTCCGGCACCTGCTGGCCTGCCTGTCCCTGGAAGCCATTCGCCATCAGCCATTCGCGGACAAATTCCTTGGAAAGCTGCTTTTGTGGCTCGCCGTTCTGCTGACGGTCGGCATAGCCTTCCCTATAGAAAAAGCGGGATGAGTCAGGCGTGTGAATCTCGTCAATGAGGGTAATCACGCCGTTGCGCTTACCGAACTCATACTTCGTGTCCACTAGGATTAGGCCTTGCGCAGCGGCAATCTCCGTCCCGCGCGCAAAGAGCGCCAAAGTGTACTTTTCCAACTGGTCGTACTCCACTTCGGGTATCAGGCCGCTGCTGATGATTTCCTCGCGGGAAATATCTTCATCGTGGCCTTCCGTGGCTTTAGTGGTTGGTGTTACGATTGGGTGGGGGAGCTTGTCATTTTCCTTCAGACCGTCCGGCAGGGGAACGCCGCACATTTCACGCTTGCCGGATTTGTATGCCCGCCACATGCTTCCAGCGATGTAGCCGCGTGCAATCATTTCCACCGGATAGGTCTCGCACTTAAAGCCAATCGTTGCATTGGGCAGCGGCACATTGATTACCCAGTTCGGCAGGATGTCTTCTGTGGCGCGCAACATGATGGCTGCAATCTGATTCAGTACGGCGCCCTTGTATGGAATCGGGTAGGGCAGTACGACGTCAAAGGCGGAAATCCGGTCAGAGACAATCATCGCGAGATACTTGTCGTTGATAGTATAGACGTCGCGGACTTTGCCGCGGTAAAATGCGGTCTGGTTTTGAAATTGAAGCATTGTGAAGGATTTGTGGCGCAAATATAGGCGGTGGGGGAAAGGCTTATTTTTGGGAAATGGAACAGCCGAAGAAAAAAACGATACGCATATTCCATTCTTTTGAGGAGGCTGCCGAATATGAAGACCGAATCAACGCGCTTCGTACGCCTGTCCAGCGGCTGAAAGACACCGTTGCGCTTATTTCAAGAGTGTATGGCGTGCCACTTGACGCGAAAATGAAGCGCGTCATTACTTTCCCCGCTCATGATTAATGTTCTATATGATGAGCACCAAGTGGTGCTAAAAAAGCTTCTTGAAAAAGACGTTGATTTTATACTGGTTGGTGGCTATGCAGTCATTGCGCATGGCTATGAGCGGACAACTGGTGACATGGACATTTGGTTGAGGGCGGACAATGAAAATAAGCTTGTGCTATTGGATGCGCTTCGGGAATTGGACTTTGATGAAGAGGGCCTTGATTATCTCCGCCAGCAAAATTTTGAAGACCACTACGTTTTCAGCATCGGTGACGAGCCATTGAAAATTGATTTCATCCCACATTTCGGGAATCAGTTACCGCGAAGCAAAACCGGAAGTACACATTGCGAATGTGGAAGGTCTTGCGTTGCCTATTCTCCATTTACATCATCTTGTCCTTTCTAAAATAGCGAATGGAAGGCTGAAGGATAAAGCGGATATTGAGCAGTTGCAACGCATAGCAAGACAAACAAAAAAATAAAGGCGGCCCAAACGAGCCGCCTTCAATAGTCATTCGCAAATAGCTACAGCCGCGCCTTCACAGCCGCAATATCCGCAAGTCGCTTCTCCGCAATCTTCATAGCCGCCGCCTGCGTGTGAATGCCTTCGCGCTCTGACAACTCAAATATCTCCAGCGTGCGGTTATAAATCTTCTCCACGTTGCCGCGCACACGGTCGGCGTTGTAGGTTTCCAGCTCAGCCGCCACATTGATGAGGCCGCCTGCATTAATCAGGAAGTCCGGCGCATACAAAATGCCTTTCTCAATCAGCTTCGGGCCATGGACATTTTCATCGGCAAGCTGGTTGTTAGCTGCACCCGCAATCACCTTCGCTTTCATTTTAGAAATGCTGTCGTCATTCACCGTTGCGCCTAAGGCGCAGGGAGCGTAGATGTCCATATCCAGATTAAAGATGTCTGCACCGTCCACCACTTCTACCCCATGATTTGCGGCTACTGTTTCCTTTATTTTTTCCGCGTTGATGTCAGTGATGTAAACTTTTGCGCCTGCCTTTATAAGATGCCCGACAAGGTACTGACCGACATGCCCCACGCCCTGCACCAGCACTTTCTTTCCGGAAAGGCTATCGCTTCCCCAGGCCTTCTTTGCCGCAGCCTTCATGCCTACAAACACGCCGTAAGCCGTAAACGGAGAAGGGTCGCCGGAGCCGCCCATGTATTCGGGCACACCGGTTACGCTCTTTGTTTCCAGCCGGATGTATTCCATGTCGTGTGCGGCGGTGTTCACGTCTTCGGCGGTGATGTACTTGCCGTTCAGGCTGTCCACAAACTTGCCGTAACGGCGCCACAGGGCCTCGCTCTTCTGTTTTGGGTCAGCCATGATGACCGCCTTCCCGCCACCGAGGTTGAGGTCGGAGATGGCTGCTTTGAACGTCATGCCGCGGGAGAGGCGTAGGGCATCCACTACCGCTTCGTCGCTGCTCTTATAAGGCCAGAGCCGGGTGCCGCCGAGGGCAGGGCCGAGGGTGGTGTTATGTATAGCGATAATGGCATTGAGACCAGAGTGCGGGTCGTGGCAAAACACAACCTGCTCGTGGCCCATGCTCTGCATCAGTTCAAAGACGGATTGATTCATGTGAGGCGTTTATTGCCACAAACCTAATTCGGAAACGGCGAATCGGAAAATAGCGGCTTCAGCCGCAAACCAGACACCCTTAACCCAAGGCTTCAGCCTTGGGACAGGCTAGTGACGCACCGCCAGGCGGAGCCGCTTAACTTGCAGCATCTTCTTTTTGAATGAAACCGCTGAACGCCATTACCGACCCCGTATTTGTGAAGCCCGCTGCGTACAGTTCTGTAGAGCGCTTCTACCTGCGCTTCATCCGCGATGAGCGCGACCTGCCTTTTGTGAAGCTGACAGTGCGCATTAGCCTCACACTGCTGCCGCTTGCTGTTATCTGCTACCTGCCTTTCGTGAACGGATGGTGGTTTGCACTGGCTGCCTTAGCTTATCATTACTTCAACAACTTCGCTTACAAAGGCCCTTTTGGACTGATGCTGCACTGCACCAGCCACCGCAAGCTTTTTAAGAAAGAATACGAAGGCCTGAATCATTACATCCCCTGGGTGATTGCGCCCTTCTTTGGCCATTCGCCGGAGACCTATTACACCCACCATATCGGCATGCACCATGCCGAGAATAATCTGGAGGCCGACGAGAGCACGACCATGCCTTATCAGCGCGATTCCTTCGCCGGATGGGCGCATTATTTCGGCAAGTTTCTCTTCACCGGCATTTATCATCTTGCCGCTTATTTCTTCCGCAAAAAGCGCCAGCGCCTCCTGATGCGCTCCGTGCGCGGTGAGCTGATGTTTATGGCGTTTTGCGCTGCCATGTGCTTTGTGAATTGGCCCGCTACGCTCATCGTTTTCATCATTCCATTCTTCCTCTATCGCCTCGTAGCGATGATGGGTAATTGGGCGCAGCACGCTTTCATTGACGCTTCCGACCCTGGCAATGCCTACAAAAACAGCATCACCTGCATCAACACGAAGTACAACGTGAAGTGCTGGAACGATGGCTACCATATTTCCCACCACGAGAAGCAGACGATGCACTACACCGAGCATCCCATCCATTTCCAAAAGAACCTGCCGCGCTACATTGCCAACGAGGCCATCGTCTTTGACGGCATCCACTTCCTGCACGTCTATATCTGGCTCATGCGCCGCCGCTACGATTTGCTGGCAAAGCATTTCGTCAACCTCGGCGACCGCTACGCGAATGACGCCGAGGTGATTGCCTTCCTCAAGAGCCGCACGCGAAAAATCGCCTTTAGCGATAGCAGCTCCGTTCCTGTGATGGCAGAAGCGGCAATGTGACTTTTTATTGGTTAAGCTGTTGTGCTACTATGATGCGACAGTGGCGATGGCACCGTTTAAGCGATAGAATTACTATTTGGCTTTCCACTTATTATGGATGTTCATCCACCTATCGCGGAATGCCATCCATGATAAGTGGAACGTCATCCAGGCATCGTGGATGTCAATCCATGAATGACGGATGTCAATCCACGCATGGTGGATGCAATGCTATGGATGGCGGATGCCAATCCACGCATGGTGGATGGACATCCATGATGCGTGGCAATGCATCCGTAGAAGTTGATGAGCTTCACTTTTAAGTAGCCTTCCTTCTTAAGCTGGTAGTCCTCAAGTAGCCATTAAAGAACTGGCACGGCTCTTTACAACCGTATCTTCAACATACAACATGGCAAAAGGCGGCAAGAAAAAAGACGGCTATGGCATCATCCGCGACTGGCTGGCAGCTAAAGGCTTGCGTCCTTTTCCATTTCAGGAAGAAGCCTGGGCGGCATGGGGTAGGGGAGAAAGCGGCCTCGTGAACGCACCAACGGGTTTCGGCAAAACCTTTTCCATCTTCCTCGCGGCGGTAATTGATTGGATAAACCAGCATCCGCAAGACTATAAAAAGCTGAAAGGCTCCGGCCTGCAATTGCTCTGGGTAACACCGCTCCGCGCCCTTGCCAAAGACATCCATCGCGCCATGGACATCGCGCTGGCGGAGCTGGAAATCCCCTGGCGCGTAGGTGTGCGCAATGGCGATACGAGCGTATCGGAAAGAGGAAAGCAGACGAAAAACGCGCCGGAAATTCTCATCATCACCCCGGAAAGCCTGCATCTTCTTTTAGCGACTAAGAACCACGAAAGCATCTTTCAAGATCTTAAAGGAATAGCAGTAGATGAATGGCACGAGCTGCTGGGCAGCAAGCGCGGCGTACAGGTAGAGCTGGGTGTGTCACGCCTGAAGGCGAATTTGCAAAATCGGCAAAATGCAGTTGGCAAAATGCACGCAGCTGCTGAGCAACTGCAACACTGCAACACTGCAACGACTGCAACACTTGAGTATCTGGAGCAATCTCTGCTACAATTGGCAATCTTGAAGAAGCCTGCCAAGTCCTGCTTGGGCGATTGGGAAGGCGGCACCATCGTTCGCGCGATGCTGCATAAAGAAATTGCCATCCGCACGCTGCTGCCGGAGTCTGTAGAGCGCTTTCCGTGGGCGGGGCATTTGGGACTGAAAATGGTGAACGACGTGCTGCCCATCATTCATAATGCAGGCACAACGCTGCTCTTCACCAACGTCCGCTCGCAATCCGAAAGGTGGTATCAGGCGCTTCTTGAAGCAGACCCCAGCCTTGCCGGGCAAATCGCCCTCCACCACAGCGCCATTGACGGCGAGACGCGCACCTGGGTGGAGGAGCAGCTGCATGAAGGCACGCTGAAATGTGTAGTATGTACGGCGTCTCTTGACCTCGGCGTTGACTTTCGCCCGGTGGATAATGTCATTCAGGTCGGCTCGCCTAAAGGCGTTGCCCGATTCCTGCAACGCGCAGGCCGCAGCGGACACCAGCCGGGCGAGGTTAGTACAATTTGGTTTGTGCCTACGCATTCGCTGGAGATTATGGAAGCGATTGCGCTGCAAAAAGGCTACGAAGCAGGACTTATTGAAGAACGCAAACCCGTGCTGATGGCCTGGGATGTGCTCGTTCAATACTTAGTTACGCGCGCTATCGGCGATGGCTTTCGCAGTGAAGAATTGTATGCCGAAATCATCTCCACGCATTCATACGCAGATGTAACGTGGGATGAATGGGAATGGCTGCTGCTCTTCATCACGCAAGGCGGCGCTGTACTCAGCGGCTATGAAGAGTACCATAAGGTGGTGCGGGGAGAAGATGGCGTGTACCGTGTGCCCAGCCGTCAGGTAGCCTTGCGGCATCGTATGAACATAGGTACTATCGTAAGTGATGCCTCCATGCGGGTGAAGTTTGTTACCGGCGGCTATGTGGGCACCATTGAGGAGAATTTTATCTCTCGCCTCAAGCCGGGTGATGCATTTGTCCTTGCCGGCAGAAAGCTGGAGCTGGTGATGGTAAAGGACATGGATGCGCTGGTGCGCAAAAGCAATGCAAAGAATGCGATTGTGCCGGCATGGCTGGGCGGGGCGGCTGCCGCTGTCAGCCAATATGAGCGAGGTGCTTCGTCATACTTATGAGCAAGCCGCTGACAATCCGGAAGGCAATCCGCTGATTTCCTTCTTAGGCCCTCTGTTTGACACGCAGAAGTCGCTGTCCCACATTCCCGGAGACGGCGAGCTACTTGCAGAGCTTATTGATACACGGGACGGCCATCACCTTTTTGTGTATCCTTTTGAAGGCCGGCTTGTGCATCAGGCAATGGCGGCGATGCTGGCTTACAGGATTGCGCAGGTGTTGCCTATTTCTTTCTCTATTGCCATGAGCGACTACGGCTTTGAGTTACTTAGCGACCAGCCGATTCCGGTAACAGAAGAGAATATCCGCGGCTTTTTCAACCCAAAAGATTGGTATCTGGACTTGCAGCGCAGTCTCAACGCCGCAGAGCTTGGGAAGAGAAAATTCAGGGACATCTCAGTAATAGCAGGCCTGATTTTTCAAGGCTATCCAGGTGCTAAGAAGAAGAACCGGCACCTGCAGAACTCTTCATCGCTTATTTATGACGTTCTGCGGGAGGAAGAGCCTAATCACCTGTTACTTCAGCAAGCCGATACGGAAGCGCTTACCTATGAAGTGGAGGCGGAACGGCTCTACGTCGCAATGGAACGTATTTACAAGCACAAAATCATCCTTACACATCCGCAACAGCTCACACCATTCTGCTTCCCAATTAAGGTTGACAGCCTGCGAGAGCAACTGAGCAGCGAAAAGCTGGAAGACAGAGTAAAGAGAATGCAAGAGCAACTTAATAATCTTTAGGATTTCCGGGCTTTTTTTAGCAGAAAACTTTGGTCAGGAATTTGCCTCATCCTATCTTTGACACCCGCTACTGGAAACAGAATGCGGGCAGCTCTTTCCACATCACTTTTTAGGTAGATTTTTTAGTGAAAAATTCTTTCTAAAAATTTTCTTCCCAAAAAAGATTTGGCCATTTCAAAAAGACCTCCATATCTTTGCACCCCGCAAGAGAGAAAATGAGGTAAGAGGAAGGGTAGAAAAGCGGTCTTACAGGAAGCTGTGAGGGTTGGATAAGACATTGATTATTAAGTTCTTTGAATTAAGGAAGCAGCTGGGATTGAAGATGTAAATCTGATAATCCCGGCAGGTAAGAAGTTCAGAAAGTCGTAAGATAATCTGAGCTGTACACAAAACGAACACGAACAAAAAACACAGGCTTCTGAATAGATGGAATCTGCAAGGAGGAGATTGAAAACAGAATCCGAAAAACAATTCAAATACAAGTAAGCTAGACTTTTAGTCAGCTTTTTTCT
>CBDFFM010000004.1:167500-273531 GCA_965246785.1 Chitinophagaceae bacterium
AAGGTCCCAAGGGTTGGGCTGTTCGCCCATTAAAGTGGCACGTGAACTGGGTTCAGAACGTCGCAAGACAGTTCGGTCCCTATCTGTGGTGGGCGCTAGTAAATTGAAGGGGATGTGTTCTTAGTACGAGAGGACCGGAACGCGTGTACCGCTGGTGTATCTGTTGTGCCGCCAGGTGCAGTGCAGAGTAGCTACGTACAGTAAAGGATAAGCGCTGAAAGCATCTAAGCGCGAAGCCAACCTCAAGATGAGTTTACTTACATAAGAAGGGCCGCAGAAGACTACTGCGTTGATAGGCTACAGGTGTAAAGCTGGCAACAGCACAGCCGAGTAGTACTAATCGCCCGTAAGCTTTAATCTTATTTTTTAAGTAAAAAGTACTTAGTACCTGAGTATTAAGTGCCGAAACAAAAAACGTAAGCCACTAGACAATAAACACTACTAACAAAACAAGTAAGAGAAACAAATGCTTCCCGCATTAAAACGGCTGGGGACTTCTTTTCTACGCTTCTGAAACACTTCTTCCTTCTAATCTGAAATGGTATCCGGTACTTTACTTGAGTATCCCGTATCAGGCTCTTTGAGTCCCGCCCGTTAGATTGCTTCCCGATATGTCACCCTTATTATCAATCCGATAGCGGAATGTATAAAGGAAGTGCGGTTATTAAGGTTCAATCCGAAATCCGCAACTCCCCAACTCCGCAATCACTCAAGACCTTATGGTGGTCTTGCCGGCGGTGCCTCCACCTCTTCCCATTCCGAACAGAGCAGTTAAGCCCGCCATGGCCAATGATACTACATGCTAAAATGTGGGAAAGTAGGTAGCCGCCATATCCTTTTTACCAAAAAGCCCCATCTCTAAAAAGATGGGGCTTTTTTATTGGCAGTAGACATCGGATTACTATTACGTCCCAAATACCGCACGCTGATGCGCAATGCTCTCCATATGCACCGCATCCAAGAATTGCCTGATAAATTCTTCGCTAAGTCCTAAACCGCCGCCCGCTTGTTGCACACGTTGCAGAATCTCATTCCAACGTACCGTTTGTAGAATGGCAATGTCATTTGCCTTCTTGTATTCACCAATCTTATCCGCAAGCTGCATGCGCTGGCCAAGGAGCTGAATTATCTCATCATCCAATCCATCAATGCGCTGGCGTAGCCCGTCCAATGCCGCATGATATGCGACGCTCGGCGTATCCTGTTGACGCCATGTGATGCCAGAAAGCAGCGCGTTTAATTGTGAGGCAGTAATCTGTTGCGCTGCGTCGCTCCATGCGTCATCCGGCTGCGGATGGCTTTCAATCATCAATCCATCATACCCGAGGTCAATAGCTTTCTGCGCTACGCGCTGCAGCGTATCGCGGCGGCCGCAGATGTGCGATGGGTCGTTGATGAACGGCAGGGCAGGGTGGCGGCGCTTCATCTCAATCGCCAGGTGCCACATCGGTGCGTTGCGATATTCGGTATTGCCATAGGCCGCAAAGCCTCGATGAATAAGCCCGATATTTTCTACTCCGGCTTTCGCTACGCGCTCCACAGCTCCTGTCCATAAATCTACATCCGCATTGAGCGGATTTTTGATGAAGACGGGAATGTCCACGCCACGCAACGCATCCGCAATGTCCTGCACAGAAAATGGATTCACCGTGCTGCGCGCACCAATCCACAGCATATCCATATCCGCCTTTAGCGCAAGCTCTACCTGCCGGCTATTTGCAATCTCAATGGCCACTGGCAGACCGGTAATAGCCCTTGCCTGCTGTAGCCAGGCTAATCCTTCCTCGCCCACACCTTCAAAAGAGCCGGGCCGTGTGCGTGGCTTCCAGATGCCGGCGCGGAATACATCCACCTTTCCAATTGCCGCTAAATCCCTCGCCGACTGAAGCACCTGCGCTTCCGTCTCCGCGCTGCACGGGCCGGCAATGATGAGCGGACGTTTTTGCCGGAAAGAATGAATGGCGGGTTTAAGATTCGGAGCGGCTTGCATGAGCCACAAAAGTAATTGCACACTTGCACGCGCTTTCCTAAAAAGCATCCCGCAGGTGGAGCACCTCTTCCGCCACGCCAGCCCGCAGCACTATGCTCACCACATCAAAGCGTGCACGCGGGTAGTGCGGATGCAGCTCCATAAACACTTCCGCACCCGCGCGCAGGTGCGCCTGCTTCTTCGCATCAATCGCTTCTTCCGGAAAGCCGTAGCCTAAGCCGCCGCGCGTCTTTATTTCTACAAACACCAGCTCTTCGCCGTCTAGGGCGATTAGGTCTATCTCCTTGTGCGCCGTCCGCCAGTTGCGGTGCAGGATGTTGAAGCCTTTCTTCACAAGATATTCTTCCGCCAATCGCTCGCCGCTCTTTCCGGTTTCGTTATGTTTGCCCATCTTTTTCCACGTTACACAATCAGCATGAAAGAATTAATTGCGGCCTTTCCCGGCCAGCTTGAGGAAGCCCTGCGCATCGGCCAAAGCTATTCATTTATCATAGGGCCTGAGGCGCCCGCCAACATTGTGCTTACCGGCCTCGGCGGCTCCGGCATTGGCGGCTCTATTGTTCAGAATTATGTGGCCGATAAGCTGAAGATTCCCTTCGTCGTCAATAAGGATTATTTCCTGCCGGCCTTTGTGGGCGCGGATTCGCTCGTCATTGTCTGCTCTTACAGTGGCAATACGGAGGAGACGCTTGCCGCGATGAAGCAGGCCATTAAGATGAAGGCAAAGATCGTCTGCATCACTTCCGGCGGCGAGGTGGAAAAACTGGCCGCGAAGAAGGGCATTGACTGCATCCTCATTCCCGGCGGCAATCCGCCGCGCGCCTCGCTCGGGTACTCGCTCGTGCAGATTCTTTATGTGCTGAAGCACTTTGGGCTCCTGCGCGCGAAGTTTGATAAAGAAATCTCCGCCGCCATTGAGCTGATTACGCGCGAGCGGAAGGCTATAGAAAAGAAAGCCCAAAGCATTGCCCAAAAACTTATTGGCAAGACGCCCGTCATCTACGCCGCGCAAAGCTTTGAAGGCCTCGCCATCCGCGTGCGGCAGCAGATCAATGAGAACAGTAAGATGCTCTGCTGGCACGGCGCCATCCCCGAAATGAACCACAACGAGCTGGTGGGCTGGCGCGATAAGGACGACTCGCGCGCCGTGCTTCTCCTGCGCAACGAAGACGACTACGAGCGCGTACAGACGCGCATGGAAATAAACAAGAAAATCATCCGCAAGTACACGCCCAACATCATTGAGCTGTATTCAAAAGGCGAGAGCTACTGGGAAAAGATTTTCTACTTCATACACCTCACCGACTGGGTGTCCGTCTATCTGGCCGACCTGCACGAGGTGGATGCTACGGAGGTGAAGGTGATAGACTTTCTGAAAGGCTCGCTGGCGGGGCAGTAATTGCGGATTTCGGATTGAAAAGGCCGCTCAGATGTGGGCGGCCTTTTTATTTACACCATGTTCAGTTCTGCACACCCCAGCCGGGAGACCCAAATATGGCATGTGCAATTCTGAACATGCCGTTCTGAAACGCTCAGACCTATATGTGCAGAACTGAACATGCCATTCTGAGGGCTTCCTGCCTATGTGTGCAGTTCTGCACATGCCATGCCGAATACTTCTGACCAGCATGTGCAATGCTGCACACCTTACTCCGGGCGTTCAAACCGATATGTGCAGTTCTGCACATAGCATCCTGAACGGATTTTTCCCGCCGCTCGCCACTCCCACTCATTGAAGTCTTGCGCAGCAGACTTCAATGATGAATGGAAGCAAGACTGTGTCTTGCAATGGCGATGCAAGTCGGAGACTTGCTTTTATTGTGGGTTTAAGTCTGCTTCGCAAGACTTAAACCAGTGGGGGGTTTAAGTCTGCTTCGCAAGACTTAAACCAGTGGGGGTTTATATTGGCAACTGTAGCATGCAGCAAAAGGAATACGCAAACGGACACTTGGTAAAGGACATCAATTATCAAGGTTTAGATACTGTGGTAATAAGCACGAGTTCTTATCTGCCTGCTGATTTCATCGTTTTTGAAGGCCGACATATAGTTGGAGCCAGATTATTCCAGTTTGATTCATCTCATTCGGATTTTATGCAGGCAAGAGATGCCAATGGAAATGAAAATTCAAACCTTTCCTATTTTCCGCATAATGACAGTGTGATTTATTACTTCCGAATGTATCCGAGTTACCCGAACGATGGAAGTACTGTATTCAGCACATTCTATGGGAAAAAACAATGAGTTTCTTACGGCGTAGAACCTCGCAGCGCCGGATTTGCAATCCGGTGCAATATGGGTGGGGATTTGCAATCCCCTAATCAGTCAGTTCGGCGAAGCGTGCCGCTTCGTCGGACTATGGTGTAGCCTTTGGCTACCGGAGCATCCCCAAAATCCCCCTCACCTCCGCCTCATCCCCCCGCAGCGCATCCTTCAGCGCCTCCAGCCCGTCAAACTTCAGCTCGTCCCGCGTGCGCCGGATGAACTGCACCGTGAGGGCCTTCCCATACAAATCCCCGCTGTAGTCAAAGAGGTAAGCCTCAATGCTCACCGCCCCATCACTCGCCACCGTAGGCCGCGTGCCAATGCTCAGCATTGCGCCACAGTTGCGTCTATCGGCCTCCACGCGCACGGCATAAATGCCGCCCTTCGGCACAAGCTGCTCCGGCGCTGCGGGCTGGATATTGGCGGTAGGGTAGCCCAGGGTGCGGCCCAGCTTCTGCCCGTGCACCACGGTGCCGGTAAGCGTGTAAGGCCGGCCCAGCATGTGCGCGGCGCCGTCCATATCGCCATCCAGCAGCGCCTTCCGGAGCCTGGTGGAAGAAATGGCCGCATTGTCAATCATGTGCGCCGGCAGCTCATGCACGGCAAAGCCGAAGCGCCCGCCATAGCTTTCCAATAGCCGCATATCCCCCCGCCGGTCATGCCCGAAGCGGTGGTCATAGCCCACCACAATGGCCGCGGGCCGGAAGCGCTTCACCAAAAACTCCTCCACATATTCCTCCGCAGAAAGCCGCGCAAATTCCTTGGTGAAGGGCGTCACGGATACTTCTTCCATACCCGCCTCGCGCAGGAGGCGCAGCTTTTCGTACAGCGGCGTCAGTATTTGAATATGCGCATCCGGCTGCAAAACCTGCCGCGGATGCGGCTCAAAAGTGATGACGGTGCTCCTCCCGCCAATGGCGGCTGCGTGGCGCTTCACCTCTTCCAGAATGGCGCGGTGCCCGAGGTGCACGCCATCAAAAGTGCCGATGGTGAGGACGGGGCGGAGGGGCTTATTGTCTGTAGAAGGGCGGTGCATAGCAGGGCGGCGCAAAGGTAACGGCGGCACAAAGGCCGCAGCCTATATTTGTCCATCATGGCGCAACCCAAACAGCAGCCGGTGGCGGCTACGGCTACGGCTCCCGCTTCCTTTCATCTTTCAGATAAGACCAAGACCCGCATCCTCTGGGCGCTCTTCGCCGTGTGGGCGGTGCTCGTCACAGTGGGCATCGCCTACCACGAACAGTGGCGCGACGAAGGCTCCGACTGGACAACGGTGCGGCACGTAAGCATCGGCCAGCTCTTCGGCACCATGATTCCCGAAATAGGCCACCCGCCCATGTGGTACTTCCTCATGTACCCGCTCGGCAACATGGGCCTGCCACTGGTAACGGTCAACATCGTATCGGCGCTTGTGATGGCGCTTGCGATGTACCTGATGCTGTTTAAGATTCCGTTCCCATTCTACCTGAAGCTGGCGCTGGTCTTCCCGATGTTCTTTGTGTACGAATACCCGGTGGTTGGACGGAATTATTGCCTCGTGGTGCTCTTCCTGATGCTGGTGCTGTGGTACTACCCGAAGCGTTTTGAGAAGCCGCTGGTGTATGGGCTGATTGTGGCGGGATTGTTCAATACGCACAACCTCGGCTTCTTCATCACCTTCGGCCTCACCATCCTCTTCATCTGGGAAATGGTAGAGTTCAAAAAGGTGAATGGCAGGACAATCGGCGCGGCGCTCATCATGCTCGTGGGCGGACTGTACCTCATCCCCTACATGGCCCTCCCGCAGATGAAGGCCGCAAACATCATCACGCACATCACTGACCCGTACATGGAGATGAAGAAGGCCCTCGGCAACGGCCTCCTCATAGGCGGCATAGAAGACCCGAACACGACGATGACGCTCGGCCTGCTGGTATTCGTAGTGCTGTCCGCGCTGCTGTTGCCCCGCCTGAAACCCTTTGCCGTCTTCGTATGCGGCGCAGGCGGATTGCTGTATGTGCTCAGCACAAAGTACGTGGGCCAGCACCGCCACCACGGACTGATTATGGTGGAATTTCTTTTTGCCTACGGCCTTGCCGGCTATTACGCGATTGATAAATTCACGCTGAAAAGCTTTGCGCGCTACAACCCCTATCGCATTGGGACAATCATTCTTGCCGCCATTCTTTTCTGGCAATCCCGCTTCGGTCTTTCGGCGCCTTTTGATGAGATGAACAGCGTCTTTTCAGATGGAAAGCCGGCTGCCGAGTTTTTGATGGAAAATCATCTGGAGCATAAAGTGCTGCTGGGCCACCAAAGTTGGGCGGCGTCATCGGTACTGCAGCAATTGCCGGCGAACTGCAAGATGTATTGGGCCGATACCCGGCGTTGGGGCTACTACATCCGATTTGATTCCGCGTACCTCGCCAACAACTTCAAATACCCGATGGGCGACTACGGCGCGGTAGTGGCGGAGCGCGACTTGGCAAAAGACATTAAAGACGTGGTGCTGGTGCTCAACTCGCCCATCCAGTCGCCGCAAATAGCGCAGCTATGGACGGAGCGCTACCGTGGCGGCATCTGGGCCGGTGAAGACCAGGCGCCCAACAAAAAGCAGGAGTCCTTCATCATCTACACCCGCAACCCGCAAGTCCCGACGGCCGTAAACATGCCGCCGGTAGATTCCATTTTTAAGGCGCAATAACCTCGCAATCAAAAAATGCTTACGACCGAACAAAGCAGCGCTGCCGAAAAGCAGTGGCGCTACATTTTCATCGCGCTCTCGGCCATCATTGCCATTCTACTGCCGGCCCTCAGCCCCGCCTATGGCCAGACGGGCGATGAATGGCTTCAGATTTTCTACGGCCGCGACATCTGGGACTACTTCTTCAACGGCAACCAGCAGGCCCTCGGCTACGACACGCTCATAGACCAGAAGCGCGGGGGTGCTACCCAATTCAAAGGCCAGGAGCTGTACGGCGGTCTTTTTGACTTCGGCACTGAAATCCTGCATCGCTGGTTCCCGTCTATCCCGCAGCTCGTGCTGCGCCATTTCTGTAATGCGCTTACCAACGTTGTATTAATAATAAGCACTGGCCTCATTGCCCGCCGGCTGAGCGAGCGCTGGAGTGTGGGCGTACTGGCGCTGCTGCTTATTCTTTTTTCTCCAAGAATTTTCGGAGAAGGGATGAATAACCCGAAGGATATTCCCTTTGCCGCGGGCTTTACGCTGGCTGTTTATGCGGTCATTGCTTTTTTGCAGGATGGGAGGCAGGGCATTTGGCGTCATGCTGCTCTGCTTGCTTTGGGATTTGGGCTTGCCTTTGGCGTACGAGCAGCAGGCGGACTACTGTTCTTCGCATACCTCATCATCATCATTGGCCTGTGGTTGTTCCTGCACAAAGAAAGCCGTACCGGTTGGTGGTCGGATAAGAAGGCTCGTCAACGCATTCTGCTCGTAATGGCCGGCAGCATTTTAGCAGGATACATCATCGGGCTGCTCGCCTGGCCGTGGGGTTTAGAATCGCCCATCAGCCATCCAATCGAATCACTGCAAGGGATGACCAACCGCGAGACGAAAATCCGGACGCTGTTTGAAGGTCGCTACCAGCTCAACTCTGCCATGCCGTGGTATTATGAGCTGAAATGGATAATCATTTCCAACCCGCTTTCTGTCATAATTGGTGCTGTGCTCTTTGTAGCGCTTGGCTTTATGGGCAGGAAGAAGCTTGGAAGCTTTACGCTGATGCTGGCTGTATTCGCCGCGCTTTTCCCGCTGCTGTATATGATTTACAAACACTCCAGCGTCTATGACACCTGGCGCCACGTCTTCTTCGTCTATCCGTTCTGGGTAATAATGGCGGCGCTCGGCTGGGCTTACCTCGGTGATATGATTGCTGCGCGAATGGCGAAGGGTGGGGCGGTAAAGGAGCGCTACATCGGCCACGCCATTGCCGTATTGCTTACACTTCCGGCAATCCTATGGACAGTGCGTAGCCATCCGAACCAATACGTTTATTTCAATGAGCTAACCGGAGGCATCAAGGGCGCGAACGGCGAGTATGAGCTGGATTATTACTACAATTCCTCGCAGCAGCAGGTGGACTGGCTGCGTAAGACCGTACCGCGCACGCCCGGCAAGAAGACGCTGGTGCTGGCCAATATGGGCGGCTTCGGCCCGAATGTGCTGCATAACGACACGGCCCACATCGGCACGAGCTATCTCAGCTACATGCGCCGCGCCACACAACCTTGGGATTATTACCTGATGTTTCCACGCCTCATTCCCGAAGGATTGGTAAAGGCAAAAAGCTGGCTGCCTGCCAATGCCGCGCACGTAGTAAGCGTGGACGGCGTACCGCTCTCTGCACTCATTAAGCGCACAGACACTTTTGATATTGCCGCAGAACGAGCATTGGCTGCGAAGGATTTCTCTGCCGCCGCTACCCTTTATGGCCAGCATTTGCGAGCTTACGGCAATGACCCAATCGCTCTGCTGAATTACGCCAACGCGTTAGCACAGGCGAATCGTCTGCCGGAAGCCATAAGCGCCTTGCAGCAGGAAACGAAGCTTGACCCGGAAGACGCACAGGCATGGGGCTTCCTCGCACAGCTCTACCAGGCTACCGGTAACGCTGCCGCTGCGCAGGATGCGAACAACCGCGCGCAGGCGCTTGTCTCGGAGATGCAGGAAGGACAGGAAGAATGATGCCCCTAAGGCAGCTCAGATAAACTTATTATCCCGAGCCATCTTGATCGCGTCTGCCTTGCTGTGCACGTCCAGCTTGTGGTAGATGTTTTTGATGTGGCTCTTCACCGTTTCCAGGTCAATGAACAGCTCATCGGCAATGCGCTTTCGGCTCTTACCAGTGGCTATTTGCTCCAGCACTTCCGTCTCGCGGCGGGTGAGCGGTGATTCTTCCGCACGCTGAAAGGAGCGGATGACCATGCGGGCGATGTGCGCGCTCATAGGGCCGCCGCCGTCCATCACCTCATTAATTGCCGCTATCAGCTTCTCCGGCGGCGTGTCCTTTGTCAGGTAACCGGAAGCACCATTGCCGAGGGCGCGGAAGATGAGTGTGTCCTGCTCGTACACGGTTAAAATGAGGATGTGCAGGTCGGGGATGAGCTTCTTGATTTTAGGCAGCGCGTCAATGCCATTGGTGCCCGGCAGCTCCACATCCAGCAATAAGACATCCGGCGCGTCCGATGGCAGCCTCTTCAGCGCCGCTTCCACTGAGCCATAGGTGCTCACCACCTTATAGCCGGGCGTGTGCGCAATGAGGTAAGCGTAGCCTTCGCGGATGGTTTCATCATCTTCAATGAGCGATACGCGGATGTCGAGGTCGCGGGGCATATTTGTTGGCGTTGAGTGCGTTGAGACGCTGAGCTTTGAATCTGGTCGTTTACCTCGTCAAATATGGTGGAATGCCGTTCATGATTGTTCCCCTTAATGAGGGGATTTTCAGGCTCAGGGTAATGCTTGTGCCGCGCCTTTCGGCGGATTCAATCTTCAGCGTCGCGCCCAGCCGCTTTGCGCGGGTCTCCATATTTGTGAGGCCCTGACCGCGCTTGATGCTGCCGCTATCAAAGCCTTCGCCATTGTCGCGCAGATAGATGAGCAGCTCGCCGTCCTGCATCAGGCTGGCAATCACAACCCGGCTGGCGCCGGCATACTTCAGCACATTATTCAGGGCTTCCTTGAAAATCATAATCAGGTTCCGGCTCGCATCCATCGGCAGCCTAGAATCCTTCCATTGTGCCGGGACGTCTTCCATCTCAAACAGTATATCCGTATCGCCAAAAAGGTCGTGACCGAAGTCGCGGATGCGGTGCATCACCTGATACAGATTATCGTTGCTCGGCTGCAAGGCCCAGAGAATATCGCGCGTGCCGCCGTAAAGCTGTCCGGCGTTGTCCTGTATCTGGTCGATGAGGCGTGTGGCATCCGGCATCATGCCGATTTTACTGCGCAGTACGTTGGTGAGCACATTGATGCGGGTCAGCTTGTTGCCTACTTCATCATGAAAATCCTCGGCTGTACGCTGCCGTACCCGGGCCTGCTCATCCCTGCGCACTGCTTCAATGTGCGCCAGCCGCCGGCGCTTGCCGCGCGCCGCAAGGTATTGCAGCCCTACACCGAGCACAATACATCCGACAATAATGAGCAAATAAAACAGCGTGGTCTTATGAAAAGGCGTGATAATTTCAAAAGGATAGCGCAGCATCTGCGGCTGCGGGCGAATGCCATCGGCGCTGCATTGCACCTGTAGCTCATAATGCCCCGGCGGCAGCGCTGAAAAGGTGACGCTGTTATTGGTGCTCCATTCGCTCCAAGGCGCTGGCAATCCTTCTAAGCGATAGCGGTAGCTGATGGCGTCATCTCCGCTCAGGGAAATAGCGTTGAAGGAAAAGCTGAGGTTGTTTTGCCGCCACGGCAGGCGCAATGCCTGCGGCACACCGTAAACCGGCGATAGGCCCTGATACCAATTCGTATCCTTTACCGCCTCGCCGAAAAGCGTTACGCTTTGCAATTGCAGGCTCAGCGGCTTTGTTACCGCCACCGCATTCTGCGGATGATAAAGCACCGCCCCGCCCGTAGTGCCAAACCAAATGGAGCCGTCTGGCAAAGGCCGCACCGCATTGCGATTACTCTCCATACCCGTGATGCCGGCATTATGGCCATAAAACGTAACAACAGGGCGCGGCCCGGAAGGATTGATATGGCAGATGCCGAAGCCCGTTCCTGCCCAAACGGCTCCATCCGGCGCCGCATAGACGTTGTAAATAAAATCGGAACGGAGCCCTTCTTTGCGGGTAATGTGAATGTTTCTCCCGGTGTGCATGTCGTAGCCGAAAAGGCCATTGTCGCTAGTGCCTATCCAGACGCTGCTGCCGTGCACCATCATGCATACTACCATCCCGCTGTCGGCCGCGCTGTGCGTGCGGAAGGGCGTCACCGTATCATGGTTGTACAGCATAAGGCCGTCCGGCGTGCCGAGCAAAACGCTATCCCTGCCAATCAGCGCAAATGCTTCGGCCGATTGCTTTACAGGAAGTTGATGCAACGAGTCGTGCGCTGCTAGCAGAATGCTTTTGCCATTCCCAAGCCAGATGCCGGATGTGTCCTGTGTCATCATCAACACTGTCGGCCCGATACGCTCGTCATCATAGCGATTCATTATGCCGCTCACGGTATTGTAGCGCCACAAGCCTACGCCTTGCGTGCCTATCCAAAGCGTGTTGTCGCGCAGCTCTAAGCAAGACACGGGAGAGCGTTCCGCCCCGCCCGGAATGGCAATGCGTTGCGCCTGGTTGCAGGCATAGCGATAGAGGCCACCGTCGTAAGTGCCGAAGTAAGTGGTACCGCGCTCATCCTGCACAATGCTGCTCACCTGCGGCCCGTCAAGACCGGCACGCTCATCCACAGTCGTGAATGCCGCACCCGAAAAACGATACAGACCTTCTCCATTCGTTGCCATCCAGATATTTCCTTCGCGGGTCACGGAGCAGGTCGTAAACCAAGAGGTCTGTCAGGCCGTTTGCACGATTGAAGTATTGCGGCAAAGCGCCGTCAGCGAGCCGGATGACGCCCGTGGAAGTGCTCACCCAATAGCTGCCGTCGCTTGCGGTGGCAAGCGCATAGTAGAGCGGCTCCCTTTTGCTCCGGCGTTCCAGTAAGCGGCTCCAGCCCTGCTGCGCATAGCGATAAACGCCATCGCCGGTAAGCATAATCAGACCTTTCGCGGCTTCCTCATAGATTTTGAAGACATACTGTGGCCTATGCTCCGGCAACGAGAGGCTATCCCAGCTACTACTGTGATAGCGGTAGAGGGAAGCGCTGCCGGCTTGTGCTATCCATACATCGTTGCCGGCGCAGCGCAGCGCAGTGACACGCGCCCCGGCAGCTGGCGTTGGCAGCGGTGTGACTTTGCCGCCGCGCAGCACAAAAGGCTTATTGCCCGCTACACACCATAGTTCACCGTTTGCAGCTACCGAAAGATGCATCACCACATTGCCCTTCGGATTATCCACGCTGCTGAAGCTGTAGTTGCGGAATCGGTGCCCGTCGTAAATGCTTAACCCACGGGCGGTGCCAATGCAGACGTTGCCCTGCCGGTCGCAACAAAGCGTTGTAATGGTATTGGAAGGCAGGCCCTCGCGCACCGTATAGCTGCGAAAGACGCGGCCATCATAGCAGGCAAGCCCGCCAAAGGTGCCCGCCCAAAGGTGGCCGGCGCTGTCTTGCGTGAGCGTGAATACTTGTGACTGCACCAGGCCCTGCTCAATTCCGATATTGAAGAAAGGATAGCGTTGGGCCTGTGTATGTATTGCCATCAGCAAGATGCTCAAGCAGAGCGCCATCCGGCGCATGTACCGCTTTCGCAACGTAGGCATAGCGCAAATGTAGCCGTAGCATTTAGGCGGGTGTGTTTAGCGGGTGTAATTCCCCCTTGCGCTCACCCTTGCGCATCGCTACGTCAGAAATGAGCTTAGCCGGACTACTCTTTGATAAACTTTCCGGTTTGAACTTTCCCAGAGTTAGCCATCAGGCAGTAGAAATAAACGCCGCTTCCAAGCGAAATCGTCCATGATAAAGGCGTAATGCCTTTTATGATATTAACCCGTCCCACCACCTTTCCATCAGTTCCGGTAATAGTTAGCTTACCGCCAATCCAGTGGCTGCTACACCTTAATTCGCTTTTCTCCGTGACAGGATTTGGCGTTATAGTCGCTTTATCGCTAAGCACCGGCTCGCCGGAAACACCAGTTGAATTAATAAAAAGCTGGCACTGCCCGTTTCTTATACAACCAAACCTGTCGGCGTATATATAGTGATATACCATAGGCACTGGCGACCAGCATTTGGCTGTAGCGTTAGTGCTGTCTGATAAATAATCGGACGGCGTCCAGTATTTAAAAGTTATCCCCCCAAATCTGTTAGAACATGGATCAGTACGCATTTGGATAGTATCTGGCGGCTTCTTCATTAAACTGCATGAAGCTAATGGGCATACCCAGTTAGGCGTGTAAACCGTTATCGTATCACTGGCAACGACCGACATTGCATCTGTAACCTCCAGCACTACTTCTGATGAATCGTGGAATGCGGCAATGAGCAGCGGTCGGGCATTAGTAAATGTGTCCAAATAATAACTGGAAGGGTGGCCTCCGTTATTTAAGGGATACCACAAATAGGTATAGGGTGCGGTGCCACCCGTGGCAGCAGGCGTACCGCCGAGCCGGGGCGCTGTTGCGGAGGTAAAGGGCCGGCACCACACTAAATCAGGGCCAGCATCTGCTTTTAATTGTCCAAAGCAACTGTAGCTGAATAATATAGCTACGAGCGTTTGAAGCAGGAATTTCATTGTCAGAAGGTTTGAGCAAGTGGAATATTTGCAAGCAAAAGGAAAGAGCGATTCCGAATGAGTACAGCAAAACCTTTTCATCATCGTCACGAAGTGCTTATCACGACTCTCATAAGATTACAGTCTTTAACGCTGAAACATCAGAAATCTAATGCCAATATAAAGCAGATATTTCATTTCTGGTAATGGCCCGCGCATCTTCATAGTAAAACCAACTTATATCCTAGGCTTACCAAGACTCTCATATTATTATCAAACCATACCTGAGGCTGACCAAAGCGTTCCCGTGTCTTACCAGGTCATTCCCGAGGCGGCCAAGTCGTACCCGCCCTCTGCCAGGTCTTACCCGCAGCCTACCAAGTCGTACCCGCCCTGCCGCGGCACTTCCGAGGCTTACCAAGCCCTTCCCGCACCCAACCACAGCATTCCCCAGACTTGCCAGAATAATTTTCGCTATGCTTGAAGGCCTCTCCGCTTAATCGTCATTCGCGCTTACCGCCGCCGCCCATCGTCAGCCGGTACTTAAAGCTGAGCAGGAAATACCGCCCAATCGTATTGCTCCGCTGCTCATACAGGTAATTAAGCTGGCTGCTGCGCACAATGCTGCGATTCCGGTCAAGCAGGTCAAAGGCATCCAGCGTCAGCGCGCCGCGCTTCGCTTTGAGGAAGTAATAGGACGCCGATGCCTGCACCAATGGTACAGTGAGCGGATTAGCAAAAGCAGCCGATTGATACCTGTCCACATCCGCGCTCACCGAGCAATAGAAAAAGTCGGTAGGCTGGTAGCTCAGTGAGGCGGTAGCGGTGTACTGCACATAGCTCGTATTAAAGGCTTCCATCACCGAATACTTTGAATCAGTATAGGCTACGCCAAGAGAAACGTCAGCATCCCAGACATCCTTCTTCCTGTTGCCGATACCCAGCTTCGCGCCGTGCGTAAAGGTGTTGTTGCTGTTTTGCATCCCATTCACCACGGTCATGCCCTTATTGTACTGCTCACTGAGGCGCAGGCTTAGGTTGATGCCCAGCTTACGCACCGGTGTACTGTAGTCGGCACGGCCGCTTACATTGTAGTCGTCCGGTACATTGATATACGTCAGGTCTTCGCTCAGGTCAGGATTAATGCTGCGACTGAGGACGATTTTGTCGTGCGTGTACTTGCCGTTCAGCGAAGCCATGAGCGAGGTAAATGAGAAGGCGTCAAAGCGGTGGTAGCTCAGCGAGCCGTTGTGCGCCACTTCCGGTATCAGTGCAGGGTTGCCGCGTATGCGTTGCACTGGATTGGTATAGTCGGTAGCTGGCAGCATCTGCAAAGCCGATGGCGGCGAAACGCTGCTATTGTAAGAAGCGTTCATACTGCTGCGCGTGTCAATTGTGTATTGCAGATAAGCGCCGGGTAGCAGATAGCTGCGCCCGGTTGTAATGGCCGGCGCGCCGCCCTGTGGCCTGGCTTGGAGCCAGCCCCATTCGCCGTTTACCACAATGCTGTATTGCAGCCCCTGCGTGCTGTGCCGGAAGGAGAGGCCGGGCCGCACATAATCGTAGCGGCGGCTGTAAGCCGGGCTGAGCGAGTCAATGCTATGCTCTTCATCACCTGCAAGCCCTTGCCGCCGTTCCAGGGCGTCGCTGCCCTCTGCGCCGCGCAGGCCGCCTTCCAGAAAGTTGTGGGCATCAAGCTTGCGCGTAAGTCCGGCGCTCACGTTGTAAGACCACTGCTGCTTTTTATTGTGCTGGTATTGATTGTCAGTAAAGCTTGCGCCGGACTGCGCATAAAAAGTCTTGTTCGCCCAGTCAGAAGCGGCAAGCGATTTTTCGGCGGTCGCTCCTGCGGAGAAGCGGATAACCGGCCATGCGCCTCCACGCCGTAGTGTGTACGAAAGATTGCCGTTCGCGCGCAGCTCGTCCCCGTCATTCAGGATGCGGCTGTCCAATTGATTGAGCAGCGCCGCGCGAATGGTGGAAGCGGCCATAAGGTTGCGCCGCGCATTACTGTTGGCAAAGCCTGCCGAGCCGCTGCCGCGCAATTGCTGCGTCGAATCCAGGTTCTGCCGCACGTTGAAATTCAGCCCGTGGCTGAAGTCCTGCTTGTACTCATCCAACTCCTCATCGCGCGCAAAGGTCTCCGTGCTCGTAAAGTTCTGCGTAGTCGTTTGCTGCTCCAGCCGCTTGTCGGCCCCATTGCCCATATAGCTCACATTATACCGTCCGCCCTTTGGCTCAAAAGTATAGTTTAGCCCCAGCGCGCCGGAAGTAATCAAGCCGGTAACGGGTTGGCCGAAGTTCACCGGCAGATTACCGCCAAGCTGAATGTTGCCGCCGCTCTCGCCACCGCCGCCTTCCAGCAATGCACCAAGCCCGCCGCTGAAGCTGAAGTAATCCTGTAGGGAGAAGCCGAACTGGTTAATGTTGTTCGCCATGCCCAGCGCGGCAAACTGGCTTCGCTTCTTAAAGCGATAGTAATGTCCGGCCAGCTTAAAACGCCCGTCTGTCCCGCTGCCTCCTTCCATATCGCCGAAGTAGCCATGGCGTGCTTTTTCCTTCAGCTTCAGGTTGATGGTTTTCTCTCGCTCGCCGTCATCAATGCCGGTGTATTGCGCGGATTGTGAAAGCGCGTCAAAGACCTGCACCTTATCAATCGCATCGGCGGGCAGGTTTTTCGTTGCCACCTTCGGGTCGTTGGAGAAAAACTCTTTGCCGTCCACCATAACACGCTGCACGTCCTTGCCGCCGGCCTTGATGTTTCCTGCCTTATCCACCTCCACGCCGGGCAGCTTGCGCAGCAATTCTTCCGTTACGGCTCCCGGCCTCGTTTTAAACGAGCTTCCATTGTACTCAATCGTGTCGCGCTTCAGAAGAATCGGAATTTTCTCGCCACTCACCTGCACGCCTTCCAGCGCCACGGCGTCTATCGCCTTCATGATGATGCGCGGCAGCATACCGCCGGCAACCGGCATGGCAATGGGCTGGTAGTGCGTCCGCAAATCCATCCCCGCGGCTTGTAATAAATACGTTCCGCCCGGCACAGCCTGGATGAGATACACGCCATCACCGTCCGTCACGCCAAAAGCGGCCATCGTAGAATCGGTAGGGTAGAGGAGCGAGACAGCGATGCCCCGGAGCGGTTTACCGGCGGTGTCGGTAATAGCCCCGCGCAGGCTGCTGCCCTGCGCGTGCAAGTGCCAAGGGATGCAAAGAGCCAGCAGCAAGAATTGCAGCGTTTTCATAAGCGCAGAATTGCGGTTGTTAGTTCTGAATGTGGATTATCATCCCATCCTTGCCGCCGTGTGAGCGCCCGCCGGATTGCTGCTGCATCTCCTTTGCCTTCTCTTTTTCTATCGCCTCAAACTCTGCCTTTGTAACCTTCTTGCCGTCTTTCGGCGGTGCAATGGCTATAGTCTGGCCTTGCTCCACTTTCGTAGCCTTGATGGTGAATGCGCCTTTTTGCTGCACCCTGCTTCCTTCCAGTATCAGCCCCGGCAGTCCGCGCCAGTCCTGCGGCCCCGCAGACACCGGAATGGCTGTAGTAAACCAAGCGATGATGGTATCCTTGCCGTAAGAAATTGCTTCCTGACAAGGATAGGCGAGAATGGTTTTTTGCTGACCAGTCATACGCCAGGAGCGCTTCGCCGCATCGCCGGCAATGAGAAACTTCCGGCCCATAAGGTCGCGCTGCTCTACTACGCTGCCGGCCTTGAGGTCGGTATAGGTTACCTCTTCGGGTATTTGCATCTTAAACTGAATGTGCATGCCATCGTCCGTGTTGCCGGACATCTGTTTTTCCTCGGCCTTGCCGGTTGTATAAACAGATGCATCAGGATTGAAGCTCAGCACGCGGGTAGAATGCATGCCGGAAGCAAAAAAATCTTTCAGCGGCCCTGCCTCGGCGGGTAAGTCGGCAGGCGCTTCTATCTTCATCGTTTCCTCGTAGGTGACGCGGCCGGTAGTCGTTTGCGCACCTGCGCAGGCAGTGGTGCAGCAGGCAGCAAGGAGAATTAGTGTGCGTTTCATAGAGCGGCTGTGGTGGTTTTGATTGGAGACAAATGTTGCGCACGGCGAATGGATTTCAGGTTAATGGCAGGCGCATTAAGGTTAATTAAGGTTAAAGCGCAGCCGAGCATTGCCCAACGCGCCGCTACTTTGCAACATAGTGAAGCGCAAGAGCACCCTTATCCTCCTAATGCTTTTCAGCGGCGCATTGCTTTGCGCTTTCCTGGGATTCTGGCTGCGCACTGAATGGCAAGGAGAGAAGCGGGCACTGCAAACAGAGCTGCAGGACAAATTCAATCTCGCGGGCAGACAGGTAAAGGATTCCCTGTTTCGCTTCAAAATCGTACGGCCATTCATGCAGCGCAGGCACGACAGCCCCAAGCCATTGCGGCTTATGGTGAGCGATCCGAAAGCATCCCGATTGCCGCCAGACGCCAGGCTTCACCCGACGCTTACCATCCGCAATACCATCATTCAGACGAAAGGCAGCGCCCCTCGCCGGCTCCGGGATACGGCTGTGATGAATATCGTTGAGGGAATAAACGTGTTTTTGAACGAAGCGTTTCCTGACTCATTAAGCTGGATGCTGGAGCATGGCGATACGATGCGCATACGCAGAAAGATGGAAGCGACGTTTGATTCTGTACAGGCGCACTTTAACCTGCTCTGGCAAAACATTCCGCAGCCGGACAGCTATGCGGTCATTTTACTGCGCAATGCAGAATGGCAACAGCTTCCTCCGCTTGCCGTAAGTAATTACAAGCCATACCTCATGCGCCGCATGTTGCCGCAAATCCTGTTTGCGCTTGCGTTAGCCGGCATCATAATGCTTGCATTTATGCTGGCCTGGCGCAGCCTGCAGCGCGAGCGCCGACTCTTCCAAATGAAAAACAGCCTCGTGAGCAACATGAGCCATGAGCTGAAGACGCCGGTAACGACTGTGAAGGTAGCGCTGGAAGCCTTAGGTGAGGAAGCCGTGCTGGAAAACCGTGCAACCGTACGCGAGTATGTGGATATAGCCGCGCAGGAATTGCAGCGGCTGGAATTGCTGATCAATGGCACGCTGCACAACTCGTTGATGGAATCGGGCAGGCTGCCAATGCAATTTGCGCCGGCGGATTTGCGCGCGCTTACAGAAAGCCTCGTCGGCTCGCTGCGTCTGCGCCTTCAAAAGTCCGGAGCACAGGTTTCGCTTTCTTTTACCGGCGACGATTTTACCATTAAGGCGGATAAGCTGCACATCCAGGGCGTCTTGCTCAACATCATTGACAATGCGCTGAAGTATGGCGGGGATGGCGTGCGTATTTGCATAGACGGCGTTGCAACTTCTGACGCAGTCTGGCTTTCAATAAGCGATGACGGGCCTGGCATCCCGGCGGCCTATACGAAGCGGGTCTTTGAAAGATTCTTCCGCGTGCCCACCGGCAACCTGCATCTTGTGAAAGGCTACGGTCTCGGACTGAGCTATGCGGCGGAAGTTGCGCGGCTGCATGGCGGCAGCATCACCGTGAGCAGCGATGAAGGCAAAGGCGGCACGTTTACGCTACAGCTTCCTAAACACAGAACCGCATGAGAAAGCATCGCATTCTGTATGTGGAAGACGAGGCCTATCTCGCGCGCATCGTCACGGAATCTTTAGCCCGAAAGGGCTTTAATGTGCTGCACCGCAAAGACGGTACGCGGCTGCTGGAGCATATCCAATCCTTTGCGCCGGACGCCTGTGTGCTGGACGTGATGCTACCGCACATTGACGGCTTTACGCTCGGCAGCGCGGTGCGGGCTGCGCATCCAAAGCTGCCTATCATCTTCCTGACGGCTAAGTCGCAGACGAGCGATGTACTGGCGGGCTTCTCTTCCGGCGGCACTGATTACCTGCGTAAGCCGTTTAGTGTAGAAGAGCTGGCTGTGCGAGTGGAAGCGCAAATCCGTATTCATACTACGGATGCGGGAGCGGCGGCGCCTTTGCCGGAAGAGGTGGCTCTAGGCAATCTCATCTTTTACCCTTCCCAATACGAACTGCAGTTTGGCGATGGAACGACACAGAAGCTTTCGTACCGGGAAACACAATTGCTCACCCTGCTTGCACAACATGCCAACCGTCCGGTGGAGCGCCGCATGCTGCTGCAAGCCATTTGGGGCGACGACAGCTTTTTCAACTCCCGCAATATGGACGTATATATCCGCAAGCTGCGCGACTACCTTTCTGCGGATAAGCGGCTGGAATTAATTACGCTTAAAGGGCAAGGGTATCATTTTGTGATGCCTACTTAACAAGCTTGTCAGCAAACACTTTCCTGAACTTCTCCAGCTTCGGGCGGACTACAAACTGGCAATAAGGCTGGTCGCCATTCTGGTTGTAGTAATTCTGATGATAATCCTCAGCCTTATAGAATTTTTCCGCCGGCGCTATTTGTGTTACAACAGGCGCGTTATAGGCTTGCTCGTCATTCAGCTTCTTCTTGTAATCCTGCGCCGTTTGCCGCTGCGCATCGTTGTGGTAGAAAATGACAGAGCGGTATTGCGTGCCTACGTCATTTCCTTGCCTGTTGAGCTGTGTCGGATCGTGGGAAGTCCAGAATGCCGCAAGCAACTCGTCAAAGGAAACCTCGCGCGGGTCGTACCAGATGTTGGTTACTTCGGCATGTCCAGTAGTACCACTGCATACTTCGCTATAGGTGGGGTTTTCCATTTGGCCGCCCATGTAGCCGCTCTCCACGCGCTTCACGCCTATGAGCTGTTGGAATTGCGCCTCTGTACACCAGAAGCAGCCCGCGCCAAACGTGGCCTCTTGTAACGTCTCGTTCATGTTGCTTTGCGCAGCAGTATTCATTTGTTTGAAAGTTTCTGTTTTGATGTAGTGCTCGCCATCATCGCTTTGGCCACAGGCGCCGAAGCCAAGCGCCGAAAGCAGCATCAGCCCAAGTGATTTAAGGTTAAGAGACATCCTTATTAAAGTTAGGCCAGTATATACGCAGCCGTTGAGCATCTAGTCGGTCGTAAGCCGGTATTTAACAGCCTATTTCCACGCGTAAAAAAGATTTTGCGGGAAAGGCCATAGGCTTATTTTTGCCGCGGAGAGATGGCAGAGCGGTCGAATGCGGCGGTCTTGAAAACCGTTGAAGCGAAAGTTTCCGGGGGTTCGAATCCCTCTCTCTCCGCAGCTAAATCCCGCGTCATGCGGGATTTTTCTTTTGTGAAGCACTGCGGATGTGCAGGTAGCTCCATACCGGGGAAATCTCTTTCTTCCACATGATTAACTTGCGTGAGAAATGGCCTATCAACTCTACGATGTGCAGGGAAATACCATTGCCCGGCACGATTTGCAGGACAAGGGCGTCTGGTGCGAAATGGGAGCGGCGAAGGAAGATGTATTTGTGCGCCTGTACGGAGCAAGGCTTGGACTCATTATTAACCCCGAAAAGGAAAATAATCCGTTTGCTCCCGACCTTTATAATACGGTGAAGCAGGTACGCGGCGACCTGAAAGAGCAAGGCACGCCGTTTTTTCAGGCCGGGGTAAGATTTGGCCTTGACCCGCAGCTTACGGTCGTATTCAATGTAAAGGACAAGATCCGTTATGAGCAACTATATCCTGAGCTGGAGATATATTTCTGGGTGGATTGGCAGGTTGTACGATTCTCCAATGGGAATAAGGATATAAAAGTGCAGCCGCTCACTGGCGTCTGGCACATTCCTTTTCTGGCGCTGGCAAAGCTTACCGAAAGCGCGCCGGTACATCATTACGGCCAACGGATTGGCGATACCATGGGAAATGCAAAAAGCAGCTACGTACTTCATTTAGGCAACCCTGCATTTACAAGGATTGCTTAACGCGTACCCGGAAACTGTCCCAAGCGAAGTACCAGACATGCCTATCACCTATTGGATAGCCAAGCTGATTGCCGACATAAAGTCCACCTCGCTACCGGAATGGTTCGGCGTAGGTTTCGGTGTGGCGGAAGTTCTGCTGGCGAAGGCGAATAATATGCTACTATATCCAGCGGGCATCATCAGCGTCGTCATCACTTCCTACATCTTCTATACTTCCGGGCTGTATGCGGAGAGCTTGCTTAATGCCTATTATCTCGTCATGAGTATTTACGGCTGGGCGCTTTGGTTACGCAGCGGCGGTCAGCCTCCGCTTCCCGTGTCATCTGCTAATCGCCGCGACTGGATTGTAATATCGGCTATTGTCGTTATCGGATTCGTAGTGCTCGCGTTTGTACTGCGCCGCTGGACAGATTCATCCGTGCCACTGTGGGATGCTTGGGTAAGTGCCACGGCTTGGGCAGGCATGTGGCTGCTGGCGCATCGTAAGGTGGAGAACTGGCTGCTGCTGAACCTTAGCAATGCCTTTGCCATACCGCTATTACTATACAAAGGCCTCCCGCTTTATGCCCTGCTCACGGTTATCCTATTCGTCGTAGCGGTGCAAGGCTATTTTTCATGGAAGAAGATTTTGCGCTCTTCTCCCGTTGGCGCACGTTAAGTTTATCAAGCCATTCACACAAACACTGTAAAGGCTGCGGCTACTTTTGCCGGCACCACGCACACACTATGACACGCGCCAAAACGCTTCTCGCCGGCATTGCACTTTCTGCCGTGCCCTTTCTCTTTAGTTGCACGCCTTCCAGTAAAAGCGGGCAGCCATCCGCTACTACAGGCAATGCGAATACAACCGCATCCACGTCCAGCACTGCGCGCCTTGCATACGTTGATATTGACTCTTTTGAGGCGCACTATGAAAGCCTGAAAAAGAAAAAGGATGAGTTTAAAGCCAAGCAGACCACTATGGAAGCCGAGTTGGAGCGCTCTGCCGGACAGATGCAGGCCGATTACGCGGCAGTGATGCGTAAGCAACAGTCAGGCACGCTCACGCAAAGCGAGGGCGAAGCCGCTCAAAAACGCCTCGGCCAGATGCAGCAAAGCTTAGAAACCCGCCGCGCCGCCATGACCAGCCAGTTCCAGGAGCAGTTAGAAGCATTCAACAAAGACCTGCATGAGGATATGGACGCATTCCTCGCTGATTATACAAAGTCGCACAATCTGGACTTCGTGCTTTCATATTCCCGCACCAATGCCCAGATTTTGTACGCCGCCAAAGGCTTCAACATCACCGACGATGTGATTAAGGGCATGAATGAGCGCGCCGCGAAAGACACGAAAGGCAAATAAAGTATCTTGACGCCCTTTATGGCTCAAGACGCTGCTACCAACGAACATTACCACCGCTCCCTGCGCCTGACCGATGGCGCCCTGCTCGTCATTGGCTCTATGATTGGCTCGGGCATATTCATTGTCTCCGCAGACATAGCCCGCACGCTTGGCTCCGCCGGATGGCTCATCGCCGTTTGGGTGCTTACGGGCGTCCTGACGCTGGCTGCCGCGCTTTCTTACGGAGAGTTAAGCGGCATGTACCCGAAAGCGGGTGGTCAATACGTCTATCTGCGCGAAGCCTACGGCCCGATGTGGGGTTTCCTCTATGGCTGGGCCTTCTTCGCCGTCATTCAAACGGGCACGATTGCAGCGGTGGGCGTTGCGTTTGCCAAGTTTCTCGGCTACCTCGCGCCGGCGCTGAGCGAGAAGAGTATGCTTTTTCAAAGCGGCTCCTTTCATATTTCCGCCGGTCAGCTTGTAGGCATCGGCATCATCGTCCTGCTAACGGCCATCAATAGCCGTGGCGTGGAAGGCGGAAAGTGGATAGGTGCCATCTTCACTTCCGCCAAAATTCTTGCAATGGCAGCGCTCATCTTTGCCGGCTTTGTGTTGGTGAAAGACGGTGGCGCTATCTGGAAGATGAACTGGACAGACGCGTGGATGGCCAAAGGCATTGCCAAAGGCCCGGACGGCAGCATTATGCATCAGATGCTTAACGGTGGCCCGCTCGTCCTCGCCATTTCTGGCGCTATGGTCGGCGCCATCTTTTCCTCGGATGCGTGGAACAACGTCACCTTTATAGCTGGAGAAATCAAGCGGCCAGAGCGCAACATTGGGCTTTCGCTATTCATAGGTACGCTTGTGGTGACGCTGCTGTATGTGTGCATGAACCTGATGTACCTGAATGTGCTCTCCGTGCATGACATCGCCTTCGCGGAAGACGACCGCGTAGCACTGGCCGCCAGCCGGCAGTTGTTTGGCGCGGTGGGCACTACAATCATCGCATTGCTGGTAATGGTCAGCACCTTTGGCTGCAACAACGGCCTTATTCTTTCCGGCGCGCGGGTCTATAGCACGATGGCTCGGGATGGCCTTTTCATCCCAGCCGCCGCAAAGCTGAACCGCAAAGGTGTTCCGGCTGTTGCGCTGTGGATGCAGGCGGGCTGGGCAAGCGTCCTCTGCCTGAGCGGCAAGTATGGCGACTTGCTTGATTACATTGTCTTCGTCGTGCTAATCTTTTACATCCTCACTATCGGCGGCATCTTCGTGCTGCGGCGGAAGCGGCCCGACCTTCTGCGGCCTTACAAAGCCTTCGGGTATCCGGTAGTGCCGGTGCTGTATATCCTGCTGGCGGCTTTTATCTGTGTACTGCTGCTCAAAGTAAAGACGACGGCATGCCTTATCGGGATTGGCATTGTGGCTGTCGGCTTCCCGATTTACTTCCTGGTAAACAATGTCCGTAAGGGCGTGGCTGGCAGGAACGAGCCTTAAAAACTTTGCGCAACTCTGCGGTTCTTTGCGTCCTTTGCGGTTCTGAAATCATGCAGTCGTTACAAGAAATCTTTGCCCGGATGGACGGCCTCCACGTAGCCGTTGTAGGCGACGTGATGCTGGACAATTACTGGTGGGGCGAGGTGGACAGAATTTCGCCGGAAGCGCCGGTTCCCATCGTAGCCCTCAGCAAGCGGGAAAGCCGCCTCGGCGGTGCCGCCAACGTAGCCTTAAACTGCCGCGCATTGGGTGGGAAGGTGAGCCTGTGCAGCGTAATTGGCGAGGACGGCGAAGGTGACACCCTCCTCCGACTATCTGGAGAAGCTGGCATTGACATGAGCGCAACGCTGCGCAGCAAAACCCGCGCAACTACGACTAAAACACGCGTCATTGCCCGACACCAGCAAATGATGCGCTTAGACGATGAGCACGCGGAAGACCTGAGCGTCGAAGAAGAGCATCCGTTCATAGACCTCGTTTTGCGCTTTTTACAAAGAGAAAAACCGCAGGTGCTCATTTTTGAAGATTACAACAAAGGCGTGCTGAAGGAAAACGTCATCAGCCGCATCACCGCGCATTGCCGCGAAATTGGCATCCTAACCGCCGTTGACCCAAAGAAGAAGAATTTTCTGGCGTACAAAGACGTTGACATTTTTAAGCCCAATCTGAAAGAAGTGCGGGAAGGACTGAACGTTTCGTTGGAAAGTTTGAACGTTAGAACGTTGGAACATGTGCACCAGCAGTTGCATGAGGCGTTAGGGCACCGGCTGACGTTCATCACGCTTTCCGATCATGGAGTCTTTGCACAGGAAGAGGGTGGGGAAGGCTTCATCATTCCATCGCACCTGCGCAACATCGCGGATGTGAGCGGTGCGGGCGATACCGTAATTGCGACCGCCGCAATGGTCTATGCAATTACGTGCGATGCACGAATGATGGCAGAAATTTCCAACATCGCCGGCGGGCTAGTATGCGAAGAGGTAGGCGTTGTGCCTATCAATAAAACATTGCTGGCAGCAGAAACGGAGCGGCTTTTAAGCGGTAGCGTTTCGACAGCGCCATTGGAAGTCCGCCATTAGCCGCTTACTTCCGGCCCGGAATGTTTACGCCAAGACTCAGAATCATCTCAAAAGTGCCAAAGGCCTGCCGCGCCGTGCCTTCATAAATCTTCAGACCTGAATAGCGGGCGTAGTCCAGCTTTAATCCGTATTCCAGATAAGCATATCGGAAAAATGTCGCTTTGAGGTCGGCTTCAACGCCGGCATTCCAGCCGCCAAACTGGAAATGCGGCTCATTTTCCTTACCGAAAAAAGAATTGTCCACATGTGGCACCACTGGCCCGATGCCTGCCTTACCGAGCGCGTCCAGCCGGAAACGGTTGCGCGACCACTGGCCGAGCTTCTTGCGCTTAACGATGTTGATAAGAAAGAAATTCGCGCCGTTATTCAGGTAGTAATGGAAACCTTCAGCGCCTGCGAATCGGACGGTCGTATCCACATCCCGGTCTTGTAAGCGGCCTGTTATGCGAAGATTCTGATTGTCGGAGATGATGAATTTGGTATGGTCAAAATTGATTTCCAGCCCAATGCCGCGCTCCTCGTTCAGCATGTAACCAATGCGATAGTTGTACTGCGGAATGGTCAAATCCATTTTGAAAATGCTCTGCTGGTTCCAGCCCTCATTGTCATGGCCGTCCACATTGCGGAAGGCGTAGTCATTACCCAGCGACTCCTGCTTTACATGCACTGTGCTGTTGGCATACCAGGCGCTGTTGTAGCCCCATGAAAAGTAAAAGGAATGCTTGCGCTTATGCGGGGCAGGCGCAGTAGTTTGGCTATTGGCAGATGAAAAAATGGCGAGGCAGCAAGCCGCTGCAATCAGCCGCAGTGTATAGTTCACGCGAAGATGTGTGTGACTGCAAATATCCCGTAAAAAAGGCTAATCGGCTGAAAGGTGCTGTTTTAGGAATGTCTCCCAAGTCTGCAACTGCTTCCCCTTCATCACCCTCGGAAACTTACTCATCCCGCCTTCGCGGCCAATGTGCTTTAGGTAATCGTAGAACGTCTGGAGCGGAAGCGTTTCCACGAATATCTCTTTCAAAGCAGATTCCCGCTCTACCGCGTAGTCGTCGTTGATTGCGCGTAGCGTCTCGTCAATGATGCGACGCACTGCCGCTGCATCCGGCGTGCAGTCATCGCAGCCAATGTACCAGCGGTGGGCAAAGCGGCCTTCGTAAGAAAAGCCAGCAACCGTGAATTCGCGGATGGTGATGCCGAGTTTACGCTGCACCGTCTCCACGGCCTTATTCATATTGTCTACGCTCAGGTGCTCGCCGCAAAGGGAAAGGAACTGCTTCGTGCGGCCTGAAATGGCAAACTCTGCCGCCGCCACGTCTGTAAAGCGAATGACATCGCCAATGATGTAGCGCCACGCGCCGGCGCAGGTAGTCAGCATCACCGCATAGTCCACGCCCGGCTCTACCTGCGCAATATTCAGCGCCACGGGATTAGGAAGGGGCTCGCCATTCTCATCAAAATTCTCTTCGTTGAAAGGAATGAACTCAAAGAAAATTCCGGCATTCAGCACGAGTCGGATGCCTTTGTCCGGCGCCGGCTGAAAGCCGAAGGAGCCCTCGGAAGCCATGTAGGTTTCTGAGAAAGCAATTGGTTTGCCAAGCAGCTTCTTAAAAGCTTCCCGATAAGGCTCAAAGGAAACACCGCCGTGGATGTAGATGGCGAGGTTGGGCCAGATTTCGTGGATGTTGTCCACTTTATGAAAGGCGATGATGCGCTCCAGCACAATCTGCACCCATGCCGGTACGCCGCAAATGGTGCCGACGTCCCATTCCCGCGCTTTGCGTACAATGAGCTTTATACGCGCTTCCCATTCTTTGGTCTGGGAGATTTTTTGACCCGGCTTGTAAAGCAGCGACGACATCCAGCGCGGCATTGTCTTGGCGGAAATGCCGCTCATGTCGCCCTCATAGTAGCCGCTCTTCTCGTACAGGGAAGTGGTGCCGCCGAGCATGAGGATGCCTTTCTCATATGCCTTCTTCGGCACCTTGAAGTTGGAGAGGGCGCACATCTGCTTCCAGGCTACCTGCTTGGTGCTCTTCATCATTTCCGTAGTCACGGGAATGTGCTTGGACGATGATTCTGAGGTGCCGGAGGAAAGGGCGAAGAACTTCACCTTCCCCGGCCAGGTTACATTCTCCTCGCCTTCCAGCAGGCGGTGCCACCACTGGTCATACATCTGGTTGTAGGTATGCACTGGCACGCGCTCGCGGAATGCCTTGACAAAATCTACCTCGTGGCTCAGGATGCCGGCGAAATCGTACTGCTTGCCGAAAGCGGTGTACTGTCCACGCTCTAACAGGGCGCGTAATGTGCGCCGCTGATAAGAGATGGCGGAGGCATTTCTATGAGAGAGCTTATGGGAAAGCCAAAGGGAACGGGCAACGATATTTCCGACGATTGCGGCCATGAATCTTTATATCCTTTCTGATGGTGCCTTGCGGCAAGGCGGCGGTAAAAATAACCATTCCCTCCTGCCTGTAACACGTAGCGACGCGATGCATTGCGTCTCTACTATTCGTCCCACGACTAAAGTCGCGGGTTGAGGGTGTCTGGTTATTGGCTGAAGCCGTGTCATGAGCGGTCTATAAGCGGATCGGCAGGCGGAGGCTTTAGCCTCACATCCGACATCCTCAACACAAGGGTTTAGCCCTGGGACAGCAAATTTCGCCCACCATTCCATTAATCTATCCGCTCCTTCTGTCGCTGAAGGGCTTCAATGGCGCGGTCAAGGCTGTCTTTCTTCAACTCTTTTTCACGTTCCGCCGCATTTTCCGCGCGGGCAACACTGTCCTGTCTCCACGCGTCATCGTGGAATGCACGACCGGCTCGTCGGGCCTCTTCGCCGGCCTCCCGGATTTGGCGACGGGCGTCTTCCAGCTCGTGTCGTACGCTGCTGCGATAGTAACGGCTATCGTCGTCGTCGCGGTCGGGGCGGCCTTCCGGGTGGAGTGGGTCAAGCAGTTTGCCGTTGGGCTGCATGACATAATCCACGTCCGCGTCCCAGTCATCGCCGTCCCACGTTTCGTCAATATCCCAATGCGCATTGCGATTGCGGCCGTGGCTGCGGTAATGGCGGCGCATCACACGGTTGGCAGAAAGTTTGTCCTCCACGCTTTCATTGAAACGAATCTTTTTACCCACCGGCACCTGCACCTCTACCTCCACATTCTGTCCGCGATAGCCCTGCGCCTTTGTAACCGTAAAACCATTGTCTAAAGAAAGCAGGCTGTCGCCCGTGCTGCGCACCGAATAAGTAATGCCGCCCGCGCGCGACTTCGCCTCCGCGGCATTGCGCCCGCCGCTGTAGCGCCGGATATAGACGTGATAAAGCGAATCCGGACTTGGCTTTGTTGAAACACCTACTGCGGCGCTCCGCATTACATCGCCCTGCACATCCCAGCCATGGATATCGCCGTGCAGCCAGGCTACGGAATTGCTGTATTCAATGCCGTCTCCGGGCACGTCCAGCACCAGCCTGCCGCCTGTGGGCTGCGCAATGGCTACTTCTTCGCGCAGCTCTTCATTCCGTGAAAACTCGCGCGTGAGGTGAGCAATGAGGAAGGTGGCGCAGATGATACCCGCAACAAGCAGCAGCGTAAAGCCCATTGTAAAATAGCGGCCGCCGCCACGGATGCGCAGAGCGCGGCGGGTGATGAAGGTCACAATCGCTACCAGCGGCACGCCGAGACAGAGAATGACCGTTGCCCAGCCGAGGCCTTGCATGCCCTTGTCCTGAATAATAAAGCCGTTCACCAGCCCTGAAAAGCCACCAAAGGAATAGCCAATCAGCGCCATGAATAGCGAGAAAGCGATTATTGCGCCGATAAAGAAGAAAAAGGCTTTAAAGATGGTGGCAATGATGTGCCCGCCGCGTGAGGCGATGGTGCGCGTTGCGCCGGCAGCTTCGCGGCCAAATTCACGGCCACGGGAATTATAGAATTGCGTTGCCGACTGGGAAACTTCAGTTCCCCACTCTTTAACACGTCCTTTGACGTCGCCAAGGTTAGCCGCTACGTTTTGGCGAATGGTGGCCAAATCAACCTTCTCGCCGCGCATCTCCATCTTCTCAAACTGCGTTTTTGCCAGCGGCAGCACTACCCACAGCACAATGTAGATAAGCGCAAAAGTGCCGGTAAAGGAGCCGAAGAATAGCGAGGAATGCCATTCCCAGATGCCGCTGGAGACAGCGCTCAGGATGAAGGGCGCGGCAAAAGCAAGGCGGAACATCCAGGCTTCCTTGTCAAAATAAGTGGCCAGGCCGGATGCGACACCGCCAATCCACTTGTCGTCTTCACTGCGGAAGAGGCGGCGACCACGGAAGCCTTCAATAGGCCGCGCCGGTACGAAAATCCAGAGTACGATGTACAAGAGCACGCCTGTGCCCCAGCCGCCAAGCGCCAGGATGGCAAATACAACACGGATGAGTGCCGGATCAACATTCAGGTAAGAAGCGAGGCCGGAGCATACGCCGCCCGCAATCTTATCATTCTCGTCGCGGTAAAAACGCTTGGAGCCCTTAGAGCTGCGAGGCGCGGTATAAGCGGCGCCTGCATTCGTAGATGTACCTTCCTCGGCAGCAAAATCCTCCACGCGGCCCATGCCGCCGACGATTTCCTGCACGTCGGCTTCCGTGATAGCCGTAGCGCCGCGCTTGATTTTTTCTTCCAGCAGTTCCGCGATGCGGCTTTCTATATCGTTGATGATTTCGTCGCGGCCTTCTTCTGCGGAGAAGTAGCGGTGCAGGCTTTCCAGATAAGCCTTCAGACTCGTGTAGGCGCTGTCTTCAATAGCGATGACGCGGCCGGCGAGGTTGATGTTTATAATCTTTTCCATATGGTGAGTGGTAAGCGAAGTGAGTGGTGAGGTTTGGGCTATTCGCCCTTCGTGAGTTGGTTGACGGCGTGGGAGAGCTCCTTCCAGGTGGCCTGCAATTCCTTGTAGAATGCCTCGCCGGATTCGGTAAGTGAGAAATACTTCCTTGGCGGGCCGCTGCTGCTTTCTACCCACCGGTAGGAGAGCATCCCGGCGTTTTTGAGCCGGGTGAGGAGCGGGTAGAGCGTCCCTTCCAGGATGGAGAGGTTCGCTGCCCGCATTTGCGCAACGATGTCCGATGGATAAGCCTCGCCCTGCCGGATGACCGACAGGATGCAGAACTCGTGGATGCCCTTGCGCATCTGCGATTGTGTGTTGTCTATGTTCATAAGGGCTATGTTTAGAACTTGATGAGGCAAAGATATAGTCTTGACTTGGTACTGTGCAATCTAAAGTACTTGTTTTTGTGAAATTTTTTTAGCCGGCTGATTTCTGTGCTTATGAATTTCTATCGCCAGCGGATGGCGAAACAACAGCACTTATTAATGATGCTTCTGATAGCATTAGTAGGCAATCTTCCGCATCACACGGTCTAACTTTCAACCACCCAACGATTCAAGTTTTCCTTCATTCCCCTATCTTCGCCCTCCCTTAGAGATGACTACAGTTGCGGAGGTGGCGAAACTGGTAGACGCACTACTTTGAGGTGGTAGCGCCCGAAAGGGTGTGGGAGTTCGAATCTCCTCTTCCGCACAAAAAAACCCGCGTTTTTACGCGGGTTTTTACATTTTTGGACTCAAATGAACCAATCAATCTCAAAATACCGTAATGCTATTATTACCGGTGCTACCCATGGCATAGGGAGAGCAATTTCCGAAATACTTCTTGCGAATGGCTGCAACATTGCAGTATGCGCGCGGAATGAGGACGAATTGACGCAGTTAAAAGCGCACTGGCAATCACAATATCCGGCAGCAACCATTATGACTGCTGCCGCGGATTTCTCAAAGCCGGAAGACGTAGCGCGGTTTGCCGTCTGCATGCGGCAGGTCTTTCCAACCCTGGACATCTTAGTAAACAATGCAGGCATCTTCCAACCCGGCGATATCGCAACCGAGCCGCGCGGCCAATTGGAAAGCATGATGCAGGTCAATGTATATGCCGCCTATCATCTCACACGCACGCTATTGCCGCACATGACGGACGGCGGCCACATCTTCAACATGTGCTCGGTTGCGAGCCTGAAAGCATATCCGATGGGCGGCTCTTACAGCATTACCAAATATGCGCTGCTCGGCTTCTCAGACAATCTCCGCGAAGAGCTGAAGCCGCGCGGCATTCGCGTGACGGCGTTATGTCCCGGCGCTACTTGGAGCCGCTCATGGAGCGGGAGCGGTGTGGATGAAGTGCGCATTATGGAAGCTGTGGACATCGCAAAAATGTTATGGGCAGCCTACACGCTCAGTGCGCAGGCAGATGTGGAGATGATTGTAATGCGCCCTATTGGGGGAGATTTATAGTGGGTATCATTTAACGCGATTTTATGCGGGGCGGGCAGACATCCGCAACCACGCCGGCTAATTTTGTGAGACACGCATTTGTCCGTCATGAAAGACCCTTTACGTACGATTCAGGTGCTCTCCGTCCTGCTTTGCTTCCTTGGCTGCGGCGTTGCAAGCGCGCAAGGCGTCGTTTTCTCCGCCAATGCGAATGCTTCTAAAATCGGTACTGGCGACCAGCTTACCGTTACCTACACTATTCAGGATGTGGACGGCTTGCAATCGCTGAATCCGGTATTCAAAGATTTTAAGATTCTCGGCGGCCCCTTTCAGTCGCAGAATACATCCATGCAGGTAGCTGGCAACCGAATGATACAAAGCTCCAGCGTATCGCTCACCTTCATCCTTCAGTCGAAGCATACCGGTACGGTTACCATTCCACCCGCGATTGCAAAAGATGTGGCAGGGCACAGCTATCAATCCAATCCACTGACTATTGAAGTGGTAAGCGGCTCGCTTGCGGCCCGCCAGTCGCCGCAGCGCCAAAGCGCTTTTGGCAGCGACCCTTTTGGTGGCGCCGACCCTTTTGCCCAGATGCAGCCGGGCGCTTCCCGCGCGGCACCAAGGCAGCAGGTACGTGAAGTACCGAAGGTTGCCATCGGCAAAGACATTTTTATCCGCGTGGAAGTGGATAAGAAATCTGCCCAAGTGGGTGAGCAGGTTACCGCGCTTTACAAACTTTACGCCCGTATTCCCATGCAGGTAGCTATCTCCAAGCTGCCATCGCTTAATGGCTTCTGGACGCAGGATTTTGACCTGCCTAAGCAGCCTAAGCCTACCGAAGAGCTTGTGGATGGCAAGCGTTATCAGGTTTTTGTATTGAAGAAGTCGGCACTCTTCCCGCAGCAATCCGGCAAGCTCATTCTGGATGCTGCAGAGGCAGAAGGTAATGCCCGTGTAGTGACCCAGCGCCAGAGCAGTAACCCTTTTGACGACCCGTTTTTTAAGCAGGCTTTCGGCGGAAGCCTGATGATGAATGACCCGTTTTTTAATGACCCCTTCGGGGATATGTCGTATGAGAATGTGCCTGTGAAACTGCAAAGCACGCCGGTAACGATAAACATCACAGACCATTCGTCTAAGGACAAACCCACTGATTTCACAGGCGCGGTCGGCTCCTTCGCGCTTTCTTCCAAAATAGACAAGGCTTCGCTGACCACGGATGATGTTGCGACCCTTACACTAAAAATTTCAGGCAGCGGCAACCTGAAGCTTTTTGACGCGCCGAAGCTAAACCTGCCCAATGGCCTTGATGTGTATGAGCCGAACATTTTAGACACCATTACAGGCCGCAGCCTTACTATCAGCGGCGATAAGGTGATTACCTACACCATTGCTCCTCGTAAGAGCGGCAACTACACTTTGCAGCCAATCAATTTTTCCTGGTACGACCCGAAGAGCGGCGCTTACAAAAGCGCATCAACTTCCGCTATGAAGCTGCACGTAACGCCTGGCAAGGGTATCATAACGGCTGCTGCGCGTGGCGGCGGGAAGGTCGGAGACATTCAGGATGGCCTGCTGCTAACCGCAGGTAAGCCACTGATTCTATCGACCGGATACTGGGCTGCTTATAGCCTGCCATTGCTGGCTTTTATCGGGATGGTGGTGTATCGTCGCCGAAAGGATGATGAGGCTGCGCATGCAGATGAGTATCGCACGCGCAAGGCCGGGAACGTAGCGCAAAAGCGGCTTTCTACCGCCGGCCTTATGTTGCAGAAGGGCAATGCCCGCAGCTTTTATGATGAGCTTTCGAAAGCAATCTGGCTTTATCTGAGCGATAAGCTTGGTATTCCTATTTCCGCGCTCGGCAAAGCAACGGCGGCACAGGCGATGCAGCAGCGCGGCGTGCCAGAAAGCATCCGTCAGCAAACGGAGAGTCTGCTCAATGAGTGTGAGCTGGCGCTTTACGCACCTGTAGGCAGCAGCCAGCAGATGCAGCAAAGCTTCTCAGAGGCCGCTTCCGTCATCAATGGCTTAGAACGTACTTTGCGCGCCTAATGTGTTCCTTTACGCTGCGAACATTCCTGTTTTCCTGCTCCCTGCTTCTTCCGCTTTTTGCGAAGGCTGACGGTAATAAAGAGCAGGCCCTGCGCCTTGGTGACGCCGCTTATTCTCATAAAGCTTATGACAGCGCGGTCAGCTACTATGAGCAGGCTGCGGCCGGTAAAGCGCCGGATGCAGTGGCGCTTTACAAGCTTGGCAATGCCCATTTCCGGCTGAAGCACATCGGCGAGGCCATGCTTGCCTACGAGCGGGCGCTACTCCGTAAGCCCGGCTTTGCGCTTGCGGCGAAAAATGCCCGCATTGTACAGGCGTCGGTAAGGCTTGGTGGCAATAAGGAGATTTTCTTCCTTCGCTGGTGGCGGGGATTCACTGCGCCGGAGCTAAGTAATGTATGGGCGGTGCTGGCTATACTCACTTTTACTGCCTTACTGGGCATATTGGGCTGGAGCTTTTTCCAGAAAAGTAGGATGGTTTGGCTGCGGCCGCAGGTGATAGGAGGAGCGCTTGCGCTCACCGCACTGTTCATTGTATTCAGCGTAGCAGGTGTATGGCGCGATGCGCCCAGCGGTGCTGCAGTAGTCATGCGGCCTGATGCGAAATTCAGCTCCATCGGAGGCGGTAATGGCGGCCTTGCACTACCAGAAGGGCTATTGCTGCGTGTGCTGCACCGGCAGGGAGGGCAAATAACCGTGGCCTTGCCGGACGGTCAGGAAGGTTTTGTACAACTTTCTGATATTGCGGTAGTTGAATAGCGCCACAAGGCTTAAATTCGCGTTGTGTACGCCGTGAAAGCGCCCTGGTGGCTCCGACGCATTGCCCCGCGCAAGCTGGTTTGGGAAATGCCAATTGCGCAGGAGCCGGCCGTTTACCTCAGCTTCGACGATGGCCCGCACCTGGTTGCGACGCCGTTTGTACTGCGGCAACTGGCGGATTATAGCGCACACGCGACGTTCTTCTGCATTGGCAAATGTGTGGCGGAGCATCCGGAAATTTTCAAGGATATCCGTGATGGCGGCCACAGTATTGGTAATCACACTTACAATCATCTGAACGGCTTTAAACAAAGTGCCGACGCGTATTTGGAGAACATCCACACAGCTGAGGCCCTTATTGAAAGCCGAGCGTTCCGTCCGCCGTACGGGCGTATCTCACGGGCGCAGGCAAGACGCCTCCATAGCGGTGCAACGCCGTGGAAGGTGTATATGTGGACTGTGTTGAGTGGCGATTTTGATACGGAGCTTTCGCCGAAGGCGTGCTTAGACAATGTGCTGCGCCATATTCGACCCGGCGCAATTATTGTCTTTCACGACAGCGCGAAGGCCTGGGAACGATTGCGTTATGCGTTGCCGTTCGTTCTGGATTATTGTAAGGAACACGGTTGGGCCATGAAAGGATTGCCGGTTGAGTAAAAAAGGTTTTTTGAACACTAAAAGGAATAAGGAGAAAGGATGTTTGTTGACACGCATACCCATTTGTACGACGACCGCCTGAACGAGGCGAAGCAGGATGAGATGATACAGCGCGCGCTGGACGCCGGCGTGGAAAGCATGTATATGCCCAATTGCGACCAGCATACTATTCCGGGCATGATGCGCATTGCGCAAACCTTTCCGGGAAAGTGTCTGCCGATGATGGGCCTGCATCCGACCTATGTAAAAGGCACTTATAATGAGGAACTTACCATTGTTAGCGAATGGCTGGAAAAAGGGAAATTCGCTGCTGTCGGGGAGATTGGCTTAGACTATTATTGGGATAAAACCTTTGTTCCTCAGCAGAAAGAGGCTTTTGCGCAGCAAATAGATTGGGCATTGGAATACGGGCTGCCCATCGTCATCCACAGCCGCGAGGCTACACAGGACTGTATAGATATGGTTCGGAGTAAGCAGAATGGCAAGCTCCGCGGCATTTTCCATTGCTTCAGCGGCAATGGGGAAGAGGCAAAGCAGATCGTTGACCTTGGTTTTCTGCTCGGAATTGGCGGCATCATCACTTATAAGAGCAACAAGGAATTGCAGGAGGTGGTGCAGTCTGCGCCGCTTGCGCACCTTGTTTTGGAAACAGACGCTCCATACCTGTCGCCGGTGCCATATCGAGGTAAGCGGAATGAGAGCGCTTATATCCAGTTTATTGCGGAGAAAGTTGCAGAGCTGCGGGAATTGTCTGTTGAGGAATTAGGCAAGGCCACTAGCGCGAATGCGCAGAAACTTTTCGCGCAGTAAGCGCGGCAGATGCTTTATTTTCGCCGCGAAGACAGAAGAATGGAGACGTGTCCGAGTGGTTGAAGGAGCACGCCTGGAAAGTGTGTATACGGGAAACTGTATCGCGAGTTCGAATCTCGCCGTCTCCGCAGTAACCGCTACAATCCGCCACTACAGCGGATTGTAGCTTTAAGTTTGGCGCAGTTATTCACTGGCAGTTGGCGCATTTCTGAAAAAGAATTTTCAGAACATGCCTACAACACCAGAAAAAAAATTTTTTGCTTTCGGAGCCGCTACCTACGCCCTGGTAAAGGGGAAGCGTTGGTACGTGGAACATTACCACCTGTGCGCAGACGGCGTAACGACCCTGCGCCGGCGCCACTACGGCCAGATAAACCGCATTAAATGCCTGCAGGCGCGTGAGGCTGCCGCCACGCAGCTCATGGAGCGACTGGCCGGCCCACAGCTGCCACAGGCGGCTACGTCTGTGCTGGAGCAGGCGCTGCATGATGCGCGCGGCCATTACCGCTACAAGAGCCGGAAGAGCTACGAAAGCCGCATTAAGTATTGGCGGCAATGGTTGGGCGCTGTGCCTGATAGCAAGGCCACCGGCGAGCATGCCCGGCGTTTTATAGACTGGCAGGCCACCAGGCGCAGCCGTGCCACCGTGCGCAGCTACCAGCGCACGCTGCACGGCCTGTATGCGCGGGCGGGCTTTGCGGAGGACGCTAATCCATTCCACGGCATTAAGACGGCGGCGCCGGGCTCCAAGGGCCTCAAACCCTTTACGGATGAGCAATGTAGCGCCATCCTTGCCGCCACTGGCGCCAATGAGCGCCTGCGCATTGGCATCATGCTCATCTTCTACTGCTTTATCCGGCCCGGCGAGATACGCGGCCTGCGGGTGGAGGATGTGAACCTGCAGAGCGCGCAGATTGAGATACGCAGCGACATATCAAAAAACAAAAAAACGCAGCAGGTAACAATACCTGATGCGTTTATGCCAATGCTCCGGAGGTGGATAGGGCTGCGCGTGGCGGGCTGGCTGCTGCCAAACCCGCGGAAGGGCGGCCAACTGCCAAAGGATTGGCTCTATAAGGCCCACAAGGCGATACTAACGGACTTAGAGATAACCGGGCGCTACAGCCTTTACTCCTGGAAGCATACCGGCGTGGTGAAGGCGGTGAAGGCCGGCATTAATCTGAAATACCTGCAGCTCCAGCTCCGCCATCACAGCCTTGACCAGTTGAATGAGTATCTAAAGGACTTGGGCCTGCTTGATTGTGGGGATTTGCGGACGGCGTTTCCGGCTATTAATCCCCAAAATTCAAATTAATAAGTCGCTCCAATACATCTTCTGCTGTGTGGCCATCCCATGTAGGCGCAGTGGCGTGAATAGGAATGTTTTTACAAAAATCCCACATCTTCATGGGGAGATGGTAAGTGATTGAAAGACCTTCTTTGGAAAAAAGCCCGAGCAAAAACCAATCGCCCTGGTCTTCATTCTCGCTATTCCTTTTTGAGCGCCATGCGTGTGTGCGAAGCGCACGGCAAAGGGTTAGGAAGAGCATGTTTCTATGGTCGTACAGGTCGCCAAAAGTGTGATAGCCGTCTGAAATGAGATTGCTATTTACATACTTGATTTGCTCATTAAGATACGCTTCTGGAGATTCGTCCATAGTCTGATTTTTAAGGCACCAAAGGTATCACCTCCGCATAATACTTATTCATTTATAGGATTTGGGCCTGCTTGATTGCGGGGATTTGCAGACGGCGTTCCCTGCGATTGTTCCGAATTAGATAAAAACATGCTGGGCTTCAATTTGTAGCCGGTCCATTCTGTGATAGCTGTCGTGTATGGAAATGAGCCTGGCAAAACCCAATCGCATTCTGAGCATTCAATTACCCACGTGCCCAGTTCAGGAAATTCTGAGGTTGGGCTATCGTATGTGCAACACAATCCCTTGCCGCACTCAGGACAATTTCCTTCTAAAAAAAGCAGTCTTATATCTTCTGGCGTATTCACAATCCGGATTTTTAAGGCACCAAAGGTATCACCTCCGCATAATACTTATTCATTTATAGGACTTGGGCCTGATTGATTGCGGGGATTTGCGGAAGGCGTATCCTGCGATTCATCAAGAACCTCCCCATCCCACGTACGATTAAGCGCCCTGTAAGCATCTCCTAAGCGTATCCTGATTCTATTCGCAGCGGCCACCTCATTCCAATACATTCCCCTCCAACTACTGACCTCAGAAAGCAGGCGGGTATTGATATTGAAAAGAATGCCGGCCAGTATTGCTAACGCCACTACGCCACAAAAAAGCGCCAGCAAGGCGATGTTTTTACCGTCCATAGTCTGATTTTTTTAAGGCACCAACGGTATCACCTCCGCATAATACTTATTCCCCTTAAACACCTGCGCCCGGATGCGGCGCTGTGCCGCCTCCAGGGCTTTCATTTCGGGGATGCTGTTATTCTTACGGCGGAAATTGTCGGTCGTGTGAAAAAGAATGATGTTGTTGACGTAATGGAATTGCTCTATCGGCAAGCCGCTCATGCCGTGGTAATTAATGTAGATGTCCACACCTATCTTCCGGCAGGTGCTTACCAGGTCTATCATGCCCTTGCTCAGCTTGTAATTCTCATGCAGGCGGCCCTCATCAATCACTAATATGCCGTTGCGGTAATGCTTCCGTACCATCCGCAGAAACACGTCATACTCCAAATCCTGCGCGCAAATCTTCACCTTGCCGCCCTTGTAGCTGTAAAAGTCCACCAGTGGGAAGGGCGCCCAGGCCGGCGTATCAATGTCCACATCCTCCACATAAATCAGCGCATTCTGCTGGCTGCTTTTCCGGATTATCTTACTCACATAGTAGCTCTTGCCGTGCCCGCGAAAGCCCACCACGAGATTAAACTGCCGGTCGCGCGGTTCAGGCATTTTCTTCCTCCTGTATTAAATCATGCGCCTTTATCCATGCGGCCAGCACTATCTGCTTTAAGTTCATTGCCCAGGATATTCCAGTAGATAGAGCGCTGTGAATGACTATGGCAACTAGTGGATTTCTCAGTGTACCATAGCGGTACAGTAAGTACACGAACCAAAAACTTAAAATTGTCGGAAGTAGTGACAATAGAAAATAGTTGAGGGCTTTCTTAAAAAGCGGGTGCATTGGTGTGGTGTTAAGGGTAAAATCTATTATTCGGTACCAAACCATTGCGGATAAAGCGCCCGTACTACCTCTTCCTGGTTATCCTCCAGAATCTTCGGCAGGTCATCAATGGACGGCGGCGCCTGGGCTTCGCGCAGCTCCTTCCGCAGCCGCCTATTCGTTACCGCGTCCATCAGGTACAGGCCATCGCTGAACAGCGTGAAGTTTTGCCGCGCGCCTTCCTGCGCAGCATTGGCCGCCTGCGCCATCTTTTGCGTAGCGCCGGATGATGCCAGCGCTGCTACCTTTTTATTCTCTTTCCGGTCTGCCAGCACCTGCTTTACAAACTTGCCCGTTATCAGGCCCTCCGCCAGCAGCAGCCATACCCAATCCGGTATCTTGCCGTCCAGCTTCTTCATGTACGGGGTGTACACCTGCGCCAGGCGGTTCATCTGCTCCTCGGTCAGTTCGTACTTCTCCGCCGGCTCGCCGCTTATCCAGCTCCCCAGCTCTGCCAGGTAAATGCTGCGCGCGTTCAGCATCATTTCCAGATTGCCCTGCGCTATCTGGCGGTCTTCTCTTGTCCACTTTTTTACCGTCAGCGGCTCATCATCATCACCTGCCGGCGGCGTGAAGATGGGCGGCCCGTCATTATTGGCACCTGGTATCACAGCCGGCTCCGGCTGTGGCGGCCGCACTGTGTCTGTGCCGTCGGCGGGCGCTGCGGCCTGCTTTACCGGCGCGGTAAAGGCGTCGGCGAAGGCATCGGCAGATATAGGCTTGATGCCGCCGTCTCCCAGGCTGCTATGCTCCTGCAGTAAGTGCGTGCTGCTCTCTTGCGATTCCATTTAAGAAGTCTTTGATTTGGGCGTGGGTAATGGAGAAAAGGTCTAATTCTTTGTATGGCTGGAGGGCCATCGTCTCCGGGTCGCGCAGCCAGGTGCGCACCGGGAATTGCGCGCCGTCATCCGTGAGCGACGCCGTAAATACCATGTGGCCGCCGGCCTTCTCCTGCGCTTCCATAATAAAGGCCCGCAGGTCGGGCACTACGCTTTGAATGTTGCTGTCGGTCAGGAAAGGAAGCAGCATTTTGACGATGCTGCTCAGGTTCGGCCCTTTGTTGCCGCCCATCAAGCCCTTCAGGCTCATAAGGGCGCTAAGAATGTCCATTAATCGGAGTTGTAAGGTGTATGGTATAAGCGCGGCTCTTGCCATCGCCGGTGCGCACGTTGCGGCTGCGCAGCTCAAAGGAGGGAATGCCGGTGCTCAGCTCGCGGATGATGTTGTACACCGTCCCCTGGCAGTAGATGGCCTTGGCCCGGTGCAGCTCGCCGCATATCTGCCGTACCGTCAGGGGGCGCGTGCTGCGGAGCAGTATTTCCAGCACTTTGAAGCGTAGAATGCCCGTCCCTTGCGGGTTCATCGGCTTTTTTTCAAATTTTTCTACGATTGTTTCGCACATTTTAGGCGGCTTTTTGCACAGATTGTAAAGCTATGCTTTCAACTTCATAAAGAAATTGTTTCACGTGGAACATAACAGAAAAAAGTAAAGCCCCGGCGCTTGGCCGGGGCTTACCCTTATCACACCTAATAACCCATCCGGCATTAAGCCGTCTGCTCCGGGGCCACTACTTCCGGATTCTTACCCGTCCCTTCCAGGGCGGCAATGCTCTTGTCAAGTGTCGCCAGGGCTTCGGTGGTAGCGCCCTGCTCTGCAATCACAGCGCGGGCATCGCGCAGCTCTGCAGCAATGTTGTTGGTGGCGGTGTCAATACGCTGAGCGTAGGCAAGGATGGCTTCGTTTGCTTCCATGATATGGTGTTGTTGGTTAAAAAGAAAGATGTTGAGCAGGAAGATGGCCGCCAGTGCTGCGTACACAATAAAGGGGTTCAATTCCTGCATGAGCATGTAAATGTAAAGATGATTTGCATCAATCAAATCTTTACACGCAAAAAAATCCCCGCCTTACGGGGCGGGGAGTGTTGGCTGAATGTCCGCGCGTGCAGCTTGGACGTTATGGCCGGTCAAAGCATAAACCTTGCTGAATAGGAGTAGGGCTTTAATGGCATTCCGGGGGCTGAGCGTTCGTTAGTTACAATTTTTACAGTATAAACTTCTCCCGCTTTGGACAGGAAATAGTCTGTACGACCCACCCTTCCCTGCAATAGTTTTGCCTTCAGAATCGCCTTAATTGCCGCCTTGTTGCCTGCTGTGAGGTGGCTAACATTGTTATCTAGGACGGTCATTTTGAACTTGTTTTATCACCACAGCTTTAGCTGCGATGCTTTTTTTTTAGGAGTAGCCTTCTTTTTCGGAGCTGCTTTCTTACGCGCCGTGGCCTTCTTCGCCACAGCCTTTTTCTTTGGCGTTGCGCGCTTCTTTGGCGCCGCTTTTTTGCGGGCTGTAGCCTTCTTCTTCGGAGCCGCTTTCTTACGCGCTACAGCCTTCTTTTTAGCGGGTTTTTTCTTTGCCGCGGCCTTCTTCTTCGCGCCGGGTGCAAAGATGCCCTTCTTCGCTTTTTTGGTGGCTACGCCGCCCTCGTGGCCTAAGAGGCGGGCGGCGGTTGTGAGTCGTGCGTTTGTTGCCATAATCGTTTGTTGATTGTTTAAGGGGTTAAATACCGTCGGGAGTCTTATCGTTGTCTGCCGCCATGCGGCGCGCAAGCCACACCACGGCCAGGAGCAGCAGCGCAATAGCCGCTACCACCAGGAGCGGCCGCCACAGCCCGATTGGATTGTGCTTTGGTATGAGGGCGAGTTCTCTAGTCATTGCGAAAGTTGTTTTGCATACACATACTGCAGTCTAAGCAGCATGTCGCGGTTGCGGTAGGTTTCGGCCCAAAGCGAGTCAATGCGCGCGGTGTTATTCCACTGATTGTTTTTGAGGGTGGCATTGTTGTCGTGGAGGTCGGTTACCTGGGCGCGGGCTACATGCAGGCTGTCATTTTTCAGGTAAATGATGGACGCCATTTTTTGCGCGCAGACGTGCGCCCACAGTGCATAACAGCAAAAAGCCAGCATCCCGAAAAAGGGGGCGATGCGTTGAAGTGTTTTAGACATTTTGGGCGCGCCTTTTTTTAAGTAATGTGCTCATGTGATAAAACACCGGCGCCAGTGTAAAAAACACACGCCAGACAATTATTTCCGGCGATTGCTGGTCTGCCAGAAAAGGGTAAGCGAGTATGCGGAGGCAGCTTTTGAGCGTCGTACACGTAACGCCAAGCAATACCAGCGCCATCACCAAATCACCGCGCAGCTCATAGCGGTCTTTTACCGCAAAGCCCACCCACACGCTGCGGATGGACAAGATGCCGCCGGTGAGCGGCGCCAGGCTACTGAGCGCCACTATCAGCGCCACTATCAGGTGGTGTTGCATCAGGTGGTGGTTTTTGTGGGGCATTGGCATCCGCATTGCGCTGCTGCTGTTGCACCATGAAGGAAAAGAACTTGCCCATTACATCGGGTACTGACTGCCGCAGGAATAGGAATATCTCCTTGGCAAACATCCCCGCGAAGATGGCCAGCACCAGGGATGCTTTTTCCAGTGCCGGCAGGGAGCGGCTGAACTCCAGCACCAGCACCCCAAACACGATTCCGCCCAACGCTATAGTGAAGCTCTCCCGCTTCGTCTTGCCCGGACCGAAGCATACCCGCACTATCGCCGCGCCCAGCACAGACAGGATGTCCGTGATTACTGGCCCGTAGCGGTCGAAGAACGCTATATAGTCGAAGGTAGAAGGCGACGGCATGAAGCATGGTGCGGTACGTTGTGCTACGTTTTTTATGGATTACAGCTCGTAGTTATAGGTATAAACCGGTATGCGCTTGCCGTCCGGAGCGTGCCGGATGAGCAGGTACAGCGCCAGAGCTGCCAGCGCCAGGGCTATGATGAGGTAGTAGCCGCGCATCGTTTAGCTCATATACAGGTTTGGGAGGAAGTCGCGCAGCACCGCGCGCCCGTCTTCGCGCATGGATACCACATCCCCGGCGATGGGGCGCGGCTGCAGGTCGCGCGTAAGGCTGCCGCCGCCATTGCCAGTGATTACAACGCGCTCCAGATAAGCAGGCGAATTGTCTATGCTTGCCGGCACATAGATGTTGGGCGTAGCGCCGCCGGTGAGCACTGGCGGCGGCACCACCACTTTAGGGCCGGCGTCGGGCAGGTTGGGGAGCTGCGTCTTAATAATCTCCAGGGCGGTAGGCAGTGGCTTGACAGCGGCGCCGGTGGCTTGGCTATCCGGCCCCTTCGTGCCGGCCTTGCGCTGGAGATATACATAAACGCCGAGGCCCGCAACTGCGGCGCCGATAAGCAGCATGATGATGGAGGAGGCTTTCATTTGCGGAGAAATTTGAAGTAGTAGATAGCTGCTGTGAGCAAAAGCAGCACGGCGGCAATGCTTAATGATTTAGTGAGGAAGTTTTTTTTTTAGCCGTGTCAGAAATGGCTTTGACAGCTGGCATCCAGGCGGCGAGGCCTGCAGCATAGTTGCCTACGGTATCGGTGTAGTAGCCGTTTGCCTTCAGGCGCGTGGCCAGGGTTGCAGTGTCGGTAGCCTTGATGGGCGGATTTGCGCCGCGGCTCAGGATGCGGATGTAATCCCGCGCCCAATCGGCCAGGGTATTGAAGTGCGCGTAATAATTGCCCTCCGGACTGTGGCTGCCCTGCTTTGCACCGGGTTGGATGGTGGCGCTGGCGATGTACTTAATGCCGCTCAGGTTGTTATCCGCGCTCATTACCCGGCTCTTAAAGCCGCCCGTCTCATGCGCGAGCTGGGCGAGGGCAAGGGGCAGGAATGCCGCGCTCATGCCGGCATTGAGCAGCGCGGATGCCGCCTGCTGGCCTACTGCGATTTGTGCTGCGCTGAAGCTCATTGTTACATACCATAAGCGGCCTGCACCTTCTGGTAGGCCTGAGTGAGCGATATAGCCGTCACGCCGCCGTACTGCCGCAGCATGTTTAGCGTGTTGGTGCCAAACTTTCCATCTTCGACGAGCTGCTTTGCAAACCTTTTTTTGACCGCATTTACACGGTTGAGCAGCGCCTGCAGCTCGCGTACTTCTGGCAACGCGGCCTTCGGATTGTAGCCGAGCTGCTTATTATAATCCAGGATTGCAGCGCCGCCGCCGCCGGTGCTCTTAGTGCCGCCGGTATTGCTCTTAGCCGGAGCACCACCGGAAGTGTCTGTGCCGCCGGCGGCGCCGCCGGGGAGGTTGAGCTTCGGCAGAGCCGCCTTTACCTGCGTCCAGTTGGCCGCCACGAGCACGATGAGCGCCACGAGGCAGGCGATGATGAGGAATTTGCGCGGACTCATGCGAGTTGATTTTTGATGATGAAGTAGAGGAGGAAGATGATAACGCAAACGAGCACGAGCTGCACCATCGTGGCGGGCGTCATGGTCATTTGCACTTCTATGGAGGTGAGGGGAGAAGTCATGTGTTGCTGATTATAGTTTCTCAAAAAGTATTTTATGCACCTCGCCGTTGAACCAGTGGGCAGGCGCTACGGCATCGGTGCCGTCATTGCACCAGGTTATAATTACTGCCTCCCTGAAGCCAATTCCGGCTATGGCCGGCAACAGCGCGGCAGCGCCGACATTGTAAGCGGGCTTGTCGTTTACAAAGAAGTTGGTGCCATTATAATAAAGCGCCGTCTCAAACATATTATCTACGGTAGCCACTCCCGCCTTTAGATAATAAACCACCCCATCATCTTTTACCAGCCACCAATACATATTGCCGCTGTCGTCCATGCTCAATTGCAGGTGGTTGCCGTAGTTATCCGAGTTCACACTCATTAAAATAGCGTAATTATCCACAGGAAAGGCGATTGGCTTAATGCGAATGGTGATGCGGTAAGCCGCCAGATAGCCGGTATCGCAACTGTAGCCGTAGAAGCCGCCATCTGAAGCGGTGGCCCTGAAGCCATTGGCCACGGTACCGCTCACTGTGCCGTAAGAGCGGAGCGCCACGTTGGAGCACAGCTCATAAGACTTGCCGCTCTCTATGCTGAATACAGCGTCGGGATAGGTGGCAGGGCCGCTTGTGTCGGCATTCAGCTCACCTAATCCTATGCCGAAAAAGACGGATAGGCTGTAGCCGTCAAACACGGCATTCTTAATGCGCGTTGGATTGCCGGCGTTGACGGCGCCGCTGATGTTGAGCGCCGGTACTTCTTCCATCCGTATCACGTTTACGGCGCGCCCGATTGGATTATAATTGCTATCCACAGGCTGCAGGAGTATGAAGCGCCTGTATGGCGTACCGAAGTGGCCTTCAGGCAGGCCGTGGATGAGGATGTAGAGCTGAGTCCCTTCATAATAGGGACAAACGTCTGCCTGGAGCGTACCGTAGCCGGGGCCGGCGCTTACACCGTTCTGTTGGGCGTAGAGGTATTTCACCTCCACCCATGCAGCAGCCGGATTCTCCCGCGTAAAAATGACCGTCTTGCCGCCGCGATGGCCTACGCCGAGCAGGCCGCCGTCCGGACGCACTACGGCGCAGAAGTCGCTGATGCCGTCGGCAATTTTTACGAAGGTTTGCCCTACGAGGGTCTGCGGGGTGGTTGCGCTTTTTTCGTAGGTGCCCTGGTCGGCGCCGGAGTGCGCGAACTGATGCACTTTGCCGGATGCCGGCCAATAAACTGCTTTTGTGTACTGGTATTGCTGGCTGGAAGCGGCTTCTACTACAAAATTATCCGAGTAGTCTAAGAGCGGGCTAAGGCCCATGTAAAAGGGGTCTTTGGTGATGACGCCGTACAGGTCGCCATTGCCAAAGCTGAAGTACAGGCGGCCGTCTGCGAGGGTGGTAAAGCCGTGCTCAAGTATGCCGGGATTGCTCGTTAACAAAATGCCCGCGGGCATCTTGGAATTGCGCCAGCGGTTAATTTCTTTCGCTACCGTGGCCCTGATGCTGCCCGCGCTCTGGCCGTTGAGCAGCTCGCCTTTATAGACCGGCACGCCGCCTGCGACCTGATAAAAGGAGCTGTCGTTATCATCGTAAATAAAGTCTCCATCCAGCGCCGCGCCAACGGCAGGCGGCACTGCCGAATCATCGTAGAAAAGGGCCTTGCCCCTCATGGAGCCGCCACCGCCACCACCGCCACTACTGGCCAAAAAAAAAGCGGTGTCGGCAAAAGCGACCAGTGCGGCGAAGGAGGCGCAGGCCACGCCGTCTAGTGTATAAGCGCCGTAGGGCTGTATGCCCGTAAGGGTGGTGGAGCGGCCGCCGCCAAGGTCGTAATGCAGGTCAAGCGTCTGCGCCGCCACATCCCAGATAGGGCGAAGCGCCACCTTCGGGGAAGGGGCGCCATTGACCTTTAGATAGCCGTCTGTGGATGATACGAGCGCTATAGCCATGACCTTATGCAGCGCCGCGGAGGGCGCGAATGATTTGAATGAGGAAGTAGATGCCGATGAGCGTGTACACCACCATCAGCAGGCGGTGCAGCCGCTCTTCCGGCGTCAGATAATTTTGAAAGCTGCGCCCCTGACTCATGCCGTTATTTTGGGACTGCAGGCCTGCGGGCGCACTGTGGCCACCACAGCCGCAATCGGCTGTACTGAAGGCGGCATTGAGCGGTTGGAAGAATTGTGGATTCATGGGTTAGTTGAGGCTCATTTTAGCAAAGCGCGACTCGAGTGTGCTTTTGAGCTGCGCAAAGCGGTTGATGCCGGCGCCGGGCTGGCTGGATATGATGGTGCGCAGCGTTTTGCCGCCGCTCTGGTGGTAGTACGTCTTATTCCAGGTGTTGTAAGCCTTCACCAGCTGGCAGTCGCTCAGTACGGTAAGCTGCTCGTACGGGTCGTTTGAGCGGAAGAACCACGCTTCGCTGTCGTCATACACCGCCTTTACTACCGCCGTGGCGTCGTAGCTGTCGCAGCCCTTAGTGTTGAGGTCGTAGGGCAGCGATGCGGCGCCAGGAGCCGCGTCGCGGATGGCGCGGGTGATGCGGGAGGTAGCCAGGTAAGACGCCAGGAATACGCCGGCTATCACGATGAGCAGGCCCTGCCACTTCTTAGCGCCGTACTTCGTAAAATACAGATAGCCCGCCCCAAAGGCGAGCACCAGCGGCAGGAGCAGGTCAATGTTCTTTTTGCCTTGTTCGGTCATGGCTTGCTGAATTGGGAGAGGTAGCGCTGGTCTCCGGTGTAGAATAGGTTTACATCCACGCCGGCGGCCTTGGCTGCCTGGTACTGAGCGCAGGCAATGCGCCAGCCCTCATAGTAAACCTTGTACGTGTTGCCCGCCGCGAAGTAGGCTGCAAGTGAGCAATCGGCGCTGTCCCGGTATTGCTGTACGAGCTTTTGCGCAGTGGCCACCTTGTCCGCCAGCGATTGCTGCTGGTTGTGCACGTCCTGGAGCGTCTGCGCATCCGGAGCGCCCACTATGGGGAGGTTGAGCGTCTGCAGTATGCTGTCCGTCTTGGCATCCTGCAACGCCTGACGCCGCTCCGCTTCTTTCTGTGCCGCTACGGCCGGGTCGGCTTTCTTATACACAAGAAAATACCACGCGGCGATGCCGGCGGCGACGAGCAGGAGCAGGGCGATGAGCTTGCGGTTCATGCGGTGCGGTATTTAGACGGCCTTAGCAGGGGCGGCATCTGTTGCCTTGCCCAGGGGGATGAGCTTCGTAGTGGTGTCGGAAATGCTCTTGCCGGCCTTAGAGCGGGCAATGATGAACGTGGCTACTATGGCTACGCCGAGGAGAATAAAGAACCACTTGTTTTTGAGGAGCGATTTCATATTTGTGTTGATTAAGATTTTATGAGAATGATGATTGAGAGCAGTACGAGCAGCACAATGGCCACAATGGCGTAGGTTTTTTTATTGTCCTGCAGTGCAGCCGTTTTTAGCTGTGCCTCTTCCGTAGCGTTGAGCGCCTGAACCTTTTTAAGGAGCGGTGCATACTTCAGAAGGATTTTGTCTTTGCAGCCCTGGCGGCAGTTGGTGGTGTTGTGAGTCGGATTTTGCTGATGACAGAAAGCCGCGCAGGCGTCTTCCTGATTAATGATTGTTGTCTGCAGGTCGGCGTTGGTGCCCTTCCAGCTCGCCGGCACTGTGCGCAGATTGGAGTACATCCAATCGTCCGAGAGGCGGTCTATAGTGGGGCCAACGTCAAACCATCCCATTACTTTTTCTTTTGGAGCACAAGGGCGATGATGATAATGAGCACCGCCAGGCTCATGATAACTACAATTACAAACGTCTCTTTCTCCTTCTGACTCACTATGCCGTAAGCTGCAAGCGTCTTATTGTGCTCATAGTCCACGCCTGCCTGCTCCCGCGCCTGCTGGCCTTGCAGTCGGCTGTTCTGAATGCCAAGGGAGCTTGTAACCACTCCCACCACCGCGCTTACTACCGCCGCTATCAATTCAAACATTGCCTCAGTTTTTTAGGGGCATGACGGCAATGATGATAACGAGCAGCGCAACCGCCACATAGACAATAAGGCTTTTGGTGGCAGCCGTTACCTGGTCGGTGTGGTACAGGTTGTACTCCCGTTGCCGGGCGTTGTCCGTGCCTACCTGGCTCAGGATGTCGTGCTCGTTCTGGCCGGTCTTTACGGTGTTGTAAATGCCTGCGCCGGTATTGCCGAGCTGAACGATACTTCCGAGCCAATCCGCCATAAAAAAAGAACTACGATTTGCCGCCCGTGAAGAATAAATAAGCCGCTGCAGCCACTGCCAGCGCCACGAGCGCCATCACTATCCAATCCTTAGGGCCGCCTGTTGCCGCCGGCGTAGCTGCGGGCAGTGCCGCCGGTGCCGGTGCTGGAGCATAGTCGTTTCGGGCTGTGGCTGCAGGTGCTACCACCTTAAACAGCTCGTCGAAACTGCCAAGCGCTAACGGCCCTCCCGCTTCAGTATCCCGTTGCATCGCCGTTACTTTTTGCCGCGCATTAAGAGAAAGCCTAGCAGCAGGAGCACCACTACGCCGATGATTATCCACAGCATGTTATTGCCGGAAGAGCCGGGAGTAGTGACGCCGTCAGCGCCGCCGACTGAGCCATTGGCGTTTGCAGCAGGGTAGTAAGGATTGCCCTGACTGACGCTCCACAGGCCGGCAAGGCCGCCGAGCAGCTTGTCAGAGTTTGCAAAGGCGCTGTCCAATACACTGCCGCCCTTCTTTGCCTTGACGGTTACATCAGGCAGTTGGTAAGGGTTGTCTTGGGTGCCGTCAGCATTGGTGCCGCCCGTCACGCCGTTCCAGGTAAGAGCCATAAAAAAATTAAGAATTTTGAATCCAGAGGTTATCCATCGCAGGATTGCGAGGGACGGCCAGCATCAGCTCAGCTACAAAGCGCTCTGGCTGGCCGGTCATGCGGGCCTGCTCTTCCAAAAAGTCATAGAGGCGCTTTTGGGCGGCTTCTGTTTGCTCGGAGCCACGGCCCCAGTTGGGGAAGGCGGGGTACCGGGATTTGGTAACCTGGTAAGCGCCCAGCGGATTGTGCAGGATGCAGAAGGTGAGGCTGCGCCGGTAGTCCTGGTTGAGCCAGGCGGCGCGCTCCTGCTCTGTGCGGAAGGCTTCAAGTGAGGGAGAGACGAGCGCCATAGAAGGTAGAAGTGAAGAAAATGAAATAAAAAAAGGGCATGGCACGCCGGCCATGCCCTTTTATATCTGGTAGCGGGAGCCGCTTAATACTTGATGTCCTGGAAGCTGTGGCTGCGGTGATTGCGGGGAATGGTTAGCCGCACAATGAGGGAGGAGCCAAAGTGAATGTGGCTGAAGCGCATGCGCTTGATGGTGCTCAGCGTAAAGTTTTGGTCGCCGTTGTCCACGTCCAGCACATTCTGGTACTGGCCGCCGCCGTTGTTTACACGGAACTTAGACAGGCGGATGGTTTTCTCTTCCATCGTATTGTTCGGCCGGCGGTTGCCTATCTTGATGTTGCCCGCATAGTTGTTGGTGGCGTCGTTTGTATCAAGCTGCAGCCCTGCTACCTGGCAAGGGACGTTCTTGATATAGTCGCGCAGGTCGGCCAGGGAGCCGAAGGGCGACGTAACGGTGAAACCGGAAGGCAGGGAGGACGGCGTAGCGCCGGCGCCTACAAAGAGGTCAAAGTCCACTACATTGGTATCCGTGCTGGCGTTTGCCAGGATGATTTCAATCACCGCATCCGGCGTAAAGTCTTCGCCCAGCTCCACCGTAGCGGTTACGGCGCCGGTTTGGGCATTGATAGATGCGCCAATGGCATTTTGTACGGGCGCCTGGGATTCAGCGTTTGGAAAAATCATAGTAGTGCTGCGTTTGAGCGTTTTTATTGAGCAGTACGAATGTGGCCGTAGCGCCACCCGCCTGCAAAGCGATTTCAATGGGTTGAGCTTGCTCTTAGCGCCGGAGCAGCGGCTGCATGGTGTGGTGGACTGGCCTGCTGGTGGCGTGTGTGCGTGTGCGCCCCAGCCCGCTTTTTTTTTGGTTTTTTGGACTGCGGTAGGTAAAGCCGCTGAATGCCAACACATTGGCAAGTCCAAACATGCCCTCATTACGAAAATATTGGTTTGGACTGCCGGCGCAGGTTTGGACTGAGCAGCGGTCAGCCCTTGCCCGCCGCGCCTTGCGCCAAACTTTGGCCGATTGGATTTTTGGCCTGCACTTTTGGACTGACGAAAAGGCGCTCTGGTGGCCCTTCTCCCTCTGTTTAGTCCATTAGTCCATTTTTGTTTGCTACTTAGTAGAGAGATAATAAGAGAGAAGAAGAAGCCGCGGCGGACGGCTGGCGCGGGGAGCGTGCGCTGCGGTGGCCGGTGGCCTGATGGAGCGGCCGCCACAGCTGGATGCGGCGCTACGGTGGGGGAGCGGGGCGGGAACAAAGCGGCCTTCGCTATCGCTCAGCGTTGTAGGGCGGCTGCGCGCGCCGGGGAGCGGGAGCCGGGCAGCATTGGTGTGTGGCGGCGGCGTATTATCTTGGCGCTATGAAACACCTGCTTACTGTCCTAATGCTTTGCATGGCCATCGGTGCTACGGCGCATACCCAATTCTTTAAGAGCACTAATAAAGAATACAGCCGGGTAAAGGAAAAGCACGTGCTGTATTCCCTCACTATGCCAGATGGCGCCATTGAGATAGGCGTAGTGGTAGTGCACACCAAAAGCGAAGTGGCGGCCATCACAGACGCGCGCAAATGGGCATCCCGGAACGGCGCTAACTACCTGGTAAAGTCCTCAGCTCAGGATATAAGCGGCGGCCAGGCGGTATCTAACGCGCTCCTGGGCACCAATCAGCGGGGGAAGTACATCTTTAAGGCCTACCGCGTGGAGCGGGAGCTGGTGGATGGGGAGTAATTAATCCCGTACATTATTCCAGCGCTCAGGCTTAAGCTCAATGGTATAGTCCAATGACATGCGGCCACGAGTGTTTACTTTCATGAAGTTTCGGAACACCTGATTTTCCTTACGCTGGTAGGCCAGGTCTGCATTCATTATTTTGAACGTTGAGGCGCTTGTGTCAATCAAAAACTTCTTGTCGCCGTCGTAAATTTTACTGTCGCTTTCGGCGTAGTAATAGATATTGGCATTAAGATGCAGCAGTGTGGGTAGAAGGTTAATCGTGGCGTTAGGGATGCAGGTGTCCCAACCGCGCACAATCCAGCCGCTAAAGGCGCCGTCGGTTGATTGTACAGCCAGCGCTATCCTCACAGGCCGGTCGGTGAGATTGCGAAAATTGATTTGGCCATGGGCTACAGATGCGAGGAGCAGAAGAGCGACAAAGCAAAGGCGGCGGTATTGCATGAGGTAAAAGTAAAAAAAGCCCGGCGCATTACTGCAGCCGGGCTTTTTCTGTCTGTGGTGGCCACTACTCCGGAGCGTTCAGCAGGCGGTAGAGGCGGCGGGCGGTGAGGATGGCCCTCCAGATGGGCAGCTCCCGCGTATCAGGCACATTGTGCACGATGTAGTGGAGGAGCTTAGGCCAGGGCACTTGCGCGAAGTAGGCGGCCGCTACAAAGGTGAGGTGGGCGCTGTCTGCGCTTACCGCGGAGCCGGCGCCATTGGCGGTGTGCAGCTCCAGGGTGCTCAGCTGCTCATCTGTTGCTTCGTCCAGCTCCAGATGCGCGTTACGAAATACCTGGCTTGCAGCGCCGGTGGCTGTTGTCTGATTTTTTCCATTTAGCATAGGAAAAGAAAATGAGGTGCCCCAGATGTGCTAAATGGCTACCATGAGGTAGATTTCCGGCCCTCGCGGGTGGCGGCATCTGGAGCAGTGATTGAAATTGAGATTGAGTCATGATAGTCATTTAGCGGGGCTAAGGTAGGGAAAGTGTGAATTACACTAATCCTCAAAGGGCTGTTGAAGTAACCAACGAAGCGTCTTATGGCAGTCGTCGGGCAGGAATTTTACTGCCAAGACAATAAAAAGGTGGAATGCTGCCAGGCGCAGCGCGCGGCGTAGTGTCTTCATTACAGTGTGTCCCGGAAAGCTTCTTCATTGCATCCGCAGTTCTTGCATTCAAGCGTGACGGTTAGCACCGTCGTAGGCTCGAATGGCAGCCAATCCTGCGTGTCGGCTACGGTATTGAGGTTGGTGTCATCGGAGCCGCAGCGGGTGCAGGTCAGTGAAAAGTACAGGAGCGTTTGCGGCGCTGAGTACATCGGGTGTGTTGCTGTTGACATGGTTGGTTATTGGTTTTTTTAGGGGGTGAGGGGATTTATGCTTTGCCGGCAGCCACAGCCCGGCGTTTTACAATCTGCCAGCCCTTGCGCTGCAGCGCTGCTATCTGGCTGCTGTGCGCATCGCAGAGGGTATGCCAGCCGTCGGGCTTGCCAGTGGCGGCATTGGTGGTTTGCAGCTCGGTGTGGGCCACTACGGTAGGGGCGGCCAGGGTGCGGAGGGTAGCGCGCCACACTACGGCGCCACAGCCGGAGCAGGTGAGGGTGAGGGGCATGGGCTTACCAATACTGTGTTATAGGGTGGATAGTGATTTGCGTATGCTCACCAGCCCGGCCGTGCCGTGCTTCTCCGGGAAGCCTGCCGCCCCAGAAATTAAGCGGCGTATGCTGCGGCTTGCAGCGTGGATGCTCTTCATTCAACCGCGTAATGAGCTTGGTTATGTCGGCCATCAGCTCCGCAACTTCACTATCGTCTTTAAGCAGGTAGTCGTGGTAGCTTTTTAGGTCGCTTCGCAGCTCTTTCTCCAGGTTGTTTTTTGGGTTGAGGAGGTGTGTTATCTCTACGTAGTGTTCCATGATGCTTATTTATTAGGTAGCGCATGAGCGCCGTATTGAGGGGTGAAATGTTTGAGGAGTCCTTTGCTTAGATAGCTCTTGAAGGTGCTGAGGGGCATAATGGCTACGTTATGGTCGCGCTCGCCGCGGTCAAAGTCTTTGCTCCACTCCAGGAGGCCCACCCAGCCGCCGCCGGTGCCGCCCTTGTGCGCCGCAGGGTCATACACCGCCACCACGAGGAAGGCGCGGCGCTCGGCATCGTTGCGCTAGTAGGAGAAGATGGCGGGGGTCATGGCTTAAATGTGGTACTAATGGGGTTGCGTTGGCTAGCCTGCAAGGATGCTTTGGATGGCCGTCTTTGGTATGGCCTAGGCATAGCGCATCTGGAAACATGGCGATGACTGCATCAGCTCGTTTTTCTGCTTCGGGAAAGGCGCCCCAACAAAAAACCACGGGCGTATTATCAGCAGTGAGGACGCTTAGCCAATGATTGTTGTGCTCGCCTACTGCTTCCGGATGCGTTACCAGCAAAGCGGGGTCGGTACTTACAATAGCGAAGAGATTGAGCATGTAAAAGCCGCAATAGCCTTCGCGCATGGCAATGTGCGTGACCTTCTTAATGGTCATATCGTCCTTTACCGCATCTGCAGTGGACGGATTCAAACCAATGAAGACAATCATGCCTTTACCCTTACCTACGTGCAGCTCATCATCCCACTTACGGGATAGGTAGTAGCGGTATTTCCCACAGTTTGAAAAGTATGCTTCGCGTATCACGTTAGCGCCCGGCTGCCTATACGCCGGAAGGTTTTTGAGTAGTGGTAAAAAACAAGCTCACTGCATCGCGCAGCTCCTGCTCTGTGGGCAAGTGCTGCATAATGTGCGGCGGTACGTCGGCTGCCTTTACATGGCTGTAGGTGTTATCCGGATTTTTTACCCAAGTGCGGGCTTTGTTCTTTTCAATCTTGGCGGCAAATGCGCGCTTTAGGTCAGCGGGGTTAATGCCGATGCGGGCGGCGCTGTCCAAGACGCACATCATGCAGTCGGCGTATTCTTCTGCAAGGTCTTCCTGCCAGGTGTCGCGCGGACACTGGGGGCCGCCGATTATCATTGCCGCCTCAACCATTTCCTTTGATAGTTTGGTAATGGAGGACAGGGCGGTAGCCTCCGGAAAGGTTTTTAGGGTAAAAGCAATGTGATTCATCATTAGCTGCTCAAAGGATTCCATCATAGCGCCCGGCTGCCTATACGCCGGAAGGTTTTATATTAAAAATGCAATTTCTCATCCTCCCCAGGAGCAGCATCCGGTGGCGGCGCCACGAGCTGGCCGGGCTTCGCAAACGTGCAGTACACTACGTTGTTCCGCCGGTCCCGCTCGCCGTCTTTGTGGGGATTGTACACCAGGCCCACCGCTTCGGCCCATTGCTTCATGCGGGCCGTGAAGGTGTTGCTCTTCCATTTTTTAAGCTCTACGAAGCGCTTGTTCCATTCCTCATACAGCTCATCGTATGGCCACTCGTTGCGGGTGCCGCCATCTACCGCCGCCATCACCTTGTCGTCCATGTAATCCACGAAGTCTTCACCGGCGGCGTCAATGATTTTATTCAGCTCGTAGTGCTCCACGGGGAAGGGAAGCAGGCCGTGCTGCAGGAACATCTGCAGGCAATGCGCCTGGAAGGAGGTGAACCTGTCCCACTCTTCAGCACTCCAGCCGCTAAAGAACTGGTGGCCGAACTCATCTTCCGGCTGATGCTTCTTGGAGTAGTAGCCACTGAACTCAATCACGTGGATGCGCCGGCTGACGCTGCCGCCCTCGCCGCGCAGGGTGGCATTGAGGGAGCCGTACCACTTGGGGCTGTCCTCGTAGGAGGCGCTTATTACGTCCTTGCCCTTCTTTTCAATGTCAAAGTCGGCGGTGAGCAGGGAGAATAATTCGGTAATGTCCTGGCCTTTTTTAAGGTCGTCCAGATTAATCACGCGGGTATCGGCCTGCACCTTTTGCAGGGAGAACTGGTCTTTTACCGGGTCAAAGCGCTTGCCGTTGATATTGGTAACGGGAATGGTGAGGGCAATGCTGTCTATAAACAGACTCTTACCTGAGCCGCCCTCATTTTCCTTGCCGCGGCGCAGCACCCGGTCGGCGCCAATTATCATCTTTACCAGGCTGCGGCTCTTGTAGCCGTGCAGGAGGTAGCCGTAGGCGGTGTAAGCGGCCAGCATCATGCCCTCGTGCTCCGGGGTGATGGTGTCGGGCGTTACCTTCTCGCCGGTGAAGGCGCGGCACAGAAACGTGGCAAAGTCGCTCTGCCGCCAGTCGGCGGGGCTGTAGCAGCGCTCGTTGCGCTGCTTTTTCCAGATGCCGCCGCCCTGGAGCTGGCTGTAGTCCTTCGTCTCAATTTTCTCGGCGGTTATTTCTACAAAGCAGTTGTCAAAGTAGAGGGTGGCCATGTCCTGCGTGTCGCGGCGGAGCTGGGGGAGCTTCTGCGGGAGCAGGTCGAGCGTTACAACGGAGACGAGGTTTTTGGATGCGCGCACAAACTTTTCGCGCAGCATGGTGAGGCGGGTGAGCAGCTTCTTATCCGGCTCGCCGTCTGCTGCCACCTCATCGGCCAGCCGGCGGAGGTGGACGTACATAAAGCTCTTGATGTACTCATTGTTGACCACATCCACCGCGCGGCCGCCGTCGGTTACGTGGATGACCTGGTAATCGGAGTCGCGGCGCAGGCGGTATTTGCAAAAACCGTAGTGCGCCAGGAACGTGGGCGCTTTGTCGTAGGAAACGGTGTATTCGCTTTCCTCATAGCCGCCATCCGGGGCCTGCTTATACTTCACATGCCAGAAGTCGGGCGCGCCGTCCGGAGCGCCATCTGCAGGCGGTGCGTCTCCTGGAGGCACAGACGGGGGGCGCTGTGAAGTACTGCCGGTGCGTTCTGTCTTATATACGACGCCCACATCCTTCGCGGTGCCGTAGAGGCTGCCAATCTTCACCGTGCCACGCCTGGAGCTGAGGCAGTTGTCATACTGCTTATCGCAGGCGGCGGCATCGTACTTCGCGCTGATGGCGCTGATGCTGTGAAAATAATTGCGGCCGCCTTCTGCAAATTCATCTGCCAGGGCGAAGCCTATTTTAATCCATTGGTCGTAAGGCTCGGTAATGTCTATGCCGCCGGCGATGAGCTGCGCGATGATGGCTTCCGTTTTGGTGCTTTCGGCAGTGGCCACCACAGCCGCTTTGCGCTGTACTGCAGCTTTCGGAGCCGGCGGCGGCGGGGTATGCTGCGCTACGAAGGACGGCTCTACAATATCGCAGTCAGGATTGTAGTATAGATTGGGGTCGGAGCTTAGGAAGCAGAGGCGGCATATGTCTTTTGTGCCAATGTCCAGGCCGCGCTTTACTTTATTCTTTTTGTCGCTCCAGGGGATGCCGTAAGATGTGTGCAGGTAATGGCCCAGCGCCGTCCATGTTTCCAAGTGCTGCTCAGCGCCGGTATTTGTCCGAAAAAAAATTTTCAGGCCATTGCGTGATGGTGAGATGAAGCTGCAAAGCACGAAGGGGTTGGTATCAATGTGCCGGCGCAGCGTGACCATTTCGTCCGCTGCCAATTCGTCTATATCATGCCCAATTATCTGGCTGTACTGCAATAGTCCTTCCGCGCGGCGGTAGCTGGTATCTTGCCCTTCCTTACGGTCAGGGTCAGTATTGGGGACGCCCTGAAACGTGCCGGAGAATGTGGCGGCGGGAAGGCCGGTTTTGCGTGCCTTGTATATTTTTTCGGGAAGCCCCTGCAGGGAATCTATCAGTGCGCCATGTACCTCGTTCTTAATGTCATTGATTATAGAAATAAAGCCTTCGTGCCCGATGGGCGGATTGAAGGCACCTACGTTTTTGTAGAGGGTAACTTGGGGGTTGAAGTCGGGCATTCTTATTCCGGTGTGATGGCGGCTATTTCGGTCAGATTGATGAGCGCCAGAAACTTGCCTTTTGTATCAAAAAACACCTGAAAAAATACGGCGGATTTGTCGTTTAGCATATCGGCTATCTTATCTGCTATGCCCTGAGATATTGTGAATTGATTGCCGTTTTTAAGTGTCAGGAGCATCGTTAAAAAGTTTAGGTTGTGATTGCAGCGCTGCTTTCTGCAGGCGACTGTTGTTGGCTTTGCGCTCCAGCTCCAAGCGCTGCGCCTGTTTTAGGAAAAGGGGATTGCCGGTTTCTGCGTGGAGCTGTCGCCAGTAGGCAATGCGGTCGGAGATATTGTATGTTTTTTCAATACCCCCCCTGTTTTGGTCTTGCGCATGGTTCATTGATTCATTTTTTCGCGCCAATTGGTAAGCGTTTTTACCACTTCCAGCCGTTTACGTGCCTTGAGGTTGCGTTGCCGGTCATTCCAGAAGAAAGCCCAATCCAATTCATGCGCAATTGCTATTAGCTCCATGATGATTTGCTCTTGTTCCTTCTTTGACATGGCTCACAGCTTTGATATTTCCAGGTCAAAAGCATCCAGCGCACTATCCGCGTCAAAGTGATAATCTGCTTGGGCAATGGGGCACATCATTTGGGGATAATAGCGGATGCTGTAGGTAACGGCTTCATTAGTGGATGAAGTAGATACGAGCTGCGCGCTTACCTGCAGGCCATGCTCCGGGCGGCGCTGGCCGGCGCGGTCAATGATTTTCCAGGCGGCATCTGTCAGTTGTTGGAGTTCTTTCTGCATTGGTGGTTATTTGAGGGGTGAGAAAAGCGTCTTTTTGGTCAGCTCGCCGGCGGCGCCGGTGTAGATGAGCTTCTTACCGCGCACGTCGCGGATGAGGAAGGGGCCACCGTGCTGTATAAATTAGAATGGGGCGTCATGGGTTACAATGACCTCCACAAGCGGCTGCAGGCGCTGCACTTGCTGGAATACGGCGAGGGGTGTATTGCACTTCACGAGCATGGCTGGGATTAGATGGGTAAAGGCGGATTGGTCAGGTGCGAATAGCCCCAGAAAATCATCCAGTCTGTAGTCAGTGAGCTGTAAACCTTACGGCCTGTTAGCGATGGGTAAGTCAGGTAGCCCGGTGAGCTTAGGAATTGCTGCATGGATACAAGTGGGCAAACCCGGCGGCGTCCACCATTGAAAAATGCTTTTAGCGCAATTCGGTCATTGAGACTTAACGCCTTGTAGAAAGAGCGTACGTCTTTTATTACCGGCACCTCTTTGACTTTTTTCTTACGGCTTCCCATGGGGATATGTGAATTAATGAGGTAAGTGTAAATCCGGCTCCGGGTTGGTGGTGTACAGCTCGTTGACCGTTACACCCAGCACATCGGCAATGCGTAGCAGCTTGTCGCCGGCGGGGCTGTATTCGTCGCCCCAATACGCCTTGCGCATCCGGTGCAGCGTCTTACGCATCGGGCCGTCTCCGAGCTGCGCGGATTTAGCGCGGCGCTCTTCGTAGGGCAGGATGGCCAGCAGCTCATCCACGCGGAATTTGGCGGCCTTTGTTAGTGTATCCATTCGTTAAATAATTGTTTGCGGTGTGCCTTTGGCGGATAAATTGCCCGCTTGCGGAACACAAACGTAAAGGATAAGTTGATGAAACAGCACAGTTTTCTTTAGTTAATGCTGATATTTCTTTACGATTAACAAATAAGATGTTTACAGTCGGCTACTTGCGGGGCCTGCGCGCCATGCAAAAAAGTATCACTGCCATCCTGAAGAGCCATTTAAAAGAATATGGCATGAGTCAGGCGCGCCTGGCGGAGAAGCTGGGGCAGACGCCGCAGAATTTTAGCCAGCTACTGAAGAATAACAGCCTGAACTCCGACCTGCTCATGCGCATCAGCAAAATCCTGAAGCGCGACCTGTTCAGCGACCTGAGCGGAATGCTGCGGGAAGAAATGGCAGCGGAAGGCGTAAGCGAGCCATCCGTACCCTACGGTAAAATCACCTATCAAAGCCTACTGGAAGAGAACGTACAGCTAAACCGCGAGCTGCGCACCGTAAAGCAGCAGTTGGCGCAGATGAGCGGCAACGTAAAAGCAATGAGTAATTCCCACACCGACACAATCGCATAGTGCGCCAACAAGTGCGCCAAGCGCCGGAAGTGCGCCAACGGAAGCAAGTGAATAGCAGCGGTTTAATGAGGGAACGGGATAATCTCGCCGTCTCCGCTTAAGGCCTCAGCGCACGCTGAGGCCTTTCTTTTCACCCAAAAATTCACCCGACAAATCCCACATTAGCGAATTCCCGCATTACCGCGTAGCTAAATATCTTTGCACACTTTTTAATTGTACCCTCAATGAATATCAAACATTCGCTGCTTGCCGGCGCGGCACTGCTTGCGCTCGCATCCTGCAATGACTCCCACAACACCGGCGGAGAAAGCAAAGCTGCCCGCAAGCTTCTTGATCCGGCTAACATGGACACCGCTGTCCGCCCCAACGATAACTTCTACCTCTATGCCAATGGGGCATGGCTAAAGAATAATCCCATTCCCGCCGACCAGACGCGCTGGGGCTCCTTCAGCGAGCTAGTGGAAAACAATAATAATGCCCTCCGCAGCCTGCTTGATGACGCTGCTAAAAGCAAAACTGCTGCAGGCTCCAAGGAGCAAATGGCCGGCGACCTTTACAGGAGCGGCATGGACAGCGCCGCCATTGACAAGGCTGGCATCGCGCCGCTTAAGCCACATCTTGACCGCATCAATGCCATTACGGACGCCAATGGGCTGCTGCACGAGATAGCAACAGAGCATACAATGGGTGTCAATGCTCTGTTCAGCTTCGGCGTATCGCCGGATGATAAGAACGTTTCTAAGGAAGTTTGCCAGTTCTTTCAGGGCGGCCTCGGTATGCCTGATCGCGACTACTATTTTAAAACTGATAAGCGCAGCGCCGATATTCGCGAGGCTTACAAAGGTTACCTCGTGAACCTGATGACGATGATGGGCAGCGATAGCGCTACTGCTAAGAAGGACGCAGCAGATGAGTACAAGCTGGAAGAAAAGCTGGCCGCCGCATCCATGACACGCGTTGAAATGCGTGACCCCTACAACGTTTATCACAAATTCGCCCTTGCCGACCTGAACAAGCAGACGCCGGGCGTGGACTGGAAAGGGGTATTTACTGATCTGAAGATCCAGGGACAGGATAGCTGCATCGTAGGCCAGCCCAAGTTCTTTGCTACAGTTGCGAAGGAGCTGAAGGGTACGCCATTGCCGGTATGGAAGAAATACTTGCAAACGCAAATGGCCATGGAGATGAGCCCTTACCTCAGCACTGCTTTTGACAATGCGCACTTCGGCTTCTTCGGCAAAGCGCTGCGCGGCCAGGAGACACAAAGCCCGCGCTGGAAGCGTGTATCTCATGTGGTGGACGGAAGTGTTGGCGATATGCTCGGCCAGCTTTACGTGGACAAGTATTTCAAACCGGAGGCAAAGAAGCGCATGCTTGACCTCGTAAATAATTTACAGGCCACCTATGCTGAGCGCATAAAGCGCTTAGACTGGATGACGCAGGAAACTAAGACGAAAGCACTGGCAAAGCTCAACACCTTTCTCAAAAAAATCGGTTATGCCGACAAGTGGAAGACTTACGATGGGATGAAGATTGTCCCTAATGATTATGCTTCCAACATTTTCTCCGCTTCCCAGTGGCAATACAACTACGACATCAGCAAGCTTGGGAAACCCGTAGACAAAACGGAGTGGGGGATGACACCCCCAACGGTGAACGCTTACTACAATCCCGCCTTCAACGAAATCGTGTTCCCGGCAGGCATTCTTCAATATCCTTTCTTCTCTGAAGATGCAGATGACGCCGTGAATTACGGCGGCATCGGCGCGGTAATAGGCCACGAAATGACCCACGGCTTTGACGACCAGGGCCGCCAATATGACGCCGAAGGCAACCTCAAAAACTGGTGGACGCCCGCTGACTCCGCTGCCTTCGTAACCCGCGCAAATATGGTTATTAAGCAGTTTGACAACTACACCGTGCTGGACACTGTCCACATCAACGGCCAACTCACTGAAGGCGAAAACCTCGCCGACCTTGGCGGTATTGCCATCGCTTACGAAGCTTTCAAGAAGACGGAGCAGGGCAAGGGCGACAAGAAGATTGACGGCTTCACGGCTGACCAGCGTTTCTTCCTTTCTTGGGCGCAGGTATGGCGCGCCAATACGCGTCCGCAGGAACTGGCTTCCCGCGTTATGACCGACCCGCACTCGCCAAGCGAACTGCGCTGCAACGGCCCGCTGAGCAATATGCCGGAATTTTACACCGCCTTCGGAATCAAGCCGGGCGATAAGATGTGGCGTGCGGACAGCATCCGGGCTAAGGTTTGGTAAAGAACTGATTGGATTAAAATGAGACGGGCTGCCTCACCTGAAGCAGCCCGTTCTCTTTTATACACTCCAGCCGGGAGTTTCTTTATCTGCCGAACGGCCTGCGGCCTTCGCCGCCGCCCATCGGCTGGCGCTCAGTTCGCCGCACTGGCGCGGCTTCCTGCCGTTGCGGTATAGCTTGACGTGGGGCTTCCATACGAGGTTGTTGCTCTGTACGCTGCACTGGCTGACGATCCATGCGTGGCTGCTGCTCTACCTGGCGTTGTTGCACATCCCGCGCACGTTGCGCCTCTTGAATGCGCTGCTGCTGCATGGCCTGAGCGCGCTGGGATTCCTGCGCACGTTGCATCTCCTGTACACGCTGCATCTGTTGTGCCCGCTGCACTTCTGCGTTCCGGTCAATGGCTTGCTGACGCTCCATCTGTTGTGGAGCTTGCTGTACAGGTGGGGATTGCGCGGGCGTTCTGCCGCCCCAATCACGGCTGAGTTGTGGTCGTGCTTGCTCGCGATTGTTATTCTGCCAGGTACTATTACTTCTTAATGGTTCCGGGCTTTGCAGGCGCGGGTCGCGCTGGAAAGTGCCGGGGTTGGCCCGTACAGCTTGCTCTTGTGGCTGCGTCGTACGGCCGCTGCGGTCAATAGGCTCGCGGAAGCCTGCACGCTGATTCACCGGCGCTGTCTGGCGGCCACCGTTGGCAATCCCTGTACTTACAGGCTGCTCTGCGGTGCGGAACTGTCGTGGGCGCTCTGTAGTACGTGGTGTGTTTTCAGCGATAGTCGGACGGTAGATGTTCAGGCTATTGCCGCGCAGCTCTGTATTGCCGGGGCGGCGCACATTATTAATCGCTACCGGCTCTATACGATGGCCAGTGGCACGCTCCAGCTCACCGCGGCGCGGTCCGCCGATATACGTGTTGTGGTTATAGACGTAGGTATTGTTGATAATAGTAGTCTGGTGCACATATTGCGGCGCATAGCGCGGGCCATAGCAATAGCTGTGGAAGCGCGGACTGAGAATGTACTGCTGCGGGGTGAACGTCCACCAGTAATCAGGGCAGGAATAGCCACCCATCGCAATATTGATGGAGATGCCGGGACCGAGCGGCGCCCAGCCGTACGCGCCGCCGCCGGAGCGCCAGCTTACCCATGCTGGTGCCCACTGATTCCCGGGAATCCATAGCCAGCCGTAATAGTTGCTGTACGTCCAGCGGCCGTAATGGAACGGCGCCCAGCCCCAGTTGTAGTTAGATACCCAGGTGTTGCCGTAATCGGTGTTTGTCCAGTAGCCATTGCTGTAGTAGGGGCGGAAATCGTCGCCAGCCTCGGGCACCCAGACGTAGCCGTACTGCGGGTCGTTTATCCATTGCCCATAGGGCGATAGCTCATCGTAGAATTGTTGGTAAGATGCAGAGCCGCTGTAGACGTCGTCGCCATAGCCTTGTGCGGATGCGCGGCTGCTAATGCCGGCTATCAGGAGCAGGAGCACGGGAAGGGCGCGGAGTGCGGTGATGATTCTGGACATGATGTTTAGGTTGTTTATGCCCTATAAATGCAAACGGGTTTCCGGGAATGCTTAAAGGAATGTTAGCGTTTCCAGCTATGCAATTCCACTTGGCTGCCTAAGTCTGAAACGATGCCCGATCTCAGCGTCAACGTAGTTCCGGTAACTATTTAGCATTAGTGCGCCCCGGCCAGTGCCTCCTTGTCCACCGTCCCTTTTCGTTGCTTCACAAAGAACATCACGGGGACAAAGATGACGAATATGATGCCGAGGTACAGGAAGATGTCCATGTAAGAAAGGACGGCGGCCTGCTTCGTGAGCGAAAAGTCAAGCGCCTTGTATGCACTCGCCTGCGCGATGTCGGGCGACATTCCTTTGGATATAAAGCCGGCCTGCATCATGTTAAGCTTATTGACAAATGCCGGATTGGTGAGTGAATAATTAGGCACAAGGTCGGCGCGATGCACGGAGTTCTGCTGCGCAATGAGCGTCGTGATGAGCGCGATGCCAAAGGAGCCGCCAAGCTGTCGCATCATGCCGGTAAAAGCCGCTCCCTGACCAATTTGCTGACCTTTAAGCGAAGAAAGCGAGAGCGCCGTAATTGGAATAAACAGTACCCCCATCCCGATACCGCGCACGATGAGCATCCAGAAAAAATCACCCTTGCTCGTGTCAGGCGTCAGGATATTGAAGCCCCATATTGAGAAGACCGCAAAGAGCAACAAGCCCAAGGCTACAAGAATCTGCGGCGGCACGCCGCGTGTAAGGAGTTGTCCCACCATCGGCATCATGAAGGCCGTAGTGATGGCTGCGGGTATCATCAGCTCACCTGCCTGCAGCGGCGTCCAACCAAGAATGCTCTGCGTGTAGAGCGGAATGATAAAGGTGGAGCCATACAGGCCGAAACCGAGGATAAAGGATAGGATGGTACCGATGCGCAGATTCCCGTTCTTGAGCACGCGCAACTCCACGATGGGATGCTCTGTTACCAATTCCCGCCAGATAAAGAAGAAGAAGGAGAGTACGGACGTAACCGTCAGGAAGGTGATTGTGCCCGACTGAAACCAGTCATCCTCGTGCCCGCGTTCTAATACATATTGAAGCGAGCCAACGAAGATGGCCAGCAGCGCGATGCCGAGATAGTCAACCTCGGAGCCGCTCTTCTTTCCACCGCCATACTTCGGCGAGCGTACAAATTGAAATACCAGGATTGCCGCAATGATGCCGATGGGAATATTTATGTAGAAGATGTAGGGCCATGAATAGTTGGTTGTAATCCAGCCGCCCAATGGCGGGCCGAGCGTCGGGCCAATGATAACTCCGAGACCGTAAAACGCCTGCGCCATACCGCGCTTCTCCGGCGGATAGCTTTCGGTGATGATGGTTTGAGAAGTAACCAGCAGCGCACCGCCGCCAAGCCCCTGCATGAAGCGGAAGGCCACCAATTCCCAAATGCCGGTTGCCTGTCCGCAGAGAAACGAGCAGACGGTAAAGAGAATAACCGAGAAGCCGAAGTAATTGCGCCGACCGAACTGCTGGGAAAGCCAGCTCGTCATCGGAACAACAATCACGTTGCCGATGGCGTAAGCGGTAATAACCCAGCCCACTTCATTCAGCGTAGCGCCAAGGTTGCCCTTCATGTCGTTCAGCGCAACGTTCACGATTGTAGTGTCCACAATCTCCAGCAGCGCACAAAAGATAGCGGTGAGCGTTATGATGACGCGCCGCGCACCATATTCTACAAGCGAATCTTGTTCCATGTTGTTTCGTTATGTCGTTAAGACGTTGAAGCGTTGAGACGTCGGAATATTCTGTAAAAACGATTCGTCTCAACGCTTCAACTTAGATGTGTACGTCCACATCCACATTCATACCCGCGCGCAGGCCTTTGACCGCCGGGTCATTTGGTTCTGCGAATTCAATACGAACAGGCACACGCTGCACCACCTTCACGAAGTTGCCGCTCGCATTATCCGGCGGCAGAAGGGAGAAACGAGCGCCGGTTGCCGGTGAGAACGAGCCGATACGCGCCCTTGAAATCATGGCCGGGAAATGCATCGGCATGAATCGTTACTTCCTGTCCTTCGCGCATCTTATTGATTTGGGTTTCCTTAAAATTGGCGACTACCCAAAACTCGTTTTTTACGACTGCGAAAAGCGTCTGCCCCGGCTGAACAAACTGACCCGGCTGAACATTTACCTTAGAAATGAAACCATCAGATGGCGCGGTAAGCACCGTATAAGAAAGCATCAGCTTCGCATTATCCACATCAGCCTGCCGCTGGCGGATAGTCGCTTCGGCAACGCTTACGCCCTGCGCGGTCGCATTGCTTTGTGATGCCGCGGCGGTAGTCTGCTCGGAAGCCGCATTCCGCTGCTGCTCCAATACTGCCAACTGGCGTTGGGCGGTCTGCATCGCAGCTTCGGCCTGCTCAAACTGCTGCTGCGTGATGCTGTGGTCTTTGATAAGGTTCGCGTAGCGGGTGTAATCCTGAGAGGCGCGGCGCACAGTGATGCGGGCAGCCTCAATCTGCGCGCTTACGGTGCCTACATTAGCACGGGTTGTTGATATGTTGGCCTGAGAAGCCGATGTTGTAGCGCGGGCTACATTCAGGTTGCTCTGCGCGCCGGCAAGGGCGGCCTCTGCCTGCTCAACCTTAATGACAAGGTCGCGGTTGTCCAGTACGAGCAGCGTATCACCCTTTTTCACGCTCTGGTTGTCGCCCACTTTCACTTCGGCAATGTAGCCGCCTGTGCGCGGAATGACTGGGTTTATGCTCGCTTCAATCTGCGCATCGTCCGTCTCCTGATGGTGCTGCGCATGATTCCATTTGACCAGCCCGAAGCTGCCGCCGACAACGATGAGCACGGCAAGGATGATGAGGAAGCGTTTATTAATCTTCTTCTTTGGCGCTGCCGCTTCGGCTGTGGTTCCAGCTGGTTTGCCGGCGTTTGTTTGGCTTTCCATATTCTTTTTCTGAGTGTAATGATTTGGGATGATGATTGGATTACTGACCGAGCGCGCCTTCTGTAGCAAGCAGCCCGGTTGTTTGAAGCAGCTTCTGGTAGCTGACGAGCGCGTCTGCCTTCGCAAAGGCATAATTGAGGCGCGCCTGCAGCTGCGCTACGTCGGCATCCAGCAGCTCGGTGGTGGTGGCGAGGTTGTTCGTGTTCTTATTGCGCACGATGCGGAAGTTTTCTTCTGCCTGCTGAACGGCGGAATTATAAACGTCAATCTTCTTTCTGCTCAGCAGATACGCCTCATAAGCCTGCGCCGTTTGCAGGCGGATGGCATCCTCCAGCAGCGCCTGATTGGCCTGTACTTCCGCGAGACGGGTTTTCGCTTCCGTTATCTTGCTGCCGTTCTTCCAGATAGAAGACGGCGCGTAGCGGAAGCCGACGCCAACGTTGACCGCGTCCTTAATGGTGATGATGTTTTCAATGTAAGCACCGATGTAGCCACCGGTCACCGCGAGGGAAGGGTAGTAATCGCTCTTCGCGAACTTCACGCCGGCTTCAGCCGCCTTCGCGCGGTATCCTAACGATGCGGCGTCTTTGCGGTTTTGCAGCGCGAGCGTTTCCCATTCGCTGAGCGTGCGCCCGGAGCCTGACTGGCTGAAGGTGCTGTCTGGCTCTATCACCGTTTCTTCCGGCAGCCCGAGCAGCAGGTTCATGTTCTCATTGGTAATGTGCAGGTTGTTCTCTGCATCCAGCAGCGAAAGCTCAATGTTGGATGATTGCAGCTGCGCTTTAAGGAGGTCATTACGGGCGAGCAAACCGTTTTGCTCCAAATTGCCCAACTCCTTCACACGCTGCCCGGCACTGCGCAGGTTTTCCTGCACCAGCTTAACGGCCTCGGTGGCTTTGTAAAGATTGGTGTACGCACCGATAGTGTTTTGCACGACAGCATCGCGGTCGCTTTCTACATCCAGCTTTGCAGCCTGCGCCAGATACTTCGCGCTTTCAATGCCGCTCTGAATCTTAAAGCCGGCAAACAGCGGCAGGGAAACATTGGCGATAGCGTAAGCGGCCTGCGTGGGAACCTGAGGAGTTGTGTTTGTTTGTTCGGTAGTTCCTGTGCTTGAGTTGTTATTATTGCTGCTGCCAAGCTTTAGCTTTAGCTCAATATCCGGCTGCGCCAGCCGCAGGTAAGAGCCGGAGACCGTTACGTCCGGCAGCTTGCGCTCCTTTGCTTCTTTTAGGGCGGCATCGGCTTCCTGGAGTTTCGCATTGCTCACACGTAGCTGCTTGCTATTATGCAAGCTAAGGTCTATAGCTTCTTGCAGCGTAATGTGCCGGACATTGGTGCCGGACGGATAGGCTGCTGTACTCCGCGCGCCCGCGAACGCAGCGCCTAGCATCAGCGAAAGCGCGATGATTGAAAATTTACTTGACCTCATAAGTAAGTGTGGCTATCAGGAGCCGTTTAAGGTGTTGTTTGAGATTTTTTTTGAGCAGGCTTTGCATCGCCTCGTCCGGCAGCTCGCTTTTGACAGAAGCCATCCGGTAATACGCTGAACCCGCGGCAGCCTGATAAACCGTGCCAATTATGCTCATCATCAGCAGCGGCACATCTACGCCTTTGGTGAACACTTTCTTTTTCTGGCCTTCGGCAACGATTTTAGCGACCAGCTCCAGATTCTTCAGCTTGTTTTCCAGCATAAGCTGGGTCAGCCCATCATGCTCGCCGGTAAGCTGGGCACGCAGCATGACGCGGTGGAAATTGGTATGCTGCAGCATCCGCTCTACCATATTCTCCACCAACGAATCAATCTTTTGAACCGGAGTAAGCTCTTTGTCGGCAACGATATGCTCCATAATCAACCGGCCCGATGTAATGCGGTTGCTGAAAACGGCATGAAGCAGCTTTTCCTTGGAGCCGAAGTAATAGGAAATCATCGCCACGTTCACGCCGGCCTCCTGTGCAATATCGCGTACAGAGGTGCCTTCATAGCCGCGCCCGGCAAATAGGCGCTCAGCCACTTCCAGTATATGGAGCTGCTTGCCGCTATAGCCAGGCAGTGCTTTCTCGTTTTCCATTTCCACGGCGCAAAACTAAACACTTGTTTGAACTAAACAAACGTTTAATTGAAAATTAACCTCGGCTGTGGATAAAAAGATGATGCCGTTGTTTTCGTAGGGGCACACCGCGTGTGCCCTCATTGTCCGGGCACGCGCGGTATGCCGCTGCATGGGAATAATAGATTAGGAAATCTTACTCCAATAAGTCTGTTGCCCAGTGCCGGCCATGAGCTGATGCAATCCACCGTTTGCGGGATGGACAAGCTGTGGGTCAGCCGCCAACACCGATTGTGCAGCCTGCCGGGTTTGTTCCATCAGCGCGGCATCTTCTACGATGTCCGCCAGCTTGAACTTCAGCGCGCCGCTCTGCCGGGTGCCGTAGATGTCGCCGGGGCCGCGGAGCTTCATGTCTTCTTCCGCTATTGTGAAGCCGTTGGTCGTGGCCACCATGATGTTCATACGCTGGCGGCTTTCCTCGCTCATCTTACTGCCCGTGAGCAGGATGCAATACGATTGCTCCGCGCCGCGGCCAACACGTCCGCGTAGCTGATGCAATTGCGACAGCCCGAATCGTTCCGCGCTTTCCACCACCATTACGCTGGCATTCGGCACATTGACGCCGACCTCTATCACTGTCGTAGCTACGAGGATGTGCGCCTCGCCGCGCACGAAGCGCTCCATATTGCGCTGGCGCTCGCCTGCTTCCTGGCGGCCGTGTACCATTGCCACATTGTATTTGCCGTCGGGGAAGAAGACGCGCACCTGCTCGTAGCCCGCCATCAGGCTTTCGTAGTCCAGCTTCTCGCTTTCTTCAATCAGGGGATAGACGATGTAGGCCTGGCGGCCCTTATCAATCTCGCTGCGCAAAAAGTCCAGTACGCGGGCGCGATGCATTTCATTACGCTGTACCGTCTTGATTTCCTGACGGCCCGGCGGCAGCTCGTCTATTACCGACACGTCCAGGTCACCGTAGAGCGTCATAGCGAGCGTGCGCGGGATGGGGGTGGCCGTCATAACCAGCACGTGGGGCGGGGTAGCGCTCTTTTTCCACAGTCGGGAGCGCTGGCCTACGCCGAAGCGGTGTTGCTCGTCTATCACCGCGAAACCAAGATTTTTGTATTGCACCGTCTCTTCAATCAAGGCGTGCGTGCCTACCGATATCGGGATGCTGCCGTCGGCAAGGCCTGCCAAAACCTGCTTCCGCTCTTTGCCTTTAACGCTCCCGGTAAGCAGTGCCACCGGAATCCACATTGGCTCCAGCAGTGCTTTGATGCTGCTGTAATGTTGCTGCGAGAGTATCTCCGTAGGCGCCATGATGCAGGCCTGAAAGCCGTTATCCATTGCCAGCAAGGCGCTCATCACCGCGATAATCGTCTTCCCGCTGCCTACATCGCCTTGCAGGAGGCGGTTCATTTGCCGGCCCGTCGCCGTGTCTTGCCTTATCTCTTTCAGCACGCGCTTTTGCGCGCCGGTGAGCTGGAAGGGCAGGTGATGCGCATAAAAATCATTGAAGTAATCGCCCACTTTTGGAAAAACGAAGCCGGCCTGCACCGTATGCTGCTGCCGCACCCGCGCTATTATCATTTGCGAAGCAAACAGCTCCTCCCATTTGATGCGGTGAATGGCCGCCTGAAGCTCCTCTTCATTCCGCGGAAAATGAATGGCCTGCATTGCCTCCCGCCGCGGCATCAGATTGTATTGCTGTAGCAGCTCGCCCGGAAGTAGTTCCGGTATATCGGATGGCATCAATTGCCGGAATAATGCCTGCGTAAGTTTCGCAAATGAGCGGTTTGTAATGCCGCGCTGCACCAGCTTTTGGGTGGTGCTGTACATCGGCTGCATGCCGCCCGCCATCGTTTCGCTGTTCTGCGGCTCTACGTCCGGATGGCTGATGTTGTACATGCCATTAAAATCGCTCAGCTTGCCGAATACGATGTAGCGCCCCCCTTCGCGCAGCATCTTCTTCACCCACGTCCGCGCGCCGCCAAACCACACCAGCTCAATCCGTCCCCGTATCGTCATAAAGCGTAGCCATCAGCCGCCGCTTCGCGCCGTCGCCCTCCTCACCGATGTTCACAATCGCGCCCGCGAGCTGCACCCATTCCATATCCGGCGTCAGCTCGCCAATTGGCAGGAAGCGCGTGCGGTCAAAGTAGCGGTAAGGGTAATACTCCAGCAATTCGCGCAGCGTGCCGATGCCCAGCTCGCCCTTTAAGAACACCGCGCGACCCGGCCCCACGCCGGCAAGGGTGTCAATAGGCAGGTCAAGTTTGGAGGGTGCGGGTTGGATGGCAGCAGGTTTTAGCCCCTCAAAAGTGCGGCATAGCTGGCGGCGCAGCAAGCTGTGCGATGCGGATTTTTATTTTGTCAGCGTTCCGTTCGCTCCCAATCTTCCGTTGCGTCGCACATTTCAGGGTTCGCCAGTCTGTTGGGCTTTTTACCTAGCCCCGCAGATTACGAATTCCCGCGCTGCGATACGAACATACTTATTAACAGTACGCAGTTGCGTATTGCCTGTCCGGACGAACTTATCAGCGGTACGCAATTACGTACCGCTCATCTGGACGAGCTTACGTGCAATACGCAATTGCGTAGTGGTCATCCGAACGACCTTACGTGCAATACGCAACTGCGTAGTGGTGATCCGGACATACTTATGCACACTACGCAGTTGCGTAGCGGTTATAAGCGCGTTTTTAAAGCAAATACCAATGCGTATGCTGCCCAACAGACTGGCGAACCCTGAAATGTGCGACGCAACGGCAGCTAAATAGCGCACTGCAGCCGGCAACATAAAAATTTCCTTACTGCTCCTTCTCCACGGCAAGCACCGTACGCAACCGCAGCGCCTGGGCCGCCTTCATCACCGATACAATGCTTTCGGCATCGGCCTTTTTGTGAGCGTTGATGACGATGGTGGGCGTATCAATCGTCGTCTTCCGCAGCGCAGCGGCCATTTCCGCGCGCAGGGAGTCCGGCATCACCGCGTGCGTGCCCACGAAGTATTGCTGGGAAGAATCAATGGACACCACGATGGTCTGCTTCGCTTTCGTATCGCTCTTCGCCTTCGGGATGGCAAGCTTGATGACGTTGGGATTGGCCAGCGTGGCTATGATGAGGAAGAAGAAGAGGAGAATGAACAGAATATCGTTCAAAGCCCCGGTATGCGGCTCATCGCCGGCGCCGGTATCGCGGAGGTGCTTGCGGAGTTGCATGGTTGGAATGTTGGAGTGTTGGAATGTTGGAGTGTTGGAGTGTTGGAGTGTTTGAATGTTTGGGGAACGCTCCAACGTTCCAACACTCCAACATTCCAACTACTTCGCCGGTTCCTGCAGGATGTCCAGAAACTCCGTGGTTGTCGCTTCCATGCGGTTCACCGAGCGGTTGATTTGGGCGTTAAGGTATTTGTAGCCGATGTAGGCGAGCAGTCCGATGATGAGGCCCACGGCGGAGGTGACCATCTTGGTATAGATGCCGCCGGCAAAGGAATTCAGCTCAAAGCCCTTGTGCTGGATGTCAAAGAAGAGAATCATCATGCCGAAGATGGTACCGAGGAAGCCGAACATGGGCGCGATGGAGGCGACGGTGCTAAGGATGGAAAGATTCTTCTCCAACTGGTAGATTTCCAGCTTGCCGGTGGCTTCCATGCTCTTCTCAATCTGGTCAATGGGCTTGCCAATGCGGGAAATGCCCTTCTCAATCATGCGTGCCTCCGGGGTAGGCGTATTGCGGCAGATGGACTTTGCCCCTTGCATATTGCCAGCCATCACCTGCTCCCGCACTTGCAGTAGAAAGCGCGTATCATCCGGCGCAGCCTTGCGGATAGCGAGGAAGCGCTCTACAAAAACGTACACCATCACGATGGAGCAAAGCAGCAGCGGAATCATGAGCACCCCGCCTTCGCGCAGGAGCTTGAAGAGGGAGATTTTTTCTTCTGCCGGAGCGGCGGCCGCAGCGGCCTGAAGGGCAGTATCGGCTTGCAGCAGCAAGGTCTGAAGCAGCATAGACTTTAGTTGGAAAGCGACAAATGTAAAGAGGTGCGCGGCCATTGGGCCGATGCATGCGCCATTTTATTGGTAAAGCGTCTGATATGGGGCGCTATTCCCGCAGGGCAAAGCCCGTATAATGGAGAAAGACATCTTCCAGCCTGCGGCAATCCGGCAATGCGGCAATAAGCTCCCGCGGCGTGCCGGTCGCAATGTTGCGGCCTTCGTCAATGATGGCCACCGTATCGCAGAGCTGCTCGGCCTCGTCCAGCAAGTGTGAGGTATAGACAATCGTTTTGCCGCCGGCGCGGTAGCCTTTCAGAAAATCCAGAATCAGGGCGCGGCTCTGCACATCCACACCGGCTGTAGGCTCATCCAGGATGAGCAGCTCCGGCTCGTGCAGCAATGATACGATGATATTGAGTCGGCGCTTCATGCCACCGCTGTAGCGGGAGGCGCGTTTATGCGCGTGTGGCGTGAGGCCAAGCTGTTCAAGCAGTTGGCCGCCCCGTTGCTTTATCTGCTGAGTGCTCAAGCCATAGAGCTGGGCGATGTAGCACAGGTTTTCCCATCCGGTGAGAGCAGGGTAGAGGGCAATGCTTTGCGGCACCAGCCCCAGCCGGCCGCGGATGGCGGCATTATGATGCTGCACATCTAACCCGAATACGGAAGCGTCGCCGCTATCTGGAGTAAGTAGGCCGCACAGAATCTGAATGGTGGTAGTCTTACCCGCGCCATTTGGCCCAAGCAGCCCGAAGATGGCGCCTGCCGGCACATCAAGCGACAGTCCATCAAGGGCAGGCGTCAGCGCCGATGGATATTGCTTGCTTAATGCCCTGATAGTAATGGCAGGTGCGTTCATTGCCCTTCATAGCCCATCTGCCGGGCGAGGCTTTGCGGAAGCTTAGGCAGCATGGTGCGGGGCATAAGAAAGGAGGTCAGCTCGGCCAGCTCCTTGAAAATGTAGTGACTGTCGGCAGCTTTGCGCAGATAATCCGCGCCCGTAGAGCCGCCGGTGCCCGTACGTTTGCCGATGGTGCGCTGAACCATGTGTATATGGCGATGCCGCCAGAGCGATAACAGCTCATCTACTTCCAGCAGCGTGCTCAGCAACTCAAAGGGCAGGTGCAGCAGCGGATAATCGCGGTACAACATGATAAACAGCGCCGCGCGTGAAGCGGCGAATGAGAAGCTGCGGCCTTCGGGATAGGCCGCCTCATTGCCGAAGAGGCGCTCAAACGTCTGGAGGTTGCCCTCCTCGCCGGGGCGGAGGCTGGCCTCGTAAGCGGCGCGGTATTGGTCGTAGAAGCCCTTGCTTTCCGGCCAGTGCGTTGCGTCTTGCAGGAAAGGCATGCGCTCCAGCCATACGTTGATAAGCACAATTAGTGACTGCTCGCTTTCGGCTTTTTTAACCCGCTCAATGTCGCCTTCTGTAAGCTGCGACAGATAATAGCCCTGACCATGCCGTGCGCTGTATGTAAGGCCAAGCGCAGCCTCAATCATCTTGAATTGAATGCTTTGAAAGCCGGAGGCGGGCCGAAGAAGGTCACGGAAGTCCAGAAAATCAAGCGGAGTCATCGTTTCCATCACCGTCATTTGGTTGACAGCTATCTCCAGGATGCGGCAAATGCGCTTGAGGCGATGGACACTATTATAAATATCCGGAGAGCTATTGGCTATGCTGGTCTGGCGAAAAACTTTGCGAATAATGTCCAGCTCAAAAAGAATCTGCTTGAACCAAAGCTCGTACGCCTGATGGATGATGATAAAGAGCATTTCATCGTCAGCTGCGAGACCTTCCTTGCCGCTTTCAGGAGCTTGCGCACTCAGGATTTTATCTAATTGCAGGTACTCGCTGTAATAAACCGGCGGACGTTCTTTGGCGGGCTGTTGCATAGGGTGAAATTAAGAAACGGCGAGAGTGCGGTGCCGTATTTTTGGGCGAGCAAATTGTGTTACAAGATTATAACCATCCGGCTGATGAGCCGCTGATACGCCGACTTGCGGCGGACAAAGCATGGGCTACCGTATTCGAAGCATTGGCGCAGCCGCTGCATGAGGCGCTATATAATGAAGGTAGCTTTGAATTGTTAGAAAGGCTCCACCCGGCAGAACGGCTTATACTGAGCCTGGATTATGTGCAGATGCAAGTGGGGCAGGGCGGGTTTATTCAACTTATTCAGAACGGATACGTTTCGTTGCTGATTACGGTTATTGAAACGGCCCAGAATTTAGGCGTAGCGGTTGAATTATGCCGCACGCTGGATGACGCACTCAAAGTGTATGTGCTAAATAATGAAAGCCTGAGCCGGGAAACCAGCCCGCAGGAGTTTGCCAGGCTATATGGAGAGTTCCAGGAGTTTGAAGCATTGGACGACGCGTTCAACAATCACATAATGAATGCACTGCGGGACATTGTACGTTTTGTATTAAACTAAATGCAGCAGAGGAAAAATTTGCTTACAGGCTTGTTTTTATAAAGTTTGCCCCTTTTCTTTGCGCCCGAACAAAAAAAATCACACATCTGACAACCATGAAGAAACTTCTCCTCGGCGCGGTAGCGCTCACGATGCTGGCAACTGCCTGCAAAAAAAGCGATGATGGCGGCTCATCCTCCAATGCAATCGTTGTAGGTGGTACAAGCTATGGCACCTCCGTCACGGGGGCGGTGAACGTAACTGGCAACAGAGTAACCGCAACTGGTGTTAACGGTTCGACCGGAGCTTCCATCATTATGAAATTCCCAGGCAGCGCTGTAGCGGCTGGCACTTATACTGTTGTTGCGGATTCAAGCTCTACGCTCGCTACCGGCAAGATGTCCTTTTCCGGCGCTACAGTGAATGGCACTTCCGGCACTGCATATACTTCTACGGGTGCTGGCACTGTAACAGCAACGGTCAGTGTGAATAATGGAAAGGTAACGGTTGATATGCCAAGCGCTCCTGCAAATACTACAGCAGTATCTGGTGGTGCAACTGGTAGCACAAATGTCAGCGCTAACGTTACGCAGCAATAAGTCAACAAATGTAAAGAGTCAGGCGAGCCATTTGGCTCGCCTTTTTTATTTTAAATGATAAAGTACATATTGATCAGCACTGTCAACAGCATTCAACTTAGCTGAAGGAAGCGGAAGTAGTTCAGGAATGGTTTTATCAATTATGAAAAATGACTGGGAACTATTATAGCAATGATTAACGTTATAGCCTTTTTTCTTCAATAGGTATCGCGGAAAAAAGCTCTCATCTGATGTCCAAACGCTAGCGCTCATTGGAAGGTGGCTAATTAGCTTTACCTGATCATTGTATCGCCCTACAGTATCGTAAAAATATAAGCCACCATTTACTGCTGATTTCATGTAAACGATGAAATGCAATGCAAAAACCGCGCAAAATATTATCATCATACTCATGGACGCTAAATGGAGTTTATTGTTCCTGAATAAATTTGTTGCGGTAGAATAAATGCTGATTAATAGAATTGCTAGGCTAATGCTACAGTGGGCGATCATATTCCTCATGAATGGATAATGACGAAATTTTAATTGCAATAAGAAAAATGTTATCCATAAGCAAATTCCAATCAGGACATATATCCTCGCTCTCCCGCTTTTGATAACAGGAAGCAGAATAATAGGCATAATGAACAGTATTGGATATACTATCTTATGGCCATCTACATCCGATGCAAAACAGTAGCGGATGGTTGCATTCAAGCCGCTAATAAAGTTTGACCAGAAATCCGGCCAGGAGCTATGAGCTACCGCGACATACTGATTTTCTGTTAGCGATGAAAGACCGGAGTAAGAGAGTATGGGAAGATAGAAAAGAAAAACAGATATTATTACTAAAATTTGAGCTGCAATCAGATTTTTGTCAACACGTTTTTTGTAAATAAATACGCCAAATATGATCAGCAATATTGCTGCATACCAGAATAAAAAAGTAGGCATAACAGCAAAACCGCCGAAACAGGCAACTGCTTGGATTACTAAACCATACGTATACTTATACTCAAAATAATATTCTAATAGAATAAGCGAACTCCAGGCACAAAGTAAATAAATAGAATATCCACGAGCTTGAAATGAAAATCCCCAAACTGGAAACTGCAACATTAAAATTGCACAAAATAGTGCCGCAAATCCTCTGTTATTCAACTTATTGCGTAGCCAGAAGTAAAGCAACACTATAAGCCCGCAGAAAGCTAAGCCTGAAATTATACGACCCGTTATTATATAATTATCTACCCAACTAAATAACGAATTATTTATGATATTAAATAATACATGATTATTTGGCAGCATATAGTATGTAAGTGAGAGAAAGGGGCCTTCACCTGCGCAATTGGTGGCGGAGAAAACTTCATCATACCCTGGCACTGATGTAAAGAATCCCCATAGCCATAATCCTGAACTAAACAGTAACAGTCCTGCCAGCCATATGCAGTCACTTATATGTATCCTTATAGCAATTAAATGTGAAGAAACATTCTTTCTGCTTAGCCGGGTGGCGCTCCAAAGGGCAAGTAATACTCCAAATAGGATACCGATTAAACAATAATAATTGCCGATTCTTTTAGTCTTCGCTGTAAAAAAGTCTTTCTGCCAACCAGAATATTTATAAAAACAACCATGGGCGTTCATGTACTGCTGTACATGATAATTGTATGGATGAGAAATATAGTAGATACTAAAAGCAATAGAACAAATCCCGAAAATACATGGCATTATCACCCACCATTTAGAGCAGGGTAGGCGGAAACTCTGTGGGGATACCATTAGGTTCCGAAAGTACATATCGTCAATTAGCGGACAAAATAACGAGCACATTCATCGTATCTTTGCGGCCCTTTTACCCACATTTTTTTCATCAGACCTTTTTTCTTTTCTTTAAGGAGGGTAATTAATTTTATTAAATATGCTTTCAGTACAGAATTTGAGTTTACGCTATGGCAAGCGCATATTATTTGAAGATGTAAACCTAAGATTTACAGAAGGAAATTGTTATGGTATTATAGGAGCCAATGGGGCAGGGAAGTCCACTTTTCTGAAAATCCTTTCCGGTGATATTGAGCCTACTACCGGCAGGGTGGATATTTCCAAAGGACAGCGTATGAGCGTGCTAAAGCAGCATAACGTGGAGTTTGATGAAATTCCTGCCTTGGAGACGGTTATACGTGGTAATGATGTGCTTTTCAAGATTATGCAGGAGAAGGATGCTGTATATGCAAAGGAAGATTTTTCGGAGGCGGACGGCATTAAGGCTGGTGAGCTTGAGGGACAGTTTGCGGAAATGGATGGTTGGAACGCCGAGAGCGATGCAGCAACACTGCTGAGCAATCTTGGTATTAAAGAAGATCTGCATAGCCGTCCACTAAAAGAACTGGATGGTAATCAAAAGGTTCGGGTATTGCTCGCCCAAGCCTTGTTCGGGAATCCGGACATTCTGTTGTTGGATGAGCCTACAAATGACCTTGACCTGGAAACCATTTCCTGGCTGGAGGATTTTCTGGCTGACTATGAGAAGATTGTGCTTGTCGTATCGCATGACCGCCACTTCCTAGATACAGTATGTACGCACATTGCAGATATAGACTTCGGCAAAATTTCTATATTCACCGGTAATTATACCTTTTGGTATGAAACAAGTCAACTTTTGCTAAAGCAACGCTCGGACCAGAATAAGAAGTCTGAAGATAAAATCGCTGAGCTAAAGGAATTTATCGCCCGGTTTTCTGCTAATGCATCTAAAAGCAAGCAGGCTACCAGCCGGAAGAAGGCGCTTGATAAGATTAAGCTGGACGATATGAGGCCCAGCAATCGGAAATACCCGGCCATTCTTTTTAATAACCAAGTGCGTGAGGCTGGAGACCAGATTCTAGAAGTCAAAGACCTGAGTAAATCTCTTAATGGCGAAGCGCTCTTCCGGAGTATTTCGTTTGACGTGAGAAGGGGACAAAAGATTGCCATATTATCTGACAACTCGTTGGCTACTACAGCCTTTTATCAGATTCTTTCGGGAGAGGACGCGTCACACGAGGGTATTTACAAGTGGGGGGTGACTATCACACCAACTTACCTGCCAAACGATAACCATGAATATTTTGATGGCAAGAATCTGAACCTTATCGATTGGCTGCGCCAATATTCAGAGGAAAAGGATGAAACGTTTATCCGCGGCTTTCTGGGCCGTATGTTGTTTTCTGGCGATGAAACCCTGAAGCAATGCAGCGTATTAAGCGGCGGTGAGAAGGTACGCTGCATGCTGAGCCGTATGATGATGCTAAAAGGGAATGTGCTCATGATGGACGAGCCGACCAATCACCTTGACCTTGAAAGCATTACAGCCCTGAATAACGGCTTGAAAGATTTTCGCGGTACAATCATTTTCACAACCCGCGACCATGAGCTTGCCCAAACGGTAGCTGACCGCATTTTGGAAATAACCCCCAATGGTGTAATAGATCGCGTGATGAGTTTTGACGAATACCGGACTGATGAGCGTGTAAAGACTTTGAAGGGAGATGCTTATGGCTTAGCAGCGGTATAAGCTGTCTGACTGAATGATTTTGAGCGCCTATAGAACAGGCGCTCTTATTTTACATGATTCCGTTAGTTGACATAATGTAAATTATGGAGCAAACACGCTCTTTGCTACAACTTCCACCTATGGACTTCAATCTTCTCACTTCGGCAGATTAATAACATGCGACACCCAGCGGTGTCGGCACCCATCGCCACCGCACTGCTCCCATACTGAATAGCCCAGTTGCTGCGACATGCCGTCAATCTCAGCACGGGTGTAAAGCCGGTGCGATTCCATTAGCTCAATACAAAACGTCCGTGATGGATGCTCCTGTGTATTACGCTCATATTCAGGCACGTCTCTTTTCCATTCGTAAGAATATCGGATTGCAAAATCCTGTTGCCGGCCTTCCTTTTCAGCAATCTCCTCCTTGAATTGTTTCTCCAATGGCTCGTACATAATCAACGGATTTGCCTCAAACTTAATTCATCGTATCAGAAAATAAAAGCTGCAGATGTCAACTACCGCGCACTGTGGAAAAGTTCGATACATCTACGGCCGACGCGAAATTACATTTGCGCCCCATGCAGCCTTTAGACTCAAAGAAAGCCTTGACTTTTATTTTCTTCACCATACTGATAGATATTATCGGCTGGGGCATTATTATACCAGTCATGCCCAAGCTGTTGGTGACTCTGGGCCATGCTGATGTGAGTCATGCTGCTAAAATCGGCGGTTGGCTGAATGTAACCTATGCGATTATGCAGTTTCTCTGCGCCCCATTGCTTGGCGCTATGTCGGACAAATGGGGTCGCCGGCCGGTATTGCTCTTCTCACTTGCCGGCTTCTGCGCCGATTATATTTTCCTTGCAAACGCGCCTACGATAGCATGGTTGTTCGTTGGCCGGTTCATTGCCGGCATTACCGGCGCATCATTCTCAGCGGCTTCCGCTTATATTGCCGATGTTACGCCGCCGGAAAAGCGCGCACAAAGCTTCGGGCTTATTGGTGCCGCGTTCGGGCTCGGCTTTATTATAGGCCCGGCGCTTGGCGGCCTTGTAGCCGACTTCGGCACGCGCGCGCCTTTCTGGCTGGCCGCGGGTCTCTGCGGAGCAAATTTCCTGTATGGCTACTTTTTCATTCCAGAAAGCCTGAAACCGGAAAACCGCCGCTCTATTAGCTGGAAGCGCGCCAATCCTGCCGGCTCTTTGCTGCAGCTTCGCAAATATCCTGTTGTAAGCGGACTTGTGGTGAGCCTTACGCTCATATACATTGGCGCTCACGCCGTTCAAAGCAACTGGAATTTCTATACAGCCTTCCGCTTCGGTTGGTCTGAAAAGACGATTGGCATTTCTCTGGCAGTCGTAGGATTGCTTATCGGGAGCGTTCAGGGCGGACTGATACGCTTTATTAATCCCTGGCTAGGGCCAAAGAAGTCGGTGTATTATGGGATGGCGCTCTATACTTTGGGAATGGCGCTCTTTTCCATTGCCAATCAAGGCTGGATGATGTTCGCCTTTCTTGTTCCTTACTGCCTCGGCGGTATTGCCGGCCCCGCGCTGCAGGGCATTATATCCAGTCAGGTGCCGCCCAATGCGCAAGGTGAGCTGCAAGGCGCACTGACCAGCCTCATGAGTGCCACAAGTATCGTCGGCCCCCTGCTGATGAACAATCTGTTCTACTTCTTTACGCATGCAGGCGCACCACTATATTTTCCGGGAGCACCTTTTGCAATGGGCGCAATTCTATTCTTCTTCGCGCTGCTGTTTGCAGCTTATACGCTCAAAAGAAGATACACAGCACCGGAAAGCCCAACACCGACCGGTATAGTATCTGAAGTGTAAGCAGAAGCTGCCTGATCGAAAAAGCGCTTAATCGTTTTGTAACCCATTCAGCGCGATTCCGTTGGAATAAGAAATGTAATTACTTCCGGCCTTTGCCAGCGCCGCTCCCCCGCCCGCCTTTTGAATTTTGACCATTGTTGCTCTTCCCGCCACTGGATCCGCCTGAGCGGCCTCTGCCACCCCCACCTCCTGCGCCGCGCGAAAAGGAACGCTCCGGCTTCCACTCCGGGGAGACGCCAAGGTCTTGCGGAAGGTCAACCACCTCGACTTTGCGCCCTAAAAGCCGTTCAATGGATACGAGCTTCCGCTGATCAGCTTCATTGACGAAGGTGATGGCAGTGCCGGTGCGCTCCGCACGGGCGGTGCGGCCTATGCGGTGCACATAATCTTCCGGGTCAGGCGGCACATCGTAGTTAAGCACTAGCTCAATCCCTTCTACGTCAATACCCCGTGAGAGCACGTCCGTACCTACGAGCACATTCACGCGCTTAGCTTTGAAGGCCTGCATAAGTACTTCGCGGGCATCCTGTTCCAGATCAGAGTGAAAGGCTTTGGCTTCAATGCCTACACGGCGCAGCTCGCCTTCCAGCTTCTTCACCTTATCCTTTGTAGAGGAAAAAATGATTACGCTTTTATAATCGCCTTCTTTCAATATGCGTCCGGCCAGCTTCAGCTTTTGCTCGTCAAAGGCGTGATATACCAATTGTCGAATGCCAGCGGCAGGTTGCGAAATGGCGATATTGATTTCGGTCGGGTTGCGCAGGATTTGCTTTGTCAGCGTCCGAATTTTGGGGGGCATAGTTGCAGAGAAGCACAACGTCTGCCGTTCTTTAGGAAGCGCGCTGATAATTTGTATCAGGTCTTCATAAAAGCCCATATCCAGCATCCGGTCAGCTTCGTCCAGCACCAATGTATGCAGATGGCTGAAGTCCATGCCGCCCATCTGCATTTGCGCCATAAGCCGGCCAGGCGTAGCTATAATAATGTCGGCTCCGCTCTTAAGCGCAGTCTTCTGCTGATTCCAGTTTTGGCCGCCCCCGCCGCCGTAAACCGCAAGCGATGAGACATCTACATAATAGCTCATCGCCTCAATCTGCTGATCTATCTGCATAGCAAGCTCGCGTGTAGGCACGAGGATGAGCGTATTGACGCCGCCACTCGGCGTCTGCAGCACTTTATCCAGAATGGGCAGCACAAAGGCAGCGGTCTTTCCGGTACCGGTTTGGGCGCAGGCAATCATATCGTGACCGGCAAGGATGGCAGGGATGGCTTGCTGCTGTATGGGCGTCGGGCTTTTGTAGCCCATAGCATCTATGCTGTCCAGCACGCCGTAATCCAAATCAAAATCTTCAAATGTCAAGTTAGTCTCTTGTTTTTAAGTAAAGACGCGATGCGTAGCGGCCTGCGCTTCACATCGCGTCCAGTAAGTTAGTAATAGAGCTTAGTGCAGCGCATCAAGCTTCTTTTTCAGCTCTTCTGTTTTAGCCTTATTGTTTTTGCGGGAATAGATTTCACGCAAGCCGTTCATGGTCTTCTGATAAGTCACTTTCTCGTCTGTGGTCAACTTTGGATTGCTATCCAGCGTAGCATAGGCGGCTTCAAAAGGCTGTAAAGCCTTTTCAAACCATGCATCGCGCTCATTAAGGTAAGTGTCGTATTGCTTTTGCTCCGCAGGGCTCATGCCCTTGATGTCGTTCATCCTCTTATTCAGGTCGGCAGCGGCATCATAATACAATACGCCAAGATTATAATTGTAATCTGCGTTGCTGGTGTTAATAGCAACAGCCCTTTTATATGCGGCTTCGCCTTTCGCAAAGATGTCATTGAAATTAGCAGGGCGCGGCAAATCCTTCCCGCTGGCATCCTTAGGGAAGGCAGCGCTTTGATAAGCATTCGCAAGGTTGAATTGAATATCAGCATTGTTGGGATCCTTCTGAGCAGCTTCTTCCAGCTTTCCCAATAATGCATCCTGCTTTCCAGACCTTATGTAATAGTTCAGCTCAAGATCCCTAAACGTCTTATTACTAGGGAATAAACCGCGAGCCTCAGTTATCGCAGCAAGAGCAGCAGCGTCGTTTTTCTGGTCTTGATTGATTTGTATGATGGCTTGGTACACATTAGAATCCTTTGCCGATTTCAACTCATTAAAGAGTGTAAGTGCCTCCGTATTCTTCTTTGCGTTCAGAGCGCTGTAGGCCGCATTAGATTTTGCGCTGGTGACAAGGTCTGAGAAGTTTTTATCGCTTCCGAAACGTGCTTTACCGGCTGTATTATATATCGTTGGAACCTTCATGAACTGCTCATAGGCGCCTGACCAATCCTGTTTACTATACGCCGCCACGCCGCCGTTGAAGGCGAGCAGTGCGTTGGAATAAAGACCATTGTTGATTTCAGGGCCGAAGTCCGGCTTCAAGCTAAGGGCCTTCATCAATGAGGTATAGCTCTCGCCTGCTGCTTCCGGAGCATGTGCGTTCGTATCAATAGCTTTTTGCAGATAGGCCATGCCACGCAGAAACCATGCATCAGCATTGTTCTTCGTGTCTTCATTTGCTACTGCTTCATTGGCAACGGGAATGGCCTTCTTATAGTTATTGTCAGACAGATAGTCGCGCGCGTCGCGAATTTTGCTTTTTTGCGCGAAGGTGGAGAGGCTGCCGCTGAGCAGCGTCAGCAGAACGATGGTTTTTTTCATGTGCTGATTGGTGATGGATTAATGTTGTTATTGGCAAAAAAGCATCTTTACCAAAGAAACAGATGCTTTCTTATCAGAATTTCTCAAACAATTTAAGCTTCAGGAATTGGATTTATATCAATGATATGTGCCGCCTCATCGTCGTCCTCGCCTTGTACTTCCTGCTCTGCGATTCTTGCTATTGCCGCAATCTCGTCGCCTTCGTCGATGTTCATCAGCTTCACGCCTTGCGTAGCTCTGCCCGCTTCACGTATATTAGCTACCCGCATGCGAATGGTAATACCGCTCTTGCAGGTAATCATCAGGTCATCACTCTCAGAAACGGCCAGTAAGCCTACAAGGGCGCCGGTTTTGGGCGTTATATTGATAGTTTTCACGCCTTTACCACCGCGGTTGGTTACGCGATAAGACAATTCGTATTTCTCCGCTAAGCCTTCTGAATTTGTAATGCTCACAATGTTTCCTGCTTCATCATCCTGGCAATCCGCCGGGCATTTTTCCAGGAAAGCCGTCCGCTTGCCAAGGCCCTTTTCAGAAACCACCAAAATCTGGTGCTTCGTATCCGTGCGCGGAATACATAACATACCGATTACCTCGTCGCCGGCACTCTCGTCCATGTCAATGCCATAGACGCCGATGGCGCCGCGGCCCGTAGTGCGCACTCTGTCTTCAGGGAAGCAAATAGCGCGGCCGCTCTTCACCGCCATCATCACATAGCTGTCGCCGTCCGTAAGGGATACGTCCAGGAGTTGGTCGCCTTCCTGAATGGTGATTGCGTTGATGCCGTTGGCACGCGGGCGGGAAAAATCTTCCAGCGACGTTTTCTTGATAATGCCCTGCTTGGTGCAAAGCACAACGCAGTGCTTCTCCAGGTATTCCTGGTCTTCCAGCGTCGGTACGTCTATAATCGTGCGGATTTTATCGTCTTGCGGAATCTGAATCAGGTTTTGAATAGCGCGTCCCTTCGTATTCTTATCGCCTTCCGGAATCTTATAAACCTTAAGCCAGAAGCAGCGGCCTTTCTCCGTGAAAAACAGCAAAGTATGGTGCGTGCTGGCCACGAATAAGTGCTCTATATAATCCTCCTCACGGGTTTTTCCACCAATGGCCCCGCGGCCGCCACGTCGTTGTGCGCGATAGTCTGCATTAGAAGTGCGCTTGATATAGCCGAGGTGGGAAATGGTAATGACCACGTCCTCTTCCTTAATCATATCCAGCATGTCCACCTCGGAGTCGCTGTAGTCTATCTCAGAGCGGCGCTCATCGCCAAAACGGTCACGGATTTCGGTCAGCTCGTCCTTAATGATTTGATAGCGCGCGCCTTCATTATTCAGGATTTCTTCTAAGCGTGCAATCAGCTTCATCAGCTCAGCATGCTCCTCACGAATCTTTTCGCGCTCCATGCCGGTAAGGCGCTGCAAGCGTAGCTCCAGTACGGCCTTTGCCTGAATCTCGCTCATGCCGAAGTTGCCGATCAGGCCTTCCTTCGCAATGTCGGGATTAGCAGAACTGCGAATTAGGGCGATGACTTCGTCGAGATGGTCAAGGGCGATGAGATAACCTTCCAGTATATGCGCCCGCTTTCTTGCTTCACGAAGCTCATATTGCGTACGGCGTACAATCACCTCATGGCGGAAGGCGACGAACTCGGAAATCAAGTCCTTGATATTCAGTGTGCGCGGCCGGCCACCTACGAGGCAGACATTGTTGATGCCGTAGCTCGTCTGCAGTTCGCAAAATTTGTAGAGCTGGTTAATCACCACCTGCGCCACAGCGTCCCTGCGTAGCTCCACTACGATGCGCGTGCCTTCCTTGTTGGACTCATTGCCAACGTGCGTGATGCCTTCAATGACCTTACTGTTCACCAGTACGCCGATTTTATCGGCCAACGCATCGCGGCTTACCTGATAAGGCACGGAAGTGATGACAATCGTTTCCTTGCCACTTTTATTCGTCTCCACATTTACCTTGCCGCGCACCACTACCCTGCCCCGGCCGGTATGGTACGCCTGCTTAACACCTTCAATACCATAGATAATGCCGCCGGTCGGGAAGTCGGGCGCCTTTATGAAGCGCATCAGCTCCTCGATTGTAATCTCGCGATTGTCAATATAAGCGATGCAGCCGTCCACCACTTCCGTGAGGTTGTGGGGCAGCATGTTAGTGGCCATGCCTACGGCAATGCCAGAGGAGCCGTTTACGAGGAGATTGGGAATGCGGGTAGGAAGAACGGTCGGCTCTTCCAGCGTATCGTCAAAGTTTAGGGAGAAATCAACCGTTTCTTTGTCAATATCAGCCAGCATAGCTTCCCCGAGGCGCTGAAGGCGCACTTCAGTATAGCGCATCGCAGCCGGGTTATCGCCGTCCGGAGAACCAAAATTGCCCTGCCCGTCCACGAGTGTGTAGCGCATAGACCAGTCCTGCGCCATGCGCACCATCGCGTCATATACAGATGTATCGCCATGCGGGTGATACTTACCAAGCACTTCACCTACAACACGGGCGCTTTTCTTATGTGCCTTATTGAAGGTAACACCAAGCTCGTGCATCGCGTACAACACGCGGCGGTGAACTGGTTTAAAGCCATCGCGCACGTCCGGCAACGCGCGACCTACTATTACCGACATTGAATAGTCAATGTAGGCAGTCTTCATCTGCTCCTCAATATTGATGGGAACTATTCTTTGCTGCTCCGGGGGGACGGGAGCACCGTCATCCAAGCCCTTTGGAGCGTCGTCGTTTATATCCATTAAATAGCGTGTGAATTATACGCGAATTTACGGTATTTGGGCGTAGAAAAGCGTATTATTAAGTGACGGGAAATGGCGCTGGTGGCGTTTTTCACGGGATATTCACAGGCGCAATTTCAGAGTTATGACTTGAATGGATAACCCGTATCCTGGCATAGCCTGCAGGTATTCAGGATTCCGAACCGGACAGTACCGAGCCCATTGCATGCGACAGCTATCCGACCGTGCGTAGGAGTTTCTGCCGGAAGGCTATCTTCGTAGTTATGGACACGCAGCAGCATACCGCCGTATTTATTGATTACGAAAATATTCATTATTATCTTAAGAATAATTTTAAAGAGCCGCCGGAGTTGGGGTCTTATACTTCCGAGATTGTCCGCAACCTCAGATTGAAATTAGAAGGGGAATTAGGACTTCAGGTAATTGTAATGAACGCCTATGCCGACTTTGAGCGCGTAGGCGGCGGCTCGCTCGGGCAGCTTTATCTGATGGGCATCATGAGCCAGAATGTACTGGGCACCGCGCACAAAAATGCGGCCGATATGCAGATGTGCATCGACCTGATGCAGGTTGTTTATACCCGCAGCGATATGAACACTTTCGTCCTCGTGGCCGGAGACCGTGATTATATTCCCGTGGTGCAGCACCTCAAGCGCTCAGGCCGCCGGGTGCTCGTTGCCGCCTTCCGCGATACTTTGAGCGGTGACCTGCTGGAGATAATCGGTGAGCAAAACTTTATGGATATCCAGCCGCTACTCAGCGAGGCGAACCGCAAAAAGCTGGACGACCACAAAGCAAAAGAAGACGCCAAAAAGGTGGAGTTACCCAAAATTGTCGGCCCAAAGATTGTTGGCAGAATCTCACTGGAAGGCAAGGTAAAGGAGCGGCCTGCGTATCAGCGCACACAGCCAATGCCAGCACCAACAATAACCGTGGCCCAGCCGGCCCGCATCATCACACAACTTACAGACGGGGCAAGGGAGTGCCTTGCCTGCATTATGAACTTTATTGAAGAGCGCCGCATGCCGGAGCCAGGCATTACCCTGCTGCTGCGCTACCTGACCGATGAGATGCCGCTGCTGGCTAACTGGGAGCGTAAGGAACTCTTGGAGCAGCTACAAATGGCCGGCGCCATGACTGTAGTGCAGAAGCCGGGCTATGACTATGCCTTCTCGGTGGCGGTGGTTAATTATGAGCATCCGGCCGTGCAGGAACTGATGCATTAATTTGATGGCGACTCCAGCTTTGGGGGAAGGATAACAATTCAGTTAGAACCGGGAGTGTCAAGCCTGCGTTTATCACTACGAAAACGCACAAACACATTCATGAACCTTTCCCGGACCGTACTCAGTCTTACCTTTGCAGCAACCCTCATCACCACTTCCTGCGGGGCTCAAGGTGTATATGCAGTCAATATGGCCCCGCCCCCCGGCAAGGCTGTAGCTGCCTTTGCAGAAGGCTGCTTCTGGCATGCACAAATTGTATTTGAAGCCGTAAAAGGTGTGGACAGCGCTGTAAGTGGGTATGCGGGCGGCCATAAGAAGAATCCATCTTACGACGACGTAACGAGCGAGACAAGCGGCCATACAGAAGCGGTGCTCGTCTATTACGACCCAAAGGTTATTTCCTACAATGAGCTGCTTAATGTCTTCTTCTCGTCCGTTGACCCTACAACTAAAGACCGTCAGGGCAATGATGTCGGCTCTTCTTACCGCAGCGCAATTTTTTACCATTCTGCGATTGAACAACAGGCGGCGAAAGGAATGATTGCTCAGTTAGATAAAAGCCGGCGCTGGAAGGCTCCAATTGTAACGGAAGTCTTGCCGCTTAATGTTTTTTACCGCGCGGAGCAGTACCATCAGGGATACGCCTTTCGCAATCCGGGTAATTCATACGTGAGCAATGTTTCGATTCCGGAGTACCAGCGCTTTTGCCGCAGCTATAAGGGAGCTTTGAAAGAGGCCAGAAGGAAATAAAGAAGGTGTGATGGTGAATAAAGAAAGCGCAGACCGTAATGGCTGCGCTTCTCTTTTTTACGTCCGTCTGCGAGTTGCTAAGGCTTCATTGCTACAACTTCTACGCGGCGGTTTTGCTCGCGTCCCCCGGCAGTTTCATTGGAAGCTACCGGATGACTTTCGCCTTGGGCATACATTGCGATACGGTCAGCGGCAATATTGCCATTGGCAGAAAGCCAGGTTTTCACAGTTTCAGCCCGCTGGCGGCTTAGCTCGGCGTTGGCATCTGCAGCGCCTTTGTCGTCAGTAAAGCCATACACCTTCACCTTGCCGCCGTCATAGTGCTGCTTGATGGACGCAGCAACCTGATTAAGGTTATCAGCTGCGTCTTTGCGGATGTCGGCCTTGCCGGTTTCAAAGAGCACATTTTCGCCCAGTCCATAGATACCGTATTGGTCATTGCCGCGCACGTTCACGTCTTTGCTTTTCACTTCATCGTACTTCAGGGCGGGGCTGTTCCAGTCCACGCGGTCCCAGGCGTTTTCCGCCTTTGGCGTGCCGGCGTTCTCGTTGTCGCTCTTCAGCACCATCGTGTCCTTGTCATTGGTCACATTGTCTTTCTTATTTGTATCGGAGCAGGCGGCCATTGTAAGGGCCAGCGCTGCCACGAAACAAAGTTTGATGGTTTTCATAAGTTGTACTTTTGAAAGGATGATTGGGAATTGGCTTAGTAGTCCACAGACTCACCCTTAGCCGTATTGCGCCACTCATTCTGGAAATAAGTAGCATCCTCTTCGTTGCGCGGTCGTACGCCCATCACGATATTGCCATTCTTGAGACCTTCCTCATAGCGCTTCGCGCGCTCTTCAGGAATGCCGTGACCAATCAGGCCACCGATAAGGCCACCGGTCAGGCCGCCTGCGCCCGCGCCGGCAAGCGCCGCTGCAATCGGGCCGGCTACTACAAGTCCGAGGCCAGGTATAAGCAGGTTGGTGCCGATAGCTGCTACTGCGCCTACGATGGCGCCAAGTGTACCACCGATGGCAGAACCTGTACCAGCGCCTTCCATTGCCTTATTGCCCAGCTCAGTGTCCGCTGTGTCTTCGCCGAAGTGGCGCTTGCGGGCTTCGTCGCTCATAACTACGTCCACATCGTCGTGGCTGTAGCCGCGGGTGCTTAGGGAGTTGTAGGCGCGCTCAGCAGAGTCGCGGTCGCGGAACATGCCAGTGAGCATGCGGCTTTCTGTAGAGGAGGAAGAAGATGCGCTGCTTCCCATTGACGAACTGCCAGTCTGATTTGTTTGATCCATGATGTAGATGGTATTTTTTTGGTGAACAAAAGTTGTCGGGCGCAATGTCTATAAACATCGTTCCCTACTGTGGCGTGCCGAAGGCAGACAAACAAACTTCCAAGAAGTGGGCATTGCAGGCATTGTTCTTTTAGTGGCTGCGGGAATCCATCTCTGAATTATGAAAAAGATATTCGCGCCTGCATTAGCCGTGCTGCTGCTCGCCTCAGGCTTATCTGCCTGCAGCGATACCACAGGCGGTAAGAGCACGCCAATTGAAGCAACCAAGGAAAACGGCGTAGCGCCTGTGCAGCAAACAGAAGGTGTACCCACTACTACCATTGACACAACCATGCAACGTCACACGGAGCAGATCAAAACCGGTCAGGCGCAGCAGCGCTTAGATACAAGCGTAATGCCGCCGCACGCCTCTGCCGGCAGCGGCACAAGCAATACCACAGACCGGCGAACAACATCTGGCTCTGCAAACAACGATAAGGCAGGTAAGAAATAAGCTGGCACAGATGTTTTGACCACTCGGCTAAAACACATCATTATGAAAAACTTCCTCAAGATAGTTCCGGCCCTCGCGCTGACGCTAAGCATTGCCGCCTGCGGCACTGACAATACCACAACGACAACCGCAACGGACTCAACTACCACGAACGGCTCGCCAATGGGTAATACCGCAACCGATAATACCGGCACCGGGATATCCGGCGGCGCAATGGCAGATACGACTGGCGTTATGAATGGTGGCAAGATGGGCAGCGGCACAAGCGGTACTGGTAGCTCGACAGGTGGTAATTCCAATAGCACTGGCACCGGTACCGGCAGTAACATAAGTAATGGCGGTAGCAACAGTGGCACCGGCAACAGAAGTAATATGCGTGCCGGCAATAATGGCGGCGCTACGAACAACGGAGCCGGCACCGATATGGGCACCGGCCCCCGAGGTGCTGGTGGCGTAAGCGGTACAACACATGAGCTGAGCGGTGAGCGCACCACGCAACGTCGCAAAGGCGGAGTAGGCAGCGAAAAGGCTACTAATGAGGATGTGAATAATCAGTCCGGTCTTGCGCCGAGCAAATAAGCAGAATGTAATTTTTTTTATAAAAAGGCTGCCCCGTAAGGCAGCCTTTCTTGTTTAAAGCTTACAGCGCAATGATGAGACTGCCAATAATTACGAGCGCCGCCCCAATAATGACCTTAAGAGAAGGAATTTCGCCGAGAAAGACTGCTGCGAGCATGATGGCGATTGCTACACTCATTTTGTCAATCGGGGCTACCTGCGCTACCTTCCCCGCCTGCAAGGCACGGAAGTAGAAAATCCAGCTCAAACCAGTTGCGAGACCAGACAAACCAATGAACAGCCAGTTGCGACTGTTCAACTGTGAGACCTGCTCTTCCAACCCACGGCTGATGACGATACACCAGGCCACGACAAGGATAACGACGGTGCGGATAGCCGTAGCGAGGTCGCTGTCAACACCCTTCATGCCTATTTTGGCAAGAATGGCTACAGCAGCGGCGAAGACTGCAGAAAGCAGTGCGTAGATAACCCACATGAGCGCTTATTGACTTTTAGTAACGCCCACCCGGAGGCACCATTGTCGCACCGGGCAGGTGCTGCAGTGCGGCAGTCGCAGGATGCAAATGTGCTTGCCGAAAGGCATCAGCAGGCGGTTGATGTTTGTCCAGTGTTTTTCAGCGACGATGCGCTCCAATGCTTCTAAAGTATGCTCCGGGTTTTTCGTCTCCACTAGCCCCCAGCGATTAACAACCCGGTGCACGTGCACATCCACTGAGACGCGCTGCTGCCCGCCTGCTACACCCAGCGCAAGATTGGCGCATTTCGGGCCTATGCCTTTGATTGAAGTGAGCACGGCGAAATCCGGTGGCAGCGCGTCGTCCGGAAATTCCGCTGCCTTCTCAGCGATACGCAAAATAGTTTCGGCCTTTTGGCCGGGAAATGTTGCGCCATAGAGCAGGTCGGCAATCTCGCCCATGCTGAGCTTCAGCATCGCCTTTGGCGTACGCGCCGCCTCGAAGAGCTTTCGCGAAAGCGGAAACGTTGTCTCATCTAAGGTGCGAATGGAAATGATACAGGACACCAATTGCTCAAAAAGGCTGGTGTATCCTTCATCGGCCAGGCCAAACATGGCCGCCTTCGGGAAGGGTTTCACCGCCGCTTCAATGCGGTGCAGCATAGTGCCGATAGGATACTTCACACCCTTGCTGCGATAACATTCATACCAAAGCCAAAACGGGTAAAGTCATTTTCCAAACAATTCCTACATTGCGTTTAAATCAAACACACATGAAAAAGCTATTCCTGCTCGCCGCTGCCCTCATTATGCTGGGCATTGCTCCTATCTACGCTCAAAATGCCGCGCCCGGCGCTACAAAAGTCCGTACTGCTCCCGTAAAGAAGGACGGTACACCGGACATGCGCTATAAGGAAAATAAGGCGCAGCCTGCCGCTGCGGCCGCACCCGCTGGCCCGGCTAAGAAGAACGGTACTCCGGACATGCGCTACAAAGCAAATCGCGACGCTGCATCCCGTCCTACCAACGCAACCAAAGTGCGCTAAGCTTCTACTACTATCATTTCCAAAAGAAGCCTTCCCTTGCGGAAGGCTTTTTGTATGCTGCAAACGCCGGCGAACACAATTCCTGCGCTGCGCGTTTTTTCTAAAGAAGCAATATGAGCAGTAAAAAGGTTCGCTCTACGATTTGGGATGTCATTATTGTGGGCGCAGGTCCTGCGGGCAGTAGTGCCGCCATGGTTCTGGCGCGAATGCGGCGGAAAGTGCTGATTATTGACGACAGCCGGCCGCGCAATCAACTTTCGCACGGTATGCACAACTACCTAAGCCGCGATGGAATGCTGCCAACGGAGTTTTTGAAGCTGGCGCACGGGGAACTGCAAGGCTACGGCGTAAAACATATCTGCGCGCGTGCAACTACTGCCCGCCGCCTCGGCGAGCATGGCTTTGAAGTGTGGGATGGAGCCAACAATAAATATCTGACAAAGCGCCTTCTGCTTGCCACCGGAGTCTGCGACATTGTCCCTGATATTCCCGGCATGGAGGCTATGTGGGGGAAAGGCGTCTATCACTGCCCCTTTTGCGACGGCTACGAGCTTTGCGACAAGAATATCGGACTTTATGCGAAGCGGTACAACGGCTTTGGAATGGCGATGGCGCTGAAGCAGCTTTCTACGAGTGTAACGTTGTTTACAGACGGCCGCGGCTATCTGAGCGCTGAGCAGCGTCGCCAATTGGAAGGGCGCGGTATCAAGGTGGTTAGCACAAAAGTGACGGAGCTTTCCTGCAGCAACGACCGCCTTACCTGCGTGACGCTGCAGGACGGCAGCAGCACGCCCTGCGATGCTGTTTTTGTACATAACGGCCATCGTGTTAATAATGAATTGCTCGTCCAGCTTGGCGCGCGTATGTCGTCTAAAGGCGCAGCCATTACCAACCGCAAACAGCAATGCAGTATTCCCGGTCTGTACGTGGCCGGCGATGCGGCTATTGATATGCACTTTGTAGTAGTAGCTGCCGCGGAAGGCGCTAAGGCAGGCGTCACCATCCATGATGATCTGCTTCATGCAGAGAATCTGATGGCAAAGCCGGAAGAAGGAGATGAAGGCTTTCAAAAGCAAGCCGCAGGCATAAAGCCTGCGGATGACAAAGGTGAGGAAGACAGCGCAGCAGCTACAGACCCCACATCAGACCAACGTTGAGGCGGAGGTTTCGGTTCTTGAAACCATAGCCTTCAACCGCACTGGCAAGACCGTGATAATAACCCGCGTCCAGATTTAGCCAGGTAGCACTGCTCAGGCGAACATTTGCGCCGGCCCCTATGGAAATGCCCGCATCAAAATCCTTGTACAGTTTTGGCTGCGAATAAGGGCTGAGCAGTGCCTTTGCCTCGTCGGAGCCGTAGTAATGCCGCTCATCTACCTTATAGGCTAAAGACGGCCCGGCATATATTTTGGGCCGCACCCGGTCGCCATATTTGCCGAAAAAGTAGATAATGTGCAAAGGAAGCCGCAGATATACCGGATTGACCGTGCGTATGCCCGTGGCCACGGGCGTAGGGAATTCATGGCGGAAGCCTTCGTGTGATACCAGCAATTGAGCGCCAAAGCCAAGGTGCTCATCGGTGCTGTAAACAAGCCCAATGCCTGCGGCAGGTGCAAACTTGAACTTATTGCCGTTCACGTTGGCATCGTGAATCCAGCTATGGCCGAGCGAGACGACCGGGCCGAGTGAAATGTGAGAGCGAAGGCTCGCCTTCTTACCGGGGCCGGCAAAAACTGCGATTGTGACCAGGCAGGCAAGCAGGATGAACACTATTTTTTTCATTGAAAACTGATGTTTTTGATTACAGCAGCAAATGTAAAAGGCTATGCTTACCGGTATTGCCAAGAAAAGCCACTGTTATAAACAGCGTGGCCTGAATTTTTCGCCACTCCTCAAAAAATAACCATGGCACAAACATTCCGAGACCTCATCGCCTCCGGCAAACCCGTGCTGGTAGATTTCTTCGCCACCTGGTGCGGGCCTTGCAAGATGATGGCGCCTGTGCTTTCTGAATTGAAAACCGAACTCGGCGACCAACTGACGATTGTAAAGGTGGATGTGGACAAGCAGCCGGATTTAGCGCAGGCGCTAAGCGTGCAGGGTGTTCCGACGTTTGTCTTATTCAAGGATGGCCAACCGCTTTGGCGGCAAAGCGGCGCAATGAGCAAAGCGCAGCTAAAAGGTTTTTTACAGCCGCATCTCTAAAGCCCGCTCACCAAAGAATACTTCCGTCGCACCCCAGCCGTATGCGCCCATCCATTCATTGACAAAGCGCTTGACGAACGGCGTTTCGCGCAATTCACCGTGTACAGCATCACGCAGCGTACCGGCTCCGATGCCGTGAATGATAATCATGCTTTCTATGCCTGCGGAGTAAGCAGCGTTGAGCTTTTGCTGCAAGAGGCTTATTTGCTGCGCCATAATTTGCGCGGGAGCATCTTCCGCAGATTTCAGGTGAAGGTCAAGTACGCGCACTGCTTCCGTATGAAGCTGAATGGCTGGCTGGCTGCTCCCCCTCGGCAGAATTTCCGGCTTAGGCAATAGGGTTGTCGTAACCGGCACCGCTTCTGCATCTCCGGAAAGCAGAATGGAGAATGAGGGCTCCCCTTCCCCTAAAATGCCCCGGATATAGCGAATCAACTGTGCAGGACGGATCCGCAGCACGTCCGAAAGTCCTTTTACCGGCTTGTCCTTCGGTGAAATGCTCCAATGAAAGCGCGGTTGCGCATTGACCTCTTCCAGCGCCAGCGTATGCAGGAAGATATTTCCGAAAGGATGCAGCGTTCCGTTCAGCTGCAAAATGCTATCTCCGCCCACCGACCGCACGTGGTAAGTAAAGCTCAAGTGCTCCGCTGTTTCATTGAGGAAGTGAATGCGGAAAGCTTCAATGATATCGTCTGTGGTGCCTTCCGCAAATTGCGGCAGGAAAGACAGATAAATGCCGCGCGAAAGCCGGATAGGCTTTGCCGCAGCTTTCTCAACCGGAATAATCTTCTCGCCTTTGCGCAGCGGTTTGGACGCTTTCGGCTCTGTAAACCATTTCAGGTACGGATGCTCCAGTTCATCGGCATAAACCGGGAAGGAAATGTCGCCGATGGACACCTCTACCATCTGCTTGGAAAGAAAGGCGACGATAAAGCCTTCCTCGCCCGTGCGCCGGAGCAGCACGCGGTCGCCTAGGGAAAACTTCATGCGTTATTGGCTAATAAAGCTGCGCCAGTGCCGGATTGCAGAAAGGCGGCAAGGGCATCCAAAGCCTTTGCGCGGTGGCTGATGCGGGATTTTATTTCGGAAGGAAGCTCGGCGAAGCTTTGGTCGTAGCCATCTGGAATAAAGAGCGGGTCGTAGCCAAAGCCGCCATCGCCTTTCGGGCTTTCCGCAATCGTTCCATCGCAGCGACCTTCAAAATAATGCGTGCCTTCGTGTGTAATCAGGCATAGCACGGCGAGGTAATGTGCCTTGCGGCTTTCCATGCCCTTTAAAGCTGCAAGAAGCTTTGCATTGTTCTCTGCGTCACTCGCACCTTCGCCTGCATAAAGCGCGCTGTAAACACCGGGCGCGCCGTCCAGCGCATTTACGCAAATGCCGCTATCGTCCGAAAGCACAGGCTGGCGGCAGAAGTCAAAAACTGATTGGGCCTTGATGCGCGCATTTTGATGAAAGGTGTCAAATGGCTCCGGAATTATTTCGGTGAAGCCGGCCTCCGCCATACTTTTCGCCGCAATGCCGTACGGCAGCCATGCCTTTAGCTGAGCCAGCTTGCCTTTATTATTGGATGCAATGATGAGATTCATTCGTTTACGACGCTTCCTTTCAAAGATAGCCCAATGAAAAAGCCCTTCCGGTGAAAGAAGGGCTCGTTTGAAATGTGAGGTGATTACGCAGCCTGCGCAGAAGCAGCCGGGGCAGCATTAGAGAAGAACTCATTCTTCTTCTCTGTAAACTTCGCCTTCAGTTCCGGCGCAGCTTCTACAAGCTCCGCGTTGATGTAGTAAAGGTTAGCGATGTCCTTAACGTCGGTTGCATTATCCAGCACGGTTGCGATTTCTTCGCTGCTCTCGTACTTCTTCTTGAACTGGCTGATTCTGCTGGCGGCTGGAGTAGCAGGAGCCACTATAGCTTCAGGAGCAGCAGCCGCAATTGCCGGAGCGTCCGCCTTCTGCGCGTGCAGAATGGTTTCTGTTTCCGTTTCATCCAGGATGCCTAGGCCAAGGAGGTCAAGCGTAGCACGACGCTTCGCTTTTGTTTCTGCCTTCATCATAGCATTGCAAAGCGCATCGCCACGAAGGTTGTCAATCGTTACAGCACCAATGCTTTCCGTTTTACGGCCATCAGGGGTTGAAGCCTGAACGGTCACTACATAGCATCCGCTCACCGTCTCGCGCGCGCGGATTTCGTGGCTCACCTTGTGCAGCTTGTTGAGTTGTTGGGCGCCGGTGCGGTCGCAGTACAGGATTTCCTTGCCGTTGAGGCGGAGCAACTTGAAAGGCTGGCTCAGCGGGTCAAGGCCGAGGCGCTCGCAGAACTGGCGATAGTAATCCACCTTTTGCTGCGGCGACAGCTTGGAAATATCGCCGTTAATAACGATGGATGAGATGATGTTCTCGTCAAAAGGGATGGCTTCTTGCTTCACGACTTTGCTTGTTCTTTCTTTCGTTGTTACAGACATTTTCTACAGTGATTGATTTGGTATAAAAAGGAATTGTTTACTGACCAAAAGCCGGACTAAAACTCGTCCGCCGGAAGGCTTGAAAAGTGGATACTTTTTCCTTCCCTTTTTTGCTGCATTAAAGATACGAAAAAGCTGTGGATAACCGGTGTATTATCGCCTATTAACTACCTCTTATAACCCGCCATAGGCGCGGATTTAAGTCACTTTTTTATGACCGGATTTCCGGCGCTGTGGAAATGTGGATATCGTATCTTGCAGAAGGGCCAATTTCTACCTTTTAGGGATGAATTTTTTGCCCAAAATCTCCGAAAAAAGAACACCGATTGAACGGATGAAACGGATGTGCACAGATACATCTGCATTAACCCGTAAAATCCTTTCAATCCGTGTTCTAAAATGTCCTGTCAGAAACTCTTTTTTATCCAATACATGAAGCAAACCACCACAAAACCGCGCGGCGCCAAGAGTGCCGTCCGTACGGCGGGCAAGCCGGCCAAAAAACCGCTGCCGCTGTTGTCAAAATTCAGGAAGCACCCCGCCCCAAATCTTCTTCCCCTAATTTGCGTCCACCGAAAACGAAGCAAAGCAAAGTGGAAGCACAGACGACAATTACACACAGTTACAACGAAGACAGCATCAAATCGCTGGACTGGCGCGAGCACATCCGCCTGCGCCCCGGCATGTACATCGGCAAGCTGGGCGACGGTACCAGCGCCGACGATGGTATCTATATTCTGGTCAAGGAAGTGATAGACAACTCCATTGACGAGTTCGCGATGGGCTATGGTAAGCGCATTGACGTCTTTATCAAGGACGGCGTAGTGAGCGTGCGCGATTTTGGCCGCGGCATTCCGCTGGGTAAGGTGGTGGATGTGGTCAGCAAAATCAATACGGGCGCGAAGTATGACAGCAAGGCTTTCCAGAAAAGCGTTGGCCTGAACGGCGTTGGTACGAAGGCGGTCAATGCGCTGAGCCAAACATTTTCGGTCACCGCGTTCCGCGAAGGGCGTATGAAGAAGGCAGACTTTGAGCGCGGGATTCTGGTAAAAGAATATCGTGAAAGCGCAACCGACGAGCCGAACGGTACCATCATGTCGTTCACGCCGGATGAGGCTGTTTTTCGGAATTTCCACTTCATCAGCGAGTTTGTAGAAACGCAAATCTGGAACTACTGCTTCCTGAATGCGGGCCTTACCATTCACTACAATGGCCGAAACTTTTTATCCAAGAACGGTCTCTTGGACTTGCTGACGCGCAAGACCAATCCGGAGACGATGCGCTACCCCATCATTCACCTGAAAGGCGAGGATATTGAGGTAGCCATGACGCACACCGGCGATTACGGCGAAGACCTTTATTCATTCGTAAACGGCCAACACACTACGCAGGGCGGTACGCATCAGGGCGCATTCCGCGAGGCGGTAGTGAAGGTGATTCGGGACTTCTACAAGAAGGATTATGACGCCTCTGACATCCGTCAGAGCATTTGCGCAGCGGTGTCCGTGCGTGTGCAGGAGCCGGTGTTTGAAAGCCAGACAAAGACGAAGCTGGGCTCCAGCGTTGTCTGGGAAGGCGGGCCGAGCATGAAGTCTTTCATCCTGGATTTTCTGTCCAAAGAGCTGGACAACTTCCTGCACAAAAATTCGGGCGTCGCCGAAGCGCTGAAGAAGCGCATTGAGCAGAGCGAGCGTGAGCGGAAAGAGCTTTCCGGCATTCGCAAGCTGGCGAATGAACGCGCTAAGAAGGCGAACCTGCACAACAAAAAGCTCCGCGACTGCCGCATTCACTTGGACGACCAGCCGCCGGCAAAGGGCAAGGAAGACTTCATTGCTAAGCAGTTTGAAAGCACCATCTTCATCACCGAAGGTGACTCTGCTTCCGGCTCCATCACGAAGAGCCGCAATGTGGAAACGCAGGCCGTTTTCTCTCTGCGCGGTAAGCCGCTGAACTGCTACGGGCTGACGAAGAAGGTGGTTTATGAGAATGAAGAATTCAACCTCCTGCAGCACGCCCTAAACATTGAAGAAGGCCTGGACGGACTGCGTTACAACAACATCGTTATCGCTACCGATGCCGATGTGGATGGCATGCACATTCGCCTGCTGATAATGACTTTCTTCCTGCAGTTCTTCCCTGACCTTGTGCGGAACAATCACGTGTACATCTTAGACACGCCGCTCTTCCGCGTGCGCAACAAGCAGAAGACCATTTACTGCTACAGCGATGGGGAACGCCAGCGCGCCATCAAAGAGCTGGGCACGAAACCAGAAATCACACGCTTCAAGGGCCTCGGCGAAATCTCCCCGGAAGAGTTCGCTGCTTTCATTGGCCGCGACATCCGCAAGGAGCCGGTGCTGCTTTCGCAGGATGCGCAGATTCAGAAGCTGCTGGAATACTTCATGGGCAAGAACACGCCTGCGCGCCAGACCTTCATCATTGACAACCTTCAGATTGAAAAAGACCTTGTGGAAGAGTTTGGGCCGATGAGTTGACCGATTTGATGATTTGATAATGAGATGATTTGAAAATGCGGTCTGGAAGGGCTGCATTTTTCATTTCGTAATGATGATGAACGTTGTTGATTGCGCTAAGACTTATTCCAAAGCTCCATCGTAGGTGTCATTGCGGGCCTGACCCGCAATCCGTTCGTCACATATCATGAGGAGATTCACAATGGAGCAGATTGCGGCTCGAGGGCCGCAATGACAGGAACTATCGGACAACAGTTCTATGATTAAGCTTTTGTCAATCATTGATTGGAATTTCTCAGGTTTACACTTTCTCCGACAGAGCTATTATCTTGGCGCTCCGTTCCAAACACGGACACACACTACATGCAACAATACAATTTCATGGCCGTCTGCGCTGTTGCGGCGCTCATCCCGCTCATCATCGGCTTCATCTGGTACAGCAAAGCCGTCTTTGGCAATGCCTGGATGCGCGTCAACCGCTTTACTGAAGCCGATATGAAGCGCGGTAATATGGCGCTCGTGTTCGGACTTACCTACCTTTTCTCCTTTATGCTGGCTATAGCGCTTAGCTCCATCGTCATTCATCAGCTTCCCATGGGCGGGGTTGTAGGCGGCGCACCGAAGGCCGGTACCCCGGAAAAGGCCTGGTACGATAACGCCATGAGCCTTTACGGCGGCAACTTCCGCACCTTCAAGCACGGGATGCTGCATGGTGCCATCTCCTCCATCTTCTTTGCCCTGCCTGTCCTCGGTATCGTTGCGCTATATGAGCGCCGCGGCTGGAAGTACGTAATGATTCACTTTGGGTTCTGGCTGGTATCGCTGACGCTGATGGGTGGTGTGCTTTGCCAGTTTATTAAGCTGGGGTGAGTCTTAACTCAGACTAATAAAAAAGCTGTCTTGTTTGAGACAGCTTTTTTATTGATGGTGTTAGCCACGCTAAAACTTATACGTCCCAATCAGCTTAAAGAAGAACGGCGTGCCCGGCGTAAAGCAAATCTCACTCACTGATGCCGCCTCATTCCGCAAGCGCGTCTCAGTATCAAACTGCGCCTCATTCCAGTCTACGTTGAAGAGGTTTTGAATCTGGAAGCCCAGTTCGTACTTCTTGCGGTTGTACGATGCAGCAAGGTCACAGACAGTGTAGGCGGCGGCTTTCACGCTGGCCTCTTCATTCGCCGCGCGCTCGCCGAGGTGGCGGTAGCGGAGGGAGCCAGCCCAATACTTACCGCCCTTCACCGTCACGCCGCCGATGGACGTGAATTGTGGGGCCAGCGGAATGTAATTCTGCCCATCTGCCTCGTCGCGGGCGCGGGCATGTGTGTAGTTGAAGTCAGCGTCAAAGTAGAGCCACTTTGCCGCCTCGTAGCGCAGCGACAGGTCGGCACCCATCCGGCGCGTGCGACCGCTTGGCTCTACCACGCCCTCATCCCCCACATAGACAAATTCCTGGTCAAGGTCTAAGTGAAAGATGGCTGCGGATACGAGCAGGCGTGGCAGGGGCTTAAATACTACACCGAGGTCAACGCTTCGCGCCAGCGGCAACACATCCTTGCCTGCCTGCGCTACCACTACGCGCGTATCGTTGCTGTGGAAGCCGATGCCCGCATTCAGATATACGCGGCCACTGTTGCCGAAGTTGTAGTAGATGCCGCCCTTGGGCGAGAAGGCATGTGTTGTAGCGCTGCTTTTTACTGCTTCTGTAGGAATGCGGTCGGTGTAGGCATGGTTAAAGAAGTCAAAGCGGGTGCCTGCGTTTGCCACGAGGTTTGGCAGCAGATAAAAAGTCTGATTGACGTAGCCGAAAATGTTCGTCTGATGCACATCGCCGTACTGAAGGTGCTCCAGTACTTCATCCATGGCGCGCGTGTGGCTCAGCTCACTGCCGTCAGTCGCATCATAGCGGAAGCCTGCGCCCACCTGCGTGCGCGTATGCAGGCTGCCGATGCGGTAGCTGTTCGTGTACTCGGCGTTGTAGCCGCCGAGGAGGCGCTTTTCCGCCTGATGAATCTGGTCGCCGTTTGCCGTATCGTTTAGAAAGAACGTGAAGTTGGAATAGAGCGAGAAGTCGTAGTACGAAGCCCAGAGATTGCTCTTAAAGGTTTCATTGCGGGAGATGGCCTGCGTGTATTGGATGTTCAGGTTGTAACGACTCGTCTTGCCGCCTTCCTTGTCAATCTCGCCGAAGCGGCCAATTGTTCCATCCGCAACAGCGCGCTCCGGAATCTGGCCGGAAGCATCCCACGCGCTCGTAAAACCGCCTGCAGTAATGGAAAGCAGCTTGTCTTTGCCCAAAGACTTCGTGTATTTGCCGGTCAGATTAATGCGGTTAAAATCCTGCGGGCGGTCAAAGTAGCTGCGGTTGTAGCCAAACTCTCCGGCGATATATGCGCCTTCACTACGCGCCGCGCCTGCCTTGCCCAGCAGGTCAATACCGGTTACCGCACGGAAGTAGCCGTAGGTGCCGCCTTCCAGCTTTAGGAATGAATTGTCCAAATAATTCTTCGTCTTAAACTCTGCCCAGCCAGCCGTGGCAAAGTCGCCTCTGTCTATCTGGTATGGGCCTTTGCCGAAATTCAGGTTTTCTACCAGTTCGGGGATGAGAAAGTGCAGGTCGGCATAGCCCTGGCCGTGAGCGTGACTGACCATATTTACCGGCATGCCATCCACCATGACATTCACGTCTGTGCCATGGTCAACATCAAAGCCGCGGAGGAACATCTGCTCGGCCTTACCGCCGCCCTGGTGCTGCGAGGTGAAGAGGCCCGGCATCATGCGCATCATATCCTGCGCGGTATTGATGGGCCGCAGCTTGATGTCCACGGCGGAGATGGTAGAAAGCGTGGCATCTTTCTTTGCGTTGATGGTTACGTCCGTGAGTTGTACGCCTGTTGGCTTCATCGTTTCGGTGATTTCGGTCGTGATGCCGTCTTCCACTTTGATGTCACGGTCTATTGGCTCAAAGCCAATGTGCCTGATGAGGACGGAATAGCTGCCGGGCTCCATGCCGGTAATCATAAAAGCACCGAATACATCGGTGACGGCGGAGAAGGCTTTGCCTTTCACGTAGATGTTTGCGCCTTCCAGCGGGAGGCCGCTTTTGCCGTCTTTAATGATGCCGCGAAAGGAGCCGTTGTGGGCAAAGGCAGCGGTAGAAAGAAAGAGAATGGGGATGAGCAATGCCCATCTTTTGAATATAGTTGGTTGCATGAAAAATCAGGCTTGAAGTGATAAAATGCTGCATCGCGCAGTTATTGGCGCGACTTACGATAACCACTTGCACATGCAGCCAGTCGCGTCACATGCGCGAGGCATGAGGCGGGCTAATTCCAGTTCTTACGATTCAGGAAATGCTTAGCAAGTGCAAGAGCGCACCTGCTTTGGCGGCGGATAATTGCGCAACATATCAGCGCTGTATTTCCGGTATAGATAGCGCGATTGCTGCTTTGCCGATAAGACGTATAGCGCCTTTAGCTTTGCTATTATCAGTTCAGCGGGCAAGGCACCCACTTCGTCTTCTACAATAAGCTTTTGCTTTTGTCCCAAGCCTTCTTTTTCACTTTCTGCCGCGGCTTTGCGCAGCTCATAGTGGACGTGCTCCTTGCCATGCACGCGGTGTACAACCGCAATGTGTACGCTCTCGTAAAAGGTGTGCGCAAGAGCGTCTATGATGATTGGCATTACCGGCTTCAGCAGGAATAGGGCGTATGCAAGCATCAGCGTGCGCGCAACCGCTTTCATACTCCAGCGCTTCATTACAGCTATCGCAGCATTGCCGGCGGGAAGCCGGGATAATACGCGAGAGGAGAGATGATGCTGCAGCAAGGCTGTAATGATGTGTACTTATAAACGGTGATTAGGCAAAGAAAGTTCTTTCCACCGTCCAATAAGCTGCGACAAGTGCAATCATTATGGATGCCGGAATTACTACTCGCTTGCGGTACCACGGCTTTCCGGACATTGTCTTTGCAACGGCGAAGTACATAAAGAGAATGATGGAAAGCTGTCCCAACTCTACACCAACATTGAAAGAGATAAGCGCCGTGGCAAAGGCATACCGCGGCATGCCCATCTCGCTCAACGCGCCTGCGAACCCCATTCCATGCACCATTCCAAAGAGAAAAACAAGCACCAAGCGCCACGGCTTCACCTTGGTATAGAAAATGTTTTCCAGCGCCAGCACGACGATGGAGAGCGCTATCAGCGGCTCTACAATCTTAGGGTCGGGATTGATGATGCCATACATCGCCAGCCCAAGCGTGATGCTGTGCGCCAGCGTAAACATCGTAGCCTGCAAAATGATTTTGCGGATGCTAGTGTTCAGGAAAAAAACACAGAGGATAAACAGGATGTGGTCAAAGCCGAGCGGGATGATGTGCTCAAAACCAGTAACCAGATATTTGAGGAAGATGCTGCCCTTCGGCTGCGGGTCTAATTCATACGCGACGACATGCGCCATTGCAGGCACTGCCGTCAATGCGAATAATGCTATCGCAAGAAAAAACCCTTTCCTCATTTTCCGCCAGCAATAATCCGTGGGTCAACATACGGCATGATGGCGAGTGCTTCTTTCTTCAATGAATCGCCGCGCGCCGCATCGCCTGCCGCTGCGAAAATGAGGCCGTCTTTATAAAGCGTTGTAGCGTTCTTGCCATTCGTAACCAGCGTTTTTTCAGCGTAGGTTTTGGCTGTGGCATTGTCGCCTTTCAGATAGCTGAGCCAGGCCATCAGGTCGTTTGCGTCAATGTTCGCCGGACGCATTTCGTAATCCTGCTTTGCATACTGCAATGCCCTATCGTAATCCTTAGTAGCGATGTAAGCCTGCGCCAGTTCGCGCGAGCTATTGTGCTTTACCAATGCATCTTTCGGCTCATTGTCGGCGGCTTCCTGTAACAAGCGCTGCACATCGCCGCGCATGTCCTTTGCTTTCTGCGCATCGCCTTTCAGCTCATAGAGGTCTGCAAGAAACGCGATAAACGAAGATTCGGAAAGCGCCTTTACCGCGGTGCGTGCATGTTCAATCGCGCCGTCATAATTCTTCTGCGCCTTATCCGCACGCGCCATGCCCATCTCCGCATATGGGTAGCCGGGGCGATAGACAAGCGAGTAGCGATACAGCAATCGTGCGCTGTCGGCGTTGCCGATGTTTAGGTAAAGATCGCCGAGCTGCACCCTCGCCCACTCTGTTGATTCCAGGCTCGGCACACCGCTTTCCACTGCCATCTTCATCGCATCTATTGCTCCCCGGTTATCACCATAAGTCTGGCGCAGATAGGCAACGCGGGAATAAGAGCGCAAATCGGGGCGTATGCTCATCATCTTATCGCTGGCTTTGACAGCTTCATCGTAATGGCCAAGCTCAACATTTGCGTCTACCATTGCGCCCCAGATACCGGCATTACTCTGGCTAATACTTAGCCCGTCACTTGCAGCTGTAAATGCTTCTTTAAATTGGTGCATGTTGAGCAGTACCGCACTTTTTAAACTTAATGCCTGAAATTTCTGGTCCTGAGTAGCAGTTTCGCCTTCAAGGATATTGTTAAGCACTTTCAGGGCAGCATTACTATAATAAGTGCCATTGCCGGATATGCGTCCCTCAAGAATATATGCAGAAGCAAGGCTGATAAGCGGCTTAGGGTCATCATTATTCGCCTTAAGATCTGCAATTGCCTTTTCAAAGACAATCCTTATGTTCATCTGCTCCTCTCTGGTACCGGTAGTTGTATCTTTAGAAAGTATATTAGGTATTTCCATTCCATCTACTTCAGTTACCTCATTTTTAGGTTGCCTACATGCAGTAAGCAGCAGCAGACTTAGGATAATGCCGGTTAGCAGTGATAACGATTTAGTTTGCATGATTAAGTATAATTGTTGTGTAGGCCTTTTTACAACCGCAATGTTAGGTTAAGGGCGCGGCAAAAAAATCAGGACAGCACATATTAGGCTATGTGCTGTCCTGATAAGTAAATCCTTCTATCTTAGTTGATCTTAACCAGCTTCACCGTCTGATATGCGGCGCCGCCTACGTAAAGGCGTGCGAAGTAATTGCCGGGAGCAAGTATCCTTGAGTTCCATTGAGCAATATGCTCACCGGATACCTGAGCACCTTGGTCAAGCGTACTCACTACCCTACCATTCATGTCAAGGACTTCAATATTTACCCTTCCGCCCATGGCAATTTTATACTTAAAGGAGACCTGATCAGTAAATGGATTCGGGTAAGCAACCATCACAATGGCAGGTGCGCTTACGTTGAGCCCAGGCACTTCAAGCGGTCCGGAATATGATGCCCCATTAAAGCCTCTCCACGGTTGTTGAACGAACGGGAAGGTGGATTTAAACGTAGTATCATTCTTAGTGACGCCAGCATTAAATCCAATCGTACTGAGCAAGGTAGGAGTAAGGGTAGATGCGGTTACACCAGGTGTATAGTCGTCATAAGGTAAACCTATTGCGGCAAGTGCAACACCGCCTATTGCCTGAAGTTCAATCGTCGTGACATCATCCTCAAGCCGACGACCATTCGGGAAGCCATCCATATTTGGAATAAACTGGATGTTATTAGTTGTGTTATAAGTAACGTTTGTCAGCCCCGTTACGGCCGCCTGAACAATGCCAAGTTGGCTAAAGGCCGGATTAACAGCACCACTGGGCAATGTACGCGGCGTGGCAGGTACAGCCATATTTAGGCGAAGCATATCCCCTACAATTGGCAGGAAGTTATTGATAAAGGGCTTGCCGGCAGCCAGTGGATTGCCACCCTTTGTAGCAATGGCAAGCTGGTAAGGCGGCAAATTGGGCACACCTGTATTAAATATGGGCAGGATGTCCACAGAGCGCGGCGAAGAGTTGTTTGGAAGAAGCAAGGCACCGAATGTAGCAGGGTCAAACGCAGTGCCTACTAAAGCAGGATTACCCTTCAGCACATAAAGACCGGGCTTACCATTGCGAAAGTCAAAAGGACCGAGTGCTGTCGTTGGCCTTGAAGCGCTTTGAATATGCAGATAGTTAGTCAGTCCGGGTACTACTTTTCCATAACCGTTGGTTGATGTATCTACATACAGCGACAGTTCAGGGTTATTAAAAGAATTCATAAACACACTGTTGCCTGGGTCTGTCGGCATAAGTGAGTTCCAGAGATCCTTCTGGCCTATAGGAATAACGGCCTCGTTAGTAAGCGGCATACCCAAACGACTGATTTGTACCC
>CBDFFM010000005.1:0-281726 GCA_965246785.1 Chitinophagaceae bacterium
GCGCTTTTGAATTGGACAACGCGGTGCAATCCGTTCCCGCATCCATCGGCATTGTCAGCGACCAACTGCTTCGGCGCTATGGCAATGCAAGCATCGTGCAGGCGGTCAACACCGTTCCCGGCGTGCGGATGGAGGAACGCTCGCCAGGCTCTTACCGGCTGGCCATTCGCGGCTCTTCGCTTCGTGCGCCGTTTGGCGTGCGTAACGTCAAGATTTACTACAACGGCATTCCCTTTACCGACCCTGGCGGCAACACTTATCTGACACAGCTTGGCTACTATAATTTTTCAAGACTGGAACTCATCAAAGGTCCCGGCTCATCGCTGTACGGCGCCGGCACTGGCGGCGTGGCGCTGATAGAAAGTATTCCAACAAAAATGCAGCGCGGCTTCGGCGTTGAAACAACTGCCGGCTCCTACGGATTGCTGAATCTGGAAGCTGAAGCAAGAACTGTGGACAGCAGCGGAATGCTTCGCAGCATCTTCCGCTACCAACATTTGATGTCAGATGGCTATCGCGAACATTCCGCGCTGCGGCGCGATGTGGCATCGTGGGACGCGGAAGCTAAGCTTTCTGCAAGTACATCTCTGAGCATTCACGCCATTTATACAGACCTGAATTATGAAACGCCGGGCGCACTCACGCTGGCAGAATATGAAGCGAATCCAAAGAACGCGCGCCCGGCTGCCGGGCTATCACCAAGCGCGATAACGGCGGGTGCATCCGTAGCGCAAAAAGCTTTTTTAATCGGCGGCGGACTGACACATGCGGTCAATGAGCACTGGAGCTTTACGACGACGCTTTACGGTGCATTCACCGCGCAGGAGGCTCCGAGTTTGCGCAACTACACACGCAGCAGCGAGCCACATGCAGGCGGCAGGGCAATGCTGAAGTATAGCCAGCAACGTAAGCAAAGCCGTCTTGAATGGCTGCTCGGCGCAGAAGCGCAGCAAGGCTTAGTCAGCGCGCAAACCTTCGGCAATCGCGGCGGCATGCCGGATACCTTGCAATCGGATGATAAGCTGACGAATCGCGCGGCATTTGCATTCACACAGGCGTCACTTAACTGGCGGCGCTGGCTGCTGACGGCGGGCGTGAGCCTGAACAGCTACCGGATGCGCTACGGACGATTGAACATTCGCCCTTACAACGAGAGTCTGCGCAACTTCAATAACGAAGCTGCGCCGCGCGTTTCAGGCAGCTATCGCTGGAATGATGCAGCGGCAATTTATGCAAGTGTCTCGCGCGGATTCTCACCGCCCACAAGCTCTGAGCTTTCGCCGACAGGCGGTATTTTGAATAATGCCCTGAATGCGGAAAGCGGCTGGAATTATGAAAGCGGGGTGCGCGGCAATTTGTTTAGCGAGCGGCTGAGCTACGATGTGGCAGTGTATTATTTCGCGCTCTCTAATACTATCGTTCAGCGACGCGATGCCGCCGGCGGAGATTATTACATCAACAGCGGCAGCACGGAGCAGATAGGCACGGAGGCTGCTCTTCGCTGGCACATTCTGGATGCTGCAATAAGTCGCATTGGCGATGTGGCTGCCTTTGCTTCTTACAGCTTTCAGCATTATCGTTACAAAGATTTCCGGCAGATTGATCAGGACTTTTCCGGCAATGCCATGCCGGGCGTTTCGCCCAACACCATTTCCGCAGGCATTGACTGGACAAGCCGCTTTGGATTGTATGCAAGGCTTAGCTATTTCTATGCTGACATCACTCCTTTAAATGACGCGGGCGATGCTGCTTTGCACTCGTATCATCTATTTGGCGCGCGGATAGGTTTCAAGATTCCTCGGGAAGGCCAGTATGGTATTGATGCGTTTGTTGGCGGCGAAAATCTGGCTGATGTGCGTTACAGTGCCGGCCCGGATATTAATGGCTTTGGCGGGCGTTATTACAACGCAGCGCCGGGCCGGAATTTCTATGCGGGCATTGCTTTGCAGCGGGCGCGCTGATGAATAGACTTTTGTCACCCCGGTAGGGGTCTTTGCTCGCAGCTGAATGAAAGATTCCTACGGAAGGACAAAAGTCGCTGCGAGCATTTTTAGAAAATGCCCTTAATTACGGGTTGGTTTGTAACATAGTCGTGGCTGGACTAATTTTTTTATAGCGGCTTTGCATCCCCTAATCTTACATGAGCAAGAAGCTACTAATCATCGGTGCCGGTTTTTCCGGCGCCACCTTTGGACGCATGGCTGCTGAGGCCGGGCATCAGGTAACCATCATTGACCGTCGCGATCACATTGGCGGCAATGCGTATTCTTACAAGGACGAAGAAACCGGCGTGGATGTGCACAAATACGGCGCGCACATTTTTCATACGAATGATGAAGGCGTGTGGCAGTTCGTCAATCGCTGGACGGAATTCAACGGATACACCAACCGAGTGAAGGCGCGCAGCAATGACCGGATGTATAACCTGCCGGTGAATCTGCTGACGATTAATCAGTTTTTCAACAAGACATTTTCGCCGGCCGAGGCGGAAACTTTTATAGAAAGCCTGCGTGTGCCTTGCGACCGCATTACCAACTTTGAGGAGTTCGTGACTTCCAGCATTGGCGTGGAATTGTACGAGGCTTTTTACAAGCACTATTCCATCAAGCAATGGGGCATGCAGCCGCACGAAATCAACGTGAGCACTGCTAAGCGCCTGCCCATCCGCTTCAACTACGACGACAATTACTTCAACGATAAATATCAGGGCATCCCCGTGGACGGCTACACGAAAATTTTTGAGCGGATGCTTGACCACGAGAACATCAAAGTCATCCTCGGCGCGGAATACGCAGATGTGAAAGATACATGGCGCGGCAAGTATGACAACCTTGTTTTCACCGGAACCATTGACTATTACTTTGACCACGTATATGGCAAGCTGCCTTACCGCACGATTCATTTTGAAGAAATACGTGGCAAGGAAATCCAGGGCAATGCTGTGATCAACTATACGGACATGAGTCAGCCCTTTACGCGCATCATAGAGCACAAATGGTTTGCGCCCGAGAAAAAGTACAATGGCTCCATTGGCCACTATGAGTTCTCAGCGGCTGCTGACTCTTCCGCCAATCCGTATTATCCGGTGCGCAATGAAGAGAGCGATAAAATCTTTGCGCAGTATGATAAGCTGGCCGCGGATGAAAAGGATGTGCTGTTCATTGGCCGCCTTGCGGAATTTAAATACTACGACATGCACCAGGTGATTGGCGCGGCGTTGGCGGCTTTCCGGCGTTGGGTTGGGAAAGAGGATGCGGTTGCTTCTTAACCGCAAAGAGCCGCAAAGTCTTTCGCTATGCGGCTCTTAATAATCTTCTGCTATTAAAGGCTTTTAATAGAAGTCATAGTCCCGCCGCGCGATATTCAACCGGATTCCACCGTAGAAATAATTGTTCGTAAAGTTACGCGCCGGCGCATCTTCATAATTTACCTTCCGGTGCGTGGCGCCGAGGTCTATGAACAGGTTTTCCTTTAGCTCGTAAGAAGCATTGAAGTTTACTGACAAGGTATTTGTCTTAACGCCGTTTGTCAACTCGTAGCCATGAGTCGGGTCGGCAGGATTCACGGGCGTGTTAGTGGTGTAAATAAGGAACGGATTAGAGCCGAAATTAGTGCCCGCACTGTCCAGGCCCTGCCGGTAATACATAGCCTTTACGCTGAGATAAAGATTGCGCACCGGCTGATAGCGCGCAATGCCGATGAACTCTGCAAATCCGGCGCCCAGCGGATGCGCGAGCGGCTGATTATAGTGCGTGTAGTTCGCCTCGCTGTCGTAATGCGAGTAGGTGAAGGGGCGCACTGCATTGATTTCACCCTGCAGGTCAAGGTTGCGGATGGTAAAGGCGTCAAACCATTTTCCGCCGAGCTGGAAAGCGTACTTGTTGCCATACCAGCCTTTATTGCTGAACAGCTCGCTGCTGCGAAACTCGTCAAAGAAAAGCTGTCCGTAGAATTGAAGATGTTGCGCCACGAGTGCCTTGAAGTTGAGGCCAAGATTCACATTATCCGGCGAGCCGTTTGCGCGTTCAATGGAGCGGTAAAGGATAACCGGATTCATGTAAGAAAACTCGTAGCGATTGCCACGCGAGAAAATTGTGCTTTCAAAAAGCCCTACGTTCAGCCAGCGCGTCGCGTTGATGCTGAGGTGGTGCATCGTCGCATATTTGTGCGGCAGCTGGCGGTCGCCACCGCGGATGTATTGCGGCGTCAACTCCATGTAGAGGTTCTGATAGTTCAGCTTCCAGATGCGCGTGGTCAGGCGCAGGAAAGTCGCCGGCGCGGAGAAGTCGGAAAGGAAGAGGGAGCGATAGCCGTCGCCGATAAAATGCTTGTCGTAGCCTGCGGTGACGTTCAACACGTCTCTGATGACTGCGAAATCAAAATACCCGCGCGCGAGCAGATAATCATACCGGTTATTAGATGAATTTTGATAATAGTCAGCGCCCGGTACGGCGGTAAATGGTCGCCAGCGGTCTTCAACATAATTATAAACTGAGGTTGGAAAAAGCTCCTGGTTATCGGCGAAGTAGGTATATAAGCCAATCTTGTCAGCGATGCGCGCACGGACTTCCACGCCGCGGCTTGATGAAAATCCGGAACCTTGCCCCCGGCCATTCTCCGTTTCCTGTCCTATGAATGAAGCGGAAATCACCGGATTGGCAGCGAGGAAAAAGTTTGGCGTTTTTACATGCAGCAAGTCAGGCTGTTTCTTATAGAAAGCACCCTTAAACCATGGCAGCCGCGAATCAATGGCTCCATCTCCGTTTGAAGCCCATTCGCCACTCACAGAAATGGCATGCGAGATGTTGTAATGGTCAATTCTTGTCAACCCGATACCGCCATTGCCCACGCCATCACCTAAGTCTGCATCACGCACCGATTCCAGAAAGGAGACCTCGCCTTTGCGCGCTACCGGCTTATTAGCGAGAAACAGATTTTTATCCAGAAACCCCTGACGCGTTTCCAGTCTGTCTAACAGATGATAATCCTCCTGACCAAGCTGCAGATAAGTGGTTTGCGCTCCCGCGGCTATGCCAGCGCAAGCCAGCAGCGCAAGGAGTAAAGATTTCTTAGCCATGTAAAAAGTGTGTGTCGGTAACTTGCTGCAAAAGTATCTGCAAAACGGCAGCGTCCTAATTCAGCCATGTCTTCCATTCTAATAAAAGATGCAACGATTGTCAATGAAGGCCGCAGCATAGCGGGCGATGTGCTTATTAAAGACGGCCGCATTGAGGCCATTGGCAGCGGCCTTTCCACAAAAGGCGCGGCCCGCGAGATCGACGCATCCGGCCTGCACCTGCTGCCCGGCGCCATTGACGACCAGGTGCATTTCCGCGAGCCGGGACTCATGCATAAGGCCACCATCGGCACTGAATCGGCGGCGGCGGTTGCGGGCGGCGTCACTTCTTTTATGGAGATGCCAAATACATCGCCGGCTGCACTCACGCAGGAATTGCTGGAAGACAAATACGCCATCGCCGCACGCACATCACCCGCTAATTATTCCTTCTTCATGGGCGTCTCTAACGACAATGCCGACGAGGTGCTGCGCACAAATGATAAGAAACGCGACGTCGCGGGCGTAAAGATTTTCATGGGCTCATCCACCGGCTCTATGCTTGTGGACAATTTCATAACGCTCAACCGAATCTTCTCCAATTCCGAATTGCTCATTGCCACGCATTGTGAAAACGAAGGCGTGATTGCCGCCAATAAAGCAAAGTATCCCGATGCAGCCGACGCCTCATTCCACCCGCTCATCCGCGATGAAGAGGCTTGTTTTGAATCTTCCTTTACTGCTGTGCAATTGGCGAAGCAAACCGGCGCGCGCCTGCATATCCTGCACATTTCCACTGCGCGTGAGCTGCAACTGTTTGGGAATATGCTGCCGTTGCGCGAGAAGCAGATCACGGCTGAAGTCTGCGTGCATCACCTGCATTTCACGGCAGACGATTATGCACGCTACGGCAACCTCATTAAGTGTAATCCCGCCATCAAAGCACCACATCACCGCGACGCGCTTTGGGAAGCGCTATTGGATGACCGTTTAGACATCATTGCCACCGATCATGCGCCGCATACCTGGGAAGAGAAGCAGCAGCCCTATCAGCAAGCGCCATCGGGTGTGCCGCTGGTGCAGCATTCTCTGCTGCTGATGCTTCAATACATCCGGGAAGGCAGGATTTCTTTAGAAAAAGTCGTGGAGAAGATGAGCCATGCCCCCGCCGACTGCTTCCGCATCAAAGAGCGCGGCTACATCCGTGAGGGGTACGCTGCCGACCTTGTGCTGGTAGATTTGGGCGGCAAAACCGCTGTTTCCAAGGAGAATATTCTTTACAAATGCGGCTGGTCGCCTTTTGAAGGGCACAGCTTCCCGGCGCGCATTACGCATACGCTGGTGAATGGCGCGGTTGTTTATGAAAATGGCGTTGTCAAAGAGTCTTTGCATGGCGAACGACTGAAGTTTGACCGATAAATGCACAACGACAAAACAACCCTCCGCGACCTCTCCATCTTCTCCGCCGCCGGCGAAGACGTCTCCGCGCTTATAGATAAAACCGCCACCGCCGCCGGCCGCGAAGCCCTTCGCGCTTACATCCGCAACCCGCCCGATACCTACGAGCGTCTTATTGCCATGCAGGATGTCGTAAGGTGGTGGAGTGCCAACAGCGCTAAATGGACGACCGCCATCTCTAATGGCACCGTCGTTCTACTGGAAAAATTCTTTGATGCCGCTGATGCCATCGCAGCGCCGCCCACCGGCATTTCGCTCGTGCTGGGGGCGTTTATCCAGAAGCTCCTCAACCGCAACCAATACACCTTCATTCAATTTTCCCTCACACACCTCACCGACTTTCTGCGCGGATGCACGGAGTTGGTTGCCTTGCTTAAAGACGAAGGCCTCCCGCAGGTGCTGAAGACGGAATTGGAGCTGATGCGGCGCGAGCTGGAGCATCCCCTCGTGCCGCTTTTAGTGAACGTGGACAAGCGTACGCCTTTCAATACCCTCAGCCGCCTATCCTTCCGCGCGCGGCGCGAGATGAAGACCATTTCTTTTCGCCTGATAGGGCAATACGCACGGCTGGATGCCTGGCAAAGCATGGGCGCAGCGACGAAGGCCCTCGGCTGGAACTTCCCGATATTACGACCGGATTTGCCCGTGCAGCTTAAAGCTACCGGCCTTTATCATCCCCTCCTTGCCACGCCCGTTCCGTACAGCATCTCTTTTGACCGCGAGCAGTACTTCCTCTTCCTCACCGGCGCCAACATGAGCGGCAAAACCACTTTCATGCGTGCCCTCGGCGTCGGCGCGCTGCTCGCGCACCTCGGCATGGGCGTGCCGGCGGCAGGCATGGAACTTTCCTTCCTGCACGGCATCATCACCAATATGCATGTGGAAGACAATATTCTGAAGGGCGAGAGCTACTTCTTCGCCGAGGTTCAGCGAATGAAAAGCACTGCCCAAAAGCTCACCGGCGACAAGCCGCACCTCGTGCTCATGGACGAGCTTTTTAAAGGCACCAACGTCCATGACGCTTACGAGTGCACCCGCGCCGTTGTGGAAGGTCTCCTGCAGCATCCGCGCCACCTGATGATTCTTTCTACGCATATTCATGAAGCGGCGCATCATTTTGAAGGCCACGCCGGCATTCTTTTCAGCTACTTCGCCACCACCATGGGCAACGATGGCTCCTTCCGTTTTACTTATGAATTGAAAGGCGGTATTTCCAACGACCGCATCGGCTACCGGATTCTTTTGCAGGAAGGTGTGATAAACCTGCTGAAAGGCGGTTGAGATTTCTCATAAATCCTAACAAACTCTGCCGGAATGCCGGCGGGCCGCCGCCGTAATTTTGAGTCATGAAGTATCTCTTCAGCCTGTTTTTGATTTGGGTTACGTTAAGCGTAGCCGCTCAAAGTGTCGTTTACACCCCATATGAAAAGTTTGACCTCCGTAATGGTGATTACAGCGTTGTGGGCAAGGTGGGCGGCCTGATTTACACCTACCGCTCTTCCGCCGACGGCTATTTCCTGGATGCATGGAATGACAGCATGGAGCGCCGCGCCACGGTGATACTTGACTTCTTCCCGGAGAAGATTTACGCGACTAAGTTCATCGCCTATGCAGATAAAATCATCGTGCTGTTTCAGGCAAGTGAGGGCGGCAGGATTGTGCAGCGCGCAGCCCTGCTGGATGGTGCTGGCCGCCTGCAAGGCAAGGTGAAGACTATCGACGCCGCTAAGACCGGCTTTTTCGGTCCTGCGGGCGATTATTTTCTGACGGCGGTATCTGAAGACAAGCATAAGATTGTGGTGTATGATGTTTCTGTGAAAGGTGCGGCACTGCACCTCACTCATACCCTGCTGGACGACAGCCTGCACACCCTTGCACGCAGCGAGAGTAATTACACCGGCGAGAATTCGCTAAGCGCACTGCCTGGCCTCGCGGACAATAGCGGCAATTTTTATTTGCCCGTCGTAACCGCCACGGGCAGCCGCGATTATGCGGACGGCATCTGGCTGCTGGGGCTGCCGGTGGGCAACAGTAAGCTCACGGCCACTGAGTTACCGCTTGGCGGGAAGTATGCGACCGGCCTTTACCTGAAGGCTGACAATGCCGCGCGCCGCATCTACGCGGGTGGCTTTTATTCTGAGAAGCGGGCCGGGAATTATGAAGGAGCGCTTTTTGCCGCGTTCAATCTGGATTCACCGGGAGTTGTTGCGGCGCGGCGTTTGCCGTTTGACGAGCAGCTGCGCCTGGCAAGCGGGGAGCGAAACGTGCGCAAAGCATTTAATGATTATCAGACGCGCCAGCTTATCATTCGCAACGACGGCGGTTTTGTGCTGGTAGCCGAAGATTATTTTATGAGCGTGCGCAATGGCGTGCAGCCCTATGGATTTTACACCGGATTTTACAGCCCGTTTGCCGGCGGCACGCAAAACATCCGCGAGTATCATTACGGCGATGTGCTTACGCTATCCTATGCGCCGGACGGGCGGCTGGAATGGAATGCCTTTACCCGTAAAGACCAGTATTCGCAGGAAGACGGCGGCGCATTTTCTTCTTACACCTTCATCAATACCGGCGGCGCGTTGGGCTTCCTTTACAACGACTATGATAGCCGCCGTTCCAGGATAATGCTCGCTACCGTAAGCGATGAAGGCAAGGTGGATTCACATCCGCTGGATGCAGGCGGCGCGTCGGACCCCGACTGGCTGCCCAAAGCCGGAAAGCAGGTGAGCGCCCACGAATTGATCGTGCCCTGTCTGCGACGCCGGCAAATCTGCTTCGCCAAAGTCGTATTTTAGCCCCGTGCTGCACCTGGTTCGGACGAGCAGTCCCTACACCGTTATCATTCTCGCCATCCTGACGCTGGCGCTGAAACTGCAGGCACTCGCGACCCCCGTTTTCCCCGTAGCAGATGCGCATCACGCGCTGTTTGGCTTCATTGTTCACACGCTGAGCTACGTGCTGGGCCACAGCAGTTACGCCTTTGCGCTTTTGGCTATCATGCTCACTTTCGGTCAGGCGATTTACCTGATGAGCATTGCCGGCAGGCACCGGCTCTTTACAAAACACACATATGTGCCGGCATTCGCCTATATCGTACTGTCGTCATTACACCCTGCGATGGGACAATTCTCGCCGCAACTGATTGTCAACTGGCTGCTGCTGGGCGCGCTGGATACAACGCTTCGCTTTACGAGGCGGGAAGAGCCTCAACGGACGATATTCAACGCGGGATTGTTTTTAAGCTGCGCGGCGCTTGTGCATTTTCCGGCAATTGTTTTCTTTCTGTTTTTCCTGATGGCCCTTGTCTGGCTGCGCGCTTTTAAGGCTGGAGAGTGGGTAGTCGGCTTCCTGGGCTACTTAACGCCATTCTATTTTGCCGCCTGCCTGCTTTATCTCTTTAACGGCTTAGCGCTTGCGCGGGGATGGCCGCATTGGGGCAGCAGTTTGCCGCAAAAGGGTGTGCAGCCGCTCTACCTTATCGGCGCTCTTTCGGGATGCGTCTTGCTGCTCATATCCGGCGTCCTATTTCTAATGCGGACTTTTTATAAGATGCCTGTTTCCGTGCGGCGCGGATGGGGCGCTGTTGGTACTGCATTGGGTGTGAGCATTGCTGTATGCAGCCTTACGCCCCGTGCCGAAGCCGCCGCCTGGATGTGCGCGTTGCCTGCCCTAACCCTCCTTGTCATTCCGCCAATGCTGGGCGATAAGCGGAGCCGCTTCGCTAATTTTACCTTTTATTTTCTGTTGCTGCTCGTCATATTCTGTCAACTTGCGCTGCGACGATAATATTTTTTAGAAAGAATGAAATTCGGAATCATCGTTTTCCCTGGCTCCAACTGCGACCGCGACATGGAGCATGCCCTGCGCGACGACCTCGGTCAGGAAGTGACCATGCTCTGGCACAAAGACCGCGACCTGAGCGCCTTTGACGTGGACGATTGCCTTGTGCTGCCGGGCGGCTTCTCTTACGGCGACTACCTGCGCTGCGGCGCGCTGGCCCGCTTCTCGCTTATGATGGAGCAGGTCATCAACTTTGCCGGCCGCGGCGGAAAGGTGCTGGGCGTGTGCAACGGCTTCCAGATTCTCTGCGAAAGCGGACTGCTGCCGGGCGTGCTGTTGCAAAACGACCATCAGAAGTTTGTCTGCAAGAACGTCTTCCTGAAAAGCGAGCATGTGGATAATATCATCGGCGATAACGTAGGCGCGCGGGTGCTGCAAATCCCGGTGGCGCACGGCGAAGGCCGCTACCATGCGGATGCGAAGACGATGCAGAGTCTGCGGGAAAACAATCAAATCGTTTTCCGCTACTGCAATCCAATAGGCGAGGTGCACCTGACCTCCAACCCGAACGGCGCAACGGATAATATTGCGGGCATCTGCAACGTGGCCCGCAACGTCTATGGCATGATGCCGCACCCGGAGCGCGCAACGAGCGAGGTGTTGGGCAATGTGGATGGGCGGATGATTCTGGAGGCGTTTACACACATGAATTAACAGTTTTTCCATCGCCTTGCCGGGCGCATGCATCGTCCAAACATTCTCATGAAAATAATTTCCCACTGCTTCGGCGTTTTGTCCGTTCTCGCCCTTACAGCGATCGCCCGGCCGGCTTCGGCGCAAATGACCCAAGACCCGACCGACTGGAAATTTTCCATTAAAAAAAAGGACGCCACGCATTACACGCTCACTGCAAGCACTACGATAAAGTCCGGCTGGCATATTTACGGCCTTAATCCCGGTGGCGAGGGCGAATTGATCGGCACTTCCTTCATCTGGGATGCAGGCAGTGTGAAAGCAGACGGCGCAATAAACGAAGTAACGCCCGCTAAGTCCGAAACGATTTTGGATGAAAAGGTGAACCTGCATTCCGGCAAAGCAGTGTTCAGCGTGGCGCTAAGCGGTAAAAGCGGGCAGACGGCGAGCGGAAGTGTGGAGTATCAGGCCTGCAACGATATGATGTGCCTGCCGCCCAAAAAGAAAACGTTCTCCGTAAAGCTTCCCTAATTTCCGCCCATGCGACGCTCCCGAATCGGCCTGCTCTTTGCGCTTCTTTTTTGCGCCCATATTGCCGGCGCCCAAATGAAGTCTGACCCGACTACGTGGGCATATGAAGTCAAGAAAACCGGTGATAAGCAATACCAGCTCATCACGCACCTGAAACTAAAGCCGGACTGGCATATCTGGTCTATGAAGCCGGGCGGCGATGGAACGCTTGTGCCGCCCTCCTTTAAATTCGGTAAGGCTGCCGGCGTAACGCTCAAAGGCGGCATTAAGGAAAAGGGTAAGATGCAGTCCAAAGTCTTTATTGACGGCGACCCGGCTTCTAATTTTTACGAGGGCTCTGTTGATTACATCCAGAATGTTGCTGTCACCGGAAACGCAAAAATCAGCGGCATGCACGAGTATCAGGTCTGCGACCATGAGTCATGCCTGCGGCCTACAACCAAGCCTTTTTCTTTTGAGATAGCCGATGCCGGCGGCGCGGCGCCGGACACATCAAGTCAAACCAGCATTCTCGCGACGCCCAGCATTGACAGTCAAAAAATTTCAGGGATTCAAACGCCCCCACCGACCGTATCGGACACAACGCCTAAAAATCGTCCAACCGCCGCCGAACAGGCGTCTGCTGACCTTCAAAAAGAACGTCCAACTAATCTTTGGCTGCTCTTTTTGTTTTGTTTTGGGGGCGGTCTTTTTGCAATCGTCACGCCCTGCGTGTATAGCATGATTCCTATTACTGTCAGCTTTTTCACCAAGCGCAGCAAGACGAGGAAAGAGGCCATCCGAAATTCAATCTACTACTCACTGTCAATTATTATCATTTTTACATCGTTGGGCGTGGCTGTTTCTGCGTTGTTTGGGCCGCAGATTTTATATAAGTTCTCAACGAACTGGATAGTCAATCTGTTCTTTTTCCTGCTATTTGTAATTTTCGGCGTGTCATTCCTCGGCGCATTTGAAATAGCCCTTCCATCATCATGGACGAGCAAGACAGATTCTCGTGCAAGTACTGATTCTTTTAAAGGAATCTTTTTCATGGCGTTGACGCTTGTAATCGTATCATTCTCGTGTACGAGCAATATTGTTGGGCCTTTGCTGGTTACCGCATTCAAAGGCGGATTAGTCGGCCCGGCTCTCGGCATGTTCGGCTTCTCGCTGGGACTGGCGCTGCCGTTCACCTTCTTCGCCTTCTCGCCAGGCATGATAAACAAGATGGCCAATGCCGGCGGCTGGCTGAACCAGGTTAAGGTGACGCTCGGCTTCATAGAACTTGGCCTGGCGCTGAAATTTTTCTCCAACGCCGACCTCGTAAAAGGCTGGCGCATCCTTGACCGCGAAATCTTCATCGCCATCTGGATTGTAATCGCCATTCTACTGGCGCTGTACCTGCTGGGCAGACTGAAACTATCGCACGACGATGCGAATGCTAAGAACATTTATGGCCAAGAGTATGTCTCGTTGTTTAAGCTGTTTCTCGCGGGCACGTCGCTCATCTTCGCTGTTTATCTCGTCCCCGGCATGTGGGGCGCGCCGCTGAAAGGCCTCGGCCAGTTCCTGCCACCGATGGGCACACAGGATTATGTGGTGAGCAGCGGTGGCGGAACGGTTGCTATCGCTGGCGAAAGCACTGCGCATAACAGCGGGAATGGCCCGGTGAAGTACGTCAAAGAAATGACCCTGTACGAGCCGGATGTGGCGAAGAACAACGGCCTCGTCACCTATTTTGATTACAACGAAGCCCTCGCCGCATCCAGGCGCGAGCATAAGCCTATCATGCTGGATTTCACCGGCATCACCTGCGTAAACTGCCGCCTGATGGAGACGAACGTCTGGGCTGCGCCGGAAGTGATGAAGCGGATGAAGGAAGATTTCATAGTCGCGTCACTCTACTGTGACGCAAGCCAGGTTTCTTTGGCGAAGGAAGACCAATATCAATCAACCGCGCTCAATACGCTGGTAACGAACCTCGGCGACCGCTGTCTGGATTTACAGGTGAGCAAGTTCAATTCCAACTCGCAACCCTTCTACTTTTTCGTGGATGATGCAGAGACGAAGCTGGCGGCGGAAGGCTACGGCACGAACACGAACGTAGCGAAGTTTGTCGCGCATCTGGATGCGGTAAAGGCGAAGTATAAGGCGCTGCATCCTTAGAAATTAGAAGAATGGAAAGTGGAGGCAAAACACTTCTAAAAACTGTCGGGTCTGCCGCAATTGTACTCGCAGGTCTTGTTATGCTTTGGGCGATTGTATACTTTATCGCCGTCTTCTTTCAGAAGTGAAATTGCTCGCCCCATCTTTGTCATTCCCGAAGGGAATCTCAAATGCGGCGAGCACATTTGGCTGTGAGATTTCCTTCGGGAATGACAAAGTAGGTGCGGTGACTTGCCGCTAATAAATAGGCCCTTTTAGGATAACAACCTAACCCAATGGTCAAAAACATCTCCCTCGCCCTGCCGCCGCAAATGGCGGCTGATGAAGCGACCTTCCGGCAATCGCTGGCAGAAAGTGCAGGCATTGCGCAAGAGCGTATCACCGGCTACCGCATCCTTAAGCGCAGCATAGACGCCCGCTCACGCAGCAAAGGCGTGCAGATTGTGCAGCAGATCGAAGTCTTTATTGACGAGTCACCACAAACCGCCAAGCCTTTTGACCCGGAGCTGAAAGACGTCAGCAAGACGAAAAGCGTCCTCCTCATCGGCGCAGGCCCGGCGGGATTATTTGCTGCGTTAAAGCTTATCTCGCTTGGCGTTAAGCCAATCATTCTGGAGCGCGGCAAAGACGTCCGCGCCCGCCGCCGCGACCTTGCGGCGATGAATAAGGAAGGCATCGTCAATCCGGAAAGCAACTACTGTTTCGGCGAAGGCGGCGCGGGCACTTATTCAGACGGCAAGCTTTACACCCGCTCCACCAAGCGTGGCGACGTGGCGCGTATTCTGGAACTCTTCATCCACTTCGGCGCGGATGAGCGCATCCGCTACGAGGCGCATCCGCACATCGGCACGAACAAGCTGCCGCAAATCATCACCGCCATGCGCGAGGCGATTGAAGCCTGCGGCGGCGAGGTGCATTTTGGTAAAAAGCTCGTCGCGCTCAGGATTGAAAACGGCGCCATCTGCGGAGCCAGGACAAGCGACGGTGCTGATTATGAAGCATCCCAAGTCATTCTGGCAACAGGACATTCCGCCCGCGATATTTTCACGATGCTACACGAGCAGGGGATTCTGATAGAAGCGAAGCCGTTTGCGCTCGGCGTGCGCATTGAGCATCCGCAGGAACTGATTGATTCCATCCAATACCATTGCGCCCTGCGCGGCGATTATCTGCCGCCTGCCGCTTACTCGCTCGTTGCGCAGGAGTTTGGGCGCGGCGTGTTTTCCTTCTGCATGTGCCCCGGCGGCATCATTGCGCCTGCGGCCACTGCACCCGGTGAGATTGTGGTGAATGGTTGGAGTCCTTCCAAGCGGAATAATCCTTACGCCAATTCGGGAACTGTGGTTGCGGTAGGCGAGAAAGATTTTTTAAAAGCGGGCTTTAGTGGGCCGCTGGCAGCGATGCACTTTCAGGCTGCTGTGGAGCAGAAGGCTTTTGAAGTGGGCGGCGGAAAGCTAGTGGCACCTGCGCAGCGGATGGGGGATTATGTGAGCGGGAAGCACTCGCAGAACTTACCGGATTGCTCATACCTGCCGGGCATTTGCAGCGCGCGGATTGCGGATGTGCTGCCTGCGGCGGTGCATCTGGCTTTGCAGAAGGGGGTGCAGGATTTTGGGAAGAAGATGAAAGGCTACTTCACCAATGAAGCGGTGCTGGTGGCTACGGAATCGCGGACGTCGTCGCCGGTGCGCATTCCGCGGGATGCGGAGACTTTGCAGCATCCGCAGATTGCAGGTTTGTATCCTTCTGCAGAGGGCGCGGGCTATGCGGGTGGAATTGTGAGCGCGGCGATTGATGGGGAACGGTGCGCGGTGGCGGCTGCTTGTGTTTTATAATTTTCCCCGCGTTGCGACGAGGGGCTATTAAAGTTCATCCCTTTCCGGGTTCGCTGAAATACGCCCTTCCCTGAAAGGGATGAACAAGAATAGCTTTCCCCGGATTGCAATCCGGGGAAAGCTATTCCTCAATTTTCTCCAACCGCTCCACCTGCATCACGCCATCCAAATCAAAAAGCTTCTGGCAAAGCTCATCCAACTCGCTGCGGTCGTGGACAAAGACCTTAATGTTCCCTTCAAACACGCCGTCTTTGGAATCAATGGACAGCGAGCGCATATTCATGCTCAGTTCGCCGGAAATGATATTGGTGATTTTCTGCACCACGCCCACGTCGTCCAGGCCGGTGATGCGCACGCCGCTTAAGAAAGCCAGCTCCTTGTTCACCGCCCACTTCGTCTTCACAATGCGGTGACCATAGTGCGCCAGCATCTGCGCGGCGTTGGGACAATCTGTGCGGTGAATCTTCAAACCCTCGCCTGAGGTAATAAAGCCAAACACATCATCGCCCGGAATGGGCTGACAGCATTGCGCCAGCTTGTAGAGAATCTTGTCCGAGCTTTCACCGAAGATGATAAGTTCGGCGCCTTTGCCCGGCTTAATGGTGCGCGGCTCTTCTTCCGCTGGCTTCGGCTCCGGCTTCACTTCCTTTTCCTTGGGCAGCAGCTTGTCGCCGATAACGTTGAAGTGCTCCTTGAGGTCTTTGATTTCAATCGCGCCAACTGAGATGCCATAATACAAATCCAACATGCTCGCCTTCTTGTAGTGAATGCACAACTCGTTGATATTGCTCGGTGTCAGGTCAACGCCCATGTGTGAAAGCTTGCGGCCCAGCACCGCTTTGCCTTCTTCGGCAATGACGCGATTCTCTTCTTTCAGGTAATATTTTATCCGGCTCTTCGCCTTGCCAGTCGTTACAAAAGCCAGCCAATCTTCGCTCGGCTTTTGCTTTGCGGAGGTGATGATTTCAACCTGGTCGCCGCTCTTCAGAGTGTAGCTCAGCGGCACAAGCCGATGGTTCACCTTCGCGCCGATACAGCGCGCGCCAAGTGCGGAATGCACATCAAAAGCAAAGTCCAAAGACGTCGCGCCCTTAGGCAAAACACGCAGCTCGCCCTTTGGAGTGTAGAGGTAAATTTCCTCAGTAAAAACTTCCAGCTTGAAGTCGGATAGAAAATCCAGAGTATCGGTTTCCGGATTGGAAAGGACGTCGCGGATATGCTTTAGAAAATGGTCCAGTTTGCTTTCCTGCGCAGCTTGCTGCGGTGTTGCGCCTTCCTTGTATTTCCAGTGCGCGGCAAGGCCTTTCTCTGCAATCTCATTCATCCGTTCGCTGCGAATCTGCACCTCCACCCAGCGGCCGCCGGGGCCCATAACCGTTGTATGGAGCGCTTCATAGCCATTGCCTTTAGGCACAGAAATCCAGTCGCGCAGACGCTCGGTACTTGGGCGGTAATTGTTGGTGATGATGGAGTAAGCCTTCCAGCAATCGGCCTTCTCTTTTTCAATCGGAGAGTTGACGATGATGCGGATGGCAAACAGGTCATAGACCTCCTCAAAAGCCACATGCTTCTTCCGCATCTTATTCCAGATGGAATGCACCGCCTTTGGCCGGCCATATATATCAAAGTCCAGCCCGGCGCGTTCCAGCTCTTCTTTCAATGGACGGATAAACTCGTTGATGTACTTCGTGCGCTCGCGCTTCGTCTCCTTAAGGCCTTTGGAGATGTCCATAAACACTTCCGGCTGCGTGTACTTCAGCGCCAGGTCTTCCAGCTCGCTCTTGATTTCATAAAGGCCGAGGCGGTGAGCAAGAGGAGAATAGATGTAGGTTGTCTCACTGGAAATCTTGAGCTGCTTCTCGCGGGCCATGCTGTCCATGGTGCGCATATTGTGCAGCCGGTCGGCGAGCTTAATGAGAATGACGCGCGGGTCGTCGGCAAGCGTGAGCAAAATCTTCCGAAAATTTTCCGCCTGAATGGTCGTCTCCGCCTTCAGGTCAACGACGTTGGAAATCTTCGTCAGCCCGTCAATAATCTTCGCATACTGCTCGCCGAATTCGCGTGAAATGTCTTCCAGCGTCAGCTCAGTATCCTCCACCACATCGTGCAGCAATGCACAGATGGAAGACGTAACGCCGAGGCCGATTTCTTCAACGACAATCCTGGCAACAGCCAAGGGATGCAGGATGTAAGGCTCTCCGCTCTTGCGCCTCGTTTCCTTATGCGCGTCGGCCGCTATTTCAAAGGCGCGCCGCAACATATCGCGGTCGCCTTTTTTGATGCGGTGCTTCAAACCGCGCAGTAAGGCACGGTATTCCCGAAGAATGATCCGTTTCTCCTGCTCGTCTCTGGTTTGTATTTGCTCTGCTACTTCTTGCATGGTGTACCGCTCTAAATCTGTACTCTAAATTTAGGCAATTACACGAAGCGGATGTGTGAAGCTTCCAGAACCCGGGAAATCACATGCGAAGGTCAATAATGCGCCCGGTAAAACGGCAAATAGCTTCCAATACTCCCGTCATGGACCAGCTTGCGGTAGTTGGGGGCGGAGATAATGAAAGTCTGGTACTCATTGGCGTTATACTCCCGCACAAGCATTTTCGCGTCGTTAAAAGCTGCCAGGTATGTACGCGCCGCAGCCATATTTTTAAAGGTCTTTACCGCGATGATGCCTTTGCCAGCCTTCATGGCCACCACTTCTGAGCTAAGATTGGCCATGCTGTAGCGAAATGTGTTAAGATCAGCTATGCCCGCCTTCACACCCATCGTCTTCTGCTCCACTTTATTTACCGCAAAAATAAAATAGTGGGGCTCTGAAGGCTTATGCGCATATTCTGCCGGCACAGGCAATGAGCTTGTATCCGTAGGGGGCTGGCCAATAGTGGGAGCACCTGCAGCAGGAGCCGCCGCGCCCGTGCCCGGAGCCATAATATTTGCCGGCAAGGCCGCGGCCGGCAGGTTGCCGGCGGCCGGCTTCAGCGTGTCCACCTTTCGCCGGGCAGTCACATAGCTTAGCACCTGTTCTGCCCAGGGCTTGAGCGGATCGCTGTTATTGTTGCGGATAAAGTCGTTGAGAATTGTGTCTGCCTCGTTGTATTGTGCAGAACCTGCATAGGCCATAGCTTCCACGATGCGGAAGCGGCTGCTATAAGCCTCGTCAGGATATTGCCGGCGCGCGGAGCGGGTCCTGCTTAATACTTCTCCGTACTGGCGCTGTTGCAGTAGGTCGTAGGTAGCATCATAATATTCGCCAACTGACGCGAGTGCCGGCCCACTGTCCTCCTTGTCGCCGGGTGCAGGCGCTACATAGCTCGCCCATTGCGTGCCTCCGAAATCTTTTTGCAGTCTGTCGCTATACTTCTGGGCATCTTTCAGGTTGTTTTTGCGCAGCGATACCAGATAACGCAGGTAGGTAGCTTCAGCGGTGTACGGATTCAGCGACCAGCGTTTGTCAAAAGAGTCCAGCGTGGTTACAGTCCTTGTATAATCCTCAAACTGCTTCAGGTAAGCGGTGCTCATATCTACCATAGCACGCTGGAGGCGACCGGTTGCCACGGCTCGGGCTTCCGGCGTAGCTGGTATCACAGCCAGCAAAGCTTCTTCTGTCGGGATGCCGTTTTCATCCAAAGCGCCGTCTGCCGGCAGGTCGTCAGTGGTACCATTAGATGTGTTATTGCCGTTAGCCAGGCTATTGGCCGGGCTACCCGCGCCCGACGCTGCCAGCGCAGCAGAGCGGCGCCAGTTGTCGGCCTGAGGGCGGGTGCCCCATTTACGCTTAAACTCAGTTATTCCCTGCTGCATCTGCGCAGGGTTTGCGAAATACCACTGGCTTGTGCCGGCATCACCAGTGAGCTCGCTGTTATCTTTTACGGCCGCGGCGGCGAGGCCGCCGTTTTCCGCCTGAAAGGCACTGTCTGCCTTACGGGCCTGTAATGCCCGTATATAGCGGCGCACGATGGCCCGCTGCTCCTTTTCTGAGAGGGCACCGAGTGCCAGAAGGCTGTCCTGCTGATGAATAATACGGGATGGAACCGCAATCTTATCCACAAGCGGCGCACGGCGCATGGCTATGGCTACACCGCTGTCGTCGGGCGCGGCAGATGCAAACCGGCTTACGCTGTCGTAAGCAAGCTTGGCCTGCGGGTAAGCGCCGCCGGCGAAGTAGATATTACCTAAAGCCGCAAAAGACAAGGCCCTTTGCTTGCGGGTCGTCTTTGAGGAAGCAAGACCCTGCTTCAGGTAGGAGGCTGCTTCATCCGTATTCCCTGCGTTTGCGGAAAGCCGCCCGAGCACATAGTAGATCTGCTCGTAGTAGGGCGAGAATTTACCGTCTCCCAGCATGCTTTTCAGGGAGGCAATCGCATCTTTCTGCACGCCGCCGCTTTGCATCAGCGCATAGGCGCGGTTGCGGCGGGCCGCAAAATCCATGTCAATTTTCGGATGGAGGTCTGTAACGATGGCAAATTGCTTCGCCGCCTCGTTGTACGCACCGGCCTCCTGATAAAGCTGGCCGGCCACGAAGGCCGCGCGCCGGCGCGTATAGACGGGTATGCTCTTATCCGCGGAGGCAATCATTAGCTCGGCGGAAGCCTCTTTATCGTTGTGTTCCTTCAGCGCGAGGAAACCTTTCTCCAGCGCAAGCTCGCCACGCAGGCTCTCCGGAAGCTTAGGGTCGGCGCCCAGCAGGTCAAGTATAGACTCAGCATCGCCATTGCGGCCATAAGTGGTGTAGGTATGCGCCAGCCAAAGCAGGCCCTTATTGTTGGCCGGCTCGCGCTTGATAACGGCGGCGAGCCCAGTCTGCTCCGGCGTCACGAAGCTCGGCGCTTCCTTGCTCTTCCCACGTGCGGCACTATTGCTGTAGGCGGTCTTCTTGGCTGCTTCTGCCTTCGCACGCTCGTTGAGCGCTACGATGTACTTGAAGGAAGCGGCGGCGTTCTCCATATCGCCTTTGTAGAAGTAAGCCTTGCCAAGCAGCAGATACAGGTCGTCGGCCCACTTGGTGCGCGGATCGTGAATCTGGATGCCCAGAGACGCCTTCTGGATCACGCTGTCCATATCAGCGGTGAAGGTGGCAGAGTCGGTAGTCGGATTGAAGCTGAATAGCTCTATGCGTTCGTCCCACTTATCCTTTGCCGCCCGCTGCATGTTGGCCTCGGCTTCGTCCATCTTGCGGGCCGCGTTGAAATAATAATTGTAATGCGTGAACGTATTCTGCACGCCCTTGCGCGGCGCGCTCCATTTCTTCTTCAGCATGTTTTCATTGCTGTAAACGGAGCGTTTTTTCTTGATCTTCAGCTCAAAGGCCAGCTGGGCTTTATTCTCTGCCTGCTTCTCTTTCAGCTTTTTATCGCGTACCTGGTTGTCTTTGTTCTTAGCCAGCTTGGCTTCCCGCTCTTTGCGCTTTGCGGCGAGGGAATCTGTACGCAGCTTCCGCGAAGCGGCCAGCGAGTCGGTAATGACTTTCCGGGCCGCTTTCAGCTGATCCATATTGGCTTTGCGCGCCGCGGTGAGGCTGTCCGTAAAAGTTTTGCGCTTTGCTGCCAGTTCCTGGGCACGCGCTTTTTGCGCAATGGCTACGCTGTCTGCATAACGCTTACTGGTTTTATACTTCTTCAGCGCATTCAGGCTGTCCATCCGCGTCTTCTGAGCCTTGCGGATCGGCGCCATCTGGGCTTCCCGGGAAGCTACGATGCTGTCGGTTATGCGCTGGCGCGCGTCCTTCATGCTATCAAGTCGTGCGTGCTGCGCTTCACGGATTGTTTCTACCCGGTCCTGCCGCGCTTCCGTTACGCTGTCGCGGAATCGCCTGCTCTCCCGGTATTTACGGATGGCCTGCAGGCTATCCGTACGATGCAGGCGGGAAGCCTTCAGGCTGTCCAGCATGTGCTGACGTGAGGCTTTGGCGGAGTCTAAAGTCCTTTTCTGCGCCGCGCGGGTAGCCTCCAGCGTTTGCTGGCGGGCGCGGGCGGCGCTGTCTGTGTTCAGGCGGGATTGCGCAAAAGACCGCAGGCCTCCTGCCAGCAGGAGCAGGGCTGTGATGAAAATGGGAAGGCTAAGCCTTTGCCGCAAGGCTTGAAAAGACATTTGAAGCACGCTACTGTAATAACTCAAAGGTCGGGAAGATAGTATGTTTTGAGGGTCAATCAGGCGTTAAGAAAAGCTTTACCGGATATCCGGGATACAAATAAAAAAGCCTTTTCGCAAGGGAAAAGGCTTTTTAGAAAGACTATTTGTGTTACCTGCGGCGACCAAAGAGGCGCAGCAGCATGAGAAACAGGTTGATGAAGTCCAGGTAAAGGGTCAGGGCGCCAAGTATGGACAGCTTCCGTACACCCGAAACGCCTACGCCGTCATACTCAAGACCTATGGAGATTCGCTTCAGCTTCTGGACGTCGTATGCGGTAAGCCCGGTGAATACCGCCACGCCTACGAGGGAGATCACATAATCCAGCATAGAATTACCTACAAAGAGATTGACTACCGACGCGACTACAACACCAACCAGCCCCATAATCATAATGCGGCCAAAGGAAGTCAGGTCTTTGTTGGTGGTATAGCCAAGTACGGCCATGACGCCGAACATAGCTGCGGCTGATGCAAAGCAGCTGATGATGGAGCCTGGGGTGTATGCCAGCAGGATGAATGAGAAGGAAATGCCGTTAATAGCCGCATACGCGATAAAGAGCGCTGCCATTGCTGTTGCTGACAGCCGCTGCACGCCAAAGGACATCAGCATCACAAAGCCGATAGGCGCGAACATAACCACCCAGCCCAGGGTGCTGAGCTTGCCCGTTTCGGTAATGAGGTAAGAAAGGAGGCTGTGGTTGTTGGCAAAGAGCCAGGCGAAGACCGTTGAGATGGCGAGCGCGCCGGCCATCCAGAGGAAGACATTGGCAAAGAAGGTTTTAGAGACGCTGTGCGTACTGGTCTGCTCCAGGTTGTAGTCGGAGAAAATCTGTTTTTGATTTTGAAGGTCCATGATTATGAGGAGTGCGTTTACTGACATAAATGTAGGCATCAGCCGGACAGGATTTTGGTAAGGCCAACTGAAATTTCCAAATCACTACAAGGCTAATAATCTGCTTTATATCTGCTTAACGGGCATCTTTGCAGCCTATGCGGCATTGCTTCCTATTGCTTCTTTCCTATTGCTTTATCTCGGATGCGCTTGCTGGCACGCTCAGCGGCACCGTCCGCGATACAAAGGGAGCGCCCCTGCCGTTTGCTACGGTCTTTGTAGCCGGCACCACCAATGGCACTGCCGCCAATGCTTCCGGCAACTATGTGCTGCCCCTGCCCGCCGGCAGCTATACCGTCACCTGCCAGTATATCGGCTATCAGCAGACCACCTTTCCCCTCAGCATCGGCAAAGACGAGGCCCTGAAGCACGACTTCCGCATGATGGACCAGGGCCTGGAGATGAAGGAAGTGGTGGTGCGTGCGTCTGACGAAGATCCGGCTTACCGCATCATCCGCGAGGCTATTAAAAAGCGGGCCTTCCACCTGCAGCAGGTCAAGGAGTTCCAGACCAGCATTTACCTTAAAGGCGTCCTGCGAACGCGCGAAACGCCCGAAAAAGTGCTCGGCCAAAAAGTGGATAAAGGCGAACTGGGTCTGGACACCACTGGCAAGGGCGTGCTTTATCTCTGCGAGGAGGTAGCCGACTATTACGCGCAGCGCAATCCGGAGAAGGAGCGCACCATCATCCACTCCGTCCGCGAAAGCGGCGACCCGAACGGGCTCGGCTTCTCACAGCTTCCGTCCGTAATCACTTTTTACGAGAATAATGTAGAGATAGCGGATAATATAAACCCCCGCGGCCACGTATCACCTATAGCAGCCTCGGCGCTCAGCTACTACAAGTACAGGCTGGAAGGAGAGTTTAAAGAAGGCCGCTATACCATCTACAAGATCAAAGTGATTCCCAAGCGGGCCTACGAGCCGGTTTTTTTCGGAACCATCTATCTTGTGGACGGCGACTGGGCCATTCACTCCCTCAGCCTTGCCACCTCGGCACGCTACGGGCTGGAGAAGCTGGATACCCTGCGACTGGATCAGCAATTCCTGCCGTTGAAGAAAGACACGTGGGTTATCAAGAACCAGCAGTTCTATCCAGTCATCAACATCTTTGGCTTCGGCATCACCGGCAACTTTGTTACCGTCTATGACAACCAAAAAGTGAACGAGCCGGTGCCGGATACGGTCTTTAATAAAAAAATCATCTCCACCTATGATAAGACGGCTAACAAGAAAGACACCGTCTATTGGGAAGAAACCCGTCCGTTGCCGCTGGAGACCGATGAGGCCCGCGACTATCGCTACAAAGATTCCCTGCGCCTGGCCCTGGAAAACCCGCATCGTGTGGACTCCATCCGCCGCAGGCAAAACCGCGGGAAGATCGCCGAGGTGCTCATCGGCGGGGTTGACATCAGCGATAGCGGCTACCGGACCACCTTCCATATCGACCCGCTGATCACGTCTGTAAACTTCAACAGTGTGGAAGGCTTTGTGCTGGAGCCTCAATTTTCCATACGCCGGCGGATAGATACGCCCAACTCACTGCTGCTGCGCATCGCACCGCGCTATGGGTTTACCAATACGCACTTCAATACGGCTGTCGCGCTTACATTTTTTCACGCTAATACCGCCTGGCGCGGGCGGGGCTGGAGCCTTACGGGAGAAGGCGGACGCTATGTGTTTCAATACAACCGGGACAATCCGATCACTACGATCTTCAACAGCTTCAACACACTGGTGCTGGATTACAATGAGCTGAAAGTATATGAGCGCTGGACCGGCGCCCTTACATTCCGCCGCTCCTTAGGCAATGGCCTGCGCTTTAACGGCCGCGTGGCTTATGAGCACAGAACGCCGCTCTGGAATACGGATTACTACAGCTTTTCCGGGAAAGGGCTTACGGAGTTTACGAGCAACCTGCCTTTAGAGTTGCGCCGCTGGCATTTTGAGGAGCACGATGCCGTCTGGATACGCGCGGGCATATCGTATCAGCCGGGACATACTTACGTGCAGTACCCGGATTTCAAGCAAAGCAACGGCAGTAGCTGGCCTACCTTCTCGGCACAATACGAGCGCGGCATTCCGAAGCTGCTGGGATCTGATGTGGATTGGGACAAGTGGCGTGTCGGCATGAGCGGCGAGGCAAGGCTCAGGCTGCTGGGCTCGCTATCCTACAACCTTTCCGCAGGCGGCTTTATTACCAAGAATTATGTCGGCATTCCTGACCTGATGCATCTTTTTGCCGGCGACGATCCGGCTTTTACGCTGGCATCTCCCTACCTGCGGGCTATGCAGCTGGCGCCTTTCTATCATTTCAGCAATGACGCCTCGCTCTATGGCGAGGCTCATGTGGAGTACAATCTGCAGGGCCTGCTTTCCAACAAACTTCCCGGGCTGCGGCAGGCGAAGTGGTACTTCATCATCGGCAACAACACTTTCTACGCCGACAAGAATCTCTTTTTTACAGAAGCCTTTGTGTCTATAGACAACCTCGGCTATAAGATCTACCGCGTGTTTCGCCTGGACTTTATCCGCGGCTGGGACAGCGACAAGCGCACGTACAACGGCATCCGTATAGGCCTGCGCATCCCTGCCCTGCAGCGCCTGCGCGCCGGCACCAGCGATACAGAATGGTAGCGGCCTGAGCAGCGCGCTATGCGACTTTCAGGAGCTTCAGTATCGGCGCAGTCATGGCGGTCGTAACGATAGCCATAATCACCATCATCGTAAAGATGGCTGGCGAAAGGATGCCCAGATCGTAGCCGATATTCAGCACGATGAGCTGCATCAGCCCCCGTGTGTTCATCAGTGCGCCGAGCGCCAGGGCATTGCGCCAGCCCTCGCCGGTAGCACGCGCCGCCAGAGTCCCGCCCAGGAGCTTTCCGATCACAGCCACTGCGGTGATAAGGGCACAGATTGCCCAGTCCCGGCCGGTATGCAGCGCTCCGATCTGCGTACACAGGCCGGTTATGACAAAGAACACCGGAAGCAGCAGCACGCCGGCTACGTCCTCCACGCGGGCTATAAATGCGCGGCGGTAAGCCCATTCAACCGGGATGATAAGTCCGAACAGAAATGCCCCGAACAGGGAATGTATGCCTATTACCTGCGCTATCAGGGCAGAGCCCAGCATCCCGCCGAGCAGAACGGGAATGAGGAAGCGCGGCATGCTATCGGCAGACGATTGCAGGATGAGTTTTTTTATAAGCGGCCTCACCAGCAGCAGCATCACAGCGACATATGCGGCGCACAGGCACATGGTAATGCCAAAGCCGGAAAGGCCCTGCGCTTTGATAATTGCGGCGATGGCGGCAAGGATGCACCATGCAGTCACATCGTCTGCGGCGGCGCAGCTAAGGGCCATGACGCCGAGCGGACTACGATCCAGCCCGCGCTCCCTGAGTATGCGGGCCAGCACCGGGAATGCGGTGATGCTCATGGCTATGCCCATAAAGAGCGCGAACCCGCCAAAGGCCGCGCCCGCCGCGGCATATTGCCGGTAGAGATACAGCGACATCAGGCTGCCTGACACAAATGGAAGCGCTATTGACACGCCGCTGATGATAAGTGACTGACGCGCTTTTCTGCGCATCACCGCAGCATCCAGCTCTATCCCGACTACGAACATAAACAGCACCAGCCCCATCTCGCTGACAATGCTCAACGTACCCAGAGATTCTCTAGGAAAGACAGCAGCTGAAAACTGAGGCCACACGGCGCCGCACAGCGAGGGGCCAAGGATAATGCCGGCTGCGATCTCGCCGATCACTGCCGGCTGGCTGCATTTGCGCAGCAGCCAACCCATACCCCGCGTAACAATGAGAATAAGCAGCAGCTGCAGCAGAAACCGCGCAAACGGGTGCGCAAAGGCGGCGGTCATTCCTGCGAAAGTAAGCGCAGTCTATAAAGGTTGAGATAGCAGGGAAGAAACATCAATGCGTTCTGTGGTGCCGCCCCATTCGCGGGCCAGCTTTACCATATGCGCGGTGCCGCCCTCGCCGTCGCCGCCTTTACCGTCCCAGAGCGCAATGAGGGTCATGTTGATGCTGTCGTTGGCCAAGGCATTATAAAGCATCCACAGGTTGGCGCGCGGCCAGAGGCTCTCATAGGGCTTGCGCTTCTGAAGCCAGGCAGGCAGGGTCTTTACTTCCGACAGGACGCGATAGGGCAGGGTGGTGTAGAGCTTATCGAACCGGTCCACCCAGTCTTCGCCGGCAAAGGCTACTGATTCATTGATAAAAATTTCGCGCGGCAGCGCCAGATACAGCTCCGTGCGGATGCCGAGGTTGGCGCAGACTTCGTGAAAGAGTATATCGCCGCCGCAGGCGCCTCCGGCGATTCCCCAGAGCTCCTTGCCAAAGTTTTCCTCCATTACCTCCTTTAGCTTTTTCTCAATTGCCTCCCGGGCAGCTGCCTCGGCAGCCGGCGGAAAGCGCTGGGGCTCGCGCCCCGGCGCATCCATCATGTGGCCGGTAAACAGGATGTAGTGGTCGTCAAGCGCCTCATTGGGCTCTATGCCGGTTACTTTCAGGGCCGCTTCCATATTTTCCGGAAGTACGCCGAGCGCCTGGTACATGGTGAGCTGGCGGATTATGGCATTGGTCTGCAGCTGGTCGCAGCTCCGGATCACGCTTTTATAAGCGAACGCAACCTTAGCTATGGAGGGCGCGGTAAGGGCGGAATAGTCCGCATGCGTTATCTCCAGCCACATGTCGGAATCGCTCGCGGCTTTAAGGCGCTCGCGCTCGGCATCTATAGTGTATCGCATGGCCGCCACCGCGCGCTCTTTTTGCGCTTTCAGGCCTTTCAAACGGTCGTCTGCTTCTTCCTGCGTATCAAAGCGCAGCATCCAGACATCCGGAAGAGACTCGGCGAGGCAGATTACACTTGTAAGCATGCCCAGGACATTGATGCCGGAGTAGTAGTGATTGAGGTGGGTGTGGTAGCCGAGGCCGTAAAAGTCCAGCGTGTCTTCCCAGTAGGGGGAGCCAAGGGCTATCGCAGAGCGCTCTTCGGGAGCTGCGCTCATCCATTCCGCCGTCCAGCGGGTTTTCGCATTGCGGCCCTTGAGGGCATGGCCCTGGGCCCGCTGCGTGCTGCTCAGGGCACTGCCTTGCGACAACAAGGCCTCAATAGCGTCGTCGGACTTGCGGAGCAGCACGGCTGCCGCCGCCGGGTTTTGGCGGATCTGCCGCTCGGCCAAGCGCTGGTAAATGGTGGCGAGGTTGTCGTTGGCCGAATAATCATTGGGCTTGTGCGCGTGAACTGTTTCCCATGCCGTCTGCGCAGGCTTGTAGGCATTGAGCCGGTAGAGGTAAGAGCCGAGCAGGCGCATGGCGGGGATGCGCCATTCAAAAAGCGCGGCCTCCCGTGTAAGGAGCGCCAGTCGCCCGATATCTTTTGCCTCGTAAGCATCGCAGGCTTCCGCGGAAAAGTCCGGCGGCAGCGCGAAGAATTTCTCCGTGTCCGGCACCTGCAGGGTGGGCAGCATGTTGAAGACCGGGCTGTCGCGCTTTTTGGAATCCTTGCTTTCACGGATGGCCATGATGAGGTCGTCCAGCGCGGCTTCTGGTTTATCTTTCTGATAGCTGACGTAGCGGTAGCCGATGATGTCAAAAGGCGTTATATCGTAGCCGGGGCAGTTGATCAGCACCGTTGTCTTATCCCGCAGCGCATTGCGAATGCCAAGCTCATAAAACACGTTTGCGTTGTGGACGGTGATGTCGGCTATCACCACGTCGGCAAGCAGCAGCTCCGAGAACATGTCTTCGCGGATTTCGCCGGCGGCGAAGATTCTGCCGGTGGTGCCGCCATCCAGGTCAAGGGCTTTCAGCGCAGGGTCAATCAGCGCTTCCTGTACATGGTCAAAGTTGAAATCAACGATTTCCTGGCCGCCATCGGCCAGCTTGTGGATCACCTTCTTGATGCCGAAGGGCCGTACGATGAAGACTTGCATGGGCTGATAGGTGGCTGTAGCGCCCAAAGGAATAAAAAAGCATCCATAAAAGGAATTATCGCTTTAGCTTGAAATAAATCCTGGTGTAATAAAGCATCCCGCGGTGTAGGCTGATTAACGTGGCCCTTAGCTATCTTGCCAACCGATTTTCCAGATTATGTCCGCCAAAAAATCTCCCAAGCACATCGCTGTAGCCGGCAATATCGGCGCGGGCAAAACCACGCTCACCGCACAGCTGGCAAAGCATTACGGCTGGCAGCCTCATTATGAGGATGTGGATCACAACCCTTATCTGACGGATTTTTATGGCGACATGACCCGCTGGTCGTTCAACCTGCAAGTGTACTTCCTCAATTCTCGCCTGCAGCAGCTGCTGAAGATCCGGAGTGGAAAAGACACTGTGATTCAGGACCGCACGATCTACGAGGACGCACAGATATTCGCGCCGAATCTTTATGATATGGGGCTGATGACGAAGCGCGACTTTGACAATTACGCCTCCTTCTTTGACACCCTGAAGCAAATGGTCAGCCCGCCGGACTTATTGATTTACCTGAAGGCCAGTATCCCGAAGCTGGTGGATCAGATTCAAAAGCGCGGACGGGATTATGAGGAGAACATCCGGCTGGATTACCTGAAGCGCCTGAACGGCTTTTACGATCGCTGGATTGAAAGCTATACCGACGGCCCGCTGCTGATCATTGACGTAGATAAGCTGGACTTTACAGAACGGGATGAAGATTTTGCCGATGTGGTGCGGCGGATAGATGCGCAATTGTTCGGACTATTCTGATCATTTTTGCTTGCGGCGACGGCTCTATAAAAGTCATTACTCCGGCAGTGACCAATCAATAGGCTTCAGGTCGTTCTTTTCCAGCCAATGGTTGGCTTTGGAGAAATGCCGGTTGCCAAAAAAGCCATTGTGGGCAGATAGCGGTGAAGGATGCGCTGACTTGAGAATGAGATGCTTCTTTTTGTCAATCAGGTCTTCCTTTCCTTGCGCAAAGCGGCCCCAAAGCATAAACACAACAGCATCGCATTCTTCGGAAACGGTTTTAATTACCGCGTCCGTAAAGCGGTGCCAGCCAATTTTAGCGTGCGCATTTGCCTGATGAGCTTCCACGGTGAGCGCGGCATTTAGCAGCAGCACACCTTGCTCGGCCCAATGCTCCAGATTGCCGTGCGGCGGCCGCGTTATGCCGAGATCGTCTTCTATTTCTTTAAAGATATTTACCAGCGAGGGCGGCGGTATAATGCCGCGCGGTACTGAAAAGGAAAGGCCATGCGCCTGCCTCGGACCATGATAAGGATCCTGGCCGAGGATGACCACCTTCACCTTTTTCAGCGGCGTTGCTTCAAAGGCATGGAAAATGAGCGGTCCCGACGGATAGATAGGCTTACCCGCCTTTTTTTCGGTTTTCAGATAGCTTACAATCTCCTCAAAATAGGGCTGACCAAATTCTTCCGCTAAAGCCTTTTTCCAGTCCGGCGCAATGTTTACCTCGGCCATTTAATAGTGAGTTATGAACATTGACAGCAGCACAAAATATAGTGCCGTTGGGAGGCCACGCAGGGCGGCAGACAATATGCAGCGCCATCTATGCCTGCCACGCCCGGCTCACTGCTTATAGCTTACGGTACGTAGGGTGTGTATTTCACCTGACCCTTTGAGCCGTCGGCAGCGAGGATGCAGACAGAGCCACAGAAATTTTCGTTCTTCAGGCGCGTCATAAACTCAAACATGAACATGTCTGTATGGTCAGGCACGAACTCGTAAATGATGTAGTTGCTGGCCTCCTCGCCATGATGCCTTGAGATGAACTTCTCATCCACCTTTCGGTCGTTGCCATCATACATCGTCATCCTGTGCGTCGTTGCGCGGGGATTACCCACGAATACAATCTGGTAGAGATGTCCCTGCGCCAGCTGCACCATAATCGGGAAGGGCGTCATGCTCTCCATATTGATCATCGCATCGCGGTAAACTTTGAAGCCCTGCGCGGTAAAATGCTGCTTGATTGCATCGGCCTGGAGCCTCAAAGCCGGATCCACGCAGCCAACGGGCTGGCGCTGCTGCTCTCTCTGGGCAAAGGCGGGGCAAAGCAGGAATAGCGTAAGGGCGAGCAGGAATATCTTTTTCATCGCGCACGAAGGTCAGGCATGCAGGCCGCTGGTGTTGCAATGCCCCCGTTAAAGCAAAGCTTTACTTTATATCCAGAGTAAAGACGCGCTCGTCTTCCAAAAAGCCTTCCAGCCTGTCGTGAGGAGCTATGGGACCTACCCCGGCGGGCGTGCCGGTAAATATCAGGTCGCCGATGTTGAGGCTGAAAAAGCCGGAAGCGTAGGAAATGACTTTGTCAATCGTGTTCAGCATATCGCCGGCCCATCCGTGCTGCACGCCCTGTCCGTTTTTACGCAACTCAAAGCGGTAGTCCTGCACGTTTTTCTCCTCTGGAATTGCCTGAAATTCGCCGACAACAGCCGAGTCGTCAAAGGCTTTGGCAATTTCCCAGGGAAGGCCTTTTTCCTTTTGCTTCTGCTGCAGGTCGCGGGCAGTGAAGTCGAGGCCGACCGTTATCTGATTGTAGTATTTGCGCGCAAATTTCTCAGCGATATGCTTGCCGTTCTTACAGATTTTCAGCACCAGCTCAGCTTCATAATGAATGTCTTTGCTGAATTCAGGATAATAAAACGCACGTCCGGGCTGTAGCAGAGCGTTCCGGGATTTCATAAACAGCACCGGCACTTCCGGCACGGCGTTTCCCAGCTCTTTGGCGTGTTCCGCATAATTTCGGCCAACACAGATAATCTTCATAGAGTCTTTCAGAATGCGCGTAAAAATAGCCTTTCCCCCGCGTAGCCCGCTCGCGGTAATGCGTATTCCCGTGCGAATCGGAGACATTAATTATGGCGGGCATGTGGGTAATGATGCAATCCTCTCCATGCTTCACGAGGCCCGAATGCAGTGGCTGGCTACCGCCGGATTTACAGAAATGAATACCGGCGGTCACGGGCTTATTATGGGCGATGTGATGATTGCGTACCGCGGTGAGTCTTTCTACGGCGATACGCTGGAAGTGGCGATTTTCGCCGATGAGCTGACGGCTCGCTCTTTTGACCTGCTCTACCGCGTAAGCACAAGCCGCGAGGGCAAGGAGTTGATCATTGCCGAGGCAAAGACCGGCATGATTTGCTTTGACTATCAGTTGCGAAAAATCGTTCAGATGAACGATGCGCTGAAAAGCCTGCTGACCGTTGCGGATGATAAAGCCTGAAACCTTATTTTTGCGCTCCCAATAACCGGCGGGATAGCTCAGTTGGTTAGAGCGCAGGATTCATAACCCTGAGGTGACGGGTTCAACTCCCGTTCCCGCTACAGAGACACAAAAGGCCCCGGCACTGCCGGGGCCTTTCTTATTACTTCTATTAAAAAACGAAAAAGATCGCCCTTTATGGCGATCTTAAAAAAGTTCAGTTGTGTAATTTTAGTTACCAAGGTAGCTCTTAAGCAACCCACACTTGTTTTCGCTTCGCAGGCGCGTGATGGCCTTATCCTTGATCTGACGCACGCGCTCCCGCGTAAGGGCAAAACGCTCACCGATGTCTTCGAGACTTAAGGGGTTTTCTACGCCGATGCCGTAAAACAGCAGCAGTACATCGCGCTGGCGGTCGCTGAGGGTGCCAAGTGAGCGGCCGATTTCGCAACGTAGCGAATCTTTATGTGTCAGGTCCGCGTCCGTAGCGTCAGCATTCGGGTTTATCAGGACATCAAGCAAGCTGGCCTCATCCGCATCCGCAAAGGGCGCATCCATGCTCACGTGGCGGGAGGCTACACCGAGCGTATTTTCTACTTCCTCCAGCCCGATTTCCAGCATTTCCGCAAGCTCCTCTACCGTTGGCTCGCGCTCAAACTCCTGCTCCAGTGCAGAGAACGCCCGGCTGATCTTGTTGCTCAGGCCCACTTTATTGAGCGGCAGGCGCACAATGCGCGACTGCTCAGCTAAAGCCTGCAGAATGCTCTGGCGGATCCACCAGACGGCGTAGGAAATGAACTTAAACCCGCGGGTCTCATCAAAACGCTGCGCAGCTTTGATAAGGCCGAAGTTTCCCTCATTAATCAGGTCGCTTAGAGAGAGGCCCTGGTTCTGGTACTGTTTGGCCACAGACACCACAAAGCGGAGGTTGGCTTTGGTCAGCTTATCAAGGGCCCGTTGATCGCCCTGGCGGATTCGGACAGCGAGCTGAACTTCTTCTTCCGGCGATATCAGGTCAACCCTGCCTATTTCCTGAAGATACTTCTCCAGGCTTTGGCTCTCGCGGTTGGTAATGCTTTTCGTGATCTTAAGTTGACGCATGGACATTGGCGAGGCATTATAGGGTTAAAGAATGCGTGATTAAAGAACAATTACCGGCTACCAACAGACAATAAGAAGACAAACCTACGGGCAGGGATAATACAACCCAAAAAAAATTATGAGCTTTTTAACGGCCTTAACCAGCCCTTTAAGACGGTCTTGGCAAATAATATTTTGAAAGCTCGCCGCTTTTTCTATAATTGCACGATTAAGTTTTCTACACAAGTCCCCTTTCTAATGTCCGCAAAAAACAAGAAGATCATTTATACGCTGGAGTACCCGATCCGCAGCTCGCCGACTATACTTTTTGAGTTCCTTTCTACCGCCGTTGGCCTGCAGGAATGGTTTGCAGACAAGGTTGATCAACGCGACAACCAATTCTACTTTTACTGGAGCGGTGCGGTAGATCAGGCAGAGCGTACAGAGCTCTTTGAGAACAACTATGTACGCTACCGCTGGGATTATTATAACGACGACGAGTTTGTTGAGTTCCGCATAGAGCAGAGCCCCATCACCAACGAGACCATTCTCCGTATCACGGATTTTGCAGAAAAGAGCGACCTCGACAGCAGTCAGCAGCTTTGGAACCAGCAGGTAGATAGCCTGAAACACCGCATCGGCGCGGCATAGCCTGCTTCAGGCAAGAAAATGCCCGCTCAATTGCGGGCATTTTCTTTTGGTTTGCGAATTGCAGTAAGAGGCCGTGGCGTGCTGAGGCGCCGCTTGTTTTCAGAGAAGCAGCCGGCACCAAAGACCAACATTCCTTTAAGCCTTTTGGGAGTAGGTTTGCTGCGTGCTCAAAAAGCTGGACCTGCTCATCATCCGCTCATTTATCGGGCCGTTCGTCGTCACGTTTTTCGTCTCGTTGTTTGTGCTGGTAATGCAGTTTTTCTGGCTATACATGGATGAGCTGCTTGGAAAAGGCTTTGGCGTGTGGACTATTTTGAAGCTTCTTTTTTTCATGAGCTCCACGATGGTGCCCCTTGCGCTGCCGCTCGGCATCCTGCTGGCTTCCATAATGACCTTTGGCAACATGGGCGAAGCCTACGAGCTGGTCGCCATCAAGTCTTCTGGCATTTCGCTGCTACGTTTTATGCGGCCGCTGGTCGTTGTTATTTCACTTGTGGCTGTAGGAGCCTTCTTCTTCAATAACAATATAATTCCGGTAGCTAACCTGAAGGCATTCTCGCTGCTTTATGATCTGCGCAACGCCAAGATGAGCCTCAACATCCGGCCCGGACAATTCAACGGCGATATACCAGGCTACGCTATCAAAGTGGGCCAGAAGGACAAGGACGATAAGACTGTGCGCGACGTTATCATCTATGATGGCGGCCAGTATGCCGGCAACAATAAGGTGACGCTGGCGGAAAGCGGCCAGATGTTCCCTTCCGCCGACGGCAAGTTTCTGATATTTCGTTTGCAGAACGGCTGGCGCTACCAGGAAGCGTTGGATAATGCCAACCCGGGCGCCGGCCCGCATGCTACGCAGACGCGCATGCACTTCAAGCGCTACGACGCCGTGGTGGACCTCTCCGCGCTAAAGCTCTCGCGCACAAACGAAGACCTGTTTAAGGGCGGCTATCAGATGATGAACGTGCGGCAGCTGCGCGATGACATGAAGTTGATTGAAAAAAACCGGCAGCATGATCTTGCCATTAGTGAGGCGAATTTCGCGCCATACATCCCGGTATATAGCAAGACAGAAATCGGCACCGATTTTCGTAAGCGTTTAAATGCATTAAAGGGATTGCCACTGCGCGACTATGGCGCCGGCTTTGCCGCGCATATTCCGGACAGCCTGCGCGGGAAGGCTTCTGAGTTGGCGCTGGGCAATGTGCGTAATGCGATGCAGCTGGTAGGCTATACGGCCAACAACATAAAAATCAGCGAGGAGAATATGGTCAAGCGGCAGATCGCCTTCCACAGCAAGTTTACCTTGTCTTTTGCCTGCGTGCTGCTGTTTCTGATTGGGGCTCCTCTGGGCGCTATTATCCGGAAAGGCGGGCTGGGACTGCCTATTATTGTCGCCATTGGTTTTTTTGTGCTCTACTTTATCATGTCCAAAAGCGGCGAGCAGCTTTCGCAATCCGGCACCGTGCCGCCCTGGATGGGTATGTGGATGAGCACCGCGATGCTTCTGCCCATCGCATTTGTCATCATCCGCGCAGCGCGCAACGACTCGCCGCTCTTTAGCAAGGAATGGTACATTCGGCTATGGAACCGCGCAGGCACGGTTTTCAGGAAATCCACCATTCAAACATCCTAAGCCGTGTTCAGACGGGTACGCGCCTTTTATAATCCCTGGTTCATCTATCCATTCCTGATCTGGATGCTGGCCGGGAGCATGCTGTGGTTCATTTTCAATAGCCGGGAGCTGTTCCGCGCAGTGAATCTTTACCACAACACGTTTCTGGATTATTTCATGCGCGGAATTACCGAAGTGGGCGACGGCGCCGGCACAACCGTGATACTGGCGCTGATGGTGATGTTCTTTAAGTCTTGCCGCAACTGGTGGTTTATACTTGCCGCTATTGTATGCAATGTGGTGCCCGCGTTGGTTATTCAGGGGATCAAATCATATGTGCAGGCGCCTCGCCCACTGGAATATTATAAGCTGGAGATGGTGCGTGATCCCGATTGGATTCACATAGCGCACCAATGGCCGCACCTGTTTCACCGCAGCTTTCCATCCGGGCATTCAGGCAGCGTGTTCAGCATGTGCTGCTTTATCAGTATGGTGCTCCCGAGTGGGTGGGGCCGGGCCGGGCTTGCGCTGTTTTTTGTCGCCATACTCGTAGCGTACTCGCGCATGTACCTCGCTGCGCACTTCTTCGCAGACATCTTTATAGGCAGCATGCTCGGCACAATGACGACCATCTTCTGCTTTGCGCTGATGAGGCGCTGGGGCAATCGCACATTCAGAATTGAGACCCGCAGCGCCTCCAGCATGAATAAGCCGCCGCTTGTCTGATGTCAGCCCGCTTTATCTATGCCATAATCGGCCTGGCCGCGGCCGTTTTGTTTCTGCCGTTCTTAGGGCAGGTTCACCTTTTTGACTGGGACGAGATCAACTTCGCGGAATGTGCGCGCGAGATGATCGTAAGCAAGGATTATCTGCGGATGCAGATTGACTTTACCCCGTTTTACGAAAAACCGCCCCTCTTTATCTGGCTGCAGGTGCTCAGTATGAAGCTGTGCGGCGTGGGCGCATACGCCGCCCGCCTGCCCGACGCCCTGACGGGCATTGCTACGTTACTAACACTCTTTTGGGCCGGAAGCACGGCTCGGGACAGAGCAACCGGCATCTGGTGGACGGTGCTTTACGCCGCTACCTGGCTACCGCACGTGTACTTCAAAAGCGGCATAATAGATCCCGTCTTCAACTATTTCATTTTACTGGCCTTTATTCAGGTCTGGATGATTAAATGGGCGGAGAAAAAAAGGCTTCACGCAATGCTTGCCGGGCTTTGTATTGGGCTTGCCGTGCTGACTAAGGGACCGGTGGTAATAGTTGTTGCCGGCCTCTCGCTACTCGTTTTTGCGGCGATTAATAAAGGGCTCAAGGGTTACAGGCCGGTTCATTTCCTGCTTCTTGCACTCGTTGCTTTACTCACAATGTCTTTGTGGTTCGGAGCCGAAATAGCGCTGCATGGCTGGACGTTCATAAGAGAATTCATTGCTTACCAGGCTGGCCTGTTTGGCCAGAATATTGCCGATCATGAGGAGCCCTGGTATTATCACCCCATTGTTTTGCTTATCGGCTGCTTTCCCGCCTCGCTCTTCCTCTTTCAGGGCCTGCGGCACGATGCGGCGGAAGAAGGAAAGACAAAGGACTTTACGCGCTGGATGTGGATCCTGTTCTGGGTGGTGCTCATCTTATTTTCTATCGTAAAAACGAAGATTGTCCATTATTCCTCCCTATGCTATTATCCGCTCACGTACATAGCCGCGTTGCGCATAGCAAGTCTGTGCGAAAATCCGGCGCGCCTGCGTGCGGGCATTCGGGCCGGCCTGCTGGTAATCGGCAGCCTGCTGGCGCTGCTCATTACGGCGCTGCCGCTCGTCGGGCTGTTCAAAGCCCGCATCATTCCTTACATCCACGACGAATTTGCGGTCGCAAACCTTCAGGCCGGCGTCAGCTGGCATTGGACGGAATGCTTGTGGGGAGCGATCTACCTGGCCGGGATCTGGGTAAGCGTCCTGCTGATGCGCAGGCATTTTAAAAATGGTATCATGGCACTTTGCGCGCTGCAAGTGCTCATTATTCAGGTGGCCATCACGCATTTTACGCCTAAGGTGGAAGCGTACTCGCAACGCGCGGCTATAGCATATTTTCAGGGCCTGGCAGGGCGCGACGTATATGTGCATCCGCTTGGATATAAGAGTTATGCGCACCTGTTTTACAGCAACAAGCAGCGCAGCACTAATCCGGCATATCTCCATACTGCGATCTCCGATGTAGGCGCCTCAGCCATCCTGGAACCAAACGAGGCCTGGCTGCTTTACGGCGCTATTGACAAGCCAGCCTACTTCATCTGCAAGGTGACGGATGCCGCCGACTGGCGGGTGCTTCCCCAGCTTCAGGAAACAGGCGCGAAGAATGGTTTTGTGTTCTTTCGCCGGATGCCGCCATTATAGGCCGCACAAAAATGACATTGTATCCACGCCGTCCGCATAGTCGTCCAGCCGGGGTTGCTGGGCAGTGCCAAAAGGCAGCCCGTCTTTGCCGATAATCGCCTGAATGTCGGGACTGGCCTTCAGCTCGCGCAGCAAGGCATCCGAGTCCTTGTAATGGCGGTAATGCAGCACGCTGACTGCCGAAAACGGCAATGCGTTTTCTACGAGCAGCAGTGAGCCATTGTCCAGGTAAGCCACCTTATTCAGCAGGAAAAGCGCCAGGTGATAATCGTAGTTGTTCCGGTATTTATTGTGATCATTTAGCCCCTTAAAGTTTTCCAGCGTGCGCAGCAGGGGCACAAAATCATAACCTTCCGGCACGCAGATCTGCGTCACATTCCGGCAGCCGAGGCCAAAGTAGCTGAATATGTCGCTGCCCAGCTTCCTCAGGTCTTGCTCGCTTTCCGTTCCATCCAGCACAGCAACTGAAGTGCGGTTGCGGCGGATGATGCTTGGATACTTGCCGAAGTATTGCTCAAAATAGCGCGCCGAGTTATTAGTGCCCGTCGCGATATATGCCTCGCAGCCTTTCAGCATCTCGGCGGTATGCACCTGGCTGCCTATCGCAGGCTCCCATTCAATCAACTTCTTGATAAGGTGAGTCAGCAAAGCGGTATCCTTAGAAGACAGCTTGAGCAGCAGATGGTGGCCGCTGACGAAGCCGCAGAGGAAGTCATGGAAACCAACCAGCGGAATATTGCCTGCCATCACGATGCCAACCCTCCGCTGTGTAGGGGGCAAAGTATAATGCTCTGCCCAACTGCGCAGGCGCGCCTCGTTCAGATATTCGCGCGCAATATGGCCCGCAGCCATGTCAACTGCTTCCGGCGTGAACCATCCATTTTGAACGGTTGCCACATGCCTTGCCGCCTGCCAGGCATCGCTCCCTTCTGAAATATATTCTCCCAGCCGGCAAAGCAGGCCGATACGCGCATCAATGTCCATTCCTTCGTTTTTTCTTTTGGCGAAATTGTACCTTTGACCGCAATCGGAAAGCCAAAAGTCTTTCCGCGGGAGGAAAAATTACTGTAAGCCCGCTTTCTACTTTCTACTAACGACTTTCTACTAAGAAATGGCCATTAAGATAACTGACGAGTGTATCAACTGCGGCGCCTGCGAGCCCGAATGTCCCAATAATGCGATTTATGAGGGCGGCGTAGAATGGGCCATAGCCGACGGCACAACGGTGAAGGGTACTTTCATCCGCATGGACGGCTCACCCACGGAAGCCGGCGAACGCCACGATCCGCGGGCCGTTGATGTTTATTACATCACGCCTGACAAGTGTACCGAGTGCCAGGGCTTCCACGAAGAGCCGCAATGCGCGGCTGTGTGCCCGGTTGACTGCTGTGTGCCCGATGAAATGTACCGCGAAACGGTTGAGGAACTTCTGGTAAAGAAGGACAAGCTGCACATGTAGCGGGGCAACTATGCTATTAATTGCGAAGAGCCATTCCCGGGAATGGCTCTTCGCTTTCTACTTCGCTTTTTTATTGCTCCATCGGCACATCGCTTATTTTTTTCCAGCTCTCGTCAGGCTTGCCCATGGCATCCATCTCCTCGGCCAGGTCGGCAAGAAAACGGGGGCCGAAATTGGCGTTGCCAATCAGCTGCTGCTTGCCATTGCGCGTCAGCGTAAAGGAAAGACCCGGCATATCGGCTATACGGGAGCGGTAGAGCGTTACGCAGGTATCCGCGCGGTTATCCATAAAAGACTTTAGCAGCGCCTGCGCCTTGTCAGTACCTGCATTTTTCTGATAAACGCCCAGTGGCTCTGCATTGCGCGTACCATTATAAACGATCAGGCCTGCGCTGTTGACCGTAATGGTGTATTCAGGGCATTTGCCGAAGCAGGCTCCGCGGCGCATCACCACGGAAGAAAGCCCCCGGAGCGAGGCAGCGCTGATTTTAGCAGTCGTCTTCTTTTTAGCCGTCTTGCGGCTGTGCGCGCAGGCGGCGAGCACCGTGCAGCAAAGCAGGAGCGCGACAAGCAGTTGTTTTTTCATAAATGCTGTACTTTGAAGCCTTCAGGCGAATAGTGTGTTGCCTGTAAGCCGTGTGTGCAAATATGCTGCCATTTACCGAAGAAGAACTTTTAGCTCAGCTCGCCTTAACCTTTATTGACGGCATTGGCCCAAAGATGGCGCGCGTCCTGCTGAGTCATTTTGGAGACGCACGCGCCATTATGCAGGCGCCTGCGCGGGAGCTGAAAGGCGTGGGCGGCATGGGCGAGGCCCGTGCGAAAGCCTGTAAGGATCCGGCGGTGCTGAGGCGGGCGGAAACGGAGCTCTTGTTCATAAGGAAGCATTCGGTGCAGCCGCTGTTTTTCAGCGACAAAGACTATCCCGCCCGGCTGCGTAATTGCGAGGATGCGCCCGCCATGCTGTTTTACCGGGGCGTCGCGCCGCTCAATGCGGAGAAGATGGTGGCGGTGGTGGGCACGAGAAAAAACACGGATTACGGCCTGCGGGTTACGGAGGCCCTGGTAGAAGGCCTGCAGTCTCAGGAGGGCCTGGTGGTGGTAAGCGGACTTGCCTTTGGCATTGACGCTATTACGCACCGCAAATGTGTGCAGACTGGCCTGCCGACCGTGGGCGTGGTGGCGCACGGCCTGGACCGAATCTACCCGCCAGCCAACAAGAGCCTGGCTAAGGATATGACCCTCAAGGGCGGCGTGCTTACCGAATTTCCCTCCGGCACGGCGCCCGACCGCACCAACTTCCCGCTGCGCAACCGCATTGTGGCGGGGCTTTGCGACGTGACGGTGATTGTAGAAAGCGACGAAAAGGGCGGCGCCATGATTACCGGCTATGTGGCCGCATCATACAACCGGGAAGTCGCCGCTTTCCCGGGCCGCGTGTTTGACGCCAAGTCTGAAGGGCCTAATAAGCTGATCCGTAAGAATATTGCCTCCCTCATCACCGGCGCGCAGGACCTGCTGGACCTGATGAACTGGGCCGGCGCAAAGCCCTCAAAGCGCGACCAGCAGCAGCTGTTCGGCCAGCTTTCGGAAGACGAGCAGCGCCTCGCCACAGCGCTTGACGGCAAAGACGGCGTTCATGCCGATGAGCTGATGCTGCAAACCGGCTTTAGCACGGCACAGATAGGCGCGATGCTCCTGCAGATGGAAATGAGCGGCGTGGTAAAGGCGCTGCCGGGGAAGATGTTTCGGTTGAAGTGACTGCTATTGGATAACGAAAAAGGGGTAACACGTTTGTGTTACCCCTTTTTCGTTCTGCCAGCGTTCCTTTACGGCAACCTAAGTACGAAAGAGCCGTTTGTGAATCTAAGAGTATCAGCAAAACCGTAAGGCGTAGGTACCAATCCATCCCGTTTGAAAAACGTTATCTGAAAACGGCCTGTTACTGTATGCTTGATTGAGTCAACGGCATCAATCATTATCTGATTGGGCGTCCCTGCATCTTCCAGTACCTCATAAGAAGCCAATACGCCGGAGTCCTCATTCAGTGAAAACAATGCAGTAGCTGAATCATAGCGATGCGGATCGCTGTTAGGTAGTTGCGCTAACCTTCTAAAATAGTAGATCGCATTTTTTTGTTGCAAATCAATGTAGCTTATATCAAGCTCCTGAACCAAAGACTCGCCTTTATAAATGTTTGCTGTGATAGCAAGCTTTCTAGTCTTCTCCGGAAAAAAGGTTACAAAAGTAAAGGTGCTTTCCCATGGTTTGTCATTCAGTGTTGCTTTCGTTTTTCCTGCATCGTAAAGACCTTGTTCTTCAAGAAAGCCAAATGGCTTTTCTTTTTGCAGCCGATAGTTAGCAGTATAACAGCAGAAGTTGTTATGAATGCGCCATAGTGGTTTATCATGTAATTGCGAATGGTGGTTGTATTCCTATAGAATTGCTCCGGGTAAGCAATAGTATAATCATTCCCTGGGACGAAGCTGGAAGCTTTTTATTTGACGCAGTTGTAGGGTGCTGTCTTCAACAACTTTTGAGTGCGACAGCTACAGAAAATAAAAAAGCCCCGAATCATTCGGGGCTTTCTGTTATAAATATCTGTTTCCTAAGCCGTCGCCAATCCATCCCGCTCATCCAGCACAGTACTATTTACAGGCGGGATAAACTCGTCCGGTGTCGTTTCCTCAGCATAAGGCCGCGGGCCAATCAGGCGCGTCAGGTCGTCCTTAAACAGTACTTCCTTCTTCAGCAGCTCGGTAGCAAGGGAATGCAGATGATGTATATGCTGGCTCAGCAGGTCCTTTGTACGGTTGTACTGCACCAGTATCAGCGCGCGCACCTCCTCGTCAATGAGGCGGGCCGTTTCATCGCTGTACGGCTTGGTCATCGTGTATTCCTGCTCGCCGCTGTTGTGGAAGGAGATATTGCCGATGCGCTCGTTCATGCCGTAAATAGTCACCATGCTGTAAGCCATCTTGGTAATACGCTCCAGGTCATTCTGCGCGCCGGTAGATATTTTCCCGAAAATGAGCTCTTCAGCCGCCCGGCCGCCAAACAGCGACACCATCTGGTCGTTCAGCTGGTCAGAATTATATAGATACTGCTCCTTAGGCAGGTATTGCGCATAGCCCAGCGCAGCCACGCCGCGTGGCACAATGCTCACCTTCACCAGCGGATGCGCGTGCTCCAGGAACCAGCCGCAGACCGCATGGCCCGCCTCGTGGAAGGCGATAATCTTCTTTTCGTCAGGCGAAATGATCTTGTTTTTCTTTTCCAGGCCGCCGATCACGCGGTCAATCGCGTCGTTGAAGTCCTGCATATTCACCTCTTCCTGTCCTTTGCGGGCGGCAATAAGTGCGGCTTCATTACAGATATTAGCGATGTCAGCACCGGCAAAGCCTGGCGTCTGAACCGCAAGCTTCAGGATATCCAGATTCGCAGCCTTCTTAATCGGCTGCAGGTGCACCTCAAATATTTTCTGGCGGCCCTTCACATCCGGAACATCAATAGAAATCTGACGGTCAAAGCGACCGGGGCGCAGCAAGGCCGTGTCCAGCACGTCAGGCCGGTTGGTAGCCGCCAGGATAATGATGCCGGAGTCGCCGGAGAAGCCATCCATCTCTACCAGCAGGGAGTTCAGCGTGTTCTCACGCTCGTCATTACTCACCACGGCGTTCTTCCCACGCGCACGGCCTATAGCGTCAATTTCATCAATGAATACGATACACGGAGCTTTTTCACGTGCCTGCTTAAACAGGTCGCGGACACGGCTTGCGCCAACGCCAACAAACAACTCCACAAAATCGGAACCGCTCATAGAGAAGAAAGGCACCTGCGCCTCGCCGGCTACGGCTTTGGCAAGCAAGGTCTTGCCTGTGCCCGGCGGACCAATCAGCAGGGCGCCTTTTGGAATTTTGCCGCCCAGATTGGTGTATTTCTTCGGGTTTTTCAGGAAGTCCACGATTTCCATCACTTCCACCTTTGCCTCATCCAGCCCGGCTACATCATTAAAAGTGATGTTGACCCGCGTTCCTTTCTCAAAAAGCTGCGCCTTGCTCTTGCCAATGTTGAACAGGCCGCCCGCGCCGCCGCCTGCGCCGCCCGGACCACCCATCTTGCGCATAATCAGGAACCACATGGCAATCAGAATAATGATCGGCAGCAGGATGGTATTAAGCGCGTCGCGCAGAAAGGTATTAGGCCGGTCATAGATCACGGCGGGCTCGCTCACACCTGCGGGAAGCGTCTTTTTCGCCTCGCTGAAGTCGTCGCGCCACTGCTCTATGGAGCCGATCTTAAAAGTATAAACAGTAGCCTTCTGCGCCGCGCTGCCGGAAGGGATAGGCCTGTTGGCAGGTGTGGACACCGCGGCAGCCGAGGGCTTGAGATAAGCATTAACCTCGCCGGAATTGACGACGACGATCTTATCCACCTGCCCTGTATTCAGGAAGCGCGTCTGAAACTCGCGGAAATTATTCTGACCCTCGGCGGTTGAGGTGCCGGTAAAGGAGCCCCCGAAAAACTGCAGCGCGAATATGGCCGCGATGATGATGCCATACACCCAATAGATGTTGAACCTTGGACCGCGGCGTGGTGCGCGGGGCTCGTCATTGTCATTATTTACCGAGGGGCCGCCGCTGGTATCACTACCTCCCTGCCGGGGCGGCGCCGGCGGTAGCGGCCTTTGATTTTGGTCTTCCATGTGTGTGTGCGGGTTTCCCCGCTTCAGAAGCATTCTGGGAATTAAGACTCAGAATGCGGCGCGCAAGTTGGCGCTAAAAAGAAAAATGCAGTGTTATTGTTTAATCGTTGTGTTCCAGCCGTTCCGCGTCTGCCCACAGACCTTCCAGATCATAAAACTTACGCTGCTCGCGGTTGAAGATGTGCACCACGATATTCACGTAGTCAATCAGCGTCCATTGCTCGCTGCTTTCGGTATGATAGGGCTTTTCGCCGGTGGCTTTCTGCACGGCATCCACCACAGCGTCGCCAATGGCTTTGATCTGAATGTAAGAGCCCGCCTCACAAAGGATAAAGAAGTCGGAAACCGCTTCGTCAATCTTGCGCAGGTCAAGCGAGACGAGGGCCTCGCCTTTCTTTTCCTTTACCGCTCCGATAATGGACTTAAATAGTTTACTCGCGCGCGTAGTGCGGGTGGGGGCCTTGGGCCGGGCCTGAAGGGCTGTGATGATTTTCTCCAAATGAAAAGTTTCTGCGGACGTGTCCGATAGATAAATTTGGCCTGTGGCCTTACTCAAAAATACGAATCTTTTGCCGCCTGTAAAGCCGCGGATCATTCGTTTAGATACTATTGACAGTACCAACAACTATGCCATGCGACGTATAGACGCAGCAACGGCAGCGGCGGGCGATGTAGTGCTGGCGGCCCGCCAAATTGCCGGTAAGGGACAGCGTGGAAAAACCTGGAATGACGTGCCCGGCGACCGCGTCCTGATGAGCATTATTCTGACTCCGGCACTGGATTTAAGCCGGCAGCCTGTCTTCTTAGCCGCAGTTGCTGTTGCAGTTGCCGCAGCCATACTCCCTCATGTTCCGTCCCAGACCGTTTCTGTCAAGTGGCCGAACGATATTCTGATCGGCGACAAAAAGGCAGCAGGCATTCTTATTGAGAATGTAGTGCGTGGGCAGGGATGGCAGTGGGCGGTGGTCGGCATTGGGCTGAATGTGGGCCAGCATGACTTTCCCGAAGACCTGCCGCATGCCACCAGTATGCTCCTGCAGGCCGGCGGGGCGCCGGATACAACTACCCTGGCCGGGGAGATAGCTAAGGCTGTGCTTGACGCGACAAGCCGCCTGCCGGAACAGACAGATGCGGAGGTGCTGGAAGCTTACAACAAGGTGTTGTACAGGCGCGGCAGGCGGCAGACCTTTCAAAAAAGCTCTGAATGCCGGCTTATGCGCATTATTGACATGAATAGCGCCGGACAAATAGGTCTTGAAGATGAGCGCGGCGATATAGAACATTATACTCACGGCAGCGTTGAATGGATATGGGAATAAGCCGAAAGAGCCGGGCAGACGCCATATTGCTGATTGTCGCAGGGATATTCCATCTGGTCGGCATCGCCGGTATCGCTTTGCACCAAAAATGGATTGCCCGCAGCACGCCGGCGCACCTTCTCCTCATGCTGGCGATGCTGCTTTACTCCTTCAGGCATCGCATCAGATCATTTGCTGCCTGGAGCGCGGCAATTGCGGTCATGTGCTTTGCCGCCGAATGGCTTGGCGTGCACTATGGCTGGCTGTTTGGCGCATACCGCTACGGAAACGCGTTAGGTCCAAAATGGCTGGACATACCCCAGCTTATCGGCGTGAATTGGGTGCTGGTGGCCGCCGGGGCGATCTCCCTTGCCGGGAAGCTGCGACTGCCCGAATGGCTCAGCGCGGCGACAGCAGCAACGATAGCGACAGGCTACGACTGGGTGCTGGAGCCGGTGGCGATGCGGCTTGGCTACTGGAATTGGGAAGGGGGGCGCATACCGCCCTACAACTACATTTGCTGGTGGGGGCTCACGGCGCTTTCTGCCCTGCTGTGGCAACGGGCCTGCCTGCGCGGCAACCTTTTTTCCCGGGGATTGTTTCTCATGCAAATCATTTTCTTCATCCTGCTCCGATTGCTGTTATGATGTGGCTGCTGAATACAGGCATGGTAGCGCTGGCCTTCCTGCTTATGGAAGGCGCAGCCTGGACGGCGCACAAATACCTGATGCACGGTCCGCTGTGGAGCCTGCACAACGATCATCATCGGGGCGGCTATCATCCTTTTCAAAAGAACGACGCTTTCTTTCTCATTTTCGCTGTGCCATGCTGGCTGAGCACCATGCTTGGGTCAATGTATGGACTGTGGTGGCTGTTTTTCTTCGGAATCGGCATTTTTCTATATGGCGTGTGCTACTTTCTGGTGCATGACGTTGTGATTCATCAGCGCTTTAAATGGTTTGCGCGCTCAGATAACCGGTATGTCCGGGTATTGCGCTGGGCTCATAAAATGCATCACAAGCATACCGGCAAGGAAGCGGGCGAATCGTTCGGGCTCCTGATTGTGCCGAGGCGCTATTGGGACAAAATTCTGGCAGATGAGCAGCGGGCCAAAGGCGCGCGGACCGGCGCATGAATCCGCACTATACTTACCTGCTCATAGACGCGGGCGCCATCATCTTTCCGCTTGCTCTTTCTTTTGACAGCAAGGTTGCTTTCTATAAATCCTGGCGCGCGCTGCTGCCCGGGATGCTTATCACCGCCATCCTTTTCATTACGTGGGATATTTTGTTTACCGCGGCTGGCGTGTGGTGGTTCAGCCGCGACTTCACGCTGCCATTTCGGCTGGCAGGTCTTCCGGCGGAAGAATGGCTGTTCTTCCTGATCGTACCCTACTCGTGTGCTTTCATCTGGGCTTCTCTGAACGCCTACTTTCCGCCTAAAGGAGCAGACGAAGGATGGCCGTGGCTGACCGGCCTCGGGTCAGTTCTGCTGCTGATTGCCGCACTGAACCACACCCGTGCGTACACTTTTTCGGCATGCGGCGGATGCGGGCTGGGGCTCATTCTTTCCTTTGTGCTTCGCAGGACTGCGCCACAGTTCCGCGCCGACAGATTCCTGCTTGCTTACCTTGTCTGCCTTCTGCCATTCCTAATAGTAAATGGCCTGCTGACCAGCCTGCCGGTCGTGCTTTACGACGACGTAGAAAACACCGGCATCCGCATCCGGACAATTCCTGCCGAAGATGTTTTCTACGGCATGCTGCTCATCCTGGGAAACGTCTGGGCAATGTGTTTTGTAAGGTCACGCGGAAACAGGGCGGCTTAGCTTCCTTTCACAGGGCTGCCGCCCCAGCTGGTGCCGGCGGGCAACTTTTCACCCTTCATCACGAGGCTGAGCGCATCTACACAGGCCTCATCGCCTATTTCGCTTTCATAAAGAATGATGGTTCTGGCGCCAATGGTCGTCCTGGCCCCGATGCTGACAGGGCCGATTTTCATCACACGGTCTTCAAACAGGTGCGTCTGAGGACCGCAATCATTATTGAGCTGCGCTTCATCTCCGATGCTTACCATGTCGTACTCGGTAATATCTGTAGTATTCATCCAGATGCGCTTACCGGTTTTTACGCCCAGCACACGTAGTATCAGCGGCAGCCAGGGCGTTCCCTTAAGATATTCCAGAAAAAACGGCACGGCCAGCGCCTCATAGGTACTGGTAATGGCCTCACTGCGCCATACGCTCCAGCTCCACATCGGGTGGCTGCCGGATTCATACCGCCCGGCAAATACCCACTTCAGCAGGGTCGTAATCAGAAACGACGGCAGGCCGATCAACAGCAGGTAAAGGGCCGGGATGCCCGGCAGGGCCTGCCACCAGGGCGTCTTGGTAACAAGGTCGTGCGCGTAGGCAATAAACACGACCGCCATACAAATGATAACGGTCTCCGGAATGATGATGCGCACAAGTTCTACCACGCTCCGTGCGATGCGTTTGGCAGGCTTGGGGAAGGTAGTAAGCCGGTCGTCAAAGGCCTGGCTTTCCTGCCGCCGGGGCAGGGCTATGGCGGGTGAGCCGAAATAATCGCGGGCGTCACCTGCAGCAAGCTGCTGCGCGCTCGGCGGCGTGGACAATACGCCCACAAGCATATGATCGGGCAGCTCGTAGCCTTGCGGTATCAGGGCAGAATTGCCGACAAACGACACATCGCCGATAATTGTTTTTTCCAGAATCAGCCGCTGTCCGCGCACATCCGCCTCGCCGAGCGTTACCGCGTCCGCAATAAAAGAGCCGTTGCCGATTTGCAGCAAGGGGTGCGTAACTGAAGAAGCGGTGGAAATTTCCGTGTTCTTGCCAATTTTCGCCCCCAAGGCGCGAAAGAACAGGGACACATACACGGTGGCAAAAATCGGATGCAGCACGATGAGGGACAGGGACATCATCTGGTCGGCCAGCCATTTTCTTACGTAGAAGATGCTGTAAATAGAATGCACGCCGGGTTTCATATCCCGCTGCAAAATGCGGGACACGATGACGGTCTGCAGGGCAAACAGGATGATATAGGCCAGCGCCAGCGAGGGCGTGATAAGCAGATACCGGAAGTCATAAGGGTCCGCATCGTTGTCGAGCTGATGCAGCGTGATGATGGTCGGGATAAGCGGCAGCAGGATGAATATGGGAAAGACGAACAGCGATAAGGTAAAGATGAACTGGTACAGCCGCCGCTTCCCCGCGGAAACCTCCAGGGGCTGCATAAATTCCTCATCGCGCCGGGTTAGCACCTTTACTGCCGGGCTTCCCTGCCAGACTTCTCCGCGACCAATGGTCTTCCCCGCAGGCAAGCAGCTAAGGTCCCCAAGCTCCGACCAGTCTTCCATCCGCGCCCCGCCGCATACAATGGCGCTGCTGCCCAGGTATGCATGATTACCCAGATGCACGCGCCGCAGTTTTAGCCAGCCGTCCTCAACCCAGGCATTGTTGATGACCACCTGTGAGGATATACTGACGTCCTCACCAATGGTCAGCAGGTCTTCGGCGCCAATCTGCATCGCGCTTATCTGGGCGCTGTCGGGCACCTTAACACCCAGCACGCGCAGGTAGCCCGGATACAGTGGCGTGCCTGTGAGGTACTGCATCGGCGTAAGGCGCTCAAAGGACTTTGTAAGCCACCACCGGAAGTAATAGCTGCCCCAGAGCGGGTAGTCGCCCTCTTTCATTCTGCCTATCGCCAGCCATTTCGCCGCAATGCTCAGGGCGGAGAATGCGATGGGCATCACGGCAAACAGCGCGAAGGCGGTGCCTATGGAATACGCATAAGCGATGCCCTGATGCGATTCATAATACGCCTGATCCGTAAGGCGGTCATAGACGTAGTAATAGCCCAGATAAGGCAGGAAGATCTGCATGGCAAAGAAGCCATAGATCAGGAAAAGGCTGAACGTCTGCGCAATGCCGCACAGCAGGTGAGCGCGCCGGTCGACCGGCCTGAAGTTGCGCGGCGGAGCTGCATCGGCGGTTGCCTCAGCCTCTGCCCATCGCTCCACGAGCTTTATCAAGGGGCGGTGCAGGTAAATGTCTTTCAGCGACGCCTGAGGCACGCCGCCCTCCTTGCGCAGGCGCGATACTACAACGGCTGCGAGCAGTGAGTGCCCGCCCAGGTCGTTGAAAAAATCCTGCGTCGCGTCAATGCTCCTTCCGGGAAAGACCTTGCGCAGAAGATGCAGAACACGGGCCTCCAGCGGCGCCTTCAGATCAATAGCTTCCTCTTCCGCCTCACTGGCTACCAGCATCAGCGCGTCGGGCACCGGCAGGGCTTTGCGGTCAATCTTACCACTGGGCAGGCGCGGCATAGAAAAGAGCGGCGTCACGAGCGCGGGCACCATGTAAGACGGCAGCGCCCGGGCAAGCGTCACACGCATCGCCGCTTCCTCAAAATGCGTGTCATCATCCATTACCACGTAGCCAACAAGCGTATCCTGATCGGTACCGTCTTTTTTGACCGCCACAGCTGCCGCGGCTACGCCGGCAATGTTGTTGAGCTGCACTTCAATCTCGCCCAGCTCTATGCGGTAGCCCCGGAGCTTTATCTGGTCGTCAATCCGTCCCTGAAAATCCACCTTGCCTTCCGGCGTGATGACGACTGCATCACCGCTGCGATAGATGCGGTCGCCGGGCAGATCTGTAAGGCCCGAAGGCTTCTCAATGAATTTTTGCGCGGTGAGGTCGGGTCGTCCTACATATCCCCTGCTTACTCCAGGACCGGTTATCACCAGCTCCCCGCGCTCACCGGCCGGCAGAATGTTGCCGGCCTCATCCATCACCGCAAGGTTGTAATTCGGCAGCGGATCGCCGATTGTTATCGGGTCGCCGGGGCGGAGGGCAATCATGGTTGCGGTGACGGTGGTCTCAGTAGGCCCGTAGCTGTTGTAAAAGACGCGGCCCGGCTTTGCCCATTCGTTGAGCACCTGCGGCGTGCAGGCTTCACCGCCCGCATTAATCATGCGGAGGCCCGGCACATCACCATCCATTACGGCCAGCAGCGATGGCACAGCATGGAGAATGGTTATGCCCCAGCTCCGCAGCACGGCAGCCAGCTCATCAACACTCTTAGCAGTAGGTCCATCAGCTACATAAAGTGTTGCCCCTACGAGGTATGAGATCCAGGATTCCTCGCACCACATATCAAAAGACACGGAAAAGCCCTGATACACGCGGTCATCTTCGCGGATGCCGATTACTGCCTGCTCGGCACGCACCAGGTGGCAAATGTTTCCTTGCGTTATGGGAATGCCCTTAGGCTTGCCGGTAGAGCCGGAAGTGTACAGCACATAGGCATGAGCTTCGGGGTCGGCATGCACTGTGGTCACTGGCGGATCTGAAAGCGCTACAGCCTGCGGCACCTCATACACCGGGCAGGGCACAGCTATCTGAATATCGGCGAACAGCGCATTTGCATTGATCTCTTCCATCACAGTCCGTACACGGTCGGGCGGCATTTCCCGGTCAATGGGCACGTAAGCGGCGCCGCACTTCACAATGCCGAGAATGGCAGCATGAAGCGCAAGACCCCTCGGCCACCAGACGCCAACATAGCTGCCGGGGCCGATGCCCTTAGCCTGCAGGAATGCCGCGATGCCGTCGCTCCAGGCATCCAGCTCGCTATAGGTGAGCGCATCGCCATTAAAAATCAGGGCTGCCTTGCCGGGAATTCTTTGGGCTGTAGCCCGAAATATGTCGGCAAGCGTCTCATCGCGAAGCAGATCGGGCCGCTGCGCCCCGGTAATGATGCTTTGGGAGAGAACGGACATGGTGCGGGTGTGAAGGTAAAGGCACTAATGAAAAAACCCTACCACTTGCCCCCGGTGTGCGGCACAAACCGGAGCAGCGGCTTATCGGAGCCTGCGCAGCCGCCGGAAGAAATCTCCTTCACGATTGCCTATCTCCTGCAACTGGCTGCTCAGGGTGTCGTAAGAAACCAGGTCGCTTGTCCGGGCTTTTACAATCCGCGCAGCATTATATGCGAAACGACGCCACTCGTCGCCGATAGCCGTCAGCTCCTTTGAGAAATTAATCAATTCATCCCGCTTTAAGAGCACACCGGATTCCTGAAGGAAGGCAGCATACAGATAGCGGAAGCCCGCCCCGCCCGTGCCAATTTCCTCCTGCATCCGGATGATATTGCCAAGGTAAAGCGCCGCCTTCCGCGGCGTGAGCTGCGACGGATACTTTGCAATGCGCCGTGCCAGCAGGCCAATAGCCTTGTAGCCAAACCAGGGCACAGGCGGTGACAGCATCAGAAAGCATGTCTGCTTAATGCCCGCCATAATGGCCTTCGGAAAATCCATTTGCGGAGGCACGCCGCTCACGTAGTACATGAATCCGCGCGGCTCCGGCGTGCCTTTCGCGAAGCGTGCCTTGACCAGATCAGCCGCCTTGATGCGGGTGGCTGTTTCCATCACCGGATCGGACACAAGATATTCATCGCCTTCCTTGCCAAAGATGACAAGGTTGTGGGCGTTGAAGTGAAAACGGAAGGCTTCCGGGAGATAGGGAAGATAGTAAACAGAGGTTTGCATTCCCACCGGAATGCCTTTGTCCAGCGCGGCATCCAAAGCTGCCATCGCCGCCTGCGGTGTGGAAAAACGCTGCGATTGCATCGTAATGCCAAGGCGTTTCGTTACGCTTTTAAAGACGCCCCCCGGCCAGATGCGGAAGGTAGTGCCCGGCGTTCCGCTTACTTTCAGAAAAGGAAGATGTCCGAAAAAGATGCCTGAGCCGATGCCAAAGGCCATCGGTTCGGAGATGCTGACGCCGTAATGCCTCAGGAGGTTTGTGGTGACGCCGCTCTCGCAGTGCGCGTGCTGAAAGTGTTGCAGCGCTTCATGATTTGTTGCCATTCGTCAGACTTTGCCGAAGGATTTGAGTTCTGGAAGGGAGATGTTGAAAACGGCAGCGTATTGCGCAAGTGTTGCGTCCCTGAGTTTGGCGAAGACGCCTGGCTTCATGTGGCGCTTTACCGTCCACTTCCATTTGCCTACGTATTTCGCCAGCAGCGCTTCATCCATCAGGCTCTTTTGCATGAAGTAAGCAACAGGACTCAGCTTTCCCGCCCGGACGGCTGCCTCGGTTTCGCGCAGGGTTTCTGCCATTTCATCCCACGCGCCTTTGGTAGCTATGTTTTCCGCTTCCCAGCCCACGGAAGGGATGCCGGTGTAATGGCCGTCCTTGTCGGTAGCGTACATGAGCTTGCGGAGCTTGTCGCGCTCCTTGTAGTCCAGGCCGTCCTGTGGTACTTCATCCAGATTCATGATGGCGTGAAGGTACGCTTCGGCTCCGCTCAGCCACCGGTTGGGATTAGCCGTAAACATCCCGCATGTGCGCAGCCGTAGCGTCCAGCGCCTCATAAAACGCCTCGCCCCATTGGCGTATAATCGGACCTTTCAGAAACTGGTAAACCGGCACCTTCAGCTTTTTACCCAGCTTGCAGGCCGGGCGGCACAGCACCTTGCGCGGCTCATAATTCAGTGCAACATATCCCGGTTGTTCTGTAACACGGATGGGGTAGAGGTGACAGGAAATGGGCTTTTGAAAGTCAATCTTCTTATCCAGCCAGGCTTTCTCAATACCGCATTTCGTAATGCCCGCCCCGTCCGTATAAGCGTAGCAGCAGATGCCGCCGCCGACGGTGGGTGTTACATGGCCGAACTCGTCGTCCCAAGTATGTGTGCCCTGCCGGGAGATTTCTTCCTGATATTCCGGGGAGAGATACGCTTTGACCGTTGGATAGATCTCTTTAAGAATGCCGGTTTCCTCTTCAGTTAGCGGCGCGCCGCAATCTCCGTCCACACAGCAGCCACCTTTGCAGGCGTTGAGGTCGCATACGAATTGGGCGCTCACCACATCGTCGGCCACCAACACATCACCTATCGCAATCATAGCAGCAAAGATACTTTGTGAAAACAGAGAGACTACATGTTGATGTAGTTCATCAGCAGCTTATACCGATCCATCACGTCTTCCATACCGCTTTGCGCGCCGAATACTTGCTTCACCACATACTCATGGCGCTCAAACGACGACACCAGCGCTTCCAGATTCGTGCGGTTCGTCTTCAGCGTCACCTCAATCATGCCGGTTTCCCGATTGTTGGCAAGCTGGCTGGAGATCACCATTACGTCCTCGCTCTCGCAAAGGCGGGCAATTTCGGATAGGCTGTACTGGCGCGGCTCTAACTGAAGGATGATGATGCCGCCGGGATTATCCAGGCCGCTGTTCTCCGTAAAATACTTCAGCAGATCGTCGCGCGTGATGGCGCCGAGATACTTGCCGTCCTCAATCACCGGCACCACATTCAGGTTATGCTCATTGGCAATCCGCATCGCATCGTAAGGATGAGATGCTACCGATACCGCGGGACGGTACTGCTGCATCGCCGGGCTGTCTAAGGCGCGCTCGGGTGTGTCCCAATCCAGCACGTCTATCTCCTGGATGAGGCCTACATACTCGTTGTCTTTCACCATGGGCAGCGCGGTCAGGTGCGCCTCCTCCATCAGGAAAAGCGCTTTGCTGCCGGTGTCCGTGGGCAGGAGGGTAGGTACTTCGGGGGATATGAGCTGCTCTATCAACATGGCTGGCATTGTATCTACAAATAACGCACCGGGCCGGCGAATAGCCGTTTACGCGGCGTTAATGACAGACGGATGATAGACGGCTCAGCCTTTATGGCGCGCCAGGAAGTCGGCAAGGATGGTATTGAACTCGCCCGGCACTTCCATCATCGGCGCGTGGCCGCATTTATCTATCCAATGCAGCTCGGAGGCCGGCAGCAGGGTGTGAAACTCGTCGGCGACCATGGGCGGCGTAATGGTGTCGTTGCGGCCCCAGATGAGGCAGGTGGGCACCTTGATGTCCTTCAGCTCTTCGCCGAGGTTATGACGGATAGCGCTCTTGGCGAGCGAGATGATTTTAATCGCCTTCAGCCGGTTGTTTACTATTTCAAATACCTCGTCCACCAGCTCCTTGCTTGCCACCTTAGGGTCGTAGAAAGTTAGCTCGGTTTTCCTGCGGATAAATTCACGGTCGCCGCGCTTGGGGTAGGTCTCGCCCATGCCGTTTTCAAAAAGGCCGGAGGAGCCGGTGAGCGTAATGGTCTTCACTTTCGGCTGGTTTTTGAGCGTATAAACCAGGCCTACGTGCCCGCCAAGAGAATTGCCCAACAGGTGCACCTTGTCAAAGCCACGCGCCTCAATGAATTTAGTGACGTGTTTGGCAAGGCCGCTAACGGTAGTATCCAGAATAGAAAGGTCAAACAGGGGCAGCAGGGGAATAACCACCTTGTGCGAAGCCTTGAAATGCTCAATGAGATCTGAGAAATTGGAGAGCGCGCCGAAGAGGCCGTGCAAGAGCAACAGGGTGTCGCCCGCGCCTTCTTCCACATACCTGAATTTTCCCTGACTCTTGATTTCGTACTGCATGGCCGGTAGCGTGACTTTCGGGCTAAAGTAAGCGATTTAGAAAAGTTGAGCGGGGATGTGAATTTTTATGTTGCCGGCGGCGAGGCTTCCGCCGTTCCGCGCTCTCCGGGTTTCCGGCAATCTAACGGGTAGAAAGGAGCTAGTCTGCCGAGCCGCAGGCTGCCGGACGGATTCCGGCTGAGCATGGCTGCCGGAACGCTGCGCTTTACTGCCTGCCCAATCTTTTTCACAAACTTTTGTCATTCCTCAGGAATCTATTCTCTCGCAGCGAATGAACTCCTTGCAGCGACTTTGGCACCCTGAAAGGGCCTGCTAATAATACGTACGTAGATTCTTTCAAAAACTTGTCCTGAACTTGATTCAGGATGACAAAGATTGGGCAAGCAGTGAAACCGCTGTAGCACATTCGCTGCGAGAAAATAGATTCCTGAGGAATGACAAAGTCGCTGCGAGAAGTGAAGCCAGCTCTGACAGATAGATGCCGAAACAAGTTCGGTATGACGGGAGCTGGGGCTTTTATTGAGTCGGCTGCATCACGCTATGGAGCTGCCGTTGCGTCGCACATTGATGGGTTCGTCAGTCTATTGGCCTTTCGCGTGTATCTATGATTGTGGTTCTGCTCTTATATTGCGTGGAATTAAAACCCGCCCAGCAGACGCTGCTTTACAAACTTTATAGATAATGAGAGGATTACTTTTTGTCTGGCTTATTCTACTTTGTAGTCATGTCGCAATAGCGCAAAAGACCGTTACTGCTACATACGATAATGCACAAAAGACTGATGGCGAAACACCAAGTTTGGTTTTCAAAACCGATAATACTGATGAGCGATTCAGAGAGATGTGGTTTGAGAAGGGAAATAACAAAAAAGTATTGAGTGAGTTTTGGAATCCTAAGCAGACGGATATGTCTGCTGGAGCTCATGCAGTAACGAGGTACTATATAGTATCTAAAAATGTAGGGAGAAAGTATAGATTGACTTACATGACGAAGAAAACAAAGAGCTCAAATGGGGTTGTAATTGACAAGAACTTCATCTTAAATTTTGAAACACTCTAAGAACAATAGGATTCATATTTTGGCATTAAAGTGCAATCCTTTTCATTAAATCCCACTTCACTTTTATCGTCTTCCTGCTTAGTATTGGAAAAAGAGAATACCATGAACGAAATAATAAGCAGAATAATTGCGAGCCTTGATGAGTTAATCGCAGATTTAGAAGCCGTTGATAAATACAACCGTGATTTGGTTGGTGAAGCAAATAATGACCCAGACAATCCAGAGATTCGTCAATGGGCTCGTTTAGCAAGAGAAAACCAGCAAAGACTGCAATGGGCAAAAGCGGAGCGAGATTATTTACAAGAGAACTATTCTAACCCAAACTTAGGGTAGTACGCAGTAAGAGCCACTTGCATAGTGTGTTCGCGAGCAATGACGGACAAGTAGAATTGCAGCCAAGTTCCTACGGAATGACAAAGACGCTGTGGTAGCCGCACCGTTACCTTTGCCCCTGTCTAAGCACCTCCGTCTCCCGTAATGTCCACCATCCAACCCTACCTGCGGCTCAGCGGGCTGGAGCCCCTGATTGTCCGCCCGGAATCCAACTTCGTCAATGTAGGCGAGCGCACCAATGTAACCGGCTCCAAAAAATTTGCCCGCCTCATCCGCGAGAACAAGTATGAGGAAGCCCTCAGCGTAGCCCGCCAACAGGTAGAAAGCGGTGCGCAGGTGCTGGACGTGAATATGGACGATGCCCTGCTGGACGGCGTGCAGGCCATGCAGGATTTCCTGAACCTGATGCAGGCCGAGCCGGACATCGCCCGTATCCCCGTGATGATTGATTCCTCCAAGTTTGAAATCATACAGGCAGGCCTGAAGTGCGTGCAGGGCAAGTGCATCGTCAACTCCATTTCTATGAAGGAAGGGGTTGAAAAATTCAAGAAGGAAGCCCGCATCTGCAAGTCCTTCGGCGCAAGCGTGGTGGTGATGGCTTTTGACGAGCAAGGGCAGGCGGATACGCTGGAGCGCCGCGTGACCATCTGCATGAAGGCTTACGAGATTCTCACACAGGAAATCGGCTTCCATCCTTCCGACATCATTTTTGACCCCAACATATTCGCCATTGCCACCGGCATTGAGGAGCACAATAATTACGCGGTTGACTTTATAGAAGCGACGCGCATCATCAAGGAAAAAGCGCCGCTGGCGAAAATTTCCGGCGGTGTGAGCAATGTGTCGTTCTCCTTTCGCGGGAACGATGTGGTGCGCGAAGCCATTCACAGCGTCTTCCTGTATCACGCCATCAAGGCGGGCATGGACATGGGCATCGTTAACGCCGGCCAGCTCGTAGTGTACGACCAGATAGAGCCAAAGCTGCGCGAGTTTTGCGAGGACGTGGTGCTCAACCGCCACCCAGACGCCACCGAGCGGCTGGTGACATTCGCGGAGACGGTCAAAGCAAAGGACAAGACAGAAAAGAAAGATGATGCATGGCGTAGTAACGGAGTTGAAGAGCGTCTCAAACATGCGCTCGTAAACGGCATCACCGACTTCATAGACGCTGACACCGAAGAAGCCCGCCAGAAATATCCGCGCCCGCTGGATGTGATTGAAGGCCCGCTGATGGATGGAATGAATGTGGTCGGCGACCTGTTTGGCAGCGGAAAGATGTTTCTGCCGCAAGTCGTGAAGAGCGCGCGCGTAATGAAGCGGAGCGTGGCGGTGCTGACGCCGTTTATTGAGCAGGAAAAAGAAGACCGCCGCCTCGCGCACGAAGCAGCCGGCACGCTGAATGAAGAAACGGCCGGCGCGGCAAAAATCCTGCTCGCCACCGTCAAAGGCGACGTCCACGACATCGGCAAGAATATCGTAGGCGTAGTGCTGGCCTGCAACGGCTACGAAATCATAGACCTCGGTGTAATGGTGCCGGCAGATAAGATTTTAGACAGAGCTGTAGAAGTAGGCGCGGACATCATTGGTCTTTCCGGCCTCATCACACCCTCACTGGATGAGATGGTACATGTGGCAAAAGAAATGAAGCGCCGCGGCATGAAGCAGCCCCTGCTTATTGGTGGTGCAACCACTTCCCGGATGCACACGGCTGTGAAAATCGCGCAGGGTTATGATAACGGTGTAGTGCATGTGCTGGACGCCAGCCGCAGCGTGACGGTCGCCGGCACATTACTGAACGAAGAGCACAAGCCCGCGTATCTGCAAGGCGTAAGTGAAGAATATGGGAAGCTGCGCGCAGACTTTGAAGGCAAAAAGTCGGCAAAGCAATATCTGAGCTTCGCGGAAGCGCAGGCAGCTCCTGTTGCTATTAACTGGGATGGCTACACACCTCCAAAGCCATCCTTCACCGGCATTAAAAGCTTTGAGAATTATCCGCTGGCGGAAATCCGGGAGTACATAGACTGGACGCCGTTCTTTATCACCTGGGAATTCCGCGGCCGCTACCCGGATATTCTAAACGATGAAACGGTAGGCGTGGAAGCCACCAAGCTATTCAGGGACGCCAATGAGATGCTGGACAAGGTGATTGCCGAGGGTTGGTTACAGGCAAAAGGTGTGGTAGGCTTCTGGGAAGCTGCCCGCACTGCGCCGGATACCATCACGCTGAAGCGGGAAGATGGCTCCATCGTTCATCTGGAGCATTTGCGCCAGCAAATCAAGAAAGCCGCTGGTCAGCCCAGCTTTTCCCTCGCCGACTTTATCCAACCACAAACCTCCAACGCCGAAGGCATCCAACGCGAAGCATCCAACGCGAAGCATCCAACGCCGCAGGCATCCAACGACCACCTCGGCGCCTTCGCCGTTTCCATCCACGGCATTGAGCCGCACATTGAGCGCTTCAACGCGGCACACGACGATTACAACAAAATCATGTTGCAAGCCCTCGCCGACCGCCTCGCCGAAGCCTTTGCCGAGCTGCTGCACGCCCACACCCGCAAATCCTTCTGGGGCTATGCTCCGGATGAAAACCTCGCACCCGAAGAACTCATCAAAGAAACCTATCAGGGCATCCGCCCCGCGCCCGGCTATCCCGCCTGCCCCGACCATACGGAGAAGTACAAGCTCTTTGAATTGCTTAACGCAACAGAAACCGCCGGCATTACGCTCACTGAGTCGCTCGCTATGTACCCGGCAGCATCCGTATGCGGCTGGTACTTCTCACACCCGCAAAGCAGCTACTTCGGCGTGGGAAAAATTCAGCAGGACCAGTTAGCAGATTACGCGCGCCGCAAAGGCATGAGCATTGACGACATCAGCCGCTGGCTTTCTCCAAACCTTGATTAAATGATGAACGCCGAAACTACAGCGATAGAAGAGGATTTTCCGGAGAAGCCAAGGCCCGCGCCGATTGGTCCGCCGGCACTAAGAGGCTTTGCGTCTTTTATCTCTTACATCTTCCATCCGGTGTTTATGCCGGTGCTGCTGAGCGTGATTATATGGCGAATACAGCCGGCGGAGTTTGCGGGGATGAGCAACAAGCTGCTGACCTTTCGCCTGATCAGTCTGGTCTCCACTACGATTTTCTTCCCATTGCTAACTGTAGCGCTGCTGAAGGCACTGGGATTCCTGCAAAGCATACATATGCGTGTCTCCAAAGACCGCATCATTCCGCTCATCGCCACGATGACCTTTTACTTCTGGGCGCAGCAGGTGTTCAGCCATCAGGCCGATACGTCGAAGATTATAAACATCCTGCTACTTGGGTCTTTCTGGGGCATTATCCTGCTCTTTATGGCGTCCATCTTTTTCAAGGTGAGTATGCACACCACGGCTGCCGGCGGAGCCATCGGCATTATGACGGTATTATTGTTTCTTTCCCCCTTTAATATGCTGGCCGCTCTTTTTATCACCCTGTTTGTCGGCGGACTGGTGGGTACGGCGCGTCTCATTCTAAGGGAGCACACGCCCTTTGAGCTTTGGGCCGGTTATGCCATCGGTTTCCTGGTTCAGCTGGGGGCCTGGGCATATCTGGCCTGACCCGGTCAATAGCGCGCGCGTTACGCAGCGGCCTGCTCTACTATTTCCTCCATTGAGATTCCATTGTGACTTTCGTCATAAACACATGCGCCATTGCGGATGAGCAGCACCTGCGGGCTCTCGTGGATGAATGCCAAACACATCAGCAATTTTGTGTAGAAATATTGCGGTAGCGTATAAGATCCAGGTAATAGAAAGCAACCCCGTCCGGGGCCATGCTGCGTTCCAGTCGGCCTTTGGCCATGGAGGAGATGCTGCAACGGGTGCTGTGCTTGAAGATGACAACCGGTTTTTGGGCACTCTCTTTCTTAATCGCTTCCAGTTGAGCTTCTTCTGTCAGGTCATTCCACGACATATAATTCAAGGTTTAGCGGACGAAGTAACGCCCATAATACCGTGCCGCTCAATAGGATTTGGGAATTGGGAGATTTGGTTGGAGGTTTGAGGTTGGAAGTTGGAAGTTGGAGGTTGGAAGTTGGAGGTTGGAGTGCTAATAACCTTATGTTTCTCCAACCTCCAACCTCTCCTCTATCCTCAAACTTCCAACCTCTATCCTCTATCCTCCAACCTCCAACTTCCAACCTCAATGAAGCACGCCTACATCTTTCCCGGCCAGGGCGCCCAATTTTCCGGCATGGGCCGGAGCCTGTACAGCGAGCGCCCGATGGCAAAGGAATATTTTGAACAGGCCAACGATATTCTCGGCTTCCGCATCACGGATACGATGTTTTCCGGCTCCGCCGAAGATTTAAAGCAGACGCGCGTCACGCAGCCGGCCATTTTCCTGCACTCCGTCATCCTATTTGAAACGACGCCCGACCTGAAGCCGGATATGGTGGCGGGGCATTCGCTTGGCGAGTTTTCGGCGTTGGTGGCGGCGCGGGTGCTGGCTTTCGCAGATGCGCTGAAGCTGGTGGCCAAGCGGGCTGATGCCATGCAGCGGGCCTGCGAGTTGAATCCTTCTACGATGGCGGCGGTGCTGGGACTGGATGATGCGAAGGTGGAGGAAGTGCTGGCCGGCTTTACGGATGATGTGGTTGTGGCCGCAAACTATAACTGCCCCGGCCAGCTGGTAATTTCAGGAAGCAATGAAGGCATTGCGAAGGCTTGTGAGGCGCTGAAGGCTGCCGGCGCAAAGCGGGCGTTGCCGCTGCCGGTGGGCGGAGCATTTCATTCGCCTTTGATGGAGCCTGCGCGGGAAGATTTGGAAGTCGCCATTCTGGAAACGCACTTCGCGATACCTACCTGCCCGATTTATCAGAACGTAGATGCGCAGCCGTACATAGACCCGGCGTCTATCCGCATGAACCTGATTAATCAGCTAACGGCACCTGTGCGCTGGACGCAGAGTGTGGAACACATGGTGAAGAATGGCGCAACGCTGTATACGGAAGTGGGGCCAGGAGCTGTATTGCAGGGATTGGTGAAGAAGATTGCGAAGGATGTGGCGGTGGATGGGATATCGTAGAATGTCGCAAACAGCTTACTTGCCATGTCTCCAGAAACAATTAATCCGCAAAACCAAAAATGCATTTTTTGGCGCACATACTTGTATCCCCCAGTTACAAAGTAGCTGAATTTTAGGCCCTTCAGGCTGCGGTTTCAACCGCCTTTTAAACGGCATAGAAAAAGTCCCGACCTACGTCGGGACTTTTTCTATGCCTGTGTACTTAAATGCTTGGATGGCCCTAAAGTGCCCGCCGTAGCCTGCGCCGGTCATGCAGCTCGGTGCCCGGCTAATGCTCGCCGCTGACTTGGCCTTATTAGTACCAAAGAGCCTGGCACCGGTTTGATGCCATCCCTTGGCCCGCCGCAGATAGGCGCAAAGCTGCGGATGTGATGTATGAAAGAACATAGGCAGAGGCTTATTGCAGCGTCCATTCCCTTCAAGGTGATACTGCGCTATATGATTTAAAAACGTGGTGCCTACTCCTACTCCCTGCCATTCAGGCATCACTACAAGGCGCGCACCGCGATAAGCTCCGGCATTAAATAAAGGCGCGACGGCTACGTGTGTTACTAATTCATCTTTCACAGTTCCTACAAAGAACTCCGCCGCTGGCGGCAAGCCCAGCTTTAAATAATGATGCGGCTTAAAAAAGCGCCAGTAACTTCCGTTGACCTTCCAAACGTCCAATCCGATAGCCGGGCGCTGCCGGACTTTTTTTTTACTTCACCCGTCCGGGTGTCATATACCCAATCAGGTTGCAGCCATTCTACTACATCATAGTGGCATGAGAGCAGAATTACCTGCTTGCCTTTATTCCGTCGCCACGCCTTCGCAAAAGCCGCCGCTCCTATCTGAGCTATCTGCCGGTCAATTACGGACGTGAATTCGTCCACTACCGCCCTTTGTGGCGCATCTACCACGAGCCGCGCAAGGCCGGCCCTGAATTGCTCGCCGTTGCTGAGCACCTGAAAAGGTCTCAGCCAGGCCGGTACGTCGCCAAGACCTACTGAGGCAAGAGCACCTGTGACCTGTTTAAAGTCGCCCTCCGGAGCAATGCCATCTATGATAGGCGCGTCTGAAGGCCAACCGGCATAAAGGTTATGCATAGCGTCGGCTCCCCAAGCCGCCGTTCCTAAGCTGCTCTTACCGCTGCCCGAAGGGCCTACAATGAGACCGATCTGCCAGCCTTCCTCTTCAATGGGTATTTCAGCTACATGCTCCCAGGTGTGGCCGCTCTCGGCATTAAACAATGACTTTACTTTCTCTGCCCTGAACGATTTATAGTCGCGGCAACTGTGCTTTATTGGTATGATCATACGGATACAATTTTGAGGTCAGAAAATCCGAGCGCGCGGAGCCGTTCAAACACTTCTTTTTGCTCCGTTTCATTGGTAACCTTAACGATTACAGCATGCTGCTCTTTGTAATTAAATTCTTTGATTGGTTTGGTCTCTTTCTCTTTCATTAGTTTTGTGTCTCTCACAGTTTTAAGTCAATAGTTAAACGCACAATGCACCCGTCCGAAGGCTTTCCGCCGTCGTAGGGTGCATATCGTGCGTCTGAATCTTAAAACTGTGAGAAGTAGAGAGAGCGGCGGCGGTTTTTTAAACCGCCAAGCCTTATAGCAGCGCTTTCATTACGAAAGCCAAATCATCCAGATTTCCCGGCCCGATTACCACCATGTCCGTATCGTAGCTCACTGCGACAGCTGACGCATGGCGGGGCCGGTAGTTTGCATCCATCTCCATGTCATGCCAGGCTGAGCCGTCCCAATACACAATCCGCCGCACGTTGCCAGTGGTGTTTCCTCCGAATAATGACCAGACCATGCCTTTCCAACAAAACGCATTGCCGTAGTAACTAAGCCCAGGCAATGTCCCCATGTTCGTCCAGGTCACCATATCGGCGGTACGATACCAATACGGGTGATATGTGCGCCCGTTCACATCATCGTACTTCCCTGTAAACAGCTGATACAGGTAAGTGCCATCCGTACACCAGGCTCCGGCAAGGTTGCCCTCCAGATGCGTGAGGCCGGTGGCTATCTGCGTCAGGCTCCAGAAGCTGCCGTTATCCTCCAGTAATAGGACATCATTGAAGTAACCGGCGCCACCCACATCCACCTGACCACCGCCTATTACCCAGCCATTGAGCGGCTGAAAATAGGCCCCGCCCATCAAGATGCGGTTTGCCAAGAGCGCTGTCTCAGCGCTGGTAAGCGATATGACGGTAAAGGTTAGGCTCTTGTCTGCCTGCTTTTCCACAACGTATAAGATGGAGTTCTTATCGTATCCATCACTGGCATACATAATCGCCCGCATCCGGTTGTTCGGGTCAACCTCAAAGACGAACGTGTGACACCACAAAGGCATAATGCCTATTTGTGTCCACGTAGTGTATAGCCCAGGGTCATTGCAGATAAAGACCTGATTGGAGGTGGGCTGTGGCCCCGGCGTCACCGGGTCAATATCCACACCGTTCCAGCCGCCAATCGCATACATGTCATAGCCGTCCGTGTCATTGCCCAGCTCCTGCATCATCATCCCGTCACGCGCCTGGCCTGTCATGGCGGCGCTCACCTCCGTCATATTGAAGCGCGGCCCTGTCCCTCCTATCTGGTCAAAAAAAAACCGTTCTGCGATGCCCGCTCAACGCTGTCCAGCACCTTGCTGTGAATGGTGATTACCTTGTAATAGGCTTTGCTTCGGAATGCCGAGCCTTCGCCTAAGAGGTTATTGATTGCGATTGATGCAGCAGGCGAAGGAATGTTGGCAACAGCCACAAGCGTGTTGGCTATGTCGTACACTTTAACATCGCCGGTGCTTCTGTCAAATGTGAGCGTGTAAGCAAAATCCGTATTCAACGGCATTATAAAAGCCGTGGATGTGGATACATCACTCAGCGCGGCATAAGCGCTTCCCTGGCTGTGGTAAGTGCCGGACACGGCGCAGTAAAAGCCATAGCAGGCCGCCACATCATTGCCCAGCAGCTCATTGTTTGAGTAGCTGGTAATCCGCCCTGCGATAGCAAGCGTATAGCTGCCGCTAAGCACCACAGGGCTGGATAAATAAGCGGTTTCCGCGCCGGTAAACTCCACGCCGTTTGGCCCCAGAACCGGCGAGCCGGTCATTGTCACATCCTTGCCGTTTGGCCCTAAGTCCGGCCAGGCTGTTGAAGTCGCGTCGCTGTCCACAACGGCAAACTCCAGAGCATCTTGCACAATCCCATAAGGAGCAACCGGCGTACCGTCTGCAATATCCGACGCATCCGAATTGGCGAAGATGGTGCTGTCACCCACGGCCACAACATCAGCGTAGTAATGCGTAGTGTTAGTCAATCCTGCCCATGCCTTGGAAGTAGTATTCTGCATTAGCGTGGCCGACTGCACATTGGCCGTCATTGCCGCGTCCGTGGCAATCCGGGCTATGTAACCGCTGTTATGCAGCCGTTGGTTCCAGGTCTGAATGGCGGAGCCGTCACCAGCCACAAACTTGTTATTGGCCGGCGCTGCCAGCTGGAGCGGCAAGGCGCTCTTGTGCAAAAAGCTGTCTATCAGGTCTGAAAATTGCGCCTCTGTCGGCTTCGCGCCAGTTACAAACCAGCTCTTGAGTGTTGCTATTGATTGAGTGGCCATCTTTTAGTCTAAAGGAATGGTGAGGTTAAAATCAGCGGTGTAGGAGGTTATGCCGCTCTGCGGACGAATGAAGCGGACGCCCACAGTGCCGTTGGCATGAGCCGTAGCATATAGCCCCGTAAGCAAATCGCCGCCCGTAGCGTTGGTAAGCAGGACGCCCGTGTAATCCAGTGGAATGATAAAGGGCACTTTGTGCGCCGGGCATATCTCTGCGGGCAGCAAGCCCACAAACGCCACGTTGGCAGCCGGCGCGGCAATGCTTTGCGCCGTAGTGCTTTCCACGCTGCCCCAGATATGCAGCATGTTTGTCAGCTCGCTCTTGCGGTGATTGAGCGTAATGCCGCACACGCCCGGCCCTACGCTAACGGCGCTAACGGTGCCAAAAGCAGCTCCCGCATTGCGGGCCTTTTCGCCCAGCCATACATGGTAGGGCCTGAAGGTTACAAATTGCAGATCAGACGTGCCGGGCGTGCCAGAGCTGAGCCTGCCTTCACGCTGGAAATACACGTCATGTGTGAGGTTGTTTTGAAAAATCGCCGGCGTCGGAATATTCACGAGGCTGACAAGCACGGAGCCCGGCACCGGTATGCTGCCTGTAAATGAGCTGCCAGGGAAATAGTAAATTTCCCCGTCGTAGGCAAAGTAGCCTTCGTCCATTATGCCCGCGCCGTCATCATAGGCCATTCCCGTTAGAATCAGCGGCGTAGTACCGGCTGCTCCTACGAGGGCAAAGAATCCGTCACCGTAGCATTTCTGCATATACTCAAGGGTAGCTTGCGTCGCCGGAAACTTGCCGGGGTAAGTAAAATTTATATGATTCATTACACTGTTTTTATATCATAGGTTTTAGAGGCGAGCCGGTACTCGTCCACCAGCGCACGCATTCGTGCTGCATCATAGCTCAGGCCCGCCGGCACCTCCACGATGAAGTCAGGCCCCCCCAGCACCGTCTCCTCCTCCAGCGGCAGCCATAGCGGCGCATTCTCCGATACAAGCGCCAGCGGCTGCGGCGACAGCTCGGCCTCAAGGGGGAGATAGACAGGGTCAATGTCCTCGGGATGCACAATACTGATGCGTCTAAGTGTCTTATCAAAGGCATCATTTAATACGGCCTCCAGATGGCAGCGTTGCGGGCCGTGGGCAAGCTTGTAAAGCGTTGCGGAGCGGGCGCTGGTAAACAAGCCATACAAGTAAACTGCAGGCGCTGTCAGCGCAGACAGCCACGCCAGCATTATAGGCGTCCAAAACTGTCGCCTTATCAAACGTTTTCTCAGCTCCGGGTAGTCAATATCAAAAAGGCTCATGCGGAACGTAATCTGTTGTCAGGTCAGAAGGATTCAGGATACGCAGGTATCCTGCGTCCGGCAGATACTCAACCGGCGTACTGGTGTAAGGCAGCGCGCCGTATCTCGCCTGTACGCTAACGGGATGCGGAATAAGTACACCGCCGACCCTTTGAAGCGCATCAATAAGCTGCGCTACGACGAAAAGACCATTGAACGGCTGTACTTTCAAAAATGTGGTAATGGCGTCTTTAACAGGCGTAGCCGCCGCTCCGTCCAACCGCGCACCGCTGCCGTCAAGAACCAGCGCGTCATAATAGACCGTAAGATGCAGCTTCAATGAGTCCGCGGTCGCGCTTGCGAAGTAGAGCCTAACTCCCCCGTCGCCTACTCGGTCAAAATAGGCCTTCAAGGCCGCGAGCTCGCCGGTACTGAGAGGGGCAAGCTCGCCGTTTACAACCTTTGCAACCTTAATGCGCAGCCCCTTCATCACTTTTTCAACTGCCGAGTATTTGACAATTTTCGCCAGCTCTACCTGCGCATCGCTAATGCCAGCATTGTCGTAGTAATCTTTGTCCGGCACCAGCGTGTGCCCGTACTGGAATCGGAGCGCCATCATCGCGTACCATTGCTCGCGGTGTGCCTTTTCCTTAGAGATGATGTCTTTTACCTCCGCCAGGTGCAGGTCAAAGAGCTTCTCCAGCGTCCAGTGGCACACAGCCGTAACATACGTCCACAGCCGCCACACCGCTACGGCGCTCGGTGAGCTGAGCGCGGCCAGCGCCGGCTGCGCATTCTTCGCGGCAATGATGCTTGCCTGTATATCTGCTATTGTCCGTGCCATTTTTTTTAAGAAACAATGAAGTCAACTCCGATTGCCCAATACCCGATACCGCCTTGCCTGTCCTTATCCAGCGCTGTAGCCACCACGTAGGCGGCCAGGTAGCGCGTATTGCCGTTAAGCACGGGCACGGCATAGCCAACGCCTTCCTCCGGAATGCCATGCACGGCCACACCGTTCAGCCCTGCCACCTCAAACAGACCCTCCAGGCTCCCGTAATGTTGCAGCGCCAGGTCAACGGCACTTTGGCCTTTTCGTATGGTGATACTATCCAGCATTTCGGTCAATCAGATGAAGGGCTACGCCGGTGGGCGTCTTGCGCCAGGCCGCCAGCACCGCGGAGCCTATTACCACAAGCACTACTCCGCCCAGCAGATACCAGAACCACGGCGGCAGCCGGTACACCGTCTTTACTACACTCTTGTTGTCGCGCACCAGGCGGTTATTCTCATTCACCAGCGCCCGTATCGTCTGGTCTTTTGCGCTGCAGTCCGCATACATCTTTCCCCGCGCGTCCATCCACAAGCGCAGCTCGGCCCGCCCGGAGGCGTCCATAATCTTCACTGTGTCGGTAGCGCCCGGCAGCGTGTCATGAACTACCGTTGCCAGCCCGGAGCCGCGCCCGGCCAGCTCTCGGATTATCCCGCGCAGAGAGTCCATATTGGCCGCTTCGGTAGTGCCGCCGGCCACATGCACATCTACCTTCTTTTGCGTCACCCAGGAGCTATCCAGATGCGTCTCTTTGGTAGCCATCTTAATTGTCCGGCAGCCGGTGCCGGTAGCGAGGTAAAAGAGCACTATGATGAGCGCAACAGCGGCGGCTCCGTTTCCGTTTTTCAGGTTCTCGCAGTCATGCTGGCACTGGATGAGAAAATCCAGCGCTGCCCCGGCCACCAGCAGCCAGAACGCCATACGCGGCTCACCCTGCACGTAAGCCGATGCGGCAATAGTGCCAATGAGCCCGCGAAGGCCCAGGCTCAGCTTTAAGCAAAACTTAGGTGTTGTTCTCCAGTATCCTTTAAACATGGTTCAATAAGTTTTTAATTCGGTTTCCCCACCGGCCATCATGCGCTGCAGTCGGTCAAGATTCGCGCGCAGCTCACGGTTCTCGTGCTGCGCCTTAATAAGTGTGGTATTCAGCTCGCGGTTCTCCCGGCGCAGCAGCTCCGCCTCATGCTTCAGCTCATCGCGCAGGCCCTCCAGGTCGGCTACGGTAGCCTGGTAAATCTTAATCACCTCCCGCAGGTTGCCGATGTCCATCCCGGCCACCTCGGAGCGCGCCTTCTTCGCGCTCGCCTTCCAGGCTATTACAGCCGTCAGCGCCGGCGAGAGCATCACCCCAAGAACCTTCAGTATGGCAATGAAATCTTCCACTTGTTAAAATTTTTACGAGAAATACAGCGCGGCCTCAGCGGCCCGGCGCTTCGCCAGGCCCTCCAGCCGCTTACCGCCGCCGTTTACCCACTTGGTAAATTGGTCTCGGATGCTCGGCGCAGCCGGGTTATTGTTAACCATCCATAGGAGTGTGCTGCTCTTTAGCGCGCCTATGCCGAGGTTGTAGGCAAAGCACACCAAAGCGTCAAACTGCGCTTGATTAATGGCGCTCGTTACCGCTGCCGCTACACCCTGCTCATAGCTCCTTAGCGTAGCGCGCAGCAGTGCGTCCGCGCGGTCTTCAGATATAGCCGGGTCGTGCATGGCCACCGCCCGCCCGTCCTCATAGCGCGTATTACCGAAGCCTATTGTGGCCACGCCGGCGGGACAGATATAAGGCAGCGAGCGGAAGCCCTCAAATGCTTTAATAAGCGCAATGCCCTGTATGGATATTCTCATGGTTCTACGTTTATTTTAAAGTCGCTCAGGTCTGGTGTTACGATTACATCCGGGCTGTCAAATCCATCCGCCTGCAGTCCTACCTTCACCTCGCGCACAAAGCGGTTCACATTATCCACGCGGGCTGTGTTGCCGGCTACCTTCTTCAGGTAGCGCATGATACCTACGCCTACGGTCGGGCTTTCGCGCCACTCGCCCTTATTGCTCTGCAGGAGCAAGTCCACCTCCTGCTGCGCGCTCCCCCCTATGCTGAAATCGCCCGCAGCCAGGTCAATGTCCAAGTCGTAGTTATCATCAAGCAAAAAGTCGGTACGCATCAGGTAAGGGTATAGACTAAGGTTCCGGTAACAGGCCCGCCGCCGGACGGCGCAACGAGGCCGGATGTGTAGGTTATGGTCAGGCTCTTGAGATAAGCGTCAACGGAGTTCGCTATGGCGTCGGCCAGGTCATCAGCGGCCTGCGCGGGGTCAGTCGTGTTATTGCGCTGAGCCAGCAGCGCCGTTTTGATTGCGCCCTTCAGGGTAGGTTTGGAAAGGCTCATGCAAACAGGTCGTTTAATCGTTGTTTAATCTGCGAGAAAGCGGGAGCATTTATCGGCGTCCCGCTCGGCCCGGCAGATGTTGTTACCGTCAGTTGGTTGATTGCGTCCAGGATGTCGCTCAGCAGCGCCTTCAGGCTCTCCGAGCTGCGCTCCATCTTATACCCGCCGGCGCTAAACGTCAGCGCCGTATCCCCGCACTTCCAGATTACTTTCTCTACCTCACTGCAGCGCAGCACTACGCCCTCCGTCTTCTGCCCCTCCACAATGCCCACCAATACCTCGGAGCCTTCCTTCGGCACTATGGTGGCATAGCTCTCCAGCTCGTCGTCTATACCGTTCAGCCGCACACCGTGCAGCTCCGGCGCTTCCTCCCGCGTAAGGGTGCAGGATGTGTCAGTTACTTCCGTAGCCGTACCGGTGATGATGGCCTTGATGGCCCGCCTGTCGTGTATCTCTTCTATCAGCTTTACCAGGCTCATCAGTCTATTTTGTCAAGGCGGTGAGCCAGATTGCTTTCTCTTGTATAGCCGTCCGGCCCCCACTTCGTCGTTACTTTATCCACGAGGTACACGCCGTTCTTTTCCAGCTCCAAAGCGTTGCGGTAATCAATCGCATCGCCGGCATGAATGCGCGGCAGGCCGAATGATGTAAGGGAGCCGGTAAAGCCGTTGTAAACCATTTTACCGTAGATGCTTTCCGCTTTCTTTTTTGCCTCCGCTTGGTTGGCGGCTATTTCCTTCTCGCCGCCTGAGCAGGAGCCGGAAGGGTCGCCGACCGTGTAGGTCTTTATCTTCTTACCGTCGTAGTAGCGCACCTTTACGGTCGTCTTCCAGTCGCTCTTACGCTTCCAGGTCAGGTTGCTACTCTTTACGTTTTTCTGTCTGTCCAGTATCCAGCGTCCTTCCGCCGGCGTCCAGTCAAAGGGATAGCCAAGCGTTATCTTCTTCTCGCTTCCGGCCTCTGTAAGCCGGGAGAACAAGGCGTAGTCGCTCTGTATCTTCTTCAGCACGCCGTAGGTGCTCGCCTTGTCTATCTGAAACTTGCCCAAAGTCACTTCCGGGCACTCAATCGTATAGCCCGGCATGATTTCCTCCAGCAGCGCCCGGAGCGTAATGCTCTTGTAAGCCTTAATCAGGCTGTTTTGCTTCAGCAGATAAAAGGCGTCCTCGCAGTGAAGCACAAGCGGCATTTCGGCGTCTATCACGGCCACATAGCCGGTAAACTCAACATAGCGCTTGCCGTCGTAGCCCAGCTCCACCGTTACCGCGTCGCCGGCGGCTATGTAGTCCAGCACCGGCTTTCCGTCCAGCTTCTTAAAGTTGCGCGGCAGCTCAATAGTGGCCTTGTTGCCCAGCTCCGTAACTGTCTCTGTAATAGAGACGCTGGTAATGTGGTCAAAGCGAACCTTGCCCACCGTTACCCGCGCCGTCATATTCAGGTATTGCAGCGTCTTAGCCATTGCCCGCTGCCTCCCCGTTCAGGTAAAATTCCGCCGCCTTCAGGCTCCGGGCCTGCATGTTGAAGCTGCACGTATCCTGGAAGCCCTGAAGCGGCGTAATTTCTACATCCGTGAAGTACAGGCTGTGTATATCCAGCGCGTCAAAGAACTGCGAAGCAACCGCCCAGGGAGCGGCTGTGTCAAAAACTTTCCGGAGCCGCTCTATCCGGTTAAACGGCATCCGGTGCTCCTCCATGTCTATCAGCAGGCCCTGCATCCTGATTTCCCAGCTCTGGTCGCCGTAGCGCTCCACCACCTCGGCGTCCGCGCCGTCAATGGGAGAGATAATCAGGTTCTTGGCCTTGCGCCAGCCCAGCATCACCGGCGGCGCAAAGAAGCGGCCCAGCTCGCCGCTCTTGCCAAGCCGGGCCGCTCCGAATGTTATAGTCGTGTTGCCGCTGCTCAGCTCCAGCTCCTCAAAGGAGCCGTCGTTATCCTGATAGACCTTCGCGCTGCCCAGGTACGGCAGATATTGCCCGCCCGGTATGCCCTCCGGGCTATGCAGCACCGGAACTATACCGAAGGCCTGGCGGAGCCGGGAGCCGATGTCAAGGGTTATTTGCGCCATTGGTTTCATCGCCCCGCTTCATGGGGCCGAGCAGGTTCTTATCGGCCAGCCAGTCCAGCCGCTTTTTATCTTTCACCCATTCCTCGTCGCTCATCGCTTCGGGGTCGGGCGTCTTAAAGAAGAGCTTCATCAGAGCGTTGTAGTGCTCTATTACGTCCGTCAGGTCGTCGGAGTCCGCCGGTATATCGGGCGTCTCCTCTAACAGTTTTTTACGACTGCCTTACGGATTGGGAACAGCTCGGCAATGCCGTTTACTGCCGTGAAGAAAAGGCCCGTGTCCCCCTTTACCTCATCCTTGCAGGTGAGCACGCAGGAGTTAATGAGGATTTCCTTCGCCTTGTCCGGTTGTGTGTTCATCCACTTTTCAAAGTCGCCGATTTCTTTACGGCCCGGCACCCTTACCAGGATGTCCAGGCTATCCTCGCCGCCGTCTTCCAGCGGCAGCGACAGAATGCGCACATTGCCGTCGCCGTGCTTTTCCTTAGCGGCGGCAATCTGCTCGGCGCTGATGATTACGGCGGCCAGTAAGGCAATAGTCTCTTTCTTCATTACGGTTGGTGTCTTTTGCCGCCAAAGCCCGCGCGATGGCGGGCAGGGGCTTTCTTGATAGACACGGTTTGTCGGTCTATACTTTCTTAGTTGTTGTAATTCACGCCGAGCACAAATAGCTCATGTTGGAACTTCAGGTTCATCCCGCCGTCAACGGAGCGTCCAGTCTTTTTGAACTTGCAGGTAATCGTATCGTTCACCGGCTCGTTTAATTCATTAATAAATGAAACATTGATGTCAAAAGGAGCGAAATCTATAATCGTGTTGCCATTAGAGTTCTTCACCAGCCGCTCCAGCTTCGCCGTGGCGTTCATGGAGAGGGTAATAGAGCCTTCGCTCATTTCCTTGCCCATGCTCCAGCTCGTGGCGTCCTTGCTCAGGCTGTGGTTCACCTGGTGCTCACGGTCGGTGCTGTAGCTGATTTCCGCCACCTCGCTCTCAGTGCTGCCCAGCAGCGTTACGATTACGTCGGCGCTGTCGTAGGCCTTTCCGTTCTTCCTGACTATTGTTCCGGGCATAAAATAATGTTGGGGTAATGGGACGGCCCGGCCTTACGTGGCCGGACGGGCGTCTTAGTTTTTAATCTTGAGGTTAGCGGAGCCGGTCAGTGTGCCGATATTGCCGTAAGGCACGGCGTTGTAGCCGAACTTCACTACGCGGGCTACGGTTACGTCGCTCGTAGGGTCAACGGCGGTAGCGCCGCCGGAAAGCCATCCCTTGTTGCCGAAATCGGCAATCACGTCATTGCCCTTGCCCTCTATCTCCTTCTGAGCGCCCAGCGTTATCAGGCCCGTCTTTGGATTTACCGGGATGCGGCGCTTCACAAAGGGCAGCATGGCGGCGCGCATCCGGCGCTGCAGGTAGTTCATCGTCCGGCCATGCTCAATCGTAAAATGATTCATGTTGCCGTCGGCATCCACCGTAATCGGCGCGCAGGTAGGCGTATCCGTCCAGCGGTAGCCGGACGCGCCGATATAGACGTCGGCGAAGATGTAGCTCTTGGCAAACAGCGTATCAAGCGCCGCCTCGCCGTCCGCCGTCTTCGTATGGTCGCTTAGCCCGGCCACGAGCCACTTGCCGCGCCCTTCGTCCGTCAGGTTGAAGCTTTCCTCCTCGGCAGGGCTTTGGTTCAGGTCGCAGGCGGCCAGGGTGCCAAGGAAGGTGCCAATCGCGGCGTGCTTTTGGGCCAGGCCCGTTAGCGTCGCGGCAAAATTCCAGTCCTGGGCAATTACGACGCTCACCATGTCGCAGTTCAGATAACCAGAGCCGGAGGCCGGGAGCTGCCGCAGCTCTATGCAGCTCGTGGCCGTGCCGCCGTAGCCGCGCCCTTCCAGGATTACGCTCACCGGGCGGTTGGTGCTGTAGCTCCAGTCATGCAGCGCCTGCGCCTTCACAATGGCCGCACGCACGTCGCTGTTAAAGCCGTCTGTTATAGTCTCCGTATAGCCAGTGGCCGGCGGGTTAAAGCCGATAGCTATCTGGTGAATGTCGCCTGCCCCTTGAGTGATGACCTTGCGGGCATACGCCGCGCCGGTGTCGTCAATCATCTGGGCCAGCGTTACCGTCTGGGCGTTCACCTGCAGGTACAGCTTCTGGCCGCCCAGGCGGAAGTACTCCGCTACGTGCTCATATACCGCTACGTTGTTCGTTATATCGTAAGCGGCATTCAGGCCGATGGCCTTAGCATCTTCCACGCTGAGCAGCGCATAGACGGTGCCGAGGGCCAGCATACCCGTGCCGGTTACGGCCAGGCCGGTAGTGACGAGCGCCGAAATTTTAAACGGCGTCCCGCTGACGTTTGGCCCTACGCGGCCCTTGCTGATAGTTGCTCCCTGACGAGGCATATTGCTATGGTGCTAAAAATTTAAGGTGTGCGGAGAAAAAAGGAAAGGCGGCGCGGCTGCCCCGCAGCAGCCGCACCGGGCGTGTTAAGCCTTCATGCCCTCGCCTTTTTTGGAACCTGCCGGAGCGGACGTTGCCGGGCCTGTAGTGCCCTCGCCGCCCTTATTATCGGACTGGCCGCCTTCGCTTTCCTGGTCAGCATTCCCGGATGTAGATGCGCCGGCCTTTTTCTTTGCCGGTGCTATTCGTTGCCGGTGGTGTATCCGCCAGAGCGCCTACGGCTTCCTGGACAGGCCCGCCCGCCTCTGCGGCGGTGGCCTCCGGGATAACCTCGGCTACTTCGGGTTCAATATTCACGGACGGCAGACACGCTTTTGATTTTGCCCCACGCTATTCATGGCAAGGTTGAAGGAGGTGAAGACTTCCTCCTTGTCGGTCACATACATCTTGTCATGGCCGTTGTCTTTACCATACTTCCGGGCGTGGTCAAGGGTGTCCTGCAATACTTTCATGTGGGCTAAATTTTTAGTTGTGGATTGGTGTGGATTTTAATCCTGGCACCTCCAAAGCCCGCCCCATTGACGGGTGCGGGCTAAAGCCTTAGCGGTTAACAGACGCGGGCTTTAGAAGAGATTCAGGCAGCTTAGTTGCTGCTCACAATGGCACCGCGGGCGGCCTCTTCCGTAGGCAGCACGATGAAATTGTGGCGAAAGTTGATTTCGTTGCGCTGTTGCTGCGGACTCATCTTTGCTTCCAAAAAGTACATCTTCACCCAGCCGATTGCCTTCACGGCGCGCTGCGTCATAAAGGCCACAGATGCCATGCGGTCGGTGCTAAGAGGCGTAGCGCCGAAGCTCAGCTTAGCCAGCGTAGAAGGGCGGTAGTACGGGTTCACGCCATACGAGAAGATTTCAAAGCCCATCTGGTTGAAAATCTGGCCGGTCGGGCGATTGTAGTACTGGCCGGCAAACAGCTGGTTCGGTACAATAAGGTCGTTCTCGTGGTCGGGGCACAGCACCAGGCGGCGGCCTTCTTTCGGATAGAGGAGCGCGTCCATCTTCGCCTTCAGGTTAGCTACGTCCTGCCAGGTGCAGCGCTTACGGCCCGTGCCGTCGTCAGCGGCCGGTTGTGAGCAATACTGGCATGGCCGTCGTATTGCTGGCCGGAGCCAGGGCGTGAATCGCCTTCTGCGTCTTCTTAATCTGGATAGCGAGGCCGTGGCGGCTGCGTACCTTATCCATCTTGTTATAAGAAAGCGCATACAGCTCATCGTCTGTAATCGGCGTTACCTCCGTTTGGTACTTGTCCAGGGTTACCGGCACATCGCTTTCGGTCTGCGCCGTAACCGGAATCGGGTACGTCGTATTGTTGATGAGCACGGCAGGAAGCACGCCCATGTTTACCAGGTGAATCACCTGGGCCTCGTCGCCTACGTTCGCCACGTACTGGCTCACGTCGTCGACGCCCTGCAGAAAGCTGTCATCGTCGGCAGTAGTGAGGTAATCCAGTACCCGGCCACTCCAGGCTTCGCGTAATACACCGGCCATAATTTTTACTTTGGTTGTTTTTGGGAGAGTTGAGAGAGAATGAATGAAGCCGCCTAAACGATGAGCGCGTAGCCCGGCCAGTAACTGCGCCTGCTGCGGGTACTGAACAGATGGTTCGGCAGGTTGCGCGGAGCCGGGTAGCTGTCCGCATTGTGGTAGCTGCGCAGCGTATAGCACGGAATCTCCATCGTGTGGCGCGGCAGCATAACGAGGGCCGTATCCGGCGAGAAAGCGCCGGACGCCACGGCAGGGGCCGAGTAGATAAGGGCGCAGAGGACGCTGCCGAAAATGAGGTAGCGAAAGATTTTAGGCATGGAAGCGTTTTGGTTTTAAGCGTTGTTTGAAGGGTGATGCTTAGCGCGGTGCGTCCGCGCCGAACTTGGCTTTGTAGATGGCCGAGAACTTGGTGAAGTCCGTCTTGTCCAAGGCGGCCAGTGCCTCCGGGTCGTGCTTCTGATAGTCATCCCAGCTCCAGCGGCTGCGGTCTTCAGCGCCGGCGGCCTGCGCGCCGGAGAGGCCCTTCATCAGGTCAAGGATAGAGGGCGCGGCGGGAGGCGTTGCGGCGGGCGCGGTATGCGCGGCGGCGGTAGCCATCATCTGGCTCATGGCGTCCAGGCCCACCTTTTCGCCGATGGCGATAAGGGTAGTGCGTTGCATGGCCTCAAATGGCTTGCCTGTGTGCTTCTCTACTGCGGAGAGCACGGCCTCGGCCTGGGCAGTCGGCGCATTCGTTGCCGAGGCGCTTGCTTGAATCTTCGCCTGTAGCGCAGCTACGAACTCGGCGTCCGGACTGTCTTTGGTTACGCCGGTCAGGCCGAGCGCTGTAATGAGCAATTCCTTCATTGCGTCTGGTTGGTTTTTTGTTGGGTTGGGATTGTCTTCTTTCAGGAGGGCCGTGTAGCGGTTGTAGATGGCTACGGCCTCGGTGCCGGGCTGCGGCTTATCCAGCGCCTTTACATTTTTCACTACGGCAGGAATCACCGCGTCAATGAGGCCAAGCGCAAGGGCTTCTTCGGGGCCAAACCAGTGGTCGGTACCGTCCAGCCAGCCGGCTACTTCCTCCGCGCTTTTGCCTGTCTTTTCGGCGTAGCGCTTAGAAAATGTTTCCTCCATCAGGCGCAGGGCCTTGCCGGTAGCCTCCATGTCGGCGGCATTGCCACCGCAGTAGCAGCTCGGCGCGTGAATCATCAACAGGGCGTTATCCGCCATCTCTATGCGAGCCGCGCCAAGCATTACGATACTCATCATAGAGGCGCAAAGGCCCTCAATGCGAATCGTTACTTCGGCGGACGATGCGAGGAGCGCGCCGTATATCACGTTGCCCTCCATTACGTCGCCGCCCTGCGAGTGGACGCGGATAAGGATTTTCCCGTACTGGCTGTTGAGCTGCTCAAAGAGCGCGGTAAACTCATCAGCATTGATGTACCACTCGCTCATGGTTCCGTAGAACTTGATGACCGCCGTATCGCCTTGTGGGTACCAGTAGAGCACTTAAAATCCGCTGTTGAGAAGGCAAGATTAGAAGCGTCAAAACGGGCAAAAAAATTTCCCGGCAAGGCTTGCCGGGAGTATCGCAAGCGGTGCCTACATCCGCGCAAGCGCTGCCTGTAAAGTTTTTTCCCGACCGCGCCTATGGCAGTTTTGCGCTAAATGGCGAAAGACAATCTCCGGAAAGCGGCGGAAGGAATGTTCATAGAGCAGGGCATGACCGCTAAGGCCATTGCCGAGCTGATAGACGTTACCGAAAAGACGGTAGGCCGCTGGCGTGAGGAAGGCAAGTGGGACGCACGCAGGGATGAAAACCTCGCCGCCCCTCACAAAATCCGGGAAGTACTGCTACAGGAAATGAAGAACATCTCCCAAGGCAAGGCCTCACAGGTAGATGCAGACTCGCTTTCAAAGATTGCGCGGGTTATGGAAACCATCTCCGACAAAATCAACCCGCAAATAGTAATCTCTGTACTAAAAGGCTTTGATAACTGGATGGCCGAACAGGAGCCGAAGATGGCCGTCACCTTTCTGGAATGGCATAAGCAGTACCTCCAACACGTAATCGCGCAGCATGGATAAGAAATGGGAGAAAGTCCTACGGGACTATGACGCGCATTGCCTGAAAGTTGCTAAGGCAGCTACCATTAATATCAATGAGCTGCCTGCCGATAAGCTCCGCCGCATCAAGGGCCTGGAAGCTGATTACATCGCGTGGTTTGAATACTACTTCAAGCACTATGCAAAGTGTAAGAGCGCGAAGTTTCACCGCGAAATGGCAGAAGCTATTACCGGCAATCCAAAGGTTAAGTTCCTCGGCGAAATCTACCGCTCTGGCGCGAAGAGCACACACATAGACATGGGCATCCCGCTTTACCTGATGGTGACCGGCAAGATGAAGTTTATGGTGCTATTAGGTGAAACAGACCTAAAGGCCAAAATCCTAATTTCCGACATTCAGGCAGAGCTTCAGTATAACCCGCGCTTCCTTAATGACTACGGCAAGCTGCTAAAATACGGCGATTGGGAGCAGCGGCAATTTCTCTACTACTACGGGCGTAAGGTTCTACTCACTGGGTTTCGGCCAGTCCCCGCGCGGCCTGCGCGAAGGCGCCGACCGCCCGGACTACATCGTGGTGGATGACGTGGACAGCAAGAAGCATGTGAACAGCGACCGCATTATGCGAGAAGCTGTGGACTACATTCTGGAAGACCTGATGGGCTGCTTTGATGCCTCAGACAATTCAACAGAGCGCTTTGTTTACGCCAACAACAATTTTTCATAAGAACAGCATCACCAACCGCCTTAAAAAGGAATTTGAACACGCTATCAAGCAGGATAAAGAAGATTGGGAGGAAGCTGTAAAGCGCCACGAGCGGCGGATAAATGACGACGTAGTGGAGGGCGGCGAGGAACTACTGCTTGAGCCTGAGCCGCCTAAGCTCTTTACCACGAATTACAGTGTTCTTTCGGTGCCGGCTGTAAAAGACCTGGTGAGCTTTGAGCCTACATGGCCGGAGAAAACAACCGCTGACTACTGGCGCAAAAAATACAAGAAGCGCCGCCGCTCCTTTCTGCGGGAGTACATGCACATGCACGTAGAGGAGGGGAAGATATTCACGCCGGAAACATTCCAGTGGAAAGAGATGCTGCTCTACGAGCTGTACGACGCCCTGGTAGTCTATGGCGACATGAGCTACAAGGAGCAAGGCGACTTTAAGGGTCTCGTCCTGCTCGGCAAGATTGGGCGGGAGCTGCACATTATGCACATCTTCCTGCGGCAGACAACCCGGCGTCTGGCCGCCGCCTGGCTCTATGACCTTTACGAGGATAAGGGCCTTGCCGACCACAACATCCATTACCAGATAGAAGGCCTGTTCGCCCAGGATGATTTCCTGAATGACTTTGACGTAGAGGGTGACGACCGCGGCTATCATATTCCCGTTACCGCTGATAAGCGGCCAAAGGGCGAGAAGTTTGACCGCATAGAAAGTACCGAAGGCTACTTCCAGCGCCGCTGGGTCTGGTACAACGCATCCGAAAAAGACAGCACCGACCAGACGGAGCTGCGCGACCAGTACCTCGCATTTGAAAAAGGCAGCCAGGCCCATGACGACGGCCCTGACTGCGTACACGGCGCTATTGATGCCGTGAACCGCCTGGCCTTCGTTGAGGGCTTTGACGCGCGCATAGCACAGTATGACAATTACGGCAGCAGCCAATACTAAACATCATGGCAAGATTCCTACAAGACTCCGATTACGAAATGCAGGTGCGCACGGAGATTAAGCACCTCCTGGACGGCTTTGACCCTACCACGCCCGGCACCATGCCGCTCCGGTTGCTGCGCGCCGAGGATACGGCTATCTCGCAAATGAAAAAATGGCTCTCCGGGCGCTACGATTGCGCCGCTATTTTCATTCCACCGGCCACGCCGGACGCGCGCGACCAGTTCATAGTGACGGTAACGATAGACATCGTACTCTATCACCTCTACAGCCAGACCGGCAGCCGCGACGTACCCACCCACCGGAAGGAGCGGTACCAGGACGCCCTTGACTGGCTCAAGGACGCCGGTCAGGGAAAAATAACCTCCGACATGCCCGCCCTCGTGACTACAGATATTACAGATAATTCAGGGGATATAAAGCTCTGGAGCTACCCGCCGGAAAATCACCGCTGGTAGGGCGCGGCCCCAAATCGCCGTAACCCCGATTTAAGCCCGTTTAAAATCCTGTTATCCCGCCTGCCCCGCCCCTTTCCCCGTCTCGTCCCTCAATCGCCTGAAAACGGCCCCTTTCTGTCTCTCGCAATAAAAGCATCAGATGAACACGGTTAACATAGACAACTACGCCGGCCCCGGCGCGCGCATCGGCAGGCAGTTTTACCGCGCCGGTAACGTAAGCAGCGACGACATGGCCATCATCAGCCACATCGTCGGTGAGTTCGTCAACCGCAGCCGCCAGGATATACAGGATTGGCGTCAGGCTATTGACCATGCGGATAACCCGGTACTGCCGCGCTGGGCACCTTTTCAGGACTTGCTGGAATACCTCAGCCCGGATGGCCACCTCGGAAGCCAGAAGGCAATCCGCAAGGGCACTGTGCTTTCCCGGCGCTATTTCATCCGCTCCAAGAAAACGAAGGAGGAAAACGAGGAAAAGACGCAGCTCCTGCAATCGGAGTGGTTTTACAACATGCTGGGAGACCTGCTTGACCATGTGTATTACGCATATACGGTGCTGCAGCTCAAAGACCCGGCGGAAGGCCATAAGCCCGGCTCCTACGACCTGCTGCCCCGCCGCAACTTCATCCCTCAGCAAGACGTCATCCTGCTGGAAATCTTTGGCGCTACCGCTGTGTCCATCAACGACCCGGCCTTTGAAGGCCTGATTGTGCGCGTAAAAAGCCAGGATAAGCTCGGCATCCTGAACGATGTAGTAACTGACCTCATTTGGAAGAAAAACGCCCGGCAGGCCTGGGCGGAGTTCGGCGACCGCTTCGGGATGCCGATGGTGACGGCAACTACCAACAAGACGAATAAGAAGGACATTGACCGCATAGAGGCAATGGTGAAGCAGCTCGCAAGCGCCGCGCGCGGAGTACTGCCGGTCGGCACTACGGTGGACATCAAGGACGGCGTTGGTAAGGGCGACCCTTACAAGATTTACTTAGAGCAAATCAAGTATGCCGACGCCTCCATCTCCAAGCGCATCCTGGGCGGTACCATGATAAGCGACGACGGCAGCAGCCGTAGCCAGAGCGAGGTACATAAAGACACGCTCAACGACATCATTGCGGAGGCGGACATGAAGAAGATTGAATTCGCGGCTAATGACCAAATCCTTCCCTCCAAGCTGGGCCAGCATCTCGGCTTTACCGACGACGATGAGTTTTGCTTTGACCGCAGCCAGGATATTGACCCGGCCACTATGTGGACAATCGTAAGCGGCGCGCTGAATGTCTATGAGATACCGGACGAGTGGGTTAGCAAAAAGTTCAATATCCCCATCACCGGCAGGAAGGCCGCAAAGCCAGCGCCTGATTTTTTCCAGTAAGCCCGGACTTATCCGGGCAGGCCAAAGCCGCAGCAAGAATTACCAAAAAGCGCATGGACGCGCTTTATGCGCAGACATGCCCGCACTGTAAGGGGCATAAGTCCGGCCCGGTAGCCGCCGGCGGCGGCATTGACATGAGCAAGCTCTTAGAGCGGGCCGCCCGCCTGGTGTACAAGGACAAAGCGGGTGAGATGCTGCCTAAGATCGGCGAGCATTACGCCGCCACATTTGGCGAGGCGGTAACGGAGGGCTACGACAAGAAGCTCTTTGAAACCGGCGTAGCTTTTGACCACCCGGACGGCGAGATGCTCCGCCGGCTGCAGTCTGATACTTGGGATTTTTCCTTTGCCAAGAGCCGGCAGCAGTTGGACGCTATGACTGCGGCGCTGGTGGATACTACAACCGGCCATATCAGGCCGTTCGCGGAGTTTAAGGAGCTGGCGTCGCGCATCAATAATGAGTTCGCGATACGGCACTTAGAAACGGAGTACAACACCGCCATCGGCGCTGCGCAGATGGGGGCGCGCTGGGCGGAATACACCGACCCTGATAATCCGCCGCCCTTCCCCAACCTCACCTATCGCACCGTAGGCGACGACCGCGTAGGCGAAGACCATAAGCCGCTGGACGGCGTAACGAAACCGATTAGCGACGCCTTCTGGACTACACATTACCCGCCTAACCGCTGGAACTGCCGCTGCGACGTAGAGAATACCGGCAGCCTACATGTGACGCCGGCGGGAAAGACGCCGGCGGTAGAGATACCGGAGATGTTCCGGACAAACCTCGCGGAGTCGGGCCTGGTATTTCCGAAAGGGCACCCCTACTATGAGAGCCTTGCGCCGGAGGTGCTGGAAGCGGCTAATGGCAAAAACCCTTTCAACTACACAAAGGTGGAAGGCGCGGGAAAGAAGGGCGGCTATGTGTATGATAATAAGCTGCACAAGCCGCTGGCCGAGGAGCGTACAACCGCCGCCATACTGGCCGATAAGGGCCACCGGGTAATCATGCTGCCGGAGGTAGATGTGGACAAGGACGCAAAGGATACAGACCCAAGAAATATACTGCGTGACCTCTGCCTGCCGCCGGGCACTAAGAAGGGCAAGAACCCGGACGCGAGCGTGAACGGTAGCCTGATGGAGTTTAAGACCAATACAAGCGGCACTACCGGAGCGATTGATAACGCGCTGAGGGATGCAGCTGGCAAGGCTGACAATATCAAAGTCTGCATCCGGCTTACACAGCCGATACATGGCAACAGGCTCAACAAGGCTATCCGCGACCGCTGGGAGCGCTGCCCGGAGATAGACGAGGTGTGGATTATTGATACGAAGGGCAAGCTGAAGACCCTGACCCGGCAGGCCTTCCTGAAAAAGAAATAGCCGCCTTGCGGCGGCTGTTTCGGGAGGGCAGAGGCCCGCCGTGAAGCAGTCCTCCGCCGGCCCAAAGATACGATTAAACAACTTTTAAACCGCACACATGGACTCTCCAAAAATCCGCCTGCTCATAGAGATGGGCACCAATAAGCTCAAAGAGGGGCTGAATAAGATGCGCGCAATGGTGGACACCGGCGTAGGCCAGGCTAAGGCTAAGCTGGAAACCATAGAAGCGCCGGCCATTAAGACCGGCGGCTTTATGAACAGCCTTAGCGTCCTGAAGGTCGCGGCGCTGGCCGCCGGCGTTGCTATTGCTGCCGCCCTCGGCTCCTCCATCAGCACTGCAATGGAGGGCAGCGCACAGAAGGTCAGCTTTGAGGTATTAGGCGGCAAGGATAAAGGCGACCAGCTCTACGGTGCGCTCACCAAGTTTGCCCAGGATAGCATCTTCGGCAATGAGGTCTATAAAGATGCTCAAACGATGCTGGGCTTCGGCATTGCCATTGATACCGTACTGCCGCGTATTAAGCAGCTCGGCGACCTGAGTATGGGCAACGCCCAAAAGCTTGAATCCCTTTCCCTTGTATTCGCGCAGACGACCGCCGCCGGTAAGCTCATGGGGCAGGATGCCTTACAGTACATTAATGCCGGCTGGAACCCATTGCAGGAAATGGTAAAGATGACCGGCAAAAGCCTGACCTATTGGAAAGAGCAAATGGAGGACGGAGCCATTACCGCCGCGATGGTAGGCAAGGCCCTTGACCACGCTACCGGGCCGATGGGCAGCTTCTACAAGATGACGGAGAAAATAGGGGATACTACCTATGGCAAGTGGCAGGCCTTTAAGGGGCAATTGGAGGGCATCGCCCTGCAGCTCGGCACCGCACTACTGCCGGTAGCGGGGAAAGTGATTGACTACCTCGCCCACCTCGCCGACGCCATCGGCCCGCTCATCGTAACGATGCAGCCGGTATTTGATGCGCTGGGCACCGGCTTTGACTACCTCGTATTAGTGATAGGCGGCGTATCCTCGGCGCTGCAGGTAGCCGGCGGCTGGATAATGCAGAATAAAGACTGGCTTATGGCTCTTGGCGGGGCGGTACTGGCCGGGGCCGCTGCGTACAAAATATTCCAGGCCTGGCAGGTGCTCAGCTATATGTGGATGATGCGGGAGCTGATAGCGAAAGCGCTGCTCGTTACCGTCACCGGCGGGCTGGCAACTGCTACCGCCTTCCTCAACGCAGTTTTTCTTGCCAGTCCTATCGGCTGGATCGTGCTGGGCGTGGCCGCGCTGACTGCCGGTATTATCTACGCATGGAAGAAGTTTGATTGGTTCCGGGGAGCGGTGTACGGCGCTTGGGAAGTGCTGAAGGTATTCGGCAGTATGCTGTATGAGCTGACGATTGGACAGATAAAGCGGCTTATTGAAGGGCTTGGCGGGCTGGGCAGCGCCCTGATGAAGCTCTTCGGCGGCGACTTTTCCGGCGCGTGGGAAGACGCTAAAGAGGCAGCCGGCAAGCTCTCCGGCGTGGACACTATTAAGGCGGTGATTGAGGACGGCAAGCAGATAGGAGGCGCCTGGAAAAAGGGCTATGCCGACGGCATTGAAGACTTCCAGCATAGTCAGCTAAAGGAAATGACAAAGGAAGACTACACGTCTTATTACAACAAGCTTGGCAAGAGCATGGGCGAGAGCTTCAGGGACGGCGTACTGGACGCGATGGCGAAGCTGCCCGCTATGATGGCCTCTACCATGATGCTGGGCACAGCCGGCGTATTTGCGCCGGTGCAGGCCGCAGCCAGCGCCGTAATGAGCCGCCAGGGCCTGAACCCGGACAAGGTTGCCGCCGGCGGCGCAGGCACTAAGACGCCGGTAGCCGCTAAGGATACAAGCGATAAGGTAACCGGCTCCGCCGGCCAGACACGCAACATCACTATCGCCTTCGGCTCTTACATCAAGGGCGATGTAATCAGCCAGACGACCGCTATTAAGAATATGAGCAAGGAGGAGCTTGACCGCTGGCTCCGGGAGCACTTCCTGCGCCTCCTTCAGGATGTAGAACAAGGCTATGCATAATGCAGGAGACGTTTGAATTTGACCACACGCTGAAGGCGCTGGAAAGCGCCTACAAGCGCCTACCTAACGGCGTGGCCACAGTGGCCGTCAACTTTTTTAAGGAGCGGTTCCGGGCGCAGAACTGGATAGACGACCGGACAGAGCCGTGGAAGCCGCGCAGCACAAAGGAGCACTGGAGCCGCAAGCGCGCCGAGCGCAGCAGCCGGCGGGCCGTCTTGGTAAAGACGGGCCGCCTGCGCAGGAGCATCCGGAAGATTAGCGCCAATGAGAACGAGATAGTGATAGGCACGGATGTACCCTATGCGCAAATTCATAACGACGGCTACCGGGGTGTGATTGAGCAGAACGTAAAGGCGCATACCCGGCACCTGACCAAGCTGGGCGTAACGGGCCGCAAGGAGCTAAAGACGCGGACGAAGCTCACGTTTGGAAGGGTACGCACGGGCGAGACGCAGCAGGTAGCAGCGCATACCCGGAAGATAAAGGTGAACATGCCGCGCCGGCGCTTTATGGGCCAAAGCGCGGCGTTAAACCGGCAAATAGAACGATTCATTACCGCTGAAATGATGCGGGCCTTAAAAGGACAATAGACTATGACAGGAGCACTTATTTTAGAGCTGTACCAGGCCTTTGAGGACGCAAGGCCGGATTTCATTGCCGCCGGCGTTACGCCCATCGCCACCATTGACCGCTGGCGGGGGCAGACGCTTACACCGGAGCAGTTTGAGTATTACCCGCTGCCGGCGCTGTTTATTGGCCGGGCTACAGCGTGGGAGCTGCAGGGGCAGTGCTATAACGGCACTACCGCGCTTAGCTTCCATCTGGAAACAGAAACTACCGGCGAGATGGCCTCTATTGCCACCGGCAGGGAGGCGGCGCTGAAGTATTATGAGTTGGTGAACCAGGTGCGCAGGGTGCTGGACACCTTCCGCTCCGAGCGCATCAGCGCCCTGAGGCGCAGCACGGACACGGAGGTGGATACCGGCGTGACGATTTATGAGATACTCGGCTATACCGGCATCTACTACGAGACGGAACCAGAGGAAGGCACGGCAACCGCGGAGCCGGAGGATTTGGATGAGGTTGACGCGCAGCTTGTCAGGGTACTATATTAATACCCGCGCCATTCGTCCCAAAGCTGCCGAGAGACAAAATAATCCTCGCCAATCATGTATTGATGGATGATGTGGCCGGGCACCTTGATTTCTTCCTTTGTTGCAATATCACAAGCATCGTAAGGAATGGCTAAAGGTAGCTTAGTGTCCAGCATTATGCGCGGTATTCGCGGCAAGGCCTGTTCGTCCAGCTTTTTCTTAACCGCAAGTAAATCATCGTAGGTTAGGCGCTTACGTTGCCCGTTTGATACGCTTAGAATTGACTCGCCAACACGGTTAAGCTGGAGCCATAAGCCGCAATGCGGGCAGTATCTATCAAAGATGACAAAGACGCTGCGCTTGCATTCAGGGCAAACTATGCCACGCCCATTTTGATACTCGCCCATGAGCGCAAATTAATTATTCCACAACTCCTTACTCAGATAAGTCTCTGCATACAACTTCTCCGCATTGCCCTTATGCCGCATGTATTTAGGGTAGTGCAGTTAGGCGCGTATCTGGTCGGCCTCGCTTAGGGCGTTCCAGGCCTTTTCGGTGCGCTTCTTAGAGCTGCGCACCTTATCATCGTACTTATCCCAAAAATCAAGGAAGCTGAGCTTGCGGTCGCGCGCTACGAAGGAGGCCTGCGGCACGGCGGCGCGGAACGCATCAATAAGGCCGGTATGCCAGGGTAAGGCGGATACGATAAGCTCGTACTGCTTGGGCGTAAGCGCGCAGGCTATGTGGAGGCGCTCTAAGGCCCCGGCCTCGTTGTAGTCAAACTGTATGCAGCCCTCCATCTTGGGGCTGGTCATTATGAGCGTGGTCATTTTCTCCTTTGCTTTTTGCAAGCTGCATTTTCAGCAGCTTTTTTCTTTCTAAAGCCACGTTTACGGAGAGGAAGGAGGTATAGGTACGGTAGCCTATATCAAAGTTGTCTTCTATGTAGTCTTTGAAAATCCGGGTGCCGGGAATGCCCGCTTTTGCGTGCAGCAGGTGGATACGCTGCACTTTTTCAATCTTATTAAGCCGGCGCTCCGGATTGTGAGCCATAGAAAACTGCGGAAATCTGTACTCATTCAAATGTAGAACGCGCACCCCGCCTACCCCCTAAGTTACGGAATGGCTTGCCATGATATAGGCAAGCCGTGCCTATGCTTCCTCCGTAAGTCGCTTGTTTACACTACTGATGTGGTCGGCCTTCATCTTCTCGGCATTACGAAGGAGCTGGTACAGCTCCGCCTCGTCATAATCGTTAAATGCCTTCTTCTTGCCGCCCGTGCCGTACTTCTCTGCCCAGGCCTTAGCGTCAGCTACGGAGCGGCCTATACTGTAGAAGATTGAAATAATACCCTTGCGCATTTTGTCGCAGGTGTCGGCGGGCGGGATATGGAGCTGATGGCCGGCGGTGGCCGACTGGATATATCGCTCCAGGCCTTCCAGCTCTAAGGAGCTGAGGGCGCTGAGGGATTCAGTGCGGCCACTGGTGTACTCGCTTACGGCTTCCTCTTTGGTGAGGAGCAGGCCGGCGGTATTGGCGGCCTTCAGGATGGCGTAGAAACGGCTGTATTTTCCTTTCATGGGTTAGCGTTTTTCAAGGCGTAAATAGCGATATTTTTTTAGCGGGAACATGTCATTTAGCACAGTAACCTTTTCTTTTGCAAAAGCTTCCATTTCCGCCATATCTACGTCCCCCGGTACTTCTGCAGAGAAGTATTTAAACTGGCCGGCTAAGTCCCTGATGTCGGGCAGAAAAGGATTGGCTCCGACTTCTACGTAAACTGCGGTTAGTTTCATAAACAGTGTTTAAACGTGGCGTAAAAAGTGAACGAGTGTATTGTCCTTATGCCTGTCCGGGTGAGGCGCACCGTCTGCCCGGCTGTAGTGCGTGTAGGTGTAGTATTTGGTAACAAAGGGCTTGCCCTGTACTTTGGTGTGCAGCGTCCGGTTCCTGTCTTTAACTAAGTAGAAGCGGTCGCCTATCAGCAGGTTTTTAATTTCGGTGCGGGTATTAGCCTCCATAAAATCAGTTTAAGCGATGATTAAAAGAGGCCCGAAGTGGTGGCGCTTTCTGAAGCTATGCTGGCATTTGCTCGGCTATCTGTTCAGATAATCTCTAACTGAATGACATAGCCAAAGCGGTCGCGCAGCTCTAAGGCGTACTTACTCATTACGCCCCCCCCGATATGAGCGGGAACGAATACCGTCTTTTGCCCGACGGCGATGCGGGCCGTGCGCTTCACGCGGCGGTGTAGGTAGTAGCGGCGGGTGCGGAGCTGGGCGGGTGTCATTCGTGATTGATTTTGATTTCATCAGAGGTAAAGAAGTCATAGAGCTTTTGCAGGCGCTCCCGGCTTACCGTCCTGCGGACGAGCTGCTTGCGGAGCGCATCCCAGGTGATGCCCTCCATACCGGGGAGCCAGTTGAGCTTCTGAAGCTCTATCAGTTCGTTGGTCTCGCGCCAGCGTGGCCGGCGGTTCACTACGTACAGCACCTGGGTTCTCTTCTCATTGTAGCGGTAGGCGCATATCTCCTCAATCTCCGCGTCTGTGAGCAACAGCCTGGCGCGGGTAATGGCGGGGAGCGCCCGCAGCTCATCCAGCTCGCCCTCATGCACAAGCTGGAGGTCAACACGCTTACCGTCGGGCAGGGTGACGAATACATCACGGAAGCGCTCCGACCGTGCCTCGTGGTGGGCTTTCTGAATGATGTCTGTGAGTGAGTAGTCCATCGCTATGCGGTTAAAAGGTGGCCGGTTACTACCTGCCGGTTATACTTCCCGCCTTCCACGCTCATCATAAGTTTATTCGCCTCCAACTCTTTCACGCTTTTGACAGGGCTAAGGATTACTTCCTGCTGCCGGAATAAGCCCGATTCAATACAATAGCGGGCAAAGAACATGTTAGACAATTCAGCGCGACGCTTCGCTTTGGTCTTACCCTTCCGGCATTTAGCCACCAGCGGTGCGCACAGGCGGTTCCATTCGCCTTTCATGTGCTTGCGGAAATACTCGTAAGCGCAGGAAAGCGTCACATAGTCCACGTAAGTAAGCACGAGCGTAATGCGGCGGTTCGCAGTGTATCCGCCCGGCATTGTGCAGACCAGATAAGCGAGAATGCGTGCAATGAGCTGCTCTTCCATCCATGTCGTGTAGGTAAAGGAGTACTGCTCTTTATTCAGGGCTTCCAGATTGACGTTTTCAAGGCCGTACTTATCAAGCATCCTGTCCAGCGCTGCCTGGGCGGCGGCCTGCTCGCCGTCGGTGCCGCGCTTTACCAGCTCGTAGATTTTTGCCAGCTTCCGGCGTATTTCGGGTGTCATTGTGGTAGGAGATTTTGGGATTAGCTGTTTGCGTATTGCAGGGCCTGTTTGCGGGCTTCATTCAGCCGGGCCATATCAGCATCATTGCCGCCTAAATCAGAGTGCATACGGCGCGCCTGCGCGCGGAACAGTGAGTTTATCATCTCGGCGTCCTTCGTGGCCTCCATGCCGAGGATTTCCCAGCAGCTTATTACAGTGCTCTCGCCCGGCGCAGGCAGGCCGGGAAAGCCGGTGAAAGCGCGCTCTAAAAACTCGGAGACTTTATCGCGGTCAATCTGCCTGAGGGCGTTAATTGTGCGGGCTATGGCATACACATTCTCCCATATCTGCCGGTAGGCGTCGCAGCACATTACATAGCTGCGCCCCTTCCACGAGAAATAGACCGCAACGCCGGTGTCGCTTTCCCGGAAGCGGGCCGCATCGGCGCGCATCTCCCCGTTTTGCTTTAACGGCTGATTGCTGGAAATAACAACATCGTCGGCGCGCATTAGGCGCAGCTCATTCTGCACCAAGTCACGGGCGCGGGCAAGGGATTGCTTCCAGGAGCTATTTTCCCGCTCGGCGCGTGGCGTCCGCGCGTAGCCGTCGGGCCATTGTAAAGGGAAGGCTGAAATCATGGCTTAGAAGATTGAACGGGGATTAATAGCAGGTAACCGTATGCTCAATGCTGTCGTTCTGATACGAGTTGGCAGCCTCGTATTCACGTACCTGAGCCGTGGTCAGGTCACAGACCGAATCCAGCTGTATTACGGTGCATGGATAGGCGGCATGCATTATCTCACACTGCCAGCAGCGCGCGGAGTCAGGGGCGGATGATTGCAGGGCGGGCACATTTACGTGGACGCAAGATGTAAGCGTGGAAAGGCAAGTGACGAGAATAAGAGCGGATTTTTTCATTGGTTAGTTTGTTGAAAGGGTTTTAGGAAAGCCAGCCTTAGACAAGGCCGGCCATATCAAACACACACTATTTTTTCAGATTAGCAGTAATGAGTGCGTAGCATTGCAGACCCTCACAGTCAAGCTCCGGCTCCGCGCCGATGGGCGCGGATGCGGTACCGTCTTCAATGCCGGCGCTCTCCCGGAAAGCCTTCGCGATGAAAGAATTGTTGAAGGCGAAGTTTTTACCGTCGCCTTTGTCGCGCAGCTCAAAGCCGCCGTCGTCGTCGCGGGCGATGTACCAGAGGGCGGCGTCCTCATCGTCCTGGAAGATTGATATTTTACCCCCCCCCCCGATACGTCCAGCCGCTGGGCGGCCAGGAGGTTGAGAGAGATAACGCCCTGCTTGCCGAAATTGACCATTGCCTTTCCGCGCGGAGCGGAGGGTGTTGTAGCGCGGTCGTACTTGATGAGTGCCATGTTACTGATGTGTTGAAGGTTCTGGCGTTATTGCCATTGTGCCCGCTCCGGAAACGAACCGGAGCGAAGACCGTCCGGACTTAGTTGTTTGCGGCATAGATGTAAAGGCGGGCGAAGTCAAGCCAGATATGAAGCGACTGCGTTGCTATGCCGTGCTTGCTGACTTTGACCTCCACCGGCTTGCAGCGCGGGTGTCGCTCATGGAGCTTACGAACCTCATCCTCAATGCGCTCTTTAAGCGTTTCAAAGCTTTGCTCGTCGTCAAGGATGCGGTTGGAGTGGGAGGCGAGCAGGCTATCTATACCTTCCTGGAGCTTGTTCTGGCATTGTGAGCCTCTGCCGTATAATGTGAAGTAGCGCATTGTTTGAATTGTTTAGCTTTTAATAATTGCTGCAACAGAAACTCACGCTTCCGCTGCCTCGGCGTCAGTCTCCGGCGCATTTGATTTGAGCTTTGCGAAGTCCAGGACAATCGGCTCCCAGCTTCCATTCTCCAGCATCCGGAAGAAACGGACGTACTGCGCGGTGCCGGTAGGGTTGTAGGCTTCTTTGAACATGCGGATGGCCTCGCGCCAGTCCTCATTGTCAAACTTGTCCTCCAGCTTATACAGCCGGTTAATGAGGTCTATATCATAGTCGCCGGTCTTGTCGTTTCGCTCCAGGAGGGAGCTTACAAGCTGATAAATCTCCTTATCGCGCTTCTTGACCGTCGTCTCCAGGAACTTCTTCAGCCGGGCCTCGGCAAGCTGGGCGCGTTCGTCAAAGCGCTTATTGATTTGCGACGAGAAAACGATTTTGAAGCGGTCGTTCTTGATTTCAAACGAGCCTTTATTGTTCTCGCCCCGGCGCAGGTCGCCGTATTGTAGCATCCGGCCCCGGAACGCCGGCAGCTGATTCATAGCAGCGTCCTTGAGCGTCTGGATAGAGCGGACGCATTGGATGGCGTGGTGGCCGAGGAAGTTGATGAGCTTGTCGCGATCGGTCTCGTAGGCCTTGCGCTTTGCGGCCAGCTCTTCCTCCTGCGCTTTTTTCTTTTCCCTGAGCAGGGCTTCCAGTTGCTCTGTGGAAAGCTGGGAGAGGTCTATTGTTGGGGGTGTTGGTGTCTGTGGCATTGGTCAGGATTTATCGTCGTTAAACATGAGGTGATGAAAGAGAAAGCTGCCGCCTATTACCACGATGAGCAGCACGATGATGGCATGGAGGATAGGCGCGTAATGCTCCAGCAGGCCAAGCAGAATAATGATGCAGGCGAACAGTACGGCAAGGGAAAGGCTGATGAGCCATTGAAGTGCTTTCATGATTGGGATTGTGCGGCTTTTAAGTGTTTTTGGTCAAGGGTGTCGTTCAATTCAAAAAGGAGCTTCATTAGTTCCCGGCGCTTGTCCGTCATTTCGTCGGTAGGGTCTGTGTACTGGTTGGCCCGTATCCAATCCTCAAGGGGGTTGATTTGCTCCTGCAGGTCGTGGATGCGCTGCTGCTCGGCGCGGCTGTACATGGAGTCAGGATTGTAGGTGAATGTTCGTAATGGCTGCATAGCTTATTTGTGCCTGGTCAAGTTGGGCGATGATGTTGCGGATAACTAAGTCCTCGTAGGGGTGGCTTACGTGTACGCCATTCCAGAAGGCCATAAAGGCCATTGCCTGGGAGGCGGCGAAAGGGATGCTGTTGCGCTTGCGGAGCTTCCCCGCGTGCTTGTAGAACACTACGCACAGCTCAAACATGAGCTGCCAGATGATGCCCTCGGCGGCGTCCTTCGGCTCAATAGTAGGCACTACATAAAGGCGGTAGGCATTCAGGAGCTGGCGCAGCTCTACGGCGCTGAGCCGGACGCGGTAAATGGGTAGTTGTATCATAGCAGCGGCAGGATTAATTGGTGGAGTTCCTTTTCAAGCAGCGTATCGCCTATTAGGTAGCCCTTCAGGCTGAGGTAATGCCGCAGGCCGGTGTGGCCCGCCTTCATAATTCCGGCGTCGTCCATCAGCCATTTCATACGCCACCAGGCCCAGAAGCCATAGGCGGGATTGATGGTCAGCTCGTCGGCCAGGGAAGGGCGGCGCAGGTAGGTATCGGCGAACATCTGCGCGAACAGGCAGCCGTGGTGGAATACGTGCTCGGTGTAATCTTCCGGGCTAAGGCCGGTAGTGGCCTGCGCCTGGGCGCGTGCCTCCCGGAGCGCGCCGGTGTGCTGCTCTGCCCAGGTGAGGATAGGGCGGCTAAGAATGATTGTCTTTTCCATAAGGCTCAGGCGGTTTCTTCGGTGAGAATGAGGTTGTAGCGCTGCACTTCACGCTTCAGGCGGCGTAGGTCTTCCACCACTTCCACCGCGCGGTTCTCTATGGTCGTCTTACGCGGGCTACAGGCTATGAATATGGCCTTCTGCGCATCCGGCTCTGTTACGCCGTTAGCGGCGCATATCTTCCGCACATCGGCAAGGGGCGCGCCCATAAGGTGGATGTAGTTGCGGCCAAAGCGGCTGTCCAGCTCATCGTATCCCTTTACCTGGTACTGCACGCCGCGCTTTATTTCCTTATGCAGGTTCTCAGTACCGGCTATCACTACGCCGAGGCGGTCTTCCAGCTCATTGTAAATCGGGATAAGGACGCGCAGCGCCGAGGGCTTGAGCTTGTCCGCCTCGTCAATAATCAGGAGCGGGCGGGCCTGCGGACGCTGCTTAAAGAAGGAGACGATTTGCTCCAGGATGTCGTCCAGCTGGCGGGAACCGGGGCCGGGCGCGATGCCGAGGGCGGCGGCCAGCCGGATAAGAAAGGCGCGGCGGCTCCATTCCCTGCACTGGATGTGAAATACATTGTTGCTCCGGTCGGCGGTAACGAAGGCCTCAATGCTGGCCGTCTTGCCGGAGCCGGCCTGGTGGCTGATGGGCAGGAAGAGGCTTTTGGCCTGCGCATCGCGCAGCACCTGATGCACGATGCTAAGGTTGGTAATGGGCGCTATCTGCCATTCATTGGGCTTCCAGCCCAGGGCAGCGCCTATTCTGCGCCACATCTCGTCCCCTTTAGTGTCGTACTTATCCTCCTTGATTAGGGACAGCGTAGCCGGTGAGACGTCGCATTTGTTGGCTACCTTTTTCAGGGAGCCGAGCCTTGCTTCCTCATTGAGGATAAGGCCGATGATTTCGGTTTTCTGTACGTTTGTCATTCTGCTTTACGTTTGAAAGTGGTTTTTTGAATGGCCGGGCTGCAACCCGGCTGTTTTATTCCTCGCCGGTAGCTTTCTGGATAGCCGCTTTTAATCGCGCTACATTGATTTCATCGCTACGGTCAAATACACCGTGATTCTTTAGCTGCATGGATAGAGCAAACCGGCAGGCATCCAAGAGTTCAGGCGATGCCGACATTAGCCGCGCCGTGGCCTCCACTTCGCTATTCGGCACCGGCCTGGTAGCTTCCTGATGCTCATTCAGCCATTCAGCTACGGTAGAAAATGGGAAATCCAGTGCGGCTATACAATAACCGTTAGCGTCGTAAATAATGGTAGTGTCATCTTGGACGGCCCAGGGCGCTGGGGCGAAAAGTGTTTCTTGGCTCATTGGTAGGAGTTTGTGCGTTGCGGCCATTAGTAAATCTGCTTGTCCACGTAATCGCCGAGGTAATCCATTGCTTCGGATAAGCGCTGCACCGCCTTTGTAAGCAGCTCATCAGCGCCCAGCCTTTCAACCGCCAGGATAGCATCCCGGACGGCCATTTCCGCCGGTGTATTCAAATCAATTCTGATTCGGCGGAGGCTCCTTATTGGGAGTGCCGCTACTGCAATATTTGGTTCGCCTATCACCTGATATTCGGACGATGAGAGCTTGACCGCGCGATGCCGCGCGTTGGACTCTATCCAGATGTCGTAGCCGTTAGCGTCCGGCTGTTCAATCGGCCTATTGATTACTGCGTAGGCGTTTCCTGCTGTCCAACCGTGCGTCTCGCAGATTGCGGCATCAGTAATGATTACGCTTGTTGGCTGCGACCAGGTTTTGTTTTGCTCTTGTAGCATGGTTATTTGGTTAGTATTGGTTCCGTGGATTGAATTGAAGGCCCTCGCCTTCGTCGTCTATGCCGGTATCGCGGCCCGTCCAGCGCTGGGAGAGCACAACCGTTTCCGCGCGCTCAGCTTCTACCTTTTTCACTATGGAAGGGCTAAGCGCGGCGACGATGTCAGAGCCTACCGCCTGCCGGTATTCAAGCTCCTGCTCCCTGTACCCTTCAAACTCCTTAATCAGGGCCTTGCGCCTGGCTATCTCGCCCCATTCGGCGGTCGGGCCGTAGGCCTGCGCTTCCTGCTCGTCATAGGCGCGGCCTAAGAACTGGCGTAGCGGCCCTTCGCCGGTCTTAAACAGCATTACCTGGCTGAGGTCGTCCAGGTCGTAGCACACTACTACGCGATGATGCTGGCTAATGATGCTGTAATCCTTCGTGCGGTAGTAGAAGGGGATGCCCTGTATTTCCTTGCGGATAAGGCCGGCACCGTGGAACGGCAGCTCTATACGCAGGCCGCAGAGCCACCACATTTCCTGCTCCTCCAGCTTCCGGACGTGCGGCTTATCGCTCGTCTCTATGAGCTGGGCCGGGCTTAGCTCCACACCCTTATGCTTCCTGCTGTAATAGCTCAGTGCTGTGTGGCGGTAAGCCTCAATAATGCGCGTGGCCTCGGCTACCGCGTCATCAAAGGCAAAGCCCTCGGCGCGCGCATCGCGGCGCATACGCTTCAGGTGCTCGGTAGAGCGGTGGGCATAGGCCCGGCGGCTCTGGATGCCCTGGCCGTAGTAGTAGGCGCTGTCCTGCATGAAGACAGTTTGCAGCGTACCAAACCAGCGCTCCAGCGGTGCCTTGCCCTCTGCCTTGTGTACAAACGTCACCTTAGTGCCGAGCTGCTCTATAGCGGCGAGGTAGTCCTGCATCTCCGGCGTATTGTGGCCGGGGAAGCGGTCAAAGGCGATTTCGTAAGGGAGGTAGCCGGTTTCCTTTATCGCCATCTTGAGGGCATTAAACACGGCCCAGCGGTCTTCCTTCAGGTCAAAGTGCCAGCCGATGATGTCGCCGCTGTGTACGTCGCGCACGGCGATGATGTAGAGGAAGCGGCGTGCGCCGTCCTCGCCCTTATGGTCTATCAGGTTCACGCGGGTACCGTCCACCTGCCAGCAGTCGCCGGCAAACAGGGCGTTCTGCAGGGGCACGTAGCCGCGGTAGATAGCGGAGAAGCGGCCCTTTGCGCCCCAGCGCTCCTGCGCGGTGAGGTAGCGCGTATTGTGCTCCTCCATGATGCCGCCGATCCAGCGGTCGGAGGGGACGGGCTTGCAGGTAAGCCGGCAGGCATCCTGAATCTTGCGGATGATGTAGGCGTTGGTGAAATTCAGCCCGTCCATGCCGCGCAGTTGCAGCACCCAGGAGCGCACTTCCTCGTCGGAGTACCGGGCGGCGTTGCCGTTGCCCGCGCGGGGCAGCCTAATTGTGTCGGCAATAGCCTTGCCGCCCTCCATTACCTCGGTCAGCTTGCGCTTGAATACACGGGGATTGTGCGGGAGGTATGCCACATCAAAGCGGCTCAGGAGGGCGGTGAAATCGGCTATGAACTCGTACTTCTTCAGATTGATATTGCGGGAGCGTACCCAGACTACGGCGCATTCCAGTACGGCGGCGGCTTTGGCAAGGTTGGCCTGCTGCGTAGCGGTGCAGTCGCCGTAGCAGTGGAGGTACTGCGCATAATCGGCGTTTAAGGCTTGTTTAAACACCGGTTCCAATTCGCCGATGGCGGCGGCCTTGACGGTCTGGCCGGCGAGGGCTATGAGCTGCTCGGCGGCAGGGAGCTGGGAGCGGTAGTGAACGGGCGCGCGGTCGGGGATATTGGCGTAGGCGTAGTAGAATGCGCTGTTGATGCGGGCGAAGCGCCATGCCTTGCCGGTGTTGGGAAGGGTGTCGCGGGAGTGGTAGCAGGCGGGGACGGAGGCTTTATAGGCGGAGCGACGTGACCATAGGTATTCTTCCGTAATGCTGAGCAGGCCGCTGACGTAGTCCTGGTGGAGCCAGATGGTTTTGCCCTCGCGGTCTTTGCGGACTACTATGTAGTGTGGTAGGAGCTGCATAGTGTCAGGCTTGAGTAGGGAAAAGCGTTTTGGCCTTCTGTACCAGTGTTTCCATTGACGACTCCAAGTATTGGTCAACCTTTGCGATAGTCTCATTCAGGTCGGATGGCTTCTTGACAGTAGCGTGTCCGCTTCTCACCTGCCGGACTTTTGAATCACTACAGCCTACTACTTCGGCTACGACGCGGGATTGCACCCGGCGTTTTGCTGCTATCCTTTTTCTGCTACTTTTACCCATACAGTAACGTTATTGTATCGCAAAGGAAGTGAACAAAGTTCACACCAACAAATGCTGTGTGAACTTTTTTTAGGAGCTATATGAGTGAAACGCCGACTTATCAGCCAGCAGACTTAAAGCGTATCCGGGAAGGATTAGAACTTGACCAAGAGGCAATGGGGGCGCGGCTCGGCGTAAGCCGTGAAATGGTCAGTAAAATGGAAAACAGCAAAAAGCCGATTACGAAAAAGACTGCTATTCTCCTTTATCAAATTGAACAGGCAAGTGAACTAAAGCCACAAAATGGGGAGAAATCGCTACGGAAGATTCCTTTTTACGGAGACGTGGCTTCCATTGGAGGCAAAATGATGGCAGCAAACAACGTAGCATCGTCTCCTACCGCCTATATCAATCCCGGAGACTGGTTCCCAGGCGCCACGGCAGCTTGCCGACACTACGGGGAGAGTATGTTAGAATATCCTAACGGCTGCATCCTGGTGCTTAAAGAAATTAAAGACCTGCGCAATGGCATCATACCAGGACAGAACTATGTCATTGAGTACGGCGATGACCGCAATTCAGTTACCAAGCGACTACAGTTTCAGAAGGAAAAGATTATTGCTTACAGCTCTAATCCCGAGATGTATCAAGACGGGTCACTTATCCATCAGCCGTTCCCTATTCATAAGCTACACCGTGCTTTTTTGATTTTAGGCCACATCATGATGGGCCAAACGAGCGGTATAATGATAGTCGGGGCGGAGCACGAGGGCAGGGCTGCTGTATCTTTGTAAAACGACTCTGTGGTAGGAGCCGGCAAGGAATCCGGTTGCTACGCACCGGGTTTCTTTTTTACCGCTTATGAAAACACTACTGCCTTATCTCTTTATGGGTATTTGTTTGGGGGTATTAGCCGGATGCGGCGACAGTACCAAAGAAGATAGTGACCCTTGGGCGAAATATGCGAGCGATACTAAGACAAGCATTACGGTAATTAATTCCGCTGCTTATCCGGCTATTGTCGTAGCCAACGCTCACGATGAATATGACGGGCTAAAAAACGTTTACACCCTGCATCTAACGGCGCTCAGTAAGGGAAAGAAGTATAAGTTATTCCAAATTAATGGCGTCTTCTTCAAAGGCAATGACAGGGTCGGCGAGGCGCTTACTGGATGGAAATTGGATGGAAAGGGCACACCGGTAGAGTTAAGTATGAATGCCTTTATTCCTGGCTCGGCTCCAGACCGCGTAGTGCTTACCATTGATAAGGATATGACGGAATAATTGAGTAGGCCATAAACTAAAAGTGCAAAAAACCTTACACTTCTAAAGTGTAAGATGAAGTGTAAGGTTTCGCCTGAAAACCAAAAGTGCAAAAAGCACTCACTTCCGACGCGGGCAGCTCACCGGCTCCGGCGCTCGGCCCATCCGCAGGCCACCGGCCCGGCAAGAGCACTAAAATGCCCGCCAATAGCGCGCAGCGCCGTATAAGCCCTCATAGCCAAATGGTACATCCCCGCGCTAAAATGCCCATTTCCGCGCTAAGAAATGGGCATCCAATGTTACAAGATGGTACTTCGCCACCCGGCAGAAAACCGGCAAAAATCTAATGAAAGCTGCTAAGGCAGCGGGTTCAGGGAGAAATAGGTGTTTCTGTACTTTTGGTTCTGCCCCTTAATAACATTGCACAATGAAATAGATGCAGCAGTTTCAAACTTACTGCTAATTGCCAGAGATTTGACACGGAATACCATTTCTTCAAACTGCAAATTCATTCTGTCTGAAATAGTCAATTCTGAAGACAATTTTTTCAGACAGTGGCAAGTGACAAAACTGAAGAATGATAAAAAGAAGTCTTTAAACTTTGAGGAACTAATGCTACAGTTGTCAAGCATCTACACCAACCTCTACGATATTAATCTGGTTATCTACAAGGCAACGATAGACAAGACTATTATTGACGTTCAATACTATCCAAAATCAGCGCTTGATGAAGCTTATAGACAAAAAATTGCTGATAATCCGCCGATGCTACATTGTAAAGTCGCAATGCCGCCTTGGCGAAATGATGATAGAGAGCGATTTGATATAAACTGGCAGCATAAAATTTTGATTTGGAAATGGAAACTCTTTTGGGCAAGACAAAAGTTGAAATTCATTTTCTAAGCGGAAAACAAAAAGGGAACGCCACAAGCGTTCCCTTTCCAATTCAGCAAAGCCGAAAAGCTTTTACTCCATGGCCGTAGCGCCTTCAATGAGCACACTCGCCTTGTTGTTCAGCACTTCCACAAAACCGCCGGTAATTTCATAAAGCTCCGTCTGGCCACCAATCTTGTCCTTCATAATTTTCATCTTGCCCTGTCCGAGGGAAGCAATCATCGGCGCGTGCTTGTCCAGCACTTCAAAGGAGCCTTCAATGCCGGGCAACTGGATACCATAGACAGTGCCGCTATAGACGCGATGCTCGGGGGTTAATATTTCTAACTGCATTGGTGTAATTAGTTCTTAGCTTGCTCCATCATCTTCTTACCCTTCGCCATAGCATCATCAATAGTGCCTACGAGGTTGAAGGCTGCTTCCGGATACTCGTCCACTTCGCCGTCCATAATCATGTTGAAGCCACGGATGGTTTCTTCAATCGGAACGAGCACACCCTTGAGCCCAGTGAATTGCTCGGCTACGAAGAATGGCTGAGAAAGGAAGCGCTGCACCTTACGGGCGCGGCTTACAGTCTGCTTGTCTTCTTCAGAAAGTTCATCCATACCCAGGATGGCGATAATGTCCTGAAGCTCCTTGTAGCGCTGAAGTATCAGCTTGACACGGTTAGCTGTATCATAATGGAGGTCGCCAACGATGAGCGGCGTCAGGATACGGGAAGTAGAATCCAGCGGGTCAACGGCAGGATAGATACCGAGGTCGGCGATTTTACGGGAAAGTACCGTTGTCGCATCCAGGTGGGCGAAGGTGGTTGCCGGGGCCGGGTCGGTCAGGTCATCTGCAGGTACGTAAACCGCCTGTACGGAAGTGATAGAACCATTGCGCGTAGAGGTAATGCGCTCCTGCATCAGACCCATCTCGGTAGCCAGCGTAGGCTGATAACCTACTGCAGAAGGCATACGTCCCAAAAGGGCGGATACTTCAGAACCTGCCTGCGTAAAGCGGAAGATATTATCCACGAAGAAAAGGATGTCCTTACCCTTGCCAGTGCCGTCACCGTCACGGAAATATTCCGCGATTGTAAGACCAGATAGCGCCACACGTGCACGTGCACCCGGCGGCTCGTTCATCTGACCGAATACGAAGGTTGCTTTAGAATCCTTCAGCTCATTCATATCTACTGAGGAAAGGTCCCAGCCGCCTTCTTCCATGGAATGCTTGAACTTATCACCATACTTTACAATGCCGGCTTCAATCATTTCACGCATCAGGTCATTGCCCTCACGCGTACGTTCGCCTACGCCTGCAAATACAGATAGACCGGCGTACGCCTTGGCGATATTATTAATCAGTTCCTGAATCAGTACGGTCTTACCTACGCCCGCGCCGCCGAATAGTCCAATCTTACCGCCCTTCGCATAAGGCTCAATCAGGTCAATCACCTTGATACCTGTAAAGAGGATTTCAGAGGCGGTAGAAAGGTTTTCAAACGCAGGCGGCTTTGCGTGAATGGGGCGGCCACCGTTGTCCATATTTGGTTGGGAAAGGCCGTCAATCGCATCACCGGTTACATTAAACAGGCGGCCGTGAATCTGCTCGCCGGTTGGCATCGCAATCGCGCGACCCGTGTCACGCACATCCATGCCGCGCATCAGGCCTTCGGTACCGTCCATTGCAATTGCGCGAACGGAGTCTTCGCCGAGGTGCTGCTGTACTTCCAGCACCAGCTTGTCGCCGTTGTCACGGGTAAGCTCAAGGGCGTTGAAGATTTCAGGAAGCTTGTTGTCGCCGGAAAAGTGGACGTCCACAACCGGGCCGATGATTTGCTTGATTTTACCGACGTTGGCCATAAATGCTTTGATATTATGAGACGCGTGTATAGGCGCGCCAAATTTTGCGCAAAGGTAATGGGCGGGGGGGAAAAGGCCAACGGGAAAAGGAAGCATCTTCACCCTACTTTCATTGCTAAACCTTCAATTCATGAGATTTTTTCTGATTACGCTCCTGTTTATCAACACTATCGCTGCAACAGCCCAAACGAAAGAGGGAGCCATCGGCTGCTGGAAAATGACCGCCCGCGCCGGAGAAAACCTGCAGCTTAACCGCGACGGCTCTTTCTCGTTCAACGACTACAACACCATGACTAAGGCCACGGAAAATCTCTACGGCACCTGGAAGTTTGAAAAGAGCACCGTCACCCTCATGTACGACGACCGGCCGCAGCAGCGTTTCACGATGAAAAAAGACAAAAGCGGCAAATGGATGCTAACCAAAGCCGGCGGCTTTCAGTTTGTAAAAGGAATCCCCGCAGATTGCGGCGCGCAGTAAAGGTGACGGCGGATGTGAATAGGTAATGCGCTACTTTTAAGGCCGCAACAATTTTTCCCGCCTCTTTTCTATGTGCGCAAAGACGCAGCGTAAAACGCTCCCTGCACCGCTTCCTCTTTTTCCTAAAACCCTCACCGGCATCGCCGGGCTGGATGAAATCACCTGCGGCGGCATCCCACAGGGCCGGCCTACGCTCGTGTGCGGCGGCACCGGCTGCGGAAAAACGCTCCTCAGCATGGAGTTTATCGTGCGCGGCGCGATTCAGTATGGCGAGCCCGGCGTATTCATTGCTTTTGAGGAAAAGACGGAAGAACTTGCCGCCAACGTAGCCTCGCTGGGCTTTGACCTGCAAAAGCTGCAAAAGGACAAGTTCCTGAAGATGGATTACATCCACTTAGACCGCGCGGAAATTGAAGAGACCGGTGCTTACGACTTAGAAGGCCTCTTCATCCGCATCGGCTACGCGATAGACAGTATTGGCGCGAAGCGTATCGTGCTGGACACGCTGGAAAACCTCTTCGGTAATCTCCTGGACCAGGGCATTCTGCGCGCGGAATTGCGCCGTCTTTTCCAGTTTTTAAAGGACAAAGGCGTCACCGCCGTCATCACTGCTGAGAAAGGCGAAGGCACGCTGACGCGCAACGGACTGGAAGAGTATGTGAGCGACTGCGTGATTCTCTTAGAGCACCGCATCGCGCAGCAGATTTCTACGCGCCTGATGCGCATTGTGAAGTACCGCGGCTCCATGCACGGCACCAACGAGTATCCGTTCCTGATAGACGAAGAAGGCATCTCAGTGCTCCCGGTTACATCGCTGACGCTTTCGGCAGATGTGAGCAACAAGCGTGTTTCTTCCGGCATTCCCTCGCTGGACGGAATGCTTGGCGGCAAAGGATTTTTTCGCGGCAGCAGCATCCTCGTGTCCGGCACGGCAGGTACCGGCAAGACGAGTATCGCGGCCCTTTTTGTGGCTGAAGCCTGCCGTAGAAAGGAGCGCGCGCTCTATCTTGCTTTTGAAGAATCGCCGCAGCAGATTGTGCGCAACATGCAGAGCATCGGCATTGACCTGCAACCTTGCATTGACGCGGAATTGCTGCGCTTCCTCGCCTCTCGCCCTACGCTGAACGGGCTGGAAATGCACCTCGTAACCATTCATAAGCTCGTGCGGCATTTCAAGCCGAAGGTGGTGGTGCTTGACCCGATTACAAACCTGATTACCGTCGGCTCTGTAGGCGAGGTGAAGGGCATGCTCATACGCCTGATTGACTTCCTGCAAAACGAAGGCATCACCGTAATGTTCACCGCGCTGACGCTGAATACCATCATCAATGAGCAGACCGATGAAGGCGTTTCGTCCCTTGTAGATGCCTGGCTGCTGGTGCGCGATATTGAAAGCAACGGCGAGCGCAACCGCGGCATGTATGTAATGAAGAGCCGCGGCATGAAGCACAGCAATCAGGTGCGCGAGTTCGTGATTTCAGATGAAGGCCTGAACCTCGTGGATGTTTACCTCGGTGAGAAGGGCGTGCTTACCGGCTCTGCGCGCCTGGCGCAGCAACTGGACGAGCTTACCGGCACAGCACTGCGCGAGCACGCCATTGGCCGTAAAGACCGGACGCTTTCGCGCAAGCAGGCAGAAGTAGAGGCACGCATCAAGACCCTGCGGGATGAGTTTGAAGCCTTGCAGGAAGAGCTGAACAACGGCTACGTGGAAGATGAATTGAAGAAAGAGATTCAGGCGCGTAACCGGGAGCAGGTTATCCGTAATCGCCATAATGGGAAGTAGTATCAGGTATCAAGTATCAGGCTATTATGCACAACTTTAAAGACTTGATTGTTTGGCAGCGCGCAATGGACTATGTAGAAATGATTTACGACATTACAAAGAATTATCCGGCAAGCGAAAAACATAATCTCATCTCACAAATGCAACGTGCCGCAACTTCTATTCCCCTGAACATCTCTGAAGGTTGTGGCCGGCATACGAATCCGGTATTTAAACAATTTCTCGGCCATTCCTTGGGTTCATCTTACGAATTGGAAACAGCAATTATCATTAGCCGCCGCGTAAAATTTATTACAGAAGAACAATCCAATCAGCTACTTGCTCCTCTTTCTACTATTCAGCGAATGCTCAATAAGCTCATGGACACGTTATAGCCTGATACCCGGTACCTGATACTAAGAAAATGATGGCAAAAGAATCCACGGAAGGCCTCTACGAGCTGCGCCTCTACGTAGCCGGCAAAACGCCGAAGTCGGTAGCCGCGCTCACCAATCTCAAGAAGTATTGCGAAGAACACCTCAAAGACAAATACACCCTTGAGGTGATAGACCTGCTCATTCATCCCCAGCTTGCCGAGGGCGACCAGATTCTGGCCATTCCCACGCTCGTCAAGAAAGTACCCCAACCCATCCGCAAAATCATCGGCGATTTGAGCAACGAAGAAAAGGTGCTCGTAGGCCTTGACATCCGTCCGAGGCCACTGCAGGTATCATGAGCCTCACCATCACCGGCGACTGGGGCGATACAGATGCGGGCAGCGACGCGCCGGCGCGCTACGTACTGCGGCTTTATGTGGCGGGCGCATCTACTAACTCCGTGCGCGCCATTGCTAACCTTAAAGCAATCTGCGAAGCGCATCTTGCCGACCGCTACGAGCTGGAGATAATAGACATTCACAAAGACAGCGCGACCGTAGAGCGCGAGCAAATAATCGCGCTGCCACTGCTTATCCGCGTTAGTCCCGCGCCGCAGCGCCGCCTGATTGGCGATATGAGCGACACCCAAAAAGTACTTCGCGGCCTCGGCCTTTTATGAGTAAGTAGATGGAACAGACTACGCCAAAAACATACGAGCAGCTCCTCGCCGAAGTGGATGCCATGCGCTGGCAACTGGATGAGGCCACCGACACCATCCACGCCATCCGTACCGGGCAGGTGGATGCACTGGTAGTGAGCGGCGACGATGGCCCGCAACTTTACTCGCTCAAGACCGCCGACCATACCTACCGCGTGTTCATAGAAAAGATGAATGAAGGCGCGGTAACGCTGAATGCCGGCGGAATGATTCTCTATTGCAACACGATGTTCGCCCGCATGGTGGAGCTGCCGGTGAGTGATGTGCTCGGCTCGCCGTTCAGCGATTTTATTCCGGAGGATTGCCGGGAAGATTTTGAGGCACTGTTCGCGCGAGGCTGGCAAGAAGATGCCAAGGAAGAACTGCCTATTCTCGGCGTGGCGCACCATATTCCCTGCCAGCTTTCGGTTACAGCATTGCAGATGGATGAAGGAGAATCGCTGAGCGTGATTGTTACTGACCTTTCTTTCCAGAAAGAAACCGAGGCCAAGCTTAAAGCCAATAATGAGCAGCTCAAAGCCACCAACGCCGCGCTGGAAAAAAGCAACTATGACCTGCTTCAATTTGCCTCCGTAGCCTCGCATGATTTGCAGGAACCGTTGCGCAAAATCATGGTTTTCTCAGGGATGCTCGCGAAGAAGATGCCCGTGGAAGAAGCGGAGGAAGGCGCTACAATAATCGGCAAAATCGCGGCATCCTCGCAGCGCATGAAAGCGCTCATCGCCGACATTCTTGCCTATTCGCGCCTTGCTCAGGACGGCTTAGAGGCAGAGCCGGTATCGCTGAAAGAGCTGCTTGCCGAAATCGTGGATGACTTTGAAATCGTCATCCGCGAGAAAGGTGCCGTTATAGAAATCGGCGAACTGCCGATGGTGAGGGCGAACCGCAGCCAGATGCGTCAGGTATTCCAGAACCTGCTGTCCAACGCACTCAAATTTTCCCGCCCCGGCGTGCCGCCGCACATCAGCATCAGTAGCGCGCAAGAGCGCGGCGCGGCAGAATGCGTCATTACCGTCTCCGACAACGGCATCGGCTTTGACGCGCAATACAGCGAGCGCATCTTCGCCCTCTTCCAGCGCCTCAACACCAAAGACCAGTACGAGGGCTCAGGCATCGGCCTAGCCATCACCAAGAAAATCATAGACAAGCACGGGGGCGGCATTAGCGTAAGCAGCGTGGAAGGCGTGGGGAGCACATTCAGGATTCTGCTGCCGGCGGTGCGATGATGCGGCGCGGATTCGCGAAGCCAAAGCTTTAAGCAGCGAGGTATTCCTTCATCGTGCTGATGGTCTCTTCCGGCGCGCTCATTTGCGGCACATGCCCGGTCGCGCGCATCTTAATAAAGGTGCTGCCGGTTATCTGCTGATGAATAAATGCACCCGCAGCTTCCGGCGCTACAATATCCTCCGCGCATTGCATGATAAGCGTGGGCACAGTCACCTGACTCAGCTTTTGGCGGCTGTCGGTCAGGAAAGTAGCCCTTGCAAACTGGCTGGCTACTTCCGGAGCCACGCTGCAGAAAAGCGATACTAATTCCGCGGCCAGTTCCGGCCTGTCGGCGTTACCCATCACCACGGGGCCGAGGTTTCCGGCCCAATCCTGCGTACCCGAATCAATGGAGCTGATGATGCCATTCACCATCTCGTGCTCCAGCCCGCCCTTGTAGTGCGGATCGTTGATGTAGCAAGCCGATGGGCCGAGCATGATAATCTTGCTGAAGCGGCGCGGCTCCCAGGTGGCCGCCATCGCGCCGATCATACCGCTAACCGAATGGCCGACGAAGATGACATCGCGCAGATCCAGCGCCTTGCACACATCCAGTACGTCCTGCGCATAGCCTTCCAACGATGAATAGTCTGCCGGGTCGTAGCAGGATTTATCGGAAGCGCCGCAGCCGACGTAGTCAAAAACGATGACCTTATAACTCTCCTCAAATGCGGGCACAATGTGCCGCCACATCGTCTGGTCGCAGCCAAAGCCGTGAGCAAAAAGCATCGGCTGTTTTCCCTTGCCGGAAACCTGCACATTGTTGCGGGCGATAATATTCATACTTCACAAAATCGTTTAGAACGCCAAAGGTGCGCTGAGTAAAAATAAGAAATACCTTTTTGCGATGCCGCATCACACCATCGTCGCCCCCACCCGGCTGAACTTCCGCCGGTAATCCTGCGGCGTCATACCCGTTACCTGCCGGAAAACTTTGCGGAAGGTTTTGACATCGTTGTAGCCCGCATCGTACATCACAGAGTTCACATCGCCACCGCTTTTCTCCAGCGCTTTCTTCGCTGCCTCAATCTTTACGCGCTGGATATATTCAATTGGTGTATTGCCGGTTGCGGCCTTAAAGCGGCGTATGAAGTTGCGCTTGCTCATATGGGCCTGCGCGGCAATCTGGTCAACCGAGATTGGCTCGCCGTAGCGGCTTTCTATAAAATTCTGTGCGGCCAGGATGCCTTCATCCTCATGGCTGCGCTGACCGTGAAAAACAGTGAAGTGGCTTTGCTTCCCTTTGTCCAAATCAATGTTGAACATCTTGCTGACGCCAATCGCTACCTCGTGGCTCACGAATTTTTCTATCAGGTAAAGCACCAGATTCCACGACAGCAGCGCGCCGCCGGAGGTGTATATGCCGTCTTTGTCTGTCATTAGAATATCCGGCAGCAGCTCAATGTCTGTGTAGCGAATGCGCAAGTCCGGGATGGCAAGCCAGTGCGAGGTGCAGGCTTTGCCCTTCAGCAATCCGGCCTCTGCGAGAAAGTAAGCGCCGTAGCAGAGCGAAGCGATTTCTTTTCCTGCGGCATATTGCTCTTTCAGCCAGGCGATGCTTCTGGCGTTCTTTCCCAGTACGGCATCCGCTTGTCCATTGAACGCAGGCACGAGGATGATGTCTGCGTCAGTCGCTTCGTCCAATGACTTGGCGCAATGCAGCCGGGCCGGGCCGGAAAGCTGAACGTCGCCCTTGTCGTCACTTACCAATTCTACATTGAAGAACGCCTCTTTGCCAATGCTCATCAGGTAGCCATTCGCCACGTTCAGCATATCCAGCGCGCCGGAGATAGAGGAGAGCACGGCGTCTTCGTAGGCAAGGATGGCGATTGTCTTCATGGCTATGCAAACTACGGCGATTCTGGCGCAAAAACACCCTTACAAAGGCACAGGCTCACTTCACGCCGGCGGATACGTCAGGCCATCTTTGTGTTGGAAAAAGGAATAGGATTTTCAACCCCTCAAAACATGTCAATCATGAAAACGAACAAGCAAATCGTGCAGGAAGTGAACGAAGCGTTCAACAATGCAAACCCCGACGGATTCTTCAACCATTGCGCAGACGATATGCGCTGGACGATTGTCGGCAAGGAGCCGCTTATCGGCAAAGAGGCGATGCGCGCCTTTATGGGCGAGACGAAGCCCGGCGCTACCATGGAAGTGCTCACCACTCACATCATCGCAGAAGGTGACAAGGTGGCCTGCACCGGCACCATGCGCATGCAGCACGAGAGCGGTACGCCGTATCGCGGCGCGTATGCAGATATCTACCGCTTTGAAGGCGGCAAGATTGCGGAGTTGACTTCTTATGTCGTGGATCTAAAGTAGAGACGCAATGCGTTGCGGCTCTACGCCTGATGAAACCGCCAACAATTCTTAAACCATCTAAACCAACAATTATGAAAAAGACCAAAATCATCTACTGGATTCTGAACGGCCTCTTTGCCTTTATGATGTTCGGCTCTGCCGTTCCAGACTTGCTCTCTGTACCGATGGCACAGAGAGGCTTTGCCGAAATCGGCATGCCGCTCCACTTGCTCCCCTTCCTCGGGGCGGCTAAAATGCTTGGTGTAATCGCCATCCTCATCCCCGGTTTCCCGCGCATCAAAGAGTGGGCTTATGCCGGCCTGACCTTTGACCTGATTGGCGCTATCTGGTGCGTGGCACATGCAGGGATGAGCGTGGGCGAATGGGCGCCGATGTTTGTGGGCATTGCGCTGGCCTTCGGCGCCTATGCATCTTATCACAGGCTGCGCAGGGCAAAAGCTTCCGCGAAAAGAGAGGAAGTGCTCTACGCAACGCGAGTGAGTAACGCAGTCGCTTTCGGCTAAGTCGTTTTTACTATTCGCAGCCGCGAAGTATTTTTCGCCCTTAAAAAACACACACAGCCATGAAAATCCTCAAACGCATCGGCCTCGGCCTGCTCGCGCTTATCGCGCTGCTGCTCATTGTCGCACTCTTCCTGCCGAAAGATTTTGTTGTTACCCGCGAAGTAACCGTTGCCCGGCCAAAGGCGGAAGTCTTTGACTACGTCCGTCACCTGAAAAATCAGGACCGCTACAGCAAGTGGAACATGCAGGACCCTGCCATGAAGCATGAATACGTGGGCACGGACGGCCAACCGGGATTCGTATCTAAGTGGGATGGCAACAAAGACGTGGGCAAAGGCGAGCAGGAAATCAAATCTATTAAGGAAGGTGAGCGGATGGATATGGAGATTCGCTTTGAAAGGCCCTTTAAGAATGTTGCCAATGCATTCATGAGCACCGAAGACGCCGGCGCTTCGCAGACAAAAGTATCCTGGGGCTTTGCCGGTAAATCGCCGTGGCCGTTCAACCTGATGAGCGCCATGATGAAGGGGAGCATGGAGAACGACCTGCAAACAGGACTAAATAATCTTAAGAAAAATCTGGAATCCAGTGCTGCTGTCAGCGCGCCGGCTCCCTAAAGTCAAGACAAACATGAACACCAAAATCTTCATCAACCTTCCGGTGAAAAACCTGGAAGCCGCAAAAGCATTCTACATCGCGCTCGGTTGTACGCTCAATGAGCAATTCAGCAACGAGCAGGGCGCCAGCGTTATGATGTCGGAGCACATCTACATCATGCTGCTGACGCAGCCATTCTTTAAATCGTTCCTTGAAAAAGAAAAGGACATCGCAGACGCTACGAAGGCAACCGAGGTTATCAATGCTTTTTCCTGCGAAAGCCGCGAAGAAGTGGATGAAATCACCAACAAAGCGCAGGCGGCGGGTGGCCGACTGGTAGGAGCGCCGGAAGACCACGGCTACATGTACAGCCAGGCTTTTGAAGATTTAGACGGCCATTACTGGAACCCTTTCTACATGGACATGACCGCCGTCGCGAATGGCGCGATGGAAGGTGCGCAGGCATAGTGACATTCTCCTTCTTCGTAGGGCAGCCCTTATGGCTGCCCTTTCGTTTGCGTCATCTGTTGCGGGCGGCCACAAGGGCTGCCCCTACGTAGCCACCCATTGCCGGAAGTATGCCGTCAGGTCAGCCGCATTGCCGTCGGGCAAGGCAAGACCCACATACCCATCCGGACGAATGACGTACAACGCATTTGCTTTGAGGCCTGCCTTTTTCGCCGCATCATTCGCCGGAAAAACACAAACCGGGACACTGCGCTCTTTGCAAATCGCCTGCACTTCCGCCGATGGATGCCCGTAGCAATGTACCTGCCAGCAAATGCAGGCCAGCGGCGCGAAATTGTCCGCCTCACCGGTGTGCGACACGCCTTGCAATACCCATGGCAGCCGGTCGCCGCCCTGTACATGGCCCGCCTCGCCGCGGCTCAATGCGCTTTGGCGATAATGAAGCTTTGTCTGTGAAACGGTCAGGAATGCGAGGCGGCGAACTGCCGGGAACTTAAACGCGATGCCCAACAGCTTCGGCACGATGCGCGTGCGGACAAAAGTTGCCATCGCGCTGCGCTTATCTACGAAGGTGAACGCCTTGTCGGTGGTGCGCACCAACTCGCGGGCGAACGCCATGCGCTCCTGCGTATAGGTATCCAGCAGGCTTTCCGGTGCGCCGTCCTTTAGTACGGCAGCCAGCTTCCAGGCAAGGTTCACCGCATCGCCGATGCCGGTATTCATGCCTTGTCCGCCGACTGGGCTGTGGATATGGCCGGCGTCGCCAAGCAGGAAGGCGCGGCCTTTGCGGAAGCTGTCTGCCACGCGGTGATGGACGTGGTAGGTGGAGAACCAGTATAGTTCTTCTACGTTCAGGTTCATGCGACGGATGATGCCGTCGCTGACATCGCTCCATTGCAGAGCCACTTTATCTTTCGCGCTCTGCTTGATAGCACCAATGAGCCGCACGCGCCCTTCGCCCATCATCGGGAAGACCATCAGGAAGTCAGCTTCGTCCAGCGCGGCATTCATCTCGCCATTCGCCACAGGGCCGGATATGCGGAGATCGGCTACGTAAAACATATTTTCGTACATGCCGCCTGGAAAGCCGATGCCCAGGCTATGCCGCACGGTGGAGTGCGCGCCGTCGCAGCCGGCGATGTAGGCCGCTTCAAAGGTTTGTTCTTCGCCCTTCGCGTTGCGAATCTGTGCGCGGATGCGCTCCGTATTCTCTTCAAAAGACAGGAGCGTAGTGCTACGCTCCACCTGCACACCGAGCTTGCCCAATTCCTCCACCAGCAGGGCCTCATGCCGGTCCTGCGGGAAGATGACGATATACGGATAAGGCGTGATGCCCTGCCCCGCGACGCCGATAGGAATCGTAACGGCCTTTTTGCCGCGTACCCAAAGTTGCCCGTGCCGGAACTCAATGCCGCGCTCCAAGACGCCGCGCTCAATACCAAGTTGACGATACAGCTCCAGTGTCCGCGCGTGGACTACGGTTGCGCGGGAAGTGGTACCGGGCTTGTCTGCCGTGTCAATGATGCGGACGGGAATGCCGGCCTTTGTAAGCCAGATGGCGAGAACGAGGCCGGTGGGGCCTGCGCCGCAGATAAGGACTGATCGCATAATTGGTCCGCGGGAATGTTTACCCGGATGGGTAAAGTTTGAGACAAATTTTTTTAAGGCCGCAGGGCGTCTTGGATGAATGTTTTGATGTGCTCTTTCCGTTCTGCCATCAGTTGACGATATGCTTCCGCGCTCGTGCCGGTTACCACCTGAAGCATTGGCTTGCCGATAAATGGAAACACAAGCATGGACATCATATTGGTGAAAAGCTGCTTCGGGTCAATCGCTTTAATGCGCTTTGCGGCCACTTCCGTTTTCACTGCTTCGGCGAAATGCCCGAAGGCATTCTTGCCTGTCTGGCCGATGTGCTTATTGATAAAAGCATCCGGCGCTTTAGCCAGCTCATTCAATACAAACCGAGGCAGCGCCGGATTTTTCAGCAAAAGCGCGATATACTGATCCACGATCATCCCGATTTTTTCTTCCAGTCCTGTTTCCAACTCCAGGATGGCCGAAATCTTAGTCACCATGCGGTGAATGGCTACAGAAAAGATGGCTTCAAAGAGGGCATCCTTCGTTTTGAAGTAGTAATGCAGCAGGCCTTTATTGATGCCCGCATGGTCGGCCACCTCCTGCATCCGCGTGCCGTCATAGCCTTTCTCGTGAAAGACTTCTTCGGCGGCTGCGAGGATTTTTTCTTCGGTAGTGCTGTCGGCGGGCATCGCGATAGTCTTTCTGGGATAAAAGTAGGAATTTTTTACCCATCCGGGTAATGCAGTGACCGGTTTTCCTAGGCAGGGGCCCGCACGGCTTGTCCCTGACGCGAACGGTTACATTCCACAAAAGAGATGTGGCCGCACACCATAATTCCTAAACCCGCGCCCTTTGAGTAAATTGTACCCAAATACTTCAGCCGGTCAATCTTCCCGCATGGAAGCAGTCACTACACATCACAAGCTCCGCTTTCTGCAGGGCGGCGGCGAGCTGGGCACTATCACCCGCGCTCACAACTGGGACGCGACCTCGCTCGGCTCCCCTTATACCTGGCCGCAAAGCCTGCGCACCACGCTTGGCATCCTGCTGCACTCGGCTTTCCCCATGTTCCTGTTCTGGGGGCCGGAGCGGCTTTGCTTTTACAATGATGCCTATCGCCCCTCGCTGGGCGATGAGGGGAAGCACCCCTGCGTAGGTAAGCCGGGTAAAGAGGTATGGCCGGAAATCTGGGATTTTATCGGCCCTTTGATTGAGCAGGTGATCAGCACCGGTGAGCCGGTCTGGTATGAAGATCAGTTCCTGCCCATTCAGCGCAACGGTCGTCTTGAGGATGTTTACTGGACGTTTTCTTATAGCCCCGCCTATGGCGACAGCGGCGAGATATCCGGCGTTCTGGTTACCTGCACGGAGACGACAAGGGCCGTGGAGGAGCGTAGAAAATTAGAAACAAGCCAACGGCATTTTCGCGAGCTGATTATGGCGGCGGAGTTCAGCATTGCACTGCTCACAGGGCGCGAGCTGCGCATAGAAATCGCTAATGAGCGCAATATCCGCGATTGGGGCAAAGGGCCGGATGTGATTGGCAAAACGGTGGCTGAGGCATTGCCTGAATTGGCCGGACAGCCTTTCCTGAAGCTGCTGGACGATGTGTTTACTACCGGTGTGCCTTATTACGGATATGCCGAGCCGGCCACCTTTATGGCAGAAGGAAAGCCGGAACTGAAATATTATGATTTCGCCTACAAGCCAATGCGAAACGCTGAGGGTGAAATCTGGGCAATCCTGGTGACCGGCACAGAGGTGACAAAGTCTATCATGCAGCAAGAGGCGCTCAAAGCCAGCGAGCAACGCTTTCGCAACCTGGTGATGCAGGCGCCGTTTGGCGTAGCTGTTTACCGGGGGCGGCAGCTGATTTCAGAAACGGTGAATGAGCAGACGCTGCAACTGATGGGCAGGAAGCGGGAAGAGATGGAAGGCCGGCCGCTCTTTGACGCAATGCCGCAAATCCGTGAAGCGATGGAGCCGGTTATCCGGAACATTATACAGGATGGAATCGTGGTGCAGCGCACAGAAGTTCCCACGCGCGTCATCAGGGAAGGCAGGGAAGAGCTTGCTTACTTCAATTCTACCTGGACGCCCTTCCGCGACGACGATGGCGCCATAGCCGGGGTGATGGCGGTGGGCTACGACGTAACCGGGCAGGTGCTTTCCCGGCAGGCCATTCGCCAGGCGGCGCAGCGCTTCCGCGCGGCTATTGACGCGGTGCAGGGCATTCTCTGGACAAACGACGCCGAAGGAAAAATGATTGGCGAGCAACCGGGCTGGGCATCCCTTACCGGCCAGAGCCCGGAACAATACCAGAACTACGGCTGGGCGGAAGCGGTGCATCCTGAAGACGCGCAGCCCACTATTGAAGCCTGGGAGGATGCCGTGAAGGGCCGGAAGACCTTTATCCACGAGCATCGCGTGCGCCGCGCCGACGGCTCCTGGGGCAGCTATGCCGTTCGTGCCGTGCCTATGATGGACGAGGTCGGTGCTATCCGTGAATGGGTGGGCGTGCATACAGATGTGACCGAGCAGCGCGGGGCAGAGGCTGCCTTGCAGGAAAGCGAAAGCCGTTTCCGCGCGCTGATTGAGGAAGCGCCGGTGGCTACCTGTCTCTTTGTAGGGCGGGAACTGCGTATTGAGGTGGCCAACAGCGCCATGATTGCGCACATGGGCAAAGGTGCGGCCGTGCTGGGTAAGCCGCTTGCAGAAGCGCTGCCGGAGCTGCGCGGCCAGCCCTTCCTTGCTATTCTGAATGAAATTTTTGACTCCGGCGAGACCTTTGACGCCAAGGCCATGCCTGCTACGCTCATTATAGACGGCAAGCCGCAGCAGCGCTATTTTGACTACACCTTCAAACCGCTGCGAGCTCCCGCTGGCGACGTGTGGGCAATCATAGACATGAGTGTGGATGTAACGGAGCAGGTATTGGCGCAGCAGCGTATTAAAGAAAACAGCCGGCAGCTCCTGGCTTCTTTTGAGCAGTCGCCGGTTGGTATTGCCATTGTTGACGGCGATGAAGCCCTGACCTTCCGCATGGCCAACCCTTTTTACTGTTCGCTGGCAGGCCGCACGCCGGAAGACATTGTTGGTAAGCCGCTCTTTGAAGCGCTGCCGGAGATAAAAGGTCAGGGCTTTGACGGCCTGCTGCGCGGCGTGATTAATACAGGCGTGGCCTACATTGCCAATGAGCAGCCGGTGGAGCTTCTGCGGGCCGAACGGCTGGAGACGCTCTATCTGGACTTTGCCTATCAGCCACGCCGCGAGGCAAACGGACAGATAAGCGGGGTGCTGGCGGTAATAACCGATGTAACGCAGCAGGTAGTTGCCCGCAAGGCCGTAGAAGACAGCGCCCTGAGCCTGCGCAGCGTGGTGGACAGCGCTCCGTTCCCGATTGGCATCTACGAAGGGCGGGAGCTGCGGATTACCCTCGCCAATGATTCCATCAAAGCTGCATATGGCAAGGGCCCGGACGTAGAAGGCCGCCTTTACACTGAAGTGCTGCCCGAGCTGGAAGGCAGCGGCATCTTTGAGCAGCTGCGGTCCGTGATAGATACCGGCGAGCCCGTACACATGCGCAGCCAGCGCGTGGACCTTGTGCAGGACGGCGTGATGACCGAAAATTACTTCAACTATTCCTTTACGCCGCTGCGCAATGCCGCCGGGGAGGTTTATGCCGTGATGAATACCGCCGCCGATGTAACGGATGTGGTAAAGTCAAAGCAAAAGATTGAGGAGGCCGAAGCAGGCCTTCGCGGCGCGATAGAGCTCGCCGAGCTGGGCACCTGGGAGATAGACATGGTTAACCGGCTTCTGGATTACGATGCCCGCACGCGCATGTGGTTCGGCATCGGGCCGGATGAAATCATTACGCCGGAACGCGCCTATGTACCGGTGCGCGAAGCCGACCGCCCGCGCATCAAAGCAGCCATAGAGCATGCCGTTACACCCGGCACAGACGGCATCTACGACATTGAATACACGATAGACACGCCCGACGGCCACGAGCGGATCCTGCACGCGCAGGGTAAAGCTTTTTACAATGAAGCAGGCCTTGCCTATAAGATTGCAGGCTCCGCGCAGGACGTGACTGCCATCCGCCACCGGCAAGCAGAGCTGGAGCGGCAGGTGCAGGAACGCACAGCAGAACTGGCGGCAAAGGCGCAGGAACTGGCTGCTGCAAATGAAAACCTCCAGCGTTCCAACGAAGAGCTGGCGCAATATGCCTACGTAGCCTCGCACGACCTGCAGGAGCCGCTGCGCAAAATCCGCGTCTTTTCAGGTATGCTTGAAAAGCAGGAAGGCCTTAGCGACCACAGCCGTGAGCTGGTACAGAAAGTGGACGCCGCCTCGCAAAGGATGGGCCTGCTCATAAAAGACCTGCTGGAGTTTTCGCGCCTGCTCAATTCAGACTCGCTGGTGCGGCCTGTTGACCTCAATGAGGTATGTAAGGCAGTGGTGTCCGACTTTGAGCTGAGCATCCGGGAGCAAAACGCCGTGATAGTAATCGGTACGATGCCCCGCATAGAGGCAGTGGCCCTGCAAATGAACCAGCTCTTCTACAATCTGGTAAGCAACGCCCTCAAATTCAGCAGTAAAGACCTCCCGCCACGCATTGAAATAAGCTCACGCCCCATGATGCCCGAGGAGACGCGCAGGCATGTGTCCTCGCCTAATCCCGCCTGGCTGTACTACGATATCACCGTGAAAGACAATGGTATCGGCTTTGATACAAAGTATGCCGAGCAGATTTTTGAGGTGTTCAAAAGGCTCCACGGGCGAGAAATCTACCCCGGCTCGGGAATTGGCCTGGCACTGTGCCGCCGGATAGCGGTTAATGCCCTCGGTTACCTCTACGCAGAGTCTGTAACCGGACACGGAGCCACCTTCCACATCATCCTGCCTGACCGGCTGGCCTGAGCGACCACCCCGCCAGCGTCATTTTCGCCCCGGATATTATTATAAGCTTAATGGCCGCCTGAGTACCGACTTAGGCGGCTTTTGGTTTTCTGAGCGCTTTTTTCTGTGGAGCAGGAAGGCGCATACAGCTTCCGAAATTCAAACGTACTTCATGTTTTGCGGTGGTTAACCCGTTGTTTATCAGTAGTTATCCGATGCAAAATGCTATGAGCGGAAGAAACCGCGCTCTATCATTGTGCCCACAACCAAACGGCTGGCCGCCACAGATTCAACAGACGAAAGAAGCTTCGGGAACCCAAAACATTTTTACACATCAAAACCAAAAACAACCAAAAACATGAACAAGACGATGTTCAAAATCACCGCTTGTGCGCTTTTTGCACTCGCCTGCGGTATCAACCGTGCCTCTGCGCAGTCCAGTGCTACGGCTACGGCTACAGCTACCATTGTCACGCCGATCACCATCAGCAAAACTACCGACATGAACTTCGGTAATGTAGCGGTACAGGCCTCAAACCCCGGTACTGTTGTAATGACGCCGGCGGGTGTACGCTCTGCCACAGCGGGCGTTACGCTTCCGGCCACTTCCGGTACAGTATCCAATGCGTCATTCGCTATCGCCGGTCAGTCCGGTTACACGTATGCCATTACGCTGCCATCTTCTACTACCATCACTGATGGTACCAATAACATGACAGTTGACGCTTTCACCAGCAATCCTTCCGGCACGGGTACGCTCACGGGCGGTTCCCAGACGCTGAACATCGGAGCTACGCTCCATGTACTTGGCGGTCAGGTGCCAGGCGTGTATGCAAATACAGGCTCGCCATTCACTGTAACCGTGAATTATAATTAAGCGATCCCCGATAAAGGGCGCCCTGAGACGTCCCTTGTCACACGCAAAAAAGAAGGATTTGCACTCCCCGGAAACGCTGCTTAAACAGCGTTTCCGGTTTTTTGTAACAGAAGCTGCAGCGCCGTGAAGATGATGTTACCGCCTGCTTGTCAACTATCTATCCCCTCAAGCACACCCATTATAAGATGATATGAGATCATTACCCCGCCACACCGATTTTTTGCACAGACATCCGATGCGTCTTGTGACCATCGCATTCATCCTTGCGCTCCCGCTGCTCATGCCGGCCCGGCTCCGGGCGCAGGGCAATCTGCTGGTAACGCCGCGCCGCGTTGTCTTTGAGAATGCCAGCCATATCCGGGAGCTCAATCTTGCCAATATTGGTAAGGATACGGCCCGGTACCTCATTTCTATAATGGAGATCAGAATGAAGGAGGACGGCACCTTTGAGCAGATCAGTAGTCCTGACTCCGGTCAACTCTTTGCCAGCGGCAACCTGCGCATATATCCGCGCAACGTCAGTATTCCTCCCGGAGAGTCGCAGATGGTTAAGGTGCAGCTCGTGAAGACGGATGCACTCCAGCCCGGCGAATACCGCTCGCACATCTACATCCGCGCAGTGCCCGTAGAAAAGCCATTGGGCGAGAAAGAGCCCGAGCATGACGCAACCGACATCTCAGTGAAGCTGACCGCCATTTTCGGCATCAGCATCCCGGCTATTGTGCGGATAGGCGAGAATGATACGAAGATCAGCCTCACGGACCCCTCGTTTACAATGATGGATGAAAAGACGCCTCATCTCACTATTACCATGAACCGCGCCGGCAAAATGTCGGCTTACGGCGACCTGACTGTTGAGTGCATTGCTCCAAACGGCAAGACTACACAGGTGGGCACGGTAAAAGGCATAGCGGTTTATACGCCCCTTGGCCGCCGCCGCTTTCAGATGGATCTGGACAATACGCTGAACGTCAATTACCACAACTGCAGGCTGCATGTGTTTTATAAAACGCAGAAAGACGCCGGCTCGCAAGACTTTTCAGAAACAGAGCTGGCCCTGAAATAACCCTGGACTTCAACCAAACCTCCCGAACAACCAAACCGGAAGATGCTCAAGATGGCAACGCCTCGATTCCTGCTGGTACTCAGCCTGGCGCTAACGGCGCTGCTTTGTCCTGCCCGCATGAATGCCCAGGTGTTGCCGCCCCGGCCGCTCTCGGTTTTCGTCAATCCCGCGCAGCCGCTGAGCTTTGGGGCCTTCTTTCAGGGGGCTACGGGCGGCACGGTCATCATTTATCCGGGAGGCTCCCGCTCGGTGACGGGCGACGTGGTGGGCGCAAGCCTCGGCTATACCTTTTCACCGGCGCTTTTTGAGGTGGAGGGGCTGCCGGGCACGCTCGTATCCATCCTCAACGGCCCCGACGTGACGCTGAGCGGCAGCAACGGCGGCTCTATGACGCTTCACATCGGCGCGTCAAGCCCATCATCTCCTTTTATCATTACCACCACGCCGCCCAGCCGGACGGTGGTCAGCATCGGAGGCACCCTCACCGTGGGCGCCCCAAACGTCAACCCGGCCGGCTCCTACAGCGGCACGTTTGACATCACGTTCATGGAACAGTAAGCACGGCGCCGGTTGCCGGATGAGACATGTCTTGCAAAGCATACTATACAGCACCGCCACTTCCGGGCTTTCGCCGGAGAAGGCGGCTTGCGCTTGTCGCATTGCTGCTGGCACTTTGCTGCGCGCGGCCCGCTATGGCCCACAAAGAAGCGCCCGTTCATAAAGAAGTGAACAACAGCGGCAGCCCTTACGATCCGGAGCCGGGCGCGCCTGCTTTTGACGAGACCTCGGTATTCATCAACGTACAGCGCGTGGGCGGAACGGAAATGCCCGCTGTGATCAAAGACCGGACGGCTTATCTGCCCGTCAATATCGTCTTTGACTTTCTCAAGATAAAAAACGAGCTGGCCCCGGGCCTTGATTCCGTGAGCGGTTACTTCATAGAGCCATCGGCCCGCTTCTGTATTGACTACCGCCGCCTGCAGATACGCTACAAAGGCGCCGTATTTCTCCTCCAGGAGTCTGACCTTATTCAGACGGAATCCAACCTTTATCTGCGTGCGGAGTACTTCAACCAGGTATTTGGCCTGGCCTGCGCATTTGACTTCAGCAACCTCACCGTCAAGGTGAGCGCTACGGTAGATCTGCCTGCTGTGCGCGAGGCGCAGATGGAGCAGATGCACCGGAATGTAAGCCGCCTTAAAGGCGAGCAAAAAGCAGATACCGTCATCCGCCGCTCCTATCCCTTCTTTAATATGGGCATGGCCGACTGGTCGCTCAATGCCACGCAGCAGCTCAATGGCAGCAGCGATATGCGGGCCGGGCTTGCGCTTGGGGCCATACTTGCCGGCGGGGAGCTTAATGTCTTTCTCAACTATTACAGTCATGAGCCCTTCCGCGAGCGCCAGCAGTTTTACCAGTGGCGCCTGGCCAACAACGACCGCAAATACCTGCGGCAAGCTACCGCCGGGCGGATTTTTACCGGCTCTACCGCCTCCATCTCCGACCCGGTGGTGGGTATTCAGCTCACCAATACGCCTACAACCTACCGCCGCTCCGCGGGCACCTACCGCCTGAGCAAAACCACGCAGCCCGGCTGGACGGTAGAGCTGTACGTGAACAACGTGCTCGTTGATTACGTGAAAGCCGACGCCTCCGGCTTCTTCACCTTTGACGTGCCCCTGGTATATGGCAACTCGGTGGTGAAGCTCCGCTACTACGGGCTTTACGGCGAGGAGCGCACCACTGAAGAAAACATTGCCATTCCCTTCAACTTTCTGCCCAAGGGCGAGCTGGAATATACCCTCAGCGTGGGCAGGGTAGAAGACACGCTGGGCAGCTGCTTCTCCCGCGGCAGCCTCAGCTACGGCGTCAACCGCTTCATTACCATTGGGGCAGGTACCGAATACCTCTCGTCGGTGCCTACCGGGCAAATGCCTTACCTGAATGCCTCGCTCCGCCTCAGCTCCAGCATCATGCTCTCGGCAGAATATACCCACGGCGTGCGCGGCAAGAGCATGCTCACCTACCGCATGCCGCACAACGCGCAGCTGGAGCTGGCCTATACCCGCTACGCGGAAGGGCAGCGCGCCATTGTGTATAACAATCTGGAAGAGCGCAAGCTCAGCTACTCAATCCCCTACGCGGCCCGCCGATTCTCCGGCATTACGCGCCTCCTGTTTAACCAGGTAATCATTACCGACAATACGAGCTACACCACTGCCGAGTGGCTTATCTCCGGCAACCTCCGCACCGTCGGCGCCAACTTCAACACCTACCTCGTATCGGCAGGCCAGAAAGACCCTCCGCGCTTTGATCCCTACGTTTACACCAATGCCGCCGTCAACTGGCGCTTTGCCAGAGGCTATAACCTTTCGCCGCAGGCGCAATACAGCTACCGCGAAGGCGCCTTTATCTCCGCCAAGTGCGAGCTGGAGAAATACCTCTTCAGCCGGGGCTACCTCAACATTTCCTACGAGCGAAACTTCCGCAGCGATGTGTACAGCTTTGGCGCCGGCCTGCGCTACGACCTTTCCTTTATGCGTGTCGGCTTTGCCGCCAGGCACTTCAACGACGGCAGCGCCGCTACGGCAACCGCCAGCGGATCCCTGATCGGGGACGCCAGGACGCGGGATGTGATGCTCAGCAACCGCCCCTCCGTAGGCCGCGCCGGCATTACCCTCCTTGCCTTCCTGGATCTAAACGCCAATGGCCATCATGACGATGGCGAGCCCCGCGTGTCTGGCCTCAAGGTGCGCATCAGCAGCGGGCGGGTGGCCTACAGCAAGCGCGATACCGTGCTGCGCCTCTACGATCTTGAGCCTTATACGGCTTACTTCCTGGACATCAGCCAGAATGCTTTTGAAAACATTGGCTGGCAGATACGCAACAAGACCCTCAATGTAGCGGTTGACCCCAACACCATGAAGCTTATTGAAATTCCCGTGGCGGTAATGGCGGAGGCCTCGGGCTCCATTTACCTGAAGGGCGATGGCGGAGCCGGCAAAGGCCTGGGCCGTATATCCATGTGCTTTTACCGCGAAGACGGCACGCAGGCAGGCTGCACCCTCAGCGACCCCGACGGCTACTATAGCTTCATGGGCCTCCCGCCCGGCAATTATACCGTGCGGCCCGACGCCGCCCAGCTCGCCGCCCTGCACATGAGCGCCAGCCCGGCCAGCCGCAGCATCAGTATAGCCCCCTCGCGCGACGGCGTGATGGTGGAAGGGCAGGATTTTACTTTGAGGAAGTAGGGGGAATGCGAGGATGCAGAACAGACTAGTAGCTGTTAAAAACTGCGTGTAGGCTTTTCATTTCGCAGGCTCCATTTACACGAAGCGGTGGCAGGTTCCCGGTATTAGTAAGAGGTCGCCTTCCCTGCGTATCAAATGTCTACTTTCACTGCCTAAAAAATTCAAAATGCACATTTTAAGTCAACTCAGAGCAATCACCCGAAAATTCCTGCTCGCCCTTTTTGTGTTACCTATTCTGCTCTGCGCATGCAGTAAATCTGACAGCGGAGGCAGCTCAGCCAACACGTTTACAATTGACGGTATCACGGATGTGAATATGGGTACAGCCACTGGCAATATGCTCGCAATAGCGGTGCGCACGGGTACGGGTGTGCAGGAAACGGTTAATCTGTCAGTGACAGACCTGCCAACCGGTATTGACGCCACAATTGAGCCGGCAAGCGGCATCCCAAATTTCGCGTCGTTGATTTCGTTTAAGCGTACAGCGGCTTCCATGCTTACGCCGGCGGGCACTTATCCCATTCACATAAAAGGAAACTCCTCTACTTATTCCAAGATCTATGATCTAAAGCTGATCCTGAATGAATACAATGCATTCGTAGTAAACGGCACCTCTTACGCTGTTTCTCAGTTTGAGAAATACAACTTCGGCTACGACCAGATCAGGGCGACATCTACGGATGGCTCAAGCCTCATGTTCTTCTTTGCCAATGGTGCAACGCTCCCCACAGCAGACGGCACCTACACATACTATCTATATAGTAATACTTCCGCGCCCGATAAGTATGTCGGTGTGAGTTTTACGCCGGCTGGCAATGGCGGTAATGGATTTATCAATACAGGCACGGATATGCATACGCTAACAGTAACGGTAAGCGCGGGGAAATATACTCTGAGCTTCCCGGATACGGAGTTTAAAAACGGTAGCCAGACAAAGACTATTTCCGCCCGCGTGAAGCAGTAATAGGATTATCCAAGCGCCGCTTTGTCCCGCATTGCCTTCGCATTGCGGGACATTTTTATGTAAAAGTGCAGCTAATTGACCCTCAAGTGACCACCTCGGGCCAATGGGATTATGAGTCTGTCTGCGCGCAGATTATATTCGCGGTTCTCATATTCACAATAATATATGCGCTTATCATTTCATTTTCTGGCGACTGTTTCTTTCGCCGCAAGCCTGCTTATAATATTCCTACCCGCCGGCGCAGCGCCCGCAGCAGGCGCGCATGCCCTCTCCGACAAGATAGCAGCAGCCCGCGCAGCCGGGCAGGTGTTTCGGGAGGCCACGCTTTTTGCCCCCGCGCAGGGGCCGAAGCATGCCGCCATTCTGGATGCGGAGACGAGCCTGGAGGCGCTGGCCGGCCCTGTGTCGGAGTTGTTTGCCCTGCATCCGCAGGCAGTATCGCTTACCGTAAAAACGGCGGCTGGCAAGGCATACACGCTTCAGATGCTGCGCTCCTATCCCACAGGCGATGCGCCTGATATGGGTGTGATAGATGCATCGGGCAGGCGCAGGGCCGCCTATACGCCCGGCCTGCACTACCAGGGCGCGGTATCGGGCAGCGAGCAGTCTATGGCTGCTATGAGCGTATTTGAGGGCGGCGAGGTGATGATTCTCTTTGCCACGGAGGAAGGAAACTTCGTGCTCGGCAGGCTGGAAGACGGCTCCGGCAAATACATTCTCTACAACGACCGCGACCTGCATGGCCGTGGTGCCACCCCCTGCGGCACGGTAGATGTGCCGCCCGCGCCGGCAGACCTGAGCGCCACGCCTACCGGCAAGACGGCCAAGGCTTACATGTGCGGCAAGGTGCGCATCTACTGGGAGCTGAGCAACAAGCTGTACACCTACAAGTCGTCGTCGCTGCTCACCACGCGCAACTGGGCCACGGGCCTCTTCAACCAGTTTCAGGCGATGTATGCCAATGAGCGGATTGCGGTGGAGCTCTCCTCCCTCTACGTCTGGACTACGCCGGATGACTATCCCACAACCGGCAGCACTTCGGGCACCAGCCTGGGCCTGTTCCGCAAATACTGGAACGCCCTGGGCAATTCCTACAACGGCGATCTGGCGCACATCCTCACCCGCACAGGCAATGGCAATGGTGGCGTTGCCTATTTGGACGCCCTCTGCACGCCCAAAAGCTACAGCTTTGCCTACAGCGATGTCAACGGAAGCTATAACGCCATCCCTACCTTTTCCTGGGATGTGGAGGTAACGACGCACGAAACGGGCCACAACCTTGGCTCCAACCACACGCACTGGTGCGGCTGGAACACGGGGAGCGGCGGCGCCTGCGGCGCTATTGACGATTGCTACAACCTGGAATCCGGCAGCTCCTGCACTACCTGCGGCGTTACGTATTCCAATTCGGCGCCCACCTCTGCCTGGCAGGGCACAGTGATGAGCTATTGCCACCTTGTGAGCCGGGGAATTAGCCTGGCCAATGGCTTCGGGCCGCTGCCGGGCGCGGCCATCCGGAATAAGGTGGCGGGCGCCGGCTGTCTTCAGACCACCATCAACGCCATCCTTACGCCGCAGCCTGTTTGCGGCAGCACAGGCGGCATCAGCCTCCAGCTGGCAACGAATAATTTCGGCGCTGCCCCTTATACCTACAGCTGGAGCAGCGGCGCTACCACCCAAAACCTGATGGGACTGAGCAGCGCAGGCAGCTACACTGTAACGGTAAAAGACTCTAACAACTGCAGCGGCACATTCACTGCCGACGTTACGCGCAGCCCTGCGCCGGGCGCCGGCATTGCATCAAGCCTCAAGATGCCGCTGTGCTGTAACAGCTTCAACGGCCCGCTCTTGCTCAAGGCCGCCGCGCCGCAAGACCTTACCGCCTGCCAGACGGTTTACTGGCTGCGCAGCCACGCGGCATTCGCCAGCCTGGCCGATGCGCAGGCCTTTGCCGATACAGCTTCCGCACTCAACGTGCTTAAAAGCGCCAATGAGGGCAGCATTGCCAATGGCCTAACGGGGGCCAGTCTGAGCGTAGAGCCGGAGCCCTGCACAGCGCCGGTAACCTGGTACTACACACCTATCGTGATGAATCAGCCGCACGCTGCGGATAGCGTCATAACGGTTTCGTCGGCCAGTACCTCGTTTACGGTTCAGGGCGTGCAGGTGGGCGCTTATGCCACCATTCCCGACCAGACGTCTGCTCCCACAGCCTGCGATCTGACGGACAGCCCTTCCTCCAAGAGCCTCAGCGTGACGGTGACCAACTACTCGGGACGGGTAGGCAAGCTGCGGATTATTATCCTGAATACGGCAGGATTTGTGATCTACCAAAGCCCCGGCTATTCGGGCAACGGCACTTATGCTGTGCCTGATAGCCTCACATCCGGCGCCTTCCTGCAGGGCATGAAGGTGATAGCGATGGATTATAACTGCACTACTACAAGCTGCACTTCATCGCTGGGCAGTGTCAGCGTAGCACGGAAGGTGGTTTACGATATGCATCCCGCCCGGCCGGCAGATGCCTGCGCTCCCGGCAATCCGGTACGCGTGGATTTTGCGCCGACTGCCTGCACGAAGCTCGCGGTTACGGCTACAGGCACGGGCATCACGGATGCGAAGCTTTTCCCCAACCCAGCGACAGAGTCGGTAATACTCCGGTTCACAGCGCCGCAAAACGGCAGCTACCGCCTTAGGCTCACAGACATGCTGGGCAAGACCATCCTGAGCCAGGATGCGGCATACGCCGGAGGCAGCCATGACATTCGCCTCAACCTGAGCGGCTGGGCGAAGGGCGTCTATTTTGTGAGCTTCGGCGCTACCGGCGACAGCGCCGGCCAATGGAAGCTGGTGGTAGAGTAGGAGCGTAGAACCGACGTTTTCGCGCATCTTTACGGGGCATGAATTATCTGTCGCGTTTCCTTTTTTCTGCGCTGAGCGCCGTTCTGCTTCACGCTGGATTTGCCGGCGCTCAGGCTCCGAAACTGCCTTCCGGCTACCGGCTCCAGGAAGACGCACCCGCTTCATGCATGGTAAAAGCCGACCTTGACGGTGATGGCAGTCCCGACTGGTTTTGCGCAGCCGTAAAAGACGGCGATGATGAGGCCAGGCTTCTGGCGCTGCTGAAAGGAGGTAAGGTGATGGTGCAAAGCGGCCCTTTGTCTATGTGCTGCGGGTCAATAGCTGTAAAAGGGGCGGTGGTAGATGTGCATTCCAAAGGCATGCGCGGATTCACGTACTATAAGTTTCGCTGGGAAGCTGTCGCAGGGGATTTTCGCCTTATCGGCTATGACACGGAATCGTTTGGCAATGCCGCCAACGACGGGAGCGGCTTCAGCAGCATCAATATGCTGACCGGCGGCTACGAGGCCGCATTCAATTCCTGGAATGAGAAGCGGGGCAAGCTGATGGCACTTCCTAAAGTGAAGCGGAAGATCGTGGTGAGCAGAAAAATCTACTTGAAAAGCTTTGACGAGGCGGCAGACAGCTGGCTGATGGCGCTCAACGCGAAATACCTGCCTAAGGAAGTGCGGTAACGCGTAGGAACGCGCCGCGGCGCATTCTGCAGGATGCACTGCATAAAGCTGAAGAGCCTTAACTGCCGGAACATCCCTAATGCAGCGGGCGCTTTTTGATCATTCCCCCGCGGGTATCTGCTATCGGCGCCTGAATGACAAAAGCCCGGGCATCCAGCCGCTCCACTTCGGTAAGCAGCTTCTGCACTTCAAGGCGCGTGACGACGCAAAAGAGAATTTTGTGCGTCTCCTCCACAAGACCGTGCTTGCCATATCCGCCGGCTCCTGTGTACACCGTCACGCCACGGCCCAGTCGCTCCACAATCATCAGCTGTACGGCATCCGCATGGTGTGATATAATGGTGACCCCGATATACTCCTCAATGCCGGTGACCAGAAAGTCAACCGTCTTGGAAGCAGCCAGGTAAGTGAGCATAGAGTACAGGGCCACTTCCAGGTTCACGAGCATCGCTGAGGTTGCGAACAGCACAATGTTGAACAGACCGATGAAGTCGCCAACCGAGAGCGTACTGGCCCGGCTTACCTGCAAGGCCAGCACCTCGGTGCCGTCTATGACGCCGCCGCGCATGCACAGTCCGATGCCCGCGCCGATGAAAAAGCCTCCGAACACGGCAATCAGCAGGGGGTCTTTGGTGAGGGTAGGGAAGTGCAGGTAATGGACAGCAAGGGCCAGCGCTATAATAGAACAGCAGGTTTTCACGGCAAAGCCCTGCGACACCTGCCGTGCCCCGAGATACATAAAAGGCAGATTTATCAGCACAATCAGGACACTCAGCTCAATATTGGTAAGGCGCGATACAAGCAGCGAGATGCCGGTAATGCCGCCATCCAGGAAATGATTGGGCAGGAGAAAGCCCTTCAGGCCAATCGTTGCCGATGATACGCCTGCCAGCAGAAACAGGAAGCTGCGAAGGGTAAGTCGGCGGAGCATAAGCAGCGGGAAAGCGCCGTTGAAATTAGCTATTGCCTCAGCAGAAATAAACCACGCCATTTCAGGCGGGCAAACCTGACCTTTGCGCCCATTATGTCAAGAAGAGCGCTTACAATCACCTTAGTGGCCTTTTTTATCCTGCTGGCCGGCGGATTTATGGCTTATTACTACAGCATTACCCGCAACCTGCCCAAGACGCTGCCGGTTATTGGTAATGAAGGCCATCACGTGGATACTTTTTCTTTTTATAACCAGGATGGGCGCCTCATCACCCAAAAGGACGTAATGGGGAAGGTTTATGTAGCAGAATATTTCTTTGCTACATGCAAGGGTATCTGTCCGAAGATGAATGAGAACATGACGAAGGTTTATGAGGCCTATCGCGGCAACCCGGATGTGCTCATCCTCTCTCATACCGTAGATCCGCTGAACGATACCGCTGCCGCTTTGAAGGAGTATAGTCGCCGCTTCAATGCCGACGCGAAGCAGTGGATGTTTCTGACCGGCACCAAGAAGCGATTGTATGAAATGGCCCTGAACAGCTACCTGATCTCAGCAGTTGACAGCTCGCGGCCGGCAAATATTGAAGAGGCATTCATTCACGACAAGCATTTCGTGCTGGTAGATAAGGCCGGAAGGCTGCGCGGTCGGTTTTATGACGGGCTGGAGCCAAAGCAGCTAGACACGCTCATCAGCGACATTCACCTGTTGCTGGAAGAAAAGCAATAGTCCCGGCAGATGATTGCGGCATCAATTACCATCTGAAACGCGGGAAAGCCCCGCCTTTGCCAGCTGGTCAATGCTCGCCTGATAATCATGATTGTGCATGGACAGCGCAATCCGGTAATAGCGGCCTGCTTCCGCTTTTTGTCCCCGCGCCTCGTAAATACCGGCTATCTGTAAGGCAGAACGCGCGGCAAAATGCTCCGGCCGCTCCCGTCCCGCATTAATCACCCGCTGATAAGCCTGGACAGCTGCTGCCGCGTCGCCCGTTTCTTCCAGCGCGCGGCCCAGACGGAAGTCATATTCCAGTTTGTCTGCCATATCGGGAAAAGCCGCCGTGCGGGAGGAGCCCAGTTTGCCGAGCGCCTGCCCCGCGTATCCGCCATCTATCAGGAGCCTTGCCGTAAGCAATAAAGGTTGCGGCCACTTGTCGCCCGCGCCGAAGCGCTGTGCCTGGCGGTCCGCGTCCGTGTTCAGGCTGCCCTCTGCCGCAATGCGTGCGCGGTACGCGTGTGCCCTGACTGCGTCGCCGTTCAGGTAAGCCCCGAGGGCGGCCTGCTGCAAGGCATCTTTGGTATAAAGGCCGCTCGCATTCCGCGCGATGTAGCGGTCAAAGTAAATAAGGCAGGAAGGGTCAAGCCGCAGCAGCAGAGCGCTGCCCAGCTCAAAGTCCATCACAGGCCAGTAATGTGCCGCTGCGCTTAATTCTGCAGCCTGGAGCGTGCTCACGGCCACGTCTGCCTTGCGAAAAGCTAGTGCGAGATTGGCTCTGAAAAAGGCGCGCATCGGGTTTCCCTGAATGGGGAAGGCTGTGTTGCTGCTTATCTCCTGCCAGACGGCGGCTTTGGCGCCTCCGAAATTGAATCGCAGAAAGGCGCTGTAAAGGATAGCCTCATCCAGCAGCGGGCTTGCCGGGTCTGTATGCTGGCGCACATACGCGGAAAGCATATTGAGGCCGTCATTGAGATTGCCTTTAACACCCAGCATGCTGCCGAGCCACTTATAAGAATCCGGAATGATGCCTGCCAGCGTCTCTTCAGCCCCATAAAGCACGTCGTCGGGCCGGAACTGAGGAAACAGGCGCGCATTTTCCTTTAGCAGGAAGTAGGAGCGCCTGAGGCCGGCAGCGGCTTTAAGCTGCTCGCCCCGCCGGAGCCGGATGAGCGCCCAATGCAGCTGAATGCCGGCTTGTGCCAGACGCTTCCAGGGCGCGTCATCGCTGCCTCTGGACACGCGCTGCAGACGTTCCTCCTCATGGCCTTTCCGCTGCTCCAGCTGATACGGGTCGCCATTGAATAGCAGCGTTACCGCATCGCCGTAGTCTGCGATATAGGTGGCAGTAATATTATACGGATGCGTAATAAGCTCAGCGCGTATGAGCGCGTCGCCCTCTTCCGTATGCAGGGAAAGGTAGGCCCGGTAAGCGGCCGCACATGCGGCATTATAATCAAAGGTATATCCGTAGGCCGCGGCGCGATGAAACAGGAGCAGCAACAACAGGAGTGGCAACAGGCGCGGCTTCACAAGGTAAAGGTAGCGCGGTGTGCCGCTGCCGTGAATGGTACGGATTTTTAGAAGCGAAAAAAGCAAGCGGCTTTTGCTGAAAGGCTATCTTTGGCCCGTTAATTGACATTAAAAACCTTTTTCACAAACACCAATCAAGTTATGAACAGAATCAAGACCATTGCTTTCTCAGCCCTGCTGAGCATCGGCGCTTTCGGCGCTATCACCTATACCGCCTGTAACAAGGATGAGTGTAAAGACGTAGTATGCAGCAACGGCGGTACCTGCGTAAGCGGAACCTGTAGCTGCCCGGCTGGCTATGAAGGCGCAACCTGCCAAACGCTGTCTACAGCAAAGTTTATAAAGACATGGACTGCACCTAATGATATGAATGTAGCATCAGGCGTGAAGCTCAATGCCTATACATGCATCATCACCCAAGGCTCCAGTTTGAATACGCTGATCATTGGCACCGGATTCTACGATAATTTCTTTCAGCATTCTATCAATGCTACGGTGACCGGGACAACTATAAATGTTCCAACTCAAAGCCCTGACGGCGCTTCAAACTATTCGGTAATAGGTTCTGCCACGTACAATTCCAACGGTACTCTTAGCTGGAGCTACACGATTACTCCTCCTGCCGGCGTAGGTTCTGCAAAGAACTATACGGGAACTTGGAACTAAAAAAGGATAGTGAATAAAAGAGCCTGTTTCTTAAGAAACAGGCTCTTTTATTTTAAAAGGCGCGTTTAATCAGCGCTCATTGAATTTATTGTCTTGCTGTGCCTTCTGCTCCTTTGTGATAGTGGTGTTAGGAGGATTTACATTCTTCGTTTCGGTACTCTTAGTACCGTTGCTGGTTGAAGAGTGCGTTTTCACCTTCGTCGTGTGAGTATTGGCGCTCACAGCCGGTGGAGCTGCATTCGCAGGCATCGTCGCTGGGCCTGCATGCATTGCGCTATCCGCCCGCATCTTGGCCATAGCATTGATCAGGCTATCGTTCTGAGCCTTCAGCGCCGCCTGCATGGTATCAGTGCGGTAAGCAGCCATGGAATCAATCTGCTCGGTGGTAGAAGTGTTCTCGTGGTCGCCGCAGGAAGAAAATCCTACGATGGCGCCGGCAAGCAGCAGTGTTGCGTACTTTTTCATGTTGTAGCGGTGTGTTTTGGTTTTGCGGGCAAAAATAGCATTGCCGGCCCGCATAGTGCAAGGATAATGCCGGACTTAATTTTTTGCCGCTACGCTGCCCCGCGCTTGCTTTCCTCAAAAAGCTTTTGCTCTTTTGTCCCCGAAAACCTTCAAGCTATGTTTCTGAAAAACATCCGTCTCACCAATTTCAAATGCCACGAAAGCCTCTTCATGGACTTTTCTGCCGGCGGCGGGAGCGCCAATGCCGTCCGTAAGACCACCTTTCTGGTGGGAGAAAACGGGACTGGTAAAACAGCGCTCTTACAGGCCATCGGCCTTATTACTGCAGGCAGCGAGGCGCTGCGCGCATTACCCGGCCTGCCTGATAGCTACATTCAGAGCAAGAAGCGTTTTTGCGAGATTGAAGCAACCATCGTGACGGCCCAGGGTGAGGAGCGCGAGCTGAGGCTGCGCTTAGAGAGAGGGCAGTCGTCCGCCGACATCGTTGCAAAGGCGAAAACATCTGTGGCTGCTATGGATGCCGCCCTGCGCCATACCGAGCGCAGCTATTTCACCGGCGGCTTCGGTTCTGGCAGGCGTGTGGATACGGAGGGCGGCAAGCCGGCGCGAGTCACAAAGAGCAATGCCCGTTACATGGCTGTCCGCTCGCTTTTCACGCCCGACGCGCTCCTTCGTCCGCTTGACGACCTGGCAATTGAGGCTAAGGACAGCGGTGGCACCGCAGGCGTGAATGCGCTCCGCGACGCGCTCAACAACTTCCTGCCCCTTGAGGTACGCTTCAAGGGCTTCGCGCGGGGCGGCGGCCTTCAGTTTGACACGCCCGACGGGGTGCTGCCCCTGGCGCAGCTTTCTAACGGATACCAGCAGACGGTGGCCTGGGTCAGCGATTTGCTGTATCATCTAACGCGCACCTTCGGCGATTATAAGAATCCGCTGGCCGCGCGCGGATTGCTGCTGATTGACGAAATAGACCTGCACCTACATCCCGCCTGGCAGCGCCAGATCCATCATTTCCTGACGCAGGGTCTGCCCAATATGCAGGTGATATGCACCACCTATTCGCCGCTTACCGCACAGCAGGCCGGCCGCGACGAGCTCTATGCCTTCCGCCGCGACGACAAGGGCGGGGTAGAGCTGGTGCCTTTCATAGGTGATCCATCCTGGATGCTCCTGCACCAGTTGCTGATGAGCCCGATGTTCGGCCTGGAAACCGATGAGTCAGTCAAGGTAGAGACCGAAAAGGCAGCGGTACGAACAGCGGTGCTCAGCGGAAAAAAAGCGCCTAAGAAGGCTGCCGCCCGTGCCACAACCGACCCGGATGACGGGGCGGGCGCAGCGGCAGTAATAAGTGTGTCAGACGGCAATGAGGCAGCAGTAATGCCGGTGGCAGGAGCACCTGAGAAAATAGCAGTCAATACCCGCCTCAACAGCAATACTGATGCCGACGATCTCAGCCTGCTTCAGCAAATCAACCAGGCACTGAAAGGCGGCAGTGACAATGCTCAAAACCCAACCGAATGATCGCACTCACACGAATCAGAACAACGCAGACTGTCGCAAAGGATTTTTACGGTGACGGGCGCATTGAGCAAAATCTGGATCTGCTCAAGCATAAGCTGGCCGGCGACTTTGATCCTTCCAAGCCTAAGTCCGACGTCTGGAAATCCGGTGTCTGGGATAAGGCAAAAGACCAGCTACTTAAGGAATCGGGCGGCAAGTGCGCCTATTGTGAATCGCCGACCAGCGTGGTGGCATACGGCGACGTAGAGCACTTCCGACCCAAAAGCAAGTACTGGTGGCTGGCTTATTGCTACGAAAATTATCTGCCGGCCTGCACCATCTGTAACCAGCGGTTTAAGCGCGATGAATTTGCCCTTAACCCAAAAGGTAAACCATGGGCGGAGCCTGCCGTAAAGAAAGGCATGACAGCCGCGCAGCTCAAGGCAGTGGCTAAAGCCATGACCGCCGATGCGCTGAAGGACAGCGACGGTATGACACAGAAGCAGCTTGCAGATCTCATGAAGGCAGAGCTCGCGCTGTTGATTCATCCATACTTCCAGGAACCCTCAGACTATCTGGCCTACCTACCCATCCCGGAGACTAAGGAAGTGCTTGTAGTGCCGGTCAGGGCATCGGTAAAGCCGGTGGTAGAAGCCTGTGAGCAGTTTTTTGGCATCAACCGGCAAGAGCTGCGTGATGAGCGCTACAGGCATTACGCGCTTTACATGACCTTCCGGCAAACGCTGGAACTTGCTTCGCTGCCGGCAAAGCTGAAGAAAAGCATCACCAAACGCATTGAGGAAATGACCTCCGGCAGCCTGCGCTATACCGGCATGATCCGCTGGTGCGAACAGCAAACCCTTGAAAAGCTGCCCTGGGACTTTGACATATGATTCAAGGGGTGCAACCGCCAGACAAATAGCCTCAACGCTCAGCAACCGCCGAAGGATAGATGCCGCTTCGGCCGCATTAGCTTTCGGCAAAGGAGAAGGCCGCCTTTTGGCGGCCTTCGTTGCAAATCAATCCTCACCTGCTCAATGCTGAATGATGAGCGGCATCGTCCGGCATGTGCCGTCTTCAGCGTTCAGCATCAACTGATATCCGCCATTGGCCAGGCCGCTTACATTGACATCTATAAACTGGCTGGCGTGAATGGAACTTTCCCACACCGCCGCGCCTCCTGCGTCATAGATCCTGATACTTCCATTGAGCACTTCTCCGAAGCGGATATGGGCAACTTCCCCGGCGGGGTTTGGAAAAATACGGATGCCGGGCTCGCTTTCGCCACCGTTTACAATGCGCGTCTGCGAGTAAGTACATGCGCCGCCAATATCTACCTGCCGGACGCGGTAATATGCTTTTCCGGGACGTGGCTGCCTGTCATCAAAACGGTAAGTGTTTTCAACAGCCGCCGGCTGTACAGCCGCCCGGCCTATGCGCTCAAATATCTGACCATCACTGCTGCGTTCCGGCTCATAATATGCCACTGCGCCCTCGTTTGTGGCGCGCCAGTCCAGTTGCACCACGTTCTTATTCCGCGCAGCGCTAAAGCTCAGCCATGAGATCGGCAAGGCCGTTGCAACGTTAAAGCTGCTCACGCTCGTCAGACTCCAGCCATCATAGCTGCGGATGTATAGCTTATGCGCGCCGCCGCTCAGGCTGCCCGTACCCGTAGTGCTGAAGTTGTAGTTGCTGAAGTTCGCCGCAGGCGTCAGCGTCATAGTTGTGCCTGCGCCAAAGCCGGGATCTGTATCAAAGAAGTATTCCAGCTTCGTGATGTTGGCCGGCGCTGCAGGCGCAGGCGGATAAGCTGGGTCTATGTCCACGAGGAAGTCCCGGATATTGGTGATGCTCCAACGCCCTGCGGCATTCTGACTCCGCGCACATAGCCGATGGATGCCGGACGGCAGCGAAGCCGTTGCCGCGCCGAAAGAGAGTGCTGAAATATTTTGCGCAGCCGTCAAGGGAATATTAGTGCCGCTGCCAAAGCCTGGGTCTGCATCTATGAAATATTCTGCTTTCGTCACATTGCCTGTCGCAGGCGGAGCAGAGGTATAGGCAGGGTCGTAGTCTACCAGAAAGTCCCTGACATACCTGAGGCTCCACGCACCTGTAGCCGCGCGGCTGCGCACATACAGGCGGTGTATGCCCACGCTCAACCCGGCTGTATTAATGCTTGCCGAAAGATTATTGATGTTCACCGCGGGCGTAACTGCGATCGCCGTCCCCGCGCCAAAGCCGGGATCTGTGTCTATGAAGTACTCCGCCGCAAAGACATTTCCGGCGGCAGCCGGCGCATTGCCATAAGCTGGGTTATAATCCACTAGAAACTGGCGTACAATCGTCTCGCTCCAGCCGCCAGACGCGGTCTGCGAACGCAGGTAAAGCTGGTGCGTACCCACAGCCAGCCCGGCCGTATTGATGGTGGCAGCAAGGCTGCTGATATTTACTCCTGGTGTCAGTGTAATGTTCGACCCTGCACCAAAGCCGGGATCGGTGTCAATGAAATATTCCGCCTTCGTCACATTGCCTGCCGCTGCGAGTGAAAAAGCATAAGCCGGGTCGGGGAAGCAGCTTGCATAGCCATATACCAGCATGCTGTCATTATTCCCGCTGGCATCGGGTGTGTAAAGGCTGGCGCAGTTGTAGCCATTGAGGTGATAGAGCGCAACCGTTGCCGCATCGTTTGCGAATATGCCGGTTGGCGGTGTAAAGTTGGCAGTGTATCGCGCGGTATTGGAGAAGCGTACTTCATCCAGCTCCCCGCTGTGCTTATAGATTTGCCCGCCGCAGCAGGAGCTGTTATTAGTCATGATGCCAAACGCATCGCTGCCGCTGGTAGCCAATGCGCGGTTTATAGGCAGCGAGGCTACAAGAATGCCATCGGCAAAGAGCCGCGCTACCGTGCCATTTGCGCTTACCGCCCAATGATGCCACTGATTGTCGCTCACAAAGGCTTTTGAGATAGCGGCATTATCGCCGGTGCTGGTATTGAGGCCAGTGTACATTGTCAGGAATCCCGCCTGCGTTGTAATCATGAAATCGCCGGATGCGCTGCCGTTAGAAGCATTACCTACGATGTTGGGCGCCCGCCATAGCTCGCTGTTCGGCGTTACGCCCAGGTCGGTGCTCTTAAGCCAGCCTTCAATGGTAAAGGTGGAAAGCCCGTGCATCATCCCCGCAGGGGCAATGCCGTACTGAGTTGTTCCGTTAAAAGAAAAGTCGCCCGTGAAAGGCAGGGTCGTACAGGAAGCCACGCCTGCATTCAGCGTCAGATCGTTTACGTTGGAAGAAGCATCAGGCGTCTTCACGCCGCATTGCGTAGCAAAATGCAGCAGTGAAATGGTGCTGGCATCCGTTGTAAAGCTCGTAGCCGGTGTAAAGCTGCTGCTATAGCGGGCCGTGCTGGAAATGCGCAGCTCTGCATACTGACCCTGATGGGAGAAATTGATGCCCGCCGCGTTGTTGCCACCCTGATAAAAATCCAACGCGCTGCCGCCAAGTGTAACCGGTGCGCTCGTCACCACGCCATTGCCAGAGGTAAGCGAGGAAACGCTTGTGCCATCTAAGTACAGCACTGCATTTGTGCCGTTATTCACAAGGGCAATGTGATGCCAGGCATTGTTATTGATCTGCTGCGTCGCAGACAAATACGACACATCGCCGCTGCTGTTCAGGCCATGCCAGAAACCGATATAGCCATTGTTGCTGGTAATTCCGAAGTCCCCGCTGGCGTTACCGTTGGTGGATATGCCACACATTGTAGGCCGCTGCCAGTAGGTGCTATTCGTACCGCTTTCCGTTGTCTTAATCCAAAACTCAACTGTGAATACCGATGCGCTGCTCAGCACATTGCTGCCAAACACGCCAAACTGTGACGTGCCGTTCAGCGCTGCGTAGTTGCTAAACGACTGCCCGCGTGCGTAGCCTGCCGCCAGCAGGACGCACAACAAAAAACCAATCCTTTTCATAGTACTGGGTTTTCAGGGGCTAGTTATTGTTGCGCGTGCTGATGGTGACGCTCATGGTAGAAGTGCCCGTCGGAATGCTGGCGGGAACTGTGAGCGAGTAGATAGTCGGGATGCCGGGAATACCGGAAAGCTTATAAGGATCGGGGCCGCCAAAAGCGCCGCAGTCGGGCGTGTAAGACAGCAGAGTCACGCCCGCGCCAATAGCAGGCGATCCGGTCTTGAGCTGATAATAGGCATCGTTGCTGCCCGTTTGGGTGCAGATGCTGCTGAGCGCTGTGTTGAAAATATTATTGACGGCGCCTGCAGGGAGCGTAGGCGTTGTCGGGAACAGATTATTTTTTACGATTGCATTGGTGATGCCAGGGCTGTTGTTATTCACCACATTGTTGGCGAAGTAGCAATTGGCAACGGTAATTCCAGAGTAATAACTATCAAACGTGCAGTTGCGGATAATGCAGCCGGTAGTAAGATTGGGCGTATTGATGCCCGAAAGCACCAGACAGTTTTCAACGGTGAAGTCTTTCATGCCGCCGTTGGAAACATAAATCACCCCGTTGATGTAGCACTTGCGCAAAGCAATGCCACGGCTGTAATGATTGTTGGCATCAAAGCCATATATCGCGCACTTCTCAATCGTGATATTGTTAGCGCTGTCCGCATTCACTGTTGGATAGTAATTGATGGTCATCCCAATGACTCTGCTGCCCGTAGCGCCGGCGTAGAAATAAAGCGCATTGAGTTTCGCGGGGTTGATGTTGGCCTGTAGCCCGGCATTGCCACCGGCAGTTCCGTCCAGCAGATAGCCGGGGCCTATAATACTGAGCTGTTTGCTCAGATAGACAGAGCTGTATGTCGTAACGGAAGGCTCAACGTGAATCGTATCGCCGCTTACAACCGCCGTGGCGTTTACGGCTGTATTCACATCGGTATAATCAGCGACCACGCCGCTGTTGTTGTTCACGCGCCATACTTTGGCATTGCCGGATGCGGCGGCGAGCATGGCGAGGGAAAGGAGGTAAAAAGTCTTTTTCATAGAAGGATGGTTTTATGCCTCAAAAGTCATCTACAGTTAAACCGATGTCAATCCTGTAAAAAGGGGATTTTATCAATCGCCTGAAAGACGCTTAGAAAATCCCCTGAAAAAAGGATAGCGCCGCAAATGCCTGCGATTACTTTTGAGCGCAAGCATGTGCCGCTCCTTACGCCTTCTCCTCATTGTCCTTTTCGGCATGATGCCGGTTTTCTTGCCGCCGGCAAAGGCTGCTAACATAGACAGCCTTCGCAACGCGCTGCTTCATGCAGGTGATGATTCAGCGCGCTGCCGCATCAACCGCAGGCTTTGCCTTGCTTACGAAAGCACGAATCAAGACAGCGCGCTCTTCTTCATCAAAAAAGCAGACAGCATTGCAGACAGGCTCCAGTGGAAAATGGGTCAGTTGCTTTGCTGCACTGAGTATGCGTACCTGCTCATGGAGCGCGGCCGCTTCAGCGAGGGCTTAGACTTGTGCCGTAAAGGCGAAGTGCTTTCCAAAAGTCTGAATGATTCTAACGGGCTGCGCTCTACCTATATCAACTTCGGGCTCGCCTTTACGCAAAGCAACCGTTTTGACAGCGCGGCGTTCTATTACATGCGCGCTACTTCAATTGCACAGGCAACCGGCGATTCCATGGCCATGGCAGTCATTCTGGGCAATCTCGGCGGCGTGTATCAGCGCATGCATCAGCCGCAGAGAGGTTATGATGCCGCCATGCAATCGGTGCGCCTGTGCCGTGCCCTGCGCAACGACGCCAACATGCCCAACGCGCTCAATGGCGTAGCGGCCTGCCTGCTTGACTTGCAACGGTACGATGAGGCCGAGAGACTGCTTCAGGAAGGTGTGGACGTATGCACGCGCAGCAATAACTCCGGCGACCTCGCCATCATGCTGCTCAACCTTGACAACGTCTATAAATACACGGGTCGCTACGCGCTCATTCCGCCAACGGCAGGCAAAGCCATTAAGCTCGCAACGGACGTTGGCAGCCCGATGCTGTGGTGCGTCGCAATGCAGGACTTTGCTTTCTATCACTTCACGCAACATGCCTACGACAGCGCGACAGGCTGCGCGCGACGCTCTATGGACAGCGCACGCGCAGGCAACTATCTGGTGGGCCTTGAAGACCCTTATCAGCTACTTGCCGCAATCGCATTGACAAGGGGTAACCTTGCCGGCTACCTGCGCTACAACCTGAGTCGCGACTCGGTGCGCAGCGAAGAATTTACCCAGCAGATGCTGACGACGGCGCAGGATATGGAGGCGAAGTACCAGACTGCATCAAAGGAAAGCCGGATTGTCTTGCAGGCTGCTGAACTCCGGCGCAGCCGCTCATTGATGTGGCTACTGGCCGGCTCGCTGATAGCGGCAGTAGTTATTATCGCGCTTTCCCTGCGGGCTTATCAGGTGAAGCAACGCCTCGCCACGCGCGAGCAGCAACTTGCAGAAGGCAGAATCAGCCAGCTTCAAAAAGAACAGCAGCTCGCCGCGACAGAAGCCGTATTGCAGGCGCAGGATGATGAGCGCACGCGTATGGCTAAAGACCTGCATGATGGTCTCGGCGGCATGCTGAGCGGCATAAAATTCTCATTCTCCAACATGAAGGACAATATGATAATGGCCCCGGAGCAGCAGGCCGCATTTAGCAGGAGCCTGGACATGCTTGACGCATCCATTGGCGAGCTGCGGCGTGTGGCGCACAACATGATGCCGGAGTCGCTTATCCGCTTCGGGCTGGATGCGGCGCTGCGCGACCTCTGCCAGTATGTAAACAGCAGCGGCACACTGCGGGTGGCATGCCAGCTTTCCGGCCTCACAGCTACAGAGCCCGACAAGGGCATTTCTATCAATGTTTATCGCATTGTGCAGGAATTGCTCAACAACATCATACGGCACGCAGGCGCCACGGAGGCGGTTGTGCAGGTAACCCGCAGTGGTGAAAATTGGTCTGTTACAGTAGAGGATGACGGCAAGGGCTTTGAAGAAACGAAGGTGAAGGCGGGCATGGGCCTTACTTCCGTCCGCAACCGCGTGACCTATCTCAATGGCGTAATGGATATACGTTCGTCTCCTGCTCAGGGCAGTTCCATTCTCATAGAATTCAAAAACGCATCCGCATGATTCGCCTCGCGGTTGTTGACGACCATCCGCTTGTGGCAGAAGGCATCCGTTCGCTGCTTTCGGCAGCTCCCGACGTGGCATGGGCATGGCATGCCGGCGATGCGCAGGCCTGTCTGTCTCATCTCCGCCAGTTGCAGCCCGACGTGCTGCTGCTGGACATCAACCTGCCGGGCAAGAGTGGCCTTGACCTGTGTAGCGAGCTTCGCGCGCTTTATCCTGCCCTGCACGTCATTGCGCTGAGCACCTACAACCAGGGCAGCTACGTGAAGAAAATGCTGGAGGCCGGTGCTGACGGCTACCTTTTAAAGAATGCCACACGCGAAGAAATTCTGGAAGCGCTGCTTGTCGTGATGAAGGGCCGCCAATACCTCAGCTTTGAAGCCTCCGCAGCCATCCGCCAGCGCGAGGGAGATGCGCCGGCTATCCTCACGCGCCGCGAGCAGGAGGTGCTTGCGCTCATCGCCGAAGGACTGACCAACGCTGCGATAGCGGAGCAGCTTTTTGTGAGCATCACTACGGTAGATTCGCATCGCAAGCACTTACTTGAGAAACTGGCTGCGAAGAACACGGCAGCCTTGGTGAAGATTGCGATCGGACTGAAGCTGCTGGATGCTTAGGGCGATTCTGTGTTTTGAAAAAATTGCCACTGATTCTCCGCTCCGGCGGGCTATGCCGGTACCAGCGTCTCAGGATGATTGTGATGATTGCTCAATGATGATATCTTGACGTAGTGCCGTCCCGTGTCAGCAGGCAGGCCTTACCTTGTATCCGTTGAAATAAATGTCTATGGAAAAGAAGTCTGGTTCTGCCTTAATAAGCAAGCTGCTGCTTTTGGCTTTGTCGCTGACTGTTGGTGCGCGCGCCTCGGCGCAGATCGCTGCTCAGCCATTGTTCGGAACAGCGACAACGGCGCTGCCCGGCCTGACATCAATAGGTGCTTCTTCCAATGAGCGACGAGCGCGTAACGCCATGCTGAATATGAGTGGCGGCAGGCCCGATTTTTCCGATAACACAGTGCTGAATCTTTTTGATGACCTGCAGTTTTCGGTCAAGCTCGCGCGCCGGGAAGAGACCGTCTTTAAGGACCTGGAAGTCTGGACCGGGAGGGCGGCCGATGCTCCGTTTGATCATCTTGATCATTATACCAACGTAACGATTGTTTACAATCCCGTTACGACTCATATAGTTGGCAATGTCACGCTTGGCGGCATCAGCTATCAGATTCTTCCTACTAAAACGCAGGGTATATGCCGGATTGCCGAACTTAAGCCTGACACCTTCTCTTGCAATGGCGGTTTGCTGCGAGCGCAAGAACCGGCGATGTCACCGGCATCCGGCGCCGCTAATAAGAGTGCCGGCCTGAAGAACCTTTGCAGCTCCTGCCTGGAAGACAAAGATGCCGGCGGAAAACAGGTGCTGGATATTTTCGTTGGCTTTTCTTCGTCTGCCGCAGCCGTTGCGATAGATACCAATGCCTATGCGCTCTCCATGGTGCAGAGTGTAAACAACGGGCTTGCCAATTCAAATGTCGGCAGCGTGTATATGCGACTGGTAGGCACCGGCGTCACCACGCACAATCCCGGCATCATTACCAGCGTGCTGGATTCTACTTACATCTGGTTTGCAAACAGGATTGATTCGCTGGCTCCGGATTTTGTCAGCATGTTCCAGACGGCTACAGGCGCGCCGGGCGAAGCGGGAGGCTGGGGCACTGTGCCCGGCTACTCAACTGTGTGCGACGTGCGGGCGCCAAATGCATTCCGCCATGAGATAGGGCATAATGTCGGCGGCGGGCATTGCCCCGGCGACGGTTCTGCGCTGCCTTACGCGCATGGCTTCAACAATGGGAACTGGACTACGCACCTTTGCGGCAACGGCGTAAACTTTTATTCCAGCCCGCGTGTGCCTGACAATCATGGCATTCGCATCGGTGATTCGGCTACAGCAGACATGGCGCGGGTATTCGGTGAGCGGGGCGCTGAGATGGCACAGCATGCCGGTCACCGGGTGCCTTTCTACGCCGGCGACAGTTGCGCGGGTATCGTATGCAGGCCTTCGCATTGGGGAGCTCAGAACGAGCTGATTAAGACTGTCGTCTTTAATACCATCAACAACAATCAGGCAATACCTGATTGGACCTGCCCCGCTGTCACAGGTTATAGCGACTATACCAACATGAGCACGACGCTGGTGCGGAATAAAACCTATTCAATCACCATTACCCCGAATTTTAGCTTCGCCGATTCAAAGGTGGGCGTATGGATAGACTGGAATAATAATAATCGCTTCAGCCCGTCCGAACGCGTAGCGGTGTTCACCGGCAAAGGGCCGTGGACAAGTCCCGTTACCGTCCCTGGTGGCGCAAGCGTCTCCAGGGTAAGAATGCGGCTCAGGCTCCAGTATGGCAGCGCCTACAATCCCGACCCTTGTGCCGGCTCCTCGTATTCTTCCGGCGAGACGGAAGACTATGCCGTGCAAATCACGGCACCCGCCGGCATCGCCACACAAAGCAACGGTCAACCGGAAGTTTTCCTGTTTCCGAATCCTGCTACAGACGTGGTAAGCATCCGGCTTACTCCATATCCGCAAACGGACATACGCGTTAAGCTGGTTGATATGGTGGGGCAGACGGCGCTACAGTCAGGGCTGGAACGAAAAGGCGCGGGCGAGGATTTTTCACTCAATATCAATAGCCTCCCCAAAGGCGTTTACAACTGTGTGATAACCGGAGGCAGAAATCTGCTTTTCACTGGCCGGATAGTAAAACTGTAAATCAATTTGCAGGCATTGTACCGAGGCAGGGTGTGGAGATGTGCATTGCCCCGATAAAAATTCGTGAAACCATCCAACGTTTCGGTTGCCTGGCTGGTCTTTCAGGCAAACAATCTTATGACATACCGGCAACTTTTTTCCAGGGTTTGCGTGATTGCCACGCTTGGCTTGAACGCATACATCGCAAAGGCGCAGCCAGGCGTTCAACTCGTCTATGACATCATCACCGGATCTGCCGGCAGCACTCCGAATCTTATGACCGTTTACAATGGCGCTATGTATTTTACCGCCAACGACGGCGCGCATGGACAAGAGCTCTGGAAATATACCGGAAGCGGCGCGCCTGCGCTGGTTTACGATATCAACCCCGGAGCGGCCGACGGCGCCACCTATGGTAGCGCTATGGCGGTATTTAACAACAAGCTGTACTTCCCGGGCAAAGACAGCACTGGTCACTACGGCTTATTTGTTTACAACGGCGTGAGCAATCCCACGCAGGCGCCCAATCAATTTGTCAACATGACCACAGGGTATTATCTGCCCTTTGGCTCAAAGCTGTATTTCGTGGGCGACGGCGTGCTTTACGGTTACGACGGCCTGAATGTGCCCGTTAAAATCCCGGTCAATACCGGCACCGCTCCGGAGTACGTTTATGAGCTGACGCCATTCAACGGCAAAATCGTTTTTCGTGGCCGCAACGGCGCATACGGCGGCGACGGACTTTTCCAGTACGACACGAGTACTGCAACGGTGAGCGTGGTGAACGGCATTGCTCCAGGCGCGGTTCCGTTCAATCCGGCATCGCTCACGGTGCTTAACGGCAAGCTATATTTCTACGCCTGGGATAATGCGCACGGCTACGAACTTTGGTCGTATGACGGTACGAACACTACGCGCCTCACTGATATCGCGACCGGGCTGATTTCAGGAACGCTTACCAGCCAGCATATGACGGCAGGCTACAAGAATGATCTGTACTTCAATGGCAGCATTGACGGCTCAAAATATCAGCTCTACCGTTACAACACGATCAGTGGCGTCGCAAGCGTCGTTCATACATTCAACGCAAGCAGCTCGGCAGTCGGTATCCCGAATTATTTTATCCCTTATAACGGCAAACTGTACTTCTCCGCTACCGGCTACCAGGATTCCATCACAAACCAGGTGTGGAGCACAGACAGCATCACGACCAAGCGGGTCACAAGCATCTGTGGACAAACCTGCACGGCAGCGCCAACCTGGTATTGCGTATTTGACAGCAGCCTTTACTTTAACGCAAGAAGCTCTACATACGGCTACGAGCTATATCGCTTTACCGACACTTCTTCCTCCTCGCCTTCGCTTGAGGTGATTACGCCGCAGGCAGGATGCACCGTTTCCGTTTTTCCTAATCCGGCGCATGGCGATGCAACCCTTTCCATCTCACTGCGTGAGCCCCAAATACTCAGTATTTCCCTCTGCGATCTGACCGGCAGGCAGGTTTGGACTAAAAAGCCGACGCAGTGCGAAGGCACAAATAGACTTGTGCTCCCCACGCGGGATATGTCACCCGGACTATACTTCTATCAACTGCGCAATGCAGCTGGGGAGCGCGTGGCATCAGGTAAGATGCTGCTTGAATAGCACACTTAAATCGTTTTGGAGCCCGCATAACCAAGTGAAGCCAAGCTTGGGGAAAAATCAGGCAAAATGCCGGCAGAACGGCAAAACCTTCAATTGGTGAGGCTTTCCAGTGCTTGCGAACATCCGTTCACAACCGGAAAAGCACAGCCAGAATAAGCCTGTCCTCTGTTTTTACAAGGTCGGGACGCCAGTCGGGCGGCAAGGCCTGCGTCGTATAGCCGCTGGGTGATGTCACGCCGCCCCGCCCTGCGAAGTAAGGCACATCGGAATGGCGGTGCACATACTCAAAACGCACGGTGAGGCTCTGATTAGGCATCCAGTCAAAGTTTGCGGAGGCATCCCAACCCGTGAACTTATCGCCGGCCGCTGCGCTGAACGGGTAAGCGCCTTCCGTGCCCGTGGGGTTGTTTGGATTTGGCAAAGGACTGGCCTGCCCGGTCGGGTATAGCACAAGGTAGCGGCCCGGATTAGTCATAACGCCGCCGCCGAAAGTGACGGCAAACCGGTTCCGGTCAAACCAGACGCGGTTATAGACCATGCCGCTGATGAAGTTTTGGGAAGGCGTCGTTGAATCGCCGCCAAACGCCTTTACACCCCCTCCGTTTTCAAAGCCAATATCAAAAGTGGACGAGAAGGCTGCACGTGAAATACCCTTGCTACCCGGGCGATTATAATAGCGATACAGAAAGCTGTTGTCAGAATGAAAGCGATTGCGCTCCGGCAGGCCCGCGGCATCGGTGCCGTAATAATCATTGGTCAGGAGCTTCAGCTTCTCATTCGGCATCCAGGTGACGTTTGCGCCGAGGCCGGGCATGGAGTTGAATTTTCCGTAGCTCTGCCAGCCGTTGATAATCCAGGGCTCAATCTTCAATGTCTTTGAAGGGAATATCTGAACGCGGATGCCATTGAAAAACCAAGGCGTATTATCTGAGGTAAACGAAGCCTGGTATTCCCAGTTCTCCACCTGATAATAGGAGTTCAGCCCGATGTAGGACATAAACAAACCCGCGTCCACATTGATACCGTACCATTTATTGAAGTGATAGCCCGCATAGGCTTCGCTGATGTAACGGTACGCGTTGCTGAGCTGATACTGCCCGCGGTACGGGCTATAATCGTTGCGTGGAATCACGATGGAGCGATTGCCGAACTGTGTCATTAGCCTGCCGCGTGCGCCCTTGTAGTTGAAGTCGCCGCCAAAGCCCACGAAGCTCACTTGAAGCTCATTGTTGCGCGCCAGGGCCGTGGAACCGACGACGGTATTGTCAATCGGGTTGTTGAAGGAGTAGGTGTAGTTGGCATCCAGCATAAAGGAGCCGGTAAAATACTTTGTTTGCAGCACTGCATGGTCGCGGCGGTCGGCACCATTCTGCCAGGTAAGGTCGTAGCCGGTCCATGCTGCCTTGGCTGCGTCCGGCTCGGGATCATTGTCGTAAACGGACGATGGCGCGGCAGGTGATTGCGCTGTGTCATCGTCGTCTTTTTGAAAACGGTTGTCAACAGGTGTCTGCGAGAATGCGGTGCCTGTACAGCATACTATTAAGGCAAGTATTGCGAAAGTGTGTCCGGACTTGTTCATAATGATTGCTTGGGAAGATTAAAGGAATTTTGGAATCGCTCATTGCTTCAGTGGATGCGTCTGCGCATACACTTTCATGAGCCTATAGACTTTGTGGTAGCCGTCGTATTTTATCAGGTCCGCATCGCCGGAGAATGCATCATAAATGCGTTCTGCGAACGGCACATCATCGCTGTAGGCTTTGCCCAATGCGGCTTTAGTAAGCGGCTCAATAGCCGATGAATCATTGCGGCTGAAGAAGTAACTCGTTAAGGATTGTGGTGCTTTACCGCCGGTAAATAATGTTTGCTGGTAAAGCACAAGTCCGACGCCTGCGCTTACGATTTCATATACGCTCTTGTCGTAAAACCGGAAAGCCTGTCCCTCCGCAGTCAGGTAGCCATAGAGCGCCGACTTTTGCAGACGTTGCTTTTTCCCCGCTTCTATTAGCGTCACATAAGGCAGATAGACAACCTGGTTGAGGCGTATCATATTGCGCTGTCCGGTCACCGGCTTGTGTGAAAGGATGTGGGCTTCAAAATCGGCGGCATGCTCAAATAGTCTGGTAACATTGCGTTGCGCATTTGCTGTAGAGTGGCATAAAAGAATGCCGGTGAGCGCCATCTTTAATATCGTCTTCATAATGATTGAGGGTTGGGCGCGCGCGTCAGCTCAAAAGCTGCGGCAGGCTGATAAACCAGCGGCGTGTGTTCTATCACCACATCGCTCTTGTCAAGGCCAAAAGCCTTTTCGTCGCTGAGGCTGACGTCGTTCAGCCAGAAGTAGGCGCGCAGCAGCAGGCCATCGCGCAGCGAGAACTCATTCTCCACAGAAAGGAATCGCTCTATAACCACGAACTTGAAGTCCGGCTCGGCGTTGTAGCGCGTAGAGCCATCGGGGCGGATATGCAGGTTCAGCTCCCGGTTCGCCACCAATTCCTGCACAATCTTCTTAAAGTACAGCTCCGTCTTTGGCTGAATGCGGAAGCCGATGTTGATGTTCACCTTGATAAGCTTGTCGTCCACCAGCTCCGACACATCATAGCTCATGGTGTATGGCTTGTCCGTCCGGTTGATGTGCAGAAACCAATACACATCCGCGCGCTTCGGCTGCTTGGAAAGAATGGATTTGATGATACGCTCCTCTACCTGCGTGCGGGTATTAGCTTTGGAGAGATAAATAAGGTGCGTGGAGAATTTAGGAATCGCATCATCGCCGCTCAACTCGGTCAGCTGCGGCGTGTACTTGCCGATGTCCACGAACTTCACAAAGCGGTTATTGATTTTACGCGCGTAGTACCACACGTACATCGTCATAAAGATGAACAGCTCAAAAAAGAGGAACATCCAGCGCTCCTTAATCTTCGCCACGTTGGCAATAAAGAAGGACGTTTCCACTACAGCGAAAACCGCCACCACCGCCGCTACGGCTAACGGCTGCCACTTCAGCTTATAGCGTAGGAAGTAGCCAAGCAGCACGGTTGTCATCATCATCGCTATGGTGATGGAGAAGCCGTAAGCCGCTTCCATGTGTGAAGAGTTTTTGAAGTAGAGAATCATCGCTACGCAGCCAATCCAGAGAATGATATTGACGCTCGGGATGTATATCTGGCCTTTGATGTCGCTTGGCTGCCGCACCGCCACGCGTGGCCAGAAGTTGAGGTTCATTGCCTCCGATATAAGCGTGTAGGAGCCGCTGATAAGCGCCTGCGATGCGATGATGGTTGCAGCCGTAGCGATGATGATGCTTGGCAGCAAGGCCCAGTCGGGCATCATCTCAAAGAATGGATTAAGGCCGCCGAGCTGTGGCTTTCCCGCGTGCATCATCCAGGCGGCCTGCCCTATGTAATTCATCACAAGCGCCGTCTTGACGAATATCCATGTGAGGCGGATGTTCTTTATCCCGCAATGCCCGAGGTCGGAGTAAAGCGCCTCCGCGCCTGTGGTGCAAAGGAAGACGGCGCCGAGCAGCCAGAAGCCCTGCGGATAATGCACCAGCAGCTCATATCCGTAGTGCGGACTCAGCGCTTTGAGCACATCCGGGTATTGCGCTATCTCAGAAAGTCCCGCTACAAGCAGCATCCCGAACCACAACGCCATGATGGGCCCGAATGCCTTGCCGATTACCTGCGTGCCGAAACGCTGGAAGAAAAACAAGCCGGAAATGATAGCAACTACGATGCCGATAGTGAGCGTATTTCCGGGTACGATGATATGCTCTAAGCCAGGCACACTGTTCAGGCCTTCAATGGCGGAAGCAACAGAAATCGGCGGTGTGATAATGCCATCTGCAAGCAGGGTTGTGGCGCCGAGAATGGTTGGTATCACCAGCTTCTTTCCATAGCGCCGGACGATGGCGTAGAGCGAGAACACGCCGCCTTCGCCCTGATTGTCGGCGCGCAGCGTGAGCCACACATACTTGATGGTTGTCTGGAAAACGAGCGTCCAGAAAACAAGCGAAACGCCGCCATAAACAAGCCTTGCATTAATGTCGCGCTCGCCGACGATGGCTTTCATCACATATAGCGGCGAGGTGCCGATGTCGCCGTAAATAATGCCGAGCGCCACGAGCAGCGAGGCAAGGGTTACCCTGTTCAAGGCGGGCTGCTTTGAAATCATGTTGAGACGTTGATATGTTGTGAGGTACTATTCCCTGCAAACGAAGCGATAGCCCACGCCGGATTCCGTTACGATGGTTGAGGGCCGGTTCGGGTCTGCTTCAATCTTCTTTCTGAGCTGCGCTACGAACACACGCAGGTATTGTGATTGGGTGATGTATCCCGGCCCCCACACCTCGCGCAGCAGGTAATGATGGGTGAGCACCTTGCCTTCATTGCGGGCCATCAGCGCCAGCAGGCTGTATTCTGTCGCGGTAAGCTTTAGCACTTCGCCTTCACGCTTTACGACTCTTGCTACAAGGTCTATTTCTAAAGCGCCGCAGATAATTATGGGGTCGGTTTCCTTGATTACACCGCGCAGGGCCGAGCGGATGCGTGCCAACAGCTCGCCGGTTCTGAACGGTTTTACGAGATAGTCGTTCGCGCCATTGTCCAGCGCTTTTACGATGTCTTCTTCCCCGCTTTGCACGGAGAGTATCAGCACCGGGGCCGTGTACCAATCGCGGAGCTGGCGCAGCACTTCATGTCCGCTTTCGTCAGGCAGGCCGAGGTCAAGGAGGATAGCGTCTGGCGGATGATTGGCGGCGGTGATGATGCCGTCTTTTGCCGTTGTTGCTTCAGTCACTTCATAGCCGTTGCTGTGCAGCGTTATCTGTAGCAGCTTGCGCATTTGCGCCTCGTCGTCAATCACAAGAATGTGTGCGCCCTTACTCATGCTTCAGGTTTTTGAGGTAAGAGGTTTCAGCGGAAATCTGTATCGTAAAACGTGCTCCGCCTTCGCGCCGGTTTTCCAAACCAATACGTCCGCCAAGCGCTTCTGTAAAGCCTTTGACGATACTCAGCCCAAGCCCGGTTCCGCCTGCCTTGGAATCTTTCAGCCTGTAGAATTTGTCAAACACCTGCGCTATCTCCGCATCAGGAAATCCCTTTCCTGAATCTTCAATAATTACTTCCAGCACATCCGCATGAACCGTCGCCGAAATGCAGATGGCGTCTTCCGCGGCGGTATAAAGCACTGCGTTGTTCAGAATGTTGCCGACTATCTGCTCCAGCATTCCGCCGTCTGTTTTTACCAGCGGCAGGTCGGGATTGATGCTGATGGAAATGCGCTGCTTCGCGCCGCTCTCTTCTGCGCGCCTAACTGCCTCATACACCACCTCGCTGATGTCGCACCAATCCTTCTTTGGCTGGATAAAGCCGGACTCTATGCGCGACATATTGAGCAGGTTATCCACCTGCCGGTTGAGGCGCATAGATGCCGTCGCGATTTCACCGACAAGCTCAGCCCGGTTTTGTAAAGTCAGCCCCGCGTTGCCGTGCTGCAGGTTATCCGTAGCGCCGATAATGGCGGCAATGGGCGTGCGCAGCTCGTGTGAGAGCGAGTTGAGCAGCGTATTGTAAAGAACGACCGTATGCGCCCGCTCCTCTTTCTCAAGCGCCTCTTTCTCCGCCCTGCGAATCTTGAACGTGAGCACGCCATTCACCATCGCAATAATGAAGTAGGTAGCCAGAAGTATGGCATCTTCAGTCGTGCCGACAGACAGCGTAAAGTGCGGCGGGATAAAAAAGAAATCCCAGACCAGCGCGCTCAGCAGGGCAGCGACAAGTACCGGCATAATGTCAAAAAACATGGCCGCCAGCGAAACGGTGACAAGCAGCACAAAAGCGACAACGCGGTAGCTGATAAATCCTGAGCAGGCGTAGCAAATGCCACTCACGGCACAAACCGCCAATACGGACAGAATGTACTGTCTTGTTTTGGGAATTCTGTGATGTAAGATGAGCGACATACCTGAGCAATTACGGGCACAAAGGTATCCGGGGCTTTATTGGGATATTATAAAACAGTGGCGGGGCGGTGTAAGGATTTTATAAAGAGGTTATGCCAGCCTGGGCTTACTTCGCGCTCCGGCATCTTTGCGGTACCAAAGAGCCTTCTAAAAAATTTTTTCACCATCTTGTCCTATTCCTTCCTGTTCATTCGTCTTTATCCAAACAAACACTGTTTATGAAAAGCTACACACTCCTCTTTCGCGGAGGCATGGATTACACAACCGCTTCTCCCGAAGAGATGCAGGGCAACATGATGAAGTGGAAAACCTGGATGGACGGCATCGCCGCCGACGGCAGGATGATTCCCGGCGGACAACTCCTTTCGCCCGGCCCCGGCGCGGTGCTGAAGAGCAAAGACCTAGTGACCGATGGCCCCTTTGCCGAAGGCAAAGAAGTAGTCAGCGGCTTTATCGCCATCAAAGCTGCTAACCTGGAAGAAGCCATCATGATTTCCAAGGGCTGCCCCATTTACGAGCAGGAAGGCAGCAGCACAGAGGTGCGCGAGATTGCTGTAATGTAGTCTGCAGCTTGGAGCAGGAACCTTCACTACTTGCCGCTCATCTTTTCCGCCGCGAGGCGGGAAAGATGATTGCTGTGCTCACTAATTCATTCGGCGCGCAGCATCTGCAGCTTGCCGAAGATGTGGTGCAGGATACGCTCATGCAGGCCTGTATATCCTGGACGCAGGGCATTCCGGATGCGCCGGTTGCCTGGCTGTATCGCGTGGCGCGCAATAAGGTGATTGATGCCCTCCGCAAAGGCGCTTTTTCCCAGCATCACGATTTTACCGACGAAACATCTGTGCATTTGCTGCAAGGCGAGGACGATGTGAAATGCGCGGAGCATGATGCACTCATTGCTGACGACGTCCTGCGGATGATGTATGCCTGCTGCCATCCTGCTATTCCGCCGGAGGCGGCGACAGCACTTGTTTTAAAAACGCTTTGCGGCTTCAGCACCGCAGAAATTGCCAGCGCATTCCTGACGGGCGAAAGCACGATTTCCAAACGCCTTTATCGTGCGAAGGAAGTCTTTAGGCAGCAGGAGCTGAAGCTGGATATTCCATCCATCGCAGCCTTGCAAAGCCGGACGGATGCCGTGCTGCGCGCCATCTATCTCCTGTTTAACGAAGGTTACAGCAGCGCCGGGCAAAAGGGGCTTATCCGGCGGGAATTGATGGAAGAAGCGATGCGGATTTGCGAGCTATTGCTATGCCATCCGCATACGCAAAGGCCGCCCGTTTTTGCGCTGATGGCGCTGATGTGCTTTCAGGCATCCCGCAGCGAGGGTCGCCTTTCGCCGGAAGGCGACATCATTCTCCTCGCCGACCAGGACAGGTCTAAATGGAACAAAACGCTCATTGCCCGCGGCAATGATTACCTGGCCCGTGCGGCCACCGGAGATTCTTTCAGCGCTTATCATTTGCAAGCCGCCATTGCCGCAGAGCATTGCAACGCGCCTTCCTTTGAGCAGATAGACTGGGATTCCATTCTCAAATATTACGATTGGCTCCTGGCCCTTTCGCCGTCGCCAGTCACGTCACTTCATCGCGCGGTGGCTGTCTTGTTCGTTCGTGGCGGATGGGCGGCAGCCGATGAACTGCTGTGTGTGGAAGGCGCGGAACTGCTCCGCAACCATTCCCTATATCATGCAGTGCTCGGAGAATGTTACACTGCGGCGGGAGCTAGGCAACAGGCCGCCGATTGTTATGCAAAGGCGGCACAGCTCAGCAAAGTGCCTGCAGAACAAGCCTTGCTGCGACAGAAGATTGCGGGCTTGCTGAATTAACGCGGCAAGCATTTCCGTGATTGGAAACCTACTTCCTAATTTGGACACATGATTGACGAAGGCTGGGCACTGCTCCGGCAGCAACTGCTGCGTTTCGCGCCGTTCAGCGATGCAGAGCTGGAATTGCTGAAGCCGCACGTAACGACGCTTTCGCTGAAGAAGGGCCAGGCCTTTGCTGAAGAAGGCAGAATTGCCACGCTTGCGGGTATAGTCGTCAGCGGAAACATGCGCCATTACTACACCCGCGACGGCATAGAGCGCACTACCTATTTCTATTTTGAAGGCTCGCTGGTAAGCTCCTATATCAGCTGCATCACCCAGAAGCCGTCTCAGCTTACTATAGAAGCCATTACCGATTGCGAGCTGCTGGTCTTTCCGTATGCGGCCCTGACTGCGTTCTTCGCGCAATCACTTACATGGGAACGCTTTGGCCGCCTGCTGGCGGAATATCTGGCTATTGGGCTGGAAGAACGCATGGTGACGCTCTTGATGCTGTCGCCGGAAGAGCGGTATCACGATTTGCTGAGCAGCGGAAAGGACAAAATACTGGCGCGCATTCCGCAGCACTACATCGCCAGCTACCTTGGCATCACGCCCGTTAGCCTGAGCCGCATCCGCAACCGCGCCGCGAAAAAGTAGGACGCTGACATTTCTTATCTATTGTTATCGTGTGGCGGCAGGCGCGGAAGTCACCTTTGGGCTGCAATAATGCTCAACTCCATGAAACACCTGCTCCGCGCCGAAGAAGCTGCCCAACTCGCGCTTGCCATCCTCGCCATTTACCTGCAACCTGTTACTATTGTCTGGTGGCTATGGCCGTTTCTCTTTTTAAGCCCTGACATCAGCATGCTCGGCTATCTGCACAATGCCAGAACCGGCGCATGGACATACAACCTCTTCCATCACAAAGGCGTTGCGGCGTTGGTGATTTTCGCAGGCTTCGGACTTCATGCACACTGGGTGCTCTTTATCGGGCTGGTTCTTTTTGCGCACGCTGCCTTTGATCGGCTTGCGGGTTATGGATTAAAGTACAACGACAGCTTTAGCCATACCCACCTTGGTTATGTGGGTAAGGCTAAAGTGCCGGCGCAGGATTAGAAGGAGAACATAGCCAATATTGATTTAGCGCGCTTGGCCGATGCGGTAGGATAATCGGTATATCCCGCTTCGCCCGGCGTATAGAATGTGTTGGCGTCGGGCGCAGAAAGCTCTGTGCCTTCAGCGATGCGCTTCACGAAGTCAGGATTAGCAATGAACGGGCGCCCAAACGCTACCAGCTCGCCCTTTCCTGCCGCCAGCTCGGCTTCTGCCCGTGCGGCATCGTAGCCGCCGGAAAGAATGATGGTACCGCAAAAGGCTTTGCGCATCGCATCCTTTACCGATTGCGGTACGGCCGGTGCTCCCATACTGCTGTGGTCAACAATGTGGAGGTAAGCGAGATTCAGCGCCCCAAGACCTTCAGCCAGCGCTTCGGCCTGGGCTTCCGTATTTTCGTCACTAATCATTTCGCCGAAGGCGCCAAAAGGTGAAAGCCTGATGCCTGTGCGTCCTGCGCCGATTGCTTCAGCTACTGCCGACGTTACTTCCAGTACAAAGCGATTCCTGGCTTCAGGCGTGCCGCCGTACGCGTCTTCCCGCTGATTGCTTGCTGGATTCAGGAATTGCTCAAGCAGGTAGCCGTTCGCGCCATGCAGCTCCACGCCGTCAAAGCCTGCCGTAATCGCAGCCTTCGCGCTGTGTACGAAGTCGTGAATCACGTCGGGAAGCTCGTCGGTGCGCAGAGCGCGTGGTATGGGCAGCGGCTGCATGCCGGACTGGTCGGTGTACATCGGGCTATTAGCGGCAGCGACTGCGGAAGGAGCTATCACTTCTCCGGCTTCCGGCAGATTCAATGGGTGCGTGATGCGGCCCGTGTGCATCAGTTGCACGAATATCTTTCCGCCCTTCGCATGTACCGCGTCTGTTACTTTTTTCCAACCGGCAATTTGCGCATCGCTATACATGCCCGGTATGCGTGCATAGCCGAGTCCATCGGGCGACGGCGCAGTGCCTTCCGTGATAATGAGGCCGGCGTCAGCGCGGTCGGCGTAGTATTTTACCATGAGCTCATTCGGCACATTGCCAATAGCGCGGCTGCGGGTCATGGGGGCCATCACGATGCGGTTTTTCAGGGGAAGAGCGCCGAGGGAGAAGGGGCTGAAAAGTGTTGAAAGGTTCTTGTTCATGATTTGGTTGTTTTGAAGTGTTCAGGAGATTAGGTTAGAATGTTGGCCAGCGCACGCCCTTTATCTGAGCGTTTTAGTGCAGTAACCAATGAAGCGCCGAATCTGCGAAAGGCAGCTGACAGCTCTCTTGGCTGTATGAAATAGTTGAGCGTCGTCAAGGTGAGGAAGGCGGAAAGGGCGAGATTGAGTGTCCAGCGAAGGCCTTTAACCGGCAGGTTGCTGATGATAGCTGCGCTCATTGGAAAAAATAGATTTACCTTTACTTGCATTTTGCAAGCACAAAGCTCAACTAAACTTTCAAAATGCAAGTAATCATGGGTACAGAAAAATGCAATGGGGCTATAAAGAGGTCAAGCTGCCCGATTTCGTCGGCGCTGGATACGATTGGCGACAAGTGGTCGCTGCTTATCCTGCGCGACCTGATGTTTACGGAGAAGCGTACCTACGGCGAGTTTCAGGCCTCGGAGGAAGGCATAGCCACGAACATTCTGGCGGCGCGCTTAGTGACGCTGGAGGCGAACGGCATCATCAGCAAATCAACCGACCCGGCCAATGGCCGTCGCAGTATTTACCGGCTTACAGAGAAGGGAATTGACCTGCTGCCGGTCGTGGTGGAGTTGAATCACTGGATGCTGAAGTGGGATAAGGGTGCGATGCCTTGCAGCGAGAGCCTGAAGAATTGCGGGAAAAGCAAAGCCGAGATTATTGAAGAGCGCATGAAGGAATTACGCACAACGCACGTGATGGCAACTGTTGTATAGCCGGCAGTAGCTTTAAGTACCGCTCATGATATGATTACGTCCGTGCCAAAAATCCCCTTGCGAATAGCCGCCGTAAAAATGGCGTAAGGGAATGTTGGGGTAAGCGCACTGCAAACATTCAGCGTCTGTAATTGCTCTTGCGTCAGCACAAGCGCCAGCGCTGCAATATTATCTTCGAGCTGTGCCAGCTTGCTCGCGCCGACAATCGGCGAGGTCACGCCGGGTTGCGCCATAACCCATGCCAGTGCTATCTGCGCCATCGGTTTCCCTGCTTCTTCCGAAACCTTTCGCAGCACATCCAATATTTCCCAATTTCGGTCGGTGAAGAATTGATTGCCATAAGGGCTGCTGCCCGTCAGTCTTCCTTCGCCGCTTGCTGTGCTTGCGCCGTCCCGCGTATATTTTCCTGCAAGAAAGCCTGCTGCAAGCGGCGCCCAGGGCACGATGCCAAGCCCGCATTCTGCGGCTGCCGGGATGTGCTCCTGCTCTATGCTGCGCTCCACGAGCGAATAGGCAAGCTGCGTGGCTATAGGCTTCGGCATCCCGCGTAAATCCGCAATGGTTGCAGCTTTGGCGGCATACCAGGCAGGATTGTCAGAGAAGCCGTAGTAGCGAATTTTTCCTTCGCGCGTGAGGTCGCAAAGCGTTTGCACAACTTCTTCCACCGGCGTGATACCGTCCCAAACGTGCATCCAGTAGAGGTCTATGTAGTCGGTGTCTAAGCGACGCAGCGAGGCTTCCAGCGCGCGGTAAATATTCTTGCGCGAGTTGCCACCGTTGAAGCCACACTTCGTCGCGAGCACTACTTTATCGCGCAGGCTTCGGGCTTTGATAAACTGTCCGGTCAGCTCCTCGCTCTTGCCGCCGGAATACACATCTGCTGTGTCAATAGAATTGCCGCCGGCATCTATGTAAGCGTTGAAGATGGCTTCTGAAACATCATCGGGCGAGCCCCAGCGTTCCACAGCATACGTCATGGTACCGAGTGTGAGTGGGGAGACGAGCAGACCGGAGTGGCCGAGGGCGCGGCGGTTGGAAAGGAGCATGTAGTGGGTTTGGATGACAACGTTTAGGAACGGAGAAGGTTGCTCAGAAGGTATTTTACATCACGCAAACACTTTCAAAACGAAGTCCCTCCTGCGACTATAATTCGTCTTCCAGCGATTTCCGATAGGCCACGCAGCAGTGCATAAACTCCGGCCATTCCGGTACGGAGACCTGCAGCCCCGCTTTGTCTGGTAAAAGGCCCCACAATTCGGGGTGGTACCAGCATAAATCATGGCCAGTGCTGTCGCGGTGCTTGCGAATGCCCGCGCGCAGGGCCTTCGCTGCCGCGATAAGCTCGTCGCGACTAAGGTTTTCTAAATCTTCATCCATTGTTGTATTGCTCTACCGGCCGGCCCCATCTCTAAACGGCCCGCCGCGTCCGGCCCCGACCGTCTCCCGGTACGCCTGCGGTGATATGTCTGCCTGCGCTTTGAAGAAGCGGCTAAAGTAATATTCATCGGCGTAGCCAAGCTCGTAGGCTATTTCCTTTACCTGCTTGTTGGTGAGGTAAAGCTCGCGCTTTGCCTCAATAATGATGCGCTCTGCAATCAGTTCAGTCAGCGTTTTATTGAAGTAGGTTTTTGCGGCTCTGGCAAGTGCTTTCAGCGAAATATTCAGCGCTGCCGCATAGTCCGCCGCGCTGTGCTTGGTGCGAAAATCCTTTTCTATCGCCTCCTTTAAGTGCTGAAGAATAAAAGGCTCTTTGTGTTGCGACATTTCAATGCCTGCCGCCGGCTCCTGCGCGGCTTTTATCCTGGAGGTAGCTATTAAAAACAGCTTGAGGTAAGACACGAGCGACTCATTTTGCGCCAGCGCAGTCGTGGAAAGTTCCTGTCGCATTTGCCCGATAAGCTGCGCCAGCTGCACGCTTTCCCATTCGCCAACTTCAATGAAAGGCCGCTGGTAAATATTGTTGAACAGCACACCATGGCAGGCAACCTCCGACTGATGCTTGTGAATGCAGAAGAAATCGGGATGGAAGTGAATAGCGACGCCGGACAGTTCGCTTGCTGCGAACATAAACGGCTGGCAAGGTGAAAACGCAAACAGCATTCCCGCCTGCAAAGGATATTTCGCGGTGTCTGCTTTCGCCATGCCAGAAGCGGCCTGCAGCCAGATGAGCGAGTAAAAGTTGTTGCGCTGCAGATGGTCAAAATGCCGCCCGTCTTCAAAGGCATAGAGCTTGAAGGCAAGCTGCCCGTTCTGCGGGTTGACGAGGGTATAGACTTCAGGCGCGTTCATTGTTTATCTGAGCTTTCTGTCCGCTTCTTCAATCGGCAGGTCGTTGATGCTCGCGTATCGCCTGCTCATGTAGCCACGCTCGTCAAACTCCCAAACCTCATTGCCGTAAGAGCGGTACCATTGCCCGCCGGCGTCATGCCATTCATACTCAAAACGCACAGCCATACGATTCTCCCTAAAGCCCCAAAGCTCTTTCTTCAGCCGGTAGTCCAGCTCCTTTTTCCATTTGCGCACGAGGAATGCCTTTACCTCGTCCCGCCCGTTCAGGAACTCTGTACGGTTACGCCATTCGGTGTTTTCAGTGTAGGCAAGCGCCACACGCTCCGGGTCGCGGGTATTCCATGCATCCTCAGCAGCCTGCACTTTTTGAAGCGCGGTTTCCATGGTAAAAGGCGGTACGGGCAGTCGTGGTTCCATAGGGCAAAGTAAGCAGGGCCGGACGGTTTGGTTGTCCGGCCCTGCCGGTAAAGGTTTGAATCAGACCGCAGCCGTTTCCAACAGCGGCTGCGCGCGGGGGAAGTCCACTTGCACATTGGTAAGGTTGTGCAGGTAATTCATGGCGCTCTTGTCGGCCACCTGCAGCACAAGGTCAACAAGCGAGCCTTCATTGTAGCCTGCTGCGTAAAATGCATCCAGCTTTTCAGCGGAAGCGCGGCCTCTTTTTGCCGTGATGTCCTTTGCCAGCGCCACAAGGGCATTCAGCTTTTCGCCGCTTGCATGGCCGCCGCGGATAGCCATCATTTCTTCGTCAGCAAAACCATTCATCTTCCCAAGCAAAGTGTGCGCGCTCTGGCAGTAGATGCAGCCGTTTACCTCGCTTACTACGAGATTCACGGCTTCTTTTTCCTTGTTACTAAGGGAAGTCTTTCCATTCTGAAAAGCGAGGTAGCGCGGCAGGCCGTTCTCCGAATTTGCGATGGATGCGAAAAGGTTTGGAACCATACCCAGCGCGCCTTTGAGCGTGTCGAAAGCGGCCTGGCTGTCGGGGGATACTTGTTCGCGGGCGGGCACTGTAAATTGTTTCATCGTTTGCTGTGTTTAGCTTTTGGGATGTCGTTATTGACAAAGCAAAGATGGCGCGACATACAGGCCCTGAAAATGGATGAACGGCGCAAAGGAATGGATGATTTTCCCGGCTGTCCATTGTCATTAATGTCACTGTCCTGCAACTGATTCAAATACTGAAGGCAGTCTTTTACCAAGGAATTTCTCCCGTCACTGGCGTATGCTCTTCGCTGATGAACCTGCCGCTCGGGCCTTCGTCGCCTATCATGGCATACTTCGCTATCCGTGCGCCTGCTGTTTCTACTGTTGCCGTTCCGCTGTGGTTGTTGAAGTCCGTGGCAGTGTAGCCGGGGTCAACTGCATTCACTTTGAAAGGGGTGTCGCGCAACTCGTAGGCCAGCGAAATGGTGTACATATTCAGCGCCGACTTTGAGGAATTGTAGATAGCGGCCTTCACAGTATATGCGAACCAGCTCGGGTCGTTGTGCAGGGTGGCCGAACCCAAGCCAGAAGTCACGTTTACAATGCGCGGCGAATCCGACTTACGCAGTAAATCAATAAAGGCCTGCGTCACCATTACTACGCCGAAAAGGTTGGTGTCAAACACCTCTTTATAGACCGCGATGTCCGTAGTCAGCGCATTCTGTCCCATGCCGCCCATGATGCCGGCATTGTTGACGAGCACGTCCAGCACATCGGTTCTGCGGCCCAGCTCCGCACGTGCGGCTTTTACAGAAGCTTCGTTGCTCACATCCAGTTGGATGGCTTCCACTTCGGCAAATCCTTCCGCCTTCAGCATCGCTGCGGCGTCCTCACCGTTTTGTAATGTGCGGCTGCCAAGATATACGTGGTAGCCCTGCTGAAGTAACTGCCGGGCAGTTTCAAGGCCAATGCTTCTATTCGCGCCGGTGATTAATGCTTTTTTCATGTTGATTAGGTTTTAGTGCGATGCTCCTTTGGTCAGGAGGCTGATTAATTAAACGAGGCCCGAAACGCCAATGGCGAAACCGTTGTCTTGCTCTTAAACAATTTGGAGAACGACTGCGAGTGCTCAAAGCCAAGCTCGTAGGCAATCTCGCTGACCGACAAATCGGTGGTGGACAGCTTTTCCTTTGCGCGCTCAATGAGCTTGCCGTGAATGTGACCCTGTGTGCTTTGGCCGGTAAGTGTCTTTAGCAAGCCGCTGAGGTAAGCGGGCGAAACGGCGAGTGTAACAGCAATGCTCTGTACGGTTGGTAAGCCTTGTGAGGCAACCGCATCATCTGCAAAGTGCGCGTCCAGCAGCTCTTCAAAACGCGCGAGCAACTGGTGGCTGGAAATCTTTCGCGTGATGAACTGTCGCTGGTAAAACCGCTCGGCATAGGTAAGAATCAATTCAAGCTGCGCAACAATTACCTCGCTGCTGAACTTGTCAATCGCTGAGCGATACTCACCTTCTACGCTTTGCATCAGGCCGGTGATGGTGGCTTCTTCCTTTTCGGAAAGATGAAGCGCCTCATGCACTGCGTAGCCGAAGTATTCATAGCCCTTAATCTTTTGCGCCAGAGGCGTACCCCACAAAAAGTCCGGGTGCACCATCAGTATCCAGCCAGATGCTTTAGCCTGTCCCTTTGCAGGAACCCCGATACTAAACACTTGTCCGGGCGCAATGAATGCCATCACACCGTTGTCAAAATCATAGGACTGCTGTCCATAGCGCATCTTGCCGCCCGCTACGCGCTTGAGCGAGATGGAGTAGAAATCAAACACGAGGCTTACCGGTTCCTCCTGAACAGGCGCGCAGCCCATCGCGTCCAGATTTATCACGCTGACCAAGGGATGCTCCGGGCCGGGCATGCCTCTGAACGCATGGTAGTCACTAATCGTTTTAAACCGACGTGGCGTATTGCTGCTCATAGCGTTTTTGTTAGAGATTGAAAAGTTGCTTCAGGCCTTCTTTAAGTGAAGTTGGTGCCCTGCCGAGCTTGTTTTCTAAATCATCGCTTACGGTAGATTCCTGTCCGGCCTCAATATCCTGCATAAAGGCGCTGAACATTTGCACTAAAAACGGAGGATTGCCTTTGGCGGACATGCGCTTCTCAAACTCAGCAGGCGTTATCGGCGTGTAACTTACTTCTTTGCCAGACAGCTCACTCAAGGCCGCCGCTACGTCGTTGAAAGAGTACAACTCACTTCCTGTGAAGTCGTAGGTCTTGGCCCCTAAATCATCCTCCAGCAAGACGTTGGCGATGCCCTCACCCATGTCGCTTCTAAGAGCATAAGACACTTTCCCATCTCCGGCAGGGAGGTAGAATGCGCCGTCGGCAAGTGCCTCTTTGCTGATGTACAAAGGCAGCACATCCATGTAGAGGATGTTGCGGAACAGGGCGTAGTCCAAGCCGCTTTCCCGGATGTAATCTTCTGTCTGGAAGTGGCGAACCATCAGCTTGTTGACCAGCGTCGTTCGGTCTTTCAACGAGCGGCCTGTATAGGCAATGCCCTTTACACCCGCCTTCCTGGCCGCGTCCACTACATTCTGGTGTTGCTCTAATCCGTTGGCAGCACCTCCACCGGATATGAGGAGGACTTTTTCCACGCCCTGCATAGCCGTATCCAGCGAAGCCGTGTTATCGTAATTGCCTACGCGGATGCTTATGCCCTGTGCTTTCAGGCTGGCCGCCTTCGCTTCATTGCGTACTAAGGCAGCGATGTTGGCGGCGGGTATTTTCGCCAGCAGCGTATGGACAACTGTTGTGCCCAGTTTGCCTGTGGCCCCTGTAATGAGTATCATGATAGTTTGTTGTAGAACGCTTTGCTGCGTGAATGGTTGCTTTGAATGGCCCGGCGTTACCGGGTACTGAATTGAATTAGTCTATCTGAAGTACAATCTTCCCATCCAGCCCTCCGGCTGAAAGCAGGTCTTGCGCTTCTGCTGCCTGCTCCAGCCTCATAGTCTTTACGACGCGCGGAATAATCTTCCCGGCTTCTACCAGCGCGGTTCCGTAATCAAGCTTTTTATAGGAATACCGGGAGCCGATAAATTTTGCTTCCACACCGCTGCTTTCAGCAAGGGCCTGCGAGGGCGGCGCTACGGCACTAAACAGCTTTCCGCCCGGCTTCACTACCGCAAACGATTTATCTGTTGTCTCGCCACCTGCAAAAGCAATCACGACATCTACATCCTTTACCATGGCGGTAAAATCTTGCGACATGTAGTCAATTAGCTCATCCGCGCCGAGCGCTTTTGCAAGCGCGAGTCCTTTAGCAGATGCTGAAGCTATCACATACAGACCCAGTGCCTTCGCCATTTGCAGTACAATACTGCCTGTGCCGCCCGCCGCGCCATGCAGCAGCAGCCGTTGTCCTGCTTTCACCTCACCATGCTCTATCAGAAAAGAATAGGCGGTTACCAGCGGCACTACCAGCGAGGCCGCTTCGTTAAAGCCCACATTGCGCGGCATGATACCTACATGCTCTTCTTTCAGCGCCACGTATTGCGCATAACCACCACCAAAATCTCCCCCATAAACCTTGTCGCCTGCTTTCAGACGAGCCACATCGCTGCCGACGGCTTCCACGATTCCCGCAACATCAAGGCCGGGAATGTAGGGGTGCTGTATCGGGAACCTGTCCTTTGCCTCACCGCTACGAAATTTTATTTCTGCGGGATTAAGCGAAGTAGCTGATGCTTTAATAAGCACTTCATCTGCTTTTGGAACCGGCTTCTCCACTTCCGCAAACCGGATTACATCCGAAGTGCCATAGGCGGTGTATTGTATTGCTTTCATGTGCGCTTTTTTGTAGAAAGCAAAGCTCTATCCATTAGAACGCCTATCTGTAGGCTAATAAGTGTTTGTTGTAGCCTTTTTTGAAAATGAGCGCCGATTCTAAGCGGTGGACAAATGCGCAACGCGCTTAAATACAAAACCGCCCCGCAAAAAGGCGGGGCGGTGAACTTACACAGAGGTGAGCGTGGGCTTATTCACTCCGGGTAAACTTAAAGCTCTGTTTCATGGAACCATTATCTACCTCAAGCAGCAGCAATTGATTGGCAGGCAACTCGCGCAAGTCAATTTCCAGGCGCTGCTTTCCGCCGTCCATACGCTTGCTGAAGTTGCGGAGACTGCGACCGGTTTCATCATAAATAGTAAAGCTGTAGCGGCCATCCTTTGCATTCGTAAGCTCCAGATGCAGCACATCCTTCGCAGGAACCGGATGGATGGAAACGCCGAATTCTGTACCGGTAGTTGATATGCCTGTAGGATTGCTGCTGGTTGTATCCAGCACCTTCACCGCAAACGTATTGGAGAAGCATGATGCGCCTGCGCTGTCACGCACGATGTAGGTGGTTGTCGTCTTTGGCGCAGCGATGAGACTTTGCTTCGTGCTGCTGTCCGCAGTCCAGAAGTATGTGCCCGGCCAGCCTGCATTCAGCGTGGCGCTTTGACCCTTATAAATCGTTACGCTGTCGGTTGTATTGTTCTTAGCGCCCTTGATGATGGTGAATTGGTCAGCGACTACTGAGTCACGGCGCACCCACTTCGCATCTAAACGATTCCTCTGCACTTCAAAGTAAAACATGCCGCCATCATTCTGTGAGAAAGGAAGCGCGTCATGCGGATATCCCGCCTGAGTGCCGCCACTCGCGCCGGCCGAGCCGGAAAGCACATACACAATGCCATGATTGTTTTGGCCCATCGGATATTGGTAAGGGCAGGAATTAGCAGAACCATCATACTTGCCGGAAGACGTATCAGCAACGTGAACCGCCTTATTGAAGGATGCCTCATTGCCGTAATAGCCCTTCATCAGCATAGAGCGTTCATAGTCGTGGCTGTGGCCGGTCATTACCATATCAACGCCATAACGCTCTAATATGCGGATGAAGTTCTGGCGGATAAGCACAAGCTCTGTTTCATTGTCGGAATTGTGTGAGCCCATCGTGTAAGGCGGGTGGTGCCAGTAGCAGATAACCCATGGCAGCTTGTTAGCAGCAAGGTCTTTTTTAATCCACTGCACCTGCGCGCCGTTCGTATCGTACATGCGCGTTGTGCCGTAGTCTTCCATGCCGTAAGAGTCCAGGCTCATGAAGTGGACATTGCCGTAATCATGGCTGTAATAAGCTTGTGTGCCGGAGGGAACACCACCGCATTCCCCTTGCGTAGGCGTAGTAAAGATGGAGAAGTAAGGCACATTGTGTAGCTGTTGCGCAACGAGTGCGCCATTGTTGTAATCGTGATTGCCCGGCGCGGTGTAGTAGAGGTGATTCTTCATCACATTGGTCTGGTAAGCCGCGAACAGGTTGGTTTGAAACTCTGCGTCCGTGCCGTTATTGTAAGCATTGTCGCCGTTCATGATGAGCACGTCAGAAGACTTGCGGCCCAGCGTTGCGAGGTAGGCATAATATGCCTTAATAGAATTCGTCTGATAATTCAGGTCGTTCCGGCCGCAGTCGCCGAACATCGCAAAGGTCATCTTGCGCGTCGTATTTGTAGGCGGAACAGTGGTGAAGAAGTTGTTGGAATCGCCTTGCAGGAAAGAAGTGTCCGTCCCGAAGCGATAGTAATACTTTGTGTCTGGCAGAAAGGGCGGTTCAATGCGCATGATGTGCTCGGTTACCTTGTTTGTATCCACAATGTGGCCGCCATAAGTGCCTGGCGCGGAGCCTATGTCCACTGCGGATTTAGAGGCAATGTTGGTGCGCCAGCGGATGGTTACGCCTGTCTGCGTGCCCATTTGCAGGTAAGGCCCGCGCACGAGCGTTACCGGCGTCGGGATATATTTCACACCTGCGATTTCAAGGTTAAAAGTCTGGTCGGAAGAAGTAGCTACATCGTTATGTACTTCCACGGCAATATAGTTGTCGCCATTCACGAAGTAGGACTTTGGAATCACGTAGTAATACGCTGTGCTTTCCGCCGTGCCGCCCACATTCGCGGCCGCGCCGGTCGTGTAAGTAATAGTGCCGACAGGCATATTTGAACGTACCACCTCCACACCATTCACATACACCACCGCGCCGTCGTCACGCACCACGCCGATGCGGATAGAATCATACTGCGCAGGATTGGAGATGTTGACCTTCTGACGGAAGTAAGTAGTGATGTACTTGTTCGTGCAGGTGGGCGTGCAGGTTACCGTGCCGCAGCCTGCATTCACGCAGGTAACAATCCATGGGTCACCATAGCCAAGATAAGACGCACCGCTGCTCCATGAGGCATCGCTGAAAGTAGAGTCTTTCCACGCGGTGCCGGCATTGGAGCCGTTGTCAAGATACTTCCAAGTGCTGCCGAAGGCTGAGAGCGTCGTATAGACGCCAGTTACCTGCGCGCGTACGCCAATGGCGCAGAGCATCAGGGCTAATAGGGGTAAAATCTTCTTCATAATCATCTTCTTCAAATTGCTGTTTATTGAAAGCGGCGCGAAAGTATCCGGGCACTGTTACGGGCAGATTACCGCAGCGTTACCTGCATTATCAAAAGGTTAGGGAATCATTACGGCGGCGTATGCAGTGCCTTTGGCGCATAATCTTGCGGACTGCTTCTGCTAATCCGTGATAAAGAAATTTGTGCTTGGATGCGCCCTTGCGGGCATAGTAGCGGCATTCGCATTTGCGCCCGGCGGCAAAGGCTATAATGAAGCCGTTGCCGACTATTACAACAATAATCTGGACAGCCTCATTCTGAAACTGCAATCGCTGGAAAGCGGCGCAAAGCACGCCCCCGCGGACAAGACTTTATTGAAGCGCGGATTCCTTTCCTGCCGAGAAACGTATAAAAAAATCTCCTTCTTCTTAGAGCAGTTTGATAGCCGCAGCGCCCGCGCAATAAACGGCCCCGACTTGCTGCGCATTGAAGACGATACGCAGCAGGATAGCACAAAGCCGCACGGCTTCCAGCACATTGAAGCTATTCTATACGCAGCGGCATTTGATGGCAATGGCTTTCGCAGTGAAACGGGCATTCTATTAAATACTGTACAGTCTCTGCGCACCGCTCCTGACCATGAATATTACTTCCGCGACGACCGCGTGTGGGAAGCCCTCCGTTCCGGCGCGTACCGGATTATCTCGCTCGGCATTACCGGATTTGATGTGCCGCTGTCGCTCAATGCCCTGCCGGAAACGCGGCGGCAACTGGAAGCGGAACGGGACGTGCTGGGCTTCTACCAAAAGGCCTTGGAAGAAAAACATCCCGGCCTTTATGCGGCTACTATCAAAGCTTTTGATTCAGCAGTATCGTTTGTTGAAAAGGCGAAAGACTTCAACTCTTTTGACCGCCTGCGCTTCATCCGCGAGTATTTGAATCCGCTCACGGCCCGCTTAAAAGAATGCGCCTTTGCGCTCGGCGCTGTGAATGGTGCCCAGCTCACGCCGCTGAATGCGGAGGCCGAAAATCTATTTGCGAAGGACATTTTCAACATCGCCTTCTTCTCACCCAATGAGCGTTTTCTGCCCACGCCGGAGCGCATTGCGCTTGGCAAACGGCTCTTTTCAGACAAGCGCCTTTCGCGTGGCAATGTGCGAAGCTGCGCAAGCTGTCATCAGCCGGAGCGGGCATTTACGGACGGCATTCCCAAAGCGCTTTCCTTAGACGGCAAGACAACTGTGGCGCGCAATACGCCTACGCTTATTAACAGCGCAATACAGGCCCGGCAGTTCTACGATTCCCGCGCGCTGGTGCTGGAAACGCAGTTGGATGCCGTTGTCCATAATCAGGCGGAGATGGGCGGTTCACTGCGCGATGCGGTTCCCTTACTCATCGCGGATACTACTTACAACCGGCAGTTTGCGCAGGCTTATTCCCGCGAGCGGGAAAAGATTAATCAATACACCATTGCTAATGCGATTGGCTCCTACATCCGCAGCCTTACCTTGCTGAATAGCCGCTTTGACCGCTACATGCGCCGCCAATCAGCAGACTTTTCCGGTACAGAGCAACGAGGGTTTAATCTGTTTATGGGAAAGGCTAAATGCGGTACTTGCCACTATGCGCCGATGTTCAACGGCCTTGTGCCGCCTCGCTATGAGGAAAGCGAATCGGAGATTCTGGCTGTGCCTGCTTTGGCAAAGCGACCATCCACCTTAGACGATGATTTCGGAAAAGGCGGAACCACGCATACACCATTGCACAACTATGCCTTCAAGACGCCAACGGTGCGCAATGCTGCGCTGACGGCCCCATACATGCACAACGGCGTCTTTAGAACGCTGGAAGAGGTTGTGGATTTTTATAACCGCGGCGGCGGTGCGGGTTGGGGCATTCATCTTGAAACGCAGACGCTGCCTTCGGAGCCGCTGCATCTTACTGCACAGGAGCAGCGCGATATAGTGGCCTTCGTGCGAAGCCTGAATGATTCCGGGCGTTGACCGCTGTTGTGTTTTAGCAACTATTGGCGCCATTCTGAATCAATTTTTCATAAGGCCGCTGTTTGCGCTATTTGCCTGACAACTTAAAGTTGCCGCAAAGCATGGCGCGCTGTATAGACCTGCATTAAGCAGCTGCCAAGGCAGAGACACGGTTAAGGTTCAATAATCATGTTTGTTACAAACCTTGTATTAGCTGTATTAACAGTAGCAAAATAAACACTAGGCGGAAGCGATAGACTGCCTAATCTAATGCGGTATTTCCCGATAATGGCGGGCGCAGGTCGGGTTCTCTATACAATTGCCCATTGCGTTGGAGAGCATCAGCTCCTGCGGAGTCTGAATCCGTGATGCAGAAATGTAGAGTATGCCTTTATGTAGATTTGGCATCAGCCGGGCTGCCTATAGCCTGGCGCTACAGCATTTAATGCGAACGTAAACTGTCGTTCTGCTGCAATGAGTTGCCGATTTGAGATAGGCGCTTCCCTGTCGCTCATGTTCAAACTCATTCCATTGCGGGTGCAGACGCGTTAAAGCGGATTCATTGCTTTCATAAATCTGCTTGTCTCTGTATTTGTCCGGCACGAACTGCTCTTCTTCGGAAAAAATCGCTATAGATGTAGCCTCTTCATTTTTTCGCTTTTTTCAACCAAAATATTTCCCTACCAACCACGTCATTAATATCCTGTTTGAGCTTGTCGCTCAACTTAAACTTGTAAGCATCGCATAGCTGTTCAATACCTACTTAACGAGATGGTCTAAGGCGACTTACGCTTCATGGGTGCCTTCCCATAAGTAATGGTCAATATCATCGTAGATTCCAGGAAATCATCAAACAGGAATAGTTGTTTCTATCCTTCTATACATACGCGGCCGGTCACCTCTGAAATACGCTTCCGTACAAAAAACAGCAAGCTCAGAACCAACGTGCACACGCTGACTTGCTAGAAAGTTGCGTTGGCTTTTTTACTGCGTCTTTAGAATACTGCCAGTTAGGAAAAATAGAGTCAGATGGCGTGCAATTCTATGATTTAGATACTCCGTCGGACAATAGCAATATGTCCAACAATGAAGATGATGCTGATATAGAAGGGGCTGGGCCTAACGGAAGTGATGTAGATGAGCCTGTTAATAATGCGCAAGAAAGGGCAGCGTCAAACGGCAATTCAGGATTGCCTACTACATCGTCAAACGTCACTGTAAATCTGACATGAGATTCTACAATGGATTCCGATAAGTTAGAAAAACAATTGGCATTGTTGAAAAGGTATGGAGTATTGAAGTAAACCTTTTGTAGGGCGCCAATTCTCACCTTCGCCGACAAATCCGGCAAAAACTCCTTCGACTTTAACAGCCAGGGCAGCCAATCATCGAAGCCGGCATTCTCACCCGAGCGTCAGCGGCGAAACTGGCAGGCCGGAGTGACCGGGCGCGAAGACTGGACAGTTCCATATTGGGTAGAACGTTTGCCGACGGCATTAGTTGAACGACGCACGAAACGCCAGCGGCGAAAGATTCACCTTCGCCTTGAACAGTTTATTGAGCGACTGCGGATAGCCGAAGCCCAGCTGGTAGGCAATCTCACCCACCGAAAGATTGGTAGTGCTCAGCAGCTCTTTTGCCTGCTCAATGACGCGGGCCTGAATATGCTGCTGCGCGCTCTGGCCGGTCAGCGAACGCAACATATCGCTGAGGTAATGTGGAGATACATGCAGCTGTCCCGCGATGGCAGCCACTGTTGGCAGCACGACATCCGTACCTGGGCTGAAATGAGCCTCCAATATCGCTTCCAGCCTTTGCAGCAAATCGCTGCCGCCGCTTTTGCGGGTGATAAACTGCCGGTTGTAAAAGCGGTTGCAGTAGTTCAGTAAAAGCTCTATCTGCGACACAATTACATCCTGACTGTAATTATCTGTTACAACGTACTCGCGTTCTATCTGGCTGATGAGGGCCGTAATCATCTCTTCTTCCTTTTGAGAAAGATGTAAGGCTTCCGCCGATGCGTAGGAGAAAAATCCATAGTTGCGAATGGTCTTCGCCAACGGGTAATTCCGCAGAAAATCGGGATGAATGACCAGCCACCAGCCTTTCAGCTCGCCGTCGTCGCTCATTTCGGCGGCTGTCACTTGCCCCGGCGAGAAGGCCGTCATAATGCCCTCGTCAAAGTCGTAATACTGCTGCCCGTAGCGCAGCTTGCCTTTAAAATCCTTCTTGATGCAAAGCGAGTAGAAGTTGTACACGACGCTCCGGATACTTTCGTCCAGCAGACAGGGCACGGCATCCAGATGAATCACGCTTACCAGCGGATGCTGCGGCGGCGGCAACTCCAATACCCGGTGCAGCTCCGAGATAGAGTTGATGACATAGGGCGCGGTATTGGACTTCTTCATGAGCGCGGCTTTAAAGGTTTACCATGGTCATCCCAGCCTCATCGTAGCGGTCGCCGGTAACGGTGCCCAAAGGGATAATTGACTCCAGTTGCGCCAGGTCTTCGGCGCTCAGTTGAATGCCTGACGCAGCGATGTTTTCTTCCAGCCATTTCCGGCGCTTGGTGCCGGGAATGGGCACAATGCCTTTAGAAATTACCCAGGCCAGGGCAAGCTGAGAGGTGGTGATGCCCTTCGCCTCCGCCATCTTCTGAATCGCTTCCACCAGCTCAATATTCTTTTGAAATTGCTCACCCTGAAACTTCGGAATGCCCCGCCGGAAGTCGTCCGCCGGAAAGTCCGCCTCGCTCTTGATTTCTCCTGAAAGAAATCCCCTGCCCAGAGGCGAGTAAGCCACGAATCCGATGCCCAGCTCACGTAGCAATTCCAGCGTGCCGCGCTCTTCCGCCTCGCGCTCAAAAAGCGAATATTCCGTCTGCACGGCGCTTAGCGGATGCACGGCGTGGGCCTTACGGATAGTGTCTGCCGATACTTCAGACAGGCCGATGTAGCGCACTTTGCCTTCCTTCACCAGCTCACCCATTGCGGCCACGGTTTCCTCAACAGGTGTGGCAGGGTCAAGCCGATGCAGATAATAGAGGTCTATGTAGTCGGTGCCGAGGTTTTTGAGCGAGCGCTCAGCGGCTTTCTTCACGTAATCAGGCTTGCCGTTGATGGCCCAGGTAAGCTGCTCGTCGTCGCCCACCTCGTAGCCGAATTTTGTGGCAATGATATACTTGTCGCGGCTGCCCTTGATGGCTTTAGCGATAAGCCGCTCATTGGTCAGCGGGCCGTAGAGGTCGGCGGTGTCCAGGAAATTGCCACCCAGCTCCAGCGAGCGGTGAATCGTAGCAATGGATTCGTCTTCATCGGCGGCGCCATAAATGTCAAAGTGGGCGATTTTACTCATGCCCATGCAGCCGAGGCCAAGCTTTGGCACTTCTAAGCCCTGACTTCCCAATACTGTTTTCTGAATGCTCATAGTTTAGATGTATTAAGCAGCAAAGGTGGCTGCACAATACCGCTATGAAGTATCCGTACTGCTGATTGGTGTATCCAAAACGGAGTACAAGGCATCATGCGCCGATGGCCTCAAACAGATACACTGGCGCTTTTCTGCACAATGCGCCCCTGCAAATCTTCTACTGGCGCGCCTTTCAGCCGGTCGTAGGCCAGCCGGAAAAGCCATAGTGCGTGCTCCGCATCCGTTTCGGAGCCGATAGTATAAAGCACCCAGTCGCTGCCATACGGAAAGCGCTCCGCCAGCCCGGCATCCAGCAGCGACCGACAAAGGGCATTGCCGGTGGCAAGATGCACTTCACCGTTCAGGTGAATATGCCCCAGTTCTTCATCGCCCACATAAAAATCAGCGCCGTCAGGCCGGTCGCGCCGGTACAAATCCCAGTGGGTAGCGCTGATAACGTCTGCCCAGCTGCGAATCTCCGCTGATACACTCTGGGCATGGCCGAATAAAACGGGTGGCGGTACAATCGGGCCTTTTTCGTGGAGCGTCATGATGTTGCTTTTTGGGAACTCAGAAATAACAGCATCGGGCTGCGAAAAGTTGGAAGAGCAGAAGAATGCCACAAGGTGCGCTATTCATACGGCCTGTAAATCCTGTTAAGGAATTGACTCACCGTAGTAGGCTTTCTGCCCAGAAAGGACGCCAGGGTATCACCTTCTGAGTCCAGTGCCCCTTGTGCCTGCGCCGTTGCCCACATGATAAACATGCCGACGTACATATCGGGCACGCCGGCGCCTTTCATGACGGCTTCAAATTCTTCGGGCGAAGGTGACTGATATCGCACTTCTTTGCCCAGCACACGGGACAGTTCCGCAGCTATGTCGGCAAAAGAAACCGACTCGGTGTTGGTCAGAGAATAAGTCTTGTCCCCGTGCCCTTCTGTAGTCAATATGTGGGCAGCTGCTTCCGCCATCTCTTCGCGGAGCACCCAACCCGCTTTGCCCGCTCCTGCGGGATAGAGAATAGCGCCTGTCTCCGCCACTTTGCCGCCTGCAAAAATCGGAATCATCTCCAGGTATATTCCGTTTTGGAGAATGGTATAGGTGACACCGCTGCTTTTCAAAAATTCCTCGGTCTGAAGGTGTGAGGTTTGGAACGCGGCAATCGCGGAATTTTCAAAGCCCGGCTTGCGCACAAACGAAGTGTACACGATGTGCGCCACACCCGCCTTGACCGCCGCTTTGATGGCAGCCATGTGATGAGCCGTGCGATTCTCCACTGCGCCCCGGTCGCTGCTGGAAACGAGAAGCAGCTTATCAACACCCTCAAAAGCTTTGACCAAAGAATCATAGTCCGAATAGTCGCCCGTACGCAGGTCAATGCTCTTGTCTTTCAGATGGCCGCCTTTTGCTGCATCCCGAACCAGTGCAGCGATGCCGGTGCTCTTCACGCCTTTATCCAGCAGATGGTTGATGGCGTGTGCGCCAAACTGTCCGGTAGCGCCTGTTACTAAAATCATGGCCTTTGTTTTTAAGTTTTGCAAAGCTATCTGTGCGGTTATAAGGCGCACGACTTTCGGGGGCGATTTAGCAGTATACTTTTGTATAGTAAGCAAGCAGCCTTAATACTATGAACAGCTTTAAAGAAGTGCTGCAAAATGATGCTGCGCAGGATTGCCCCAGGCAGCTCATTCTTGCGCTGAAGGATACGATGAACGCGGTGAGCGGTAAATGGAAGCTGCCCATTATTGCCGCGCTGGCCCATGGCAGGAACCGCTTCAAAGATTTGCTGCAGGCCATTGAGCGGATTACACCGCGGATGTTGTCCAGAGAATTGAAAGAGCTGGAGATAAATGGGATTATCACCCGCGATGCTAATGGTCAGGCTCCGGCGCTGATAGCCTACACGCTAACGGAATCCGGCCGTAAGATTGTTGAGGTGATTGATGCGATGATTGAGTGGGGACTCGCACACCGCAAGGCGGAGATAAAATAGTTTAGCCAGCTCACAATCTCTTGGCACGTTCTTTTCTTGAAGGCCGTGTCTGACGGCTTCCACGCCCCTTAAATCCAGTCCAGTTCTTTTACTGTCCGCTCATCTTCAACGTTGCCCGTATGCAAGATTGCTTTGGGCTCAAACAGCAGATTGAACACAATATCGCCGGCAGTATGTGGCCGGTGTTCCACTCCTTTTGGAACGATGAGTATCTCGCCTTCTCCCACTTCAACAGTTCTGCTATCCCGAAAGTCCATCAGAAGCGTTCCCTTGAAAACCATAAACAGCTCGTCTTCATGCTCATGGCTATGCCATACAAAGTCGTTTTTCAGCTTGCACAACTTCACATACTGACCATTGAGCTCGCCAATGATGTGCGGCGTCCATTGCTTCTCAAACAATGAAAATTTCTCTATGATGTTGATGGCGTTGATGGCTTGCATTCTTTTGATTTTCGTTGTTTACAAAGACCTTTGTTGTCGCTTTTTAGCAACCGCCGGTTAAGCCGGACTTTTTAGCGTCGCCTTCTGATGCTTACGCCCCCAGGCCGCCATCTCATCAAACATTGGGTTGAGGCTTTTGCCTAAATCCGTAAGCGAATACTCAACCCTCGGCGGGATTTCTTTGTATTGGCGGCGCAGGATAAACCCGTTCGCCTCCAGCTCTTTCAACTGCTCCGTCAGCACCTTACGGGATATAGCCGGGATGCGCGCCGCTATCTCGCCAAACCGCCTCGTCCCGGATGCGAGGTAGTATAAAATAACGGGCGTCCATTTGCCGCCGATGAGCGCCAGCGTCGCCGTTACCGGGCAGCCGGATTCTGTGCTGTTTGTTGCCATACTCAGTTACCCCTTTGTAACCACTATTTTGAGGGTTACCCAAAGGTAACGGTTACTAAATGAAACTATTGTTGGTTCCTTTGCGAAACAAAAAACAACCACCATGATTTTAGTACCGGCGCAACAGGCCATCTCGGCACAGCTACCATTAACCATTTACTGAAAAGCACACCCGCTTCAAACATCGTAGCCTTCGCCAGAGACGAGGCAAAAGCAGCCCCGCTTCGCGAACAAGGCATCATCGTGCGGATAGGCTCTTTTGACGACAAAGAATCGTTGGCGCAGGCCATGCAAGGAGTAGAAAAGGTGCTGCTCATCTCTGGCACCGACCACCACAGGCTTCGGCAGCACCAGGCCGTTGTAGACGCGGCAAAAGAGTCGGGCGTAATGCACATTGCCTACACGGGCGTCCCTATGAAAGACGCAGATACAGCTGCTACGAAAGCCCTGATGGAAAGCCATTTCCAGACCGAGGATTATATCAAAGCCAGCGGCCTGGCGTACACATTTTTGCGCAACGCGCTCTACATGGACGGCATTCCCTTTTTTACGGGCGATAAGGTGTTAGAGCGCGGCATTCACATGCCTGCGGGCGATGGCAAAGTGCCCTACGCGATGCGCCGCGAGATGGGCGAGGCAGCGGCGAATGTGCTGCTGCAAGACGGGCACGAGAACAAGGAATACAACATTACCGGCAGCGACCTTTATTCCTTTGAAGACGTGGCGCAGGCGCTGACACAACTATCCGGAAAGCAAGTGACTTATACGGACACCGATGCGGCGACATTCATCACGGAGCTCAAAGCGGCCGGCGTGCCGGAAGGCCTGGCGGGCATGATTGCAGGCTTCGCAGAAGACATCAAGGCCCACCGCTTTGAGATTACGAACAGTGACCTGGAACAGCTGCTCGGTAGAAAGCCCGCTTCATTGAAAGACGGGTTGAAAGAACTTTACAAGCTTTGAGCCTACCCGGCTTTCTGTGATGGAAGCCAGGCCTGCAGTGGTGTGGATGCGTTGCCGGCAGTTCGGGGTTTGCTATGAAGGTAGCGTTCGGGAACGCACGCCGCTGAAAGCTACCTTTGATTTTTACAATCAACGATGAAGCCAACCACCCTTGCCGATTTTTATGCAGATGCCTGCCCTGCTCAGGATGGGCGGCCTGCATATACACTTCCCGGCCCGCTGGCCGCCGAAATCGGGCACTTCAATGTATTCAGCATTGCCGCGATGGCGAAATGCTACAAAGAGAAGAAGGTGATGCCGTACAACCGCCGCACCTACTACAAAATCAGCCTGATGATCGGCCACAATTTGGTGGAGTACGTCGACAAGGTGGTGGAGGTAAAAGAGCAGGGCTTGCTCTTCGCCACGCCGAAAGTGCCTTACCATTATGTGCCGCAGGATGAGGAGCAGGAAGGATACTTCTGCGTATTCACCGCCGACTTTCTGCAAACGGCCCACACGCGCCTGGCCATTGACGACCTGCCTATCTTCCGGAGTGGCGGCGATCCGGTACTGCTGCTTTCTGCTGCCGAAAGGGAAGCGATCCTGGCGGTATTCCTGAAGATGGAAGCAGAGCTGGCCTCCGGCTACGCGCACAAGTACGACCTGATCCGCAGCTACCTGATGCAGCTCATTCATTACGGTCAGAAGCTGATGCCGGCCCCTGCGCCGCACGCCACTTCCGGCGGCTCAGAGCGCATCGCGGCGCTTTTTGTAGAGCTGCTGGAGCGGCAGTTTCCCATAGCATCCGCCAGGCAGCAGCTGAGCCTGCGCACTCCAAAGGACTATGCGGACCGGCTGGCCGTTCACGTCAATCATCTGAACAAATCGCTGAAGGATACCACCGGCCAGACGACTACCGCGCTGATTGGAAGCCGCATCGTCCGCGAAGCCAAAATCCTGTTGAAGCAAACTGACTGGAGCGTTTCGGAGATTGCCTGGTCGCTGGGGTTTGAGGAGTTGGCGCACTTCTCCAACTTCTTCCGCAGGCAGGCCGGTTTGTCACCGCTTCGATTCCGCGTGGCAGCCATTGTTTGAATTTTGCAAATCTTGGATTGATGTACGCAAACGGGCTGCAAAGCCCGCGAATGACCTTTGCCCCATCAAAACAAACAGCAAAAGCAACATGGAAGCAATCAACAAAATAGCGCTCGTAACCGGCGGCAGCCGCGGCCTCGGTAAAGACATGGCCCTTCGCCTCGCCGACCGCGGCAACGATGTGCTAATTACCTACAATAGCCAGACCGACGAAGCAGCGGCGGTCGTAAAATCAATTCAGGGCATGGGTCGCAAGGCGGCTGCGCTGAAGCTGGATGCGGGTGACGTCGGCAGCTTTGATGCCTTCTTCGCTTCCGTGAAGGAGACGTTGGAGCGGACGTTTGGGGCCGCGCAGTTCCACTTCCTCGTCAACAACGCCGGCTTTGGGATTCACGCGTCTTTTGAGGCAACCACCGAAGCGCAGTTTGACAGCGTAATGAACATCCACTTCAAGGGCGTATTCTTCCTGACGCAGAAAGCCCTGCCGCTGATTGCGGAAGGCGGCCGCATCGTTAACATCGGCAGCGGGCTGGACCGGTTTAGCTATGCCGGCTACGCTGCCTACGCATCCATGAAGGGTGCCATTGAAACGCTTAGCCGCTACATGGCGGTGGAGCTGGGGCCGCGCGGTATCAATGTGAATGTGGTAGCGCCGGGCGCGATAGAAACAGACTTTGGCGGCGGCATGGTGCGCGACAATGCCGACCTGAACAAGATGCTCGCCGAACGCACGCCCCTGGGCCGCGTAGGCAAGCCGGACGATATCGGCGGCATCGTAGCCTTCCTGTGTAGCGAAGATGCGAAGTGGGTGAACGGCCAGCGGATAGAAGGCAGCGGCGGCATGCATCTTTAGGATTAAAACAAGGCACTCACCATGCGCCGAAACCCTCACAGGTTTCGGCGCATTGCTTTTTAAAGCGATTTTGCGGTGGTGGTCTTGCCGTAGCAAGTACCGGAATCAAAGATTACTTCCGGAGTATTCCTTTTGCTACACTTTCCTCCAGCAACTTTTCAGCGTAAGTCCAGATAGCGGCAGAGCCGTCTTTAATGACCGCCTTCCTGGCGTACACCTTCTGGTAGTCAACGTCATATTCTGCCCACGTCCCGCCCTGGTTGGATGTGTTTTGCAGCAAGGGCTCTAGCCTGTCCATTGCGCGGGCAAATTTTGCTTCATCGGTGTGCCCTTCCTCAAATTCTTCCCAGATGGCAATGAGCTCGCTTGCCTGCTCTGCAGGTAACAGGCCGAATATCCGGCTGGCAGCCAGCAGTTCTTCTGCTGTGTTTGTGTGGTCTTTGGTGGTATCGTACAGGAAGGTGTCGCCGGCATCTATTTCTACGATGTCGTGAATCAATACCATTTTCAGAACTTTCAGTACGTCAATGGGTTTGTCGGAATGGCCCGCCAAAACAAGGGTCATCATGGCAAGATGCCAGCTATGCTCTGCGTCGTTTTCGTGCCGGTCGCTGTTGAAGAGTTTTGTTCTTCGCCAGATGTACTTCAGCTTGTCAATCTCCCGGATAAACTCAATTTGCTTTAGAAGGTCGTGTGTATGCATGGGCTGCCATGTTGGGTAATAAAGTCAGGATGCATGCTGCGCTTCTGCGCGCTGCTGAGCGTGCCGTGAGCATGTTATAGCGTTATTTCAAAAAGCACACGTCTGCGCCATGGTAGTGTAGCGGTAGCATAGATGCGTCTTTCAATTTTCATCGCCAAATAATCAAAGCCGCAATTTCTGTAGTAATTAATTAATCGCTTATTATCCCCACAAGTGTCCATCCTGATGAATTTTCTGTGATGTTCTCCGGCAAAGTTATTTGCCCATTCAACTATTGAACAGACGAAGTTGTTTCCTCTGAGTTCAGGATTTGTTGCTATGCGATGGATATAGATGGAAGCATTGTTTTCACGCTCTTCCCAAATCTGAACATCCATTGTACGTTATGGCCCAAATGCAGGCAATGGCAGTTCCAATAAGCTTAAACTGCCTTTTTTCAATCACTTCGGCTGCTTCCGGCTTACAAACCGGCGCTGGCAGAAGCGGTCGTATAACTCAGTAAGGATTCTATCTGGGCTACCACAATCGGCTGGCTGAACTGGTCAATGTGCGCGTTCAGTTCCCCGTCAATAATGCGCAAAATGTTTTCCACCAGCTTTTCTTCTCCATCGGAAAGGTGCAGCGCCTCATTTACGTCGTAGCCGAAGAAATCATAGCGACTGAGCGCCCTGTCTAAACTGGTGCCCTGTAGAAAGTCCGGATGCACCAGCAAGGCCCAGCCAGAAGGCCTTTCGGTGCTTTCGCCGCCAATGGCAAGGCCGAATACCTGCCTGTGTCCTAAACTCTAAATTCATTCTGTAAGCAGTGCCTAGAAATATCTTGTCGGTAGGGCGATTTAGTCAGAACTGACGAATCGTGCATACAAGTTTGGAAGGCTAACGGACGACGATGCGACGCTGTTGTCAGGAAAGCGGCAGATGTTCATTACGAACACAATTGAGAAGACAGACACCGGCCACCGCTTGCGAAACACCCGTATACGGGTGGAATAGTCGCTATCCGCATTTCGGCTACAAAGTCCCTCAATCAGGCTACAGGCACGCAGGGCCAGGCGCAGACCTTTGCCCTCTTCTAAATCTAAAACACTAAATTATGGCCCATCAACAGGGTGCACCTTCGCAAAGCAACACACCCGACAGTACCCACTCACCAAAAGTTTGGTTCATCACCGGCACTTCCCGCGGCTTCGGGCGCGTATGGACGGAAGCTGCGCTGAAGCGTGGCGATAAAGTTGCAGCCACGGCGCGCAACCTGGAAAGCATCGCCGACTTCAAAGAAAAGTACGGCGAGTCCGTGCTGACCTTGGAATTGGACGTCACAAAGCCCGAGCAGGTAAAGGCGGCCGTTGCGCAGGCGCATGAGCACTTCGGGCGACTTGACGTTGTGCTCAACAACGCCGGCTATTCGCTCGTCGGCACCATTGAGGAAGCGGACGCAGACGAGGTTCGGGCGATGTACGACACCAACATCTTCGGCGCGCTTTCCGTGATTCAGGCCGCGCTGCCGTTGCTGCGCGCTCAGGGCGGCGGCCACATCCTCGGCACATCCAGCGGTCTTGGGCATGTCACGGCGCCTGTGATTGGCTACTACTGCTCATCCAAATGGGCCTTTGAAGCGATTCACGAAAGCCTGGCGGCGGAAGTGAAGCCCTTCGGCATTAAGGTTACCATTATAGAGCCCGGCGCTTATGCCACCGAATTCGGCAGCCAGGAGTCCCTGAAATTCTCTGTTGGTATGGACTTGTACACAGATTTCAAAAACCAGTTTTTCGGAACCCTAAGCAGCATGAAAAGAGGCGACCCGCAGGCAACGCCGGATGCTATCTTTAAAGCCGTAGATGCGGAGGCCCCGCCGCTTCGGCTGAACCTCGGCAGTCAAAACCTGCCCTGGGTACGCGGTGCATATGAAGAGCGGCTGGCCCTCTGGGAAGCGTGGGCTGACGTGTCTGATGCAGCGCAGGGTGAAGCAAAATAATAAAAACGGCAACCGGTGTATGTGCTTATTACCGGTTGTTGTTTTAAGCAAATTGTAGCGATGAAGAAAGAAGAAAATACGCCGCTCAGGTTCCATTCATTGTCGGATGCGCACGAGGCATTTGGCTTCCCCAAGCCCACGCATCCGCTGATAAGCCTGTTAAATGGCGCAACAGCGCAAACCGGGCAGACACTCTGCGCGCAGCCGCACGTGCTCGGCTTTTACAAAATATCGTACAAGCCCAATTTGGGCGGTAAGCTAAAGTACGGCCAGGGCTATTACGATTTCAAGGAAGGCGGGCTCATGTTCGCCGCGCCCAACCAGGTGGTAGGCAGCGACTACGATACCGGGCCGGCCCCTTGTTCCCTGTACACCCTGCTGATATACCCGGATTTTTTACGCAACCATCCCCTTACCAACACGATTAAGCAGTACGGTTTCTTCTCGTATGCTGCCAACGAGGCGCTGCATTTATCCCGAGAACGAGAAAACAACCATGCTCGCCATTTTCAAAATCATAGAAGAAGAGCTGGCGGGCAGGATAGACGAGTTCAGTCAGGATATTGTACTGGCCCAGATAGAACTGCTGCTGAGCTATGCCAACCGCTTTTACAAGCGGCAGTTCATCACCCGTAAAGCGGTGAGCCATACTTTGCTGGAAAAGCTGGAAACGATATTGACCCAGTATTTTGATACTAATAACTCGCTGATGCAAGGGCTGCCATCCGTACATTTTTTAGCGGAGCGTTTGAATGTATCGCCAAGCTATCTGAGTGATATGCTGCGGGCGCTTACCGGGCAAAATACGCATCAGTTTATACACGCCAGGATTATTGAGAAGGCCAAAGATTTGCTGTCTGCTACTGACCTTACGGTTTCTGAGGTAGCCTATCAGCTTGGCTTTGAGCACTCGCAGTCGTTTAGCAAGCTGTTTAAGGCGAAAACAAGCTTGTCTCCTTTAGCGTTTCGGCAGTCGTTCAATTGATGTGTCTTCCTTCTTTTTTGATGCTCTTTTGCAGGTTCCAATTTACCGTCGTAGTGGTGGTGAGTGGCTGCCTTGTCATAGCGCGCACAGCCGGGCGCAATTGCGCTCTGGTTTATCATAGCCAAAGCAAACGGAACCGCTAATACAGTTGCCTGCAACAACAACTCACTTACCGACTTTCGCCTGCATCTGTGCCGGATAGCGGTCGCCAGTGATATTAATGGTTGCCAAAGCAGCATTGATGCGGGCCATCTCATCAACCGTTAATAATAGACCTGCACCGCCGATGTTTTCCCCTAAGCGATGCAGCTTTGTAGTGCCGGGTATGGGCACAATCCAGGGTTTTTGCGCCAGCAGCCAGGCAAGGGCCACCTGAGCAGGCGTGGCATCTTTGTCTTTTGCTAAAGAAAGCACTAAATCAAGCAAGGCCTGGTTGGCTTCGCGAGACTCTTTGCTGAAGCGGGGCGACATACTTCTGCCATCTGTCTCATCAAACGCGGTGTCTGTATTGATGGTGCCAGTCAGAAAACCCTTGCCTAGCGGACTGAAAGGCACAAAGCCAATGCCCAGTTCCTCCAGTATTGGCAGTATTTCCGCTTCAGGTGCGCGGTAAAACATAGAATACTCGCTCTGCAACGCTGCTACCTGCTGCACAACATGTGCCCTGCGGATGGTTGCCGCATCTGCTTCTGATAGCCCGAAGTGCGCCACCTTGCCTTCCGCTATTAGGTCTTTTACCGTGCCCGCAACGTCCTCTATTGGCACATTCGGGTCAGGGCGATGCTGATAAAACAATTCAATCCGGTCTATCTTCAATCGTTTCAAAGAAGCTTCTGCCGCGGCCCTTATCGTTTCAGGGCGGCTGTCCATGCCCTGCATCGTCTTGCCTTCCCTGAAACCAAATTTGGTGGAAATCACCACTTCGTCCCGGAATGGCGCAAGCGCTTCGCCTACCAGTTCCTCATTGTCGCCATAAGCCTGCGCCGTGTCAAAAAGCGTAACGCCCTGCCCAACTGCCGCACGCAACAATTTTATAGCCTCGTCTTTTGTGGGCGCGCCGGGAAAGCTCAGGCCCATGCAGCCAAAGCCCAATGCGGATACTTCTAATCCGCTCGTTCCTAATGTTCGCCTGTTCATTTTTTTCAGTTGAATTTTATGTGGCCCGCTAACCTTCGTACCGAAGGCTGAGGCGCTTCTTTCGCTCAGTCAAATCGGTTGGTGTGAGCGCAAAGCGCTTTTTAAAAGCGGCTGAAAAGTGTGACAGGGACTCAAAGCCCAAATCAAGATAGATGTCGGATGGCCTTTGGGCCTTTTCGTCTATTAGGAACCAGGCTTCTTCCAGCCTTCGCTGCACGAGCCATCGGCTGGGTGTGTCGTTGAAGGTGGCGTAGAAATCACGCTTAAAAGCAGATATGCTGCGCCCGGTCAGGAACGCAAAGCGGCCCAGGCTTACGTTGAACGTAAAGTTCTTCTGCATGAATTCTTCCAAATCAATTTTCGCCGGTATGCCAAAGTCAAACAGAAGGCCCGCAAGATGGGGCTGGCTCTTCAGCAGGATAATAAGCAGCTCTTCATATTTCACAGCTTCAAAATCCTTATCAATTTCGTAGGGGCCGATGTAGTATGGCTTCAGCGATTGAATAAAGCTTGCGAGTAATTCCGTTTCCACCACTTTAATAAAAGTGTCTTTTGGCGCAAAGGATTTTAATGGTTGCGGATGCTTTGCCACGTACGCTTTCAGAAAGGCTTCATCAAAGCAGAAAGCGATTGGCTCAAAGCCTTCGGCGCTGCGTTCTATCTTATACTTTGCCAGCCGGTTTTTGCGGGCAATAAAACATTCCCCTTTGCTGAACGCATAGCTTTCGGTCGCATCAAAACATTTCAGTGTGCCCGCCGCTACATAAATGAATACCTGGTCGGGAATAAACTTCTCGGCTATGATGCCCGCCCGGGACTTTGGGTGCGGTGGTGTTGCAGGCTTCATAGCGTTACTTTACAATGCCGTGCTTCACCATGCTTTCCAGACAAGCAAGTATGGCCTGCTCAGCCGTAGCAAGCGGCTTCCAGCCCAAAACCTTCCTCGCTTTTTCGTTACTCACATTTCTATTCACTTTTAAGAAAATAGCGCCCTGCTTTGCCTGCGCATTAAGCAAAGCGGCCAGCCTCACTACAAAAGCAGGGACGGTTTTAGAAGTAACTTTTGCCGCTACCTGCGGGGCCGTCTTCTTGAGCAGCGCTGCAATTTCGGGCATGGAAATCTGACCGTCTGCCGTAGCAATAAAGCGCTGCCCGTCGGCTGCATCGCTTTCCATAGCACGGATATGCAGGTCGGCCACGTCGCGCACATCTACAATGTTCAGGGCTATCGGCGGCGCGGCTTTGAGCGAGCCATCCAGCAAATGCTTCAGAATATCAAAGCTGCCAGACACGTGCGCGCTAAGCGCAGGACCTAGAATAGCGACCGGATTAATGGTGGCAAATTCCAGCCCGCAGCCTTCCCCTTTTATAAAATCCCAGGCAGCCCGCTCTGCCAGTCCTTTGGATTTTTCGTAAGCGGATAATCCTTTCAGCGCGGGGTCAGTCCAGTCAGCTTCGGTTGTTTGCCTCGTTTTATCTGTCTGGCTAAAGCCTGCCACGCCAAAGCTTGAAGTCATCACCACACGCTTTACACCGGCGCCCTTAGCAAACTTCAGGATGCGCAGGATGCCTTCCACCGCCGGTCGGATGGCGTCGGCTTCATCTTTCGGTACTTCAAAAAACACCGGCGAGACTACGCTCAGCACATATTTGCAGCCCTGCATTGCTTCCGCCCACCCGCCGTCTTTCGTGAGCTCTGCTTCCGCAAAAGAGAGGTTATCAAGCATTGTGACACCGGCCCCTTTTAATGTTTGTATCACCTTGTCTTTACCCGCTAAGGCACGGACGGTGGTTTTTACGCTATAGCCCTTTTGCAAGAGCTGCAGGGTGATGTGCGCCGCCAAAAACCCTGTGCCGCCTGTTACCAATACCTTGTCTGAGCTTGCCATTGCGTACCGTTTTTACGGAGCAAAGATGGGTATTGTATTTTGAGGGTACTTGCTCCAAAAGTCCAGATTCGCTTTCGTGAGAAGTCCAACTTTTGGACACAGCGTCGTGCTACTGTACCAGGTGCGGTAGCGTCCGGCTCAATGCCCGCCAAAAAAAGCCAGCATTGTGCCCAGCGCGCCTTCCGAGTGCATCATCTCACCATTTTGCAGCGATTCTTCTGCAGCGATAGCCGCTCGTGCGCGCATTACTGATTCGTATGCGGCAATTGCTTCGTGTACCGTTGCATATTCGTCAGAGGTCAGGCTTTCGCTCAATTCCAAGGCATCCAGCATCGCCATGTTGGCGCCTTCGCCGGCGAAGGGTGGCATCACGTGCGCTGCGTCGCCGAGCAAGGTTGTGTTAGGAAGGGCCTCCCAGGTTTGGTCTAATGGCGCGCAGTAGATGGTGCGCGGAATAAATGGCATTGTCGCGCCTTCAAAAAGCTCCTGCCAGACAGGGCTCCAGCCGGAATATTCTTTCCCGAACCAATCCAGCATTTGCGCTCTGTCGGAAAAATGGAGCCCGCTGTTTGCAGCCCAGTCCTCGTCAGCCTTGAAGCCCGCATAATAACCCAGCTCACCCCGCTTTTGACCGCCCATCAGGCTTTTGCCCATCCCAAAAGCCATCACCTTTCCGCCGGCGGCAAGGGCAGCCATTTGTGGTGTTGATTGTTGCGCGTCGTCAATATTGATTTCAAGCATCGTGATGCCGGAATAGAAAGGCTTCACGCTGGTGATGTACGGCCGGATTTTGGAGTTTGCGCCATCCGCAGCAACGACTATATCCGCGTAAACGGAAGGCTTGTTTTTAAAGTGCAGCAGCCAGCCCTCGCCCTGCGCTTCCATGCTTAGAAAATGGCTGTCCCACACAACCGTTTCCGCCTGCAGTGATTCCAGCAAAATTTTTCGCAGCGTGCCCCGCTCTATCTCTGGGCGAAAATGTTCTGCGCCAAAGGCTTCTTCAGCTTTCGTATCGTGGTCGCTGTAAAAGATTTCTGCGCGCTCATTTACGAGCACTTTTTTATCCGCGCCGGGAAGGAAGCTTGCCTTAAACGTTTCTAATAAGCCCGCTTTGCGCAGTGCTGCGAGGCCTGAATGCTCGTGCATATCCAGCGGCGCGCCTTGCACACGGGCATCTTTGTTCGCGTCACGCTCATACACTTTTACGGATGCGCCTTGCAGCTGCAGGAGCCTCGCGAGCGTGAGTCCGCCGGGGCCGCCGCCTACGATGGCGAGCCGCTTGTTTTTCAGTTTCATACCGCAAAACTATTTTGCGGCCCCGGCTGAAAATTGGATAAATCGGTCGTTCGTGTTACGCTTCAGCTCCTTTGGCGAAACGCCCGTAAACTTCTTTACCTCCCGGATGAAATGGCTCTGGTCCGCAAAGGAGAGGTCGGGGAAAAACCTGCCTTGCGCCAGGCCTTCCAGCGAAGCCCAGAACCGCAAAATGTTGCAGTATGCTTTTAGCGAAAGCCCGAATTGCTGATGGAAGTATCTGCCTATTTGCCGGCTGCTCCAATAGACGCTATGGGAAAGCTCCTTCACCGTCAGTGCGCCGCCTGAGGCATACAGAAGGCTGAAAAGTTTGAGCTTTCTTTCGTCCGGTTCCTTAGGCAAAAGCGAGGTGATTTTCCGTGAAGCATTTTTACAGAAAAGGTTGAAATCGGCCAAATCGGCTACGCTAAACTCCCAAAAATCATTAGGCAAAACCTCTGCGCTGTTCAGGAACGACGCCACCGGGTTGCCAAAAATATATTCGGTCGCCGGCAGCTTAAAAGAGATGGCAAATATCAAGGTGCCGACAGGCAGAAACACGCGCTCAGCATGGGTTTCAAGCCCTGAGCGGATGATGTGAAAGGGCTCTGACGCGGAGCGCGAAAGGGTCAAATCTATGCGACCGTCGGGTATTATGACGAGCTCCCTGTCGCTGCCCGATGTATTGTGTAAGACCCAAAATCTTTCCACGTAAGGGGAGAGGGCATCTGCGGGTTGCGCAAAGCTGATGTGCAGGCCATCGGGCATGGTAGTTCGGGTTAAGGCATGATGCTGCACGACAGCATCAAAGTTGCGGAATTGAAGGATGCCTTTATGAGCGGCTTCACGACACGACGGGTTATAATTAGGTTACCTTGGCCACGCTGTCTATATAATGCACGCGGTGTCTTGGCCTTGCTTTGTGGCTGTTTTTTGCAAAGCACCGTTTCTACTAAGCATCACAACCAGCAGCTCTGATAAATGGAAAGGGACACAGCAAGAATAGAAGCATTCAGCGATGGCATCTTTGGTGTAGCCATTACGCTTTTGGCAATTGACCTGAGCATAGATGTAAGAGATATTGAAGCGCACCACAACCTCAAGGCGACCACCTCCCCCGAGCTCTGGCAATACCTCTTAATGCTCTGGCCAAAGCTTTTTGCCTACTTCAATTCCTTCGCCTCGGTACTGCTGATATGGATGTCGCACCACCGGATTTTCAAGCTGCTGCGCACTACCAGCAACCGGCTCATTCTGGCAAATGGGTTGCTGCTGCTTGTGGTTGCTTCCGTTCCCTTTCCAACAAAAACGCTGGGGCAATTTTTAGGAACCGAAGCGGCGAAAACGGCCATCCTTTTCTGGGTAGGCTATTCGGTAATTATAGCGGTGCTGTTTCTGCTTCTCATGCGGGTTATTACGGGCAGCAAGCCGGGCTTGGTTGTACAAAGCGCATCCCCGAAAACAATTGGTAACATCCGCAGGGGCCTGCGCCTTGGGCTTTTGCTGTGCAGCGCCATTTTTATCATCGCCATTTTTGCGCCCATCATTGGCCTGATACTTAGCTTTTGCATGTGGGTGTTTTGGGCATTCACATCAAAAGACGCAAGCGAAGGCGCAGGCTGATTTCCCCCGGATTATAGCCATGGATTTCAATCTCGGGCAGGTCGCATCCGCATTACTGCACCAGCAGCTTCTGCGAAATCACTTTTCCATCGCAGCAACGATGCGCACCACATAAAATCCAGGCGGCAGCGAAAGATGAAGAGCGCTCAGCCCGCAGCCGGCCAGGCTTTCAGACCACTGCAGCTTCCCGCTGCATCAGTTATGGTGAGACGTCCGCCACCGCAGCCGCCAAATCGGCCAACGCCGCTTCCTGTCTGCTCCATCTGTAGGGTCAATGGCTGAGTGGTTTCCAGCATGGTCAGCTTCCCTGCCAGTACTATGCTTTCCGCGTCTTTTTGAACAGCTCCATCAAAAGTAATGGTCGGAAAGCGCTCCGCGTTAAAGAAGGCGGGCGATTTCATATGCTCGTCCCGCTGACTGTTATTGGTGTCAATGCTGCCGACTTCAATCTCAACATGAACGACGGCATTGGTAAAATCGTCGTCGTCGCTGTCAACAGTGCCTTTAAAGCTTCGGAACCTACCGCATACATTGGACACAGTGAGGTGTCTTATTTGAATCTAATCTGGGAATGCCCTTGGTCAATAACCCAATTCGTCTTTGTGCCCCTGTTCATAAAATCCGTTTTGGCAAAGCTATTTTCCGGTGCAGTTTCTGTTTTTACCATAGGGTAAAATCAGCGCTGCGCGCGGATTCTGCTCAGCGATTGCCGGGTGATGCCTAAGTATTTCGCCAACTCGCCGAGACTGACGCGTTGCATTAATTCCGGGTTGTCTTCCCTAAAATGATGGTAGCGCTGTGCTGCATCATTTTCCAGCATTTCCGCGATGCGGCCGGTCATCTTTGCGGTAGCCAGCAGCGCCAGCTTGCGGAAAAACGTCTCTACGCTGTGATGCGCCTGACAGAGCGCTTCCATCCTTTCATAGCTTATGAGTGTTATAGTCGTTAACTCCAGCGCAATGATGCTGAAGCGGGACGGGGATTGAGCGGCGTAGCTGTCAAAAATTGTAAACAGTACATTCTCCGGGAAGAACCGCATCACTACTTACTTTTCGCCATTTAGCGAGATTTTCAGGAGGCCTTCATTTACAAAAAACAGGTGCCCGCAGCATTCGCCCTGCCGCAGCAAGTAATCCCCTTTTGCAACAAATTTCGTCGTCAAACTACTGAACAACTCACTTGCTGCTGCTTCTCCAATAGATGAAAATTGGTTGACAAACTCTTCCAGCGTAACCGTCAAATTACTTTCTAAAAACGGAAAGATAGTCTGCCGGCTGCATCGTTACTTTATTGAGCGGACGCGCGCAGCTCGTTGTATATTGGAATGAATCTATCAGCAGATTAAAAGGCCTGCCGACCCGAGTGCATATTTATGGATAACGACAATCTGAGCAGGCTTTCGCGGCTGACGGCCATCTTAATTCAACTTCAGACAAAGCGGGTTGTTTCTGCCACCACGCTCGCCGACCGGTTTGAGGTCAGCACCAGAACCATTTACCGGGATATCCGTGCGCTGGAGCAGGCGGGTGTTCCTGTTATAACAGAAGATGGCAAAGGCTATTCCCTGATGGAAGGCTACCGCATGGCGCCGGTAGCGTTTACAGAAAGCGAGGCAAATGCCCTTATCACCGCCGAACAGCTGGTGCTGAGAAACAAGGATGCTTCATTCATCAGAGACTACAGCGACGCCGTCGCCAAAATAAAAGCGGTTTTGCGCCAGGCAACGAAAGACAACGCCAATCTGCTTTCAGACCGTCTTGTTTTCAGCCAGAACGCCGGGAAAGACCGCAGCAGCCATTACTTATCGGCCCTTCAAATAGCGCTGACCAATTTTAAGCTCACAGAGATTGCCTACCAGAAGGAAGGAGCGACTAAACCAACATTGCGCACTATTGAGCCCTTCGCGCTGCTTTGTGGCGCGGAAAACTGGGTGCTTGGTGCATGGTGCCGTCTGCGGCAAGACTTCCGCCTCTTCCGGCTTGACCGGATTACGCAGCTACGGGTAAGCGACGAAAAGTTTACGCCGCACAAATTGACGATGCAGGAATACCTGCAGGCCCTTCAGGATAGGAAAGGTGCCTGAGAGCAAAAGCCAAAAGGGCCGGCAACCTGCCGACCCTTATGTGATAAGGCTATCCAAAAGCTTACTTTACAACCGTAGCCTCAAGCTCTACTGTCAGTGTTGCAAACAGCCCTTTCACTTCCAGCAGCGAAGTCGCCTGCCGGATGCCGTGCTTTGCAAGAAAGCCAGTGTAGATGTCCATGCCGGTTGTAAAGAACTCGTTGGTGGAAGTGGTGAAAATATTCAACCGCACGATGCCGCTGCACTCGTAGCCGGATTCGCCGATAAGCTGCTCCAGATTTTGGATGGTCTGGATAAGCTGGCTGCGCATGTCGGCAGCGCTCGGCACGCCATTAGCATCAATAGCTGCCTGCCCGGAGCAATAAAGTGTGCCTGCTGGCTGCTTGATTTCTACGGCTTGTACGGAGGCTGTTTGCTCGCCCCACTTCCAAGGGTCAATGGTTCGTTTTTCCATGTGCTTTGTGTTTGAAAATTGTGGTTGTCGTTATTGACCACACAAAAGTGGCAGGCGGTTGTGACAGCCGTATGTCACACCCCTTCACAAAAGCGGAAAAGAATTTGGGGCATATCGGATGCACGGATGGCGGGCATTACAAAGGCTTTCCGATTGAAACGCGGTATCGTGATTGGCCCAACGAATCACCAACAGGGATGTCTTTTTTGGGCTTAATCACGAGCGATACAGTGAATGGAAAATGGGCGATACTGATATAAAACGGGTTTCAAGACTTACCGCGATTATTGCGCAGCTACAGGCAAGGCGGCTTGTGACGGCGCCACAGCTTTCCGCGAAATTCGGCGTAAGCCTGCGCACCATATACCGCGACATGCGGGCGCTGGAAGAGGCCGGAATACCCATCCTTATGATAGACGGGAAAGGCTATTCCCTGATGGAAGGATATAAGCTCCCGCCGGTAATGTTCACGGGAGAGGAAGCGGCTGCCTTGATTACGGCAGAACAGCTTGCTTCTCACAACGCAGACCAGACGTATGCTGCTGTTATACTGAGTGCTGTGAATAAAATCAAAGCGGTATTGCATTCAACAACAAAAGACAAAACCGAACTATTATCCGCCCGGATTGCGGTGAGCCCGATGATAGAGAAGCGCGGGGTCACCAGTAATTCGCTCACTATCATCCAGCAGGCGCTTACCAATTTCAGGGTGCTCAATATTCGCTACCAATCTGCTGGAAAAGAGGAAGAAACCGCCCGTCCCGTAGAGCCATTCGCGCTGTATTATTGTCAGGATGAAAGCTGGGCGCTCATTGCCTGGTGCAGGCTGAGGGCGGATTTCAGAATGTTCCGGCTGGATAGAATACGCCATCTGGAACTGACTCAACTGGAATTTGCCCCGCACCGGATTACACTCAAAGAATACCTGGCCGAAAAGGTAAAAAACTTTCAGCACCCCTGACATACCCTTGTCCTGAGCGGGCTGCACTTTTGCACCTACAAAACAAACAGTAGCTTATGAATCTCGTTTCCGTCAGAATCATCACAACAGACGTCCGCAAGTTGGCCGCATTTTATGAGCGGGTGACCGGGCAATTCGCCGTACAGTACACCGAAGACTTCGCTGAGGTGCAAACCGGCTGCGCAACACTTGCAATCGGAAGCACCAGAACGCTACAGCTATTTGGCGGGGACGAAGTAGCGGCTGCGGCGCAAAACCGTACAGCAATCATTGAGTTCATAGTAAAAGATGTTGATGAAGACTATGAGCGGCTCGGCGGCATGCTACAATCCTGCCTTGTACAAAAGCCGACTACCATGCCCTGGGGTAACAGGTCTTTGCTGTTCCGCGACCCGGATGGCAATCTGGTCAATTTCTTTACGCCGGTGTCGGCGGAAGCTATTCAGAAGTTTAGTGGGAAGATGGATTTGTAGCGGGCCATAGCGTTGCTCAACCTGGTGTTATAACATACCCGATACTGAAACTGTTTCGTGTATGCGGCAGGTTATCAAATCCTGCACTACCAGGGACAACTTGCCGGTTCTTGAAAATATTCTTCGCTGAAGAAATCGCCGGTTGGCCCATCCTAGCCGATGAGTGCGTATTTGGCAATCCGTTGCGCGGCCTGCTGCGGGGTGCTGGTTCCTTGATGGCCGGTGAAGTCGGTCTGCGCAATGTACTGGAAGTAATAGTAAGAAAGGCGGTGTGGGCCGCTCAGCGTCTGCACCACATCACCGGCAATGGGATAGCGCAATCCTCATTGAAGGCAATGGCCACTGTATCGTGGTGCCTTATCCGGTTCAATAGTCCTTTGGTCTCGTTCATAGCTCAGCATATCTGTGGGCGAAGGTGGCAAAAGAACCTGACGGTAGGACGTATCGCGATAACCCAAGGATGCGCTTATCCGGCATCTTTGCTTTCGGGGGCTTTATAAAAATCGGGATGCAAGCTTGCCTGTGCTACCGGTTCATACTTAGCCGATAATCTTGTGCACGATACCAACAATGGATCCCATTCTCCTTCAAAATAGAAATAGGTAGTTCTTCCTATGCCGGCTCTGGTATAGTAATGGCGCATATTGCCACTTACCAATGTGCTGATTTGCTTTCAACATTGTCATCTTCGGCAAAGTCTTCCCCTTCGTTAAAGACGACGGCGTTACGCCGGCCTTCAGCAATTCGCACTCCGTGTAGATAAAATGGGGCGAACCGCTAGAGATCCTGCTGAAGCATCTGCCAGCCTCGTTTAGGGATAAATCCAATTCAGCGAGCGCCATTGATAGGAGTCGGTCTGGAATATGGTCAAGCATCAGACAACCCACTTTTGACTTTCAAAACGTGCCTTGCATAGTAGAGGATATTCTTTGAGAGGTAAATACAATATGCCATCTACCAAGCAACGCACCCAAATGTTGTACCTATGTTGTACCTACCCTAAAAACAAAAGCGGCCTTCAATCGCTGAAAGCCGCTCTGGTATTGGGTGGAGGATAGCGGATTCGAACCGCTGACCTCTTGCATGCCATGCAAGCGCTCTACCAACTGAGCTAATCCCCCCGGAAGGGCTGCAAATATAGCCGCCCAAACTATTCCCGCCAATAAAACGTTGTAGCTTTAAGTATGGAGCAGCACAATTATCCAACCAGCCAGCGGACAGGCATCTGGAATCAGGTAAAGCAATATCTCTTCCTGAAAAAGCGCGACCCGAATGAGCCGCGCAACGTCAACATCTTCCTGATGCACGGCATGAACCGCATCTCCATTGTGGTGTTCCTGATTGCCATTATTATTCTTATTGTACGCGCGTTCACGCGACATTAATCGCCATCCAATTCTTCCCAAAGCAGCGCTGTCAGGCCGTGGCGGGCGGGCCCGGTTATCATTTCGCCTTGTGGCGTGTAGCGTGCGCCGTGGCAGGGGCAATCCCAGCTCCGTTCCGCGCTGTTCCAGCCTACGATGCACTTTGCGTGCGGACAAACCGGGTCAACGGCAAACACCTTTCCTGCATCGTCCTTATACAAGGCTACTTTTTTACCTTCCCAATCCGCCAAAGTGGCTTCGCCTGCAGCTAATTCGGAAAGCATGCTGATTTTCTGATAAGAAAACCGCTTGCCCACAAATTGGCTCACCACATCCAGATTCTCCTTTACGAAATCTGCGAAGCCTGCAATCGGCTTTATCCGTGACGGCTTCAGCAAATCGGCGTACGGATTCTCCTTGCCCAGAATCGCATCCGAAATCATCGCGCCTGCAAGCGTGCCGTAGATGAGGCCGTTTCCTCCATAACCTGTGCCGGTGTATGTGCCCTCGTCCGCGCCGGGCACATGCCCGATGTAGGGTAAGCCGTCCGAGGCGTTCCAGTATTGCGACGACCAGCGGTAATCTACCGAGGCCACATCAAAATGCTTCTTCACAAAGGCCTCCAGCTCCGTAAAGCAGCGTTCCGAATTTTCACCGTGACCGGTTTTGTGGTCAAATCCTCCGGCTATCAGATAACGCCTGCCATCTACTTCCTGCGTGCGGAAGTAGTTGTACGGGTCTTTCATATCATAGGCGAGACCCTGCGGATAATCTTCATTGCTCAGCTGGCAAGCTATCGCGTAGCTGCGATACGGCGCGCAGCGGAAATGCAGCAGATTAATGCCCTGTGGAATCTGCGTTGCATACACCAGTGTCTTTCCCTTGATGCTGCCCAACGATGTTTCCACCGCATATTCCTGGTTCTTAAACTCCACCTTGCTCACCACGCAACTATGCAGCAGCACGCCGCCCGCCGTCTCATACGCCTTCGCCAATCCATCCAGATAGCGCGTGGCATGAAACTGCGCCTGACGCTCAAAGCGCGCCGCCTTTACAAAAGGCAGCGGCACCGGCACGCTGTCGCTATATCCCGCCTCTGCGCCTGCGCGCGTTGCGCCTTCCACAATCTTCTCCAGGTCTTTCTCCTCCTTATCATCCTGCGCCAGGAGGTAGCCCGGCTGGTAAGAAAAGCCGCAGTCAATGCCATACTTCCCGATCAATCCCTCAATCCGCTCAATGCTCTCCCGCGCCGAGCTGTGCAGGAGCTTCGCGCCTTCCGCGCCGAAGTCGCTTTCCACCACGTCGTAGGTGGCGTCCATCATGGTGTTGAGGTGCGCCGTGGTGCCGCTCGTTGTTCCGAAGCCGAGGTTGTGCACTTCCGCAATGATGCATTTTTTACCCTGCTCCTGGAGCAGCAGCGCCGTGGTGAGGCCGGTAATGCCCGCGCCTACAATGATGGCGTCGTACACCGTCTCTGGGCTCCAGCTGTTTTGGGGTTGATGCTCCGGGCCCGTAGCTTGCCACAGGCTGGTAGTTTGTCCGTCTCTGTTCATGGAAAGGAGGCGCTTTGGTGCGCACAAGGGCATCCCAATAAAATGAGGCCACGTTTTTTCCTGCACGTGACGGAACCTGTCAGACCTCCCGCTGGTCGGTCAGACCGGTTCCTAATGCCGCTCCCGCTGCTGCTTCCCCCTTTGAAGTGGATTCGCTGTAGCCTCCGCATACTCCTTCCTATTGCGCAGCAAATCAATAGCCGCAAACACCGCCTCCCTAAACGACGACGGATCCGCCATATCCTTCCCCGCAATATCAAACGCCGTCCCGTGGTCAGGTGACGTACGAATCACCGGCAGGCCGGCTGTATAATTTATTCCTTCCCCCGCCGCAATCGTCTTAAACGGTATCAGCCCCTGGTCATGATACATCGCCAGCACCGCATCAAACTCCGCATAGCTCCTCCGCGCAAAAAACGCATCCGCCCCATACGGCCCGTACACCAGCCAGCCCTTGCCCTGCAACTCCTCCACCGCCGGCTTAATCACATCCAGTTCCTCCCTCCCGATATGCCCCTCATCGCCCGCGTGCGGATTCAATCCCAGCACCGCAATCCGCGGCTTGTCAATCCCGAAATCCCGCACCAGCGCATCCTTTATAATGTGCAGCTTGCTCAGCAAAAGCTCTTTCGTAATCATCCCCGACACCTGCGCCACCGGCACATGCTCTGTAGCCAGCCCCACCCGCAGCGCACCGCTATACAGCAGCATCACCACATCCTTTGCCCCAAAAGCCTCCTTCAGATACGGCGTATGCCCCGTGTACGGAAAATCCGCCACCCGCGTATTGCCCTTATGCAGCGGCGCCGTCACCAGCGCATCCACCTGCCCGTCCTTCAGGCACTGCACAGCCACCATCAGGGAGCGCACCGCATACTTCCCGCCGGTCTCCGTCAGCACCCCCGGCTGCATCGCCACATCATCTTCCCAGCAGCTAAACACATTCACCCCATTCGCGTCCAGCGACCCGAAATCCTTCACCACCTTAAACGGGAACTGCACCTCCTCCAGCCCCTTCCGCGCCGCCTCCATCAGCTTCGCCGATGCAAAAATGACCGGCGTACACAGCTCCGCCATCCGCGGGTCGGCAAACGTCTTCACCACCACCTCAGGGCCCACGCCGTTAATGTCGCCTATAGAAATACCAATCCGGGGTTTATCGCTCATGGGCGTAAAAGTAAGTGGGGAAAGTTTTTGGCCGCCGCCGTTCCGTTCGCTCCCTGTCTTCCGTTGCGTCGCACACTGAAGGGTTCGTCAGTCTATTAAGCTTTTCCCGGAAGCTGACCATAATCCAACGACTTGTCATCCTGAAACAAGTTCAGGACAAGTTTCTGAAAGAATCTTGCAATCTGTTTACATGCAGAAATGCCTCAGGCAACGGCAAAAAGCCCCCGGAGGCAGCTCGTGAAGGGCCGGAGGACGGGCCGGAGTTCCCGGAGGCGGAGCGGGAGCATTCGGAGGAGGAACTTGAGCGACCGGAGGCCGGGTTTGAGTTTCCGGAGGGGGAACCTGACTTACCGGAGGACAAACCTGAGTGCGGAGGAGGCCGAACTTGAGTTACCGGAGGGGGAACTTGAGTTACCGGAGGCCGAACTTGAGCTCAAGTTCCTCCTCCGGAAGGCCCGGCCCGGCCTCCGGGCAGGCCCAAGATGCTCACGCGCAAAGCCACGCCTCAATCTTGCGCCAGCGGGGGAAGGGCGAGCGAATATGGCTAAGTAGTTAAATCAATTTCTAAAATCCAATCTTCTTGCTCATTAGTCCTTTTATAAAGCCTGAAACCAAATGAGTAGTCTTGCCAAAGAGTAATTTCATTTTCTGCGTCATACTCAATTGTAAACGCTGTCTCGTCTGTCACAAGTTTATATTCTGCGTGCGAAGTAAGTTCCAATGAAATGGCAGCTGGCTCAAGCCAAATATATCTGGCCAAGTCTGTCTTATTTCTAAACATCAACTCAACTGACTTCTTTGGATTTGCAGACACGTACTATGAGTTTTGTAAGATTTGTTATGGTTACGAATATACACCGACGCGAAAAGCCCAATCAAGAACAACAGCCAAATGGTTCCTGTCATTGCGGGCTTGACCCGCAATCCGTTCCATCAAGGCGGGCACACGGCAGCACCGCTAATCATTAGGCGGATTGCGGGTCTGCTGCCCGCAATGACAGCTAAGATTAAGCTTTTCACTTAGCATCCGCGAAAAGCCCAATAGCCAGACGAACCCCTCACTTGCCAAGTCCCGAAGGGAAGACTTGGCAAGTGGAATGGGCAGGTCTTGACTTGGCAAGTCTTTCCTTCGGACTTGCCAAGTCATATTGTGGGCGCGCAAGCTATTTTTACGCCCATGTACACCCAGGCGCAGGAGCAGCAGCTTTACAACGACGCAAAAGACCTCATCCAGGCCCCCGATTCCCCGGAGCTCATGCAGCCCCTCGCAGACATCCTCCGCTGGGCCGACTGGCGCTACTACGTCCAGAGCGAGTCCGCCCTCGCCGATTTTGAGTACGACACCCTCTTCAAAAAGCTGCGCGCGCTGGAAGAAGCCTACCCCGAACAGGTCTCCGCCGACTCGCCCACCCAGCGCGTGGCCAAAGGCCTCTCCGAGCGATTCCCCAGCGTGCCGCACCTCGTGCCCATGCTCTCGCTGGACAACACCTATAACGCCGACGACCTCAAAGACTGGGACAGAAAGGTGCGGGCGGGGGCCGGCGAGGGCGTGCCCATCCAATATTGCGTAGAGCCCAAGTACGACGGCGCCTCCATCTCCCTCATCTACGAGGGCGACCGCATGGTGCGCGGCGCCACCCGCGGCGACGGTGTGATGGGCGAGGAAATCACGCCCAACATCCGGCAAATCCGCGCCATCCCGCTCTCCGCACCCTTCAGCAAAGACGGCGTAACGCAGATAGAGATTCGCGGCGAGGTGGTGATTCATAAAGAAACCTTTGCCGCTTACAATGCGCAGCGCGCGGCGGAAGGCTTGAGTCCGCTGGCCAATCCGCGCAATGCGGCCAGCGGCACACTGCGCATGCTTGACCCAAGCGAGGTGAGCAAGCGGAAGCTGACGGCCATTCTGTATCACGTCTCCGAGGTAGAGGCTTCGCCAATGCCGGAACAATTGAGCAATCACCATGATTCGCTGCAATGGCTCTACAGCCTCGGCTTCCCGACGCCTGCGAAAGAGCTGCGCCTCTTCACCCACATAGACGAGGTAATCGCCTACTGCGCCACCTTTGCCGAGCGCCGCGACGACCTGCCCTTTGAAGTGGACGGCCTCGTCATCAAGGTGAACGACCTCGCGCTGCAGGAGAAGCTCGGCATGACGAGCCATCACCCGCGCTGGGCGGTGGCGTATAAGCTGGCCGCACGCCAGGCAACCAGCAAGCTGCGGCAGGTCATCTTCAACGTAGGCCGCACCGGCAGCGTGACGCCGGTAGCCAAGATTGACCCGGTGCCCATCGGCGGCGTGACGGTCACCTCCCTCTCCCTCTTCAACGAAGACGTAATCCGCGAGAAAGACGTCCGCATCGGCGACACCGTGCTGGTTGAGCGCGCCGGCGATGTAATTCCCTACATCGTAAAGCCGCTGGCGGAGCTGCGCGACGGCACGGAGGAAGCAATAGTCTATCCCACGCTCTGCCCGGTATGCGAGCACCCGCTGGAGCGCCCGCAGGATGAAGCCGTGTGGCGCTGCCCCAACCTGGCCTGTCCGGCGCAGGTGGTGGAGCGCATCATCCACTTCTGCTCCAAAGACGCGATGGACATCCGCGGCATGGGCGAAAGCCGGGTGAAGGATTTTTATGAGCGCGGCATCATCACGGATATTCCGAGCCTGTACAATATTGTCTGGGAGCGGGTGAGCGCGCTGGAAGGTTTCGGCGAGAAGTCAGTCACGAACCTGCGGAGCGCAATTGAGAAGTCAAAGACACAGCCCCTATCGCGCTTAATCTTCGGCCTCGGCATCCGCCACGTGGGCGAGACCGGTGGCAAAACGCTGGCAAGCGCCGTAAGCCATATCCGCGAGTTTTATGATTGGGATGAAGAAAAGCTGGCTACGCTGGAAGACGTAGGCCCGAAGGTGGCATCATCAGTAGCAGCCTTCTTTAAAACAGAAGAGGTGCGAGAAACGATTGATGCGCTGGAAGCGGCTGGCGTGAACCTCGCCAATGCGCACAAAGCGGAGGCGTCGGTTGAAGGCATCTTCAGCGGCAAAACCTTCCTCTTCACCGGCACGCTGGAAAAGCTGAAGCGTAGCGAGGCCGAGGCGATGGTAGAAGCGAAGGGCGGCTCTATCCTGGGCGGCGTAAGCAGCAAGTTGAATTATCTGGTAGTGGGCGCGGACGCGGGCAGCAAGCTGGAGAAGGCGAAGAAGCTGGGGACGGTGGCGGTTTTGAGCGAGGATGAATTTTTGGGGATGGTGGAGTAGGGTTTCCGCTCCGTCATGCCGGAGCGGGGAGCAATGCCCAGCGGCTTCGCCGTACCGACCGAATTCTCCCGCTACTTTTGAAGCCTCATGCTGCAAACGGATTTTCTGGTCATCGGCTCCGGCATTGCTGGGCTCACATTCGCGGTAAAGACCGCCCGGCGCTTCCCCGACAAGTCCATCACCATCCTCACTAAAGCCGCCACCGACGAGACGAACACCAAGTACGCCCAGGGCGGCATCGCCGTGGTGAGCGATGGGGTAAGCGACTCGTTCCAAAAGCATATTGAAGACACCCTCATAGCCGGCGACGGCCTCTGCGACGAGGACATCGTGCGCATCGTGGTAGAAGAAGGCCCGCAGCGCGTTGCGGAGATTATTGAATGGGGAACGCAGTTTGACAAAGAGCCGAGCGGCGAGTACATGCGCGGACGCGAAGGCGGCCACAGTCAGTTCCGCATCCTGCACCACAAGGATGTGACAGGCTTTGAGATGGAGCGCGCCCTCATTGCAGAGGCGGCGCGCTACCCCAACATCGCTATCCACAACCATTGGTTTGTGGTGGACATCATCACCCAGCACCACCTCGGCTACCTCGTCACCAAGGTGACGCCCGACATCCAGTGCTACGGCGTGTATGCTCTGAACCTGCAGACGGATGCCATTGAGAAAATCCTTGCCCGCGTAACGCTGATGGCGGCGGGCGGCACCGGCCAGGTCTATCGCACGACGACGAACCCGCGCATTGCCACCGGCGACGGCATTGCGATGGCGTACCGTGCAAAGGCACGGGTAGAGAATATGGAGTTCATCCAATTCCACCCGACGGCGCTGTATGAGGTGGGCGTGTCGCCATCGTTTCTGATTACTGAGGCGGTGCGCGGCGATGGCGCGGTACTGCGCAATAAGGAAGGCGAAGCATTCATGGAGCGCTACGATTCGCGCAAAGACTTAGCCCCGCGTGATGTGGTAGCACGCGCCATTGACTCGGAGATGAAGCGGAGCGGTACGGAGCATGTGTACCTGGATTGCCGCGAGATGAACTTGGAAAAATTCAAAGCGCACTTCCCGAATATTTACGCGAAGTGTCTGAGCATTGGCATTGATGTGGCGGTGGCGATGATTCCGGTGGCACCCGCTGCGCACTATTGCTGCGGAGGCATTCAGACGGACGCGCACGGGCATTCTTCTATCCGGGCCCTTTACGCCTGCGGCGAATGTGCTTCCACAGGCCTGCATGGCGCGAACCGGCTGGCGTCTAACTCGCTGCTGGAGGCACTGGTGTTTGCGCACCGCTGTGCGGAAGATGCGGCGGCTGTCATTGATGCGACGGAGCTGCGCCCTGACGTGCCGGACTGGAATGCGGGCGGTACACGGGAGCCGAAGGAGATGATTCTGATTACGCAAAGCCTGAAGGAGTTGCAGGCGATTATGAGCGATTACGTAGGTATTGTGCGCAACGATGTACGCTTAGAACGTGCCATGCGGCGGATTGATTTAATCCATGCAGAGACAGAGGCGTTGTACCGCACGGCGACAATTTCACCACAATTGATGGAGTTGCGGAATCTGATTACAATTGGGTATCTGATTGTGAAGGGGGCGACGTTTCGGAAGGAGAGCAGGGGACTGCATTACACGACAGATTATCCGGAGAAGAGCGGGCGGCGGCAGGATGTGGTGCTGTAAGCGGCGGGACAATTCGGTCGGTACGGCGGAGCCGGGCTGACCCTATTCACCAATATCTTTAAACCATGTACTTCACCGAAGGCGAGTTGTACCATGTTTTCAACCGGGGCAACAACAAGCAAACGATTTTCTTCAAGGAAGATGATTATCTATTGTTCTTACGGAAAGTCAAGGCAGAAATTGCGCCTTACTGTGAGATACTTTGCTGGTGCCTGATGCCAAATCATTTTCATTTTATGATAAGAGCTACTGAAGAAAGTTGCCGGGAGCTACCCGCCTATGGCGGTAAACCAATGCAAGCGCTCGCAGCAAAGATTGGCAGGCTGCTTAGTAGCTATTCGCAGTACATCAATGCAGCGCAGGGCAGAACCGGCTCACTTTTTCAGCAGAGAACAGAAGCAAAGCCCTTTACTGAAATGATGCGGCTGGCCAATTTTCATGGCACCATTCAGAAGTATGTAATTAACCTCATGCACTACATTCACCAAAATCCCGTTCGCGCAGGTTTGGCTCAGAAGATGGAGGATTGGCAGTATTCTTCTTTTCGGGACTTAGCCGGAATCCGGAATGGAAAGCTTTGCGCTATGGATGCGCTGATGGAGTTTACAGGCTATGACTTAAGCACATTTTATCAAGATAGCTATGATGCTTTGAATCGGAACTTCTAAAAATTTGGGTCAGCCCGGCTGCGCCGTACCGACCGAATTGTCTCACGCCATCGCCCGCTCCCGTTTCCCTTCCTTTCGCTCTCCAATCTGCTGCCGCCACATGGCATAGTACAGTCCTTTTTCTTCCAGCAGGCTCATGTGCGTGCCCGTTTCTACGATATGGCCGCGCTCCAGCACATAGATACGGTCGGCGTGCATGATGGTGGAGAGGCGGTGAGCAATCATGACCGTAATGTGCTCGCGGCGGTCGGTGATGTCGCGGATGGTTTGGGAGATTTCTTCTTCGGTCAGGGAATCCAGCGCAGAGGTGGCCTCGTCAAAAATCATCAGTCGCGGATGGCGCAACAGAGCGCGGGCTATGCTGAGGCGCTGGCGCTCGCCGCCGGAAAGTTTCAGGCCGCCTTCGCCGATTACCGTCTGAATGCCGTGCTCCGCGCGGGAGAGCAAATTGTTGCCGGCTGACTTGGCAATTACATCCAGCACTTCATCGTCACTTGCGCCGGGATTTACGAAGAGCAAATTTTCCTTTATGGTGCCGGAGAAAAGCTGTGTATCCTGCGTTACAAAACCAAGTTGGTGCCGCAGCTCATCAAAGTCAATGGCGGAGTCGCGGTGATTGTTGTAGTAAATGGCGCCTTCATTCGGATGGTACAGGCCTACGAGCAGCTTCACAAGAGTAGTCTTGCCGGAACCGGACGGCCCTACAAATGCTACGGTTTCACCCAGCTTTACATCAAAGGAAACGTTTTGCAGCGCAGGCTTTGTTGCGGATTGATGCTGGAAGGAAACACTGTCAAAGCGCAGGCTGTTTACTGCATTAATCACTTCCGGCTTCGCCGGCTTCACCTCAATCGGCTTGGCCATAAGCGTCTCCAGATTATTCAATGAGGCTTGTGCTTCACGCCAGGAAAGAATAATATTTCCCAGCTCTTGCAGCGGCCCGAAGATGAAGAAGGAGTAGAATTGCATCATTATCATCTGTCCCACGCTCAGCCTGTCTTTAAAGACGAAGAAGAGGAGCGTGAACATGATGCACTGCTGCAGGAAATTGACAAACGTGCCTTGCACGAATGAGATAGAGCGGATGCTCTTCACCTTGCGCAATTCCAGCTTTAGAATTTTGAACGTCGTTGCATTCAAGCGGCGGATTTCCTGGCCGGTAAGCCCGAGGGATTTCACCAACTCAATATTGCGCAGCGATTCTGTAGTAGAGCCGGCCAGCGCATTTGTCTCACCGACGATGCTTTTCTGAATGGTCTTAATCTTCTTGCTTAAAACGCTTGTAAGCAAGCCCAGCACAACAGCGCCAACCAGATAAATCAGCGGCAGAATCGGTGTGATGCGGTAAGCAATAATCACGACGAACACAATTCCTACAATCGTCGCAAAAAGCACGTTTACGAAGTTGTTGATGAACTTCTCATTGTCGGAGCGCACCTTTTGCAACACTGACAACGTTTCGCCGCTGCGCTGGTCTTCAAAGTCTGCGAAGGGAAGGCGCAAGGCGTGTTTGAGGCTATCGGTGTAAAGCTGCGCGCCGAACTTCTGGATAATCACGTTCACCACATAATCCTGAAAGGCTTTGGCGATGCGCGATACCATTGCTGCGCCGATAATCAGGCCCAACCCAAGCAATATGCCGTGGAAGAAGCCGGTACTGTCGCCCGCCGCGCGGAAAACTCCGGCCTTGTTCGCGTAAGGGTCAATGATGTAATGCCCGAGGATGTAGGGATTGAGCAGCGAGAAAACCTGATTGACCGACACAAGGAATAACGCAAGCGCTATCATGCCCTTGTAAGGCTTCAGGTATTGCAGTAAAAGTTTCATAGGGAATAATAAAGGTAACGCTCGCGGTGGCCGTGCGGTTTATATGCCCATAAATGGAAAGGTCAGCCCGGCTTTGCCGTACCGACCGAATTGTCTCGCAGCATCCGGCCTATAATCCGGTCAATGGGAAGCGTAAAAGTGTCTTCACTCACTTCTGCCAGCGACATCCAATACGTTCGTTCGTTTGCTTCATTGTTTTGAATAATGGCCGCCGCATTTGCCGCAATGAGGTAGTAAATAGAAATCACCTGCGAATCGTCAAAGGCGCTTTGCTGGAAGAAATCGGTGGTGTAGAAATGGGCCAGTACTTCAATCGCCAATCCCAATTCTTCCATCCATTCCCGCTTCAGACCATCAATAGTGCCTTCCCCCAATTCCAGTCCGCCGCCGGGCAGCTTTATCACCCGCTTGCCGCGAATTGTTTCCTCATTCACCAACAAGTGGCCATCCGAAATCAAGATGCCATATACGCGGACATTAAAGCGCAAAGGCTTCTCCATCAGAACCACTTCTTCTTATTAAAATACAGGCTCAGCATGATGGACAACAGCACAGAGATGGCCAGCGCGGCATAGAATCCTCTCACCGTATTCTCGCCTGGGAAGACCACGTTCATCCCGTAAAAAGCAGCCACCAGCGCGGGCACTGACAGGATAATCGTAATCGCCGTCAGGCGCTTGATGACGATGTTCATGTTGTTGTTAATGATGCTCGCAAAGGCATCCAGCGACGAAGACAGGATATTCGTGTAGGTATTCGCCATTTCCAAGGCCTGGCTGTATTCCACAATCAGGTCGGTTAAGAATTCCGCTTCGTCCTCATCGCACTGCAGGAAGTTGGTGCGCTCCATCTTCATCAGCAGCAGCTCATCGCTTCGCAGGGCTGTGATGAGATATACAAGACTCTTCTGCACCCGCATCAGCGCCAGCAGCTCCTCATTCCGGTTGGAGTCATAGAGCTTTTGCTCAAAGTCGTTGCGGCGATGATTGATTTCTTTCAGCACGTCCATGAAGTCCACAACCACCTTTTCAAACACCTTCAGCACCATCATATTCGGTCGCTCCGGGTGGCGCTTGGCAAACGTTGTAAGGAAACGGCGGATGGCGACATTCTCAAACGAATTGACCGTCACCACCTGATTGCGCTCCGTGATGATAATGGCAATCGGGATGGTGATGTAATAAGCATCACTTTCATTGAGCGACTTATTCTCTACGGGCGTCTTGAGGATGATGAGCTTCACGCCATCGGCCAGCTCATAGCGGCTGCGTTCCTCAATATCCAGGGTGTCCGTCAGGAAGTCGTGCGGAATGTGAAGCTTCTCGCTCAGGTTGTTGATTTCCTCCGTCTGGAATGGCGGCGATACATTCACCCAGTTGGCGCCGTCGGGCTCTTCTACTTCCAGCGTTTGTCGGTTCAGATTCTTGTAAGACTGTATCACGGCTGCAAGTTAGAACACCCCGCGCCAGCATTCTGATATGCCCCAAATTGCCTTCCCTTATTTTTGCATTATTAATTGAAGCCCATGATAAACACTACCCGCAAGCTGATTACGATGGACGAGTTTACCATCCAGGAGACCCGTCAGTTCCCGCAGGCCACCGGCGAGCTTTCCGGACTGCTGCGCGACATAGGCCTTGCCTGCAAGCTCATCAATAAGCAGGTGATGAAGGCAGGCCTCGTAGAAGGCATCATGGGCTCGCACGGCGCTACCAATGTGCAGGGCGAGGAGCAGATGAAGCTGGATGTCTATGCCGATGAAACCCTTATCAACGTCCTCCGCAACTCCGACGATTGCGCCGGCGTGGCTTCTGAGGAAAACGACCACATCGTCTGCTTTGACGATGAGTACAGCAAGCAGAGCAAATACGTCGTCCTCTTTGACCCGCTGGACGGCTCCTCCAATATTGATTGCAACGCCCCAATCGGCACCATCTTCGCCATATACCGCCGCGTATCGCCGCTCGGTGAATGCTGCGCGGAGGAAGACTTTCTGCAGCCCGGCAAGGCGCTTATGGCCGCCGGATATGTTATCTACGGCTCCTCCACCATGCTTGTATATGCCACGCGCCTTGGCGTGAACGGCTTCACGCTGGAGCCTTCTATTGGCGAGTTTTGCCTCTCGCATCCCGACATCAAGTGCAGGGAGCAGGGCAAAATCTACTCCATCAATCAGGGCAACTGGAGCAAATTCTCCGACGGCATCCGCAGCTACCTCACCCGCTGCATGGACGAGGTAAAAACCCACCGCTACATCGGCTCCATGGTGGCCGATATGCACCGCACCCTCATCAAAGGCGGCATCTTCATGTATCCCGCCGACACGAGCGCCAAAAAGGGCAAGCTTCGCCTGATGTATGAATGCAATCCAATGGCCTTCCTCGTAGAAGCCGCCGGAGGCGCCGCCACTACAGGCGAAATGCGCGTCCTTGATGTTGCGCCTACCGAGCTGCACCAGCGCGTGCCCATCTTGATTGGCTCAAAGCGGATGGTAGAAGAGGCGGTGGCATGCTTGAAGGCGGAAGCTACCGCGGCCGTTTAGGATTTTTTTGTTTGTCAGCGTTCGGTTCGCTATGTAGCTGCCGTTGCGTCGCACGTTTTAGGGTTCGTCAGTCTGTCGGGCTTTTTGCATTCACAAGGGGTTACCGTCTTTTCATCACAAATAGCATTTCATCGTGGACGAAATCCGCATCAATTGTCCCAAGTGCAGTTGGGAACCTCAAGTATATTCACATTGGCAATGCACTTGCAAGCACAGATGGAATACGTTTGATACCGGCGGCCGTTGCCCGATGTGTACCACCGTGTGGGAAGACACGCAATGTCTTAGTTGTAATCTATGGAGTCCTCACCTTGACTGGTACAATGGTTTGGAGGACATTATCCGGCAATTAAAGAAGGAAATAGAGGAGAGCTGGTTGGCGACTGCTTAGGGTTTCCTGTTTTATTGCTGCATTTGGTAATTACGTCTGCCATCTCCCTAAAACAATCTGCAATCACCCATGGTCATGCACAAGAATCGCCAATTCATGCACATGATTTGTCGTTTCTTGCTACATAATCTACGATTATTGTGCATTCCGTGGCCATCTTTCACATGATGTGACATTTCCTGCAGGTTTTTTCTAAATTAGCGCATCTTTGATCCAAAAAAATTCAGCAATATGGCCGGAAAAACAGCAGGTAGAATCCTCACTACCAAAAACGCCCAAGACACCACCGACCTCGCCAAGGCCATCTACACCAGGCATCAGGCAGACGGCAAAGATTCTATCCTCAATCTGCTGGAAGGCGCTCAGTGGTCGGAGATAGGCCCAAAAGTTCAGGCCGCTGCCGACCAGAATAAGCTCGCCCTTGACCTCAAGCGCCAAATGGAAGAGGCCTTCGCGAAGCGCGACCAGATGCTCGCCCCCATCACCGCCATCAACAATGCCAGCAAAAAGCTCCTTAAAGGCAAGTATGCCTCCAACCCCAAAAAGCTCGGTGACTGGGGCTTCAATGTGGACGACAGCCCGGCCAAGCCGCGCGCAAAGAAGAGCGCGTAGATCGTGAATGCCTTTAAAGGTCAGTCCGCCTGATGCGTACCGACCGGATTACTAATCAGTACTTCCCCCGTCATCTCCGCCGGAATAGTAATGCCCATATAAGCCAGCATAGTCGGCGCAATGTCGCCCAGCTTTCCCGGCTTCAGACCCCCGCCGTAATCCTTTGAAATCAGAAACAGCGGCACCGGATTCAGCGAATGCTGGGTGTTCGGCGAGCCGTCTTCATTGATTTCAAAATCGGCATTGCCGTGGTCGGCGGTGAGGAAGACCGCGTAGCCATGCTGCAGGGCTGCGGGCACAATGCGGCCCACGCAGCTATCCACCGTCTCTACCGCCTTCACCACGGCATCCCACACGCCGGTGTGGCCCACCATATCGGCATTGGCGAAGTTGAGGCAGATAAAGTCGGCGGTTTCGCCTTCTATTTCGGGAAGGATCAGATTGGTGATGTCGCGGGCGCTCATTTCCGGCTTGAGGTCATAAGTCGGGACGTCTTTTGGGGATGGCGCCATGATGCGGCGCTCACCTTCAAAAGGAACTTCCCGCCCGCCGGAAAAGAAGAAGGTAACGTGCGGATACTTCTCCGTTTCCGCGATGCGGATTTGCTTTTTACCAGCCTTCGCCAGCACCTCGCCCATGGTATTCGCCAGGTTGTCATTGTGAAAGATGACGCCTACATTTTTGAAGGATGCGTCATACTCCGTCATCGTGATATAGTGCAGCTTCAGCGGGCCCATGCCTTGCTCCGGAAAAGCGTGCTGGGTAAGGACTTCCGTTATCTCCCGGCAACGGTCGGTTCGGAAGTTGAAGCAGATAACGACATCGCCTTCGGTGATGACTGCAAGTGGACTCCCGGCTTCGTCCGTATGAATGATTGGCTTAATAAATTCATCTGTGACTCCTTCCGCATAGCTCGCCGCAATGGCGGCAACCGGCTCAGTAGTATGCAATCCTGCGCCGCGCACCAAGGCGTCGTAAGCGAGATGAACCCGTTCCCAGCGCTTATCCCGGTCCATGGCGTAGTAGCGGCCGGTGATGGAAGCAAGGACGCCGCCGGTTTTATCAAGATGCAGCTGCAAATCCTGAATAAAACCCTTCCCGCTGTGCGGGTCCACATCGCGGCCATCTGTAAACGCATGAACAGCCACCTTAGGCACGTCCGCTTTTTGAGCCAGCGTGAGCAAGGCTTTTAAATGGCTTATATGAGAATGCACCCCACCATCGCTGACCAGTCCAATAAAGTGAACGGTATTGCCGGTTGACTTTGCCTGATTGAAAGCGGCCTGCAGGGTAGCATTGCGCTCCAGCTCGCCATCGCGAACAGCTACATTGATGCGCTGAAGCTCCTGATATACAATACGGCCTGCGCCGAGGTTGAGGTGGCCTACTTCGGAATTGCCCATTTGTCCCTCCGGCAGCCCGACCGCCTCGCCGCAGGTAATCAATTCGGTATTCGGGTAAGCATCGTAAAGCGAATGAACAAAAGGCGTATTGGCGGCGCGTACGGCATCGGCGGCGGGCACCTGTCCGTGACCCCAGCCGTCCATGATGAGGAGCATGGCTTTTTTAGACATAGCGCGAAGGTAATCCCGGCCGCTGAGCGAAGCTGAAGCGCCACTGCATCCGGCTACGCGTTGAGTAAAGCTTCGGCTTCGCTCAGCAACCGGGCTGAGTGGGGTGGTCGCGGTAGTTGAAACAGCCCGTTAATATCGCGCTACCGTTGAAAAACGGTGCCCAAATGCCGAATGTGGCCGAATTTTTGTTCCCTTTGCGGCGTTGTGAACGCATCATTTGTACAGTATTGTTCCGCATTATTTTCTAAGAAGCTTCTGCTGCTTGCCGCTTTGATACTTTGCCTGCTCAACACCGGCCGGGCACAAGGCAGGCCTGCGGAAGCCATTGAAGGCGCTATAAAGTCCGGAAATGCTGCCGCGGTTTCCCGGTATTTCGGCCCTTCGGTGGATATCACACTCAACAATTCTACCTCCACCTACAGCCGCACGCAGGGCGAGCAGGTGCTTCGTGACTTCTTTGCCCGCAATGCTGTCCGCGACTTTGACATTGATTATTCCGGGGCCTCTACGTCTTCCAATTCCTCTTTTACCGTCGGCACACTGCAAACGGTTACCGGGAAGTACAAGGTTTATCTTTCGTTGCGTCCTTCAGACGGTGGCTTTGTGCTGAAGGAAGTGCGGATTGAGAAGTGAGGCTCAAAAGCACTTGCTAAGTCCTTTGCGGACTTAACAAATGCGGTCACATCCCCGACACGGTCTTCCCACGCGGATATTTGATGATGTAGCCAATCCGTAGCTTCCGCAGCTCGGCTGCTTTTAGTTCCAGCGTCCATTTTACGGAGCCTGTCGCGTTATCATAATCAGCGCCCTCTGTCTGCGGCTCCTCTATTTCAATATCCTTGTCGTTGGAAACAGGAATCTGGTCCAGCACCACAAGATGCACCGGCTCCTTGCGCGTATTGCGGATGGAAATGTTGTAGGCCACTTCCTGCCGCTCGTTCGTGCCGATTGTTTTCACGCTATGAAAGTTCCGGTCGCGCTCGCGGCGGATGATGAGCTTTTTGTCGCGGCCTAAGGAAAGGTTCATCGTGTCGCGCACATTGCGCATGTCAATGTAGCCCTGGCCCACGTAAGAGCCTTCAAAGAAGACATTGGTAGCGGCGGGCAGCAGGTTCAGGTCTTCCCATTTCGTGATTTGGGCTTGCAGGAAGGCGTCTTTATCTAAGCGCGGCACAGCGAAGTGGCGGTAGGCGGCAGGCAGCTCATAGGTCTTAATGGCTACGGTATGCTGCTGGCCGTCGGACGGGATGGAGTAGGGGAGGTCTATGTCAAAGGTGGTGTTGATGCCGGTGGCGTCTACTGCGGTGTATTTATTGACGGTGGTTGCTTGCGAAGCTCCGGGAGGTATCTGTACGCCATCAACAGAATATTTTGTACCGTCTGCCCTTCCGCCGCCAATACTCAGACCTGCTCCTACACCTTGTTGATATACCTGTCCGCGATTGAGTTGAATGGAATTTGCTCTGCCCTCATTGTATGTGTAAGAATTATAAAAGATTAGATACTGAGGCGCTAAAGACGGTGCTTCAACGCCCTCATTCGGATTGCCGGTAGAAAGCGTAAGCTTCACATTATTCCACTTCACGCCGCAATTCTGATACACGCTTGCTTTATAAAACAGGCGCACCGGGTCGCCGACTTTATCCGCCCGCAAATCATAAGAAGGCGTCCAGCCCGCATTCGGCACAACGTAGGTCATATTGATGTTCGTAGCGGTGGCCGAGGGCGCGTAGAATTTCACCAGCAGGCTGCCGCCGGGCGTAAAGGCGCGTTTCTGCTCTTCATCAATCTGCGCGCGTAGCAATGCAAGCCGCTTCTGCGTCTTTTCAGATTGCCTGTCCAGCTCGCGCGACTGCGCCAGCAAGGCAGTGGTGCGTGAGGCAGAAACGTCCAACAGCTTTTGCAGCTCAGCCACAGATAGGCTCGTATTGGCGCCGGCTACCTTCCGGTTTTCTTTTAGAATGGTAAGCTGCTCTTCAATCACCGATTTCTTGCCCTGAACCGGCGCGTTGAGCGCTTCCAGCAGCGCAATGCTGTCGCGCAATGCTGTCGCGCAATGCTGTCGCGCAATGCCTTTACACGCGGAGAAACGGCGCTGTCGCCGAGGTAGTTATTCTGGAACGTCGCGCTTTGCACTACGACGCCCGATTCTGCGCCGATGGTCAGGCTTTGCTGGTTGACGTTTCCGGCGATGTTGGTAAACATCACATCGCTCTCACCGGCAGGCAGGCTTACTTTAGCGTTGCTCGCCAGCTCCGCGCCGTTGAGGAAGATGGTAGCATTGGTGATGGTAACGGAGGTGCGGGGCTGGGCGATCGCGATGAGCGGTGAGAGGAAGGCGAAGAATAAAATGATGCGCTTCATTGTCAGAACCGGAATTTTTGGAATTATATAATTACCGGAATGTAGCGCCAAAGTACAGCCAGATTCCCGGGGTAAGTTGTCAGCCAATTCCTGCAATTCCATAATTCAATTAATTCCGGTTCTGACTTTCTTATTCATCAATCGTTTGAACTGCAAACTCTTTGAACCTAAATTGATGAGCAATCCAGTTTTCATGTTGTAAGCCTTCAGATAATTCAAGGCTTGCGCAAGATGAACATCTTCCAGCTCAATAATGGCCTTCAGCTCAACCATAATTTCATTGTCCACGAAGAAGTCAGCGCGCCTTGTACCTATTTGCTCGCCCAGATACCAAATCGGTATTTCCTTCTCCCGCTCAAAGGGAAGACTCAATGCCTTGAATTCCAAAGCAAGTGCGCGCTGGTAAATGACTTCCTGAAAGCCGTTGCCGAGCGTGCTGTGGACACGCATGGCACAGCCGATGATAGCGTGGCTGGCGTCGTTGAATTCTGAAGCCATTGTCTGAACCTGAATTTATTGAATTACAGAATTACCGGGATTCAGGCAATTCTTCAAATCCCGTTCAGACAAAATTCTGGCAATTCCTCAATTCCGAGAATTCAGGTTCAGACCTTAATCATCAGCTTCGCATAGTTCAATACAATCTTCTTCACGCCCACGCCCTCGCCAAAATCAATCGTCGCAATCCGGTTAGCGCTTCCACCTTCTATAGCCTGAATGGCCCCAAAGCCGAATTTCTGATGCTCCACCGTCATGCCGGCCTGCATCGTTTCGGGATTGTCGGGTTTGAAGTTCGCCGTCGGCGTGTGGGCGGAATTAGTCTTCGTCTGGGCAAGCTTATCCGCCAGCTTTTTCAGCGAAGGCATCTTGTCAAAGCTCTGATTCATCGTTGTGCCGAAGGCGCCTACGGAGCCTGTTGCGCGATGCGCCGCGCCGGTGAATGTGCGGTCTAAATGGTCTTCCGGGATTTCGTCAATAAAGCGACTAGGGTCATTCTGTACCAGGCTTCCAAAGCGATAACGGCTGCTGGCGTGCGTCACCCAAAGGCGCTCTTTCGCGCGGGTAACGGCAACGTAAAACAGACGGCGCTCTTCCTCCAAACCTTCCCGGTCGTACATGCTCATGGAAGAAGGGAAAAGATTCTCCTCCAGGCCCACCGCGAAAACACATTTAAACTCCAGCCCCTTTGCCGCATGTATCGTCATCAGGCGGACGGCATCCGGGTTTTTGTCCTTCTCGTCTGCATCCGTAAGCAGGGTGATTTGCTGCAGATAAGCGCCGAGGCTTTTGTCGCGCAGCTCGCCTTCCTCATCCGGTGTTTCAGTGAATTCCTTGATGGAGTTGAGGAGCTCCTGCACGTTTTCGTAGCGTGCGAGGCCTTCTACGCTTTTATCATTGTAGAGGTCGGCTACAAGGCCGGTCTGCTTGCCAACGGCAAATGCCATATCGTAGGCATTGCCTTTTTCCAGCATCGTCTGGAAGGCTTTAATCATCGTCACGAACTCCTCAATCTTGCTGCCGCCCGAACCGCGTACGCCGTGCATATCCGGAAACTGGATGATATCCCAGAATGTCTTGCCGATTGAGCCGGCGGCAAGCTGGATTTTATCAATGCTCGTCTTGCCGATGCCGCGCACGGGGTAGTTTATTATGCGCTTTAGCATCTCCTCGTCCGCGGGATTTACGACCACGCGCAGGTAGGCCAGAAAATCCTTGATTTCCTTGCGCTGGTAGAATGATGTGCCGCCGACAAGGCGGTAAGGAATGTTCATTCGCCGCAGGCTTTCTTCAAAAGAGCGGCTCTGCGCATTGGTACGGTACAGAATCACGAAATCCTTGTTAGGAAAGTGATTACGCAGCTTCATCTCTGTAATGGCGTCGGCCACAAAGCGGCCTTCGTCATTATCAGTCATTGTGCGAACAAGCTTGATTTTCTCGCCGATGCCGTTCTCCGTCCAGAGGTTTTTGGGAATCTGGTTTTTATTGTTGCCGATAATGTTGTTGGCAACGTTCAGAATGGCTTGCGAGGAACGGTAGTTCTGCTCCAGTTTCACAATCTTCACATCGTCGTAATCATCCTGGAATTGTAGGATGTTTTGCACTGTCGCGCCGCGGAAGGAGTAAATGCTTTGCGCATCGTCACCCACCACGCAGATGTTTTCATGCACCGCGCCGAGCATCTTGATGACCTGGTATTGCGCCGTATTCGTATCCTGATACTCGTCTATGAGGATGTACTTAAAGCGATGCTGGTACTTCGCAAGCGCATCCGGGAAACGCACGAGCAACTCATACATCTTAAAGAGCAGGTCGTCAAAATCCATCGCGCCGTTGCGCAGGCACCTGTTCGCGTACCGCTCATAAATCTCCGACATCATCGGGCGGCTCTGGCGGGCGTCCTCCGTCTGGATTTCGGAATGCTGGCGGTATTCACGCGGGCCAATGAGGCTGTTTTTCGCCGCAGAAATTCTATTGTAAACGTAGCCCGGCTTGTAGTGCTTGTCGTCCAAGTTCAGCTCCTTTACAATGTCCTTAATCACGCTCTTCGCGTCATCGGTATCGTAGATGGTGAAGTTGGACGGATAGCCCAGCTTAGTAGCCTCCGCCCGCATAATGCGCGCGAAAACGGAGTGAAATGTGCCGATGTAGAGGTTCCGCGCCTCACGGTTGCCGAGAATATGCTCAATCCGCTCCTTCATTTCCGCCGCCGCCTTATTAGTAAAGGTGAGCGCGAGGATATTGAAGGGGTCAACGCCGTGCCTTATCAGGTGGGCGATGCGTGTGGTGAGGACTTTGGTCTTGCCAGAGCCCGCGCCGGCTACAATCATGAGGGGCCCGTCAAGGTGCTCTACTGCTTCCCGCTGCTGCGCGTTCAGGCCCGCTAAATAGTCTTGCATTAGTGGACAAAAATACGTGCGACTATACCAGTCTTATCCTGAAAACTTAGCGGATTTATCCAGCTTATGCGGGACTAGACGCTTGTTCAATAACAAGCGCTTCTATATTTCCAAATAAACGTTAGGTGTAAGTTGTGCCAAATCACGGCTAAAGGCCCGATAACAAGACCTTAGTATCAAGTTGCTAATTAGTAAGCATTTAGCGCGATTAGATTTGCCCCAAGCAGGAGAAAGTAAAAATTCCTCTAATTCAATTAATAAATCATTAACACCACACACATGCATCATTCTTTACCTCGCGCCCTGCGGAAATCCATCGCTGCCGCTGCGCTGCTGCTGCCACTGCTTGCCAAAGGGCAGGCCGGACTAACAATCAGCGCCACCGGCACAGCCGTAGTTACTACATTCGGCACCAGCAACCGCGTTATTGACAACGCAGTCACTATTACCGGATCTACAAGCATCACACAGGCTTCCGTCAGCATATCCTCCGGCTTTCAGAGCGGCGATGTGCTGAGCTATGATGCCGGCTCCCTGCCATCCGGCGTGACGGGCAGCTTTTCCAGTGTAACCGGCATACTCACCTTTGCCGGTTCGGCTACGCCTGCAAATTATCAGACACTGCTGCGTACGGTTAACATCAGCCTTTCCAGCGCTTCAGCCTCTACGCGCACGGCTACGTTTACCCTCGGCAACCTCGGCTCTTATACCAATGGACATTATTACAAATTTGTCAGCGGGGCGGTATCCTGGACTGCCGCCAAGGCTGCTGCTGCGGCCGTTGGCAATCAATACTATGGCCTTACCGGCTACCTCGCAACCATCACTTCATCCGGAGAAAACACCTTTATTAAGCAGACGCTTGCCGCGGATGGCTGGATTGGCGCCTCCGACAACTATTCTGAAATTAACACCGCCACCGGCGCTACCACCTATGCCAATCAGACGGCAGCGGAAGGCAAATGGTATTGGGTGACCGGGCCGGAAGCAGGCACAAATTTTTCCAACGGCAATACCACGCCGGTACTCGTTTCGGGAAAGTATATGTATTGGAATTCCAGCGAACCGAATAATTCCGGCGGCTCTGAGGATTACGGTGAGATTTATTCCGGCGGCAGCACGCCGGGTGGCTGGAACGATCTGCCAACGTCCAGCACACTTGGCTATGTAGTAGAATACGGAGGCATGGCCGGCGACCCGACTGTGCAGCTCAGTGCCAGCCGCACGATCAATGTAAAAGCGACCTCCATTGAAGGCACCTACGTTTATAATGTCACGGCTTATCGCACGAAGGCTACGCCTGTAGTCGTAGATGGCAGCCTTACCATCGCGGCGATGAGCAGCATTACCAATGCGCGGGTAACGGTCGCAACTAATTTCAATGTGGGCGATACGCTCGGCTACACGGGAGCGCTGCCTTCCGGCGTTACCGCCGCCTACAACGGCCCTACCGGGGTGCTGAGCTTTACCGGCACGGCCACGGCAGCGCAATTTCAGGCCCTGCTGCGTACCGTTACCTTCAAGACCTCGGTGATGCCAAACGTAAACCGCGAGGTTACCTTTTCCCTCGGCAGCCAGGTAGCTTACAGCAACGGCCATTTCTACCAATACATTACCTCCGCCGGTATCAGCTGGTCAAGTGCTAAGACGGCCGCCGCCGGTCAAACCTACCTGGGCCTGACCGGCTACCTGGCCACCATTACCACCAGCAGCGAGAATGCCTTTATCACACAAAAGCTCGCCAGCGACGGCTGGATCGGCGCTTCGGATGGCTATTCTGAAATCAATACGGCTACCGGCACCACTACATATGTTGATCAAACTGCAGCAGAAGGAAAGTGGTATTGGGTGACAGGGCCGGAGGCGGGAACAAACTTTTCCACTGGTAATGGCACACCAACTGCAGTGTCAAGCCGGTATATGAATTGGAACAGCGGCGAGCCGAACAACTCTAGCGCCAACGAAAACTACGCACAGATATTCGCCACCAGCTCCGTCGGCAAATGGAATGACCTCAGCGGCAGCTCGCAGGGCGGCTACGTAGTAGAGTTTGGCGGCCTCGCCAGCGACCCGGTAGTGTCGCTTAGCTCAACCTCTCTGATTACAATATCCACGCCGCTGCCGGTAGCAGGAATCGCGCTGGAAGCCTTGCCGGTAAAGGGCCAGGTAGCCCTGGACTGGAAGTCGCTCAATGAACAAAACGTGGCATACTACGCCGTAGAGCGGTCTGAAGATGCACGCGCTTTCGGGAGTATTGGTACCGTTACGGCCTTTGGCTCCGGCAATCATACCTATCACTTTGTGGATGCCCTGCCACTTGATGGAGCAGCTTATTATCGCGTTAAGTCGGTAGATGACAACGGCGAGCGCTTTTATTCGTCGGTGAAGCAGGTGCGGATGGAGCAGACGGGAAATGCGCCGTCCGGTGTGGCGACTAACCCTGCCTGGCCATATGTGGAAGTTTCGCTCGCCGGCGGCGAGCCGGCTACATTCAGGTGCGTAGATGCAACCGGCCGAACAGTGCTGAACGGCAGCCTTCAAGGTGGGAAGAATAGGATTAATATCGGTGACTTGAAGCCGGGCACCTACTACCTGTCTGTTGACGACGGCGGACAGACAACTGTGACGCCTTTTACAAGAATCTGATTTTGAGCATAATGGTTTGCTCAGAGCCGCGATGTGAAAGCATCGCGGCTTTTGTTTTCCGGGGGAAGGGCGCGGTAGCGAGCTGGTAGCCCACCAGCCCGCAGCTGTTTTGAGTAAACCGGGAACAAAATTAATATCGGTATTGAGCTATCCTTTTCCGGCCGGTTGCCCGTCTTGTCATCAAAATCATGACACCATGAAGGCACGCCTTATCCTCTTTTTACTTTCCGTGGTTGCTATTAACGGCACTGCGCAGGAATTGCAAAGCACCCGCAAGACCGTCGTCTTTCATGAGGCAGGCTACTGGTGCGCAGAGGATTATCACGCTTGGCCGGTAGGGCTGTACGACACCCTGTGCCGCGTACAAAATACGGCTGGCTTCCCGGCCTTTTATGTAGAGTACGATTGTTTCCCCCTTGCAATGCCAAATACCGACCTGATGTACACGCCTGCAAACAAGCTGGTGGGTAATACGGTGGGCCGCTGGCTGAATCGCCCGATTATGAGCGTGAACTTTAAAGGTGTGCTGATGGACCCGACCAGCTATGGCGATCCGGCGCTTGACTTTAATCCTGTAACAAATAAGTGGCTCTACCGCCGTCCGGTGGACACCTTCTCTAAATACGTCCGCAGCGAAACGCTGACGCCGAATGTCACTGCGGTCGGGCTCAGCACGACTATGATGCCCGGCGACTCGCTCGTTATCAGTACACGGGTAAAGTTTCTGAGCGCTACCAGCCAGCAGTACAATGTCATCGTTTTTATTCTGGAAGACAGTGCGCTGGGGATGACAAACAATGGCTCGGCTAATGCGATTCAGCCGCACCATTACATGCTTCGCTATGCGGGTTACGACAATGTATTCGGCTACGCGCACAACTCCGGCAATCCGGTCGCCGCCGGCAAAGAGTTCTTCACCACTTTCTCCAAAAAGATACCTGCCGCCTGGAATAAAAAGCATCTGAGCTACCTGATGCTAAGCTACCGCTACGACCCCGCTACGGACCACTACGACATTGACAATGCAACGAAAGGCGTGACGCCGACCGCAGTGGCTCCGGCAGCTGCTCTGAAGCTTGAGGCATCGGTGTTTCCAAATCCGGCGCACGACAAGCTTTATTTGAATTACAGCTTCCCGGCATCCGGCCAGATAACCAATATTGCGCTGACAGACTGCTCCGGCAGAAGCATTTGTACCCTATATAATGCGAGGGTGCGTGATGCGTCCGGTATCCTTTCATTGGCGCTTCCCCATCTGGCCAGCGGCGTTTACCTCCTTACGGTAAAGAATGAATTTGGCGCGCTTGCAAAGACGCTCACGATAACGGAATAAGCTTAAAGGGCACAGTCTTTTGGGCCCGGCTACTTATGCCGACCCATTCCAAGCCGCAGCAAGGCCTCACCGGCCATGTCGTAGTAAAAGGCGCCCGCGAGCACAACCTTAAAAACGTCTCCCTCTCCATCCCGCGTGATGCCCTCGTCGTCTTCACCGGCGTATTCGGCTCCGGCAAATCCTCCCTCGCCTTCGGCACATTATACGCAGAAGCGCAAAGACGATATTTAGAGTCCGTCTCGCCTTATGCAAGAAGGCTCTTTCACCAGATGCCGGTGCCGGAAGTGGATGAGATAGACGGCCTGCCGCCCGCCGTTGCCCTGCAGCAGCAGCGCGGCTCGCCCACGACGCGCTCGTCCGTCGGCTCGGTCACTACGCTTTCCAACCTGCTGCGGATGCTTTACTCCCGCGCCGGCGATTACCCGAAGGGGCAGGGCATCATCTACGCCGAAGCTTTCTCGTCCAATACGCCCGAAGGCGCTTGCCCTGAGTGCCACGGTCTCGGCCGCGTGTATGAAGTGACGGAAGCCTCCATGGTGCACGACGATTCCTTGACTATCCGTGAGCGTGCCATTGCCTCCTGGCCCACCGCCTGGGGCGGGCAAAACCTGCGCGACATCCTCATCACCCTCGGCTATGATGTGGACAAGCCTTGGAGGGAATTGCCTAAAAAAGACCGCGACTGGATTCTCTTCACTGAAGAAACGCCCACCGTGCCTGTCTATCCCGGATACACGCATGCGCAGGTGAAGGCCGCCATTAAGCGGGGGGAGGAGCCGAACTATATGGGCACCTTTTCCGGCGCGCGGCGCAATGTGCTGCACACCTTCGCCAATACGCAAAGCGCGATGATGAAGAAGCGCGTCTCGCAGTTCATGATTAGCTCTGAATGTCCGACCTGCGGCGGCAAGCGCCTCAACCCGGCTTCCCTTTCCGTAAAATTTGCGGGGCTGGATATTGCCGATATGTCGGGCCTGCCTATGTCGCGGCTGCATGATATTGTGAAGCCATATGCGGATGGAAAAGTGGCATCAACGGCAAAGGAATCTGCAGAGCATCCTGAAAAAATAATCGTTACGCAGCGCATTGCCGAAGACCTTGCCGCGCGGCTGAGCGTGCTCTTGGATTTGGGCCTCGGCTATCTTTCTTTAGAGCGCAGCACGCCCACGCTTTCGCCCGGCGAGTTGCAGCGGCTGCGGCTTGCTACGCAGGTGCGCTCCAATCTGTTTGGCGTAGTCTATGTGCTTGATGAACCTTCCGCCGGGCTGCATCCTGCTGATACGGAGGCGCTGCTTAAGGCGCTTGATAAGCTAAAGGCTTCCGGCAATTCCCTCTTTGTGGTAGAGCATGAGCTGGACGTCATTCGTGCTGCCGATTGGATTGTGGATGTAGGCCCCGCCGCCGGAGAGGGCGGGGGAGAAGTGCTCTACAGCGGCCCGCCGGAAGGGCTGAAGGAGGTCAAAGAATCCCGCACGCGGGCTTATCTTTTCAATGAAAGCCCCCTGCCCGCCCGCACACCGCGCGAGCCGCTCGGATGGCTTCGCCTCAGCGGCGTTACCCGCAATAATCTAAAGGGCATTGACGCAGCTTTTCCTTTGGGAATGCTTACGTCTGTAACCGGTGTGTCCGGCTCCGGGAAGAGCAGCCTTATCAGTCAGGCGCTGGTGGAATTGGTGGCGGATGCGCTTGGCCATGAGTTGCCTGTTGAGGATGCGTTGGAAGGCGATGGCCAGTCGGACCCAACTATTCAAACCCTTGGCGGTACCATTACCGAAGGCATGGAAAGCATTAAGCGCCTCGTGCGCGTTGACCAGAAGCCTATTGGCCGGACGCCGCGCTCTAACCTGGCTACCTACACCGGCCTCTTTGACAATGTGCGCAAGCTCTTTGCCGCTACTAAAGCTGCGAAGGCGCGGAAGTATGATGCGGGCCGCTTCTCTTTCAACGTGGCTAAAGGCCGCTGCGAAAAGTGCGAGGGCGAGGGCTTTGTGTGCGTGGAGCTGCTCTTCCTGCCCTCGGTGTATGCGCCCTGCCCGGTGTGCGGCGGCGCACGCTACAATGCAGCGACGCTGGAGATCAAATACCGCGACCGCAACATTGCCGAGGTGCTCCGCATGACGGTGAATGAGGCTGCGGAGTTCTTTGAAGAAGAGGCCTCCATCAGTCGGGCGCTGACTACGCTGCGGGAGGTGGGGCTGGGCTACATCCGCCTCGGGCAGCCGGCTACGGAGCTGTCTGGTGGGGAGGCGCAGCGTATCAAGCTGGCTACGGAGCTACAGCGCGCGGGCCGCGGGGCTACGCTCTACATCTTAGACGAGCCGACTACCGGCCTCCATCCATCCGACGTGGAGCGGCTGCTGGCGCAATTGGAAGGCCTCGTGGCGGCGGGCAATACGGTGATAGTGGTGGAGCACGATATGCACGTGGCGGCCTCCTCCGACTGGGTGATAGACATCGGCCCCGGCGCGGGCGATAGCGGCGGCCGCATCGTAGCGGCAGGGCGGCCGGAGGATGTGGCGAAGGTGAAGGGAAGCAGGACAGGGAGGTATTTAGGGGCTTATTTGGAAAGGTAGGCGGAGGCTACATCACACCGGACTTAGGCTACTGGAGCCGAGAGGAACTGTTATCTGTATATGGGTTGCCGGGCACCTGGCATTCGTCCTTAGGCAGTTGCCTTTTTCGCTTGATAAAAATGTAAACCCACAGAAATATAGACGGAAGGGTAAAAAGAAAAGCTAACAGAGTAAAAAAGGATTGGAAACCATACGCTTCGTTACCCATTTTCTGTCCTGAATATTGAACTAATCCGTCAACGCAAATGGCAATGAATAGTAAAGAAATTAAAGAAAGCACAGCAGCCAATATTATAAGTCCAATTTTCATAGAGGCAAAGCTACCTCGCTTATTTTCCGATTCTTCGCGATGTTAGCGCAGCGCCTCCCTCCACTGGTTTAAGTCTTGCGAAGCAGACTTAAACACTCCACTGGTTTAAGTCTTGCGCAGCAGACTTAAATCCACAATAGCAGCAAGTCTCCGACTTGCATCACCATTGCAAGACACAGTCTTGCTTCCATTCATCATTGAAGTCTGCTGCGCAAGACTTCAACGAGTAGAGATGAAGGCTACAATAAGATTTTCAACGCTATCCTTTTTACGGTGCATAGCTGTGGCTTTCGCCTGCGTTGTGCTAAAGAATTTCAGGATTCAAGCAGCATACGCATCAAGAATATTGTCCGGCTTATCGGCGAAAGCAAATATTCTATTCACGACCTCTCCCGGGTTACGCTAAGCGCATTGGGCGAACTGCCGCGTTTTAATATGCCGCTGGAATTAGGTATTTGCATAGGAGCAATAGAATTTGGCGCAAAGCAGCAACGGGATAAAGAGTACTTGGTGTTAGAAAGCGAGCAGTTCCGCTTTAAGCAATTCATTTCTGATATTTCGGGGCAGGATATACGGGCACATCAGGGTTTTCCGGAAGAAGCCATCACCTGCGTTAGAAATTGGCTGGTAAAGAAAACAGATGAGACTATTCCGAGTGCCGTGTTCATATATAATGACTACGAAGGCTTCCTGACTGCACTTCCCGATATGTGTGCTGGAAATAAATGGCATCCTGATAAACTCACTTTTGATGAATATGCCTCCCTAGTCATTGCTTGGCTGGCACTCGCTTCCACAACTTAGCCTACCCTCTATTGGTGCAAGATTGAGGCGCGACTACCCCCCACTGGTTTAAGTCTTGCGAAGCAGACTTAAACTCACAATAGAAGCAAGTCTCCGACTTGCATCACTATTGCAAGACACAGCCTTACCATCATTCATCATTGAAGTCTGCTTCCACGAGTGACGGGAACCACGCCTCACAACCGCCCCTTTCGCAGCAAATCCTCCAGCATTGACACCCGCAGCTTCAGCTCCGCGTTTTCCGCCGCCAGGCGGCTTTGCGCCTCGCTCTTATAATCTTCGGGCAGCTGCCCGGCGAGGTCGGCGAAGAAGTTGTGCTTCAGCGCGTGGCACATCTCCCAAAGGATGGCCGTCTGCATAGACTTCCGCTTCATATGGGCATGCACCGTCGTGGTGCTGCGGTTGGTGCGGCGGCCCAGCTCGGCCTGATTCAGCCCGCGGGCTTTCAGGTAGCTTTTTAGGGTAACGCCGATATTGGGTGCGGCAACGTCGGGCGCCTGATGGTGGTACTTGGGCGTAGATGATATCATGGCAGTTTTTTAAAAGAAGCAGCTAAATTAGTCAATAACGTGTATGGATACGTCTGTGACGTGTGCAGAGGCGTCCATGACGTGTGCAGAGGTGTCTATGACGTGTATAGAGGCGTCCATGACGTGTATAGAGACGTTATTAACTGCGATAGCCACGTCATTAACTGCGACAGCCACGTCTATAACGAAGGCAGCCACGTCAATGACTAAGATGGCCCCATTCGCGCCGGCAGATGGCTGGCTGCCCAACCGGCCAAACGGAAAAAAAGCAGCCCCATGGACTGCTTTTTAAGATGCATGCTGAAGCCACCCTACGAGGCCGCAACCTGAGCATCACGTATTTTTTGCTGCTGACTTGCAAAGTAGTCCTCCCGAAGCGTGTTGTTCGGGCCGTTCAGGGAAGAGGCGTGCGCAATGGCATCGTCAAAGTAGCGGCGCGTATTGCTGCAAAACTCCGGGTCGTTGGTCATCATCATATTCAGCACGCATTGATCCACAAAGACGGTTTCCATCCCATCTGCCTCAGTCAGGATGGTATTGTGGCCGGGATATAAAGGATTGTAACACAGCTGATAGGTTCCGGAATACTTGGTCGGAGCGGCGCCGGGGGCGAATTTCCGGCCTGTTTCGGCCTGCGACTGCACCTGCGTGAGGAGCGCTGATACGGCGGCGTAAAGCCGGTCTGCCGTTGCCGCGTCCTTTATAATACCCTGGCGGCGGTAGCGGCTGATCTGTGCAAGCGTGCTGTTGATGGTCTCATCGCTCCATATTTCCGTGGTGGCTATTGCATTTGAGGCCTTTATGATGGCCGGACTCAGCTCTGCGAGCACCTCGCTAAGGTCGTGCTGCTCAAAAGCCGTTTCGGCATAGGCCGGGTGGTTCAGGATGCTGCGAATCCAGTAGAAGTATTTGAAAGCTGCAAGCTCGGGAAAGGCGAGATAGTGAGTGGGAAACAGATCTTTTGCTTCGTAATGAAAAGCCTGGCGCACGGAAGCGGCTACATTCTCAATGTGTTCCAGCAGGCCGCCGAGGTATTCTTTAAAGTTGAAGCCGCGTGCGCGCTGCCAGTTGCCATAGAATACGGCGCTGCGCGAGTCAATGTTTAGAATGGCGTCCAGCGAGATGCGGAAATGGGTAGAAAGCTTCTGCAATTCTGCGAAAGAAAGGGACTTCTCGCCCCGGATGCGGCGGTAAGCGCTGTCGGATGAGATGCGCAGGAGGTCGGCAATGGCGTCAGCCAGCGAACGGTTGGCCGGCATAACGGAACGGATGTGGTCAAACAATTCCTGCTGCAGGAGGTCCGATTGCATGGCCGGATGGTTCTTGGTAGAGACTGAGAACATAAGCACGGTTGAGTTTGTGTGTGTGGGTGTCGTGGATAGGAGAAATTCGTATCGCGGCCAAATGTAGCCGCCCACTTTTAGGCTTTCAAAGAGCCAATGCCCTCTTAACGGGCGCGTTAGAAATGGTAAGCGCCCCCGGAATTGGCCTCTGAAATATCAATCGCCACCGCAAACGCGCGCCGTATAGGAGCATGTCACCACTTGAAAATGAATGACTTGAGCATTTTACCTACGATTCCCGGCCGCGCCCGGTTTTGTCAGCCGGCTCATAGCTCTTTCCTGCAGCATTGACATGCGGGCAACATCTTGCGCCGGGTGGTTCATCTCATATAAATAAAAGCGCCGGGCTGTTTTTGCCCGGCGCTGCTGCATCTGCCTTACCCTCTTATTCAAATACGGCGAGGGTATAGTTCTTACCCTTCTTTAGCAGGATATAACGCCCATTGAGCAGCTGTGCTTCGCCCAAACGGTAGTCGGCTGTGGTCACTTTTTCCTTATTAATGCTTAGCCCTCCGGCAGTTAGCATCTTTCGCGCCTCGCCTTTGGAAGAGAAAACGCCTGATTCGGCCAGAAAGGAAACAAGGTCCAGCCCCTCGCCCGCAAGCGCAGCCAAAGAAGCCTTCACCTGAGGCACGCCGTCCATAATATCCAGCAGGGTTTGCTCGCTCAGGCCGCGCAGTGCCTGAACATCGCCGCTGTATAGTATTTGAGAAGCTTCCTGTGCAGCTTTCAGGTCTGCTTCGGAATGCACGAGTATCGTAAGCTCTTCAGCCAGCGCCTTTTGCAGGCCGCGCAGATGCGTGGCGGCCTCATGCTCCGCTACCAGTGCCCGGATTTCTTCCACCGGCTTAAACGAAAAAATGTAAGTCATCCGCGCAGCATCCGCATCCGGCAGTCGCAGGAAGTACTGGTAGAGTTGGTATGGCGAGGTGCGCGCGGGGTCCAGCCACACGGTGCCGCTTTCCGTCTTGCCAAACTTGCCGCCGTCGCTTTTGGTAATCAGCGGGCAGGTCAGGCCAAATGCGGAACCTGATAAATTGGGATTGTCCGCTTCTTCATTCGCCGTTGCGGATTCTGCATTCCGGATTTTCCTAATCAGCTCCGTGCCCGTCACGATATTGCCCCATTGGTCCGCGCCGCCCATTTGCAGCTTTACGCCTTTATGCTTGTTCAGCCAGTAAAAGTCGTAGCCCTGTATCAGCTGGTAGCTAAACTCCGTAAAGGAGATGCCTGTTTCCATCCGGTTCTTCACGGAGTCCTTAGACATCATATAGTTGACCGTGATGTGCTTGCCCACGTCGCGTATAAAATGCAGGAACGAAAAGTCCTTGAACCAGTCGTAATTATTCACCAGCTCTGCCTGCGTAGGGCCGGGCGAGAAGTCTAGGAATTTGCGCAGCTGCGCCTCCTGACAGGCCACATTATGGCGTAAGTTGGCTTCGTCCAGCAGGTTGCGCTCGGCGCTTTTGCCGCTGGGGTCGCCGATCATGCCGGTAGCGCCGCCCACAAGGGCAAAGGGCTTATGGCCGGCACGCTGCAGCCGCATCAGCAGGGTGATGGGCAGCAGGTTACCTACGTGCAGGCTGTCGGCGGTAGGATCAAAGCCTACATAGCCGGCGGTCACTTCTTTGGCCAGCTGCTCCGCTGTGCCCGGCATAACATCCTGAACGAGGCCGCGGGCCTGGAGCTCTTCTATAAAAGTCATCGGGTGGTGAATAGTGAGTGGATTTTAGGGTCGTTCCCGGCTCAGGTAGCGCAAAAGTAGCCTATCCTTGCAGGCGTATATGCACCGGGTATTTTCATCGCAATGGGGCGGCTGGCGGCTGATGCTGCGCTGGCTGCCGCTGCTGCTGATCGCAGCGGCTGTGCTGGCGCTGCTGCCTATGCTGTATATCGGCATCTACAACCATCCCTGCCCGGCAGACGATTTTCAGAATGCAGGCTGGCGCTCCTTTTCCGGCATACAGGGCGAGCTGTACCGGAAATGGTCGGGACGCTATTCCGGCAATCTTGCGGCGTCCCTCTGCCCCCTGCACTGGCATTCCATGAAAGGCTACCGGCTGGCGGTGATTGGCATGATAGCGGCATTTGCCCTTGCATATGGAGCAACCGGCGCTTATGGATTACGGCAATATGTGCGTGTGCCGCCGCGCATAGCGATAGCCATAACCGCTATGGCTGCCGCGCTGCTGTTTAATAATTTCCCTTCGCTCGGGGAGGGCTTTTACTGGTTTTCCGGCGAGGTCACCTACGTGCTTCCGGCCACGGCAGCCCTATGCCTGATGCTGCTCCTGCTGCGCGTGGATGGACAGGAAGCTCCCGGCGGAGGGGCGCTGGCCGGGGCCGGCTTGCTGGCCGCAGCAGCCATTGGCGGCAACGAGATTATGGTAGCGCTCTGCGACCTGACCGTTTTTGGCGGATGGATCTATTACCGGAGCCGCTCCTGCAAAGCGCAAAGCCGCTTTTATGGCTGGCTGCTGATCATCTGCGGCATATTCAGCGCCATTGCCCTGCTCGCGCCCGGAAACTTTGCCCGGCAGGCCGTGAACCCCCGCAGCCTGGTCATGGTGCTGCCCAACTGGATCTATTTTTCGCAGAAGGCATTCTTTCAGTGGATCACCGACCCGTTCCTGCTGCTATTTTCCGCGCTCAGCGTTCTTATGCTGCTAAGCGTCCCGCTGCGGATGCGGCGCGTGAATCTGCTCACAGCCTTTCTATTGCCACTGGCAATTATCCTCCTGATAGGCCTGCCCGCGCACTACGCCTTAGGCAAAGAGCCGCCGCCGCGGGTGATGAACATGCTTTACACCTTTTTTCTGTTAGGATGGCTCTTATTTCTTGCTCAGCTAACCGGGGTGCTCCGGGCGGGCTTTGCCGCTGCGGACGGCGGGCTGAAGCGCCAGGTTGCGGGTGTTATAGGAATTGTCGCACTGCTGATAAGCGCCAATACGCATGACCTGCGGCAGGCCAATGTTTTTATAGTCAGTAAAAGCCTGACAAAGGGCATTCCACAGGCCTATGATGCGGAGATGCGGGCGCGCTATGCACGGATTGCAGCGGCAAGAGGCGATACGGTGGGCGTGCCGCCGGTGCATTACCAGGCGGGCAACGTGCTATATGTGGGAGATATCATTGCCCTGAAGCGGGCGACGACGAACCGGCATTACGCGGCTTATTTTGGGAAGGGGGTTGTGTTTATCGATAGTTTGCTCAGATGATGAAAGCATTCTGCCCGCGTAAGCGGAAACAGACCTTTTTTACTGCCCCAATATCTTCATCAGCACCTCTTCTTCCTTCGTCAGCCCGTCGCCTTTATTTTCCGGCTCGGAATCCAGCTTTTTGAGGAAGGCATCCAGTTTCTCGCACTCGTAAAGGTCCAGGATAGCGGGATGCACATAGTATTTGCGGCATACGGTACGGGTATTGCCAAGATGCGCGGAAACCTTGTCTAATGCCGTATTGATATTCCGCTTCGCCTCCGCGGCGGAAGCGAATGCGCAGCCAATCTCGCGAAAGGCCTGCAAAGCGGCGAGGGTGCCGGTCCAGGTGCGAAAATCCTTTGCGGTAAAATGCCCGCCGCTGATCTTTTTGATATAGGTGTTCAGCATGCCAGAATCCACCGGGTAATGATTGCCGTCGGCGTCATTATACTGGAATAGCTCCTCGCCGGGGATGTCTCGGCAGGCCTTCACAATCTTAGCCAGTCTCCTACTCCTGAGCGATAGCTTATGCGCCACACCCTTTTTGCCCACAAAGGAAAACTTCAGCTCGCCGCCGGCTATGCGCACATGTTTGTCCTTCAGCGTGCTGAGCCCGAAGGAGCCGTAGAGTTTCTCATACTCGCTGCTGCCGATGCGAATACCGGTGGCCTGCATGATGCTCACAAGGGCTGCCAGCACTTTTTCAACCGGCAGGCCGGGCAGCGCCAGGTCGTGCGCCATGCAGGCGCGGATGGCAGGCAGGGCCTTGCCAAACTCGTGGAGGTGCACAAACTTGGTCTGACTGCGCAAAGCGCTCCAGGCCGAATGATACCGGTACTGCTTGCGGCCCTTTACATCAACGCCGGTAGCCTGCAGGTGACCTTCAGCGTCCCTGCAAATCCATACTTCTTCCCAGGCCGGTGGTAAAACGAGGGCACGGATGCGGGCAAGTGTATTTTCATCCTTCAACGCGCTCCCTTTGAGCTCATAGCTGAAGTCCTTGCCCTTGCGGACGCGTAGAATGCCTGGCTCGCTGTCGCTGACGTAGCGCAGATTAACTGCCTCCGCGCTTTTGGCTGGGTCTGCGGCAATGCTCTTCAGCTTACGGCGGTTCAGCCGGGGGCCTTCAGCGGTATCAGGAGATGTTTTCTTGGCAACCATATCATAATGCCTGAAAACTTCATGCCTTATCTGAACGCCGAATTGGAATGCCGCGGCCGGATTGTACGAAGGGAGGCCTAATTTCACGGCGCTTCTGAAAGCTTCGGTTCTGCAAATCCGAATTCCGAACCCTGAACTCCGAATTTCAATTGAAAGCGATTATTCCCGTAGCCGGCGCAGGCACCAAGCTGCGTCCGCTTACTTACACGCAGCCTAAGGCGCTCATCCCGATGGCGGGTAAGACGATTCTAGCCGTCATCATAGATCAGCTGTTGGAAGCCGGGGTGAATGATTTTGTCTTTGTCATCGGCTACCTCGGCGAGAAGATTCAGCGCTACATTGCCCGTACCTACCCCGACCTGAAGTACACGCTGGTAACCCAGAGTGACCGCCGCGGCACGGGCCACGCCATCTGGCTGACGCGGGAAGCCGTTGGCAATGATGAGCTGCTCATTGTGCTTGGTGACACAATCTGCGATTACAATGTGCAGGAGCTCATTCAGCATGACACCTCCATGATCGGCGTGCGCCGCGTGGACGATCCGCGCTCATTCGGCGTAGCGGAGCTGGACGAGGCCGACCGCGTACTGCGGGTGGTGGAGAAGCCCCTGATCCCGCGCAGCAATATGGCTATGGTGGGCGTGTACTATGTGAAGGAAACAGAGGTCCTTTTCCGCGCGCTGGCAGGCCACATTGAGGCGCGGCTGGATGAGCAGGGTGAGTATCACCTGACGCAGGCCCTGCAGCAAATGCTGGATGACGGCGTGTGTTTCAACGCATTTCGCGTAGCCAACTGGTTTGACTGCGGCAAAAAGGAAACGCTGTTATCAACCAACGCCATTCTGCTGCGGCAAGGCCACGAAGGGGAGAGCACGCCGGTCAACACGCCTGAAGGCGCAGTCATTATTCCGCCGGTATCTATCGCTGAAGGGTGCAACATCCGCCATTCCATTATCGGCCCTAACGTTACGATCGGCGAGTTCACCAATATTGAGGCCTCCATTATCCAGGACTCTATTATCGGCTCTTATGCAGAGCTGAAAGAGGTGGTGCTTCATTCATCCATCATCGGCTCCGACGCCTTCGTAAGGGGCATGAGCCAGAGCCTGAATATCGGCGATAATACGGAGATAGATTTAGGATAAAGAATCACCGAACCAATGGCTTTTACTGAAAACGGTTTTGACAATCGCGTCACGCGCCTGTTTGGCATTCAATACCCGATCATCCAGGCCGGCATGATCTGGGCATCCGGCTGGAAGCTCGCCTCCGCAGTCAGCAATGCCGGCGGACTCGGCCTGATTGGGGCGGGCAGCATGTATCCGCAGGTGTTGCGCGAACATATCCTGAAGTGTAAAGCGGCTACCGGCAAGCCATATGGCGTTAACCTGCCACTTCTTTACCCAGACATTGATCAACACATTGCCGTTATTCTGGAAGAAAAGGTGCCGATCGTGTTTACGTCTGCCGGCAATCCCAAAACATGGACGGCTAAGCTGAAAGATGCCGGCATCACAGTCGTTCACGTTGTGTCGTCTGCAAAGTTTGCCAGGAAGTGTGAAGAAGCCGGCGTTGATGCTGTGGTTGCGGAAGGCTTTGAAGCCGGCGGCCATAACGGACGCGAAGAGACAACAACGATGTGCCTTATTCCGGCGGTCCGGGAAGTGCTTTCCATACCCCTCATAGCTGCCGGCGGCATCGCTACCGGCCGCGGGATGCTGGCCGCGATGGCGCTTGGCGCGGAAGGGGCGCAGATCGGCAGCCGCTTCGTGTGCACGCCGGAGGCTTCCAGTCATCCCGCGTTTAAAGAGGCAATACTGTCTGCCGGTGAGGGCGATACGACGCTTTGCCTGAAAAGTCTGACGCCCGTGCGCCTGCTTCGCAATCATTTTGTGCAGCAGGTGCAGGAGGCAGAGGCACGCGGCGCGGATAAGACAGAGCTTGAGGACTTATTAGGCCGTGCGCGCGCGAAGCGCGGCATGCAGGAAGGCGATATGCAGGAAGGCGAGCTGGAAATCGGGCAAGTGAGCGCATCCATCAGGTCCATTCAGCCGGCAGGCGATGTGGTAGCGGAAATATGGAACGCATTCAGCGCAGCGGCAAAGCAGCCGTTCTTTTAAGGGCACAAAAAAGCCGGCGTTGAGGCCGGCCTTTTGCATCATCCAAAACACACCACACACACTCTTTCGAATATCATTACAGCAACACGCTCATCAGCAGCCATATCAGCAGGCAGCTTACGCCCAGCCAAAGGCTTGTATTAAACAGGTGTTGCTCCTCGGTTTTTTCATCATAGCGCCCCGTGCGCCCTTTTTGCAATATCTGGCCTGATTTCGCTTTCATAGCCTCGCGTTTCTAATAACCTAATAACGCGGGCCATCCCTAATTATTACCTCGGGCGCAGATAGTGCGGTAAACTTTTGCCGGATCGCGGGGAAACGGGCCCGTTTGTCAGAAAGCTTTGAAAAAAGCCTCCTCATAGGAGCCCCCGATCGGAATCTGCACCTCGCCGATGTAAATCGTCTTATTCCGGACCATCGTAATGCGATTAAGCGGAATGATGTATGATCTGTGCACCCGCATAAAGGCTCCGGCAGGCAGCATTTCAACCATGCTCTTCATGGTAAGGCGAGCCACGATTGGCCGCGCGCTTTCCAGGTGGATTTTGAGATAATCATCCAGCCCCTCCACATATTTAATGTCCGAAAGTGAGATGCGGTGCGTGCTGTAGTCTGCGCGGATAGAAATAAACTGCTGTCCGCCGGAAGCCATCTGCTGGCGATAATTTTTGGTGTTCACCGCACGTTCAACGGCTTGTGCAAAGCGATCCTTTGTAAAGGGCTTGAGCAGATAGTCAACTGCGCGCAGGTTAAAGCCTTCAACGGCGTATTCGCTGTAGGCCGTTGTAAAGATGACCATCGGACCCTCGGGCAGCGATTTATAAAAGTCAAGTCCCGATACCGATGGCATCTGGATATCCAGAAACAGCAGATCCACCTGTTCATCCTGCAACAGCTGGAGCGCCTCGCTGGGGTTAGTGAATGTGCGGAGCAGCTGCAGCTCTTCCATGCCTGCGGCAAAGCGCTCAATGATGCGCAGAGCCGGCGGCTCGTCGTCTATGGCTATGGCTTTTATCATATAAGTGTGAGGCTTAGGTAAACGGCATATACGCCATCGTCGGCAGAAGTTTGTAGCTCGTAGCGGCCGGGGTAGAGCAGGGCAAGGCGGGCTTTGGTATTGGAGAGGCCTTTTCCACTTGATCCGCGCTCGGGCCGCGAATGCACGAGCCGGTTGCGCACATTCAGCCGCAGGATGTCATTGGAGATATTGATCCGTACTACAATGCCCGAATCTTCTTCCGGATTAATGCCGTGCTTAAAGGCATTTTCAATGAAAGGTATCAGCAGCATTGGTGGTATCCGGTAGCCGTCGGGGTCGCCGTTCACTATTGAGGAAATGCCGACCGTTGTGCCAAAGCGCAGCTCCTGCAGGGTGATGTAGCTTTCAATGTAGCTGATCTCATTGGCCAGGGGCACGTCTTCCATGGATGCTTCGTCAGTCACGTAGCGCATCATGCCGCTGAGGCGGGTAATGGCGCCCGCGGTATGTGGGGATTCTTCTATTACCAGTGCGTAGATCGTATTGAGGGTGTTGTAGAGGAAATGGGGCTGTATCTGGGCTTTCAGAAATGCCAGCTCTGCCGACGTCTTGCCCTCCCGCGCGCTCCGCCACTGATCGCGCAAGCGCAGCATCATGGATAGCACGAGCACGAACAAAAAGCGGAACAGGTTGTGGTTGATGTTGCCTAAAAGCGCACGCCATCCGCTGCGGGCCAGAGGCACGACATCCGGAATGATAGCCTTGGGAACAGCCGTTATCAGACAAAAGCAGCTAAGAGTAAGCAGCGTAAAAAAAATATATTGGCGCTTCTGATAGAACCGGGGAATGAGATAGTAGTAGTTCAGATAAAAGTACCCTACGCTCAGCATGTAGCCCAGCACGTCGCGGCACACGCCCCAGCTATTCCAATGGAGCTGCGCCTCTTGATTGGCAAGAAATACCGGCACTGCCATAAATGAAGCGCAAAACAGCAGGTTGAGTAATATGTCGCGCAGGCGGCTCATGGATTCTATCAAATTTAATCCGCTGGATTGCAGATAGAAATGCCTTGCGGTAATACACGGGAATATGTAGGGGAGGGCCGCAGCGCGCTAAACCTTTGCCGTCACAAATGACGGCGTTTGCTCCGGAATCTCGTGCAGATCGGGCAGCGCCGCCGATTCATGCGCATTGATCTTGTCCAGCTCCAGGATGGTGTATGGCCGTCCCTCCTGCCGCTCAAACATCGGGATGAATTTTTCGGCATATGCCATTTCCCCGTACGTGTAGGATGTTCGCTGCAGCACCGTGTTAGAAAAATGATCGTCAAAAGCCTTAACGTTTACGATCAGCTCAATGCGGGCGTCCAGGAAATCCTGTTCCGAATAGCCGTACATCGGGCTTTCTTCGTCCAGCGGGTGTACCAGGGTCCAGCTCAGTGCCAGAGAGTTGATCTTGCTGATATCCAGCTTAATGGGGAAGAAGCGGGTCACCCGCTTGCCGCCTTCGTCAATGTGCAGCGCAGCCGTGAGCTGGGCCTCGCCATCTGTAAGGTGATTGTTCTTGTAAGTGGCAAGGCGAAGCATGATGGCCCGGCCACCTTTGAAGGGCGCTACCAGAAAATTGCGGCTGAAAATGATATATGCCCGTGGCCGGGCAAAGCGGCCATAGAAGATACCTGTCACAAGCGCAAAAACGAGAATGCCGATCAGCGACTCCACAGAGGCGATGGCATTGGTGGTGAGGTCCATGGGCGCTACCCGGCCATAGCCCACAGTGGTCAGCGATTGTGCCGAAAAGAAGAAAGCCTCCAAAAATTTATGGTACTCAGAGCGAGCGCCGTCCGTGCCGGTAAGGTGATCTACGCCGGCGAAGTAATACAGAAAGGCAAAAAACAGATTAATGCTTGTATAGAAGCTAAATACAACCAGCAAAAACTTGATCCGCGGCATCCGCAGCAGGCTGTGGTAAATGGAAATCCGCTCGTAAAATGGTATGCCCGTCTTGCGCAGGCGCGTAGAGCCATCCCGCTCTACGAGGCGCGAGCCCTCAATGGCGCTGTTTGCGCTGAAGCCGCTGTTTTCTATCGTGCGCAGGCTGCGTGGATGGGTTGCTTTAGCCATGAGACTTCTTTGTAAAAACCACCGGCAGCAGTGCGGCGGCTATGATGCCCACCGTGCCGGCGAATCCCAAAAGTAGCGTTTGCCGCTCCCCGCAGCTTCGTGAAAGGCCCTCGTGCATGCCAATAGCTGCAAAGCCAAAAACAATAAGCATTACGCTCCAGCTTTTCCACGGTACCAGCTGCGCAACGGAACAAGCCAGCGAGCGGGATGTATGAAAGAGATAAAACCAGGCCTGGATGTACGAGCTTATCATAAACGCGAAGGCTACACCGGTGAGCCCCCTCCAGAGATAGAGCGGATAAGACAGCCCAAGCGCAATGCCCAAGTCCAGCAGGGCGCCCCAGTTAATGACTTTTACCCGGTTCAGATGCTGGAGGATGGAGGTGTAGTTGTACGCGCGGAGCGGCAGGGCGAGCACAGACACGGCGAACAGGGGAACAGACGGCAGGTATTTTTCCGTCAGCACCGTCACGATCAATTCCTGCCGGAAAAAGAACAGAAAAAAGAACACGGGAAAGACTACGCGTCCCAGGAGTGCGCCGGAGACATTGAGCAGCGCTACCCGGGCCTGCGTCGTTTTTTCGCCGCTTGCCATCTGCTGGAGCAGCCCGTTGCCGACCGCGCTCAGGAGCGTCGCCATAAAAGGGACATCCTGCGTACCGTTCTGATAGATGGCATAGAGCGCCGAGGGTACTATTAGCGAGATAATCACTTTGTCAATCCAGCGGAATGCAACCTGGGAGACGTCATAAATGCCGAGCTGCAGCCATTGCCTGCGGATGCCGGTGGTTATTTCAGAGCTTATAATGGCGCTCCGGTGCCTTTTGTAGCTTAGCGCCGCGCTCACAGCAAGCACGGCAACCCTCAGGCAACCCAATAAAGCAATCAGCCAGAACATAACGTTCATCGCGTAAAAGCCGTTCAGAAAGAAATAGTGCAGTGTGCAAAAGCCGATCGCGTAGAGCAGGCTGCCTGCCAGCGCTGTACCAAAGCGCCCATGAATGATAAAATAGGTCTCCAGCAGCAGGATGACCACCTGTACGCCAAACAGAGCGCCCCCTACCCAGGCCACGGCAACGCCGAGGTAAAGAAATATGCCCACCAGCATTACCGCGAGCAACAGTACCCATAACGTAAACGTCAGGACGTGCTTTATCCGGAGTCTGCGCAGCCAGCCATCCACCGACAAGGCAGTATGCGTGAGCATAAGGGGCGGCAGGCCTGCCGCGGCAATAGCAACAAATACCGCCATATAGACCCAGACCTGCAGATAGACGCCATTTAAATGGGGACTAAGCCGGCGGGAGCAAACAATGCCCGCCGCCGCTGCGGCAGCCAGTGGAAAGAAGCGTATGGCGAAGATGGCCGCGCTACGCGACAGCAGCTTGCGCCTCATAGCGGAGCCGGGCTCGTTCATCGCAGGCTTCTTTTTGGAGTGAGCGGATAATACGCGCGGGATTGCCTGCCAGAATGCAATAGCCACCCTCAAAGGATTTGGTCACCACTGCTCCTGCGCCTACAATCGTGAAATCGCCAAGCTGCACGCCGGGCAGCACAACGGCACCCATTCCCAGCCAGCAAAAGCGCCCGATGTGGATAGGCCGCGCCGGAAGCATGGATTCATTGTCCAGGGCGTCATGGTTGCCGGAGATAAGGCCAACGTTGGGGCCGAGGTTACTGAAGTCTCCGACATAGATTCCGTTAGAGGCATTGATATACACGCCGGGAGAATCTCCCGGGAAGGCGCCGATGCCCTTGCTCAAACCCTGCGGGTGGTGAATAGTTGCTGTGTGGTGCAGCGCCCACTTTGCCCTGGCATTGTGGCGCAGCACTTTTCTAAAAAGGAAATCCAGGGCGTAAAAGCTCCAGCTCATCTCCTGCCGGAGACCGAGGATGCGTTTGAATTTTGAGCCTTTGCTCATGCTTTCCTTGTTCCGGCACTTAACAAGTCCTCTGTAGAGTTGTCAAGTGCCTTTCCGCGAACGGCAAAGATGATTGCGCCGATCAGCAAGGCATACAGCAGGAATGAGGAGATGCCTGCAATCGTATTGCCCGTATAGAACTTTTGCGGATGGAAAACAAAGTCAATCTTATGCGTCCCGGCCGGCAGGCGGAGCGCACGGAGCACATAGTTGGCGCGGATGATCGGCGTCTCCTTGCCATCCACATAAGCCTTCCAGCCCTGAGGATACCAGATGTCAGAGAACACGGCGAGGCCCTCGCGGGAATTGACGGAGGTGTAGTGGATGTCGTTCAGCCCATACTTCGCCAGCTTCACACTTGCACCGGAATCCAGGCCAGGCTGCAGTCCCTGAAGCTGAGTGGCGAATGTATTGCGCACCACGGCCGTCTGGCGTGGATTAAAATCGCCGGGAGCGGCGAGCACTGTGTCGCCAAGCTTAGCTGCTTTCAGGGCGAGGATTTCTTCATCAGCAGTCGCCACCTGCTTTATGCCGGATACGAACCAGGCGTTGCCGCAGGCTGCGGGGTTTGGTATCACCTGAGCGCTGCCCTGCTGTCCGCCCGGCACAATGAAGAAGCGGGTATTCAGCATGTTCAGCACCTGCGCATTGAACTGCCCGTTCATGTGCACGTCTATCAAATCCTGATAGATTTCCATTTTGGCCGGGCTGTAGCCACCGACTGCCTTGTGGAAGTAAGCCTGCGTCGCATCGTTATACACGTCTTTTGTCACGTCCAAAACGCGATAGTAGGGATCCCCCTGACCCATCGCCAGAACCTGCTGGTCGGCCGGGCGTGGATTAAAATTGTCTGCGTATTGCTCGGGATCAACGTAGTTTTTCTCGCTCAGGTAGCGCAGGGAAGTCGGGATTAGGTCAATGGCGATAACGAGGCCCAGGCCGGCCATCAGGTAAGTCGGCCTGATCTTTCCTTTCAGGTAAGCCCAGAGCATGCCGGCGGCGAGCGCTATGTAAAGCGCGCTGAGGAGCCCGCTGTTACGGGCCATTGCCGCGCGGTCTTCTTTCAGGAAAGATAGAATCTGCGCATACTGCGCATCCTTTACCTTGTCGGTAAAGTCAAAGAACATGGAGCCACCGAGCCCAAGCAGAAGTGCGAGGCCCCCGGTAATGCCGGCCGCCAGCTTTACATGTCCCCACAAAGCCTTCTTGCCTTCCTCTGTCTGGTAATTATTCAATGCATCCTGCACGCCCCAGATCGCTACAACCGGGAACAGCAGCTGCGGAATCACCAGCACCATGCTCGGCGTCCGGAAAACGTTCATCTTAGGCACATGGTCAAAAATCCAGTAGTTGAATCCGGCGAAGTGCTTTCCCCAGCTCATCATAATGGCCAGCGCGCACACGGCAGCGATCCACCACTTATGCGGCGAGCGTATGACCAGGAGACCAAGCACAAACAGGAAACAGATCACCGCGCCGAAATAAACCGGTCCCGACAGGAAAGGCTGGGGCCCCCAATAGGTGGGAAGCTGCTCAGCCTGCCCGCCGATCGCCTCGTAGGTGGCGGGTGCGTGGCTCGCGTCCTCACCGCTTCCGCCTCCGTACAGGTAAGGCACCAGGATGCAAAAAGTTTCTCCGATACCGTTGCTCCAGCGGAAGGCATATTCTTTATCCAGTCCGCCGGACTTCTTCGTTTCTCCCGGCCGGCGGTTAACGGTCAGCTCGCTTTTGCCGCCGCGCATCGTTGCGTTGGCGTACTCCAGCGAGGTGAGAAAGGGCGGCAGCGAAGGCCCCGCGCCAATCGCGAGCACGGCTACCGTAATGCCTGAGGCAATGAAGAACCGGCCAAGCTGCTTATCGCGCAGCGCAATAATAAAAAGACCTATGGCCAGCCCGGCCAGAATGATAAGCATGTACACAACAATCTGGAAGTGCTGCATGGAGAACATCAGCGCGAAGGTGATGCCCGCCAGCGCCGCGCCGGGAAGCCACTTGCCGCGGTAGAGCAGCATGATTCCGGCGATAACCCCCGGCATATATGCCAGCGACAGCATCTTGGTATCATGCCCGGCAGTGATGATGATCGGGTTGTAAGTGGAGAATGCATAAGCAACGGCCCCAATGCCGGCCAGCCAGCGGTTAACGCCGATTACCCGCATCAGCAGGAAAAAGCAAACCATGGCAATGAAGAAGAAATAGCCAGGCTTCGGAAATATAGTCTCCAGCGCATTCTGAATCTTGTAAACGTAATTGTTCGTTGCGCCAAGAAAGAAGGTGTAGGTCGGCATCCCGCCAAACATGCTGTTCGTCCACAGTACCGCCTGCCCGGTCTTCTCATATTCCTGCTTAGCCTCATGGCTCATGCCCTTCCAGGAGATATTATCACCCTGGCTCAGCTCTTTTCCGCTTAGCGCGGGATAGGCATACAGCCATGCGATGACTGCAAAGGTGGCAATGAGAATGAGATGCGGAACGTACTTTTTGAAATTGAAATCGGCCATAAACGGATTTGAACGAGGGCAAAAATAACCTTCAACGCGTAGCAGGGCGATTTATTTGACATACAGGCTTAAGCATAAAGGCAACAGCACTTGCCGGCCTATCTTTATTTCATGAACTCTATTCTTAAGAAGCATACAGTGTTCTTAGCTACGCTCATCTTCTGTTGCGGGCTTGCTTCGTGTAAGAAAAAATGTGGCTGCGAAGGTGCAAACAGCTTTCCGGTACATTTTGACTTGCAGGAAACCTACGAGCATGCGATGGTGCGTATCGAAGTGGATGGACGCGAAGTCTATCACGATACCGCAACCACTAACCATGCTTTAGGCCTGGCCCTGCGCACTACTGATACGTTGGCTTGCGGAAGTCATGACTTAAAAGTGGTTGTCAGCAACCGGGATTCCGGTGCAACGTCTTTCAGCGTCAAAAGCGAAGTTTTTATCGGCGTCAGTCACGATTTCCAGAAAGGCAACGTTTCCTTTGATGTAAGCGAGGACGCGTTTAACTACGAATAAAGGCAGGGACTTGGCAGCCAAGTCCATCATCACTGCTTTCAATTCCGCCACACTATTTTGCGTAACGTATCCGCCATCAGGCTGGTAAACAAGCGTGCGCCCCGGTCGTTGAGGTGCACATCATCATTAAAGAGCGCCGGGTGCATAAGGAAGCGCGGGTCGCGGCTCCAGTCAAGGAAGAGTGCGCCGTGATGCGCCGCCAGCTCGGGCAGAGCCAGATAGCTTTCATTGCCGGGAATTCTGAGCGGATAATAAAACGGCGAAATCACTACACATACCCTCGTACCGTGCGCGGCGGCGGAGTCAAGCATAGATGTGTAGCGCTGTGCAAGCGTCGGGTCCACGCCGGTCAGCTTATCCATATCCATCCATCGTGTTGGCCTGAAGGTCGCTGAATCTATCTCGGCATATAGCGGCTCATAGCCCCGGTCTGTAACATGGGCCAGATGTGTATAAGTATTCTGGAAAATGGCCCCGATCAGCGAATTATACGGGTAAATTTTTGAGACCGCAGCCTTATATACTTCCGGCTTCCCCGCATAAGCCACGGCCTGCCACAGCTCAGGATGCCGGTTCGCGTAGGGAATTAGCCGGGTAGAAATTCGCTGAATCTCCGCCTCCTTGCCTACCGCGCTCAGCTCGGTCGGCAGCACTTCCACGATGATGAGCTTTGGCGAGTAGCGTTTATAGACCAGCGGCACCAGTGCCGTCGTGTAGGAAATGCCCATCTCATCGCGGCCGCAGTTGAAAACGCTCGCGCCAAGCAGGCTGTCCATCAGCCGGCTGTTGTAGTGGTGGGAGGCCCGTGACGAGCCGAAGATGAGCACATCCTCGCGCGTGCTGTCAAGGGTGTATCTGGTTACGATCTCGTCGCCGCGCTCCTGCCGGTAAAACATGCGCTCCAGGCCGGCACCTATCAGGCGGTCTGCCAGTACAAGGATGGCCAGCAAAATCAGGCTTCGGGTAAGCAGGCGTATGACGGGATGCTTCTGCACGGCCTAAAACTGAAAGTAAATGAATTGTCCGCCGTTAAACACACCGATCAGCAGCATCGCCAGCAGCTGCAGGGCATAGCCAGCCATCCGCACGGCAGGCCGCGGGCTCCAGATCATACTCCACTTTTCCGCCAGGAACTCCTGATTGATTTCCGCCAGGATCAGGAAGATGATCAGCGCCACGGCATAGACAAAGCCGGCGGCGAAGCCTACGAAAAAGGTGCCGGGCTTAAGCGTGAAGATGTTTTGAATAATGGTAAAGGCAGTGCCCACAGAATCAGCCCGGAAGAAAATCCAGGCAAAAGCCGCAAGGCAAAAGGTGAGCAGATAAGATGGCAAGGCAGCCAATCCTCTTTTGGTCGTTTCCTTCTTTTTGAAAACGAATCGCTGAAGCAGGTGCTCCGCCACAAGGTAGATGCCGTGCAGCGCCCCCCAGATCACAAATGTCCAGCTTGCGCCGTGCCAGAGCCCGCTCACCATGAAGACGATGAGCAGATTGGCCAGGTGGCGCGGTAGCGAAACCCGGCTGCCGCCCAGCGGGATGTACAGATAATCCCGGAACCAGGTAGAGAGCGAGATATGCCAGCGGCTCCAGAAGTCTTTTATGGATGCTGAGAGATATGGCCGCCGGAAATTCTCCATCAGGTCAATGCCTAACACTTTGGCCGCGCCGAGCGCGATGCCGGAGTAGCCGGAAAAATCGCAATAGATCTGGAAGGCAAAGAAGATAGTGGCTACGATGCAGGTGATGCCGCTGTGGTGGGTAGCATTGTTGTAAACTGCGTCCACATAAATAGACAACCGGTCGGCGATCACTACCTTTTTAAATAAGCCCCAGAGCATCAGCCGCAGGCCTGCCACAATGCGGTCGTACTTAAAATCCACCTTGCGGTAAAACTGATGCAGCACATTCTGCGGCCGTTCAATGGGCCCTGCTACCAGCTGCGGGTAAAACATGACATACAGCGCATAGATGCCGAAGTGCCGTTCCGCCTTCTGATGGCCCCGATAGACTTCTATCGTGTAGCTCATGGCCTGAAAAGTGTGAAACGACAAGCCGATTGGCAGGAGTATGCGCAGCGCAGGCACCGGATTGCGCCAGCCGCCAAGGCCCAGCAGGGCCGTCAGGTTTTCATTAAGGAAGTTGTAGTATTTGAAGAAGGCGAGGAAGCCGATGTTTACAATCAGGCTTGCCAGCAGCAGCGGCTTTCGTCGCTCCCGGTTATCCTCAATCAGCCTGCCCGCCCAATAGTCCACCACGATAGTGAAGGCAAGAATCAGAATGTAAACCGGAACGAATACCGCGTAGAAATAGCAGGATATAAGCAGCAGGAAAGCCCAGCGCCATCTATGCGGCAGCAGAAAGTAAATCGTCGTCGTCAGGATAAAGAAGAAGACGAAATGGAGTGAGTTGAACAGCATCGGCGCGGGCAGCAAATATAATTGCAGCCAGACAGCCTCAGACCTTATGCTTCCTGCTGCGCCGGCTAAAACCGGTAAATCGCCGCCAAGCCATAAAAGCCGCCCGGCTGGTACGTTGGCATTATCATGGCATCTTCCCGCACCTTCTTTGAGCCGAAAATGACATGCTTGATCACCGGATACAGGTAGTAGGAAAAACGCGTGGAGGCCATTCCGACGCCCGCACCCGCCACCACATCGCTCAGCCAGTGCTTATTATGAGCCATGCGTAGATAAGCCACGCTGGTAGCCACCGCATAGCCGGCCGCCGTCACCGTCCAATGCACCCTGCCTTTATATTCCTGATGCAGAAACTCGGCACTTACAAACGCTTCCGCCGTATGCCCGGAGGGAAAGGAGTGGTTGTCGGATGAGTCGGGCCGGGTCTCTATCCCTACCTGCTTCAGGCCAAATACAAAGCCGTTGGCTATAAGGTTGCTCATGCCATATATGACGGAACGGTCAATTAAATTGTTGCGTCCCTTCAGGCCGAAGATGTTCATGCCATAAACGGCCACGGCGGGCGCAAAGAGCAGGTAATCTTCTATGTACGGCCTGTCGTGCTTCTTGCCATCCCAGATCACCTCTCTTGTCTCCTTATTAAACACCCGCAACCCGCCATTATTCAGCGTCACGCAGCCGTAGGCAAATAATGCGCCCGGGATGATCAGCGTCTTCAGACGCACCGGCACCTGCACAATCGGGGCCTTGAGCTGAGCCTTTACGGAGTCGTGCACCACATCCGCCACCTGCTCCAGTATCGTTGAATCCTTTTTGACTGTGTCCGTGCTTAGCAGCGGCGCCTGCGAAATATTCCCGACAGGCGTATCTACCGTGATTGTTGGCTCCTGCCTCGCCGGCTGCACTGCCGCTTTCTGCGATTTTCCTTTCTGTGGCCGGCGGCGGTTTTGCGCACTGGCGTCCAGCGTCAGGAGGGAAAACATGAACACTAAGGCAAACCAGCTATGCATGATATAATGATAAATTAACCTGGAGATAAGCTCCTGCCGTCAACGCATAAAATTTCAGGCCATTGCCACTATTCGCACGGCACGTTTTTTCTCACCCGCCCGCTATGGCCAACCGACGCACATCATTCTGGCTTCAGGCTGGCGCTGCCGCGGCATTGGGATGCGCCTGGCTGCTGGCCCGTGCTATTCGTAATAATCCGCCTTATAAAGACGACGAGCCGGTTTACGCTTTATCGCCCTTGCGCTGCAGCCTGCTCAGCGCGGTCATGCTGCTGGCCGACTTTTGGGCAATTCCTGCCGTGCTCCGCGGAAAGGCGATTATTGACACCGAAGAGGCTGCCGGCATTCAGCAGGCGGCGGTGCCCTGGATAGACCGACATGCGCTCAGCTTTAACGGAGCGGAGGCAGCGCACTACCGCATCATCTCCGACCGTGTGCTGATGAGCCTCGTAGCCATGCCCTTCCTGCTGCTGCTGAAGCGCCAGGCGAGGCGCGACTGGCGCAGCCTGGGCGCGTTGTATGCCTGGGGGCATGCGCTTAGCTACACCATCTACAGCTTCTCGCCGCTCGGCCCCGCCTTTGTAGATAAATACCGGCCCGTAGTGTACTACACCGCGCTGCCCGAGGCAATCCGGAACCCCGGCAACAACCGCAACGCCCGGTTTAGCGGGCATACGGCAAACGGCGCATGCGCAGCATTCTTTCTGGCGAAGGTTTACAACGACTATCACCCCAGAAGCACTGCGCCGGAAAAGGGCCTGCGCTACCTCCTCGCCTTTGGCGCGCCCCTGCTCCTGGGCTGGCTGCGCATGAGGAGCCTGAAGCACTTCCCGAGCGACGTGATCCAGGCGGTAGTAATAGGCGGGGCATGTGGTGTGGCAATACCAGAACTCTATCGCCGGGCGTGACAAAGGGTTTGCGGCGCCGCGCCTATCTTTGAGCGCAATTAAGCGGAAGTAGCTCAGCTGGTAGAGCATCAGCTTCCCAAGCTGAGGGTCGCGGGTTCGAATCTCGTCTTCCGCTCTTGATTTAAAATGGAAAAAAAGCCCGCGGCAGATGCTGCGGGCTTTTTTCATTTTAATTGCGGCTGCCGGCGGGTCAGATTTACGCGCTGCCCTCTGTAGCCATATTCTTTGTCCTCTTAGTTCCGGGAGTCTTCTTCTTGTATTCACTCTTCTTCTTATAGCCGAGACTTGCATACTCATCGCTGCTGGAGCCGTATTGCCCAACAACGGACTCCGCCGCGCCCTGGTAAAAATTCCATGCGCTCCATTGCGCAGCTACATGCGCGTCGCGGGCTTTTTCGTAAGCATTCCTCGCGCTGATTTCGGCGGCTTCAGCATCCGTAAGCGTCTTGTTTACAGTCGTCAGCTTTTCAGGACTGTAGTCTTTGCGCTGCGGATTATAATCCTTCAGGTTTGCAAGGGCAGAAAGCCCCGCTTTTGTCTGGGCCAGCTTGGCGGTGTTCAGGCCTTTTGTCTGAGTGCTTTTCTGTGCCATAGAAGTGATGGATGGTTTTGTGATGAAATGAGGTGATTTATTGCAAAGACGGCAGCATTTGCTGTGGAGTTGGGAAGATTTATTGTGAATCTAATTTCAATTGCTCTACTTAAAGCAAGCCGCGCAGCATTTAGATCAGGATGCGTTACGTCGCAAGATGGATTTGCAGCGAGTCCTAAAGGATACGCAATAGTTCACACTGAACTTGAAGCAAAGCTGCGAGGATTTACAACGAATTAGACCGTATGTGCTTCAGTGCTGCATAGAGTTGTTGCAATGCTAACAGGATGCGCGGCAAACCAGAGAAATGTTGGTTAGCCGCTAAAAGTTCATTTGCCCTCTATTCCACCATCACCTTCTCCGCCACCACGCCATGCTGCGTGCGCAGGCGAAGCTGGTAGAGGCCCTTTGGCCAATCGGCCACATTCAGGCGCATACCGGGCGTCGGCAGGACCTTGTGATAAAGGATTTGGCCCTGGATGTTGAGCACATCCACCGCCAGCACCTCATCGGGCGATAGGGCCTGCCAGTCTATGCTTAGGTTAGTCGCCGCAGGGTTAGGCGCAATGCGCAAATTGAGGCGGGCGAGGGGCGGCACGGCCAGCAGGTCTTTGCAGTTGTTGAACCAGATGCACTCCACGTAGCGGGGCTCGTCTATGAAGGGGTTGCGGTTGCCTTGCAGGGCGTAGGCAGCCTCGTTGCGGGCTTTTTCCTTAGCGCTTACAGGGTCTGAGAGATGCCACTGAAGGAGCATTTGAAGCACCCAGGGCCTGAGGGTGCTTTTAGTGGCCATCTCCCAGTCAATGAACGATGCGCTGTCGCCGTAGTAGCGGGTAGTAATGTAGAAGTAGGAGCGCGCGACATCGCCCTTAAAAGAGTCAATAGGCTCAAAGGCAGCAGAGGCAGGCGCGCCGGGATAAGTATTAGGGCCAAGCAGGCTTCCGTTCTGGCTGGTAAAGGTGGGCACGACGACGTCGCCATAAGGATAGTCGGCGCGCATGGAATTGACCTTGGAATCGGTAGGGTAGGCAATCCACAGGTCCGTAAGCATGGGCAGTGCCTTCCCGAATTTGCTTTGCGGCCAGATGTGCTCGCGGTTGTAGCAGCCGCCTTCCGTAGAAGGGGTGGAGGAGCCGCACTGGTCGGCGCCAATGGTGTATTCGTAGGGCGGGGTGTGGCCGGGCTTGTCGGAGTAAATGGTGGCGAGCTTGCCATTGGCCTTGACATCGGTAGTGGCGTAGGCATTCCACAGGCCGGGCGTGTAGGTAAGGGGCGTGTGGCCTTTAATGATGTCGTAGAGGGCAATGCGCAGGGCCTCGCCCTTCTTGCCGGCGGCGCCGTTGTAATAGCCGGGGGGCTGGGCAATGGCCGCGGTAGCAAAGAATATTGCTGCGCAGAGGGAGAAATAGCCGTGCTTCAAAGTGTAGATTTTTTTGCTGCGCAAAGCTACGGGCCGGAAAGGCCTGAACGCCGCGGCTTAAGAGGAAAGTAATCTTATGGCTGTACTTTAGACGTGCGAAGCGTCGCGGTTTGCTCATGGCCAAACAGTCAGACTTCCCATGCTTCGCAAAGTCCGTCAGACTGGTTTCTATTATGCTCGTAGCCCTTTACAACCGCACCTTTGAGGACGCCTACATTCCTACGCTTCAGCACATAGTCGAGATGCTGGAAAAGCATAAGGTTGGGATGGTGGTGTTCAAAGATTTTTACGAGCGCCTGCAGCCGCATGTGGCGTTTAATACGCCGCCGCGGCTCTTTACCGGCAAGCGCGACCTGCCTGCACACACAGATATGCTGATGTCCCTGGGCGGAGACGGCACGCTGTTGGATACCATTTCCTATGTGGGGGCTACCAATATCCCGCTCATCGGCATCAATCTTGGAAGACTGGGCTTTCTGGCGGCCGTGCCGGTAGAAGATGTGGACATGGCAATCCTGTCGCTGGTGCGCGGCTCTTATACGCTGGAGAAGCGCTCCCTGATTCACTTAGACGCGTCAATCCCCCTCTTTGGCGATGCGCCGTTTGCGCTCAATGAGTTTACGCTGCACCGCAAGGATTCATCGTCCATGATCAAGATTCATACTTACCTCAACGGGGAGTTTCTGAACACCTATTGGGCAGACGGGCTCATCGTATCTACGCCTACCGGCTCTACCGGTTATAGCCTGAGCTGCGGCGGGCCGGTGGTATTCCCGCAGGCGTCTTCATTTGTGATAACGCCGGTAGCGCCGCACAACCTGAACACGCGCAGCATTGTGGTAAGCGACGATAACGTGATTTCTTTTGAGGTAGAAGGTCGCTCCGAGCAATTCCTCGCCACGCTGGATTCACGGACGGAAAGCATCACCTCATCGGTGCAATTGGCGGTGCGAAAGGAGGCATTCACGATATCGCTGGTGCGGCCCGATGAGCATAATTTTCTGCAGACTATCCGGCAGAAGCTGTACTGGGGGATAGACCGGCGGAACTGATGCTAACTTTGGAATGCTATGAGTGTTGAAGAGCAAAAAGCAATTAAGCTGGAAAGCTATCGTGAGGCCATGCGTTATCTGGACAATGCGAAGGAGACGCTGCAAAAGGCACGCGAAGAGGGCCGCATTTACAAAGACGTCAAATACGTCCGAAGCGCGGCGGGCATTGCATACAGCGGCGCCTTACTCGCATTGGATGCCTGACTGCGCCTGAAAGAGGTGACCGGTCTGCCGAGAGCCAAGAAAAAGAGCATTGACTGGTACCGGTCGAAAATTGCCAAGCGGGACAAAAAGTTGCTTAGCGACCTGAATGCAGTTTATGAGACGCTGCATCTTAGCGCCTATTACGACGGCAACCCCAGTTCCGGCAATATGGCGGACGGTCTTGCCATTACGGAAGAGATCATTGATCGGATTAAGCCCGAATAGCGGATTATCCGATTGCCGCCTCCAGATCCGCAATCAGATCATTTACATCCTCAATACCCACACTCAGCCGGATAAGTGAATCCGACAGCCCGCGTTTTGCCCGCTCCTCCGCGGGAATGGAGGCATGCGTCATGCTCGCCGGATGCCCGATGAGCGATTCCACGCCACCAAGCGATTCCGCAAGAGAGAAGAGCTTTGTCCCGCTCAGAACACGCACGGCATCTTCCATATTATCGCCTTTCAGCGTAAAGGAGATCATACCGCCGAAGCCGCGCATCTGCTTTGCCGCAATAGCATGGTTCGGATGGTCTTCAAAGCCGCACCAGAGCACGCGATCCACCTTCGGATGATGCTTTAGCCAGCGCGCTATGGCCTCGCCGTTCTCACAATGCCGCTGCATGCGCACATGAAGCGTCTTAATGCCGCGCAGCACTAAAAAACAATCCTGAGGGCCGGGCACGGCGCCGCAGGCGTTCTGGATAAAGCGCAGGCGTTCTTCCAGTCCTGCATCGCGCATAATCAGGGCGCCATGCACAACATCACTATGCCCGCCAAGGTACTTGGTGGCACTGTGCAGCACGATGTCCGCGCCAAGGTCAAGCGGGGTTTGCAGATAGGGTGAGGCGAAAGTATTGTCCACCACCAGCAGCGCGCCTGCCCCTTTAGCGATAGCGGAGACGGCAGCAATGTCCACCACATTGAGCAGCGGGTTGGTGGGCGTTTCCACCCAAACCATCTTCGTCTGCGGCGTAACGTACCGTGTCACGTCTGCCGCATCGTGCATAGGCACAAACTGAAACTTAATCCCGTAGGCTGCGTACACCTTCGTGAAGATGCGATACGTGCCGCCGTACAGATCATCGCTTACAATTACCTCGTCGCCCGGCTGCAGGAGTTTAACCACCGCATCTGTAGCAGCCATGCCGGATCCAAAGCAAAGCCCGAAGCTGCCGTTCTCAATGGAGGCAAGCGCATCCTGCAGCGCCGCACGGGTGGGATTCTGGGTGCGGGCGTATTCATAGCCTTTATGCTTACCCGGCGCGTCCTGTACATATGTGGAGGTCTGATAGATGGGTGTCATAATAGCGCCGGAAAGCGGGTCGGGCTGTACGCCGGCGTGAATGAGACGGGTGCCGAGCTTATGCTGATTGTTTGTCACCGGGATATGTTATTATATGTATGATTAAATTTGAGCTTTATAATGCCGGACTTTACTACAAATTACTTACAATAATGAATAAAAGATGTAAGTCGCGTTGAAAATGAGCTTTTAGCCGCTTGCCCTTACTTCTAAACGGCACATTTTTGCTAACCAATGCTTAACAATATGCATCAATTATCAAGAAAAACGGTCACGGCGCTCGCTGTTTTTTGTGCCATTTCAAGCGCTCATGCGCAGTCGCCGGCTCCTTTCAATACATCCATTCGCAATTATGTTTATGTGGGTAAAACCGGTTACAATGCGAATGTAGCGAGAATCACGCTCCATAAAACTACCAACCCTGCGGCCACCAATAGCGGCTTTGATACCGGGCAGGTCATCAGCTTTACAAACGGCAGCGCCCAGGACCTGAACGGCGCCGGTATTAATCGTCTGGACGGTTACCTGTACGGAATAGAATATCTGTGGTCCGGACCGTTCAGCACAAATGCCAGGTTTTTCCGGGTCGGGACCAATGCCGTTGCCACGCAGGTGGGCATCATCCCGGCTCCCACAGCTGCCGACGCCGGCCGCAGTGTCAGCTTCAGCTTCGTAAACCTGGCCGGGGGAATGGTGGACAGCATGGGCGCTTACTGGTTCATGGGCTATACCTATACAGACATGAATGCGCCGCTCAATGGCAGCAAAGTGGATATGTTTCTGGGAAAGATCAGCGGTCTGGCAAGCCTTTCCCCTTCCACTACATCCTTGCTTTCTCCTACTTACTACAGGCTGGATATTTCCGACACCCTTATCCAGCGCGGGCTGACCAACCTGATGACCCAGCAGGCGGCAATGATTGCCTATTTGCTGCCGCCAACTAATGCTGACGGCGGCTTTCAGGATATGGACATGCATCCGGTGAGCAAAGAGCTTTACTCTTACATTGGCTTCCCGAGCGCGCCCAGCACGATAGGAAACAACCCTTATCCAAAGCCGCCAATCAATTCCTATCTCATCCGGATTGACAAGACGACGAATCCCTGGAAAGTAGTGCCTGTAAACGTGACACCTAACAGCAGCCCGAACCGCGAGGAAGACGGCGCTTACTTTGACGGAGCAGGAAATTTTTACGTGGGCTTCACAGACGGGCAATACGCGCAGGTAAATCTGAGCACCGGGGCTTTGACCACGCTTAATCAATCCACCCTACCGCTTTATCAGGGCAATCTCCGCGGCGACTTTGCCACCAATATGCCGCTCGCCGCTGTGGCCCTTCCGCTAAGCATCAGCAATTTCAGTGCAGCAAAGACCCAATGGGGTAACGATCTGGTTTGGCAGTCAGGCGCAGATGGCACATTAGACCATTTTGAGCTCCAGCGCTCCGAAAATGGCTACCTGTTCCGCAATCTGGCGGCGTTTGCACCGAAAGGGCCCGGGAGTATTTATCGCTTCACAGACGCGGATGCCTATGGAACAGTCTATTACCGCCTGAGAATGCTTTCGCAAAGCGGCGGGGAAGCCTATTCCAACACCATCTCTATCGGCGGCGATCTTCCTGAAAACGCAGTCTCATTTTATCCGACTGTCATCAGCGGCGGCGCGCTGAATGTCGCCTGCTCCGCGCCCGCTGTAACCGCTTGCCTGTATGACCTTAGCGGACAGCTCTTACAAACTTATAAGCATGACCGAGACCTTTCGGGAGACCGCTTTCGCATTCCCGTCTCGTTGCCGGCAGGCACTTATCTGTTGCGCATGACCGACGCAGGTAGCGGAACCTGCCTGCTGAGCGCGCCTGTTATTGTACCTTGAGCACCACCCATTCGTTACCAGAACGCAGCCACATAAGGCTGCGTTTTTGGTTTCAGAGCTTTGAAGATTGCGGAAAAGTGACCGGATTTAGGCATTTCCACACCTGTCATTTCGTATCTTTAAACAGTATGAATACGCCTTCGCATGTGCGTCCCGACGGATCGCTTTCTACCACAGACAAAGAATACGAAAACAGCATAAGACCCCAGCAGATAGACGACTTTTCGGGTCAGCCGCAGCTGATAGAAAACCTTCGCATTTTCATTAAGGCTGCCAATCTGAGAGGCGAAGCGCTTGATCATGTGCTTTTTCATGGTCCGCCCGGCCTTGGAAAGACTACGCTTTCGCGGATTGTGGCCAATGAGCTTGGCGTCAATATCAAAGAGACTTCGGGCCCGGTGATAGAAAAGCCCGCAGACCTTGCCGGCCTTCTGACCTCGCTGGAAGAGCGGGATGTGCTCTTTATAGATGAGATACACCGCCTGAGCACCGTGGTAGAAGAATATCTCTATTCGGCGATGGAAGACTTTAAGATTGATATCATGATTGATTCCGGGCCGGCTGCAAGGAGCATTCAGATCAATCTGTCTCCTTTTACCCTTGTTGGGGCTACAACGCGCTCCGGCCTGCTTACCGCGCCGCTGTTAAGCCGTTTCGGGATAAAAAGCCGGCTTGACTATTATTCCGCAGAAGTATTGCAGGGGATCGTACTGCGTGCGTCCAATGTGTTGAATGTCCGGATCACATCTGATGCGGCCATGGAAATTGCTCGTCGCAGCCGGGGGACCCCCCGCATAGCTAATGGATTGCTTCGCCGCATGAGAGACTTTGCGCAGGTGCTCGGCAATGGCGTGATAGACCTTGCTATTTCCGAGCATGGCCTGCGCGCGCTCAATGTAGATGCGAACGGCCTTGATGAGATGGATAACCGCATCCTTACCGCATTGATAGATAAATTTAAGGGCGGGCCCACGGGCATATCTAACATTGCCACTTCGGTAGGCGAGGAGAGCGGCACGATTGAAGAGGTCTATGAGCCTTTTTTAATACAGGAGGGCTACATCGTTCGCACCCCGCGTGGCCGCGAAGCCACGGAGAAGGCGTATGGGCACCTTAACCGTAAATGGATGAAAGGCGAGCAGACGCTTTTTTAAGGCACGCGAACGGCTATGGGCATACAGAGGCTGCAGATAAAATCTGCGGCCTTTTCTTTTTGCGGAATCAGGTTAATGCCACGGCATCTTCCTTAACAAGCGAGCAACAGTTCAAACTTTTTAAGACGTGAAACCTGTTGAAGAAGGGTGCGGGTGAGTGTAAAAAATGCTTGCCAATAGCTATTTCGTTTTTGCAAAGAAAATTTCATTACAGCTAAAGCCAATTCATTGTAATGCAATTATTTATTTCCCAAACATTAATACGATACTTTGGGCCGCTTTTTTTGTGAAAGCTATAGCTATTAGCGGGAGAGCACTACATTTGAAAAATATTCTCCTTCACGAACAATTAACCACACCCCTCATAATTAAGCCATGAAAAAACTGCTACTCGCAAGTTTTCTGCTACTGCCTTTTGCCGGGCAGGCGCAGTTCAAATCGGGCCTCAACCCGACAGTGATCGATCCCTCGTCGGTGCTGGAGCTTGAGCATCCGAATAAGGCCTTTTACCTGAATAGGGTAAGCCTGACATCTACTTCGGATGTTGCAACAGTGCCTAATCCGAAGGCTGGTATGCTGGTATACAATACCAATGCCACCATCGGCTCTGCCAATCCTTTATATGGTGCGAATGGCGCAGGCATTTACTACTTTGACGGCACAGGCTGGGTTTACTCCGGCAATGGCGGGGTAGGGATGAGCAATTACTGGAATCTCACCGGCAACTCCAATGCAGTTGACGGGGTAAACTTTCTGGGAACGACCAACAATGTCGCGCTCAACTTCCGGGTGTTCAATACCAAGTCCGGACGGATTGACCTTCAGGGCAATACCTTCTTCGGCTATCAGGCCGGTATCAATCAGACGATTGGCCTGACGCTGAACAATACCTTGTTTGGCTCCGGCGCAGGCAGCGGTATTTTCAACGGCTCCAATAACGTTGGGGTTGGTACAGAAGCGCTGCAAAATGCAGGAAACGGCTATAACAATATCGGCATGGGCTACCGGGCAGGAGCCAATTTTGCCAACACGCACGATAATACCCTGTTAGGCAACCAGGCCGATGTAACCGCTGCGGGCATTAATAATGCTACCGCTATTGGTTCGGGCGCACAGGTCAGCCAGAGCAACAGCGTTATTCTTGGCAATAATGCAAGCGTAGGCATCGGCAACACAGCGCCGACTAACAAGCTTCATGTCACCGGCACAGATCCGTTACGCCTGGAAGGGCTGCAGGGTACGGCTTCTTCCGGCCTTTCAGGCTCCGACAGCGTGTTGACTACAACTGCTACAGGGGTAGTTAAAAAGCTCGGCGTTTCATCCGTGTTGCAGCCAATCAAGGCGAACAACGGCCTGACGCGCACCGGTGACTCCATTCAGCTTGGAGGCACGCTTACTAAAGCCACCAGCATTGCCACAAACGGCAATAACCTGGACCTCTTCGGTACAGGTAATCTGAATGTGGCTGATACGGTTGCTGCGGGAAGCCTTACTTCAGGAACAACACTCGCAGTTGGCACAAGCGCCACCGTTGGTACGAACCTGACCGTGGGCAACACGATTAAATCTACGTCAGATACCGTGAGCGGCAACACGCAGACAGGCACCCTGGATGTGGTAGGTAACGCCGTAATCGGCAACAATACGAGGACGAAGTCGCTGACTGCCACCGGTATTAACGGCGGTATTGTATCAGACAGCCTCCTCAATATCACGACAGGCGGTATCGTTAGAAAGGTATCTCCGATCGCCGTTGTGGCAAATGCCATTCAGGCTGATAACGGCGTTTCAGTTGGCACCGGCGGTAATGCCGGTAAGGTTGTGCTTGGCGGCACGCTGAATCAGCCGACAAGCATCGCAACAGCAGGCAACAACCTGAGCCTGACCGGCACGGGCAACCTCAGCGTAGCTGATTCCATTACTGCTGGTAATGCCGTGATTGCAGGCACAACTACAACGAGCGCATTAACAGCTACCGGCATCACCAATGGTGTATCCACCGACAGCGTGCTGAACATTACGGCGGCGGGCGTTGTGCGCAAGGTTGCTCCGGCTTCTCTGCCTAATAATATCAAGGCCAACAACGGCCTTACGCGCGTTGCTGACAGCATTCAGCTGGGAGGTACGCTTTCACAGCCTACTACCATTATTACAGCAGGCAACAATCTGAGCCTTACCGGCACAGGCAACCTGAATGTGGCTGACACTGCATCAGCAGGCAGTCTTACGGCAGGTAATGCTTATGTAACAGGCGCCACTACTTCAGGCAGCTTCACAACAGCAGGCACCACTACGACCAACGCGCTTACAGCTACGGGCATCACCAACGGTGTATCCACCGACAGCGTGCTTAACATCACGGCAGCGGGTGTTGTGCGTAAGGTTGCTCCGGCATCTCTTCCAAACAACATCAAGGCCAACAACGGCCTTACACGCGTTGCTGACAGCATTCAGCTGGGCGGCACACTTTCCCAGCCTACTACCATTATTACAGCAGGCAACAATCTGAGCCTGACCGGCACAGGCAACCTGAACGTTGGTGGCAATGTGAATGCAGCGAATGTGAGCGCCACAGGTAATACTTCTACCTCAACGCTTACAGCTACCGGCATCACCAACGGCGTATCTACCGACAGCGTGCTGAACATTACGGCGGCGGGCGTTGTGCGCAAGGTTGCTCCGGCTTCTCTTCCAAACAACATCAAGGCCAACAACGGTCTTACGCGCGTTGCTGACAGCATTCAGCTGGGCGGCACACTTTCACAGCCTACTACCATTATTACAGCAGGCAACAACCTCAGCCTCACTGGCACCGGCAACCTGAACGTGGCTGACACTGCATCAGCAGGCAGTCTTACGGCAGGTAATGCTTATGTAACAGGCGCCACTACTTCAGGCAGCTTCACAACAGCAGGCACCACTACGACCAACGCGCTTACAGCTACCGGCATCACCAATGGTGTATCCACCGACAGCGTGCTGAATATTACAGCAGCAGGTATTGTGCGTAAGGTTGCTCCGGCATCTCTTCCAAACAACATCAAGGCCAACAACGGCCTGACGCGCGTAGCTGACAGCATTCAGCTGGGAGGTACGCTTTCCAAGCTCACAACTATTGCAACCGCCGGAAATGACCTTAATCTTACAGGCTCCGGCAACCTGAGCGTTGGCGGCAATGTAAGTGCGGCCAACTTCAATACAGGCGGCAATGCAACCGTGGGCGGCAACACGCAAACGAATACGCTTACTGCGACGGGCATCACCAATGGTGTATCTACCGACAGCGTGCTGAACATTACGGCAGCGGGTGTTGTGCGCAAGGTTGCTCCGGCATCTCTGCCAAACAACATCAAGGCAGACAACGGTCTGACGCGTGTAGCTGACTCTATTGAGCTTGGCGGTACCCTGAAGATGGCAACTACGATTGCTACGGCAGGCAACAACCTCAGCCTCACAGGCGCAGGCAATCTGAACGTGGCAGACACAGTGAGCGCAGGTCGTCTCACAGTAGGCGGCCCATCATACCTGAACGGCGTGCTGCGGGTAACAGGCAATGACACAACTACAGGTAATGTAACGGTGGGCGGTGCAAGCTATGTAGCCGGCACCACTACGCTTGTTGGTGCAGCCACTACAAACGGCATCAGCAATACCGGTAATATCTCCACTACAGCCAACACGAGCACATCATCCCTTACCGCTACCGGCATCACCAATGGTGTATCCACCGACAGCGTGCTGAACATCACGGCAGCGGGTGTTGTGCGTAAGGTTGCTCCGGCATCTCTGCCGAACAACATCAAGGCAGACAATGGTCTGACGCGCGTAGCTGATTCTATTGAGCTTGGCGGTACCCTGAAGATGGCTACCACCATCAACACAGCAGGCAACAACCTCAGCCTCACCGGCACAGGCAACTTCAATGTTGCTGACACTGCTAACGTAGGTGCGCTGACAGTAGGCGGCCCATCATACCTGAACGGCGTGCTGCGGGTAACAGGCAATGACACAACTACAGGTAATGTAACGGTGGGCGGGGCAAGCTATGTAGCGGGCACCACTACGCTTGTTGGTGCAGCCACTACAAACGGCATCGCCAATACCGGTAACATCTCCACTACAGCCAACACGAGCACTTCATCGCTTACCGCCACCGGCATCACCAACGGTGTATCCACCGACAGCGTGCTGAACATCACGGCAGCGGGTGTTGTGCGCAAGGTTGCTCCGGCATCTCTTCCAAACAACATCAAGGCAGACAACGGTCTGACACGTGTAGCTGACTCTATTGAGCTTGGCGGTACCTTGAAGATGGCTACCACCATCAATACAGCAGGCAACAACCTGAACGTATCGGGTACTGGCAACTTTAATGTGTCTTCCGGCGTAAGCGCGGGTAATCTGAACGTCAGCGGTCCGGCTACGATCGGCACAAACGCCAGCGTTACCGGTGCTACGACCACAGGCCGACTCATTGTTAATGATTCTGCGATCATAACAAATTCAACTACTGCAGGCAGCTTCCGTACAACCGGCAACACTACCACCGGCAGCCTCACGGCTACAGGCCTTGGCGCAGGAACGGTAAACGACCTGGTAGTAACGATTGATCCCGCTACAAAGCAGGTTCGTCAGGCAAGCATTAACACGCTTGGGGCTGTTACTACTGCCAGCAACGGCATTGTGAAGGTGGGCAACGACGTGCAGCTTGGCGGCGGCCTTACTCAGGCAACTGCCATCAACACCAATGGCTTCTTCCTGACACTGGCAGGCGCTACAGGCGGCCTGAACGTTGGCAACCAGACTACGACCAGCACCCTGAATGTAGGTAGCAGCGTAGTAGTCGGCAGCACCATTAATGCAGGCGGCGGCGTAACAGCAGGCAGTCTCAATACAATCGGCGCTACTAACACCGGCTCACTGAATATCTCTTCTGCGCCCAACAGCGCAAACCCCGCAAACCTTTTACTGAACATCACGCCGGGTGGCAATGTTGAGAAGGTATCTCCTGCGGCCATCATTGCTAACATAAAAGCCAATAACGGCCTTACACGCAATGTTGACTCTATCCAGCTTGGCGGAACGCTTACGCAACCGACCACTATTACTACCACAGCTTCCAACAACCTGACAATCGGCGGCGCCGGCAATCTGAATGTTACCAACGCAGTTAACGCAGGCTCTGCTTCTGTAACCGGCAATACAACTACCGGCTCCCTTACCGCTACCGGCATCACCAACGGTGTATCTACCGACAGCGTGCTGAACATTACGGCAGCGGGTGTTGTGCGTAAGGTTGCTCCGGCATCTCTTCCAAACAACATCAAGGCAGACAACGGCCTGACGCGCGTAGCTGACTCTATTGAGCTGGGCGGTACCCTGAAGATGGCAACTACTATTGATCAGGCAGGCAATACCCTGACCTTCAATAATGCCAACATCACGGTCAACGGTCCTCAGACAAACAACGGTACCGTCCGCGTAAACGGCAACGACACCGTTACCGGCAACTTCACGGTGACAGGCGCAGTTCGCCAGAACGGCAATGTGACCACTATCGGTAACACGGCTACCACGGGCAATGCAAGCGTAACCGGCAATACAGCAACCAGCGGCAACACGAGCACCTCAACCCTGACTGCTACGGGCATCACCAACGGTGTATCTACCGACAGCGTGCTCAACATCACGGCGGCGGGCATCGTAACCAAAGTTGCTCCGGCATCCCTTCCAAACAACATCAAGGCCAATAACGGCCTGACCCGTGTTGTGGATTCCATCCAGCTTGGCGGCACCCTTACCAAGGCAACCACCATTGTCACCGACAACGCCAACACCCTCACCATCCAGTCCAACGGCGTGGGCGGTGCTTCCAACGATGCTAACCAGGGCCTCATCGTCCTGTCCAACACAACGGCAGGCGGCACTTCCAACCGCGCCATCGGCACCCGCTCCAGCCTTTCGGTGCTGAACGGCACCACGGTCAACGAAGCGCGCGCGCTGAGCGGCACTACCAACGTGTTTGGCAACGTAAACGGCACAGCTACCGGCGCATACCTTAATACGGTGCTTCGTCCGGGCAGCAACCTGGCCACCGGCACTACGGCGACAGGCGCATCCGGCGATGTTGAAGTGATCAGCGGCACAACCAATCTTGACAATACCCGCACCCTGACGGGCGCCCGCTTCGGAGCAGACGCGACCAACGGCGCGGCAGCCCGCACAACGGGTGTGACAGCGACAGCGGTAGGCTCTGCTTCCAGCAACGTAGGTGTTGCGGCAGGCGCCAATCTTACAGAAGCGCAGGTTAAGTCGGCTATTGCCACTCAGCCGGCAGGCTTCAGCGCAGGCGTGATGGCAGTGAACGGAGCAGGCGGCACCAACGACCGCGCTCTTTACTCATCAGGCGCGGTTCAGATGAGCGGCCTGGCCGGTGTGGTGAATGCAGATACGGTACTGGCATCAGATCTTGCCGGCAACGTACGCCGCGTTCCAGCAGCGATTCTCTCCAGCAACATCAAGGCAGACAACGGTCTGACACGTGTAGCTGATTCTATTGAGCTGGGCGGCACCCTGAAGATGGCTACCACCATCAATACAGCAGGCAACAACCTCAGCCTTACAGGCGCAGGCAACCTGAACGTGGCTGACACAGTGAGCGCAGGTCGTCTCACAGTAGGTGGCCCTTCTTATCTGAACGGCGTGCTGCGGGTAACAGGTAATGACACGACAACCGGCAATGTAACGGTGGGCGGTGCAAGCTATGTAGCGGGCACAACTACGCTTGTTGGTGCAGCCACTACAAACGGCATCAGCAATACCGGTAACATCTCCACTACTTCCAACACGAGCACTTCATCCCTTACTGCAACGGGCATCACCAATGGTGTATCTACCGACAGCGTGCTGAACATCACGGCAGCGGGCATCGTGCGTAAGGTTGCACCGGCATCTCTTCCAAACAACATCAAGGCAGACAACGGTCTGACGCGCGTAGCTGACTCTATTGAGCTTGGCGGCACCCTGAAGATGGCTACCACCATCAATACAGCAGGCAACAACCTCAGCCTCACCGGCACAGGCAACCTGAACGTGGCTGACACTGCTAACGTAGGTGCGCTGACAGTAGGCGGCCCATCATACCTGAACGGTGTGCTGCGAGTAACAGGCAACGACACGACAACAGGTAATGTAACGGTGGGCGGGGCAACATACGTGAGCGGCAACACCAACATCAACACCTTAATAGCCCGTGGCCTTCCTTCCGGCTCTATTCTGGACAGCCTCGTAACGGTTGACCAGACTGGCGGTAAAGATGTACGTCGCATCAGCATCAATTCTGTTCTCGGCAAGCTCAATGCAGGCAATGGCATTACCCGCTCCAACGATTCATTCGTTCTTGGCGGCACGCTGCTTAACCCAACCACGATTAATACCAACGGCAACAGTCTCTCGCTCACCGGAAGCGGTAACCTCAACGTTGCGGATACCGCTGCGGTAGGATCCCTGACCAGTGGTAACGCTTACGTGACGGGCACGCTCCGCGTAACAGGCAATGACACAACTACCGGTAATCTGACTGCGGGGGGTGCCGGCTATATCGGCGGCAGCCTGCGCGTAGCTGGTAACGATACTACGGTGGGCAACACTACTGTAGGTACTGACCTCTATGTAAATGGCAACAGCAACATCAGCACCCTGACAGCACGCAATCTGCCTTCCGGCTCTATACTGGATAGCCTCGTAACGGTTGACCAGACTGGCAGCAAGGCTGTGCGTCGCGTGAGCATCAACGACGTGATCGGAAAGATTAAGGCAGGCAACGGTATTGTCCGCGTGGGTGACTCGCTCCTCCTCGGTGGCGCACTCAATCCTGGCCTTACTACTATTAACACGGGCATCGTACCAAGTACCAGCACCCTATCCTTTACAGGTCAGGGCACGGTAAACGTTCAGGGTTCTCTGAGCGCCAACAACTTCTCTGCTACCAACGCACAGATTAACTCTGCGCTGACGGTACAGGCAGGCGGTACCAGCTCTCTGGCCAGCGCTACTGCAAACAGCATCACAATCACATCCGGCGGTACGGCAACATTCAATGGCCCGGTGGTAGCGAACGCGCTGCCTTCCGGTTCTATCCTGGATAGCCTGGTGACTATTGATTACGCAGCCGGCACAGGTACTAAGGCGCTCCGCCGCATCAGCGTGAATGACCTTACTGCCAAAATTAAGGCGGACAACGGCCTTAGCCGTGTAGGCGACTCCATTGAGCTTGGCGGTACCCTGAAGATGGCTACCACCATCAATACAGCAGGCAACAACCTCAGCCTTACAGGCGCAGGCAACCTGAACGTGGCTGACACAGTGAGCGCAGGTCGTCTCACAGTAGGTGGCCCTTCTTATCTGAACGGCGTGCTGCGGGTAACAGGTAATGACACAACTACAGGTAATGTAACGGTGGGCGGTGCAAGCTATGTAGCGGGCACCACTACGCTTGTTGGTGCAGCCACTACAAACGGCATCAGCAATACCGGTAACATCTCCACTACAGCCAACACGAGCACATCATCCCTTACTGCCACGGGCATCACCAACGGTGTATCCACCGACAGCGTGCTGAACATCACCGCAGCGGGCATCGTGCGCAAGGTTGCTCCGGCATCTCTTCCAAACAACATCAAGGCAGACAACGGTCTGACACGTGTAGCTGACTCCATTGAGCTGGGCGGTACCCTGAAGATGGCTACCACCATCAATACAGCAGGCAACAACCTGAGTCTCACAGGCGCAGGTAACCTGAACGTGGCAGACACAGTAAGCGCAGGTCGTCTTACAGTTAGCGGCCCGTCTTACCTCAGTGGCAGTCTGACTGCAACCGCTCTTGGTTCAGGCAACGTTCTGGATTCTATCGTGACGATTAACGCGGCAACGGGTGTAGTAAACAAGCGCAATCTGAATGATGTGCTCGCTACTATAAAGGCAGACAACGGTCTGACGCGCGTAGCTGACTCTATTGAGCTGGGCGGCTCGCTGAAGATGAATACGGCGATTACAACTGCCGACTTCAATCTCGCAATCAACGGCAGCAAGAACACAGTGAATCCAAATGGTCTCGCAAGCACGTTTGACGTAACCAATGCCACAAACGTCGCGTCCGGCACAATCGGTCTTGCTTCTACGAGCATAATGACGGATGCAAGCACTGATCCTGGTTTCCGCCTGGCATGGGGCAGCTATAGCTCTGGCGCCAGCGCAAACGCAGACGCCCAAAGCGTAGCCGCTTACAATGAAGGCGCAACTACCGCTACCGGTGCTTCTAACGGAACAAAGGCAGTAGGTACAGTAGGTGCAGCTCACGCTTACGGAACAGCTTCCGGCACTCAGGCTCGTGTGATCGGTGTAACCGGTGCTGCAGATTTTGCGCCACCATCAGGCACCAGCAACTTCAACGGCATCGGTATCAACGGTTACACAGGTGATAATACTACCGGCGTAACAGTTGGCGGTCACTTTGATGGTACAGGTAGCATCAATACACAATTTGGTGTAATTGGTTCGGTTGAAGGCGCTACTCCTTACGAAGTAATGTTTGACGCTAACCTTGCTAACCACAAGATCGGTATCGCGGCAGTTAACCTGAATACAACTCCGGGTACTAACAGCCTCGCTCTTTACACACGTGGCCAGGTGCGCATGACCAGCCTGCCTGTATCAATTAACGCTGATACGATTCTGGCTTCCGATGTTGCTGGAAACGTAACACGTATCGCTGCAGCCTCACTGCCTAACAATATCAAGGCAAACAATGGCCTGACACGGGTAGCTGATTCTATCCAGCTCGGTGGCGCCCTGACACACAATACGACTATTGACGGCTCTGTTGCCAAGGTCAATACGTTTTTCTTAGGGGATGATAACGGCGATTATGGTAGTGGAGCAAACAACAATGTTGTAGCTGTTTACAATATAATTTCAACACCTACACCTGCTGCTTCAACTCCTGCAGCGGCGGAAGTTGTGACTTACTACGGCGGCAGCGAAACAAGCGGCGCTATCGACGCAACAGTTATTGGTACGCATTCTACCGCCGACGTCGGATTTTCCGGAACACGCCAGGCACAAGGTGCTCTGATGGAGGCTTACGCTTCTGAAGGCAGCATCAACAAGGTGCACGCGGTCGGTGGCTTTGGTGTAGGTAATGCACGCGGCACTGCGGGCGCTAATACTGACGCGACAGTTCTCGGTCTGAGCGGTGGCGTTGACTTCGCTTCTTCTACAAACTGGAACGGTGTAGGTGTGGATGGTTACCTGAAGGTGAATGGCAACACTGGCGGCGTAAACGGCGCAGGCGGCTATTTCAACGGCGACGGTCCTTCTTCTACCAGCTTCGGTGTGGTTGGCGCTGTCGGAGAATCTACAACTTACCAGACGATGCTGAGCGGCGGATTAGCTGGCAAGCACATAGGTATGGCTGCGGTTAACCGTACTGTTCTTGATCCGACTGACGCTACTAAGCTGCCAACCAATAACCTGGCGCTTTATGCAGAAGGTGCATCCAGCTTCAATGGCAGCATCAGCGTACGTACAGCCTCAGTAACTACCGGCACTTACCCCGTTGCTACTACCGACTACATGATCGTTCTTTCCGGCGCAACCGGTATCACGCTTCCTAATCCGGCAACTGCTGGTAACGGTCGTGTGCTGATTATCAAGAACACATCAGGCAGCCCGGTTTCCGCGCCTGTCGGCTATGTAAACAATACCGGCAGCACGGCAACTTCAATCCCTGCCAACAGCGTAGTTCACCTGATCAATGTATTTGACGGTACGAACTTCAACTGGCAGCAGGCGAACTAAGCATCGCGTTGAAACTTCCCGAAGTAACCCTTAAATCTTTCAACCAATGCCTCGCAATAACATCAAACTCAGCCTTCTCACCCTGCTGCTGCCTTTGGCAGCGGCAGGCCAGGCAGGCTTCTACGTCCCGCCCGGAGCTACAGTTTACTCCTTCGGCAACACGTCAATCTTCGGTGATGTTCAGAATTACGGAAGTCTTGGCAGCGTAACGGGCGACACGGTTTTGTTCTACGGAACAAACTGGTTCAATGCACCGGGCGCTACCATGCCAACCGTCGGCACAGGAGGCGTCTTCAGATTCATTCAGCCGCGGCCTGCACCATATGCCGGCAGCGTAACGCAAAACCTGAACGGCGGCTACTCAGGCAGCAGTGATCCTGCCTTCCCGAATCTGGATGTGAACAACCCAAACAACGTCAATATGACGGGCACGGGGACTCGCGTTAAGAACAACCTGAATTTCACCAGCGGCAAAATCGTTCTTAATACAAACGATCTCGTGCTTGGCAGTCCTGCCGGCAACGGCGGTACCGGTACGATCACCAATTATGATCAAAACCGCTACGCGGTTACCAATGTAAGCGCCAATACGGGCGGTCACCTGGTGAAGGAAAGCTACACAGGTGCTTATACATTCCCGGTCGGTGTGAGCGCAAGCTCATATTCTCCGGCCAAGGTGACCAATGCCTCCGCAAACGGCATCCACGTGAATGTCGGCACTTACGCAGCTTATTCCGCAGCGCCACGTACCAGCAACGACGGTGTGGACCGCACCTGGAACATCTATGGCGATGCGGCAGGCAACAGCAATATTGATCTGCAGCATGACACTTCTACGAATCAGGTACTTTTCCGCAAGGCTTCTCATTTTGTTGCGCGTTATGTAGGTACTGCGCCTAATACCGCCGGCGACCAGATCAGCTTTGACGCCTGGGAGCGGAATACGCCGGGCCCTGGCTCCGCAACCGGTACTTTAACTACAAGCGCGCCTATCGTTACCGCCACGGAGCGTGACAGGTCTTACGCGGCGCTCGCCACATCTGCTACGGCCAACAGCGCATACTATACAAAAGCCTCAGGGCCTGTATGTATCAATGCACGCGCTTATGTAGAAGGCTCGCTGCTTAACAACGGCGGCGCGATAGCTTCCGACGGACGCCCGCTGATGCGCGACAATCTGCGCAACAGCCCGTTCACCGGTGCCAACTACATTCCTGTAAAGGATCCGTATGAATTTGCTACGACCAATGTAAATGTGACCGGCAAATACACGAAGCTTGCACCTCAGAACAGCAGCTTCCCTTACTTCCGGCAGGTGTCTGACAGTGCTACCGTCTTCGGCGTGAGCGGCCAGAATGCCGTTGTTGACTGGGTATTTGTGGAGCTTCGCAACAAGAGCAACAGCTCAAGCGTACTGGCTACCCGCGCAGCGCTTATACAGCGTGATGGCGATGTGGTGGAAGTGGACGGCAAGGCATGTCTCTCATTCCCCGGCCTGGCTGTGGACAGCTACTATGTGGCGCTTCGCCACCGCTCGCATCTCGGCGTGATGACGAAGTTCCCGCAAAGCACCACGCAGCTTGAAAGCCTGGTAAACTTTACAGACGTCGCGACGCCGCTGTTTGACAAGGGTATAGTCGGCACGAACAACTTCACAGGCCTTGCTACCAACAACAATGTAAAGTCAGGTTACCGCGCTATGTGGCAGGGCGACTTCAACGCGGATGGCAAGGTAAAGTATGACAACCCGAATGACGACCTGGGTGTGATGCTGGCTGAAGTAGTTAACTACCCGACCAATACCGACCTCGCTACAAACTTTGACTTTGCCTACGGCTACTTCCAGGGCGACTACGACATGAACAGCAAGGATAAGTACGACAACCCGAATGACGACAACACGCGTCTCCTCAGCCAGGTTGTCAACTACCCACAGAATGTGGACCTCGCTACGAACTATGACTTCCTGATCCAGCAGCTTCCGTAAGCGGGAGCATGCAGACTTAAAAAACCCGGCCCTCTGCGCCGGGTTTTTTGTGCATTAGCCCAGACCGGCGCATCCCGCATTTAGTATTTCCCCAACGAACATGGCCGGAGGCCCTCGCGCTCAATCCCTTATTTTTGCCGCCCTTCCCATGCGACCCATATTTTTCCGCGAGGTTGCGGCTTTTTTCTCCTCCATTATCGGTTATGTGGCAGTGGGTGTATTCCTGCTTGCCTGCTGGTTTTTTCTCTGGATATATCCGGAGACCAACCTGATAGATTATGGGTACGCGTCGCTGGATAAGTTCTTTGATCTTGCGCCGCTGCTCCTGATGCTGCTCATACCGGCCGTCACCATGCGCTCCTTTGCCGATGAGGTGCGGGCGGGAACTATAGAATGGCTTTCTACAAAGCCGCTGCGCGATACGGATATTATCCTGGGGAAATACTTTGCTGCGCTTGCGCTTGTCGTGTTTGCCCTGCTGCCCACGCTGCTATATGTTTATTCAATAAGCAATCTTGCCGGTGCAAAGGTGTCGCTGGACAGCGGCGCTATAATCGGATCTTACGTCGGGCTGTTTTTTCTGGCAGCGGGCTTTGCGGCTGTGGGCGTCTTTTGCTCCTCGCTTACCAGCAACCAGGTGGTCAGCTTTCTGATAGCGCTTTGCGCATGCTTTTTGCTTTATACCGGCTTTGAGGCCATCAGCAAGATTCCTTCCTTTACCGGCGGCATAGACTACTACCTGAGCATGGTAGGCATGGAGTTTCATTACGCTTCCATAAGCCGCGGCGTTATTGACACACGCGACATTTTTTACTTCCTGTCAATCATTGTGCTCTTTATTGCCCTGACCCGTATTTCCCTCGCGCGCCGGGCAGCCTGATTGGCAATAAGCAACAGGCAATTCAAGAAATCCGCCCTCCGAAATCCGAAATCCGAATTCCGAAATTCCTCAATGTCCAGTAAGAAAAAAGCGCAGAACAGGCAGGCCGGTATCAGGGTGCTCATCCTGATAGCGGTACTTATCTGCATCAACATGCTGGCGGCCCGTTATCATACAGGCTTTGACCTGACCAGTGAAAAGCGCTTTACGCTGACCCGGCCCACAAAGAAGCTTCTGAAGAATGTGAGCGGGTTTATCACGGTAGATGTGCTGCTGGAAGGCAAGGGGTTCCCGGCGGGCTTTCAGCGCCTGCGCGAATCGGTACGGGAGCGGCTTCAGTCCTTCCGTGATATTTCTGGCGGCAAGCTGGTGTTTCATTTCCGGGATCCTTTTGAAGGAAAGTCTGAAAAGGAAAAAGGACAGGTGTTCAGCGAGCTGGCCGATAAGGGCGTCAACGGCGTCAACATTCGCCAAAATGCGGATCAGCAGTACACCGAGCAGATCGTATTTCCGTACGCAATCGTTCAGCATGATGGCCGCGAACGGGTAGTGCGCCTTCTGGAGAGCCATCTTGGCTACACGCCATTGGAGATTCTCAACTATTCAGAGTCTCAATTGGAATACAAATTCGCCTCAGCCGTGAACGAGCTGGAGCGTCCCGACAAGCCCCGGGTAGCATACATCATGGGTAATGGCGAGGCCTTAGGCTGGGGCACCAATGACGCGCTTACGAGCCTGCAGAATCTTTATCACGTTGATACCCTTGACCTGAACGAAGGCACGCACATCCCGGATGTATATGCGGCGGCTATTGTCTGCAAGCCCTCGCAGCCATTTTCTGATAAAAGCAAGTTCAAGCTGGACCAGTATGTTATAGGGGGCGGCCACCTGCTGATGCTGGTAGATGGCGCCAATGCCGGCCTTGATAGCCTGGAGCGCGAAACCTACCTCGCCACGGGCGTTGATCTTAACCTCGGCGACCTGCTTTTTAAATGGGGCGTCCGCATCAATCCCGACCTCATAGAGGATCTCCAGAGCAACCGCATCCCGGTAGTAACCGGCACCATTGGCGACCAGCCGCAGGTGGAGTTGAAAAACTGGTTTTATCTCCCGGTATTCGTACCTACGTCCCGCCACCCGATTGTCCGCAATATGGACGGGGTGATGAGTATGTACGCATCTACGATAGACACAGTCGCGAACCCGGAGGTGCATAAGACGATTCTGTTGGAATCCTCTCAGTATAGCCGCCCGGCGATGACGCCCGCCCGCATTTCCCTGAGCATGCTGCGCTATGCGCCCCGGCCTGAGCTGTATCACAACGGTTATAAGCCTGCCGCCGTGCTGCTTGAAGGCCGGTTTCAGTCCGCATTTCAGGACCGCCTGCCGCCGGATTTCCTGCAAATACTTAAAGATTCTGTCCATCGTCCTTACAAAGCCGTTTCAGATAGTGTGAATGGCGCCATTATCGTGGTTTCCGACGGAGACATCTTCCTGAACGGATTTAATCAGCAGACCGGGCCGGAGGAAATGGGTTACTGGCGATTTGACAAAGTGCGCTACGCCAACAAGGCTTTTGTGCTGAACTGCATGGAATACCTTACGGATCGCAGCGGCCTCCTGGAAGCGCGCAATAAGGATGTGCGCCTACGCCTGCTTGACGGAGGCCGGGCGAAGACAGAGCGCAATAAATGGCAGGTCATAAACCTGGCAGTTCCGCTGGCGATAGTGCTCATTTTTGCTTCCGCCTACATCTTCTTCCGCAAGCGGAAGTATGAGCGATAGAAAACCTGCCGGGCAAATCACGCCCCTTCCGGATCAGTAGTGCTGCCTTAATTCTAATTGCCCGATCACAGTCTCTTTGCTTCAATCAGTCACCAATGTCTAAAACCTTCCTGTACCTCGTTATTCTGGCAATACTTGGCTTTGGCGTATGGTTCTTCCTGTTTTCTGAGAAGTCCGGAGAGCTGTTCCGCTCGTCCGACTCCACCTTTACCATTCGTGATACCGGCGCGATAGGAAAGATTTTCCTTTCGGCTAATTCCGGCGGAGCGCCGGTGCTGCTGGAGCGACGGGCCGAGGGCTGGATTTACAACAATAAATACCCCGTACTGGAAAGCACCCTCAAAAGCCTGCTCACCACACTATGCAACCAGGAGGCGCTGCATCCGGTAACGGATGCTGAGCGCGAGGGAATCATCCGCAACATAGCCGGCAATGGCGTGAAAGTGGAAGTGTACGACCGGGGCGGACATAAGATGCGCAGCTTCTACGTGGGTGGCGAGCTCAACCGCTTCACCGGTACCGCCATGCTCATGGAAGGCTCTGAGCGGCCGTATGCGGTACAGATTCCCGGCTTTGAAGGCTACCTTACTACCCGCTACACGGTTGATCCCGGCTTCTGGCGCGACCGCCTCATTTTTGACCTTGCGCCGGAGAATGTGACGCAGGTGAGTGTCCGCTATCCGCAAGAGCCGCTTAATTCCTTTACGCTCACACAACAGGGAAATGTGGTTTCAGTAAAGCTGGACAGCAGCCTGCAGCTTGGCCAGCCGCTCAATCAGGAACGCGCAAAATCATACGCAGGCTTTTTCAACCGGATATTTTGCGAGGCCTACCTCCTGAACATACCCGAGCTGGATTCCATAGTGCGCTCCATGCCGCAAAAAGCCTTCCTGGATGTGCAGGGCAAAGGCGGCTATCATAAAGCGGCTACGCTGATCTACTACCCGATAGACAGCCGCAGCAAGAATGCCGTCGGCACACCTACCTCACTGGACGAGCACTTTAATAATGAGCGCTACTTTGCCGTGATTAATGGCGGGGCAGATACGGTAACCGTGCAGATCCGCAATTTTGAGAGAATCCTGCGGCGTGGCTACGAATTTTTTACACCCGGAAAGGATGCGCCGGAGGTAGGGCCGCCACTTCCGGTGATTCCCAGATAAGACGTGACACTGGTAAGCGCAGCAATGCTACGGAGCTTGCCGACGGCGCTTAGCGCGTTCTATTTGTTATAGAGATTCATCGTCTGCTCCACGCCCACCGCGGCGAAGCTTTCTATGATTTCCGTGCTCTTCAGGATTTTCTCTTGCACAGTGGGCAGCTCCTCGGGCAGCCAGCGGGCAAGAACAAATTTGATCTGGCCGCCCTTCGGAAATTTATCACCGATGCCAAAGCGGAGCCGCGGGTAGGCATTGCTGCCGAGGAGCAGCTCAATATTCTTCAGACCGTTATGCCCTGCGGCAGAGCCGGATTGACGGACGCGCAGGACTTCGATGGGAAGGGCAAGGTCATCTACAATTACCAGGGAATTTTCTACGGCAATCTTCTCCTTATCCAACCAATACTTCATAGCCTTGCCGCTCAGGTTCATGTAGGTGGTGGGCTTGATGACGACAAAAGTTTTTCCCTTCCATTTTACCTCGGCCTTGAAGGCGTGGCGGTCTAAATCAAATCTGCCGCCATGCTTGATAACGAATGCGTCTGCCACGTCAAAGCCAATGTTGTGGCGCGTGGCGTCATATTCCATGCCGATGTTGCCGAGGCCTGTGATAAGGTATTTCATAGCGCCGCGAAGCTATGATCTGGCGGCCTGAACAGCCTCCGCCAGCCATAGGAAATCCGTCAGAAAATCGCGGACATTCTTTGAGAAAGCTTCATCCAGCAAGGCGCCGCCGGGGCCGAACTTTTTATCTATGCCCGGCACGACAAGCAGGGTAGGAGAGGCGATGCCAAACAGCGCGGGAACGAGTTGCAGCATTTGCTGCGCTGCGCGCATACCGCCAATGGCGCCTGGAGAGCCTGTGCAGATGGCAAATACTTTTTTGAGCTGCTTCGGGAAGTGGTCAAACAGATTTTTCATTGCCGGCGAATAGCCACCGTTGTACTCCGGAGAGACAATGATAAAGGCGTTTGCGGCAAACATCCGCTGCGCCAGCTCCCGGTGCTCCGGCGTAGCGTCCTCCGCATTCCGCCAGACCCGCTGCACAAAGGGCAGGGTGGTGTCGCGCATGTCAATGATCCCGGTACTGTGGGCCGGAGCGTGTGTTTGCAGCGCCTTATGAAGGTGCTGGGCAATGTGAAGCGTGAGGCTTTCCTGGCGCGGAGAGCCGGCGATGATTTCTATATTCATGGGAATAAAAAAGCGCAGCAGCCGGAGCCGCCGCGCTTACAAAGTTTAAGGATTATTGAGCGCCCTTCAGCAGTTGAACTTCTGCCAGCAGGCGTACTTCATCGCTAAGCACCACGCCGCCCGTTTCCAGCGCCGCATTCCAGGTAAGGCCGAAATCCTTCCGGTTAATCTTGCCGCTGAGGCTGAAAGCCGCTTTGGTATTGCCGCGCATGTCTTTGGCTATGCCACCGGCTTCTGCTTTGAAAGTAACCGGCTGCGTAGCGCCTTTGATAGTCAGGTCGCCTGTCAGGTTGTATTCGTCCTCGTCGCCTTTAGTCATGCCGGTGCTTCGGAAGCTGAGCGTAGGAAATTTTTCTGCATCAAAGAAAAGGTCGCTTCTCAGGTGCTCATCACGCTGCTCGTTGTTGGTATTTATAGATGCGAGGTCAGCGCTGAAGGCCACTTGCGCATTCTCAAAATCGTCGCCTTCGGTTTCCGCGCTGCCGCTAAAGCTGGTGAAGCTGCCGCTCACGTTTGAAATCATCAGGTGCTTTACCTTAAACTGTATTTCGGAGTGCGCCGGGTCAATAGACCATTGTGTTGTTGCCATTGTGAATTGCGATTTGTTGTAGCTACAAATATGCGCCTGAGCCGGCAAATGCGCTATTATATTTCTATAAAGACCGCAGCGCATCGGCAACGTCATCGTACCTGAAGCGAAAGCCGTCACGAAACAACCGGCCCGGCAGCACCCATCTGCTTTTGAGCAGCAATTCCGGTTCGGTGCCTATCAGGGCTGCGCCGAGGCTCAGCAGAAGCTTTGGAGCGGGCAATCCGACCGGAACGCCGATCCATTGGCGGAGGGATTTCATAAATGCGCTGTTGGTTACCGGAGCTGGCGCGCTTGCGTTATAAACGCCTGCCGCATCCGGCCTTTCCCAAAGCCATTCAATGATGCGGCAGAGGTCTTCTATGTGAATCCATGAAAACATCTGCTGTCCGCTTCCCTGCCTGCCGCCAAGGCCCATCCGCGCCAGCCGCTTGAAGGGAATCATCACGCCGCCCTTTCCCAGGACAATCGCCATGCGCAGGATCACTTTTTGCGTTTCACGCAGTAAGATACTGTTGAACGAAGCTCCCAGGATTTGCAGACCTGTACGGAAAAGTCGTCGGCGAAGTCGGTGAATGACTCGTCGCGCGGGCTGGTGGTCGCGTGCGGATATATTGTGGCTGAGCCGCCGTTTATCCAGAGCTTCGGCGGCTGCCGGCAGGCCTGAACTGCTTTTCCCAGAAGAAGTGTACTGGCTACACGGCTGGAAAGAATATCCGCTTTGTTAGCCGCATTGTAGCGGCAGTTGACAGAGCGGCCGGCGAGGTTGATTAAAAGGTCGGCGCCTTCCAGCTCAGCCGCCCAGTCGCCTTGATGTTCGCCGTCCCATCGCACGTATCGCGCGGCGCCGGCGGGCACGGCCGTGCTGTAACTGTTATTTGGCTGGCTGCCGCTGCGGCTCAGGATGACGACTTCATTGTCATTCTCCCAGCGCGCCGCCATAGCCTGCCCGATAAAGCCGCTGCCGCCTGCGATGATTATTTTCTTTCCGGAAAGCATGGTTGATGAGGTTTTAAAGTTTCCAGTGAATTTCTGCGCGGTGCTGCATGGCGTTTTTCAGCGCGGCAAGTTCGTTCCTCGTCAGCCGGGCATACCAGATGGCAGTGAAGGGGCTGATGAGCAGCAGGCAAAAGCCTTCCAGCAGTCCGACGGCGCCCGGCAAAGCTGTCCACCGCGCAGCCGGGCCGCCGACTGCATCACAAAATGCGGCGATGGCTACGGTACCGAGCACGATGCCCGCCGTCCAGCCGAGAAAGTGTTCATAATCCCGCCGGGCGGCATTGGAAGGCGCAGCATGCACAATACGATTTAGCAGGCAGCTCCCGGCTTGCCAGAGGCCAAGAGAAAAGTAGGTGACCATCGCGTAACCGCGCATTTCGGGTAAGGAGAGACATACGAGCGGAAGCAGCATCAGCGCCTGGCCGATGAGGTCAAGCCCCTTCCAGAAGATTTGTTGTTTCATGATTTTGAGGTTTTGAAAACTCAGGACAGGTTTTCGTGGGATCTGTCAGTTGCTGTCTTCATCACGCAATAGATTCCTACGGAATGACAAAGGATGGGTCGGCGTCTGGACGCGGCGGGCTGTGTCATGCATGAAAATGCAGCGTGGGGTCGTTTTTATCTGCAATGGCGCGCTTGCGCAGCTTAAAGAAGATGAACATGTTGAGGAAGTGCATGGCGCCAAGGATGAGAATGATTGCGCCGATTTTCAGGCTGAGGATTTCCATCACCTCGCGGCCCTGAACGGGCGTTTCCCAGATTTTGAGGGTGTAAACGGCGTAGCCGATGTTGACGAGATAAAAGCCGACGAGCAAGAGGTTGTTGACGGCCTGCGCCAGCTCCTTATTGCCGTGGAAGATGTCTATGAGGAAGAGCTTTCCGTTGCGAAAGAGGGTATGTGCTACCCAAACGGTAAGGAGAACGGTGACAGCGAGATAGATGCTGTAAAGCAGGATGATGAGGTTCATGATTCTGAGATTTTGGTTGGAACGGTATTGGAGGGTTGTTGCAGATAGAAACCGGTCTGACCGACCAGAGGAAGGTCTGCCCGGTTTAGCCATGGGCAGAGCAGGGAGGTGCGTGAATCCGGACTTTCATCTTATGGGAGTTTCAGGATTTTTTGAAAGAAAGTTTGATTTTAAAAACCGGCGAGCCGGTTTGATGCCACAGATTGGTTGCGCTCAATGCTTCGCTGCTGACATATGCCGGAGCTTAGACAGCTCCTGAAATGAGATAGCCAGATAAAACAAGCCCAGCAGCGGCCCTGCCACCAGGAGGCCATACATCACGTAAATGCCTACGAAAGGCACAACCATGGAAGCCATCCCCAGCACACCGACTGCCAGCAGCAGCATGCCGTAACTTTTGCGCGCCGTTGCAACCCAGGACTCGTTCCTGAGGGCAAGATGAATCAGGAAGCTCAGCAGCTGCCAGCCGCCAAGCGTGAAGAGCAGCATGAAAAGCCCTTCGCCCATTCTGGCAATACTGCCGCCCCAGCCGAGCGGGACGAGGATAGCCGCCAGCTGACCGGCAATATCCAAGAATTTCAGCGTTTTTGCGGTTCGGTACATGGCTTTGATTTTATTTAAAGAGTTTTAAAAGCGTTCCGGTAAACCAATTCTCGTCGGCCCGTATCAATCCTTCAATCACCTTATCTGCCTGCTTTGCATTCTTCTGTATCTGCGCGACCGTATCGCTGAAGGCTTTGATGTCTTTGTCCTTCGGGTCGCCGTCTATGTCTTTGAGGCCTTCCAGAATCTGCAGCATCGGGTCAAGCTCCCGCTTGCGGCGCTCGCGGACGATGCGCATGCTCACCTTCCAGATGTCCTTCTCGGCGGAGAAATATTCGCGGCGCTCTCCGGGCTTAAGCACTTTATCCACAAGGCCCCAGGTCATCAGATCGCGCAGGTTCATATTGGCGTTGCCGCGGCTGATCTGCAGGGCCTCCATGATGTCCTCGGCATGCATCGGGTCGGGCATAACGAGGAGCAGGGCGTGGATTTGGGCCATGGTGCGGTTGATGCCCCATTGGGTGCCGAGTACGCCCCAGCTTTGAATGAATTGGCTCTTGGCTTCTTCCAGCTTCATGGCGTAAAGATAAAATCGTTTCTAGAATTTTCAATTATTTCTGAAAGATTTTTCCATCTGCAATACCCTTATGACATTTTTATTGATCAGCGTAGGGCTTCGTAGGGCGGTCAACTCGACCTGCTTCTGCGCTCTTGTTCTTTTTTGCATTGTTGAACTGAGGGGCAGGAATCTGTGTAAAGATGCCCGCAAATCAGAGATCCACAGGGTTTGGGCGTGCGCGGAAGGTGGAACCTGTTGTGCTATTTTCAACAGGACATGGAAGCCCCGGCTCGGTTTCTAAGCTAATACTAAGTGACTGGGCATAAGCTGTTCACAGCTCCGCTTACGCCTGCTCAGTTTTATTGCCAGAAACAAGAATGGCTCAGGGCCTCAATGGCTTCAAAGGTCTTTATCAGCCGCTTATTGGTAGCCGGATACCTTTTGGACGGCATTAAGCTACCACTTCCTCAATGCCGTTCGTGGCTTTCAATGCTGAAAGGCCTATTCCTTCACAAATCTCCGCACGACGCGTATGCTCGTCTGTCCGCCTTTCAATGCTATAAAGTACAAACCCGCAGACAGCGTTGAAACATCCATGCTGCGCGCACCTTTCTGCGCCAGCATCAGCCGCCCTTCTGCCGAATAAATCGCCGCATCAACCGGCGTGTTTGCAGAGAAGAAACTCTTATCCCGCGCAGGATTCAGAAAGACGTTCGGCCCTTCCGTTGTAGCCTGCTGTGCTACGCCTGTCGTGCCTGTAGTAATGTCCGCATATTTCCAAAGCGCTATCCTGCTGCCGCCCGACATGTAGATGCTGAGTTAGCGCACCGTTATAGATGATAATGCTCATCGCTTGCGTTTTTAGATGTATCACCAGCGTTCCCAATTCTATAGGCTGCGTGTCGGCCGGATTGAATTTTACAAGAAAGCCATCGCGGAATCCCCCAAAAGTATTCTGGAACCCACCCGATGCGATACCTGTCGCAGACCGCGTCGTTCCCGAGAGAAAGACGTTGCCGGCACCGTGTGCGGCGCATTGGGTAGGGGTTTGGCCATCATTGTCTGTGCCGCCGTAATAAGTAGCTCACAGCCGTGCGCCGGCGGCGTCAAACTTTACCAGAAAGGCATCTGCATATCCTCCGGCGTATGCCGGCTGCAACGCTCCCGGACTTGCAATGCCTGAAAAAGACCCCGTGATGCCGGCGAGATACACATTGCCGGCAGTATCGGCAGAGCAGTTATAGCCGTAATCAAGGCCGGCGCAGCCATTGCCATAGTCATTGCCGGTGCCGCCAAAGTAAATTGCCCTTTGCCTCGCGCGGGTTTCGATGCTTACAGCCTGCTAATAAAACGGCTCAACTACTGCAGCAGCAGCTTTTGTAGCCACCGTTGACCATCGGCTGTTACTACCGCTACATAATAGATACCGGAGGCCGCATTCTCAAGACGAACCTCTTTCGCTGAAGGCAGGTCCATGCGTTGCGAGTAGAGGCTTTGGCCATAGATATTGTACACCTGTACTATCGCGGTAATATGGATGGAAGAAGAAATACTGAAGCTCCCCTTTGATGGATTGGGATAAATGCCGAAGCGCGAATTTACTACCTCCGGCACCGCCAGGCCGGTAATGCCGGCGGAGCGGATCTTCATCTGATAAGACATGCATGGCTGAAAGATGGAGCTGTTCTGAACCGAGAGATAAAATGAATCGGCAGGCAGCGAGGCTATCACAATGGAATCAAGCGAGGGCTGTGAGTTAGCACCGATGTGAGGAGAAGCGTTCATAATATAGCCCTGGTTCTTGGTCTCTAACCGCACTACATAAGTCTGGTTGGCCGCAGCGCTCCAGGTCTCGGCCTTCATATAAATCTTCAGGAAGCCTGTGTCGGGCTTATAGAACTTGTAGTAGTCATTATCCCCTGCTCCGTAAAAATACTGGTGGCCTTCGATCGTATTGTTGGGGTTCACCACCCGCGCGGAAGCGTAAGTATTATTTGGCTCGCCATCCGCGGCAAATAACGGCTGTATCATATCGTAGTGCAGGCGATAGGCATAGCCGCCATTGAAATGGGCGTTTGACTGCAGCCCGATATGAAAAGTATCTTTAGAAATGCACTGCCAGTAAAACGTATCTGTATGCGGATGCCCAAAAGCGCCGGGGGTAGCAATTTGACTATTGCCAATCTGAACATTGCTTTTTCCGTAAGCAATAACGTCCATACGATTGTCGCCGGGGGTATAGGCTTCCGTTTCGGTGATGACGCGCAACACCCCATCGGTGGGGGTTACAATGGTGTAATAATCGTCCGCGTCGTAGCTGTACACCGGCTCTTTAAAGAAGCTAAGATGGCCCTCGGCAGGCGTGTTGTAGGCAATCGGTATAGAGTTGTTAGGAGAATAATTCGGCTCAGCGTCACTGGCAAAAGTTGCGGGCGTGAGGGAGCAGGAGAAGGAATAAGTGAAGCAGATATTAGTGGCGCTAGCATAGCCATTTGTCACTTGTATATAAAAGGTATCGGCGGCAAGGCTGGCGAAGATGAATGAGTCTGTCACGGCTGTGCCGCTGGAGCTTAACTGCGGGTAAAAGGAGTAGAAGGGGACATTGGTTCTGGAAAAAAGCGTTACCCCGAACGACCCTGCCGCGGCGTTCTGGATATTGCAGGATACGGAGCAGCGCAGTTTCATATGGCCATCCGTAGGCAATACAATCCGGAACCAGTCGGGCCCGCCGGGGGTAATGTTGCAGGTTACGCCCGTCATGGTCGTGTTCAGCGGCAGCGGATTGGCGGCGGTGTAAGAATTGTTGGGCTCCGTTTCCGTGAGCTGCGCCATTGCCGGTGCAATGCAGAGCAGAAGGCAGGCGAGGAGTAAAATTGTACTTTTCATAGCAGGATGTTTTTGGTGTTTAATGCGCTGTTTTGTTACATAAACGTACTGTAAGCCACTTCCCGAAAAACGGCTATTACACAAGGAGTAAGTTTCACTCCACAAGAAGCCGGATATACTTGATTACCGGAAATTGAAGCCGCCGACCATCGCTGTAATTTGCATCCGGCCTCCAGACGCTGATTTTCTTACATGACGACACTTCATCTGCGGCAGCGTTTCATCCGGTATGGAGGTATTCAAGTCCTGCTGTGGCTCGTACTGTCGCTGCTCATCCTCTACATTTACTACGACCCGCGTGCAGCCGTGCTTCAGCAAATCACTGCGACGCTTGTAGTTACAGGAATGTGTGCGCTGCCCGCGTACTACGGTGCATACCGGCTCGTGCCGAAGCTGCTCTACAGAAAGCGAATCGGCGCGTTCATCGGCGCGCTGATACTTGCCGCAGTCCTTAATTCTCTACTCACTTATTTGCTTGTGGGCACGCTCTATCAACTGACTACAGGCAAGCAGGTATTCTCGTCGCTTGTGTACGGTGCGTCTATGGTTGCCATCTTCATTTTTGCCAACAGCGTTGTTATTGCTATCGCCTGTGCAGTCAAAATCATTGCCGACCGCTTCAGCATGGAGGAGCGGCTGCAGGAGGTGGAACAGGAGAAAATAACCACCGAGCTCGCCTTTCTCCGCGCACAGGTAAATCCGCACTTTCTGTTCAATGTGCTCAACACGATTTACTTCCAGATTCATAAAGACAACACGGATGCGCGCGGCTCGGTAGAGAGGCTTTCAGAGCTGCTGCGCTACCAGCTTTATGAATGCACGACGGATAAAATCAGTATTGAAAAGGAGATTGCCTACATCCGCAATTACGTAGGCGTTCAGCAGCTGAGAATGGAGCCTGGCACGGATGTATCCCTGAATGTTACTTCCGGCGTTAGTGGCTTCAAAGTAGCACCCCTGCTCATTCTGCCGCTTGTGGAAAACGCGTTCAAGCACATTTCGCACTTCAAGAATGCGGCGGCTAATAAGCTGCATATCACGCTTGGCAAAGAAGCGGATGATTACTTCCTGGTACACGTATCAAACACCTACGATTCGGTAAATGGCACAACGCATCTACTCGGATCCGGCGGCCTCGGATTAAAGAATGTGAAGCGCAGGCTGGCCTTGCTTTATCCGGACGCGCATCTGCTGGATGTATCCCGTCGTGATGGCGTGTTTGAGACAACCCTCAAATTCAAATACCATGATTAACTGCCTCGTAGTAGATGATGAACCCATCGCGCGGGAGGGTATCTTAGAGCACATCCGCGAGGTGGATTATCTTAGTCCTGTAGCGGCCTGTAAGAGCGCTATGGAGGCCGCCGGACTCTTGCAGAAGCATAAGATTGACCTTATCTTCCTGGATATACAGATGCCGAAGCTCACGGGTATTGAGTTTGTAAAAGCACTCGCGCATCCGCCGCTTATCATTTTTACGACGGCTTATTCTGAATACGCGTTGGAAGGCTTTGAGCTGGACGTGGTGGATTATTTGCTGAAACCTATATCCTTTCAGCGTTTCCTGAAAGCCGCCGAAAAAGCGCGCAGCTATTTGCAGGCATCCGAAAAAGACCTCAGCATTACAAAGGATTTCTTTTTCATCAAATGCAATGGAAAAATAGAGAAGATTAGGGTAAACGACGTGCGCTACATAGAAGGCATGGCCAATTACGTAGTCATACATGCGCAGCAGAAAAAGTACATCACATACCTCACGTTCCGCGGTATTGAGGAGCAGTTGCCGGCGGATATGTTCATCCGCATTCACAAGTCATACCTCGTTGCCATTTCAGCGATACAAACCATTGACGGTACAGACCTGAATATTGACGGCGCGGTGCTGCCAATCAGCAAAAATTACCGGCAGGAGGTAATGAATAAGATTGAGCAGCGGATGCTGAAGCGCTGATTACCGGTAGCTTTTCTTCAATGAAAATGGCGCGCCTAAAACTTTGCAGGGAAAGGCGTCCGTTCTCTCGTCAAGAATTATTGCACGCTTGTGGAGTAGCAGAACGCGCTTGTGTAATAACCCGTTCCTCGCATTCGGTTCCGATACATCTTTACTGCAACATCCAAGCCTGCATTATGGAGAAAACAATACGCCACATAGCCATTACAACGCTAGCGCTTTTTATCATGGCAGGTGCCGGCCTCAAGGCAGCTCCGGCGCGGCTCATTGCCGTGTATATTGGCCCCGTTACACTTAATAATGGGAACGGTCCGTTCAGGGTTGGCACGCCGGATTCTATTGCCTACACCTACTCCGGCAGTCGTGCGGTGTACAATCTGCGGCCACAGCCACGACTACGAGCGCTCCTATCTGCTGAAAGGGCATTACGGAAATGAGGCATCATTCAACAAAGCGGCGCATACCACCGACTCCTCTTCCGCGAAGTACGACGGCTCTGCGCAATCGTGCCCATACAATACGCCTTCCGGCAAGGTGGCGCATGGCACTGTGTATGTCGTAGCCGGCTCTGCCGGTGCTGACGGTAGCGTGCAGACAGGATATCCGCACAATGCGCTGCCCTTCGCTATAGATGATGGCGGCATGCTGTATTTTGAAATTCAGGGCAACCGCCTCCAGGCAAAATTCATTCGCCGCACCGGTGCCATCTCTGATAAGTTTACCATTAATAAAGACGTCAACCGGCGCGATACCTTCAACGTGGCGCCAAATACGCCTACGCAGCTCACGGCAAGCTACATCGGCGGCTATAACTGGGGCAATGGCTACACCACAAAAATCCAGACAGCCACCGCATACGCCGATTCTGTAGTCATCGTTCGCGACAGCATTGCGGCCACCTGCATGGCTGATACATTCGTAATCCGTACGGGTATTGCACAGCCGCATGAGGGATTTCAGTTTACGGGCAACAATTACGTTACGTTCGGCACAGCGGCAGGGCTTGGGGCAAGCTCTTTTACGCTGGAAACCTGGTTTAAGCGCACGGGCGCAGGCACAGGCGCTTCTACAGGCACAGGCGGACTTGCAGGCGCTATACCGCTTGTCACTAAAGGCCGGGGAGAGGCCGATGGCTCTAACCTGGATGCCAATTATTTCTTCGGCATTTCATCTACAGGCACGCTATGCGCGGACTTTGAGGAAGGCAGCACCGGCAGCACGCCGGGCCTGAATCATCCGGTTAACGGCACAACGCCTATTGCCTACAACACCTGGTATCATGCAGCTGCCACCTACGACGGCACTACTTGGAAGCTTTACCTGAATGGCGTGCAGGATGGTACGCTCACCGTTGGGCAGCCTGCGCAGTCCCTGTCTATACAACATGCCGCGCTTGCTTCGGCGCTGACATCCACCGGCATTCCGTCCGGGTATTTTGTCGGCGTGATGGATGAGGCACGGATATGGAGCGCGGCACGCACGCAGCAGCAGATACGCGACTCCATCAATGTACAGATCGGCGGTACGGTAACAGGCCTTATCGGGCGCTGGGGGCTCAACGACAGCACTGGAACAGCTATTACCGGCAGCGGAACTTCAGGCATAAACGGGACGCGGATCAATAATCCTTTCTCTGTGAGAGGTGCGCCTTTCAACATCAACTTCCCGCCCAATGTGCCGGCTTCTTACACGCCTGCCGATAGTTCGTTGGGCGTATCCTCTAATGCCATTTTGAGCGTAACGGTCAGCGATCCGGAAGCCGGCAATATGCGGGTTACTTTCTTTGGCCGGGAGGTTACCACGGCAGATACGCCGGCATTCACCATTATCCCGATACCGGATACCCAATTCTATACCGGGCAGCTGAACGGCGGCGATAATACCATCTTCAAATCGCAGACAGGTTGGATCCGCGACAGCATCGCCGCGAAAAATATCGTTTACGCCATACAGCTTGGCGACTGCGTGCAGAACGGCGATAACGGCGGCAATGATATAGAATGGAAACGCGCCGACACGGCGATTAAAATAATTGAAGACCCGTTGACCACCGGCTTGGCAGACGGCCTTCCGTACGGTATCTGCACCGGCAATCACGACCAGACGCCTGAAGGCAGCTCTGGCGGCACCACCATTTTCTCCAATCAGTATTTCGGCTACAGCCGCTTCGCCGGGCGAGCTTACTACGGCAATCACTTTGGGACAAACAACGACAATCACTTCCAGCTTTTCAGCGCCGGGGGGATGAATTTTATCGCCATCTCGCTGGAGTATGACCTCACCGGAGATACCACAACAATCCGCTGGGCAGATAGCTTACTAAAGGCATTTCCCGCACGGCGCGGCATCCTCAGCAGCCATTATCTGATTAATGCGGATGGCAGCTGGGGCGCTCAGGGACTTGCCATCTACAACCGGCTGAAGGGCAATGCGAATCTTGGCCTGATGCTTTGCGGCCACGTCAATCCAAATGGCGAAGCCCGCCGCTCCGACACCTATAACGGCAATACCATTCACACGCTGCTTTCCGATTACCAGGATCGCACGGCTGGCGGCAACGGCTGGATGCGTATCATGAAGTTCACGCCCGGTCTTGACCAGATTGCCGTGCAGACTTACTCCCCTAAGCTCAACCAGTTTGAGACCGATGCCAACAGTCAGTTTACACTCAGCTACAACATGAATGGCGCATACGATACAATTGGTACGGCGCTGAATGTACCATCTGGCACTGCGGCATCCGTTACCTGGCCCGGCCTGCAATCCAACCGGCGGTATCAGTGGTATGTTGTCATCAGCGATGGCGTGAACAGCACCACATCGCCTGTACAAACCTTTACCACCGGCGGGAGTACCACGCCTTTGCCTATCGCTTACATACACCTGAGCGGCACCTGGAAAGACAAGAACGCAGTGCTAAGCTGGGAAGTAGCGGATGAAGGAAAAACAACTGAATCGTTTACAGTACAGCGCTCGCCGGATGCAGCGCATTTCACCAACATCAGCGTTGTGAAGAGCATCGGGCAGCACGCTTCAAAGCACACTTATGAAGCGCTTGATACCGCACCGCTCACAGAGCCTAGATTCTACCGTATTCGCGGGAATGAGGTGCTCGGCGCGGCAACGTACTCAAACATCATCAGGCTGGCTCCTGCCGGTGCTCTTGCCAATATCGAGGTATATCCGAATCCTTCAGACGGCAACAACATCTTTATCCGTTCCGGCACGGCTATGGAAGCAGATGTGCGCATTGTGGACGCAGGCGGCCTCACGCGCTATCATGCCGCTGTTCAGCTTAGCGGGGCAGTGCGCATCCCGGTAAAGCTGGCGCCGGGCACCTACTTTGTGCGGGTTACCGCCGGCGATCTTACAGACGTCAAGAGGCTGGTTGTTCAATAGCATCTTGTAAAAGGCATCAGGTCATATCCCGGCTGCATGATTGCAGCCGGGATTTTTCTGCGCATCACTGTTTTCCCTGTGCGCCTTTGTCTTAAGCTGCATGAATCATTGAAAGCTCAGCTTCCACACGTAAAGCGTAGAGACCCGCGGGCGGGTGATTGCTATTCTGAATAAAGCAGGCTTCAAGGCTTTTGAGGAGACCAATGATGTGCCGGCCGCATTCATTCCGGAAGACGATAAGTGTGGTAGATGTAGCGCGCATATTGCCGAAAGCGCTTCAATGCGACGAGGAGATAATTCCATTACAAAACTGGAATGGTTGTCAAAGACCTATGCTACAAGTGGTTTTGAGAGCAGATTATAACCGGGCAGCGATCTGAGCCAAGCTTTGCAATGTTGTCAAACTCAGAAACTCTTTTTTTGAGAAAAACAGTTATAAAACCATTGGTGAAAATCCGGACTTACCGTGATAGTCGCTATTATAGCGCGTTCCGGTGTCGTTAAAAAGGAAAGATCAGCAAATTGCTGACCTTCCCACTTGGGTGCCCCCAAGCGGAACGTTATCGAACCAAATGGGCAATATTTTGAAAGGACTTTCCCAAATAAAAAACGTATAACTATCTAATATTTACCTTAAAAAATAACGTCGCTTCGGATTGTCGGGACGTAAACTGCGCTATATATAATCCAGCATTTAGAAACTCAATAGAAATTTCAGTTAAGCCTTTTTGTATATCATACTGTCCTACATTCTCGCCTGCCGCATTCAAGAGGCATATTATACCGCATTCAAAAGACTTGATGTAGAGTTTTCCAGTAGCAGGGATTGGGTAAGCAGTACAGACGGCCTCTTTGTGCATCTGAACAACGCTCGCCGGGTTTCCTTGCAATTTCATCAACCAAAAATCAGAGCTCCCATGATTGGCAGTCACATCACCATCTATCGACTCAGAAGTGCCAGTGATAACATAACCGCCATCCTTTGTTGAACGAATTGCTGTAGCCAAGTCCATCTTAGCTCCACCGTATGACTTTTTCCATTGAATAGTACCTACGGAATTTAATTTTACAATCCAATAATCGCCATCACCTTCCGCTCCGTGGTGGTCTGTTACGTCCCCGTTTAGAGATGTAGAAGTGCCTGCAATCATGAAACCACCATCTGTGGAAAGTTCTATTGATTGCGCCTCATCATTAGCCGAGCCACCTAACGTCTTTTGCCAAACGATTGCACCTGTATCATTTACTCTAACAATCCAATAGTCACTATAATTCGAGTCTAACGAATGGTTAGCGGTAACGTCACCGTTATTAGAACCTGTTGCTCCAGCGATGATAAAACCGCCGCTCGGGACTTGCCGAACATCGTAGGCCCAATCTACCCCTGTGCCACCGTAACTTTTTTGCCATTGGATTTTACCCTCGCCATCAATTTTTAGTAGCCAATAATCATAGCTGCCATGATTTTGTGATACATCGCCATTTGCGGATAGAGTAGCACCAACCATTATATATCCGCCATCTTTTGTTGCTTTAATCCGCTGTAGGTGGTCATGTTTACTTCCACCATAGGATTGTTGCCACTGTACTCCGCCTGAGTCATCAAGTTTAAGTATCCAATAATCAAGATTCCCATGATTCCCAATAATCATTCCTCCTCCGGCTCCTGATCCAGCCACAATATACCCTCCGCTGGCTACTTCAATAATCGCACTAATGTTATCAGACAAACCTCCACCAAATGTTTTTTGCCATTGAATTACACCAAGTTTATTGAGTTTAACAACCCAATAGTCACTCGCCCCGAAGTTACTTGTAATATCTCCATTGTTTGACCGACTACTTGCAGCAATAATGTAGCCGCTATCCTTCGTTTGGGCAATTGATTTGATATAGTCAATATTTGTTCCGCCTAAGGATTTTTGCCACTGGATAGCTCCTTTCGGATCTGTTTTAAGTACCCAGCAGTCTTCGTTTCCATGATTTCCGCTTACATCTCCATCATTAGAAATGGCCCCTCCTGCGAGGACATAGCCACCATCGTTTGTTGTTTGAACATCAAATGATTCGTCAACACCAGAACCTCCATAGGACTTTTGCCAAACAATAGTATTTGATTGACAATGTCCATTGAAAGATGCCAAAAGCACGACCAAACTAAAGAAAAGACTTTTCATCCTCAGGTAAGTGAATCGTCCAAGGAATATGCGATCCCTTGGACGAAAATTTACATTATTGTTTCTGGAAGGTGGTAGCGTCCGTAATCTGCCCGTCGCAAACCATGAGTATATTGTAAACACCTGAGGCGAAACTTGAAGTATTTATGTTGGTAGTATTTGCTGTCGGCGATATGATGTAATTGGAAACCGTGCTGGAGAAAGGCTGAACTACGATTAGGTAAGCAGAAGTTACATTCTCCATTGTGTAGTCAAGCGTTAGAGAGGTTGTAGCTGGGTTAGGATACACTGTAGTTATTGTGCCTTTCCTCACTTTCACCTCCATGTCGTCATAACTTACAAACCCATCAGTAGAGATCACTTGCAACTGGAATCTCTCACTCACATCAGGTGATACCGTAAAACTACTGCCAGTATCAACAAGATGGCCGGAGGTGTCATACCAATTATAGCTTGCGATTTCACCAATTGTCTGAGCACTAATTGTAACTATGTCATTTTTGTTGACTATCTGATCCGGCCCAGCATCAGCTTCAAAAGACGCACGGTTCAACTTATTAAGAAGATACAATTCTCCACCTACTATACTATGGTCATCCGCCTTAGTTTGAATGAGATGCAAAGCATACGTCTTATCGCCATTCTCGGCACTGTCTGCGAGATAGTTAAACCTCATCGCGATGAAACTACCTTCGCCAGCATCATAGCTTAGTCCCTCTACCGTCGCATTTTCATTGAGCATTTTAATGATATGCTCCTCCTCTGATTTAACCTCCACATTAGAGCCTAATCTACCAATAGATGTCCACTTAGTCCAAGTAGCATCATCCATCTTCATGGTAACCTCGGCGTCCGTAAAAATATTACTTCTACCGGTTGGGATTTCAAGGCCAAAATTATAGGCTGTTGCACCCTCGTGTGCGCTGCCTATATGAACAACCCCACCATAGAATTTATGAGGATAATTTGGATCGAGAACGTAAATGTTCTTTTGGGCAATGTTATTATTATTTACAACATTATTGTAGAGATTGCTTGTTTCTGTAAAGGTCATTGGGTCAGCTGTACTTGAGATTCTGGCAAGTAGGCAAAAGTGAAATAAGTCGTCATTAAGGACAGCATAAATTGCTGGATTTGGCATGTACCATACAAACTGAAAAATTTGCTCCCCGCCAGCCGGAATAGGTACGAATGAAGATGTGGATGAGGAAATAGATTTTGTACCTACTGATCCACCCATCGTAGGTGTGCCGCCGCTTCCGTTCCATGGGGCAGGCCATGAAAGGCCAGTGGCAGCTTTCGCCCAATATAATTGAAGCGTTCCTGTAGTGGAATTTGTGCAGCTTTTGTTGCGTACTCTTACATAAACATAAAGCGGTTGACCAGTGGTGTAAACTGGATCTTCATGGTATTGATTAGTGAAACCGTCTGCTTGGTTTCGTATCCAGATATCTTGACTTTCCCACGCCTTACCAAGCGAGGTTGAGGATGGCTCACCGCCGAAGTCACTCGGCCAATCTTTAATATATAGGTCTTCAGAAGTCTTACGCATTTGTGTTGCAGCCTCAACTGCATGTCTTGTATTTAGACGTCCATAGCCCAGCTCTTTGGAGTGGCCAAATTTTGCAGGGCTCCAATAATAGTCATATCCGCCAACCTTATCAGCCGTATTTATTAATAAGTCTTTTACCTGATCCTTGGAAAGACATGAGTTTTCCGAAATCATCAGTGCTGCGGTAGCAGAAACCATTGGAGAGGCAAATGACGTCCCACCTACTCCTGTAGATGGAAAGGATGGATTGTTGTAGCTATAACCGTTTGTGAAAGTCGTGCTGTAAATATTGGTCGCAGGCGCTGCGATAGTTAAACCAGGACCATAATTAGCGAAAGATGCTTTGCTGTCCGTTTGGTCAGTTCCGCCAACAGAAATGACACTTGAATATGCAGCAGGGAACGTTATTGTACCGTTTGAATTTCCCGAAGAGCACATTACAACCACCCCATGTGTATTTGCATAGTTTATTGCATTAGCTTGAACAGAATAATTAGTAGGAAAACCATAAGATAGTGATATGATTTTTGCACCGTTGTCCACTGCATAAGTAATAGCATCCGCAGCGTCCGATGGGTCTAAAATACCAGGATCAGTTTGATCACATGTATTAATAGACATGATTTGACATCCAGTATTGCCCCATCCTCCGGCAATTCCAGACATTCCTATTCCATTATTCGTCTTTGCTCCAATAATGCCAGCGATGATTGTGCCGTGATTCATCAGGGGAATGTCAATCGGAGAAGCCATAGTATAATATGGCAAAGAATAATTGTTGTTCGTGAAGGGAATAACGGTAGTATTATTGACGAATATTTGTTGAAAGGTGTTTATTCCCTTGTAGTCATCAACAAAGCCATTGGTAGGGGAATTATTGTCAGTTGCGTTACCAGTGGCCGGATCCATAGGATTTGACCAATCATTTTCAGGACCATTCTTCCAAATATTCTCGTAATTGTTTGTACCAGTTCCATTACCCAAATCAGGATGCGGATAGTGAATACCATTGTCAATTACAGCGACGACTACATTATTACTTCCTGTGTTTGTGTTCCAAGCGCCATAAGCATCAATTTTTGATAAATACCATTGATATGTTGACGCTAAGGGGTCGTTTGGCGTACTATGCAGTTTGCCTGAAATAGCGATCTCAGCGCTATCTACAATACTTGATGTTATCAAGCTATCGCAGATACTGAAAATACTACCACTTGAAGGGATAGTATAAATACTTACTCCATAAGTCACTTTTTGTTTGGTGATTCCAAACTGTTGCTCTAAGTTGCTAATCCCCGTAGAGGAAGCAGTTGATTTATATTTAACATAAATACGCTTCCCAATATCCCATAGGGTTTGAGATGCGGGATGGTAATACTGCCATTTGCCGTTGGAAAATACATACTGTTTATCTCCTACTGTTTGAACAGTATTCTGTGCATAGCCAATATGACACGCCAGCGAGATGAGCAGTACTGCGATATATTTCGCATATTCTACCTTTCTTAAAAGCTGTGGTTTGTAAAAATTTGTCATGGTGATGGTGTTGGGAAAAAATGGAGTTTCAGTATTTTAAATGTGCCTAAGACGAGCTGTCAAAATCCTATTGGTCATTTTGAGATTAAGACATTCTTTCTTTGGCCATTAGGTAAGTCAATTCTTAGCAAATACATTCCGGGCAGACGGGAACCAAATTGCAGGATAGCCTCATTATTTGTCATAACGGTAGAAGACAAGTATTGTCCTATGGAACTAAATACGGTTAATGCCGAACCAGTCTGAGCTTCAACTGTAAGGATTGAAGTGACAGGATTGGGATATACATTTATGCTTGCTACCATTGAATGATTTGCTACTTCTAATGAGTTTAATAACCCTTCAATTTTTGCCTCAAAGGCGGTTAGTTGTACCCCATTGAAGTTTGGGTCAATGTTTCCTCCATAAACGGAATCGCGAAGGAGTAAGAGATGAAACTGACCGCAAACACTCAACCAACAATCCCCTTTTTGTTCTGAAGAATTTTGCGGTGTTTCGATCAAATTAAGACCTAAGACAACTGTATCGTACGCATTGTATTGATTTTGCAGGTTGTATCTGCAGTCAACTCCATTACTTCCCCATACCACGATTGTGTCATGATTATTAACTCCGCTGTAGTTCTTGATAATTTTCACTCGCACTCCCTTCTTGTCCTGAGTCTGACCGATGATTTGGCCAAGAATTACTAACGATGAGCCGTTTGAATTGCTTCCAATCAACATCTTAATGGAGGCATAGAAATCTGTTGGAAGGGGTAGAGTACATCCACAGCCAAATGCCGCTTTCGGGAAACCCGAAAGCAGCAAAACGACGACAGTCAAGAGCGATTTAATTCTCATGCTAATTCCTTTTCATCTACCACCTTCAAAGTCTTCACCTCATACAAACTTGTAAATTTTACATAGTAAATTCCTGAGGGAATTTCATTAAAGCTGGTTGATACCTTATGCTGCCCGGCTACGAACGCTTGATTATCTATTAAGACAGCAACCCTCCGTCCATTGATGTCTAATAAATCAACGGTGACAATATCATCCTGGCCATTAGTAAATGTGAGGGTTCCTTTATCCTCTGTCGGAATTGGATAAAAGCTGAATTCTTGATTATTGGCAGCCCACAAATGGCATCTCAATATTAGGATTACTGCTTTGCGCTGAACTACCAGCTTTATTTGGACCAGATCCGGAAGTTTGCGCACTTCTTTGTTGTCCATACTCAACGTTGGAATCAATAATGGCTACTTTGAAAAGGCAGGCTGAACCAAGTAGATCAGTGCTGTCTGCCAGAGTTTGATAAATAGTAAACTCATGTTCTGAAGCATCATTTGTCACATTGCTTAGCCAGCAAAGCATTGTGAGCGCATAGATAGAGTCAGGAGCTAAATTGACATTACGCAAAACCGCATTATCGGAGTTAATTGAAATTCGATGCTCGTTACCATTATAGATGCTAATGCCTTCTCCACTATGTCCACTATTATACCAAGCACTCCACAATTCAGGGCTTAGCTTAACAGTCACTACACCGTTCTGCAAGAAATTCGCAGTTGTACCTGCGTAATTACGGATATGCAGATCATGAGCAGCACTATTGCTCAGAATACTTTGTACTAATATAGAGGTT
>CBDFFM010000006.1:0-325277 GCA_965246785.1 Chitinophagaceae bacterium
ACACGCCCAAACCCGCGCCAGTAGCGGCTATCAAGGCAAGCACAGGATTTTCACCTATGGTTCGATAACTGTTTTTCTCAAAAACGAGCTTTTGCGGAAATATTGAACCAACGATGTGCTGTTTTCCGTTCAAATCCGCTGCCAGCCAGTGTTTGTCTATATTTTGAAGCATGGGGATGCCTTTGTCCAAATACTCCTGATAGTCGTCCTCTGAGGTGAGTAGGGCAACCTTCCTTCGCTCTAAGACATCTATCTCTGGAGCCAGTGCGTTGCGGACATCCTTGTATTCTGTTACGGTCAATTCTGCATCCAGCATCAAAGCTTGCGCATTCTGAATGCGTTGCTTGAGCTTATCAATTTGCGATTGGATTTCCTTTGTCTGCTTTGTCTTGTCCGAACCATTCTTCTTGTAGTATTCGCTCATGATGCAGTAATACAAATCCAATACTTCCTTCTTGGCAGAAATGTCCGTCAGCATCTTTACAAACACCTCATGGGCTTCATCTGCCCTGTAGCGTTCTTTACAGGCGGCAGCGGTCTGGCAGTTATAATAGTAATACTTCCCGCCATTGCCGTTTACTGCGCCCCCGGTTATTGGCCTGCCACAGGTCTTGCATACCAGAAAGCCACGTAGCGGTAGCGCCTCGTCTTTTGAGCTACGCACCTTCGTTACCCGCTTTCTGCCATGCAGGATGTCCTGCACTTCGTCAAACTGAGCTTCTGGAATCAGGGGTTGGTGAATGCCTTTGACGTAGTGGGCACTTTCATCTTTGTACGCGGAAATTTCCACCCTGCCGCAATACACCATGTTGTGAACAAGGTTCCAGAACTGGCTTTTGCTCACATACAAACCCTTCTTTGATACTCGCCTTCTTACTGATTCCATATCAGAGATGCCAAGCGCCATTTCCTCAAATACCCATTGGATGAGCGGTGCGTATTTTTCATCAGGAACAAGGATGGGCTTGTCCTGCACATCTCTTGCATTCTTGTATCCCTTCGGAGCCTGCCCTAACCACCGGCCTTCTTTCCTCGCCCTACGCATACCTGCAACAGTATTGAGTGCCCTTCTATCATTCTCAACTTCCGGTGCAGCCAGATAAAAGGCGAGCATCATCTTGTTCTCTGGAATGTTGAGGTCAAGGGGCTGTTCTATGGATTGTGGCTCTATTTGCAACCTCTTGAGCGTATTTATCATTCCATAGGCATCACCTGCATTTCTGCTGAACCTGTCCCACTTTAGAAACAGGAGCAGGTTCGCCATGCCTTTGTTCTTTTTAAGTGAAGCCAACAGCTTCTGAAACTCAGGGCGCTCAAAAGTTTTGGCAGAATGATCTTCGCGGTAGATGGCAACAACATTGATTCCATGCAGGTCGCAATAGGTGGTTAGCCGTTCTTCCTGATGCGCCGGACTGTAGCCATTAACCTGTTCGTCGGTAGATACGCGGATGTAAAGAATAGCTGTTCTGTTGCTCATTGTCTGCTTTGTGAAGTGGAATGATGGTGGCTGCGTGTTGCTCTTGTTCCTGTTGTTGCTTCTTCCGTTGGTGGTACTTGTAATCAACTTCTGCGAGTGCGTATAGCGTTTGTCTAATTATCGCTACTTCCTCGTCGCTATAAACCGCACCGTCTTTGCATAGAATAGCCTTGCATTGTACGATGGAAAGTTTTCCTGTTTCATCAAGCTGGGCGCGGGTTTGAGAGCTTGAAAGGGGTATAGTTTTATTCTTTCTGGTTCTTGCTTTAGCTGTTTGTCTTGCTGCTACTTTCATGCCAAAAATAGGTTTATGGTTTGTGGGTCTGGGAAAAAGTTACTAACATTCGCGCGCTAGGATTTATTTGGCGATGGTCTACTACGCATGGTGCTGTCTCAAACGCTCCTTGTAAATGCCGAATGTGCGGCGCGGCGTATGAACTCTGCACAGACGAAAAAGCAAAGAGGCAAAGGCTATTCAACCTTTGCGCTCCTTACTACCGCTCCGTCTGCGATATGTTACGAAGTCTATTGGCTGTTATTCATCGTCTTCTTCTTCGTCGTCTTCCTCCTCATGGTCTTCAATGAGGTCTTGAATCTGGCGGAAGGCATCCCTTTCTTCTTTTGTGTAGGTGATGGATAGCGTGATGCTTTCCTCATCTTCGTCCGCATCCGCGTCTGTGATGGTATGGTCAAGCGAGTGCTCAGCAATCACCGATGCTACTGCTGCGAATACGCCTTGCGGCACTACGATTTCTTCTTTTCTTACTGTGGTCTTCATTGCTTTTTTGTTTAGGTTTAAGGTTGGGGATTGATTGGTACGTCCGGCGTTCATACAGTGTTTTGTTACTGCTTTTTGTTACGGTTTAAATTGAGTGCATACGATTACTATTGTTGCTGCGTTTGGTTGTTACGTCATATGTTAAGGGCTGCCTCCTTCAGCCTTATTGCTACTGGAATGATTGCAGTTTGGTAAGAATGATTGGCGACTAATAGTCGCATCGGTTCATCTTGGTCTTACAGCAATAGCTCGCTTCCGTCCCAGCCAAAATCAAAGTCGTCCAGTTTACGCCTGTTTGCAGTTTGAGACTTGTTGAAACGTCCGGCTTGCTGGGTCGGAGCATTCGTTGAATACTGACGTTGCGTTACCTGCGGTTGAGCGCCTAATACAAGGTTTGGCGCTGTCGGCTGGCAAGATTTACCCGAAATAGCCTTTTGTGGTTCTCGCACCTGCGGAGCATTTCCCAAAACTTGCTGACCTATCGCTTTTGCCGGCGAATTCAGGACGCGCATACTCTTAACCTTTGCCGGAAGCATCTTCTTCTTTGCACCATCCACGATGTTGTAGTAGATGTAAGCCCCGGCAAAGACACCGCCGACAATTAGCAGCGCTTCGCCAAATGCATACTCACCCGATTCGGTATTCTTTTTACTCTTTGCCTTTTTGCTGGCTTTGCCGGACGACTTACCAGAGTGAGCATTATCGGGTGATAACACGGCGCTTAATCCGCTCAATCCTTCACTACTGCCGGAATGATTTTCTGAGACGGCATTGCCGGCATCACTCATTTGCATGTGGAGCAGTTCAAGTTTCAGCGGCAGTCTTGCGGTAGCACGCTGAGGGGTAAAAAGGAGTGGCGTGCGCTGCTCGCTAATCAGGTCCACCTCCTCTTTAGTCCGTTGCGATTCGGCGTTGGTTAACCGCACTTCATCAATGTGCGCATCATCTGCCTCGTCTGCCATAGCAGTAACAGCTCGTGCTTCGCTGGTTTCATCATCATCGTTATCCCTGCATTCCGAAGCGGCTTCATCACAGACATTATCGCTTACTACAGTTGCCGCTTGTGCCTGCGGCTTTACAAAGCCTTTATTGCTGCGCGTTGTTGCCGCGTTCCTAACTTCCGCGCTGCTTTTTTCATAAAGCGGCTCCTCAAAAATAGGAATCTCAGATGCGACATTGAACCTGCCATGATGATAGGCGATGCCGTCCACCACCTTGATGATAAAATCGCAGTTGTGCGTCAGGGCCTGGTCGCCTTTGAAGTTGCCGCCTTTTGTTGCCTGCACAATGCCAACAAAAGACTTCGTGGAATTCTCACTTTTTAGCAGCTCCAGAAAATCATTGTCAATGCCCGCATTGTTGATGCTGTCAATAAAGACAAAGTCGCAGTTCTTCTTAGAGAGATATTCACGGATAGCATCCCGGTCGCGCGTTTCTACAACAGTGACTTTAGAGCCGCCGATGTCCTTGAACTTCTCTTGCAGCGTTACGCTTTCTCCTTCCTCCGCCGCTATGTAAACTACCTTGCCGAAGTGTTCTTGCAGGTAGTCCGCAAAGCGAATGGAGAAGTTGCTTTTGCCGCCTTTAGGCAGGCCCCAAATAAGACCGGCGAAGAGCTTGGAAGGCGTGCCGATTAGCTCTTTGAACTTGCCGCTGAATGGCAGGCATTCAAAGGTCTTTGCAATCAGGTCGTCGCCTGTGAACTCTTTAATCTTACGCTCCGGCTTAGGTGCAGCAGCAGGGGCAGGCGATGGCAGATCGCTTGCTTTTACAGATTCTTCCGGCATTGGTGAGCCTGCATTATTCGCCGGTTGCTTGACACTATGTTTCTCCGGTATTTCAGCATGAACAACCTTATCAGCATCAAGCACCTTATCAAAATTGAGCGGCTTGTGGGCTTGGATTTTCTGAACCTTCGTTACGGCAACAGCAGGAGGTATTGGTTCAACATGCGTCGGTGCTGTTTTCGTGCCAATCGGATCGCTTTGGGCTGTGATGGCAGGCGCTGGCGCGGAGTGAGCTACTTGGGCCGGCTTAGGCGTTGCACTCTCGCCAGTCGTAGGAATCAGCGGGTCGAACTGTTTTTCGTAGTTAACCCGCAATTCCTCATAACTCATCTTGAATGCTGACGGTTTAGAAGCAGGCACGCCGGCGAGACCCGAAGCATTTTGAGCCGCACTCTTTTTGGCTACTGCGTCTCCTTCCTGCTGCCCCTGCCTCCCGCCTGTCATCTGTGCTACTGCTTCTCCTTCTCCCTTTCTTCGCTTCTCCAGCTCCTTGACATACTTATAAGCCGTGCTTTTGCCGATGCCCAGCTCGTCGCCGATTTGCTTAAAGCTATCGCCTCGCAGGTGCATGACGTATGCCCGCTCTTTTATGTCCAATCCGGTTGTTGCACTACTCATTTAACGTTCATTTGTGTAATAAAAAATTGTGGAATTACTGCCTTCTTGCCTTGCAGCTCATCAGTAGCAGTTGAGCACAGGCTTTGGCAAGGCGTCAGTCAGAGCAGCCATCTGGCGCTTCCGTTCCGGGCATAATGCAGATATCGGCACGACGACCAGCAGGCCGGAATGCCTGCTAATCTCTTTGATGAAATAGGGCAGCCTGCTTTCTCTGAGCAAGCGAAGGGAAGTCAGCAAATGCATTGCTCTTATGGCAAAGCAATGCACGCGGATGGGCGTCAGGCGTGGAGCCTTTTTAGGGTAGGGTTTAGGCATAGGTTTAAGCATCCGGTTCTTGGATGCCGCCTCTAAGATATTAGCGCCAAATGCCCATTTTTGAATATCAAGGTGTACCTACGGTGTACCTATGTTGAGAAAATGCGACAATTACAACGGGGGGAAGGCTTGCAGCAAAAAAGCCCAACAATCAGCTTTGGGGTTGGATTTTGAGTGTGAACGTTCACGTTTCGTAACAATAGAAAGCTCGTGAACGCGTGTCTGAACGTTCGCCAAGGCTATGAACGTTCATGCTCCACGTTCCCACCCTGAACCACACAGGAAAAGCGTTGAGTAATTGTTGGCTTCGTTCACGATGAATGAACGTTTACCGCTACTTTCATGAACGTTCGTAAAGCCTGTGAACGTTCATGCCTCAGTTGCGGACGAGCGTGAACGTTTTAGCGTGAACGTTCACGGCTTTTAAGAACGTTTATACCCTTGGCGTGAACGTTCAGCCGTGCTTTTATGAGCCTACACCCGTTGTCATGAACGCCTGTGAACGATGGCCATGAACGTTCATGAACGCCTATTTACGGGCTTTCTGGGGCAGCTCTGCATTTGTCCTGATGGTGTCCGCATCTATCAGGTCAAGGGCCTTAATCATGCCCAATTCCTCAAAGAATGGCCGGATGTAGGCAAGGTCTTCCAACCTGCCTTTAGCAGTCTTGTACTCCGGCATGGAGAGGTAAAACTTGTAAGTGTTGGAATTGTTGAGCGTGGTCAACTTTTCGCCTGTCAGGAAGTGAGCGAACTTGGCAAGGGCGCTTACAGCACTGTCCGCTCGTGGTTCCACGCCGCCCGCTTTAATCAGATAATAGAGTGCCAGCCTGCTTCTGGTTTTGGTGTTACCGAAGGCTTTGCCAAAGTCTGCATCATCTTGCTCTTTGTCTTTACCCCTTTTGGTATCAGACCTGTGTCCTTCATCGCTTTCTCCGGCTCCCGCAAGACTTTGTGCATACTTCGCAGAAGCCGGGTCACCGGCTAATAATTCCATCGCCTCATTGGATGGTGCCTGTTCAAGCTGCAATCCGTAACGAATTTGTCCGAGGGTATGACTGGCAATTTTTGTCACGCCTTTTATTTCTTCTGCTGATGGACATTGCTCCTCGCCGGAAGTCATAGCGTTGTGTTCTTCATCGCTAATAAGTCCTTTTTCAGTTAGCACAAGGAAGGCACTGAAATAGGTATCAAAATTCTGCTCCCGGTATGGCTTAATAAGCCGTCCCCACTTAGCGGTCAGCTTTTCTTCTCCTGCCCAGAATGCATCATAAATAGTTCCGTCCTCAGAAGCGTAATACTTCTCCAGCGATTCAAGCACGCCAAGCAGATGGTTTACGATTTCCAGAGCAAGTACCGGCGGCGCGTTATGGATGGCGGCGCGGGTATCCTGAACGAAGCGCCTTGCCAGACCGCTGATGATTGGATTTCGGGGTTGTGGCTTGCTTTCCATGTTATCTAAGGGCACGGCGACAAAAGTAGGAAAGCTGACAGCGGCGCATTATCATTGCTAAGGGTTTATAGGGGCTGGCCTGTTCTCAGGTTGGCCTTTTTTATTTGCTCAGAATTGGTCAAAGCGTCGCTATTAGATTGTGAGATGCACCCCGGGACTTTGTTAAGTTGGCTGATGAAAGTAAAACCCACGCATCTTCATAACTGCTAAGTTGGGGATACATGCAACCTGAATCATCCTGTCGAGAACAAGAAAAATCTTGACTTTTTATCAATAAAGAAGGTTCACCTTTGATATGCGGTGCCTGTAAGGGCACAATAGAGCCGAGTTTTGTTATTCAGGCGAAGAGCGAGAAAGATTAGTGGGTTTGCCCCCCCCGCCTTTGTCTGTCGGGTTTATCATCTTTAGCGCAGTATTCTATACTGCTTCCAGAATAACAACACGCAAATCATGGCAACCGTATAAAATTCAGTACCTGACAATAAAATTCTTTTCAGACAAAACGCCATATTCCTGTCTGAGAATCCGGTTTCTACCCCCTGAAAAAATAGGCTTTTTCCCCCTGACACCAAATTGATTATTATAGAATTTTGGAGCGAAGAATTAGACAAGAAAATGATTGCAGATGATGTACGCCTACGAAGAAGCTTTGAATGGCAAGATTCCTGAAAAGGCTGTTAGCAGGTAGCAATAAGGACAGCCAATTTGAAAAGCTGGTGCCAGAATTTTTGGGTCATAATGTGCCCGATGCTATTGGCGCAGGCAGTTCTTTAAAGTTGTCATCAGTTTCTCTTGCAATAGGCAAATCAGAATGATGCCGGTTTGGAGACTTTAAAATAGGAGTTCAAAAACTGGACATTTATCCACAATTCAAAACCCTAAGTATAAAAGCCGGTTGAAACACTGAAAAATCTCCGTTTTTCAACTGATAACGGTCTCGGGTAGCCGACTCAATTTTAATCCTCAGAACAATTTTCGCAGGTAATAGCTAACAACCTCTCTAATGGACGTCAATCAATTCAGGAGCTTAGCAGAGCTGCAAGATTACTACTGGAGCATTAATCCAAAGATTCGGTTTAAGGACAAAGGTGAGAGGCATTTGCACAAAGCTGCGCACCGCTCAATCGTAGCTATCCTTATTGAGTTCATTGCGAAATAGCCGGGCCGCGCACAATAAGGATATTGATAGACTATTTCACCTGTGGTGCTTCATTGGCTGATTTGGCTGAGTCTGAAGGCTTGACTCAGCAGCGTGTTTTTTGGCTTATCAATAGTGCTCTGGAACGCTATCGTAAAGCGGCGCAGCAGTATAATTTTTTGGACATCCGCAAGCGCATGGAAGAGCTCTCAATTAAAGCCAAGAAGTACGACTTCTATGTTGGTGAAAGAACCCTAGACTTGGTAAGGCTTGCCCGAAAGATGCAAGCGCCAGTAAGAGAGCATAGTTCTCTTGAGGAGCTGGGCATTGACAAAGGTTTGAAAAACATGTTGGTCGACGCAGGTATCTTCTCGTTAGAACAGCTTTGCGCCATTACGCCCCGCGAGCTTAAGGAGCGCATGAGTCGAGGATTTGGTCCGGGTAAGCTGGGTATAATTCAAGACCGCCTTAAACAGCTTGGTCTATCGCTATTAAAGGAAGAATTGGTGCTATGAATCACTTTCTACACTCCAAAATCGTCGCGCTATGAACTTTGACTATGTACGTTTACGCATTGCTAAGATGCGAATTGAGAGAGGTATTAGCAAGTTGCAAATGGCTCATCGGTTGGGCATGGAGGAGCGGAACTATGAGCGGATTGAAAGTCTTGGGAATGGAAGGCACAAGCACCTTGATTTAGAATTATTGGACCGTATAGCAGAAGCATTAGAAACTGACCTCTGGCACTTGACCTTACCTGAAGAAGTAGTTGGATTACTACCGTCTTTCCCGTAAGACACTTCTTTTCGGACAAATATCGTTGACGTCGGTAATTCAAAAAAAGATCTATCCGCACGAATTGTTTCTCAGAAATGAATACGTCAAATATTGTCGGTGAAACGTCAAAAGTTGTCTTGCAGAAGCTTCTTTGCCAAGTTAGCTTTGCACTCTATATTACAATGATATAAAGAGTTTTGTCAAAATATTGACGACGAGATAGACTTCATATATCCCTCGAGCATCCTCAAATAACAAATTTCATCTATCAATTTTCACCGTTTAAAAACGGTAAAAATCTATTGATTCGACATCTATTTTTACCACCTCAATACATCTTGACTATGCACCCAATCTTCACAAACGTAAAGACGCTAAACTTCTCCTCAACTCTTAGGTTGTATTTTTCTTTGGTGTCTTTGGTATTGATGAGCATTACATCTTCGGCGCAAGAAATTGAGCCAGATAATAGACGATGTGGAACAAGTATCCCAGAAGAAAAGGTTTCTATTCTCAGAAATGTTGGTTTTACGAGTCTGCCACCTGAAGTTCCGGGTGAAGGCAAGCCTACAGCTGCATACGAAGTAAAAATCCAGGTTCATATCGTTTGCAGTACAACAAGTCCAACATCTACATACGCGTCTCCATCTGATATCAACAGTGCGCTTGCATATCTTAATAGTTCGTTCGCGCAAACAGGCATCTATTTTACTGAATGCCGTTCAAGAGACTTTATTCTAAATTCTTCTTATCATTATATGAATATTGGTAATGCGGCACAAGAAATGGCTTTAGGTAGCCACGATGCATTACATGCAATAAATATATACATTGTCGATAAAATTTCTAATGGCGGATATGGTGGCTATACATACTTTCTAAATAATACTGACCATATCTTTTTGGCCGCGAAGGGTTCAAGCATAGCTGACGGCCACGCACTCACCCATGAAATGGGCCACTTTTTTGGTCTTCAACACACCAATGGGGATTTTAATCCGTCTGGCTACACAGATGAATTGGTTAATGGGAGTAACAGCTCATCAGCAGGTGATGCAATTGGAGACACGCCAGCAGACCCAGCGGTATTAAATTACATTTTAGGGACCGGTACAAGTTGTACATATCCTTCATTCCCTTATTCCGGCTCACCATGCACACCTCCAAGTGGTTACACTAAGTTTTGTGACCCTAATGGGCAACAATATACTCCATTGGGAAACAATCTAATGTTTCCTCTCTATTGCTCGTCCTTTAATACTTTTACAAACAACCAATTGCAAAGAATTCTCGCAACATACAATACTTACTACGCAACTAAATATGATGGTCGGTTTGATATAGTTACAAGGGATAACATAGAGGATGCAGGAATTGAAGCTACCGTAAATTGGGGCCCTATTTGGGCAAGTCCATACATTTGGAATTGTCGTAGTAGTTCAAGCTGTACCTCGGACGAAAATGCTGGTTACAGTAATCCTAATACGAATAACTATCTCCATGTCAAAGTAGAAAATAATGGCTGCTCGACTGCGCCAAGTTTTGAAGTTCATGCTTACTGGACATTGGGTTCAACCGGCGAAAAATGGCCGGCAGCATGGAATGGAGCAACTATTTGTAGCAAACCAGCTGGTGACGAATTTCTTTTTAATGGCAGTCCAGGACAGACAGTTGCAGCAGGATTAGCTGCTGGCGCAACAGCTGAGGTAATATTTCCGTGGAAACCTATAGATCCAACCACTTACACTTGTGGCCCACCACTTTCTAATTGGGATGATGGACATCCGGAGATATGCTATTTGTCCCGTGTTGTTTGCGCTACAGATGGAATGAACAGCGAAACGTCAGGAGCCATTTCTCACAATGTTATTTTCAATAATAATATTGCGACAAGAAACAGTTCTCTTCTGCCCTTGCCAGGGAATAAATCCGGGCGTTTGAATGGAGTTGGAACCTCTATATTAGTACAAAGTATTCTGAGCAATAGTGCTGCTCATGATCTGCATATCCGTAATTACGCAGGTACAACTGCGAATTTCTTGCAGAACGGTGTAGTGACTGTTAAGCTAAGCCCTGAATTGTGGAGTGCTTGGTATAATAGTGGACATAGTGGAGAAGGCATTAGCATCTATAATGGTAACGAGCATCGAATTTCAATTAACTCCGATAATGCGGTTTTGCGTAATGTCAATTTAGCTCCTGACTCTATCTATGCGCTCACAATGCTTTGCTGGCTAAGCAATGTGACAAATGATGCTTCAGAACATGAGTTTACTATTTATCAAACTCTGGCAGACAGCACTGATCTACTTGGTTCAGCCTGCCTTTTCAAAGTAGCCATTATTGATTCCAACGTTGAGTATGGACAACAAAGAAGTGCGCAAACTTCCGGATCTGGTCCAAATAAAGCTGGTAGTTCAGCGCAAAGCAGTAATCCTAATATTGAGATGCCATTTGTGGCTGCCAATAATCAAGAATTCAGCTTTTATCCAATTCCGACAGAGGATAAAGGAACCCTCACATTTACTAATGGCCAGGATGATATTGTCACCGTTGATTTATTAGACATCAATGGACGGAGGGTTGCTGTCTTAATAGATAATCAAGCGTTCGTAGCCGGGCAGCATAAGGTATCAACCAGCTTTAATGAAATTCCCTCAGGAATTTACTATGTAAAATTTACAAGTTTGTATGAGGTGAAGACTTTGAAGGTGGTAGTGAAAAGGAATTAGCATGAGAATTAAATCGCTCTTGACTGTCGTCGTTTTGCTGCTTTCGGGTTTCCCGAAAGCGGCATTTGGCTGTGGATGTACTCTACCCCTTCCAACAGATTTCTATGCCTCCATTAAGATGTTGATTGGAAGCAATTCAAACGGCTCATCGTTAGTAATTCTTGGCCAAATCATCGGTCAGACTCAGGACAAGAAGGGAGTGCGAGTGAAAATTATCAAGAACTACAGCGGAGTTAATAATCATGACACAATCGTGGTATGGGGAAGTAATGGAGTTGACTGCAGATACAACCTGCAAAATCAATACAATGCGTACGATACAGTTGTCTTAGGTCTTAATTTGATCGAAACACCGCAAAATTCTTCAGAACAAAAAGGGGATTGTTGGTTGAGTGTTTGCGGTCAGTTTCATCTCTTACTCCTTCGCGATTCCGTTTATGGAGGAAACATTGACCCAAACTTCAATGGGGTACAACTAACCGCCTTTGAGGCAAAAATTGAAGGGTTATTAAACTCATTAGAAGTAGCAAATCATTCAATGGTAGCAAGCATAAATGTATATCCCAATCCTGTCACTTCAATCCTTACAGTTGAAGCTCAGACTGGTTCGGCATTAACCGTATTTAGTTCCATAGGACAATACTTGTCTTCTACCGTTATGACAAATAATGAGGCTATCCTGCAATTTGGTTCCCGTCTGCCCGGAATGTATTTGCTAAGAATTGACTTACCTAATGGCCAAAGAAAGAATGTCTTAATCTCAAAATGACCAATAGGATTTTGACAGCTCGTCTTAGGCACATTTAAAATACTGAAACTCCATTTTTTCCCAACACCATCACCATGACAAATTTTTACAAACCACAGCTTTTAAGAAAGGTAGAATATGCGAAATATATCGCAGTACTGCTCATCTCGCTGGCGTGTCATATTGGCTATGCACAGAATACTGTTCAAACAGTAGGAGATAAACAGTATGTATTTTCCAACGGCAAATGGCAGTATTACCATCCCGCATCTCAAACCCTATGGGATATTGGGAAGCGTATTTATGTTAAATATAAATCAACTGCTTCCTCTACGGGGATTAGCAACTTAGAGCAACAGTTTGGAATCACCAAACAAAAAGTGACTTATGGAGTAAGTATTTATACTATCCCTTCAAGTGGTAGTATTTTCAGTATCTGCGATAGCTTGATAACATCAAGTATTGTAGATAGCGCTGAGATCGCTATTTCAGGCAAACTGCATAGTACGCCAAACGACCCCTTAGCGTCAACATATCAATGGTATTTATCAAAAATTGATGCTTATGGCGCTTGGAACACAAACACAGGAAGTAATAATGTAGTCGTCGCTGTAATTGACAATGGTATTCACTATCCGCATCCTGATTTGGGTAATGGAACTGGTACAAACAATTACGAGAATATTTGGAAGAATGGTCCTGAAAATGATTGGTCAAATCCTATGGATCCGGCCACTGGTAACGCAACTGACAATAATTCCCCTACCAATGGCTTTGTTGATGACTACAAGGGAATAAACACCTTTCAACAAATATTCGTCAATAATACTACCGTTATTCCCTTCACGAACAACAATTATTCTTTGCCATATTATACTATGGCTTCTCCGATTGACATTCCCCTGATGAATCACGGCACAATCATCGCTGGCATTATTGGAGCAAAGACGAATAATGGAATAGGAATGTCTGGAATTGCCGGAGGATGGGGCAATACTGGATGTCAAATCATGTCTATTAATACATGTGATCAAACTGATCCTGGTATTTTAGACCCATCGGACGCTGCGGATGCTATTACTTATGCAGTGGACAACGGTGCAAAAATCATATCACTATCTTATGGTTTTCCTACTAATTATTCTGTTCAAGCTAATGCAATAAACTATGCAAATACACATGGGGTGGTTGTAATGTGCTCTTCGGGAAATTCAAACGGTACAATAACGTTCCCTGCTGCATATTCAAGTGTCATTTCTGTTGGCGGAACTGACCAAACGGACAGCAAAGCATCTTTCGCTAATTATGGTCCTGGTTTAACTATCGCAGCGCCTGCGACCAATATTTACAGCACGACTTTCACAAACGGTTATAGCTACAACAATCCATCCTTTCCATCTACAGGAGTAGGTGGGACGTCATTTGCCTCTCCAATGGTTTCTGCTACCGCAGCACTGATGATTTCGGAAAACTCATGTCTTTCCAAGGATCAGGTAAAAGACTTATTAATAAATACGGCTGATAAGGTTGGCGGATATGACTATTATTGGAGCCCTGCAAAATTTGGCCACTCCAAAGAGCTGGGCTATGGACGTCTAAATACAAGACATGCAGTTGAGGCTGCAACACAAATGCGTAAGACTTCTGAAGACCTATATATTAAAGATTGGCCGAGTGACTTCGGCGGTGAGCCATCCTCAACCTCGCTTGGTAAGGCGTGGGAAAGTCAAGATATCTGGATACGAAACCAAGCAGACGGTTTCACTAATCAATACCATGAAGATCCAGTTTACACCACTGGTCAACCGCTTTATGTTTATGTAAGAGTACGCAACAAAAGCTGCACAAATTCCACTACAGGAACGCTTCAATTATATTGGGCGAAAGCTGCCACTGGCCTTTCATGGCCTGCCCCATGGAACGGAAGCGGCGGCACACCTACGATGGGTGGATCAGTAGGTACAAAATCTATTTCCTCATCCACATCTTCATTCGTACCTATTCCGGCTGGCGGGGAGCAAATTTTTCAGTTTGTATGGTACATGCCAAATCCAGCAATTTATGCTGTCCTTAATGACGACTTATTTCACTTTTGCCTACTTGCCAGAATCTCAAGTACAGCTGACCCAATGACCTTTACAGAAACAAGCAATCTCTACAATAATGTTGTAAATAATAATAACATTGCCCAAAAGAACATTTACGTTCTCGATCCAAATTATCCTCATAAATTCTATGGTGGGGTTGTTCATATAGGCAGCGCACACGAGGGTGCAACAGCCTATAATTTTGGCCTTGAAATCCCAACCGGTAGAAGTAATATTTTTACGGACGCCGAGGTTACCATGAAGATGGATGATGCTACTTGGACTAAGTGGACATCTATTGGTAGATTTGGCTCTAATGTGGAGGTTAAATCAGAGGAGGAGCATATCATTAAAATGCTCAATGAAAATGCGACGGTAGAGGGACTAAGCTATGATGCTGGCGAAGGTAGTTTCATCGCGATGAGGTTTAACTATCTCGCAGACAGTGCCGAGAATGGCGATAAGACGTATGCTTTGCATCTCATTCAAACTAAGGCGGATGACCATAGTATAGTAGGTGGAGAATTGTATCTTCTTAATAAGTTGAACCGTGCGTCTTTTGAAGCTGATGCTGGGCCGGATCAGATAGTCAACAAAAATGACATAGTTACAATTAGTGCTCAGACAATTGGTGAAATCGCAAGCTATAATTGGTATGACACCTCCGGCCATCTTGTTGATACTGGCAGTAGTTTTACGGTATCACCTGATGTGAGTGAGAGATTCCAGTTGCAAGTGATCTCTACTGATGGGTTTGTAAGTTATGACGACATGGAGGTGAAAGTGAGGAAAGGCACAATAACTACAGTGTATCCTAACCCAGCTACAACCTCTCTAACGCTTGACTACACAATGGAGAATGTAACTTCTGCTTACCTAATCGTAGTTCAGCCTTTCTCCAGCACGGTTTCCAATTACATCATATCGCCGACAGCAAATACTACCAACATAAATACTTCAAGTTTCGCCTCAGGTGTTTACAATATACTCATGGTTTGCGACGGGCAGATTACGGACGCTACCACCTTCCAGAAACAATAATGTAAATTTTCGTCCAAGGGATCGCATATTCCTTGGACGATTCACTTACCTGAGGATGAAAAGTCTTTTCTTTAGTTTGGTCGTGCTTTTGGCATCTTTCAATGGACATTGTCAATCAAATACTATTGTTTGGCAAAAGTCCTATGGAGGTTCTGGTGTTGACGAATCATTTGATGTTCAAACAACAAACGATGGTGGCTATGTCCTCGCAGGAGGGGCCATTTCTAATGATGGAGATGTAAGCGGAAATCATGGAAACGAAGACTGCTGGGTACTTAAAACAGATCCGAAAGGAGCTATCCAGTGGCAAAAATCCTTAGGCGGAACAAATATTGACTATATCAAATCAATTGCCCAAACGAAGGATAGCGGCTACATTATTGCTGCAAGTAGTCGGTCAAACAATGGAGATATTACAAGTAACTTCGGGGCGAGTGACTATTGGGTTGTTAAACTCAATAAACTTGGTGTAATTCAATGGCAAAAAACATTTGGTGGAGGTTTGTCTGATAACATTAGTGCGATTATTGAAGTAGCCAGCGGAGGGTATATTGTGGCTGGATCAGGAGCCGGAGGAGGAATGATTATTGGGAATCATGGGAATCTTGATTATTGGATACTTAAACTTGATGACTCAGGCGGAGTACAGTGGCAACAATCCTATGGTGGAAGTAAACATGACCACCTACAGCGGATTAAAGCAACAAAAGATGGCGGATATATAATGGTTGGTGCTACTCTATCCGCAAATGGCGATGTATCACAAAATCATGGCAGCTATGATTATTGGCTACTAAAAATTGATGGCGAGGGTAAAATCCAATGGCAAAAAAGTTACGGTGGCACAGGGGTAGATTGGGCCTACGATGTTCGGCAAGTCCCGAGCGGCGGTTTTATCATCGCTGGAGCAACAGGTTCTAATAACGGTGACGTTACCGCTAACCATTCGTTAGACTCGAATTATAGTGACTATTGGATTGTTAGAGTAAATGATACAGGTGCAATCGTTTGGCAAAAGACGTTAGGTGGCTCGGCTAATGATGAGGCGCAATCAATAGAACTTTCCACAGATGGTGGTTTCATGATTGCAGGCACTTCTACATCTCTAAACGGGGACGTAACAGACCACCACGGAGCGGAAGGTGATGGCGATTATTGGATTGTAAAATTAAATTCCGTAGGTACTATTCAATGGAAAAAGTCATACGGTGGAGCTAAGATGGACTTGGCTACAGCAATTCGTTCAACAAAGGATGGCGGTTATGTTATCACTGGCACTTCTGAGTCGATAGATGGTGATGTGACTGCCAATCATGGGAGCTCTGATTTTTGGTTGATGAAATTGCAAGGAAACCCGGCGAGCGTTGTTCAGATGCACAAAGAGGCCGTCTGTACTGCTTACCCAATCCCTGCTACTGGAAAACTCTACATCAAGTCTTTTGAATGCGGTATAATATGCCTCTTGAATGCGGCAGGCGAGAATGTAGGACAGTATGATATACAAAAAGGCTTAACTGAAATTTCTATTGAGTTTCTAAATGCTGGATTATATATAGCGCAGTTTACGTCCCGACAATCCGAAGCGACGTTATTTTTTAAGGTAAATATTAGATAGTTATACGTTTTTTATTTGGGAAAGTCCTTTCAAAATATTGCCCATTTGGTTCGATAACGTTCCGCTTGGGGGCACTGATAGTAAAACCCGCTCTCAGAGCGGGTTTTACTTTATACCTAAAGTGGATTATCGAACCAAGCTGAGCATTTGAGAGAATTTCCGCTTCACGGCAGGTTTACGGTGCGAGCCCTTGCGGGGGACATAGAATTGAAGGGCTTGCATGAAATAGCGAACGCTTTTAAATTCTATTCAAATCCATTATGCCTTTTTCAAAAATCAAACCCAATTATTCTTATGCGCCAGATTGATTACCTGCGTTTTTGAGTTTACATGCAGCTTAAGGTAGATATTGGCTATGTGTTTTCTTATTGTGTGCGAGCTTAAGAACAATTTTTCCGCAATGCTTTTATAGTCTTTCCCTTCTACCATCAATTTCAATACGTCTGTTTCTCTTTCCGACAGATGTTTTTTAAGGTCAATGAAAGAGCAGTTGCTGTCCATATCCTGCAGGGATGCTTTTGATAACAGCTGTAATGACTTACGAGCTATGGCCGGGCTCATGGGGGCGCCGCCAACCGCTACCAGCTGCTGTATATAGTCAATGATAGTGCTCGTCTTTTCATCTTTTAATAAATACCCGCTGGCACCGGCTTTTACCGCTTCAAATATCTTTTCGTCATCGTCAAAAACCGTGAGCATCAAAAAATATATTTCCGGATAGTATTGCTTTGCGCAGGCTACGGTTTGGATGCCGTTCATTTCCGGCATTTCTATATCCATGAGCACTACCTGCGGGCGTTGGCCCGTTGGCAATGCTTTTATTTCATCCAGGAACTGAACGCCGTTTTTTGCGGTAAGGACTATCTCCAGCTCGTCAGAAAACTTCATCTGCTCGGACAGTGTGCGCCGCATCTGCGTATTATCATCTACAATGGCTAATTTAATTTTCATAGTCAATTGGGTTTTGCGCAACAGCTATTAAGTTGCTTGCACTGCATTCAGCTCTTTAGTCAATGTAATCGTTGTGCCTTCATCCGGGCTGCTTTCTACACGCAAAACCGCTCCGATTTCCGTTGCCCTGCGCTGCATATTCTCAAGTCCGTAATGGTCGCGATAGGTGGCATCTTTGTCAAATCCTTTACCGTTATCGGAAAGTTGCAGCGTGTAATTGTTTTCCGTGGCAGTGATTGAGAGTTCTATGGATTGTGCCGCCGCATGTTTCACGGAGTTGCCGGCCGCTTCCTGCATGATGCGAAAAATGTGAATGGCTTCAGACGAATGCAGCTGCATGTGGCCGGTTACGGCTTCATTGATATGAAGCTGCACTACCTGCTGATTGTCTAAATGATGCTTCAGATACATCTTCAGCTTATCGGCAAATTCTTGAAAGGAGACAATGTCTTTATTCAAGGCCCAGATGGTTTCACGGAGGTCTATAATGGCTGTTTTGGCGGTGTCATTCACCATGCTCAGAAAATGCTTCTCATCTGCATCGCTCATTTTCAGGGGAGCATCCAGCACAAAGTTGATGTTGTTGCGGATGTAGCTTAGCTGTGCGCCAATGTTATCATGGAGGTCGGCGGCAATGCGTTTGCGCTCATTCTCTCTGGCGGCAGTAATGGCCAATGTCAACTGGTGTTGTTCTTCGGTATGCAGCAACTGTATTTGCAGCTGTTGCTTTTTGTGATGCTGTACGAAAATGATACGGGCGACAAGCAGGCTCAGCAAGGTCAGCGCAATGGTTCCATACAGCAGGTAATTGCGCTTTGTAAGCTCGTATTTCTGTTGGATGATGATGTTCTCCTTCTGCTGCGTTTCAAATTGGGTCTGGAGCTTATGCAGCAATTCAATTTTGTCTTTTGCATACACGGAGTCCTGTATTTCTATCACTTTATGGAGGAAAGAATCGGCTGCTGCGTAGTTGCCAAGCTTCTCATAGGTATCTGCATAGGTTTTGTAGAAATCGGTAAACAGGCCGCCATTATTTGAAGCTTTAAAATAGCGTTCGGCGTCTTCTAAGTAAGCAAGCACCTTAGCATAATCCTTCTTGTCGGAATAGCGGTAAAAGTCAAGAAGGGCACCCAGCTGCTGCAACACGGCCTGTATACTGCCGATTTTCTTATACGTCGCCAGCCCTTTTTCAAGCATGGCTTCGGCAGCTGCTGTTTTGTGCTGCGTGCTATAAATATCGGCCTGCGTGGTATAGCAATCTGCCAATCCTAAAAGATGCTGCGTTTTGTTGGCAACACTAAATGCCTTGTTCAGGAATAGCTGTGCGGAGTCCATGTTGCTCTCCAAATAGAACAGATAGGATAGGTTGGTAAATACCTTGAGATAGTCCTGTTGGTCGGTGCTGTTCTCTATTAACTGCGCCGCCTTCAACCACCATTTTTTTGCATTCAGGGGGTCTGCCTGCAGGTTGCTATACCCCACGCCGATGAGGTTTGAAGCACGGATTTGTGCCGATAGGTCGTTGTATTTCTCCCCGCTGCTCAACAACTTATAGCACTCGGAGAAAGTCTCCATTTTGCGCTGCCTGCTTAGGCATTTCGCCTTTAGCCACAACAGTTGATGATACGTTTTGTAAGACGCGTCTATGTCCGTTATCTTCTTAAGTGCAGCCTCGCATACCTGCAAGGCACTATCAGCTTTGTATTCGCACAGGTAACACTGACCTGAATAAAAATCGGCGAGCAGGCTATTAGCAAAATCGTTGTTCGCGTCGCTAATCCGTTTTGCCCTTTGCGCATATTGCCTGAAGCTGTCTGATGGTAAAGATTCTCCGTGCTTACATAGCGCCAGTAGTGTTGGCAATTTATCGTCGGTTGACGAATACAGAATACTTCTGAGGCTGTCAATTCTCTCCGTCTGCGCACCACAAACTTCCACCGTAGCGAGCAGTAAAATAAGGGTGAAATATCTCTGAAGCATATCATGCCGGCGTTAAGTAAGCAAATCCACGGCTCGCTCGCCACAAATGTATTTTGTCGCTCCTCAGCACAAAATAGCGCATATGCATTATTGTTCCCGCCTTCCTGCGATGCCACATTTGTGATGCAAAGCATTGCTCCAATCAGTCAATCTGAATACCAGTAACACAACCTACAAAAGCCTGAATCCACCTGTTCGTTGATTGTTTGCGAACCAATGTTCTACAAGTAATTCTATCCCTTTCAGTACACCTTCTCCTCTTCAATTAAAAAAAGAAAAAAATGAAAAAACTCGCCCTTCTCTGTTTCATCGCCATGCTTGCCGGAGGCGCACATGCACAAATGGTTGCGCTGGTAAACAGCACTTCCGGAGCCACCACCATGTTCCAGACCATGGACTCGGCAGTCAACGCTGCTGCTAACAACGACCTTATCTACTGCTCCGGCGGCCAGGTAAGATGGAATGTTTCCGGCGGAACGTCGGTATCAAAAAAACTGAACGTTTTCGGCGCCGGTATTCATTTTGACTCAACCAACACGACTGGAATCACTAAATTCTACCAGGATGGAGGGGGCGGCACCTCTCCCAACATAAGATTTTCGCAAACCGCGGATAACAGCTTCATTACCGGTTGCGATTTCACGAACTACTATATCAATAAGGAACAACCAAGCACGATTATCTATACCATCAATTTCCAGCGATGCAAGTTTGGAAATGAAATCCACGGGAATGTTCCGATTAATACCAGCGGGTCGTCCACTACGCCCAACTTCAACTATAGCGAATGTATTATTAATGGAACGGTAAGTGGCGGCTCTGGATACATCAGCAGTTTCAGCAACTGCTTCATCACATCAATCTATGACATTGCGCCGGGTGCCACCTTCAATAATTGCATCATTTATCCGGACAATAGTACTTCTACCAACAGTCCGATGGGGTATGCGGCTACTTTTAATAACTGCATTTTCTATAACATCCCGGCCTGGATTCCAAACGGGCTGGGTCACACACCGAGCAACTGGGTTCTAAACAATTGTGTATTCAACGGTCCAAATTTCATCGCGCAATCAGGCGGTACCGGCAATGTGCTGAATAACTGCATTTTCAACGTGGGGGCCAGCAGTCTGTTTGTAAGTGTTGGCGCCAACGGGAACTGGTGGCATGCATCTGATAATTTTCACTTGGTGGCAGGCAGCCCGGCCCTGACCGCCGGTATTGGCGGTACGCAATGTGGCATATACGGCGGCGCCAATAGCGCTAAAGCCGGCCTTGTTCCGGTGAATCCGCATATATCTCAGGCGACGGTCCCGGCAGCTTCAACGAATGGGCTGCTGAACGTAACGATTAATGCTGCGGCGCAACAAAATTAATTCACCCACAAAAGATGAATAGTATGAAAAATCTTTTTTTCGCTGTTACGGGTGTATTGCTCTGCCTGCTATCTGTAAATGGCTTGGCGCAAAATCGCATCACCGCCTATGAATATTGGATTGATGGAAACTACGCGGCTAAAGTTGCCGGTACCATAAGTCCTGTGGTTAATGCCAACATCAATTTCACAGCCAATACCGCCGCGATACATTCCGGTTACCATACGCTTAGCTATTGGGTCAAAGACAATAACGGGAAGTGGAGCTCGGTAATAACAAAGGGATTCACGAATAGCTACAATAGTGTGAGCAAGTTTGAATACTGGTTTGACGGGAACTATAGTAAAGCGGTACAGGTGAGTATCCCGAACACCTTTAATACCACCTATACCAATCCCATCAACGTGGCAAGCGTAAGCATTGGCAACCACACAGTAGCTTATCGTTTAAAAGACATCCTGGGTGGCTGGAGTGTGCCGGTAACAGATACCTTCAACAGGCCGGATAGCAGCACTACGGGTATCAGCGTTGTTTCAACACCTGTAAATATTTATCCGAACCCTGCCACGTGTGATGTTTATCTGGCATTACCACAAGGCAATTATCTGTACCGGATATATGACGCAACCGGCAAAAATGTACAGGAAGGAACGGTTGTAAATACTCATATCAGTCTGCAATGCATTGCGCCCGGAACTTACCTGTTGCTGCTGAGTGACGGGACAACAAACAAGCGCTATCATCAAAAGATAGTTAAAAGATAGTTTCGCATGAGTTTTAGCGGGCATGATAATTTTTGCTTAGCGTAGAGCAAAAAGGTTGTCTAGGCAATGCCGCAAGCTTCGGTTCATGATGCGTTTTAGTTTAGAGAATACCTGATTGGAGGCGCTATTCAGAAGCCAGACTTCTTATAATTTCTATGAACTGGTTTGATAACGTTCCACTTAGGGGCACCAAACCGGGAACTTTCAGAAATTCCTGATTGTTCCCGGTTTTTTCATTTGCTGAAAGGCTTGCCCATCCTGCCATAGCAGCAAATACTTCATTTACTCTTTCGGTTCTACACCCCTCGTTTTTTCGGCTGTAGTAAATCCCTTCGGGGAATACCCAAAATTGAAGCTCTTGCCGGCCCTTATAATCGCTGGAATCCCATACTGTAGCGAGTTTGGAGGAAAACTCAATCATCGAATCAACGCAATTTTCAAGGTTCAATACTCTTGTTCCGGTGGCACCCATTCTTTGCGTCAATTCCTGCTTTTCAGTCTTGAATTTGGCACTGTACTTTTCATACATCTCGCGGGTAATCTCTTCCATGATGTAGCGCTCTTCTAATCTTTCCAGCTTGTTGGATATATCTGTCACTTCCTTGCCGATTGCCTCCCGCTCCTTATCCCCTTCCTCATTTAGCTGATTATAAGTAGCAATCATTTGCTCTCTCATCGCCCATGTCGTGTCTTCATCCATCTGCACGGAATAGCCTGAAAGGATAGCTCTGAAACGCTCATGCAATACATCCGCGCGCCTGTTACAGTTGCAACCCTTCGTGGTGCACATGTAGTAGTATTTCTGGTTCTTCTTAGCTTTATACCCGCGCAGATATTGACCGCAGCCGTCGCATTTTAGGAAGCGTTTCAGAGGTATGGCCTCATTCTCTGGATTGGTACTATATCCCTGAGTATTCTGCGCCATGATACCATTCACTTCCAGGAACAAATCTTCGGAAATGAGCTTCTCCTGCTTTCCGGCAACAATTTGCCCACCTAAAAGATTATGCACCATCAGGCCACAATAGAATGGATTTCTCAGCACCTCACTCAATCTTTGAGAACTGATTTTTTACGCCTGATGCTGCAAGCCTCCTTCTGATTTCCTCTCCTGAAAGCTTCTCCTTTGCTTTCCAGTAAAATGCCTTCTGAGCATTTTGCCTTTAGAGCTGACGACAATATCACGGTTGCCTTCGCGATACACGATGTCGTATCCGAAGGGAGGCGCACAGCACCATTCCCCGCGAAGTAGCATCTCGCGCATTCCCGTGATAGACTTCTCACGGCGAAGCTGATTATCATACTCTGAGAAGATGAACTGAATGTTCTGCTGAAGACTTCCACTTGCCGTGCTCGTATCGGTTGGTTGGGTCACTGCATAAAGCGAAATACCTTCTTTCTTTAATTGCTCTGCCATGTAGATAGCATTGGCACCGGAGCGGCTGAATCTATCTACCGAATAGACAATGATGTGCGCAATCTGCCGGCTGCTCTTCTTTACAAAGGAAAGCATGTTTGTAAACTCACTTCGTTCATCTGTCTTATCGGTAATCCTATTTGGCTTTTCTCATGCACTGTACATTTGTCGGCGCTGACTATATCTACCAAACGGGAAAGCTATCACCACCTATGTAGCTGCAAAAACACAAGGCGCTTGAAACCGCAGATGAGTATTTGAATGGGTTTACACAAACCAATGCAAATGCAGAACCTCTCAAGTCAATTGAGGCCACAACAAAACAGGCAGCAGCCTTAGAACGCGCATGGAGCAACAGAGATTTTGAGATTGAAAGATATTGGGGAAGAGCTACCTACTTCTGGGCATTTACAGCTGCTTCTTTCGCAGGATATTTTGCTGTAAGGAATGCTTCTGTAAAGACTGATTTTGAAGCGCTTCCTTTCATTGTGGCCTGTATCGGCTTTCTATTCGGACGCTCCTGGTATCTTGTAAACAGAGGAAGTAAGTATTGGCAGGAGAACTGGGAAAAGCATATTGATATGCTTGAAGACGCTGTAACCGGCCCGCTGTATAAAACTGTTTTGGCTGGCAGAAGTTGGTCGGTATCACGAGTGAATATTGCTGTGAGTTTTTTTGTGACTATTGTCTGGATTTTTATCGCTTTTATGGAAGCATTTCCGCAATGGGCTTTTCACAAGCCTGACACTTCATTTTCTTTACCTAAGTTGGCTATGGCAGCAATTACTTTGTGTTTTGCCGCGTACCTGTGGTTTTGTGCAAAATCAGACATCAATGAACCTCAAAAGGCCGGATATTACTTCGGAAGACGTAATACAAACTATCAATTCAAATAGACATAAAATAATCACGGCCGAGATTCCTCACATCGCTCAATGGCATGGTATTACGCCCTTTTTAAGCATGGACTAAGGCAATTGTGCAGTAAGGTGTTTGTTGTGCTGGCCTGCTTCCGTCAAGAATGAAGCTCATTATCAAGTATATGGTCAGTATTCGCTGCAAAATGGTGGTGAAAGCCGCGCTTAAAAAGCTCGGCCTGCACAGCGTTTTTGTAACACTCGGGGAGGTGGAAGTGCTGGAAGATATTACTACCGAACAGAGGGAATTATTGAGAGTGGCATTGCTCAAATCAGGACTGGTACTGATGGACGATAAGCGGGCGATGCTCATTGAGAAGATAAAAGCTGTTATCATAGAGATGGTGCATTACACCGATGAGCTGCCGAGATTCAACTTCTCAAATTTTTTAAGCGAGAAGCTCGGCTACAACTATACACACCTATCCAATCTATTCTCTGAAACGGAAGGCACAACCATTGAGCACTACATCCTTCTGCATAAGATAGAGCGTGTGAAGGAGCTGATTCTTTATGACGAGCTGAACCTAACGGAGATTTCGTACAAGCTGAATTACAGCAGCGTCTCGCATCTTTCTCGCCAGTTCAAGCAGATTACCGGGCTAACGCCATCCTTTTTTAAGTCGCTGAAGGTGAAGCGGCGCAACCCTTTGGAAGACCTGTGAATGTTGCAACTATTAGCCGGAGTTGTACAATACTGGCCGGCCGACGCAATGCCAACTTTGGATGTTGAAACTGCATCCGATGAATGATACCCCAGAGATAGAAAAGGCAAAAGTGCACGTGGTGGTGGACATTATAGAGTATCTGCCCGATGCGGTGGTGAGCCGCACCATCATCCGCAAAACAACCGGCAATGTGACTGCTACGTCCTTTGCGAGCGGCGAGGAGTGGCCGGAGAAGACGGCTCCCTTTGATACCTACGTGCAGATAATTGACGGCGAGGCGGAGGTAATCGTCTATGAGGTAAGCCATGTGCTAAAGCTGGGGGAGGGCATTGTAATACCCGCCCATGCGCCTCATTGTTTTAACGCCAACAAGCAGTTCAAGATGATTTCTACGGTGATAAAAAGCGGCTATGAGGAGTAGATGCCGCACCCGTGAATGATGCAACTTATTCCCAAAGTAGTGCAACAATCCCGGCTGGCTCCCTCGCCAACTTTGAGGGGTGAAAAGACCTTCGCAAGCAATCAATCTTTATGAAGATGGACGGGCAGCCCGAATCGGGCAACTGTCTTCAGCCATAACCCCATCTGCATGAGCCAAAAATATAGAAGCGCTATAGAAGCCATTTCGGATTGCGCAGTCGCATGCGCGCATTGCGCAAGCGCCAGCCTCGGCGAAGATGATGTGTCCGCGCTGATACGATGTATCAGCACCGCGCGGGAATGCGCCGCCATCTGCCACCTGGCAATGGATTCGCTGGCAGCGAGGAGCGAGTTGGCTAAAATGATTTGCGACCTCTGCGCGCAAATCTGCACTGCCTGCGCCGACGAATGCGAGAAGCATGATGATATGAAGCATTGCAGAAGGTGCGCGGAAGCCTGCCGGAAGTGTGCGGAAGAATGCAGCAATCTTGGAAAGCTTAAGGAGCTGTCTGTAAAGGCCGACTGACCCCAATAGGAGGAGGTGCTATAATACTTCCGTCTAAACCTACAAATGCCGCCAATCTATCTTCAGGTCGTCTGGCTCTTCTTACTTGCGATTCCCATTGCCTGCATGGCCTGGACGGTCACACACGAAGAAGTGTTCCGCGAGCCGAGGGAATATTGCGCGAAGCGGAGCAGAGAAAGTAAAAGCATTCTAACAAGAAAATTCTTCTACCTCTTCACCTGCGAATACTGCTTCAGCCATTATGTAACGGCGGCCATGCTATTGTTGACGCACTTTAAGATGCTGTTCCCGGATTGGCGTGGCTACCTTATCTCCGGGTTCTCACTTGTGTGGATTGCGAACTTGTATATGAGCCTGTTCGGCCTTATACGGCAAGCCATTTCAAAAGAGAAAACGGAGGTGGAACAGATGAAGGAAAAGCCGGAATATCAAAGCACGCCCGGGTACTTATAGCCTTTAAATATTGGCTGCGCCTGCGGTTTTTCAAACAAAATATTCAAGATGAAGACAACACTTAAAATCGGTTTAGCTACGGCTGCCGTTGCTATTATCGGCTGGGCAGGCCATGCGCTCGCGCAATCCGCATACAAGATTAGCAACACGGGCACAGGCAAACATGAAGCTGTCCGGCACTTCCACTTTCCATAACTGGATTATGAACGCAGGAACCTTCACCGGGGCCGCACAGTTTGACTTTGCAGCCGGAGCCGGTGGCAAGATGGAATCTATCAAATCACTGAGCTTCTCGCTGCCGGTTACGAACCTAAAGAGCGACAATAGTGGCCTGAATAAGAACGCGTATAAAGCCCTTAAAAGCGGCGAGTTTAAGAACATCCTTTACACGCTTACATCGTCGTCCATCGCAGCAGGCAGCAAGGCAAATAGCTATATCGTAAAGGCAATCGGCGACCTTACGATCGCAGGCATCACGCATCCGGTAACCATGAACGTATCCTGCACCGTAAACAGCGATGAAACCGTTACCTGCAGCGGCTCTCAGGCGCTGAAGATGACCGACTACAATGTGAAGCCGCCAACCTTTATGATGGGCGCGATGAAGACAGGTGATGCCATCACGCTTGCTTATACCCTTGTTTATAAGAAGTAAGCATGGGCCTGAAACTACCACAATCCCCAACTATGAAACTTCAACTGCTGATACTCTGCTGCGTCGCAGCCTTTACATCTGCCGCGCAAAAGCATCCGCTGCAATTCTTCCGGCCAGCCAATACCGACGGGCTGCACATTTTTGAAACCGGCAAGGATGACACTGCATCATTTTATGGAATGAAGGTCAGAATAGGCGGAGGCTTCACCCAAGACTTCCAAGCCCTCTCGCACGAGAATAACGCTACTGCTGTGATGATAGCAGGCAAGAATGCAAATGAGCTGATTGGCCTCACGCCGGGCTTTAACCTCGCAATGGCCAACCTCAATATTGATGCGCAGCTATCGGATGGCATCAGGATGAACCTGACACTATACCTCTCTACGCGGCATCATGAAGAAACTTGGGTGAAGGGCGGCTACATTCAGTTTGATAAGCTGCTATTCCTGAAAAGCGCAACTGTGGACAGAATCATGCAGCACGTGACTATCAAGGTAGGCGACTATGAGATTGACTATGGCGACCAGCACTACCGGCGCACAGACGGAGGCAACGCCATCCACAATCCATTCGTAGAAAACTACATCATGGATGCGTTCAGCACGGAGATTGGCGCTGAGGTTTACTACCATTCTAATCATGGCTTGTATGCGATGCTTGGCGTCACCAACGGACAACTGAATCCTACAGTCGTTGCAGCCACCAGGATTGATACGGCCACCGGCGAGCTGAACAAATACACACCAGCCATTCACGGCAAGCTCGGGTACGACAAGCAGTTTAAGAAAGACTTGCGCGGACGTATTTCCGGCTCCTTCTATTGGGATAAAAGCGCGGCAAGCAACTCCCTCTTTGCGGGCGACAGAACCGGCTCGCATTACGTCTACGTGATGGAGAATACAGTCGCCACAACAGACGGCAATTTTCGGTCGGGCAGATATACACCGGCGTTCAGTCAGGAAGTCTTTACGTTCATGATAAATCCCTTTGTGAAATACCGCGGCCTTGAGCTTTTCGGCGCTTTTGAAATGGCGCATGGCCGGACGATTACCGAGCCGGATATGCGCGAGGCAACGCAGTATGCGGTTGATTTAATCTACCGATTTCCGGCGAAGACAGAGGCTTTCTGGATTGGCGGCAGATACAATTCCATTACAGCAGAAATGCCTTTGAATCCTACCGAAACAAGCATCAACCGCGTGGTCTGCTCGGCAGGTTGGTTTCTTACGAAGAACATCATGCTGAAGGGTGAGTATGTAAGCCAGGTGTACAAGGCTTTTCCTACAACAGACATTCGCTCCGGCGGCAAGTTTGACGGGATAATGATGGAAGCGGTAGTCGGATTTTAGACCATTAACACAATAAACATGAAGCGTATCCTCACCGTTTGCGACAGCAAGCATTATTCGCAAAGCACTGTAAGATTTAGTTGCTATCTCGCACGGCTGACCAAGTCTAAAGTAGTTGGCGTCTTTCCAAAGCTATCAGGCAGCGAAGACTTGCCCGTTTATATGCCCTTTGGGAATGAAGCCCTGGTTGGCGCCTTAGTGGACAGCGAGAATGGCGCAGAGGTCGTTACGTCTGTCAAACAGTTCAAAGAAGCTTGCGGTAATGAGGGCGTGGCCTGCGATATTGTCCAGGAGCACGACAATGCGCATAAAGATTTGGTAGCCGAATCCCTGTTCGCTGATGTGATTGTTTTAGACCAGCTAAGCTCCTTCTCTCCTACAGAAGACAAGGCCACATCCCGGCTCATTGAATCACTGATAGCCGATGCGCATTGCCCGGTGATGATTGCGCCTGTCTCTTTTGATGCGATTGAGGAAATCATATTCGCCTACGATGGCAGTGCGTCCGCAATGTTCGCTATCAAGGGCTTCACCTGCCTGTTTCCACAGCTTTCCGACAAGAAGATTTCTGTAGTAGAGGTTTCTGAAACCGGGCGAATTGAATCATCCGAAAAGCTGGAAGTATGGCTTGGCGACAACTATTCGCAGGTATCTTTCCAGGCATTGCAAGGCGATGCAGCCGACCGTCTTTTTGAAATTGTAATGAGCACAAAGAATGCTGTTCTTGTAATCGGCGATGAAGGGAGAAGCTCCATATCCAAATTTTTCAGACCAAGCGCCAAAGACAACATCGTAAAGTTTGCCAACCTGCCGGTGTTTATTGCCCATCAGTAAAAGACGGTGCCCACAAGCGACATCGTTATGGAGTAGGATTACAAACAAGGGGCGGCATCCGTGCGCAAATACAGACGTAAAATGATTGTTGTTATCGTAGCAGGATGCCTTATCGGTGCAGGATTACTTTGTTGGAAGGCGCTGCTTAAATTGCAATACAGCAAAGAGGTGGCGGGACTATTTTCTAAGTCGGAAGCCCATTCAGGCCAGAAGTTTGACAGCGCACAGTTCCCCGGTCTGCCTGCCCCGGTATTAAGATACTTCAAGCATGTCTTGAAGAATGGTCAGCCTTATATCAACACAGCGCGACTAACACACGACGGCCAATTTAAATCGGGCCTGGACAAGCCCTGGGCAGACATTACCGGCGAGCAATATTTTACTACCCGCCGGCCAGGCTTTATCTGGAAGGGTAAGACGACTCAATTCACAGCGATAGATGAATATGTTGCCGGAAAGGGAAGGCTGCAGGTATTCCTGATGTCTCTTGCCCGGATTGCGAATGGGCATGGAGAAAAATACAACCAGGGAGAATTGCTGCGTTGGCTGAGCGAGAGTGTCTGGTTTCCTACAAACCTGCTGCCAAGCGAGGTAATGCAGTGGTCGGCAATGAGCGACAGCACTGCAAAGCTCGCCTTCAGCAACGAAGGCCAGGCTGTCTCTTGTGTGGTAACGTTCAACCAGGCAGATGAAATTGCCGGGATGGAAACCAAACGGTACATGGGTGAGGACAAGCTGGAAACTTGGCTCACAAAAATGTCGGACTACAAAGAATGGAATGGCGTAAAAATTCCAACCCGCGCCGAAGCGCTCTGGCGGCTGGACAGCGGCGATTTCAGCTATGCAAAGTTCCGTGTGAAGACGCTGGAGTACGAGGTGAGTAAAGAATTTTAAGAGCGATAGAATGGACTTCATTGATTATTACAAAGTCTTAGGCATAGCCAAGACCGCTACCGAGGAGCAGATAAAGAAGGCATACCGGAAAGCGGCCAGAAAGCTGCATCCCGACCTCAACCCGAATGATAAAGGCGCGCACAAAGCGTTCCAGCAAGTGAATGAAGCAAATGAGGTATTAAGCGACCCGGCGAAGCGGGCGAAGTATGATAAATGGGGCAAGGATTGGGAACATGGTGAGGAGATAGAGCAGCAACGGCACGCACATAGCCAACGGCAACGACAATATGCAGGGGCAGAGTTCGGCGGTACTGACGACGGCGATTTTTCCGGATTCTTTGAATCCATGTTCGGAGCGGCACAGAACGGCAGCCAAACCAAATACCGGGGTCAGGACTATACTACAGAGCTGCCATTGACACTCACAGACGCAATGGTTACGCACCAGCACACAATGAATGTTGCAGGCAAAGCCGTTCGGATTACAATACCTGTGGGTGTTGAAAATGGGCAGGTAATTAAGCTAAAAGGTTATGGAGCGCCCGGCGCAAATGGTGGCCCGTCAGGCGACCTCTACATCACGTTCTCCATAACGCCGCATCCAAGGTTTGACCGCGTCGGGAACGACCTCTTCACTACTGCGACAATAGATTTATACACGGCAATCCTTGGAGGAGAAACGACGGTTGATACCCTGAATGGCAAAGTGAAGCTGACGGTAAAGCCGGAGACACAGCATGGAACGAAAGTGCGGCTGAAAGGAAAAGGCTTCCCTGTTTACAAAAAAGACGGCGAGGCTGGAGACCTGTTCGTCACTTACAATGTGGCGCTGCCAACCAATCTGACCGAAGAGCAGAAGGCCTTATTCACCCAATTATCAAAGCTCAACTAAAGCAACATGGATGCCTTTGAATTAATACCGGCGAATGAGTTTTGCCTGCATCACAATGTAGAGATGTCGTTTATTGAATCGCTCAGCGAAGCTGGCTTGGTACGGACAACCTTAGTCAGAGAAAGCATCTACCTCGCAGTTGATGATTTGCCGAAGCTGGAAAAATTCGCCCGCTTCTACTACGAGATGGACATCAACGTAGCAGGCATAGAAACGGTTAGCCACCTGTTGGCCCAAATCGCTGACCTGCATCAGCGCCTTCTGCAGCTATCCGGCAAGCTTAAACAATACGAACGCGCATCACCATGAAAAAAGTATTCATCACCGGCGCAACCGGCAACGTGGGCATAGAGGTCATCGACTCGCTGCGCAGCCTCGTAGTGCCGCTGGAAATAATAGCCGGGGTGCGCAATCCGGTTGGGGACACCGCGAAGCTCGCAGCATACAACGTGCAGCTCAGAAGCATTGATTTTACGAATCTCGGCACTTATGATGCCGCGCTTGATGGCTGCGATTATCTCTTCCTCATGCGCCCGCCGCCCATCTCGGATGTGGCAAAGTATTACAAGCCGCTGATTGCAGCAGCGAAGAAGGTTGGCATTGCGCACATAGTATTTCTGTCGGTGCAGGGCGTGGAGAAGAGCAGCATCATTCCGCATCACAAAATTGAAGCGTGGCTGCGCGATTGCGGCATTCCCTACACCTTCCTGCGGCCAGCCTATTTCATGCAAAACTTCACCACCACGCTGCACAAAGATTTGGTGGAAAAGTGCCGCATCTTTTTGCCCGCAGGCCGTGCAAAATTTACGCTTATAGATGTGCGGGATATTGGGCTTGTCGCCGCCACTATCTTGAGCGCGCCTGCAAAGCACGCGGGTAATGCCTACGAGCTTACAAGCGGCGAGGCACTGAGCTTTCGCAGAATGGCGAAGCGACTGAGCGACAGCCTAGGCAGAAGCATAAAATACGTGTCTCCAAGCCTGCTGGGCTTCTATCTCGCAAAGCGTGCAGAGGGCATCCTGCGACCGCTGATACTGGTGATGATGGCGCTGCATTATCTGCCGCGTTTTCAGAAAACACCGCATGTTGCCGATAGTGTAAAAGCATTGACCGGCAAGCCTCCGCGCACATTCTCCGAGTTTATTGCCGACTATAAAAAAGATTTGCTGAACTAAGATTTTAAACCCCTGACAACGCCTTCTATGAAATACTCAAACGTGCTGATGGTAATGACATCCACCGCCAATACAACTAACAACACCAACGATAAGACTTAAAGAGATGAATTAATCGCGTTGTTGGCAGGCCATGCATAGCAACGCTAAACGCAAAAAAACATTCCTGAATGAGCGCTACGAATAAGACAGAAGCCTTCCTGAAAGATGAGGATGCGCAGCTTCAAAAGCTCCACCAAATCGTCAAAGACACATTGGAAGCCGAGGAGCTGATTATTCACAACCTTAAAAATCCGCCGGCAGACATTCTTACCAAAGGCCAGGAGCTCTCCGACAAGGTCGCGCGCTTCGGCGGAAGCTGGAGGTTCATCATTTGGTTCGGTGTTATCCTCACGCTCTGGATTGCGTTCAATGCGATAGCCATCGGGCATTACAGGTTTGACCCGTATCCCTTCATTCTAATGAACCTCATTCTCTCGTGCATTGCAGCACTGCAGGCCCCGGTAATTATGATGAGCCAGAACCGGCAGGAAGAAAAGGACAGGATGCGCAGCGAGAATGATTACCTGATAAACCTGAAAGCCGAGATGCAAATCCGCAGTATCAATCAGAAGATTGACCTGCTGCTGGAAGAGCGAATCAAGACGCTTTTTGAAACGCAGGAAAAGCAATACCGGCTATTAGAGCAGATTTGTGAGAAGTTGGATGTCAAGGCGGGGATGTAGTAAAGCTAAGTGTGCATTAATTCTGCGCCTGTCAATCCTTGCTGAATTCTTCGGTAATCTGTAGTACAATAATGCCTGCCTTTCGGATAACGGTTCGGATAATCAGTGTTTGGCCGCCAGGTTGCAGGTACATCCACTGTGTCATGCGCACACGCATAATTGGGTTATTATGCGACAACGCAAGATGAAAGCTCCAGTGAAACGTATTGCCATACACCATGCCATGCGCCGTGCCTATAATATCGTTTGCGGTTGCATTAATATGGTGCGCATCAATCCGTCGCATCTGCCAGGAACGATGCGTGCCTTTTTTGCCTTCCTGGGATAGGTCTTGTTCAATGTGAAGCGAGCTATTCTTTATTACGCCCTGCGTTTGAGTAGTAATACGTCGTGTCGGAGTGCCGCCACGACTTTCCATTACGCCGGTAGAATGGGTGAGGCCGGCGAAGAAACGTTCCGGCTCAAAGATTGGTGTATCGTTTTCAAAGGAGGACGGCTTCATGGTAGCGCACCCGGCGAAAACAAAAGCAAAGGCGACGAAGGTGAGTGCTTGGCGTATATGGCGCATGAGATTATCGCGGCAATACACCATGCCATGACCTCACGTTGCAGCCGGTTCCCCTTATGGCAACAGCTTTCCGAATCGCTGAAAAGCAGCGCACTCTAAGCTCTCCCGCTCGTCTGGATGCGCAATGGAAATCAGCAGCCGCGCGCGCTGCTCCATATTCTTGCCGTAAAGGTTCACGGTGCCCCATTCCGTGACCACGTAGTGCATGTGCCCGCGCAAGGTCACCACGCCTGCGCCCTGCTTTAGAAATGGAACGATTCGCGACACGCCGTGCTTTGTTCTGGAAGGCAACGCAATAATTGGTTTGCCGCTTTCTGAAAGCGCAGCCCCGCGCATAAAATCCATCTGCCCGCCAATGCCGGAATACTGATAGGTGCCAATGGAATCCGCGCATACTTGGCCCGTGAGGTCTATTTCTATGGCGCTGTTGATGGCAACCACTTTCGGGTTCTTGCGGATGATGCGCGTGTCGTTTACAAAGTCTACAGCCATGCAGGCGACGGATGGATTGTCGTCTATGAAATCATAGACCTTCTTCGTGCCAAGCACAAAGCAACTAATCGTTTTTCCGCGCGCTACTTTCTTATGTTCATTGGTAATAACGCCGGCTTGTACCAGCGGTATAATGCCGTCCGAAAACATCTCTGTATGGATGCCCAGGCCTTTATGGGCCGTTAGGTATTGCAGCACCGCATCCGGGATAGCGCCAATGCCCATTTGAAGCGTTGCGCCGTTTTCTATTAATGCTGCAACCTGTTGCCCGATAAGCGCTGTTGTCGCGCCTGCTTCTCCTGCATAGGCCACTTCCGGCAGCGGCCCATCGTGCCATACCATTGCATGGAAGCGCGAGCTGTGAACGATACCATCGCCATGCACGCGCGGCATCTGCGGGTTTACGAGCGCAATCACTTTCCCGGCGCATTGCAGGGCGCTAAGCGATGCATCTACCGAAGTGCCGAGTGTGCAATAGCCATGCTTGTCAGGCGGCGAGACGTGCATCATAGCAACATTAACCGGCAGAATGGCCCGCTCAAAAAGCTGCGGAATCTCGCTTAGAAAAACCCCAGAGTATGGATTGAACGTGCTATTTGCAGCGTATCATTAGGAGTTTGCTATACTAAGAGTAATCAACAAAATTGATAGTCTTAAGCAACCTAAGAAATTGAACCTGAATCTGCCCGGCCTGTACTTGCCGCATGCGATTGAGCTTCGTTTGCTTTCTTATGATGAATCTCGGAATCAGATTGCAGTGAAATCTTAGCGCTTACCAAGGTGAATTGGGATAACACTTAATTTGCCAGGAAACTGCCAATCACTTAAATGCGCGTGGAAAGTAGTCGAGGTGCTGGAGTGTGAAGAGGACAGTGAAGATATTGCGCTCAGATATAGCTTCTATATTTAGCAGCGTTGTATAACCAACTTTATATCGTCTTACTGGAAAGTGGTTAAATGGGCTGCTCTGAAAAAGTGGCCAATTTGTAGGCATATAGCGCCTCCTGTACCACAACTTTAGTTTTGTCGGAGATGTTGGCGGTCTCATAGCGGCTTGTTTGCCAGTCTGGAAATCGTATTGCTAAAACACTGAAATAATTCCGGCTTACCTTTTAGCACATAAACCATCTGTTTCTACATCATGCCAGAATACTACACACTATCCGAAGGCATCACGGCTTTGCGGAAGGAAGGCTACACCGAAGATTTTAATCTTGATGAGCATTACCTTGTATGCCGCGTCGGCAATATCTATCCGGATGAATTTGTGATAGACAAAGTATATCGGTATGAGGGAGAAAGCAATCCTGACGATGAGGCTGCACTCTATGCTATTTCATCCGAAAAGCATGGTGTAAAAGGCATTCTCGTAGATGGATATGGCACTTCCAGTGCAAAGGCTTCATCGGCATTATTGGCAAAGCTTGGAGAACGGAAGTAAATGCTTTAGCCCCAAAACGTGACTTATATGTTTGAGTAAACCATAAGCGCCGAAAACGGCGGGACGAAATATTTCTGCACTAGTAAGTGGCACGACAGTGCATTCATCACCGATGAGGTGGGCTTTTTCCTGCAGCCCATCAAAGTGTAAGAGCTATCTCTCGTGATACTCATGCGAATGCTGGTTGGTTACCTATATCAATCAGCTTTCGCTCAGAGGGCCTCAAGTACCACGACAATAGAGTCAGGACTATCAATATCAGCGCGGGTACTGCTTGGGCAACTGTATCTCCAGCAATAATATGAGATGCCGCTGCACCAGTCATTGCAAAGAAGAGGCCAGCATAGGCCCATTCCTTTAACATCTTGAAGCCTGGAATGAGTATGGCAACAACACCGAGCAGCTTCCATACACCGATGATATAAAGAACGTAGGGCGGGTAGCAAAGATGCACGATGATGTCCAAGTAACCCTTCGTCTGAAGTATCTGCGCGATGCCTTGTGCGGACATCCCCAAAGCCAGCAGCGCAGTAACTATCCAGTAAATAATCTTTGTCCTCTTCGTCATGTTTGTTTTTATTTTATGTTGTTTAAGATTTCCTGCAAACGATTGTGCGCCGTATTGAGGCCTTGCGCAAAAGGCATACGCAGCATCTGGTCTCTGTCAGCCACCGATTTGTACACAATGTGCATGGTTAGCCTGCTGGTTGTGTCGCTGAGCGCCTCAAAATCCAGAAACTCAAGTTGGGCCGGAAAGGGCGCGTTGTCCATTTGAAACGTGCGGGTAATGGCCTGGTCGGGAGCAAGCTAATGAATGACGCCATGCGCGCTAAATACCACTTTCCCTTCGGTGCTTCTCGTTTCAAACTGGTAGCCGCCATGTTTGGAAGTATCCAGCTTTATCACTTTGATGCCCATCCATTGGCTAAGAATATCAGCGTCTGTGTATGCTTTGAACAACAGGTCAACAGACAGGTCAAAATCCCGCGTGATGACCAAATCGTGTTTGCCATCTTTGGCAGCTACTTTTGTTTTGAGTTTCATAAAAGGTTGATTTTATTTTTTGAGCTGTGGCTTTTCATCAGGGCCTCCCGCTTATTGAAACGCTCGTCCCACAGGGCGCGGAAAGGCTCAATGAAATCTGCTATATCCTTCAGCTTTCCGGGGTTGAGCTGGTAGTAAACTTCCCTTCCGGTCTGCTCCTGCGTCAACAGCTCACACTTAATGAGTATCTGCAAGTGCTTTGAAACGGTGGGCCTCGCAGTATTGAAATTCGCGGCGATAGCCCCTGCTGTCATGGCCTGAGAGGCAAGCAACAAAATGATGGCTCTCCTTGTCGGGTCTGCTATGGCTTGAAATACATCTCTGCGGAGGTTCATCGTGTAGCTATTTGGCTACAAAACCAAATGTAGTCACTTGGCTACGCAGATTTTTTTGTGTGTTCCTTTATGCATCGAATCGTTGCCGTCGAACAACTTGTGTTGAAGGCTTAGATTGGAAAAAAGGGTCTGGACTGGCTTTACGAAATGCAGATGCGTCACGCATTAAGGATTGGCGACAGAATACAAGTCTTTCCATAGGCGGCACATAGCAATACCATTTTATTGGCACAAGGCTATTGTGTCCGAAGAAACGCAGCAATTTCCTGAAGGTCTTCGTTGAAATGGTTCAACACATTCTGCTTTGGGTACACACATCGCTTGAAACCTGCTCTGAAAGTAGGTTTTATTTTATCTCAAAAGTGGAATGTCTAACCTTTATGGCATTTCTAAACATCACTTCTGCTGAAATAGCAGAAGCGTATCCAATAGACAGTTACTCATGATTTTTCTGATTTTTCGTGACGAACTTTCAAAAGATCTCATTGTATTCTTCAAAACCTTATCTGCACTAGCAGTATAAGATATAGGCTGCGATTCTGCGCGTAATAGGTATTTATACCCATAGCAAAAGGCTACTTATACCTATTGCATCCCCCAGTGCACCAAGGGCATCTTTACAGTGTCTTAAAAACGACCTCTATGAAAAAGCTGTTTATGCTTATAGCATCATTGCTCCTGCTCTGCGGCGCACAAAATGCGGTTGCACAAGAAGCATCGCCCGTTATCAAAGAGCTGCGCGCGCTTGTGGAGAGCGGCAAGACCAATTTTAAGAATGAAGTCGGCGCCTTCATCAAAACAGATGAAGCTTCCAAAATCTCCATTTACAAAACAAAGAAGGAGACTACATCCGCCACAACGCTGCTGATGCAATCCACTGACAAGCAGCGCGTGTACCTGATAAAATATGATGTGAAGGCGATGAGCACCGAGATGGTCGGCCTAATGAACGTAATCGTTGACCAGTACATCAACGAGCTCAACGCGATGGTGAAGACCGGCCTTTACACCGGCAAAGACGGCACCGATTCAGACGGGCTGGATGTGACGCAGATGTACGATCTCGCGGGCAATCATGTGCTGGACTATAAGAGCACGAAAGACATGCAGAGCATCATGCTTTACGGCCTGAATTACGAAGTAAAAAAGTAGGCAACTACAAGAATCGTTCTTTATGAAAAAGCCAATCCTCGTACTGCTGATAGCCTTGCTGGCAGCGCCTTTAAGCGTAATGGCGCAGCAGATATCGCCGGTGATTCAGGAGCTGCGTGACCTGCTGATGAGCGCCCGGACAAACTTCAAGGCGGACATTGGCGCGAAGGATAATGTGGACTCTGCTGGTAACGTAGCCATATTCAGAACGAGGAAAGAAACGGCTTCCGCAGAAACCTTCATCATGCAGCCGCTGCATGCGGAGACGCGCACGTACGTCATCCGGTACAATGTGCAGGAGATGGCGCCGATGATGATTCCTCTGATGACTAACATCGTAAAGCAGTACATTGGCGAAATACGCGGCATGGTGGCGAGCGGCAACTACACCAGCCGCGACTATACAGACGATGCCGGCATGGCCGTGACGGAAGTGAAAAGCAAAGGGGGCACGCACATTCTTGACTACGCGTCCAACGCCGAAACGCAGTCCATTTTTGTTTTCGGCACGGGCCGATAATCTGCTTAAAGATGAAGACAACTTTCCTGCTCGCAACTTTACTCGGCTTTAGTACTGTCGCCTACGCACAATCCGGCGCGGACGATGGCGGCAGGTATCCGAAGGCATATCGCGAGCACCAGGAAGCTGATGCTACTACGCAGGATGTCGGGTACAGCGCGGCCGGTGCATTGCTTGCTGTCGCCTCTTACGAGATGGTTGGCGATGAGCGGCACGGCGACATTGTGGTGTATGATGCCGCCACCGAAAAGCCCCGCTTTCGCTTTGATGCAACCGCAGCATTCTGCGCAGCCATCTCACCCGATGGCAGCAAGCTTGCTGCCTGGGTACTTGGCGAAGGCTTTGTGATGCGCGACCTGCCAGACACTGCTAAGCATAAGGTCGTGCTTGAAGACAAGCAGCAAAACGTCGTCTTCAAATGCGCATTCTCGCCCGACGGTAAAAGCATTGCGCTTGCAGGCTTTGGCGGAAAAGTGCGCATTATGGATGTGGCTACGGGAAAAATAGTAAAGGAGCTTATCGCCAATGACCATTCGGCCCTTACCATAAAAGTTACCTACACCAAAGACGGTAAGCTGGCGACTGCAGGCGGCGATGATGTAGTGCGTGTGTGGGACGTAAAAACCTGGAAAGCACTGCGCGACATTACGCCGCCGGCCGGAGACAGCCTGCTGGTAAGCGCAGTGTCAGAAGGCACTTCGCGGATTGTGTGTGCCTATCGCTATAATACCTACGTGTATGATTTGAATACCGGCAGACAGCTTTATAAACGCGACGTCGGCAACTTTTACAACGCCGCCTACGCTACGTCCGGCAACCTCATTCTGCTGTCTAGTCGCGAAGGCGTTTTTGCCTTTCACAAAGACCTTAGCTCCGCCGACAAGAGCGGCCAAGGCATGCCCGATATTGCATGGCTTGCGATAGACCCTAAAGAACGCACTGCTGCATTCGCAACCGAGCGGCAACTTATCACAACGGATTATGGAGCGCTCGTAAAGCTGGCCGGCCCGCTGACCTCAGCGGCGGACGCGCTGATGGCAAGTGTTGCGCCAAAGCAAAAAGTGCAGCCTGCGGCGAAAGAAAAAATTGCTGCAAAGCCGGCAGAGAATCCGGTTGGCAAAGCACTTCCAAAGCCTCCGGGAAACAAGTGCATATCCGGCAATTGCAAGAACGGCGCTGGCAAAATGCGGTATGCCGACAGCAGCATTTATGACGGCAGTTGGGTGGGCGGAAAGCGGCAGGGCATGGGCACGCTCACCGAAGCGGAGCGCAGCTTTACCGGCCAATGGAATGCCGACGAGCATGCAGACAGCGGCGTCTATACGTTTCTGCACATCCTTCATTCTGAGAACCGGGCTTATGCAAAGGATGTACGAATAGGCAAGGTATCGGCTGATAAGCTAAATGGCGAAGGCATACTTATCAACTATACAATGAGCATGGGTAAGCTGGATACGCAGATGATGTGGAAAGGGCATTTTGTGAATGACCAGCTCTCAGGCAAAGGCACATGGTATCTGCCGCGGATGGTGACGGCATACAGCGACAGCTGGACGGACAACTACCATTTCAACGATGGTAAAACTGTTCAGGCAAAAGGAGGCGAAGTCGCGGAAGGCAGTTATGCGCTGGGCATCATTACGCCGAAAGGAGGCGCGACGGCATCCGTACAATCGTCGTCATCTACAAGCTCGTCCTCTGCGTCTGGCTCAGGCGGCAGTATGCTTGACTATGGCGTCTTCGCTATCAAAAAGCCATCGCTTAAGATAGGTGATGCAAAGACCTATTGCTTCGTATCCACCTGCTCGGGCGGCGGAAGAACATTTAAGGTGCTATCTAAAATAACAGCCGACATAGCGAAGTATCCTTTTGACCAGATTAAAGCAGAGGCCGCACACAGGATTTCTAATAACGGATGGTATGCCCAAAGCTCACTTGATTATGTAGGCACAGCCGAAGAGATGCACGTGAGCGGCACGCCAGGGCGAGACTATGTGGTGTCGGAGTCCACCCTTTATTACTAACAACTTCATTCTAAATTTTTCAACGCCTCCGCAATTATGAAACGCATCCTTACTACCATTACCGCCTTATGTATTGCCTGCATTGCTTTCGCGGGGAAGGGCTTTCGCGCCATTCACTTTACTTCTTACTGGACGGAGACGCAAAAGGGCGGGCTGGACATGCGGTTTGGCTCCTCGCCGGTTTCGGGCCCATCGCAGTACCTGAAAGGCGACATCGCCATTGATACGGAAGATTCAACCTTCAGCATCACCGCGCCCGGCGCTGCGCCAACCGTGTATAAGCTTACCGAAGTTGGCGAATTGAATGACGACAAGCAACGCAGCTATGATGAGGTTATCCTTCAGATACAGGATAAGGCCGGCGCAAAGCATCGAGTTGCCGTGCAGCGCCATTACGACCTGCGCTTCGTCAAGGTTTTCATCTTCAACAAAGGCAGCGATACCTATACTGTGTACGGTTGCGAATACCTTAAAAAGCTCCGCTGATAATCATGAAGACCATTCTACTCACTGCCTTTGCTGCCTGCGCTTTTTCAGCTTCGCAAAGCCAGCCAAAGCTGACCGCCACACAGCAGGCCGCCACAGATTTATTTCAGGCCGGGAAGCCCGACGAAGCCACGCCGCTTTTCAAAAAAGCGATTGCAGAAAACGGCAAAGACAAGTACAGCATGAACGCGCTGGACATTATCTACTTCAACGAGGGCAAGTATGCAGAAGTGTACGAGATGTCAGGTAAAGGCATTGCAGCTACAGGCGGTGAGCTTCCTTTTGTAATCATGCATGCGAAGGCCGCTTTTCTGCTAAATAAGCACGCCGAGGTGATAAAGCTTTCTGACAACTACAACGCAAAGCATCCCGTCAATACCGACCTTCTGTACCTCAAGGGCCGCGCGCTGCAAAGCAGTGGCGATGCGCAAGGTGCTATGGCTGCCTACAGCCAAAGCATCGCCGCGAACAGCGAATACTCTGAACCCTATCTTATGCGGGGCAAGTATTTCAGTGAGCTTGGCCGCATCGCGCTCGCGCTAAAGGACTATGACAAATACATCTCGCTGCAGCCTGATGATTATGAAGGATACTCGGTGCGTGGCGTGGCTTATGCCAACAGCGGTAAGATGGACGAGGCGCTTGCAGATTACAATAAATCCATCGCGCTGAACCCTAAAGATCACTATGCTTTCTGCCACCGCGCAGAGATTTATGCAGCGCGGAAAGACGCAACCAATGCAGCCTCCGACTTCAATAAGGCAATCGCTCTGGCGCCCGATTACGCGGAGGCTTATGCGCAGCTCGCGCGCCTGTATGGCGGTGGCGGGCCTGAGGCTGCGAAGTCTTTACCACTCATCAACAAGGCCATCTCGCTCCAGCCGGCCAATGCCGCATTCTATAGCGAGCTAAGCCGCGACCTGAGCACACTTGACCGCTATGCAGAAGCTTTGACGGCTGCCGAAAAGGCCATTGCGCTTGCGCCTAAGAATGGTGAAGGGTACATGTGGAAGGCCATTGCGCTGAGCAATGCAAACAAAGCGGACGAGGCCATTGCAGCAGCGGGCGCGGGCCTGGCGATTGCCCCCGATTACTACCTGCTCTATGCCACCCGCGCATCCATTTATCGCATGAACGGCAAGGCCGCACTGGCTGATGCCGATGATGCAAAAGCAAAGGAACTTGCAGCAAAATAAGGGTTCATCATGAAGTACATTCTCTTCTTCGCAATGGCGCTTCTTTCGCTGGAAAGCCGCGCCCAGTGCCGCTCAGGCAACTGCACCAGCGGTAAAGGCACCTACGATTTTGGCTGGTGCATTTATACCGGCGAGTTCAAAGGCGGCAAGCCGGAAGGGCAGGGCAGCATGAAGTACGACGACTATACCTATACCGGGCATTTTAAGAACGGACTTGAAGATGGCGACGGTGAAGAAGCGAGCAAGGACGGCAAGAAAACAGCAGTTCATTATTCCGCAGGAAAGAAAGAAACGGTTGCCCTGCAGCACGTAGATGCAAAAGACTACAAGCCGCTCGTGGCACAGGATCCACGCTGCAAGAGCGGCGATTGCATCAATGGTACGGGCAACTACGAATTCCCTTCGGGCAATAAATACACGGGCGCGTTCAAAGACAGAAAACGGGACGGCCAGGGCAGCTTTCTATTTGCCAACGGCGATAAATTTGAAGGCGTTTTCATGGACAACTTTCCGTACAACGGCACCTATACCTACAGCAACGGTGCAAAGTATGTAGGCACCTACCGCGCAGGCGGACAGGAGTACAACGGTACCATCTACTCGCCTTCGGGAAGAGCTATTCCTTACGTGAATGGCCTGCCAGTTATTCCGCCGCGGCCACCTGCCGAGAAGGAGCATTACGGCACCTGCTCGTGCTGTCGTGGCCGGGGCACCATCGTCAATCAATCCTACGGCAGCTACATATATTACGGCAACGACCATTACCACCAGGATTTCTACACCAAGTACAAAGACGTGACCTGCAACTGCTGTCACGGCACCGGCGCGGGCTCAGACCAGGACTCAAAAGCAAAGGCGAACCGGTACGATTGGAATTACCATCAGGGGGAGAATCCCTATCGTTAAACAAAACAACAGCCTTATGAACAAGCTTTTTCCATTGCTCTTCCTTCTTGCAACAACCTTTCACGCAGCCGCCGAAGACCTGAAGCTGAAGCGCTGCGACTCGGGCGATTGTCAGAATGGCTTTGGCAAGGCTGTCTTCTTTTACCCTTCGTCTCCCAAAGACGGCGACTACTTCTATACCGGCACTTTCAAGAATGGGCAGATGGACGGCGAAGGCATGCTGGCCGCAGCTTCCGGCTACCATGTCGGCTCTTTTGAAAGCGGCAAAAAGTCGGGATACGGCATTGAGTTTACCCCCAGGCTTGTGAATGGCGTTTATGTGCCCGACAGCAGCAAATGGGTCGACATCGGAAGGTGGGATGCCGACGATGGTACTTACCACGTCATTCAGGTGCATGAAGATGGCGCAACCGGCTACTATCACACGATGGCTTCGGGCGGGAACTATGACCGCTTTCATCCCTACAAAGAAATAAAGGACAAATGGACACTGAAGCATGTGGCCGCCTATCTCGCCGCAGCCGCGCCGCGTTTCAAGGAGTATAATCGGGTGCACGACTCTATGTTTCCGCCGCAGGTTATTGTGAATCGCCATATGGTGGTGCGCGACCACGGTCGCGTAAACACTGCGCGAGGCAAGCTGGAAAATCTTTGTTCGTGGGAATGTATAAGCAGCCTAAAATACTACGTCACGGCGAGTAATGTGGTGCGTGGCAAGCTCACCATTATGCCCATAGGCGGGTTCGTGCGCTACCAGGTGCGCGATGAGAACGACAAGGAGATTTGGGAAGGCGCGGCAGACCAATACTGGTCTCCAAAGAAGGACGGCAAGTACAAGTTCCTCATCATTTTTGACGTCGGGACTGTGTATGGCGCGGAGCCTGCCAGCGGCGCGCAGATAGAATGGTCGCTTCGGTCGGAAACATTCTGATAGAGCACTTAGCCTGTCGGACAATTTCTAAAATCAAACAACTGTTATGCGCATAAGCTTCATTATAGTCGGGCTCCTCTCCCTTACGGCTTTCCGTTCCTCCGCGCAATCAAAAGCTGTTGCCAGCCACGACGATGTTAACCCTGCGCCATACATCAGCAAGCAGTCGGCACAGATGCAGCATGTGATGGTGAAGCTGATTATAGAATCAGGCAGTGCCTTTAAAAAGATAAAGGGAGATAAAGTGGTGCGCCGGGATGCAAAGGCCGTGTATTATCCCGTAATGCTGGCCTCAATAGCTCCGGACGCAGACGAGCTTGGCGCGATGATGACCACAGACGACAATATTGTGGAGGTAGGCGGCGGCACCTTCTACATTGCTTCATATACCGACGACCCGCAATCAGAATTTTCGCTGCGCTCCTTTGCTGAAGATGCATTCAGCAAGATGCCTTACTGCAAAGAAGACAAGGCTTTCGTATTCACGATACAGTCCGAAAAAACGGCGAAACCCGAAGAGCTAAAGACTATCGTTCTGCTGCTCAATGGCAAGCGCGTAGGCATCTACAATGATTATCTGAAGGCGGGTAAGAGCGCCATTATTCTTGGCCTCGGTATTTAGAAAAGTGATCCGGCTGCAATCCAAAATACCATCAATATGAAACACCTTCTTCTGCCAATAGCAGCCGTTTTATTCCTCGCATCCTGCAAGAAAACGGATGACTCCTCCGGTAACAACAGCAACGGAAATAGTGACCCGCTTGTGCCCGAAAACACAGGCTGGGTGCGGGTTGCCACGATTAAGTACGGCGGCAAGTACGTGGACGCAGGCATCGTACCCAACAGCATGACGGCCTACGACATTGCCGTAAACAATGGGGCGCTTCAGGTGCTATACAGCGAAGACAAGTTTGAGAATGGCGACCTGTTTTCCTTTTATTACAAAGCCAGTGCGCCGGCTGCGGGCGGCTCCGACCCTGTTGTTACGGAGATAAAGGAATTCCCGCGCGTGGCAGTACATGTGGATGAGGAAAGCTACCGCCCGCAGTTCAGGCCGGGCACCTACAACCTGGAGACTTTTCAATTCATCCACAGCTACAATTCGCTCGGCTACACCCTGAACTTGTACGATGAGGCTGCGAATAAGCTTACCGGCAAAGCCGGCTTGACGCAGGTTTCGCAGACAGCGCGGATGCAGCCCAATGGCGACATTCTGATGGGCGGCGTGTACAGCAGCGCGGCGCTTGAGATGCTTTACTACAACCGCGCAGCCAACACCTGGATACTCAACCTTCAGAGCAATGCAGACACCGAATACAACATTGCCTACACGCCCTTCATGGTGGATGGAGACCCCGCCCCGCTTGCTTTCCGGCTGTATAGCAAGCAAATGAAATCCTACCTGTCCGTTGCGGAGTTTGTGCAGAATAGCCAATACCCTGAGCCGCCTTACAGCACGCGTTTAAGGGAAGAGCACCCGGAGTATGCGCCTACGATGATGGATGGCTTCAAGCCTGTATTCTCCGGCACTTCAAGCCTTGTGGCTTACGTCACCGAAGGCGCGTCGCTAACCGCAGTGCTTGTTAATAAGAATACGGCGAGCGGCGCATATACCCTAAGCGCTTACAAATGGACGAAAGGCGCAACGGCTTTCCAAAAGCTCTACAGCAGCGTGTCGGTATCGGCAGAGTTGGGCGCAAAGCTGGAGGGTGGCGTAGCCGGTAAGTGCACGCCGGATGGTACCGTGTATGTCCTGATTGACGCGAACAGTCCGACGAACAATAGCCGCGCCTATCATCTCTCGCTCACCAATGCGGGTGGCGAGAAAACCTACGGCAATGTGTATAGCACCAGCACGCGCTACAATGCTGTTGTGAGCACACTGCACTATATCAACGGAGCATACTATGCAGCTGTAACGCCGATGTTTACCGGCACCGATTACGAAGGCCAGCACATGGATATTGTGAAACTGACACCGTAACTGCTGGAACTGCAGGAATGCGCTATGAGGCGAGTTCCACCTCGTAAACATCAAACCCAAAAAATCAAAGTCATGCGCCGCGTTCATCTGTTACTCTGCCTCGTCGTCCTCGCTACACAACCGGTGTTTGCCAAAGAAGGCGGCAAATTCCGCAGTCGCATTGCGCTTGACGATGCACCCAAAGGCTTTCGCTTCGGCATTCATGCTTACGGCGGACGGCAATTCTTTTCCGGCTACAAACTCGTTTCTTTTGAACGTTTCCAGGAATCTTACAACAGCTATCACGCGGGACAACTTTCATCTCCCATGGGTGCATTGCGGCCAACAGCCGGATGGGTTTATGGCGCTGGATTTGGCGGGCTCTCCCTCTACTTTATCTCTTTTGACATCAATGTTACACGCGGGCAACAGGAAGCGGCTGCCTCGGCCACATTCAGTAATGGAGACACGCGAGAGATGCGCATTGTGCAGAAACCCGTCTGCACCAATTTTGATTTGCTGATGCACCTCAACAAGCGCGTGTTCATTGGCGCGGCGCTGGGCGTGGAGCAGATGAACAGCACACTTTACAGCGGCTACCGTTATAGCAATTCGTTCTTAAGCTACGGCGACGACCAGCCGCTCAACGGCATCTATCGCTCCAAAGACAATCGCATAAACATGGGCCTGCGGCTGGATGTAGCCATTATCCGGCAGCTTCGTTTTTCATTGCGCGCAGAGTATTGCGGCGTGTTCGGCGGCAAGCAGGATAAGGACGAGGACTACGCCAACACCTGGAAAGACCAGATGTACGCGCAGTCGGCATCCGCCGGTGTACACAATGACGGTGAGAACCATTTTTACTTGCCGGAAGATGTGACGAAGGCAGGGGACGACAACGTTTATTATGTTGGCCTCGGACGGACGTTTGCAAAGACCTATCGCGGATGGCGCTTTACGACCGGCCTTGTGCTGGACATCTTCACACACCACAACTGATACTTTCATGAAGCCCTTTACTTTCGTCGCAATCGCCATTATGCTCTGTGCCTCATCCTGCAAAAAAGCGGAGATGGCGGACATTGAAAAATCGGGTGGCCGTCTCATTGGAACATGGAATGTGGATGAGATAGACCTGCACACAACCGACACAATGGGCAAAACCATTGGGTCTGATGTGATACTCAATGCACAAGGCACGCTCACCTTTTCTTACGGCGATAAAGGCGCGATTGGCGCTGCGTATTTTGATAATGCGGACTTCACTGGCCCCTGCGCCAACAGCGAGCTTGTGCAATATTTCAGCGTAAAAGCGGCAGGCGACCGGTTACCCGATAATGGCTGGCGCACCACCTGGGATGCAGACCCAGAAGACCTTCGCGTGCAGTTCTGGGCTGAGAGCAGCGGAGGCTCTTACCATCGCATCGTCAATCATAGCTACGAGGGCGGCGGGCAGGTGCTCTATTATGTGGTGCAGCCGCAGTATCAGAACCGCAGGCTGTTTTATACCTGGAAGCTGAGCAAACAGTAGGCACGCGCATTGTGGTGACGCGACTGTGAATAGCTGGCTCGCCATTAACTCCGGCAGGCACTATCTTTCGCGCTATACCATTAGCATCATGAACAGGAAAACGTGGCTCACCGCACTGCTTGCCTTGCCGCTTTTTATCGTCTCTGCGCACAATGCATTTGCGCAATCAGACAGCCTGCTCGCGGCTTACAGAGCTGCTACTACTCCTGAGGCAAAAGCAATTGCCGCGTACAAAATCACGGCGGAGCTTCCCGATTCTAAAGCCGAGGTATATGTTGTTTATGCGCGACAAGGCCTTGCCGCAGTCCGCAATTTAGAGGTGGCGGTTAAGGCGAAGCTGGCTAATGTAATTGGCTACTATCATCAGCAGATAAAGGGTGCCTACGACTCTGCCATTTTCTATTACAGCCTCGCCCTGGAGACAGCAAAATATTTGAAATCCGGCGACCTTATCAGCACCATGACGGGCAATCTTGGCGAGGTTTACACGCTTAAAGGAAACTTTCCTAAAGCGTTGAATTATGAGCTCACAGCCCTCAATTATTACGAAACGAAAAAGGAATCGGCCGACGTGCAGCGCCTCAACATCCAGGTAGGCAATACCTACTACCACATGGCCGACTACCGGCGTGCGCTGAGCTACTACAACCGAGTGTATCCTGCCCTGAAAGATGCAAAGACGTACAAGGCAGGCGGCCTGTTCAACTCCATGGCGCTTACCTACAAGGAGCTAGGCGAGATGGACAAAGTGACGCCTATGCAGCAGAAAGCACTTGCAATACATCGCGCGCTGGGAGACTCGCTCGCCATTGCCAATACCCTCAACAACCTCGGTTCCACTGCGGTAACGAACTGTGATTATGCGGCTGCCGAAAAATACTTTAAGGATGCGCTGGGCATTGCGCTTGCGCTCGGCAATACGGTGTTGATAGATGAGGAGCGGCAGAATATAGCCACCCTTCAGGCGAAGAGTGGAAACACTACTGCTGCTATAGAGCAGTTCAAAATATCTGCTATGCAGGCCAAAGCATCTGGCGACGCACGGCTGCAAAAGGCGGCGCTGCAAAGCCTCGTCGCTATCTACGATTCGCTGCGCGATTACAACAGGGCTAACCGATATATGGCCGAGTACCAGCAGCTCGCTGATACTACAGGCACCGTCACTTATCAGCATGAGATTGCTGATGCGGAGACGCGCTATGAGACGCAGCGCGTGCTGCGTGAGCGTGACAGACTTTTTTACGAAAGCAGTCTGCAATCTGCCGCCAGAGCGCGTGCCATTCGTGAGCGTAATACCGCCATCGCGATTGGCGGGGGAAGCGTTGCAGCGCTTGCGCTCATCTTTTTTCTCGCCCTGCGCATCCGCTCCATTCGTGCAAAAACAAAGGAAGAGCAGCGCGCCACCCGCGCACTTTTTGAAGGCGAGCAGGCAGAGCGTATCCGCATTGCCCGCGACCTGCACGACTCTATTGGACAGATGCTCGCAGTGGTGAAGATGCGCCTTACATCCCAGCCGAATAACGAGGCAGAAAACAAAACCATCATCTCAGGCCTTATAGATAAAACGATAGACGAAGTGCGCGCCATCTCACACAATCTCATTCCTGAAGACCTCACCTTCGGTACGGTGCGGGCGCTTGAAAATCTGTGTGCAAGAATGGCAGAGAACAGCGGCATCGCCGTGCAGCTTTCTGTAGCTGAGGCGGTGCGCGCGTATCGCTTCAATCAGGAGTTTGGGCTTTCGCTGTACCGCATTGTACAGGAGGTGCTGGGCAACATGATGAAGCACTCCGGCGCATCAGCCATTAGCCTGAATATGGCGCAAAGCGCGAGCTCTATCATCATGCAGATTGCAGATAATGGCAAAGGCTTTGATACCGGCACGATTGGTGCATCTAAAGGCATTGGCTGGAAAAATATCTATGCCCGGGTCGGACTGCTCAACGGCAGTGTAGATGTGCGCTCAGAGCGGATTTACGGCACGCGCATCCAAATTTCCATTCCGCAATAAACAATAGAAATTATGGAAGATAGTTCCGCCACGCGCGCTGTCAATATCCTGCTTGCCGATGACCACCAAATCATCTTAGATGGCATCGGAGGAATGCTTGCAGGAGATGCGCACTACCACATTGCCGCTACGGCTCCCGATGGCCAGCATGCAATGGGGCTGATTGACGCCGCGCCTCACAGCTACGACTTACTGCTTACCGACATTTCCATGCCGCTGCTTTCCGGCATTGACTTGTGCAGATTGGTGAAGGCTGCGCATCCGCACATACTCGTCATCGTGCTCTCCATGTATTCATCCATTGCAGCAGTGCAGGATGCGGTAATGGCTGAGGCCGACGGCTATATTCTCAAAAGCTCAGGCAAGCAAGAGCTTCTAAAAGCTTTGCACAAAGTGACCAATGGCGGCACCTACTACACCGAGTCGCTACTACCCATTATCTACGGTCAATTCCAGAAAGAGAAGACAAAAGAAGAAGTGCAGCGGATGCTGAGCGACCGCGAGCTACAAATTCTTGCCCTCATTGTAAAGGAGCAGACAAGTGAGGAGATTGGGCAAGCTTTATTCATCTCCAAGAAAACGGTGGATAATCACCGTGCGCACATCCTGGAAAAGACTGGCTGCAAAACGACTGTAGGTTTAGTGAAATGGGCCATTAAAAATGGCGTAGGGATGTAACAATTGCATGCCGGTTTCATTTAGCTCGCTGCGTGGGGTTCTGTTTGGAAAGGCCTAACAATTGCTTCAGAATTTCAGACATCTGGTTCAATAACGTTCCACTTGGGGCACGAATCTTAAACCGCACTCAGCGCGGGTTTCTCTTTATCTATCCTCGGAACTATTGTTCGGATTTTTCTCTTTACCCAAAATAAACACGGCCATCTTATATGGTTGAAGACACGCGCTAGATATCGCCAGCCGATTCGCTGCTTAATGTTGCACTACCAGCATGGTGCTTGCGGTTTGCTGGCCAATGCTTAGCCTTAAATAATATACACCTGCTGGCAAGGCTGCTACCGAAATCCTCCGGGAATAGTTTGCCGATGCAGGCTCGCTCCATTGATACCATATTTTGCCGGTTATATCTGCGAGCGCTCCTTCTATTGTGCCGCCTTGTTGATTGGTCAATGACAACGTTACAAAGTACGCTGCCGGCGACGGATACACCTTTATTCCGCCGGCAGCAAACCCGGATGAGCGCGGAACAGCTGTCGCGGCTTCATAATAAAATCTGTATTGTTCCTTGTCTAATTGACCGTTCGTGGCGTTGGTACTTACTGGCTCTTGCAATGTCGCCTGGCCGGAACTGTTGTACTGATAGTAACCGGTCAAAGAATTGTACGAAACATACATATTATCAATGAGTTCTGTCTGGTTGCTTAATCTCTGGTTCGCAGCATTGTAGCTATACGTGTAGCGCAGATTTGGGATGTACGGATGGCTGGCGAAAGGGAAGTCTTTTTGGTAAAAAATCTGTACGAGCGGACTGCCTGACGCACTATGGGTAAGGGTGGCCAGGCTGTCTGCCCAAAGCGCCCGCCCTCCGTAGAAGATGGCACTTATTACCATGCTCTGAATTTCATTGCTGCTGTTGTAATGATTGACTATACCCGTGCTGTCCTTCCATACTGCAGTCGTATCGCTCCATCGCTGGCTGCTAATGGAGGCAATTTTATTAAAAGAAGTGTACAGCGTCGTATTCAACGTGACATTCTTCCATGTGCCGGTCGCGGCTATCCATTTCTGCTGCACTCTCACAGAGTCACGACCGGTAGCATCATACTGATACACGAAACGATTGAAATTAGTCCACGTACTTGCAGATGTACTCCACGTCTGCTGCACGAGACCCGTTATCTGTCTCGCTGCGTTGAATGTGTAGAGGGTACGGAAGCTGGCTACCCATGCAGAAGCGCCCGCATTCCAGCTTTCATTAAGCAGCAGCGTATCGTTGCCGGCCCCATCGTACGCGCGGGAAAGGCGGGCAGAATTTGTGGCGACGCCGTTGGCCACCGTCTGCGTTACATCAGTCAGAAAGCTGTCTGCTGCGGTATAGGTGTAATTGTCGATGCTAATGACTTTGGCCGTATGATTGACTGTATCCAACTCATAGGTAGTGGCCACATCATACACAGCGCGGCTGCCGGAATAGCTGTAGGTGACAGAATCAGGGATGCCCGTTTTCCGCGGGCCGTTGCCGTCGTTCACGGTTATCGGGCCAATGTACGTGGCCGTGAGGCGGCCGCCGGGAGCCGCCTGCACGCAGGCGCCTGCAGTGATAAAAAGCACCAGCGTCGTAGTGGCTATGTTGCGTACAATTTTCTTCATAATGCAGATTTGGATGTTGAAGTAAAGATGTAACAGAACGGAATCTGGGGATGAGGCTATTACACAAGTATCTTCTGCTACTCCACAAGCGTGCACATATTCTTGACAAGAGAACAGACGCTTGTAGCCTGCAAAGCATTATAAGCCCCGTTTTCATTGAAGAAATGCTACCGGTAATCAGCGCTTCAGCATCCGCTGCTCAATCTTATTCATTACCTCCTGCCGGTAATTTTTGCTGATGGGCAGCAAAGCGCCGTCAATATTCAGGTCTGCACCGTCAATAGTCTGGATTGCGGAAATGGCAACGAGGTATGACTTGTGGATGCGGATGAACATATCCGCCGGCAACTGCTCCTCAATACCGCGGAACGTGAGGTAGGTGATGTACTTTTTCTGCCGCCCATGTATGACTACGTAATTGGCCATGCCTTCTATATAGCGCACGTCGTCCACCTTAATCTTCTCTATTTTGCCATTGCATTTGATGAAAAAGAAATCCTTTGTAATGCTGAGGTCTTTTTCGGATGCCTGCAAATAGCTGCGCGCCTTTTCGGCGGCTTTCAGGAAACGCTGAAAGGATATAGGTTTCAGCAAATAATCCACCACGTCCAGCTCAAAGCCTTCCAACGCGTATTCAGAATAAGCCGTCGTAAAAATGATAAGCGGCGGATGCGCGAGCGCTTTTACAAACTCAATACCCGTGAGCTTCGGCATCTGTATGTCCAGGAAAATAAGGTCAATCTTATGCTTCTGCAAAAGTCCGGCTGCCTCCATAGCGCTCTTACAGCCCGCTACAGGATTAAGATAATCCACCTCGCGGATGTGCTCTAAGATACCCTCCCGCGCAATCGGCTCATCATCTACTACGAGGCAGTTAATCATGGTATTTGATTTTGAGGGTTGTCTCAAACACGCCATCACGACGGGATACATCCAGCAGATGCGCGTCCGGATAAAGCAAGGCCAGCCTGCGCGCCACATTCTTTAATCCGAGGCCGCCGGATGCGAGTAAATGCGTTGTGCCATTTACCGAATCGTAGGTGTTTGATACGTGTACCAGGAAGTAATCATCCGCTTCTTTGCCAAGCGTGATATGCAGCTTATTAGCCGCCGCATTCTTGAAGTGCGAAATGTGCTTGAACGCGTTTTCCACAAGCGGCAGAATGAGCAGGGGTGCTACTTTGAAGCCACTAACGCCGGAAGTAACATTCAGGGATACATCCGTGCCAGGCTCCATTCTCAGCTGCTGCACGCCTACATAATTGCGGATATAAGCTATCTCCTTTTCAATGCTGATTTTATCTGTCGTGCATTCATAAAGCTGGTAGCGCAGCAGCTCTGAAAGCTTCTCTACCGAGCCGCGCGCCTCGGTATTGTCTTTATGAATCTGGAAGTAAATTGTGTTGAGCACATTGAACAGAAAGTGCGGATTTACCTGTGCGCGGAGAAAGGCGAGCTCCGTGGTTATTTTCTCCTGTTCCACCTCCTGCAGCCGCACCTCCATATTAAAGCGATCAGCAATGATTTTGACTGCACAGCCGATGGCAATCACTATACTGTTGGCAAAAATGAAGATGGCAACCATGGACGCACCGTACACAAGCGAGGAGAAAACTTGCTTTCCGGTAGTCAGCTGATAGAGCGTACCCACAATCAGATACGTAAGCAGGGAATTTAGCACCACAGCAAGAATCAGCGCGCCTATGAATGCCCCTATTCGCTTTCTGTAGAGCAGCTTCGGCACCAGCCTGTATGCGCCATAATACGCGGGCAGCGCACACATACCGGTAATCACGAGCGTTGCGATGACTTGCTGAAGCAATGCCGCGCGCGGGTCGTAATAGATGTAGAGAACGAGCAGCGACAGCAGCAGCCACAGCAGGATGTGAATGCCCCCAAACCGGATGAAGCGCTGCCGCAGGTGAAGTGTCGTCATGTAAGAAAATCAGCGTCTGAAGGCCGGATGCAAATTACAGCGATGGTCTGCGGCTTCAATTTCCTGTAATCAAGTATATCCGGCTTCTTGTGGAGTAATACCTGCTGCTTGTGTAATAGCCGTTTTTTGGGCTACGGCATAGGGTACGTTTAGGGTATAATGCCATCGCTCATGAACACCATATCTATACTGAAAAAGCTCTTCATCTCTACACTTGCCTGTTGCAGCCTTACGTCAGCTCATGCACAGACGGGTACCCGGCAACAGGAGTTGCTTCAGTCCGGCAAACAGAAGCTTTCAGCTGCTCCATTGCTCTTCACTGAAAACAATGGACAGGCTGTTGATGATAAAGGCAACCTGCGCCCCGACATTCTTTTTACCGCGCACAGCGGCGGAGCGAAGGTGTATCTCACAGCCACTGGCATTCATTATCAGTTCGCAAAAACGGATTATCCGGAAGGCTATCAGCGTGATGAGCACACTACTCGCGACCATAGCACACAGGAATCACTGCGCAGTCCGATAAAGACGAGTACGCATCGCTTTACACTTTCGCTGGAAGGCAGCAATCCCCATCCGCGCATTCTTAAAGAAGGCATAAGCCGTTACACGGAAAACTTCTACCTCGCCCATTGTCCCCAGGGCATTACAGGCGTGCATACCTATGAGCGCGTAGTGATAGAAGACGTTTACCCCGGCGTTGATTGGGTGGTGTACAGCAGCAAGGGCAGCATGGAGTACGACTTCGTAGTAAAGCCGGGAGCCGAGCCTTCGCAGATAAAGCTAAAGGTGCAGGATGCAGACGCGGCAAGCATTGCAGCCGATGGCGCCTTGGTAATACAGTCCTCATTAGGGACGGTAAAGGAAGCCCCGCCAATATCATTTTCCGAAGGCAAAAAAGTAGCCACGCAGTTTGTGCAGAACGCAGATGGCAGTATTGGCTTTGCGCTGAACGCTTATGATAAAACGGCTCCGCTGACCATTGACCCGAGCGTGACCTGGGCTACTTTTTATGGCAGCAGCGGCGACGATGATGGCGACGCCTGCGCAGTGGATGGCAGCGGAAATGTTTATCTCGCAGGCACCACCAGCTCTGTTTCCGGCATCGCATCATCGGGAGGCTTCCAGAGCACGAATGGCGGCGGCACAATCGCAAGGGACGCATTCCTTGTGAAGTTTAACAGCGCCGGAGCCCGGCTATGGGCGACCTATTACGGCGGCGCCGGGATTGAAGTGACCGGTGGCTGCGCCACAGACGCTGCCGGCAATGTGTATCTCGCCGGCACTACGATGTCCGCATCCGGCATCGCCTCTGGTGGCGCACAAAATATAAAGAGCGACACCAACGACGCCTTCCTCGTAAAATTTGATGCCGGTGGTGCGCGGCAATGGGCGACTTACCTTGGCGGCATCGGCAATGACTATGGCAATGGCTGCGCCACCGATAAGGCCGGAAACGTATTCTTATCAGGCACCAGCAGCGTCAGTACGGGCTTAGGCAGCGGTGGTTTCCAAAACACTTCAGGTGGCGCTTCAGATGCCTTCCTGGCGAAGTACAACGCTGCCGGTATAAAGCAGTGGTCAACCTATTATGGCGGCGCCGGCCTTGATTACGGCTATAACTGCTCTGCCGATACTGCCGGCAATGTGTATCTCGCCGGCATCACAGGTTCTTCCTCAGGCATCGCCAGTCCGGGAGCATTGCAGGCGGCATTCGCCGGAGGATATGCGGATGCCTTTCTGGTAAAGTTTGACCCCTCCGGCGTACGGCTGTGGGCTACCTATTATGGCGGCACAGACAATGATGGCCAGACTCCTGCGCAATGCGCCGCAGACGGCGCCGGCAACGTCTTTCTCTCAGGCACCACGCGGTCTGTAGCAGGTATCGCATCAGGTGGGTTCCAGAATACTTTCGGGGGATTCCGCGATGGCTTTCTTGTAAAATTCAATCCGGCCGGCACGCGGCAATGGGCCACTTATTACGGCGGCAGCGGCGATGACCTGGCGCAGTCCTGCGCGGTTGATGCATCCGGAAACGTGTATCTGTCGGGCGGCAGCGGGTCAACGACAGGCATTGCTTCGGGCGGCTTTTTGAACTCGTTGGTGGCTACAGCAGCTGGCTTCATTGCGAAGTTTGACGGTAGCGGCGCACGTCTTTGGGGCAGCTACTGTCGCAGTGGCGGTGATAACGTATCAAATGCGGCCAACTGTGCCACCGACGGGGCTGGCAATGTATATCTCTGCGGCGTGGCAATCCAAACATCAATATCTACTTCAGGGGGCTTTCAGAATACGTTTGGCGGTGGCAATACAGATGCCGTGCTGACGAAGATTTCGGATAATGGCATGCCGCAAGGCGTTGGCTCAGTATCAGCCACATGGGGCAACATGGGGCTCGTTTATCCGAATCCGGCTGGCAAGAAAATTTCCTTCGCCGCAAACACGCCGCTTGATGCAGCGATATATACAGCAGACGGGCGGCTGATGCTGCAGCAAAAAGCAGTGGGAAGTATGGATATTTCAACCCTGCCTTCAGGCTTATACTTTATAACATTGAAGGATGAGCAGCATTCAACGACCATGCAGCGCTTTGTAAAGCAATAGGCTTTTTAGGCAGTGTCTCAGTTTGAGTTTAGCGGGTTTTCGTCATTGCGACCGCAGCGAAGCAACCTGCACACAATACGGGCAGGCACAATAGCCGTGCAGGTTGCTTCGTCGCAAAGCCTCCTCACAATGACGAATATGGGTGCTGTTGCTTCAAACTGAGACACAACCTCTTTTTAGAATAGCCGGCGGCATAATTGCCGCTTCCTCAATGCTGCACCGTTAGCAGCTTTCCGCCTTTTTGTGTCTCATTGCTTATCTGTAAATAATACACGCCTACCGGCAATGCGGCTACAGAAATCTTTCGCGTATAACCTGGTCTTGCTGCCTCGCTCCAGTGTGTCCATATTTTCCCACTTATATCTGTTAGTACGCCTGTAATGGTGCCTTTCCAGTCGTCGCCAAGCGAAAGTGTAACGAGGCTTGTTGCCGGAGACGGATACACGGAGGCTTCGCCGGATGCCGGATGTGCAAATGGGACAGCCGCTGTTGGGGCTTCATAATAAAATCTATAGTGCTCCTTGTCTAAAAGAGCATTCGTAGCAGTGGTACTCACCGGCTCCTGCAATGTTGGCTGGCCGGCACTGTTGTACTGATAAAAGCCGGTCAAAGAATTATACGCCACATACGCGTTGTCAATCAACTCTGTCTGATTGCTCAATCTTTGGTTAGCAGCATTGTAGCTATACGTGTAGCGCATAAGCGGGAGGTACGGATTGGTAGCGAAAGGGAAGGATTTTTCGTAAAAAATCTGTATGAGCGGACTGCCTGCCGCACTGTGAGTAAGGGTGGCCAGACTATCTGCCCAAAGCGCCCGCCCTCCGAAGAAGATGGAACTTATTACCGTGCTCTGAATTTCATTGCTGCTGTTGTAATGATTGACTATACCCGTGCTATCCTTCCACACAGCAGTCGTATCGCTCCATCGCTGGCTGTTGATGGAGGCAATTTTATTAAACGAAGTGTACAGCGTTGTATTCAGCGTGACATTCTTCCAGCTGCCGGTAGCGGCTATCCATTTCTGCTGCACTTTCACAGAGTCGCGGCCAGTGGCATCATACTGATAGGTGAAACGGTTGAAATTCGTCCATGTACTTGTGGATGCATTCCACGTCTGCTGCGTGGTGCTCATTAATTGTTTTGCGGCATTGAATGTATAAATAGTGCGAAAGTTACCTACCCACGCAGCCGCAGCCGCATCCCAGGATTCATTCAGAATAAGCGTGTCGTTGCCGGCAGCATCATAGGCGCGTGAAACGCGTGTGGTGTTAGTTGCCACACCATTGCTAACCGACTGGCTTACATCCGTCAGCAGGCTATCGGCAGATGTATAGGTGAAACGTTCGTAGGCTGTGATGGCGCTTGTATGGCTGACCGTATCCAACGTATAAGAGGTGGCAAGGTCATACACCGCGCGACTGCCTGAGTAAGTGTAGGCAATGGAATCCGGCGTGCCGACAGTACGCGGGCCGTTACCGTTGTTTAAAGTTATTGGGCCAATGTACAGGGCAGTGATGCGCCCGCCGGGAGCCGCATGTAAATAGGCGCTGCCCATGATGAAAATTGCGAAAGCCATAAGCCTCCGGCGTAAAAGTCTTTTATTCATTGCGTGGATTGTTAGGTGTCCAACTATAAACCTACTTCTGGCAACTTGCTCAAAAATTGGGTATTACACAAGAGCTTCCAGCCGCTCCATGAGCGTGCTATTTTACTTGACGAGTGAAAATTGGCGCGGCTTCCGCCCGGCGTAATTTGCAGGCGCTCCGGAGCTACGGTTCTTTGTATGACTTACACACTACGGCAAAGATTCATCCGGCTCAAGGGGTTTCATATCCTGCTCTGGCTGCTGCTTTCGCTGCTCCTCCAGCTTATTTATTACGACCCTAAGGCGCCTATCCTGCCCCAATGGCTCACAACGCTGGCGGTGACTGGACTGTGTGCACTGCCGGCTTACTACGGCGCTTACAGGCTGGTGCCGCGATTGCTTTACAATAAGAAAATCGGCGCTTTTGTCACTGCGCTTTTACTTGTTGCGGCTATGGCTTCCGTGCTGACACTGCTTGCCGGCGGCGCGCTCTATTACGCACTTACGGGAACGATGATTTTCCGCAGCCCGCTTTATGTCGCTTATTTCTGGGCCATATTTTTCGCCGCCAATATTATTGTTGTAACGATTAGCTGCGCTGTAAAAATTATTGCTGACAGCTTTCGGATGGAGGTACGCCTGAATCTTGCTGAGGCAGATAAACAGCAGGCCGAATTGGCGTTCCTGCGCTCGCAGATTAATCCGCACTTTCTCTTCAATGTGCTCAACACAATCTACTTCCAGATAAACAACAGCAACACCGTCGCCCGTAGCACCGTGGAAAAGCTTTCAGAGCTGTTGCGCTATCAACTGTATGAATGCAGCTCAGATACGGTGAGCCTTTCCAGAGAAATCGCCTGCATCCGAAACTATATAGCAGTGCAGCAACTGAGGATGGAACCAGGCACAGACGTAGTACTGGATATCCCGGACGGACTGCCCTTGGCTCAGATTGCGCCGCTGCTCATCCTGCCGCTGGTAGAGAATGCGGCTAAGTACATTTCTCACCACAAAGACCCTTCCGGTAACAAGCTTCACATCTCGCTTCGCGCGGCCGATGGGCAGCTGACTGTGCGAATATTTAATACCTGCGACGTAGTGCACGGCGTTGCGAAAAAGGATGCGGGCGGGCTCGGTCTGAAGAATGTCCGGCGCAGATTAGCGCTGCTTTATCCCGATGCACATTCGCTGAACATCCGGCAAGACCCCGCTACTTTTGAAGCTACGCTCACCATCAAGCTCTCATGATAAACTGTCTTATTGTTGACGACGAACCGATGGCGCGGGAAGGGCTGACGGAGTACATCGGGCAGGTGGACTATCTCCATCTTGCCGGCCAGTGCAAGAGCGCGATGGACGCGGCAGGCGCCCTGCAGAAAAGCAGTATAGACCTCATCTTCCTGGACATCCAAATGCCCAGGCTAACCGGGATTGAGTTTGTGAAAGCACTTGCCCGGCCACCGCTCATTATTTTCATAACGGCTTACTCAGAATACGCACTGGAAGGTTTTGAGCTTGATGTAGTGGATTATCTCCTCAAGCCTGTATCCTTCCCGCGCTTTCTGAAAGCAGTAGAGAAAGCGAGCAGCTACTTACAGGCACGCGAGAGCGACCTAAGCGTTACGTCTGACTTCTTCTTTATCAAATGCAACGGGAAAATTGAAAAGATAATGACGGCCGACGTGCTCTACATAGAGGGGCTTGCGAACTACGTAATCATCCACACCCGCGCAAAAAAGTACATTACTTACCTGACCTTCCATAGTATGGAGGAGCAGCTTCCCGCAAACCTGTTTGTACGCATTCATAAGTCGTATCTCGTGGCAATTGCGGCTATTCAAAGCATTGATGCAGCTGGGCTAACAATAGAAGGTGCTGCATTGCCGGTCAGTAAAAACTACCGGGGCGTTCTGCTTAGCTGGATTGAAGGCCGCATGATCAAAAGGTAACATCAGCCATTATCAAAAAAGGGGTAGCTGTATTTCAAATGTGCCGCATGTAATTTGGATTAGCTTAACTACTAACAAAGGCCTTCAGGAAAATAATTGTTGTCTTAAAATCAACCAGAAATTAGTTCAACAAGTTCCGCCTTCCGGGCATCCAACCGGAAAGGTCAGCAAGATGCTGACCTTTCTTTTTTTGAACACGCCGAAACCCGCGTTCTCAGAGGCTAGGAGGGCGAGCACAAGATTTTCTTCAATGGTTCAATAACTGTTTTTCTCAGACAAGTTTTTGCAGAAATACTGAACCGGCGCTATGCTGCTGAAAGCCTGCCGATTGTTGGTAAGCTTTCAACGTATTGGCGACTGCTTATTTCAGCAGCAGCTTTTCGCTGTAATCCACGCTTTCAGAACGCATGTGCAGAATGTATTGTCCTTTGGAAAGATAGCTCAAGTCCATGCGCACTTCATTTATCCCCGCAGCAGTCTGCACCATCTTCTCCATCAGAAGCCGGCTGCTCATATCTGTTACCGACAGCAGCATGGCCCCGGCGACATTCGCAGAAAAGCGTACTGTGACAGGCCCTGTTGAAGCGTTTGGATAGATGCTTAAAGCCTGAGTGCTGCGGTTTGTTACAGTGATGCCCGTAGGTAGTGTAAGGTCTGACACTGTAACAACGTCAGAACGGAACTTACGCAGTTGCAGGTCGCCAAAGTCTTTTGCTTCGGTGCCATCGTTATACAGCACGTCGCCGCCCTTATCAGTAATAACCTGAAGGCCATTGGTAGAAGTCCCACCCGCAGCATATACAGGCATCACGCCTTCCATATTCAGTGAGTCAACCGTTGGCGTAATGAGGCGGATTGGCAAATCCGTGCGTTGGCCGCTCCACTTATATAGTGCGCCCATTTGTGCGCCGCCGGCATCTCCGGCAACGATGATGTAAGTGCCATTCGCAAGGCGTGTAAGGTCTCGTATGGCGCGACCACCAAGGTTCAGCTCAATCGGCGAACCAATGATTGGACTGCCGGACGGCGCGCCATTATTAAACCAGCTTTCAAAATTCTGAATCGGCGCAATCACAGCATTCTTACGCGTGGCAGTGGGCACCAGCGGCGCGCGGAATCCGAGGTAAAGCGTTGTACTGTCCGGGCCGAAGACCATGCCTTCCAGCGCAAAGCCGCCCGGTATTTTAGAATCCACGCCCGCCGCCGCGCTTGCCGTGAAACTATAGCCTGCCGCGTCGCCCCCATGCAAGGATTGACGATTTCAGCGCAGCCCAGCCGCCAAACGTAAAGGTCGTTGCCCCGCTGCTGCCTGCTATTGTTGTTGCGAAGATGCGGTTGCGGTTCGGCTTGTTGTCAAACGGCGCCTTGCCATTGCTCATAGAGCCTGCCCAATACACGCGGCTACTGTTGCGCGGACTGCGTGTCGCCGCTTCAATATCCACTTCCGGCTTGCCGGGGTCAGGCAGCGAGAGGTTTGATGTATAGTTGTAAGAAACAACCGGCAGGCCGCTTTGCGAGCGCAAATAAACGTTAAGCACATTCAGCTCATCATCGCCGCACACAAACCATGCACTGTCCAGCGCAATGGCGTCTGAGCCGTCCGACATGGCGGTGTGTCAGAATGTATTGGCAGGAGTCGCGGAGGCAGCGGACGCCGCATAGGCAATGGTAAAGGCGCTGGAATCAAAGCCGTCCTTCAGCTTCAAAGTAATGTTGGAATAGCCGACCGCTGCCGGCGTAATCTTTACATTCCGGATACCGCCGGCGCCTGTAACAACAATGTTGGAAAGCGGAACCACTGTCGTGTTGCTGCTTGTTGCAGAAACGCTGAGCACGCCGGTCGGCTGTGTTGTAGCGATGTTGAAGTCAATGCCGCGCGTTGCAAGAGGGTCTGTCGGGTCGCCAATACTGCCACTCACTTTAAAGGGGCTTGACGGCGCGGAAGTGACGCCGCCATCAATGAAATCAGACGTAGTTGCCGCATTGATGCCGATGCCTGGAGGGCCTGGTACATCGTTATCCAGAATGGTAACTGTCCTCACGGCAGCGGTGCCGAGCGTTATACCTGATGATGGCGAGCTGATCGTCAGCGTAGCCGTTTCCAAACCTTCTGCAAGCACATCATCTATTATAGTGAACGTGTCCACGCCATAAGTTGCGCCGTTCGGAATCGTAATTATTGTACCAAGTGAAATTGTATAGTCGCCGCTTGTAATGCCGGTTCCTGAGACGCCAAGCGACACGGTCTTGCTGCCGGTAACGGCAAAGGAAGCGTTTGCCCTTACAATCACCTTCGTAACGCCGGTTTCCGTAGCGGTGTCTGTGCTTACTGAAAGATTTACTACTGGCGTACCGATTGCGGACGGCGCGAAAGTGATGCCTTTATAAAAGGTGTTGGAGGTAGCCGCGACAAGAGTTATGACACTCGTCGTCGCCAGCGTGCCGCTATCCGCAATCTTAAGGATGCGATTGCCTGCCGTCTCAAAGGTGGTTGCATAAATCAGCGGTACCGTTCCTGAATAATCGGCTACAAGACCGTAAGCACCAACGTTCGCAGTGCCGGTGCCTATAGTATAGGCGAGGCTTCTTTAGAAAGAGTAGCGGATGTTTGGAGCGTTACGAGGTTACCGCTCGTATAGGCATTCTGCGCAATAGCTGCCATGGGTGCAAGTAGCATAGCCACGGCAATAAGTATTCTTCTGTTCATTAAATCTGATTGTAGCGCGCGAAGGTGGCAGTGGGCCATTGCCAAATTGTTATGCGGGAATGATGAAATAGTAAAGGCGCCCTTCGCAACCCGTTCGGACTCCGCGAGGTAATGTTTCCTTAACCTTCCAGCAATCTTGCCGCTAAATCGTGCACATACTTTCGCGCTATATAAACCAGGCGCTCATGCGGAATATGTTTACAAAGAAATCTTTACTGTTTTCAGCTATTGCCGTCACAGCGGTGATGGGTAATGATGTGAAGGCACAATTCACCACCGGCAATGTGGTTGTGTTGCAGGTTGGCAATGGTGTGAGTACACTAAGCAACGTTGCTGCACCGCTTTTCCTGAAAGAATACAATACTACTATGGCGTCACAGACGACAGCGGTAAGCATGGTGGCCATACCGCCATCCGGCACCGGCGGCGCGCGCCTTACCAATAGCGGTAGTGCCAGTTCAGAAGGGCAAATCACGCTCTCGGCAGACAGCACCAAAATCGTTATTGCCGGTTATGATGCAGACACTGCGACGACCGGCGTGGCCAGCACCACTTCATTAGCTGTACCGCGTGCTATTGATACAGTAGGCAAGCTGGGCATCCCGGGCCGTGCCGATACTTCGCAAAGTGCTTTTACCGGAAATAATATCCGTAGCGCAACCCGCGGTAGCACAGAGAATTATTGGGCAGCCGGCGGCAATACAGGCACCTATTACATGGGCAACCTGGCAACGCCTACGGTTATTCAAAGCGCCACAGCCAGCAATACGCGTGTTATTCTCGCGGCAAATGGCAAGTTGTATTTCACCACTTCATCCGGCACTCCGCGCTTCTTGCGCATCAACAGCCAGCCTACAACGGCAACTGTAGCCGACACATTGATTACACTTGGCATTGGTGCATCGCCTTACGGCTTTGCCATCAACAGCAGCGAGTCAGTAATCTATATCGCTGACGACCGGACGACCTCGGCAGGCGGCATCCAGAAGTGGACGCTGAACGGCACCACCTGGTCGCTAACTTATACGCTCAATGTGGGCAGCGGTCTTGGCGCACGCAGCGTGATTGCGGACTGGAGCACAACGGCCCCGACACTTTACGCGGTAACAACTGCAATAGGCGGCAGTCTGGTAAAGATGGTGGACAGCAATGCTACGGCAGTTCCGCTCACGCTTGCTACAGGTACTGCTACAGCCATCATCCGCTCAGTAGCCTTTGTGCCGCGCGCTGTATTCACCTGCGTTCCGGCTACGCTTGCTACGAGCGCGACACCTTATACCTGCGCCTCCAACGGCACCATTACGCTTAGCGCGACGCTGGGCACCGGGCCGTTTACGTTTGCTTACACCGGCCCGTCTTCGTTTACTTCTACCGCTCAGAATCTTACGAACCTTCAGCCGGGCACCTACAACGTAACTGTGACGGCAACGGGCGGATGTACATCCAGCACCTCCGTTACAGTGGCCAATAATGCAACCATCACGGCAAGCGCTGCCGCAACCGGAAGCACTACGCGCTGCGCGAAAGACAGCGTGCTCCTTACAGCGAATGCCGGCACTGGCTACCGCTACCAATGGAAGCTGAATGGCGTCAACCTGCTGCCAACCGATACGATGCAGACTTACAAAGCTGGCGCGTCCGGCAATTACACCGTTGCTGTTTCATCCGGTGTGAACTGCACGGCTACTTCTTCCGCAATTGCTGTTACTATTAATCCGCAGCCGTCCGCAATGCTTACTGCCAGCGGCTCTACCACTTTCTGCACAGGAGGAAGCGTACAGCTTTGCGCGCCTGCAGGCACGGGCTACACTTATCAGTTTCGCAATGCTTCCGGTAATATCACGGGCGCTACTTCTCAATGCTACACCGCCTCCACAAGCGGCGCTTATAAAGCCATTGTAACAACTGCTTTGGGCTGCACAGACAGCACCGCTTCGGGCACTGTGGTAACGGTCGGCGCTCCGCCAACCGCAACGATTACGCCGGCAGGCACTGTGAATATCTGCGCCGGATATTTCGTGAAGCTGCGCACCAACAGCGCGCCCGGACTTACCTATAGCTGGAAGCGCAATGGCATAACCATCACTGGCGCAGGCGCTACCGACAGCACGTTGATAGTGAGCATCGCAGGCATTTATTCGGTAACGGTAAGTACAGGCCCGCTTTGCACTGCGACATCTCTAAATGATACGGTCGTTGTAAATCCGCTGCCCCAAACCGGCGTCATGATTATTTCTCCACTGAGCTTATGCGCCGGCGATACGGTAAAGGCGCGGGCTACCGGTGGCGCTGGGAACCTATATTCCTGGTCAGTAGCCGGGGTAGGCACTACGCCTCAAGGGCCTGATTCTGCGTTTAGCATTGCGACTCCTACAGGCATTACAATAGCCACCGGTTATTCCTTCCGCGCAATCGTAACGAACGCTGCTGGCTGCAAGGATTCTTCCCTGCTGCAGACGGTCACCGTCAATCCGCTGCCCACGCCTGTGATTGTGAACAGCGGCGGATTCCTGGATGCCGGTTCATACGCTTCTTACCAATGGTACCGGAATGGCGTCTTGATGCCAGGCATTACCGGCTCGCTCTACACGCCGACTCAAGATGGCACTTACACCGTGCGCGTCACCAACGCAGCTGGTTGCAGCGCCACAAGCGCAGGCGTTGTGATAGCTGGCCTTGCCGTCAGCAATACATTGCTTGAGCATGGCATTCACATCTTTCCAAATCCCGTTGAGGATGTCCTGAATATTGCTGCGCCAGTTGCTGTAAATGCAGTGATTAAAGACATGCAGGGCCGCGAGGTAATGCGTGTGGCAAACGTCAAAACGCTGCATACAGTGGCGCTTAGCACGGGCGTTTATTCTATAAGCATCTATAACGCCGATGGTTTGCTGATAGGCACGCAGGCAATTTTGAAAAGGTAATAGCAACCTACATGCTTGATACAAAGAAGCCGCCTCATTGGCGGCTTTCTTATTTGAATGCGCTGCATGAAGGACGCCGTAACCTTTCGTTCATACTATGGTCACACGGCGCTAACAGGATGGCAACACTGTCCGGATACTTTCGCTTCCGCAAATCAAACCGCACCTATGCACAAGCAAAAATCTACTCTATTCGGCTGTCTTGCTTTAATGCTTGCAGCCCCGGCAGTCAAGGCCCAGATAACCTTGCTGCAGGATTACAAAAACTACACCTCAGCGCCCATCGGCACCTTCCAGGGCATTAGTTTCCGCGAAGGCGGATTCTCCGCACTGTATCCAATTGCAGGCACTAATGGCAAAGAATTCTGGACATGTTCCGACCGCGGCGTGAACATTGATGATGCCTCAGCAAACCCTGTTGGCTGCACACCCACTTACGACAAGGCATTTTCGTTTCCCGGCTATGCGCCCAAGATTCATCGCATTCGCATCAGCGGGGATTCAGTTCAGATTCTGCGTACCATCACGATCAAGCGTCCATCTGGTACAAATGCAACCGGCGTGCTGAGCCCAACCGGATTCGGGAGCACAGCTACAGAGCAGGCGAGCACCGATACCGTGCTGGACTGCGCCAACTTCTCTTCCAAAATTGCCGCAAAGGACACTTTCGCCATTGACTGCGAAGCTATTCTTGTAGATAAGGATGGTTTCTTCTGGCTCAGCGAAGAGAATGGGCCGACTATCTGGAAATTAAATCAGAATGGCGTGGTGATTGCCCGCTATTCACCTTATGCAAATCTCCCCGGCGCGCAGGCGATAGATATTCAGATAGACACGGCCTTCAAATACCGTCGCAACAATCGCGGTTTTGAGAACCTTACCATTACTCCGAGTGGTAAGCTGTATGCCGTTATTCAGAGCCCGCTTTATTATCCAACCTCTGTTATCGGCGGAGCTTCACGCATTCACCGTATCCTTGAAATTAATCCAGCTACCGGCACGCAGCGGATGCTCGCCTACCTGAACGATGGCACTATCGGTGCATCGGGCGCAAACCAAATCCGGAATCAAGATTGGAAACTTGGTGACATCGCAGCAATCAACGATTCTACCTTCCTTATTCTGGAAGCGGCTGCCCGTGGCACTACTGACATCAAGCGGATGTACAAAATCAACATCAACGGCGCGACTTCGGTCAACTCCGGCCTGTACGGCACGGCCACGCTGGAAGGACTTGTGGACTCTACAGGCCTTGCCGGACAAAGCATAGTACCTGTGAAGAAGACGCTGACAATGGACTTGCTCGCCAATAGCTGGCCTTCGTCGCTTGACAAGGCGGAAGGTCTTGCTATCATTAACGACAGCACCATTGCTATCTGCAACGACAATGATTTCGGACAGACTTCCCCCTTGGCGAATGGCATTGCGACAGCAACAACTAATCTTAGCCATGTGCTTGTGTATCGTTTTAGCGGCAGCAACAAACTGAGCAACTTCAACCAGCTTACACCTACGCTTACAGCCGGCGTAACCGGCCTCAGCTCTTCACAGCCGCCTTACCTCGTGCCGACTACAACATCCGGCAAGTACACGGCAATCCTTACAACCGGCGACGCCGTGAATGGCTATAAGATGGCCGGCGTGCCGGATGGCCTCGGGCTTTTTGACAACAACAACGGCACCTTCACGCTGTTGATGAACCATGAAATCGGCAGCAACCTCGGCGTTGCCCGCGCGCATGGCGATACCGGTGCGTTTGTCTCCAAGTGGATTATCAACAAGAGCGACTTTACCGTTCAATACGGCGCAGACCTGATGAAGCGCGTCAAGCTCTGGAATCCGCTTACGTCAAGCTATATCACTTATTCTCCTTCCTACCTGCAGCCGCAGGGCCTTGCCGGCTTTAGCCGCTTTTGCTCTGGCGACCTTCCCGCTGTGTCTGCTTACTACAATGCACTCACAGGTAAAGGCACACAAGAACGCATCTATATGAACGGCGAGGAAAGCGGCAATGAAGGCCGTGCAATGGGTCACGTAGTTACCGGCGCAGATTCAGGAACTTCTTATGAACTTCCTTACCTCGGCAAAGCCTCATGGGAGAATGCCGTAGCAAATCCACGGATGAGTGACACAACGATTGTCGGACTAATGGATGATGCTACTCCGGGCCAGGTGTACTTCTACATCGGCACAAAGCAGACCACCGGAACCGACATTGAGAAGGCCGGCCTGCACGGAGGTAATCTCTGGAGCGTTGGCGTAAGCGGCATGCTTACAGAAACAAGTGCAACTATACCCACGCCAGGCACTTCATTCTCCATGATTAATCTCGGCACGGTGCAGAACATGACCGGAGCCGCTATTGAAACCGCAAGTAACACGGCAGGTATCACACGCTTCCTGCGTCCTGAAGACGGCGCATGGGATCCGCAGAATCCTTCTGACTTCTACTTCAATACCACCAATGCTTTCAATGCGCCGAGCCGCCTCTGGAAACTGCACTTCAACAATGTTGGCAACATCACGCAGGGCGGCACTATCACTGCTGTGCTTGACGGTACCGAAGGCCAGCAGATGTTGGACAACATGACAATTGACAACTTCGGTCACAACATGCTTGTAGAAGACGTTGGTAACAATGCCTACCTCGGACGTATGCTGCGTTACGACATGGCTACGGACGTACTCACAACCGTAGGCATACACGATTCTACCCGCTTCAAGGCCGGTTCTGCCAACTTCCTGACACAGGATGAGGAAGCATCCGGCCCGATTGATGCGCAGGCTATTCTCGGCCCCGGCATGTTCCTCGTAGATGTGCAGGCGCACTATGGCGTTCCGGGCGAGCTGGTAGAAGGGGGACAGCTTCTTGCTTACTATGATTCTTCTATTGCCAACACGGTTCCCGAAGTAAATCTGAAAGGCAACGCAATTACCATTACGGACGGCGACATCACGCCAAGCACTACGGACAACACAGACTTCGGAGTAGTCAATACCGGAACGATGCTTACTAAGAACTACGTAGTTGAAAACAGCGGCCCCGGCCCGCTGCGCGTAACAGGTTTCTCAATAACCGGCGCCAACGCTTCGGCCTTCACGCTTGTAACGCCACCTTCGGTTCCGCTTACGATTGCTGCCGGCAGCTCCCAGACTATCACGGTGCAGTTCGCGCCGACTGTTGACAGCGTGCGCAACGCTACGCTCAACATCATGAGCAACGACCTTGACGAGGGCATCTACGATGTCGCGCTACGCGGCACAGGCGGCTCTCCCGAAATCAATGTGCAGGGTAACAGCGTCACTATTTCCGACGGCGACCTTACACCCGGCGCGGCAAACAATACCGACTTCGGCAATGTAAAGACCGGAAGCAATATCACGAAGACCTTCACCATTCAGAATACCGGCGCAGGCACGCTGACGCTGACGGGCATTGCTATGGGCGGAACGAACAGCACGGATTTTACGCTCGTAAGTGCGCCAACATTCCCGCTTACGATTGCCGCAAATGCTACAACGACGATTACAGTGCAGTTTACGCCTGCTGCCATTGGCCTGCGCACGGCGACAATCAATATCGCAAGCAATGACGTTGATGAGGCTACCTATGATTTTGCATTGCAAGGACGCGGTACCGACCCGCTCGGCATCAATACGCTCAACGCAACTTCTGCGGTAAAGCTCTATCCGAATCCTACGGGCGGCAATGCTACGATTGCGATGAGCCTGAAGAAGGATGACCGCATCATAATCACCATCATGAATGGTGAGGGCAAGGGAGCTTTGGCTCCTATTGACCGCACTTACCGCGCGGGCGAGCAGGAGATTTCCCTGCCCACTGCCGGCCTGCCAGACGGTATCTATTTCGTGCAGATTGCTACCGGCACGCAAACCTTCAAGGTGAAGCTGGTTGTAGCGCATTAATCAGCGCTGCCGATAATCTTCAGCGGGACACACTTTCGGGTGTGTCCCGTTGAGGTATTAAAGGGCTTGAGCGGAATAATTCCGCAGCAGAAGAAAACGAAATGAAGCGCAGACTTTTATTCAGCTTACTCGTGGCCACCATCGCGCTGGCCTGCTTTTCCTTTAAGGAAAACAGCAATCCTGCGCTGTACGTTTCGGGCTACAAGAAGCGGCTGTCTGCATTTTCAGCGAAACAGGATTCGCTGCTTCAACTCATAAGCAACAGCAATCTCTCAGACAGTAACGACCTTACTAAAATCAGAGCTGGCATACATGCTGCAAGGCTGGAGATGAAGGGCGCGGACTTCTGGCTGCGCTATCTTTCTCCGAATGAATACCGCCGCATAAACGGCCCGTTGCCGATAGAATGGGAAACGGAAGTGTTTGAGAAGTTTGAGAAGCCTTACAAGCGCGAAGGCGCAGGCCTGACGCTCGCTGAGCTTTATCTGGACGAGCCGGCGCCGCAAAAAGATTCACTGCGCCATCTGATAGAAAGCAGCCTTGCCGCAACCGCAAATTTTGCGGCAGATACGGTTACAAAAGAGCTGGCTACTTACCATCACTTTTTCCTCTGTAACAGGCTCCACCTGCTCAACCTTGCCGCCACTTATACCACAGGCTTTGAATGCCCGGCGCAAGAGCGCATCATCCCGGAATTGCGCAACATGATGGCGGATACACGGGGCATCTATGCGCTTTACAACGAAAGCTTCCCGGATAAGGCAATTTCCGGCACTTACCTGAAGCTATACGACAGCGCCATAGCTTATGCAAGCGCGCAGCCAGATGCCTTTATTGCCTTTGACCACTTCATCTTTCTCCGCGACTATGTGAATCCACTATTTAGCATGAATGCGGCAATGATGCGGGAGTACGGCGTCGTTTCGCACAGCTTGGTTGACTATTCGCTGAATAAGGCGGCGACGTCCATCTTTAGCAAAGCCCTGTACCGCGGGCAGAATGCGAAGGGGATTTTTACGCGCGTCCGGGACAGCGCGTCGCTGGCCCTGATCGACCGGATGGGCAAGCTATTGTTTTACGACCCCATTCTCTCCGGCAACAATATGCGCAGCTGTGCTTCCTGCCATAAGCCGGCGCAGGCATTCACCGATACGGCGGGCACAGCCGCGCTGGCCTACAATCATTCTGACTTTCTGCCCCGCAATACGCCCTCGCTGCTCAATGCCGACTACAACCACCTCATTATGCTGGACGGCGCTCACATCTCGCTGCAGGCCCAGACGCGCGGCGTGGTAATGAACGCGACGGAGATGGGCGGTACGGAAGCGGAGATTGTAAAGAAGGTGATGAGCTGTGATGAATATCGCAAGGCGTTTACAAAACTGCTGGAACACACGCCGCAGGAGCCGCAAGTCTCATTTGAGCACATTGCCTCCGCGCTGACGATTTACTACGCCAAGTTCAGCCAGGAAGCAGCTCCTTTTGATGAAGCTATGAATCGCACCGCGACGCTTACGCCGCAGGCGCGGGAAGGCTTCAATGTGTTTATGAGTAAGGCGCAATGCGGCACCTGCCACTTTGCACCACAGTTCAATGGCGTAAAGCCGCCTTACGTAGGCTCAGAGTTTGAGGTGCTGGGTGTGCCAGCTGATACGGCCTTCCGGAAGCTCAGCGGTGACGGCGGGCGCTACGGCATTAACCCGGCAGCCCAGACGGTCCATGCGTTCCGCACCGGCACCATCCGTAATGTGGCGCGCACCCCACCGTATATGCACAATGGCGTCTTCCGCACGCTGCGCGAGGTGATAGACTTTTATGACCGGGGCGGCGGGGCAGGGCGCGGGCTGGATGTGCCCAACCAAACCCTGAGTGCAGCGCCACTACACCTGACGGAACATGATAAAGACGTACTGATCGCCTTTATGGAAAGCCTCAGTGAAAGGCCGCACGCGGAGCATGCGCCTGTCCGGCTGCCGCGCTCGCACATGGCCGTGCTCAACAGGCGAAACGTTGGCGGTGTTTATTAATCCATTTTCCGACAAATGATTCCAAAGAAATACCGTGTTACTTGTCTGCTGGCGGGCTCGCTTGCCACATTTATCGTCCTTTCGTCCTTTGCGGGCAAGGAAAAGAAGGAAAAGCACCAGCGTGTGGCATATGACTTTCCAGCGGCAATGAGTGAGCCGGTACGGCGGCAGTTTTTACAGGAGTGCGACCGCGGACAGGCGCTGTACAACCTTGTCTGCGCCGATTGTCATGATAAAAAGGTGGACGGCAGGCGCGTAATCCCGGAATGGAGCGCCTCGCAACTGGTGGGCTACGAGCTGCGGGTGCTGAACCCAAAGCATGAGGCTGGCCTGCCTGAAGAGCAGGTAAGTGCAGAGGAGTTGGGCTATATCATGACCTTTCTCAGCTATAAGCATAAGACTACGCCGGTAGCGAAGTAGGCATTCCCTATTTCAAAAAATCTTCCGCCGGTTTATGCAATCAGCGCGGAAATCGCATCACTATCCGAAAAAGGATGTCCGCGTGACGGCTAAGGCGACCTTTACAGCGGTAAAGGAGTGTGGATAATCTTATCCCTTCCTTACCTTTGGAACCTGTCATTCACATCAGAACGATTAATCTTTACAGCATGATGAAAAAATTGATGCTCACGCTCGGCACTTTGTCGCTCCTTGCTTTCGGGGCAAAGGCGCAAAAAAGCCCTGCTCCCTGCGGGACGGACGAGTTTCACAGGGCGCAGATAGCGCTCCACCCGGAGCTTGCCGAGGAAGAGGCGCGCTTTAATGCCATTATTGAACAGGCCATGAAGGGGCAGGGTGCTGCGGCTACCGGCTCAACGGCCAAGACGGCTAAGACTGCCGGCGACTCCCTGGATGCGGCTGTGCCTTGGCCGGACGATGTAACTGACTATGATATACCGGTGGTCATCCACGTAATCTATGATTATGGCGTATCAAGCGCCTTTCCGGTGACTGATAATGACATCTATGATTTCATGGTCAGGCTTAATAATTATTATAACCTCCGCTACAGCACCACCGGCATTATTGCGCCATTCAAGCCATATTTGGGTAATGCCCATTTCACCTTTCACCTTGCCAACAAAGACCCGCAGGGCAAACCCACGCGCGGCATTGTGCGCACGTACTCTTACCAAGCCTCCGGCGGTGATGAGGCGGCTAAGATTGACCAATGGCCTCCTGACCAATACGTCAACATCTACTTTGAGAATTTTATAGCTAAGGCTGGCGCCGGCGCTTATGCCACTTTCCCATCCGATTATTCTACCAATCCTTATTCACAGGGCATCATCAGCGTCGCGAGCCAAGCGCTTACCTTAAGTAGCGCAAAGTTTACCATCGCGCACGAGTTGGGGCACTTCTTCTTCCTGTATCACGTTTGGAACAGCAATGGTAAAGGAGCGGATGAAATGCCATATGTTTGCGGCGATGACCAGGTGGATGACACGCCTCCTACCCATGGTCACATAAACTGCGGCACGACTGAGCTTTATGATACCATGTGCGCCACTGGCTACATGAAGATATATGATACAGTAACATCTTATCATATGTTCAAGGATAAATCATCGGCCAGCACACTGAAAGATTATCCGGACACGGTCAATTCCCAGAACATTATGGACTATAGCTTCTGTAATGATGAAATGTTTACCAAAGGCCAGGTAGCCCGGATGCGCGCCGCTATCCGCAGCAATGTGGGTAACCGCTTCAAGCTCAAGACAGAAGCCAATCTGATACGTACCGGTATTAAGGATGCAAACGGCCAGTTTCTTCCGTCAATGGATATGACGCCGACTGCGCTTTACAGCGTGGCCCGCGATCGCAACTTTACCTGCCGGGGCAGCTCCGTAACCTTTACCAATCGCAGCTACAACGACACCATCGGTTCTGCCAACTGGACATTTAATAAGACGACTACGCCAAACTATACTCAGATTCTTTCTGTTACTCCTACTTTCAACGATACCGGATGGATCACAGCTTCGCTAACGGTAAGTGGTAACGGCGCCGGCGCTTCCGGCTCTAACACCTACACCCGCAACGACCTCGTGTATGTGGCCGACGAAAACGGCATGAGCCCTTATATTGAGGAATTCAGCCCTTCTAATCAGCTCGGCAAGTTCCCCATCTTCAACTATTTTGATAATCCCAATTATCGCTGGGAGTACGTTAACAATGCGGGCTTCTACGATAAGACCTCTATTCGCTTCAAAAATTACGACCCGCGCGACCAGGTGAGTGTAAATTCCGGCGTGGCCCTGAATACAGCTTCGCAGTCTCCTCGCGGACTGTATGCCGACTTCTTTACACCGGGCTATAATCTCGCCGACGGCCAGTTTGCCAACAAGTGCTTCCTCAGCTTCTTCTCCGCCGGTGCTGCCCGCACGACCAAGCCTAATGAGATGAATGACTCGATGATGATTTCATACTCCACTAACTGCGGCCAGAGCTGGAATAACCTTCCTGCAGGTAAGCTTAAGTACGGCGCACTTTCCAACAATGGCTATCATGACGATGCCTTTGTGCCAGGCGGTTTTGGTGAGTGGAAGGAGCAGTCCATTCCTATTCCCACAAATGCGCGGGGTGCTACTACCTACTTCCGTTTCCGCTACTGGCCCGGCACTGATAATGCTTTCCGCTTCAGCGGCTTGGACTTCGGCACCGGCAATAACTTCTATATAGACCGCCTTTCCGTTACCAATGCGCCGCTCGGTGTGGAGAATGGCGTAATTGTGAAGCTTGGCATGAGCGTACGGCCTAACCCTACTTCCGGTGCGGCTACCATCCGCCTCAACGGCGGTGACAATAGTGTAGCCGAGGTAAACGTTACTGACGTAACGGGCAAGCTGGTTTTTCGCACGAGCGCGGTGCGCGCTGCCACTACTACCGAGATTGTAATTCCCGCAACCTCCATTGCGGTAAAGGGCATGTATCTCGTGCATGTGGTTACCAACGGCGCTACGGAAACGCAGAAGCTGGTGGTTTACTAATCGCGATTTTTTGATTCCTTTTTTTCAGAAAGCCCCGGCCAATGCCGGGGCTTTCTCTTAGGGTGCAACGGCTATCTTTGCGCAGCCTCGCCAAGCCCGTTTTATGCCCAATACGCCTACCGTTTCGCTGCGCAACGCCAATATTTATCAGGGCAAAAGCCTTATCCTGAGCAATGTGAACCTTGAAGTGATGAAGGGCGATTTCATTTACCTCATCGGCAAAACCGGCAGCGGAAAAAGCAGCCTGCTAAAGACGCTCTACGGCGATATTTATCTCACCGAAGGTGAAGGCGAGATAGCCGGCATTGACCTGAAAAAGCTGAAGTGGCAAAACATCCCGCAGCTCCGCCGCAACCTCGGCATAGTCTTTCAGGACTTCCGTTTGTTGAGTGACCGAAATGTGCAAGACAATCTGGAGTTTGTGCTCAAAGCCACAGGCCATACCGATAAAGCCATTATTAAAGAAACGATAGACACCGTACTCAGCAAGGTGGGTCTTAAAAGCAAAGGCCACAAGATGCCGCATGAGATGAGCGGCGGCGAGCAGCAGCGCGTTGACATAGCCCGCGCCCTGCTGAATAAGCCCAAGCTGATTGTGGCCGACGAGCCAACCGGAAACCTTGACCCTGACACTGCCGACGAGATCATGCAGCTCCTCTTCTCCATCTGCCGCGATTACCAGACGGCGGTGGTGATGGCTACGCACGATTATACCCTTATCCAGAAATATCCCGCCCGCGTAGTGCGCATAGAAGCCGGCACCGCCCGCGAGATTACGGCGGCGGGAATGGCGTAGCCTATATTGTTGGAGTGTTGGAATGTTTGAATATTCTCATAACGTTCAATGCTCCAACATCAAACGTACCATGCTCACTAATCTCTCCGACATAAACTCACTGCTCCGCGTATGGATGCGCGAGTTGCGCGATACAGCCATTCAGGATGACCGTGCCCGCTTCCGGCGGAATATGGAGCGCATTGGCGAGGTGGCGGCCTATGAGTTGTCCAAGACGCTGCAATTTGAGCAGACGACGGTACAAACGCCTATGGGTGAATGTGAATGCCTGGCCTTACAGCAGCAGCCGGTCATTGCCACCATCCTGCGTGCAGGCCTCCCGCTACAGACAGGACTGATGAACTACTTTGACCGCGCCGATGCGGCCTTTGTAGCCGCCTACCGCCGCCATAATCGCGACGGCTCCTTTGAGATAGAGCAGCAGTACCTTACCTCGCCCGACCTGGACGGCCGCATCCTCATCATTGCCGACCCGATGCTGGCTACCGGTGCTTCCCTCTCACTGGCAATAGAATCCTTGCTGGAAAATGGAACCCCTTCACAAATCCATATCGTAACTGCCATTGCCTGTACGGAGGGTGTGGACTTCATCCTGCGGCGTCACCCGGAAGTCTTTATCTGGAGCGGTGATGTGGACGATGAACTGACCGCCCGCGGCTATATCGTGCCCGGTCTCGGCGATGCCGGCGACCTCTCCTACGGCAGCAAGCGGCAGGCTTAAAAATCTACTTGCAATACCCAACCAAAATTTATCCTGGCCCGTCTTGTATAGTTAGTGAAATAGGCCTACTTTGGCTTTCTGAAAAGTAATTTTTACACCCCATTATCAAATAATTTTCCGCAGATGAAGCGAATCATACTCGGCCTCAGTGTAGCCATGGTAACAGCGAGCGCGGCGCAGGCTCAGGACATCCACCATACCCAATACTTCGCGTCTCCGCTGACGCTTAATCCCGCCCTCACCGGCCTCGTGCGCGAGGATATTCGCGTAACGGCCAACTACCGTACGCAGTGGTACACCGTTTCTGCCCATCCTTATCAGACTGCTGTGGTGTCTTACGACATGGCGACGATGAAGAACCGGCTGCCGGAAGGCGACGCGCTTGGTATCGGTATCGTTGGCTCTTTTGACCGTTCCGGTGTAGGTGCGCTGCAAGCGATTAATGTAGGTCTTTCAGCTGCTTACCACAAAGCCTTCGGCGTAGAAAAGCAGCATACCTTCTCCGTGGGTGTGCAGGGTATGCTGGTGCAGAAATCACTGGACTTTACCAAACTCAAATTCGAAGACCAATTTGACCCTGCTTCCGGATATGCCAACCGTACAACCGGCGAAAACACGCAGAACAAAGACCTTACTTACCCCGATTTCAGCGTAGGCCTCATGTATTCCGGGCGCGTAAGCGAGCATGCCACTGCATATATCGGCGGCTCTGCATATCACCTTACTACGCCCACTGAAACCTTCCTTAGCGGCAATAATACTATCCACCGCCGTTTCAACGGCTATCTCGGCGGCTCCTTTGACCTGAACGAGAACATGGTGCTGTATGCATCTGCCCTTTACCAAAATCAGGCTTCCGCTACCGAAGTAATGCTGGGCGCTGCCGCCGGCTTCATCCTCAACCCCGGCCACGAAGAGTATCGTCAGAATACCGTTCTTTACCTCGGCGGCTGGTACCGCTACGGCGATGGCATCTGCCCTTACATTGGCTTGGAATGGACGAAGATGACCCTCGGCATCTCCTACGATGTGAATACATCTTCCTTCACGCCGGCTACCGGCAGCCAAGGCGCGTATGAGCTGACACTGACTTTCAACGGCAAAATCATCCGTCACGATGCCGATCCGAGCTACAACTTCTCCTGCCCGAAATTCTAAGCCTTCTGGACATGGTATTAAAAACCGCCTTCGGGCGGTTTTTTTATTGCTTAGCCGGCTACATCACCTTCCCGCCAATTTATATAGGTCTTCCTGTAGCTTGGTTGGAGCGAAGCCTAATAGTCACTCAATGAGGTGTTGTAAGTCTGTTGAGCGTTACACAAGGCATTCCGCCCTACGCATCAGACACTTCGGTCGCCAAATGCCTTGTGTAACGCCCGGAATGCCTAGTGCGAGGCCTGGAATGACAGATGCGGGCACGGAAACGCCAGATGTACGAGCTGGAATGCCCGGTGCAAGCACCGACATGCCCGGTGTAAAGGCCGAAACGCCAAGTGTGAGACCAGAAACGCCAGGTGCAAAAGGCGAAATGCCGGGTGTGAGGCGAGAAATGGTAGATTTCTGCACGATCAGCACTCGAGCACAGAACTGATACCGACCTCCGCTCATCTAGGAAAAGTATTGTGCGACTGCGTGCGGTAAGCAAACTTGCGTGCGAATGTATCGCCCCTGTGGGCGTACTTTTATCGCCTTATGCCCGGGCGCTCTTGCCGCATTCTGTCCATTGCTCCATACCGCGTTTTGCCGGCCACCACAGGCGGCCATTGGGGCATCGTGTCCATGCACGATGCGCTGGGAAGACGCTGCCAAGACCACATCATCAGCACGACGGACAACGGCTCGGAAGACGGCTATTCCTTCCAGATGCACCGCATCTTTCCGCCGTTCCCGAAGCGCTACATCCCGCTGTATGGCTTACGGGAAGCAGCCGGCATTGCGCGCCCGCTACGACGCTACACACATCTTCTGCGACCATCCCTACATGGCGCCGCTCGCCATTGCGCTGTCGCGGCAGTTGCGCATACCCTGGGTGCTGCGCAGCCACAATATTGAGGCAGAGCGCTTCCGGCACCTGGGGAAGCGTTGGTGGCGCGTGTTCCGCATGTTTGAAGGCGCCGCAATGCGGGCGGCGCATGGCATCTTCTTCATCACGCCGGAAGACTGCGCCGCTGCGGTGAAGGCGTACAGGCTGAAGATCGATAAGTGCCATCTTGCACCTTACGGAACGGTGCTCCATACCGCGCCCGAAGGCCATGCGGCGGCGAAGGACGCGCTTGCGAAGAGCATGGGCCTGAATACGTCGTTGCCCTGGCTATACTTCCTTGGCGTGCATAGCTACGCGCCGAATGCGGAGGCGGTGGCGCACATCGTTGACAACGTGCATCCTCGGTTGCTGGCATTGGGCCTGCGCTATGAGTTGATTATAGGCGGCAAGGGGCTGCCGCAGCAATTGCAGAATGCCATCTCCGCCAACGGCGGAAGGTGTGCGCTATACCGGCTTTATAGAGCAGTTGGATACCTTCCTCAAAGCCTGCGACGTGATGCTCAATCCGCTCACTACAGGCGGCGGCATTAAGACAAAGGCCGTGGAGGCGCTGGCTTACAACAAGATTGTGGTAAGCACGGAAAACGGAGCTGCGGGCATCCTTCCCCAATTCTGCGGCGATAATCTCCTTATTACTCCGGACGGTAATTGGGATGCATTCACCAAAGCGACACTGGACGCCATGCAGCGCCAGCCGGATATACCCCCGGCTTTCTATGAGCATTACAATTGGGATGCTATTGCCGGCCACGTCTTGTCAGTAATGGCAGGGCTGAAGTAGAGCATGTTGGTTTTGGATGGTCATCCGTTGCTGAGCCTATAGCCGGCATAGCAAAGCAAGATGCCAAAGGCTAAGCTGGTGACGGTATATAAAATGGCCGTGCCGTTGCCGCCGCTTTCAAAAAGCTTTACGTTATCCAGCGCGAAGGCGGAGAAGGTGGTGAAGCCGCCGCAGAGGCCAGTAGCAAGTAGCGCCCAGCCTGCTCCCTCCATCCAATGTGTGCGCGGAGTAAGGCCTGCGAGGATGCCGATAATGAAACAGCCTGCAAGGTTCACACTAAGCGTTGCCCAAGGAAAGCCGGCGGCCTGCCGGGGAAGCAGGATGGCTATAGCGTAGCGTAACATGCTGCCCGCCGCACCACCCGCGCCAACGAGCAGGAAGTTTTTCAACATGCCCGAAAGTAAGAAAGGCGGAACCTATGGAATCCAGTCGCAGATAAACAGGTTAGTGGCGTGCGTACCGCCATTATTCCGGTTAGAGGAGAAGATGAACTTTTTACCGTCCGGCGAGAAGGCTGGGAAAGCATCAAAGCCGCCATCATGCGAAACCTTTTCCAGACCGGTGCCATCCAGATTAATCAGGTAAAGATTGAAGGGGAAGCCGCGCTCATACTCATAATCGGAGGCGAAGATGATGCGCTTGCCGTCCGGCGTGAAGTTGGGCGCCCAGTTGGCCTTGCCGAGCTGCGTGATTTGCTTGACATCGTTGCCGTCTGCGTTGGCCGTGAATACTTCCATCTGCGTGGGCATCACGAGGCCTTTTGCATAAAGCTCCTTGTAGAGCTTCACCTCTTCATCCGTCTTCGGGCGGGAAGCGCGCCATACAATCTTCTTCCCGTCGCGTGAAAACCATGCGCCGCCGTCGTAGCCTAACTCGTGTGTAATCTGGCGCACATCGCTCCCATCCAGATTCATAGTATAGAGGTCAAGGTCGCCGTTGCGGGTGGAGGTAAAGATGATGCGGTCACCTTTCGGGGAAATGGTGGCTTCGGCATCATAACCGGGGGCGTTGGTGAGGCGCTTTGTCACCTTGCCGTTCAGGTCGGCAATTACAATATCGTAGGTATCGTAGATGGGCCACACGTAGTGCTTCACATCACGGCGGTCGGGCGCTTTAGGGCAGGTGTCGGCGGCGAGGTGGGTGGTGGCGTAGAGCAGATGCTTGCCGTCCGGCATCAGGTAAGAACAGGTAGTGCGACCCTTGCCGGTGGAGACGGTCTTGTAAACAAACTTGCCGCCCTTTGGTGAGTTGAGTGTGCCGTAAAAAATCTGGTCGCAGGGAATGCCCTCAGCAGCGTTGGTGCGCTGAAAGACGAAGTGCTGGTTGTCCCAACCGAAGTAAGCCTCGGCATTATCGCCGCCAAAGGTGAGCTGGCGGACATTTTTGAAGTGCTTTTCGGAAGGGTAGAGGATGGCGGAGCCTTTATCCTGCGCAACGGCAGCAAAGGCAGGAAGCAGAAGCGAAAGAAGCAGTAAACAGCGCATAGATGAGTCTTGAAAATTTTACAACGGCAAAAGTCGGCAAGGAAGGCGTCTGCTCATTCGCTGCGAGAAAATTGATTCCCTTCGGGAATGACAAGGTTTGGGCGAGCAGACACGGAATTATACCCGGTTAAAACGGATACCCGATAGCAATGTGCAGCACAAGGTTCCGGCTCTGCCAGTCTTTATTGAACGGCTTGATTTCATCGCCCACCCAGCCGCCGTACTGCAAATAGTCCGGATTCTTCAGCGGGAAGCCCTCATCTATGCGCAGCACAAACAGCCCGCTGATGTCAAAGCGCGCCCCGATGCCGGTGCTCACAGCAAGGTCGCGCCCGAGGCGACTGAAGCGGAAGTCGCCACCGGGATAATCATCCGCCGGCTGCGCGAGCCAGATGTTGCCGGCATCTACAAAGACTGCTCCGTTCAACCGCAGCGCGCCTCCGAAAAGCTGCACCACATCAAAGCGGAACTCGGCATTCGCTTCCAGCTTGATATCGCCCGTACGGTCAATGAAGGAGATACCCGTGCGTCCCGAAGTATCCTGATAAGAGCCGGGGCCAAGCTGCCGCACGCGCCAGCCGCGCATACTGTACGGCCCACCCACGAAGTACTGCTTGATGTAGGGCAGCACGCTGCTCTTATCATACGGAACACCGATTCCGGCAAAGAAGCGCGTGGCAAGCTCCGCGTGCTGACGGCGGATGTAGTGGCGCAGGTCAGCTTCCACCTTATAGTATTGCGAATAGTTCAGGCCGAGCGAATTCTTCAGATTGTATGCGGCATTGACGGCGCTCAACAGGGTGCCCGCTTCTTCAAAACCAACGCGCAGATAAGAGTAATGCCGCCGTGCAACGGGTGAAGCCTGATTGGTGAATGTGAAGTAGATGTTCTCGCCTTCTATGAGATTTTCCTGATAGGAATTGCGCAGGAATGCATTGGAGTCAAGCAGCTGTTGGAAGCTTTCTGACTTATTGGGTAGGCGTAGGATGTTTACAAAGGCTGGCGACAAATCCCAAGTGTTGGTGGCATTTTGCTTCCAGTTATAGCTCAGGTTGGCAGACGTATTAATGAGCGTGAAGTAATTCACCCGGTCAAGCACATTGACGCCTGCGCCGAGGATGGTGCGTGGCTGATTGGCATGGATGCGGCTGCCGAGCGAGAAGGGGGCGATGAACTTAGGAAAGTCCAGCGTGGCATTAAGGCCCGCGTTGCGGGACAGTAGGAAGAAGTGGTCATAAACAGAATTACCAACATCTTTGGAGTAGCCAAACTCTACGCCGCCATTGAGCGATATGCTAAGCTGGTTGGCACCGCGCAGCAGGTTGCGGTTACGGAAGTTCAGGCCCACATTGTTGCCGAGCTGGTAAGTACTACCGTTTGTTACTTCATAATTCGTAGAGAAGTCATAACGCTTCGTCGGGTTCATCAGGATGATGCAGCGTAGCGGGCGGTCGTAGGGCAGGGTAGAGTCTTCAATAAGGTAGGTCTGGACATACTGAAAGAGGCCCAGTTCATTGAGCTTTGTAATGGTCAAGTCATAGTCATCCTGCGTGAAGTATTCGCCGGGCTTCAGAAAAACATGGTTCAGCAGCACGCGCTCACGCACATAATAGCGGTGGTAGCGGAAGGTGACGCTGTCCACCACATGCTCAATCATTGTAGAGTCGCGGATGTCTTTTCTGTCCACGAAGTCGGGATATATACGCAGCCGGCCAATTCTGTAGCGGCGATAGGCATTCGGCTCGCCGCCCTTGCGGATGATGATGCGGACGTCCACCGTCGGCTTTTTTCCGGTGCGCTGCAGGGCCAAAAAGTTGATGGCGCTTTCAAAAGGATTCTCGGCATCGCGCAGAAAAGCTTTGTTGAAAGTGTCCACCTCAATGTGGACATTCTCAGCGGTGAACTTATAATAGCCCCGGTTGCGCAGCACGTTGGCAATACGGCTGCGCTCTTCATCGCCCAGCGTCATGGCAAATGGCTTACCTTCCTGAACAGCGCTTCCCTTCATGCTCTCGGATACAAACTCACGAACGGCACTATCGTCCACATCCAGCGCTGCCTTGTTGATAAGGTAGCGTTGTCCTGTTTCCACTTCATAGACGGCAGTTGCTTTCCGGCCCTTGTGCTTCACCGTATCGCGCACCTTGCTATAGAAATAGCCCTGATTAAAAAGATAGCTGCGCATGTGCTGCGTAGTCCGCCCGGCAAGCGCGCTGTCGTAAACGACGGGCCGCTCTACGGTCTTCAGCTTTTTCTGAAATGCCTCCGCTGCCGTATCGCGCTGGTAGCGCCTGTAGCGATAATTGTAAATCCAGACTTTGTAGGGAAGAACGCTCAGTAAGTAAGTATTCGGCTTCTGAATTATCAGCGAAGTCAACGCATCGGAAAGCTCGCCGCGATTCGTAAGCGTGCGGTCGCTTTTCAGCTTCAGGCTGTTGCTGCGCAGGAGATAGAATCCTTCCGGCACATGCTTCGTAGTCTTGCAGGCTGCAAAGAGGCAGACGCACAGGCATAATGCCAGCGGACGGCTGAGGGCGGTGATGAGGCGGGAGAGGAAGGGCGGCATTGGGTAGCTTTGCCGTCTGTGATTACGAAGGCGCAAGTTAAAGATATTCGTGCCCTCGCCTCCGCCAAAGGCCGTGCCGAACAAGGGCGCTTCCTGGCCGAAGGCGACAAGCTTGCGCGGGAATGGCTGGCCGCAGATGACAAGCTTAGCTGTATCATAGGGCTGAAAGGATGGCTCGAAGCACATCAGCAGCTCGTAAGCCGGCATCCCGAGGCAGTGGTAATTGAAGTTTCTGAAGATGTGCTCGCCCGCATTTCTACGCAGCAGTCGCCCAACAGCGCACTTGTACTGGTGCCTGTTCCAGCCCTGCCTCAAAGGCTGCCCAAAGACGAATGGAGCATTGTATTGGACACCGTTCAAGACCCTGGAAATCTTGGCGCTATCATCCGCATCGCCGATTGGTTTGGGGTTGCCCACGTTGTTTGCTCGCCGGGCTGTGCTGACTTTTACAATCCTAAAGTGGTTGCGGCTGCGATGGGCGGCCACTTGCGTGTGCAGCTGCATACAACCGAGCTGCCGGGCTTTCTTTCGGCTTGTGTAATTCCCGTTTTTGCGGCCACGCTTGGCGGTAACCCAATGGGTGAAATTCAGAAGCCCCAAGCCGCTGCGCTTATCATCGGAAACGAATCCAAAGGCATCTCGCCGGAAGTGCTGCGCCACGCAACACAGCAAGTAACCATTCCGAAGCGCGGCGGCGCTGAATCGCTGAATGCGGCTGTGAGCGCGGGCATTCTGCTGGCGGCGCTTGGGCCGGCGTAAACAAATTCTGGCACGGCGATTGGTTTCTGGAAATAAACCTTTCCACACACAAGCAATCTCACCCGCCATGAAACGCTCTTTTTCCCTCACGCTCGTGGCCTTGTTCACCAGCCTCGGCGCGTTCGCGCAAGCTGACCGCACGGTGCTCAAGCTACGCATGAGCGACAACTCCATCATCTCCGTAAACCTTGACGGCCGCTTCATAGACCGCCAAACCACGCAGCTCACGCTGGACGGCCTCCGTCCCGGATTGCACCGCCTGGAAGTTTATGCCGATGCCGGCTACCGCCGCCGTCCTGTGAGAGTCTATACCGGTACGCTGCGCCTTGCGCCTGCAACCATCAACATAGGCACTGTTGATGTGTATAACCGAGGGCTCCGCCTCCGCACCCGCCCAATGGATGAGCGCGGTTACGCCGATGGCCGCGATTATGACAACGACAACCGTGACCGCGACTACCGCAACGATAATCCGCAGGCCGGTAACAACCGTAACGAATACGAGTATGACGACCGCCGCAACAATAGTGGCGGCGGCGATGATGTCTACGGCAATGGGAACACGTCCTCCAACGCCGGCGAAGGCTACGGCTCCTTCCCGCATGGCCGCAATGGCAGCAGCAGCGCGGGCAGCTACAGCGCCCTCAGTATCCGCGACATGGACGACCTCCGCAGCCGCGTAGCATCTCGCATGACTGACTCCGACAAAGAGCAGTTGATGAAGAGTGTCCTGCAAAGCCGGGCTGCATCCACAGAGCAAATCCGGCAGATGCTGGGCTGGCTATCCTTTGATGCAACGCGCTTGGACTTTGCTAAGTGGGCCTACAGCCACGCCAGCGACCCGCGCAACTACTGGAAGCTGGAAGATGGCTTCTCCTTTGACTCGTCTAAAGAAGAATTTTCAAAGTCCATCAGTAGCCGGTAAACTATCTATGCAATTATTCACAACGCTGACATGGTTTGAAACCCTGTCAGCGTTTTTTTTAAGCCAGCGCCCACCTCCACTTGAAAAGCTCCGCCACGCCGAAGCCAATCCCCGCGCCCAGCAGTCCGCCGGCCACCACATCGCCCGGCCAATGCACGCCCACGTACACCTGCGCGTAGCTCACTGCCAGCCCCCAGCAAATCGGGAAAGGCCACAGCCATCGTATCCGTCCATGCAGCGTTACGGCGCAAAAAGTGCCGAGGGCAAAGTGATTGGCAGCATGAGAAGACGGGAAGCTCCACCCGCTGCTGCGCGGCACAATCAGATGCAGCATCTGCGCAAAGCGCGGGTCATTGCAGGGACGCACGCGCTCTATCCACGGCTTCAGAACGCTGCCGCTTGTATAGTCCGCAATGGCAAAGCACAGCAGGAAGCCGAGGCACCACAGCACGCCGCGCCAGCGCCAGTTGTAAGGCATGAAGAAGGTCAGAAAGAGATATAGCGGCGCCCAGGTGAACTGGTTGCGCACATAAGGCATCACTGCATCCAGAAAAGCGTTGCGACAGGAAGCATGCAGATAGCCCCACACCTCATAGTCCAGCGACAGCAGCCATTCGTGCAAGCCGTTCATGGGCGGGCTATTTTTTGAAAATCATAATCAGCCGCGGCGACTCCAGAGGATTGAACTCTTCCAGCCGGTAATTGCCGAAGGTGGCTACGAGGCTCATGCCGGCATTCTTAAACAGCCGCGTGAAATGGGAAAGCCCGAAGGCTGCGACGCGCTCCAGATATTGCCGCGTCTTTCCATCGGCATCAGTAAAGGAAATGTCTTTAATGAAATGCTCGTGCTCAATCCGTCGGCGGATGTGAAACAGATAGCTGCCGCGCTGTACGTCCTCTTCGGGGACAAGCCTGCGCTCCGCGCGCTCGCTGTTCAGGTAATCCAGTACCAGAATACCGTCTTTCTTCAGGCCTCTGGCAAAAGACTTTGCCGCAAGCTGATGGTCGCGCGTATGCTCAAAATAACCGAAGGACGTAAAGAAGTTGAAAGCGTAATCAAAGTAGTTGATGTAAAACGGCATCCGCATATCATGGACGAAAAAGCGCAGATGCTCGCCTTCGTGCCCCTTGGCAATTTCAATGCTGGTATGCGAAAGGTCAATGCCCGTTACGTCGAACCCCCGCTCAGCCAGCTCCACCGAAAAGCGCCCTTCGCCGCAGGCAATGTCCACCATGCGGCTGCCGGGCAGCGGCTGGAGATATTTGATCAGGTCTGCCACAAACGCCTCCGCTTCCAGCTCATCGCGGTGCTGGTAAAGGATGCGGTAGTAAGGCGAGGCGAACCATCGCTCAAACCAATTGGCGTCGGGCATCAGGGGAGGGTGTTTGGAGAAGGCAAATATAGGCGCATCGGCTGCGTGCCGCCTTCGCTTATAGCCTATGATAGAACGCTGATGACGCTGACTGTTATGATTGATGCAGATGGATCGGCGAAATCCGCGGTAACCTGCTTAATCATAAAAATCGGAGTTCTATCTGTCTCTCCGGGAAATTCGCCTATCCTTCTACCAGTTCCTCTTCTTTCAGATGCACGGCCTTTCCACCCACCATGATGGTATTAGGCACCTTAATGCCGCTGTCCATCCGTACGCTGCGGGGGCGGCGACGCTGACGGCGAAGGTTAAACTGGGGCCGGACGGGCAATTGCAGGTGTGTCCGGCGCAGATACACGAGAATGGCATATAGGCCAAGCATAAAGAACAGCATCGCAGCCACCGCGATGTTGATGTTGTAATGCTGCATCCACAGCGCCAGCGCCGTAACCGCAATATTGGCGATGAAAATTACAGACACGGTCTTTGTGTGCGACAGGCCAATATCCAGCAGATAGTGATGCAGGTGCGTCCTGTCCGGGCTGAAGGGTGAATTGCCGCGCAGGATGCGCATGGTGAAGACACGGAAGGTATCAAAGACGGGAATGAAGAGGATAGCGAGCGTAACTACGAATACGCCGGGGGCGGATACAATAATCGCGTCAATACTGCCGCCAGTGTGGTAGGTGTTGATGGTCAGGATACCAAGCACCGCCACCACAAAACCTATAATGAGTGAGCCGGTATCGCCCATGAAAATCTTGGCGGGCGCTAGATTAAAGCGCAGGAAGCCAATCAGAGCACCGGTCATGCTGAAGGCTAATACCGCCTCGCTGCCTTTGCCGTAGGCTGCCAGAAAGAGGCCAAGCATGGCCGTGATATATACGCCAATAGTCCCAGCGAGGCCGTCAATACCGTCTAAGAGATTAAAAGCATTGGTCACGAAGATGCAGCCAACTATGGAGAAGGGAATGGATGCCCAATCGGGCAGATTATGAATGCCAAAGAGCCCGCCGAGGGAATGCAGCCGTACATCGGCAAACACAACGGTAATAGTAGCCGCCATGGCCTGCGCAATGAACTTCTTGCTGGGGCTTATAGCCACCAAGTCGTCCTTCATACCCGTAACGAAGAGGATAAGACAAGCTGCCGCGATGTAGTTCCATTTCGGGAAGCTCAACGGCTTAATGAGGAGCGAGGCGACGATGAAGAAGGCGAAGAAAATACCAACGCCGCCAAGGTTTGGCACGATGCGCGCATGTAGCTTGCGGTGGTTATCCGGCACGTCCAGAAGACGCTTCCGCTTGGCAATATAGATGATATTGGGAACGGAAAACAGGCTGACTGCCAGCGAGCATACAAGGGCGAGTACGTATGAAAGATAAGGTTGAAGTGCGTTCATTTGCTCATTCCGTATAATTCATCGCTCGGCGCAAAGGTATGCTGTAAAAAGCTTTTATTGCCTTGCAATGACCGTTTTCCTTCAGCACTACTCTTTTCACAAAGGCAAGATGCGGCGCAATTGCCTTCCGGAGTTAGCACCTGGAAGTCAACGTTTGGTTATTACTTGCACATTGTAAATAATTTGTTAGCCGAATGGACTTACAGAGATGTACAGTATTAGATGCGTTTTAAAAGAAAAACCGGCGCAGGCGGCGGGCAATAATTGGTTGAAGCCAGTTGCGGCATCATACCGTTCTACTCTCATCACCTCCGCACCTTCTGCCTGAAAAATCAGGCCTGCCGCCATGAACTTATTGTTGTCTCGCGGCGAAACGGAAACGGACGGATGAAAATGCAGCCGCGCCTCGCAGTCCTTAGGAGCGTTAAGCAACTCGTCGGTGATGGTAATGCCTTCCTCATTCCAGCTAAACCTCCGCTTGTGCGTTGTATGCAGAAAGGCGTAAGGCGAATAAGTAATACTCAGAGTGCCGGCCTCATCCTTCAGTTTTCGGATGCGCATACGCCTCCCCACTCGAAAAGACTTCCAGACATCTGAAGAATCCTTCCCACCGATGACAACCGCATTGTGCGCCGCCGTGCCTCGTTCCATCTGCCGGCGGCTGCCCACCTCATAGGTTGAGGTGCCCATATCAACTATTACCGGCATCCCTTTGTAATAAAGGCAAAAGCTGCCCACATCGGCATGAGCGTGCCCCGGCTGATGAGCAGGCTGAATAGGCACAATGTCAATAGCCAGCTCAAAATCGCCGCAGCGAATCATGCGATAGCCGGATTCGCGAAGCGATATTTCTTTTGGGAAGATGCCGATCGCAGCAGCGTAGCGGGTAAGCTCTTTAGTATCAGGCGCAATGCCGACGGCGCAATCGTTGAACTGTGGCCAGCTCCCATCGCTGAAAGTCATGGCTTGCAGCCACCCGAGCATTCCGGATGAAGCTTCGGCTATCCGGCTTTCCAAGACTAAATCTTTCGTGCCTAATGCGCGTAAAAGCTCTAAGCATTGCATCATCCGCCACAGCAGAAGGCTATGGTACATCGGGCTGCCCTCAGCATGACCGCCATCAGGCAAGACTTGTTCATCAAGGCATATCCGCAGCAGGCGGCTCCCCTTTTTATAAAAATGAACGTTGCTGAAGTATGCGCCTGCCGAAAGAATGGCGACAGCGTTCTCCCAAAGATGATTGCCATCAAGATGATACTCCGGGAAGCGACAAAGCCAGTCAGCATCAGTGAAGAGGCGCTTTAGGATAGCTTCATCCTTTACGGCAAATCGCAGCAGGAAGCGTATCCACGCTATGATGCGCAGGGAAGAAGGATAGGCTTCACCGGCTATTTGCTGCGGCCCTTTTGCCGCTGTAAAGGCCTTAATTGTCGCCAGCTGTTCCTGCATCGGCAAACTATCGTCGTACAGCCATTCAAAGAAATTCAGGTTATACGTCCAGAGCAGGCCTTCGCCTCGCCAGTCCCACTCAGTGCCGGCCGGGAATATTTTGCGGCGATTCAGGAAGCAGAAGCGTTGCTCCGCCGGAAAATAGCATTGCGCAACCTGCAAAGGCTGTAATGCAGGAGTAGGCCAGACCAGCGCCGCCGCAATGTTTTCGTTCGTTGCCTTCCTGCGCCGGCTAAACCGCTGCGCTACAGGCCGCGCCAGCCGATACCACCACTGGGCCGCCTTCAGCGGACGGACGGTATGGTACCAACGGAGCAAAGCTTTCATGACGGTGTAGGTTTATGAAGCCGCCACCCTCTGCGCGAAAGAATAGATGTTGAAACCTTCCTGCACCATCGCTTCTTGCAGTGCGGCTGCCAGCTTCGCTTTCGGCAAATCTGCCATACGCAGGGATTGAATCAGCCGAAAAGATTTCTCTAATAATAAATGCTTCTGGCGCTCGTTTCTGTCATCTGCGGTTTGGAGTTCCGCTGCAATGGCTGCTGCCAATGCCGCAACACCTTCGGCGCTGCTGGCCGTCGTCTTCAAAACAGGCGTTTCGCCCGCACCATTAGCGCGTTCATGTGCGAGGATGCGCAGGTTTTGATAAAGCTTGTCTGCTGCCGGGCGGTCGGCTTTATTTACCACAAAGAGGTCGGCAATTTCCAGCAGGCCCGCCTTCATTGTCTGTATCATATCGCCGGCTTCCGGAACGAGCGTTACTACTGTACAATCGGCAATGCCGGCAATCTCCACCTCGCTCTGGCCCACGCCAACCGTTTCAATGACGATGAGGTCAAAGCCTGCTTCCTTAACCACATCCGTGATTTCAAAAATGCGCGGATGCAGCCCGCCTAATGCCCCACGACTGGCAAGGGAGCGGATAAAAACAGCCGGATGGTCGTAGAAGCGCGCCATGCGGATGCGGTCGCCAAGCAGGGAGCCGAAGTGGAAGGGTGAGGATGGGTCAACGGCAATGACGGCTACTTTTTTGCCCGCCACTGTCCACTCGCCCAATAGGGCATTGACTAGTGTGCTCTTGCCCGCGCCGGGCGGGCCGGTAATGCCCACCAGCTTTGGCGCGGCCGTGTGCTGCAAGGAAGTGAGCAGTTCCTGAGCGCCCTCCAAATCATTCTCCACAATGGTAATGCCCCGCGCCAGCGCACGCGGTTCGCCGGCCCGGATGGCTTGCAACAATTCCTGAATGGGACCGGGTGGCACTAAAAAATATCTTTGTCCGTTTAGGTGGCTACACACATCTTGTGCGCTTGGACAAAAATAGCCTTCCCCCACAAACGCTGCTCTGGAAACGCCGGCTTGCGCTCCTTTGCTTGCTTGGAATGATGGGCGGGCTGCTGTGTTCCCGTGCTGCTGTTTCCATTTGCATGATATTTTTCGGTACCGTGGCACTGTGGGGCGTGCATCCGCGCGAGTGGCTGAAGCAGCGCTGGTGGTTGCTTGGACTTGGCTGGGTGGCACTGTACGCATTATCGTACTTCTGGAGCGACGACAAGGCGATGTGGGCGGAACATCTTCAGGTGAAGCTGCCCGTCGTGCTCCTGCCGCTCGCTTTCAGCTTGCTGCCGCCCTTTGAAGCAAGAGAATGGCGCATTTACACAGCCGGTCTTACTGCGCTAATGCTTTTGGGCGCGGCCTGGAGCCTGAGCTTTCTATGGCGCATGGATGCGGCGGCTATTGTGCATGGCTATAAATATGCGCATGTGCTGCGCACGCCCGTGTATGATGACCATATTGCTTTCTCTACGGCCGTGGCAGTAAGCATTGCCTGGATAGTCTATGTGCTGCCGATGTTCGTACGGCGTTGGGAAAAGGCATTGTTGCTTACAGCAGCACTGCTACTTGGTATCTATCTGCATGTGCTCGCCGCTAAGACGGGCCTTGTAGCGCTTTACGTCTTCCTGATAGGTTATGCAGCGTGGCAGTTCCGGCAGAATTACAAGCGTGGGCTTATAGTGCTGACTTCGGTTGTGCTCGCGGCGGCGTTGGCTTTCACCGCGCTGCCGACTTTGCGGGAGCGGATTGGATACAGCTACGTTACATGGCGCAGCTTGCGGCTCGGTGAGCGGAACGGCATTTACAGCGACGCGGGACGCCTCTTTTCTTACGACATCGCACTGCGCTCTATTGGCACACATCCACTGGGTGGCGTCGGCGCCGGCGATGTATTGTCAGAGATGCATTCAGGCTACAAGCGCTTTTATCCGGAGGTGCGGGAGGCGCAGCAGCTCTGGCCACACAACCAATGGCTCACCTGCGCAATGGCGGCGGGCATACCTGCGGCGCTGCTCTTTACGCTTTGGCTGGCGGCTCCGCTGCTGCGCATTAAGCGCAACCGTGCAGGGGCATTCTTCATCATCATCTGGGCCATGCTGCTGGTACCGCTGCTTGTTGACCCGTTTATGGAAGTACAGTTTGGGGTGGCCGTATTTTTGATATTCCTGCTGGTGCAAAGGGCCACAGTTCGCAATGAGCAATAGGCAATTCTGCATTCCGAACCCGCAATCCGAAATTCCCTTGACCAACTTTATTCCCATATTCCCACTTGCCATTGTTGTCTATCCCGGCGAGGCGCTGAACCTGCACGTTTTTGAGCCGCGCTATAAGCAGATGATTCGCGAATGCCTTGATGGCAAAAAGCCCTTCGGCATTCCGCCCGTGGTGGAGAAAGACCTGCATGACCTTGGAACGCTTATAGAAATCACAGAACTGGCCGCGGAGCATCCTGATGGCACGATAGACATCCGCACGCGCGGCGTTTCGGTATTCCGCATCCTGCACCGGCTGGATGAAGTGCCGGAAAAGCTGTACAGCGGTGCGATCGTCAATTATCCGCCAAACATTACAGATACAGGGCACTCAAAGCTGGCCCGTACCATTGTGACGGAGGTGAAGCGGCTCTATGAGCTGCTCAATGTGTCGGAGAAATTTCCGGCGGGTCGGGAGGAGATGCTATCGTATGAGCTGGCCCACCTTGTGGGCCTTAGCCTGGAGCGGGAATATGAGCTGCTTGGCATTTTTACCGAACTGCAACGGCTTGAATACCTGCGCAGGCATCTCAACAGTATCGTACCCGTCATCCAAGAACTGGAAACGATGAAAAAGCGCATTCAGCGCAACGGCCATTTCCGGGATTTGTCGCTGGACGACCTAAAGTAGTTCTACGCATCTGCGATTATTAAAATCCCGGCAAAATCGCTTCATCCTGCAAATCCCGGTCTATTTTAGCGGCGTATGAAAGTCGTCATCTTTGCCGGGGGCCGCGGCACCCGCATTTCGGAAGAAAGCCAGCTCCGCCCCAAGCCCATGATTGCTATCGGCGGGAAGCCTATCCTCTGGCACATCATGAAAACCTATGCCGCTTACGGGCACAATGAGTTTATCATTTGCCTCGGCTACAAGGGTTGGATGATTAAGGAATACTTCATCAACTACTATCTCCACAATGCCAACCTGACCGTTGACCTGAAGGACAATTCGGTTCAAATCCATGAGACATTTGCCGAGCCGTTTAAGATTACGCTGGTAGAAACCGGCCTTGATACGATGACTGCCGGCCGCCTGCGCCGTGTGCTGCCTTACACGAATGGCGAGCCCTTTATGCTGACTTACGGCGATGGCGTGAGCAACGTTGATATTGACCAGCTCATCCGCTTCCACAACATCTCCGGCCGAATCTGCACGATGACGGCTATTCAGGCTACAAGCCGCTTTGGCGTGATTAAGATGGATGAAGGAGGCGGTATTTCTTCCTTTGAGGAAAAGCCGGCAGACAGTGGTACTTGGATCAACGGCGGCTTCTTCGTCATCAATCCCGAAATCAAGGCTTATCTCCACGAAGACGCCGACGACATTATGTGGGAGCGCCAGCCGATGGACGACCTCGCGCGCGATGGCCAGATAGCAGCGTACAAGCACAACGAATTTTGGAAAGCGATGGATACACTGCGCGATAAGGAGGAATTGGAAGCGCTTTGGGAAGGCGGTAATGCGCCTTGGAAAGCAGTCTAAAAATCCGTGCACATCCATCTAATCCGTTTAATCCGTGTTCCAATCGCTACAGCAAACGTTTAAAGGCAAGAAAGTTTTCCTGACCGGCCATACCGGATTTAAAGGCGCGTGGATGCTTCAGGTGCTGCATGGCCTCGGCGCGGAAGTGGTTGGTTACTCGCTCGCACCCGAGCACGCCCACGACCTTTATCACCAGATTGAGGGCGACAAACTTTGCCGCTCTATCATTGCAGACCTTAGCGAAAAGGAAAAGCTGGCGAAAGCGATTGCAGACTTTCAGCCCGGCTATATATTTCACCTCGCTGCGCAGGCGCTCGTCCGTCGCAGCTACCGCACGCCTGTTGAAACCTTTGCGGCCAACGTGATGGGTACGGCGCATGTACTCGACGCAATGCGTGCACTCCAAGGCCCGTGCGTTGGCGTGATGATTACCACCGATAAGGTTTATGAAAATCCCGAACGGGGCCAAGCTTTTACAGAACAAGATAAGCTCGGCGGCTACGACCCATACAGCGCTTCCAAAGCGGCGGCGGAGATTGTAATTGAATCATACCGGCGCTCTTTCTTCCACCCCGAAAAGTTTGAACTGCATCGCAAGCCCGTCGCATCTGTACGCGCGGGTAACGTCATTGGCGGCGGCGATTTTTCGGAAGACCGGCTGATACCGGACATCGTGCGTGCGCTGAAAAAGGGCGAGCCGGTTACACTACGCAATCCGCAAAGTGTGCGGCCCTGGCAGCATGTGTTGGAGCCGGTGTTCGCTTATTTATTGCTGGCGCAAAAACTGACGGAAGATAGCGTGAAGTACAGCACCGCCTATAACATAGGCCCGGAACGAGCGGATGAGCGGACCGTGGCGCAAGTGACGAATACCTTTTATGAAGCCTTCGGCGAACAGGCGGCTTTTGATGTAAAGCCGGAAGCAGCACTGCACGAAGCGGGACTGCTGTTGCTGGACAATGGGAAAATCAAGGCGGAGCTTGGCTGGCGGCCGAAGCTGAATGCCGATGAGGCCATTCGCTGGACGGCGGAGTGGTATGCGGATGGGCGAGAAGCTCGGAGAAAGTGTGGGGAGCAAATTGAGCAATATGCAAAGCTCTAATGATGATAATGCCATTGCCGCTGCGTGACGCAGCTCTAATCACTCTTCCCGCCCTCCCTGATGAGCGCGGCATCTTTATCAAGCCTTTTCATGACACCACGCTGAAGCAGGCAGGTATCAACTTTATTCTGAAAGAATCCTACTACTCATTTTCGCACAAGGATGTTATCCGCGGGATGCACTTCCAGCTTCCGCCGCATCAGCACAGCAAGATTGTCTTTTGCCCCAAAGGCGCCATTTTGGATGTAATCGTTGACTTACGAAAAGCCTCTCCTACCTACGGCCAATGCCATGCGGAGGTATTAAGCGAAGAAAATAATCGCGCCTACTTCATACCAGAAGGCTTTGCGCACGGCTTCAAAGCCCTGACCGACGGTGCGATGACCTATTATCTCGTTTCCTCAGAATACAATAAGGAAAGTGACACGGGCATCCGTTGGGACAGCATGGACTATGATTGGGCGTGCGCCGCGCCGGTGATGTCCGCCCGCGACAAGTCATTTCAAAGCCTGACGGACTTCCAATCGCCGTTCTAAGTTATTTGCGGTTTTTCAGGACGGCATTAGCGTTCGCCAGAAAGACGCTTTCTTCCTTACCCGGCTCCGCCTGCGGGTAGCTGAGCGAGCCAAGTGCTTCAATGCTGATTTTCTCGCTATCCTTTTGCTTGTGCATGAAGAAGACCCAGACCGTAGGGTAGCCCTGCACATTGAAGAATTGCTGCAGGCCGGCATTTTGCTTCGCCAGCGGCTCCGACAACTGCTTGTTGCGCGGGAAGTCCAGTTCCAGTAGAATAACATTCTTCGCTGCCCATTCTTTAAAGCCTGCCTTACGATAGACATTCGCCTCCAGCCGGTGGCACCAGCCGCACCAGTCGCTGCCGGTAAAGAAAGCAAAGACCGGCTTGCCGGTTTTTGCGGATATCTCGCCCGCCTGATTCACATCGATGTACCAGGTAAGCCCGTCCTTGACCTCCTGAGCTTTTATTGAATGGCTGGCAAGCAGCATTACGGCTGCGAAAAGGGTGGTGAGGAGTCGTTGCATGGCGGGTGAAAAGCAATCTTAATGCCGAAAATACCAAATGCGGCCGAGAACGGGTTAGACGTAGGTTAAACGACGCATAGCTTACCCCTGCGTGACTCGCCCCTCCGCCGCCCGAAAGCCTACATTTGCGCCGCAATCAAAGACATCATGCAACTCTCCGAAATCCTCTCCACGCTCGGCATACAAAAAGATAATCACGGCGCTTCCACCGGCACCACATGGGTTCCATCCAGCGGTGAAACGCTTACCTCTCATTCTCCCGTTGATGGTAAAGAAATAGCCACCATTCAGGCAGCCGATAGAGCGGCCTATGAAACTGTAGTCGGCAGCGCCGAAGCTGCCTTCGCTGAATGGCGCATGTGGCCCGCCCCGAAGCGCGGCGAGGTGGTGCGCCAAATCGGCGAGGCGCTGCGCAAATACAAAGACCCGTTGGGGCGCCTTGTGAGCTATGAGATGGGAAAATCCCTTCAAGAAGGCTGGGGCGAGGTGCAGGAGATGATAGACATCGCCGACTTTGCCGTGGGTCTTTCCCGCCAGCTTTACGGCCTTACGATGCACAGTGAGCGCCCGGCACACCGCATGTACGAGCAGTGGCACCCGATTGGCATCGTAGGCATCATCTCCGCCTTCAACTTCCCGGTGGCGGTATGGAGTTGGAATGCCTTCATAGCATGGGTATGCGGCGATACCTGCGTCTGGAAGCCTTCGGAGAAAACGCCGCTCTGCGCCGTGGCGTGTTTCCACATTGTAAGCGAAGTGCTGAAAAGCGCCGGCGCCCCGGAAGGCATCAATGGCCTCGTAAGTGGCGGTCGTGAAGTAGGCGAGTGGCTGGCGGCGGATACGCGCATCCCGCTGGTGAGTGCGACGGGGAGCACACGGATGGGTAAGACCATTGCCGGCGTGGTAGGTCAGCGACTCGGCAGGTCGCTGCTGGAACTGGGTGGCAACAACGCCATCATCATCTCCGAACATGCCGACCTGAATATGGCGCTTATCGGTTGCGTCTTCGGCGCTGTCGGCACCGCCGGCCAGCGCTGCACTACTACGCGCCGCATCATCATCCACGAAAGCGTGTATGATGTCTTTAAAGAAAAGCTCGTTGGTGCTTACAGTCAGCTTGTCATCGGCGACCCGCTGAGCGAAGTGACGCATGTAGGGCCTCTTATTGATAAGGACGCCGTGCGCAGCTATCTGGAATCCATTGACGCAGTAAAGACGGAAGGCGGCAGGGAAGTAGTGCCCGGCGGAGTGCTTGATGGCGCGGACTACGAAAGCGGCTGCTATGTGCAGCCTTGCATTTTTGAAGTAGAAAATAATTACAAGACAGTGCAGCACGAAACCTTCGCGCCTATCCTGTACCTGATGAAGTACCGCGAGCTGGAAGAAGCCATTGCCATGCAGAATGGCGTGCCGCAGGGTTTATCCTCGTCCATCTTCACGCTCAACATGCGCGAGGCGGAAACCTTTCTTTCTCACAAAGGCTCCGACTGCGGCATTGCGAACATAAATATCGGCACGAGCGGCGCGGAAATCGGCGGAGCATTTGGCGGCGAGAAGGAGACCGGCGGTGGGCGCGAAAGCGGCTCTGATAGCTGGAAGGCCTACATGCGCCGGCAGACTAACACGATAAACTGGGGCGCTACTTTGCCGCTGGCTCAGGGGATTAAGTTTCATGTGTAGATGTCGCCCAGCCGGACTTTTCCATCCTAACTATCTGCCCAGAAAAATCTGAAAACCTAAGCTCAATCCCACAATATGCGCATCCGGCTTGCCGGCTGTAAATGTGTATTGTAGCCCGGCCTCTGCGGCAACGTTGTGGCTAATGAAATAATCTACGCCCGGAAGCGCATAAGCGCGGAAGCCATTGGTAGTTATGTTGTCGCCGCCCTCAAGATGTGTATTTACGCCGCCGAAACCAAGGCCGCCTTCAAAGAAAAACTGGAATGGTCGGGAGCGTGCGGAATTGTCTCGGGCAAAATAAACGCGCGCGAATGGTGTGAAGCCATAACTGATAGACCGATAGCCTTTCTGCCCTTCCACGCCCAGGTCTAAGTTCAGGCCGAGCGCAAGGTTCGGCAGCGCAAAGAAGCCCACCTTCGGACTCAGGCCAACGCTGTAAGCCGCATCGGTGCCTTTCTGGAATTGCAGCCGCGCCAGGAAGAGGTTAGCGCCAACCATCACATTGCCGGCCCCCGTCGGGATGCGCAGGCCGGAGCTTACTTTGCTTGCTTCGCCGTCGTCTTCGTCATGCGTATTTTCTTTTTGTGCCGTCGCAATGCCAGTGGTGAGGAGAATGATGAGCAGGGTGCCGAGGATGCGTTTCATAGGTTTGGATTTGCCGTTACTATCAATAAAATGCCACCGGCTTGCAAGATAGACCTTACGCTCCTTTGAGAAGCGGAAGGTCTGGCGCGTGCTGTATCTTGCCACGCTTCGCCGGGCATGCTGTTTACTTCCACCGCTTTTGTGCTTTTTCTGCCCATTGTCTTTGGGCTGTATTGGGCTATCGGAGGTAGGAATATCCGGGCGCAAAACGTGCTGCTTATCGCAGCGTCTTTTCTCTTCTATGGCTGGTGGGACTACCGCTTTGTGCTGCTCCTGCTCGCCACGACGGGCTTTGATTATTACGTCGCGCTGCAATTAGGCAGGATTGAGGATGAGCGCAAGCGCAAAGCCTTTTTCATCGCCAGCATTGCAGCCAATCTGACTGCGCTTGGCTTCTTTAAATACTTCAACTTCTTCAGCGAGAATTTTGCCCGGCTGCTGCAAGGCTTCGGCTTCAGGGCAGACCCGTTCACACTGAACGTCCTGCTGCCTATCGGCATCTCCTTCTACACCTTTCACAGCATGAGCTATGTGATAGACGTCTATCATCGCCGTAAGGAGCCTTGTGCTGACGCGACAGCTTTCTTTGCCTTTATTTCCTTTTTTCCCTTGCTCGTAGCAGGGCCTATTGTGCGGGCAATCTGGTTTCTGCCGCAATTCCAGAATGAACGCCGCTTTGAGAATGCCCGCGCAACGGGCGGCCTGCGGCAGATGCTGTGGGGTTTTTTCAAGAAAATGGTAATTGCCGATGGCTGCGCACACTTCGTAAATCCCATTTTTGAGCACTGGAATGTACAGTCAGCGGGAACGTTGGTTGCAGGCGCCATACTGTTCGCTTTCCAGATTTACGGCGACTTCTCCGGCTACAGCGACATTGCCATCGGCACGGCACGGCTCTTCGGCTTTCATCTCCTGCCCAACTTCCGCTTCCCTTACTTCTCGCGCGACATTGCGGAGTTCTGGCGGCGCTGGCACATGTCGCTTACGTCATGGTTCCGGGATTACGTTTATATCCCTCTTGGCGGGAGCCGGCGCGGCTTAGGGATTGCCGTCAGGAATACGCTCATCGTTTTTCTGCTAAGCGGCTTTTGGCATGGCGCATCGTGGACATTCCTGGTCTGGGGCGAATTGCACGCGCTTTATTTTATGCCGCTTATTCTTTCCGGAAAGAACAGGATGCATGTGGACGTTCTGGCGCAAGGGAGAATCTTTCCTTCACTCAAAGAAGTAGCCTTGATGCTGCTGACTTTCGCGCTGGTTTGTCTTGCATGGATTTTCTTCCGCGCTGCCGACCTGCCGCAGGCTTTTCACTACATCGGCCGGATGTTCAGCACGCCATGGGGCAGCATTGATGTAGAGCGGCGCATATGGCTCTTCATTGCAGTCATGATGCTGGTGGAATGGCTGAACCGCTCCCGCGAGCATGGACTGGAATTAGACCGCGTGCGGATAAGGCCGCTGCGCTGGGCGATTTATGCGATCATCACGGTGCTCACCTTTTACTTCGGCGCGCCGGAGCAGACGTTTATCTACTTTCAATTTTAAGCGCTGGCATGAAAAGCTTCTTACTCAGCCTGCTGCTCTTCGCCATGCTCATTGTGGGATTACTTAGCGCATTGACGCGCTTTACCGATGTGCGCTTGCGTGCGCGGAATTCGGGAAGAATGAAGGTCTGGCATCAGATAGAAGCGGGCAGGATTAATGCGGATGTGCTCGTCGTCGGCAATTCGCATGCGCACGTGCAGGTGAATCCGCGGCTGCTGCAAGGGGCCTTTCCAGGCAAGCGCATTTACAACCTTGGCCTGGAAGGCTACACCTTTGACCTGCAACTGGCGCGCTACAGGTTTTACAGGCGCTACAATAAAGCACCACAGGCCATCATCTTTTGCGCCGACTATTTTCAGTTCAATAAGAGCAAATGGGCGGTGGACAAGCCACAATTCCTGCCCTACATGTACGACATCGCAGTGAGGAAAGCGTTGCTAAGCATTGGTGTAAGCAAAACGAAAGCGATCATCCCATTTCTGAAATACCGCGGTGAGGCAAATGCGGTAATGGCAGCTATAACCGGCTCCTCGCCGCTGCCGGAAGATGCGTATGACCGACACGGCTGGGACGGCTATGAGCCAATGGCTTTCCATTGGAATGAGTCGGCTTTCAATGCCGACACAACCCGCGCGAATCTTACGCCGGTGGTGGACAGCGCAGTCTGGCATTCTTTTCTGGCCTTCCTTAATGAATGTCGTACGCAGGGAACCAAGGTCTATGTCGTTTTCACGCCGCACCATCTGCGCTATGTAGCGAAGCTGTATGGCGGCACGGCATATAAAAGCTGGCTAACGCAAGGTTTGGCTGGAAGGATACCATTTATAGATTTTTCCGGAGCGCTCTTCTGCGGCGATACTGCACTTTTCTACAACGGCACGCACCTGAATGAAAAGGGCGCCGATATATTCAGCGCCGCTCTTGTAGATTCTTTGCGTCAGAAATTTTAAGCCTCCAGCATCAGCGATGCAGCCACGGCTTTCGCCCAATCCTGGAGCGAGTGGTATTGCTCATCAATGAGGTCGTGCGGCATAGGGTAAGCGGCGTGCTTGGTGGTCAGGAAAACCGTGTGCATCCCCATTCGCTTGCCAAATTCCATATCGGAAAGGCTGTTGCCCACCATCACGCTTTTGTGGAAATCTATCTGCGGAAAATCTTCCCGCGCCTGCAACGCCATGCCGGTGTTTGGCTTGCGGTTGTGGTCATTGTCGTTGACAGATGTAGCGGCATATACCTTGTCAATCTTTCCGCCAACGGCGGTAATGCCATTCCGCATCTCGCGGTGAATGTCGCGCAGCGTTTCAATCGTCATCAGGCCGCGGCCAACGCCGCGCTGGTTCGTAACCACCACCAGCGTTCCGAAGATTTCAGAAAGGGTCTGTATAGCATGAGGCGCGCCTTCGCAGAACTCAAATTCCTCCGTGGTAGTAACATAGCTGCCTATAATTTCCTTATTGACCACGCCATCGCGGTCAAGGAAGAGCGTCCAGTCCCGGCCAAACTGCGGCGCGTGCTGCGAGGTGAGAAAATCGGTGCCCATAACGGTTGTTGTGTGTGCGTAGCGTTTAGAAAAGCTGCTCCTCGGCAAGCTGGCAGATGATGTGGCCGATGGTAATGTGGCTCTCCTGAATGCGCGGCGTGTCTGTGCTCGGTACGTTTATCAGGTGATCGGCCATCTCCTTCATCTTCCCGCCGGTCTGGCCGGTGAGGGCTATGTTTATCATATTCAAGTCGCGTGCCATCTCCATAGCTTTAAGAATGTTTTGGGAGTTGCCGGAAGTGCTCAGGCTTACTAGAACATCACCAGCTTTTCCCATCCCCTTCACGATACGACTATATACGACGTCGTAGCCATAATCGTTTGCCACGGCGGTGAGATACGAGGTGTTGCAATGCAACGCCTCGGAAGGCAACGGGTTGCGGTCAGTGTAGAAACGGCCACTGAATTCTGCTGACAGGTGCTGCGCGTCTGCTGCGCTGCCGCCGTTGCCGCAGAAGAGCACTTTGTTGCCGTCTTTAAAAGCTTTGATAATGGTTGCTGTGGCGGCTTCAATGCGACCGAGCAGTTCGCCATCGGCCAGCACGCTTTCCTTAGTGGCGATGGATTTTCGGAGGATGGATGTAATCGCGTCTTGCATAGCGGGCGAATGTACAGCGGAGCGTTCAGGATAAAAACGAAAGCTAAGCGGGATTGTTATTCGCTTGCTGTGAAGATGATGTTATCCGGTATTTTCCACATCGCGCAACGATGTGTTTACGTGCAGATGACAACAGGTATTACTTCTTATTCCGCTCCAGAATTGGAATCACTTTCGCATAAAGCGAGTCTAGCTCTGTCGGGTTGTCGCGGTACCACTCCATGCTGTCGTTGAACTCAGCTGGCGATGTGCGGTGCTTTGCCAGAATGGCTTTTGTCCACGACGCGAGCGAGTCGTAATTCTTTCCTCCTTCCGGCCGCGTCGTGTCGTGCAATATGCTGCTGTAGGCATCGGCAAGGTGCAAGTCTGCCAGAATGGGCGCCATCTGTTCCTGCGGCAAATGAGCAGCCAAATGATGCTTACAGGCATTCAACAGAAAACCAGCGGCGATAAGTGCCAAAGCAATCTTTCGCATCATTTCAGCGAGTTGTACTTCTGTGCATTATTAGCGGTCAACTTGGGAAAGCAGGGCCAGGTATTGCCCGCGCTCTTCGCGCGTGCCCTGCATTACAATGCGCGTGATTTCATCGCTCTTGGCATTAAAGAAAGCTTGCACAAGCGTGCTCTGCTGGTTGTCGCGCAGAATGTTTTGCATGTTGTTGATAGCCGTTAAAATCTTTGCTCTTCCCTCCGAAGGTTTGTTGTACATAATGTCTAAGCCTTCGCGGTGATAGCTATACCATGTGGCCCTATAGCTGTTGTAGCGCGGGCTGAGGAGCTGGTCAATAATCCAGTAGCGGTTGCGCTTATCTTCGAACGCCTTCCAGCCTTTAATGCCGCCGTCTTCCGGCGCATTGTTCACCACATTCTGTGCGCGCTTCAGCAACGCCGTGCCGCCTTGCGGCGAAAAAGAATCGTAATCCAACCCAAGAACGAGGTAGCAGTAATAGGCGAGGGTAGCGGAAAGGTTAGAGGCTAGCGGGTCGGGCCCTGAGACGCGGTTGTCGTCAAAAGTGAGGGTGTTGAATTGCGAGAAGTGGAAGACTACATCCTTGTCAATCGTATTGAACGTTGTTGAGGTGTAGGAGCTGTTGAACACGGGCCGCGTAGCCTGAATGCTGAGCGTGGCGGAGTAGAGGTCGGGGTCTTTCTCAGAACGCTCGGTGATGTTGAGCAACAGATTGCAGTCTATACGTTCCTGCGTAGTGTAGTCGTCGCCCGTCCACTTCCGGGTATTGATGAATTCCGTTATGGAGCGCTCCATGCCTGACCAGAAGGCCGGGTCAACACCGGTGATTTTTTCATGGAGAATTTTGACTTTGCAGTTCAGCTCCTGCGCCCCGGCGTCATTACCGAAGGCAAGGAGGAAACCCAGCAAAAGGAATGTTCTATACAGCACTTGTCTCATGGCTTCTTTGAAGAATGGCTTTTACGATGGCGATGGCGATAGCTTCTTTAGACTGTAAAGGCAGTGTTTTTACAGAGCCATCGCGGTGTAGCAGGGTTACTTTATTGGTGTCATGGCCAAAGCCGGCGCCGGCATCGCGCAGGGAGTTAAGGACAATCATATCGGCGCCTTTGCTGTGCAGCTTCTGCAACGCGTTGGCGTGCTCGTCCGTCGTCTCCAGCGCAAAGCCGACTAAGATTTGGTCGCTGCGCTTTTGGGTGCCGAGGGTTTTGAGAATGTCCGGCGTTTTAGTCAGCTCCAGAGATAACGTCTCGCCGCTCTTCTTTATTTTCTCCGGCGCTGTTACGAAAGGCTTATAATCGGCAACTGCTGCGGAAAGAATAGCGATGGAAGATTCGGGAAAGACGGCGGTAGCGGCGTTTAACATTTCCTGCGCGCTTTCTACGCGCATCGTATGGATGTTCTGATTCTGTGCGCGCAAGTGCGTAGGCCCGAGCACCAGCGTTACATCCGCGCCTTGCGCGGCAAGCGCTTCCGCCAGCGCAATGCCCATCTTGCCGGTGGAAAAATTGCCGATGAAGCGTACCGGGTCAAGGCGCTCGTAAGTAGGCCCGGCGGTAACAAGTGCCTTTTGGCCTTTCAACGGCTGGCTGCTTTGCGCAGTGAAAAAGTCTTTTAAAAAATCCCGCAGCTCTTCCGGCTCCGCCATCCGGCCCTCGCCGATTAAGCCGGAAGCTAATTCGCCATGCGCCACGGGGATAATGTGGTTGCCGTACATTCTTAGCTTCTCCAGATTTGCGTTTGTTGAAGGGTGCATCCACATATCCTCATCCATAGCCGGTGCTACAAAGACGCGGCAAGTGGCGGAGAGATAAACGGCGCAGACAAGATTGTCGCAAAGCCCGTTAGCAAGCTTAGCCAGCGTATTGGCGCTGCAAGGCGCTATGAGCATGGCATCTGCCCAACGGCCCAGCTCCACATGGTTATTCCAGGCCGCGCCGTCGTGGACATTGGCGAAGACCTCGTGCTTTGAAACGGTGGAAAGGGCTAGCGGCGATACGAAATCTGCGGCGGCAGCCGTCATAATCACCTTCACTTCCGCGCCGGCTTTGACGAGCAGACGTACCAATTGCGGCGTCTTGTAAGCCGCTATGGAGCCTGTTACGGCGAGGAGAATCTTCTTGCCCTTCATGCTTCCGCAAGTTAGTCTGAACCTGAATTAAGCGAATTATAGAATTACCAGAATTAGCCAGCGGAAAACAGATTCCGCCAATTCTTCAATTCTATCAATTCCGGTTCAGACTACATTTGCGCCGTACTAAAAACCCTTTACAACTATGCTCAAAACAGGAGATGAATTTCGCCACACCTTCTGCTACTCGCAGAATGATGTGGACACCTATGCCCGCGTGAGCGGCGACACTAACCCGCTGCACACTGATGAGGCCGCCGGCGCGGCTTCCATGTTTGGCCGCCGGATTATACACGGCTTTCTCGGGGCTTCGGTCTTCACCAAAATCTTCGGCGCGCTTTGGTATGCCGACGGCCATGTGTATCTCGCTCAATCCATGAAGTGGCTGAAGCCGATGTTTGTGGATACGGATTATGAGGCGGTCATTAAGGTGAAGGAAATTTTCCCGGAAAAGAACCGCATCACCTACGAGTGCGCCGTCTATGATAAGGCGAGCGGCGAGCAGACCATTGCCGGCGAGGCGACGCTGCTGAATAAGAAGCAGTACGTGTGGGATTAATGCGGGAATGTGATAATGCGGAAATGTGGCGCCCGTAGTAATGCGGGCGCTTTCTATTTAGCTTAGCGAAAAAGATAATCCCATGAGGTATTTACTGACCGTGCTCCTTTGCATCCTGGGAATAGCAGCCTGTCGGCAGAAACTGTATGAATGCACGATTTCTGATTCGCCTATCGGTGCGGGTATTATGCTTACCGGCTTTTCGCGGCAGGAGTTGGATACGGTATATCTGTTTGCCTATGCAGACAGCATAAGCTTAATGCACCTGCAGTTTACAGACACTTTTCTGAGCGCGAAGATTAGCTCCAGTCACGACAGTGCTTCGCTACCGACAAATGACATTTACGGCGGCTATTCTTAACGCCTCTACATTCCAGCAACGCAGTCAGGCTATATCATTGACCGGGTACGTTATCCCTCCACGCCGACAGTGACCTACACCCGGGAAAGCCCATGCCGGAATATTTTGAATCCGACTGGGCCAGTGAGTGCTTATGTAAATGGGGCGCTGACAGAGAGTAAATATAGCGGCGCGGGTGTATTGCGCGTTTTTGTGCTAAAGAGGTAATCAGACCGCAACATCAGTTGCGATTTTTCTTTTGAAAAAAAAAGTTTTTTGCGGAATGAAAAATAATTTCCAATCTTTGATATCAAATTGATATCACCATGGAAAAAGTCTCCCGCCCCGTCAACGGCTACATCGCCCTTATTATCTCGCTGGTGCTTGCGGGCATCGGCATTTACTGCTTCACGCAGGTGCCCTACATGCCGCAGCTTGCCATCGTGGGCGGCGGCTGTATGCTGGTCACCTTCTTTATCTGGAAGGGCCTCATGATTATCCAGCCTAATCACGCCCGCGTGCTTTCCTTCTTCGGCAAGTACGTGAGCAGCGTGAAGGAGAACGGCATGTTCTTCATCAATCCGCTCTACGCCTCCACGAAAATTTCGCAGCGTGCGCAGAACCTGCAAATCCCAACGCTGAAGGTGAATGACAAGATGGGCAACCCTATTGAAATAGCCGCCGTAATTGTCTGGGCGGTGAATGACACCTACAAAGCCACCTACGAGGTGGCCGACTACGTCAACTACATCCGCCTGCAGAGCGAGGCCGCCCTCCGCAACCTCGGCCAGTCCTTCGCCTACGACCACATGGAAGACGAGACCGCCCAAATCACTCTGCGGGATGGGGGCAATAAGGTAAACGAACTACTGGAGCAGGAGCTGAACGACCGCCTTGCCAAAGCTGGCCTGCTCATTTCCGAAGCGCGTATTTCTCACCTTGCTTACGCCCAGGAAATAGCCGGCGCCATGCTGCAACGCCAGCAGGCCACCGCCATCGTAGCCGCCCGCAGCAAGATTGTAGAAGGCGCAGTAGGCATGGTAGAAATGGCGCTGGACATGCTTTCCAAGAAAGACATCGTTCAGTTTGACGAAGAGAAGAAGGCAACGATGGTGAGCAACCTGCTGGTAGTGCTCTGCGGCGAGCGTGGCGCGCAGCCAGTGCTGAATACGGGGTCGTTGTATCAATAGTGCATGCGTCAGTCGTTACTCGCCAATCATAGTTTTCAGCGACTTTGTCATTCCGTAGGAATCTGTTTTCTCGCAGCGAATGTGTTGCTTGCTCAAACAATACTTGCGCTCAACCGCTTATCCTTATCAACTGCGAGAGATTAGATTCCTACGGAATGACAAAGTCGCTGTGAACAAAGATTGGGTTAGTTACCCTTACCCTGATTTCTCAAATCATCATGGCCGCTAAAAAAAGCTTCGTACTCCGCTTGGACGAGGGCACTTACAAAGCCCTTGAGGCCTGGGCAGCCCAAGAGTTCCGCTCGGTGAACGGGCAACTTGAATGGCTCATTGACCAAGCCTTGAAAAGCGCGGGCCGCGTGAAAAAGGGAGTCAAGGGTGGGGGAGAGAAGCCACCGCTCAAAGAAGAAGAACAATAAAAAAGGCCGCCTGAAAAGGCGGCCTTCATTTTGCAAATCAACAATTATTAAGCGCCAGCGCCTTCTCCACCTTCTTCCTGAGCAGGAGCCGCAGGGGCTGCTGTCTCACCACTGTCATCAGTTGAAGGAATAACTGTTTCCGGTGCGTCAGCGGCCGTATCCGCCTCGGCAGTCTCATTTGCAGCAACTACGGCATTAGCAGTAGCGCTAGCGTTTGTGTCAGGAGCAGTGCTCTTTTCAGCAGTTACGTCCGCTGGCTTTGCAGCAGCATTTGAAGTGCCTGCACTACGACGGCTGCGGCGGGTCTTCTTCTGACCGGCGTCTGTGTCTGTGTTATAGATTTCGTTGAAGTCAACGAGCTCAATCATCGCCATATCAGCAGCATCACCGGTACGGCGGGGCATCTTGATGATGCGCGTGTAGCCTCCTGGGCGGTTAGCTACCTTATCGCCTACCACTCCAAAAAGTTCCTTTATGGCTTCCTTATCCTGCAAAGCAGAGAAGACCTCACGGCGGTTGTGCATGCTGTCAACCTTGCTGCGCGTGATAAGCGGCTCGGCAAATACGCGCAGGGCCTTAGCCTTAGCGAGGGTGGTGAAAATGCGCTTGTGCGCGATGAGCGAGCAAGTCATATTGCTCAGCATGGCCTTACGGTGTGATGCCGTACGACCGAGGTTGTTCATTTTATCTCCGTGACGCATTTGACTGTTGTTTTAGAAGCCCGCACCGTGTCAAGGAATTGCGGACTGTGATTTGAATTAAAAATGCAAAAAAAGGAATAAAAGGTAAAAATCGGGTCGCTGCGGATTGCCGTTTTTGAATTTTACCTTTTACCTTTTCAATTATTAGGCTTCGTGCTGCACCTTAGAGATGTCCATTCCGAAACCGAGGCCGCGCTCGCCGAGCACTTGCTCAATTTCAGAAAGGCTCTTCTGACCGAAGTTTCTAAACTTCATCAGCTCTTCCTGTGTGTACTGTACCAGCTCGCTGAGCGAGTTAATCTTCGCAGCCTTGAGGCAGTTGAAGGCACGTACAGAAAGCTCCAGGTCTTCCAGCGGTGTGTTCAGGGTCTTACGCAGCTGCAGGGTCTCTTCGTCCACTGCAATCGGCGCATCTTCCTTACGGGTATCCATGCTGATGTTCTCATCCGTGATAATCATCAGGTGCTGAATCAGGATGCGGCTTGCTTCCTTTACAGCTTCCTCCGGATGGATAGTTCCGTCCGTGTGGATTTCCATAATCAGCTTTTCAAAGTCCGTGCGCTGCTCCACACGCGTTTGCTCAATGGAGTACTTCACGTTCTTAATCGGGGTGTAGATGGAGTCAATCGCCATCACACCAATCGGCATACCTTCCTGACGGTTCTCTTCGGAAGGCACATAGCCGCGGCCCTTGCCAATGTATATTTCAATCTGCAGGTTGGCGCTTGTGTCCATGTTGCAGATAATAAGGTCTGGATTCATCACCTCAAAAGAAGGCAGCGCGTCGCCAATCATGGCGGCGGTAAACTTGTCCTTACCCTTGACGGAGATAACGGCGTGGTCTTGCATTACTTCGCCATCGTTTGCCTTCTTCAGGCGCACCTGCTTCAGGTTGAGGATGATTTCAGTAACGTCTTCTATAACGCCCTTAATGGTCGCAAACTCATGGTCTGCGCCGGCAATCTTAATCGCGGTGATTGCATAGCCTTCCAGTGAGGAAAGCAGCACGCGACGGAGTGCATTACCGATGGTTACGCCGTAGCCCGGCTCCAACGGACGGAACTCAAACTGTGCTTCAAACTCAGTTGCTTTTTGAAGAACAATCTTGTCCGGTTTTTGAAAATTGAGGATAGCCATTGTAAAGTGATTGGTTGGTTGAGTTGTTGATTTGTTGTTTCGGAATTCTTTGGGTTACCGGCTTTCGGCTCCCTGCTCATCGTCCGTTGCGTCGCACACTTCGGGGTTCGGGGTTCTCATGTCCCACCACCGAATTCTTGCTGTTCAATCGGAGAAAGGAGTTTGTGTTTTTTAACCGGCCTAACAGTAGTTAAACTCCTCGCAGCGACTTTTATCACTTTATACAATGTCAACCCGTAGGCCCGTTCAGGGATGACAAAAGATTGGGCGAGAGCCGGATACTCGCCCAATATAATTACTTAGAGTACAATTCTACAATGAGCTGCTCCTTGATATTCTCAGGAACATTCTCGCGCTCAGGAGCCATGATGAAGGTGCCCTTGAACTCGCGCTCATTGAAGTCCACCCAGTTGATACGCTGACCCTTAGGGCGCGCCATCTCGGTGATAGAAGCGTTAGCCTTGCTCTTTGGCTTCAGCTCAATAACGTCACCCGGCTGTACTTGATAAGAAGGGATATTCACGCTGTGGCCATTCACCATCAGGTGATTATGGCTGACAAGCTGACGGGCAGCTGTGCGCGTGGCCGTAAAGCCCATGCGGAATACGGTGTTGTCCAGACGGCTTTCCAGAAGCTTTACAAGGTTTTCACCTGTCGCACCCTTCAGACGGGCAGCTTCAAAATAGGTGTTGCGGAATTGCTTCTCCAACACCATGTAAGTGTACTTCGCCTTCTGCTTTTCCTTCAGCTGCGTAGCGTACTCAGAAGAAGTCTTGCGCTTCTTGGAGTTGCCATGCATCCCGGAGGGAACGAATTCTTGTCAAGGTCTTTGCCGGAGCCAAGGATAGGCTCACCGAACTTACGGTTGATGCGGTTTTTAGGGCCAGTATAACGTGCCATAATTGTATTGTGTTGCGATTTTATTATTAATGCCCGACCGTCTCATCAAAATCGCGAAACCGGAGGCGGAGGGGCGAATTCAAAATTTAAAATGCAAAATTCAAAAGCCATCGGGAGCACCCTTTTGCATTTTGAATTTTGCATTTAGAATTATACGCGACGCTTCTTGGGAGGGCGGCAGCCGTTGTGCGGCAGTGGCGTAATGTCGTTGATAGAGGTAATCTCAAAGCCGATGTTCGCAAGTGAGCGGATGGCGCCTTCGCGACCTGAACCCGGGCCCTTTACGAATACATCTGCGCGCTTCATACCTGCATCCAGTGCAACCTTACCGCAATCAGCGGCGGCAGTCTGAGCAGCATACGGCGTGTTCTTCTTGGAACCGCGGAAGCCCATCTTACCGGCAGAAGACCAGGAGATAACCTGACCACCCTTGTTGGTGATGGAGATGATGATGTTGTTGAAGGTTGCAGAGATATGCACGTCGCCATGCGTATCCACCTTCACAATGCGCTTTTTGGCAGCGGTCTTCGCCGCGGTCTTGCCAGTGCTTTGTTGTGCTTTAGCCATTTTGTTTGTTAGAGGTAGTCTATTAATGTTTACCGACGGCGCCCATCCGCGGTTGCGGGTCTGGCGCTTATTTAGTAGAAAGTAGATAGTAAAGAGTAGATAGTAGTTAGACGCCTGAAATTGCAGTTGACTATTTACTATCTACTCAATACTATCTACTTAATTACTTCTTAGCAACCTTCTTCTTACCAGCAACCGTCTTACGCTTGCCCTTACGGGTACGTGAGTTGGTACGGGTGCGCTGACCGCGAAGTGGAAGACCCTTACGGTGGCGGAGGCCACGGTAGCAGGCGATGTCCATCAAACGCTTGATGTTCATCTGAGTCTCAGAACGGAGGGCGCCTTCTACCTTAATATCACTTGTGATGAAATTACGGATGGCGGCGAGCTCTTCGTCGTTCCATTCGCCGGCTTTCTTGTCCCAGCTGATGCCGCCCTGGTCAAGGATTTGCTGAGCGGTGCTGCGGCCAATGCCGTAGATGTAAGTAAGCGCGATTTCGCCGCGCTTGTTATTCGGAAGGTCAATACCAGCTATACGAGCCATGTACTATTGAGTGTTGAAAATTTAGAATGGATTAACCCTGACGCTGCTTAAAACGTGGGTTCTTCTTGTTGATTACGAACAGCACGCCTTTACGACGAACGATTTTGCAATCGGCGCTGCGCTTCTTGATGGATGCTCTAACCTTCATGGTTAGATTTGAATTAACTCGTTGATTAGTTGATTACTTATAACGGTAAATGATACGGCCGCGGCTCAAATCATAAGGGCTCATTTCTACACCTACCTTATCGCCGGGGAGGATGCGGATGTAGTGCATGCGCATCTTTCCGGAAATAGTGGCAAGGATTTCGTGCCCATTTTCAAGCCGGACGCGGAACATCGCGTTTGACAACGCTTCCACGATTACTCCATCCTGCTTGATTAGACTTTGCTTGGCCATATTTTTACGGTCGGCAAAGGTAAGGGAGTTTTTTCATCGGTAAAGGCTTTTTTGAAGCGTTTTTGATAGAAAACGCCCGTAGCTGACTAAGAGCGACGCTTCATTTAATAGAAATTTATTTCAAGCCAGCCTTTCTATTGTGAATCCTTTTACATGTAATCATGGTTCAACAAGCAAGATTGGCTACTTGGTGGTCGCAAAGGCCCCATCTCCTAAATCCTTTAAAAACTGCTCATAATATCCATGCATCTGCTTAGCATATGTCTGCGCATAAGCCATGACTTCTGCCTGCCAGTCTTCTCTCATGCCAAAGGCTATTAACTCATCGGCAATTGCCGAGCCTTGCCGGCCTGAACTGCGCAACTGGGCCGATGCCGTGAGCACGGCCATGCTGTCAATCACCTCCCGCATATCGCGGTAGCGGTCTTTGAGCAGGTGGAAGTTGATGCTGTCCTTCACCGGTTGCAGCTCCTGTAATATGTAAGCCTCATCCTTAAAAACGGTTGGACTGAGCAGCGCCGGCGCTACATTCTGCATCCGCTGTTGCACACTTACAATGCGGTGTGCGTCCGATTCCCAGGTCGGCTGCGGCAGCGTCAGGTAAGGCATGAGTGACGATGCCGACGCCTGCTTCATATCCACCAAAAGGTAGTCTTCTCTGTCCAGAAGGCTCTGCAGCAGGAACATATATCGCCGCTGCCCGATGCTACCCGTGCCGGCAATGCGGAAGGCCACATCAAGCACCTCATAGTTGTAAGGGCCGTCCTTGCTATAGATAATCCATTCCGTGAGGTGATGCATCAACTCACGCTTTGTGAATGAGTCCAACTCATCGTGGCGCGGGTCATCGGTTTCCACCACCAGTTGATGGTGCTCCCGTGCGGTGCGCTTCTTCAGTAGTCGCTTCGCCTTTCTGCGGGAAGCTTTATTGAGAAAATCGCAAACGATGCCTTTGGCCGTCTGCGGTTCTATGTAAATGGCCTTGCCTACCGCAAGCGTGGCGCTGTAGGTGCTGAGGTACAACTCGGCCACGCGGCGGGCCTGCTCCTCGTCAATCTCCAGGCTGTCAAAAGCCATAAAGATGGACGTAACCAGGCGCACCAGCTCCCAGGTAGCAGGCGCAAGGGCAGACTCATCAAAGTCGTTCAGGTCAAAGTAAACAAGCCGGTTGCCGCCGCGGAAGGCACCGAAGTTTTCTAGATGCAGGTCGCCGGATATCCAGGTTGCCGGTGCATCCGGAAGACTGGTTGCCTTGCACAGGTCGTCATAAAAAAGGGCGCAGGAGCCGCGGTAAAAGCGAAAAGCATTCTCCCCCATGAAGGCATAGCGAAGCTGCAGCATGTCGGGCAGCTTGCCGGCGTTGAATTGGATAAGGCGGTCAGAAAGGGCAGACAATGGCTTGGCTTAAGGGGCGGAAGATAGTTGAATGCCAGAAAAGGGGTATTGCGTATTCCTCCCCAACGGCACGTAAAAAGCGCTACTCCGGGGAGTAGCGCTTTCCATAAAATATTTTAAGGCAACTTATGAAGCCTTTGCCGCCTCAAAGCGGCGCGCTACTTCATCCCAGTTCACCACGCTCCAGATAGCAGCGAGATAATCAGGGCGCTTGTTCTGATACTTCAGGTAATAGGCGTGCTCCCACACGTCAATGCCAAAGATGGGGGTGCCTTTTACTTCTGCAACGTCCATGAGGGGATTGTCCTGGTTGGGGGTTGAGGTGACTTCCAGCTTGCCGTCTTTCACAATGAGCCATGCCCAGCCGGAGCCGAAGCGGGTGGTGCCGGCAGCATTCATCTTTTCCTTCAATCCATCGAGCGACCCGAAGGCATTATTGATCGCATCAGCGAGCGCGCCCTCCGGCTGACCACCGTCGGGGCCAAGTACCGTCCAGAAGAGCGAGTGATTCCAATGGCCGCCGCCATTGTTGCGGACAGGGACAGGATACTTAGATATATTTGCCATGAGCTCTTCAAGAGAGCTGTTCTCGCCTTCGGTGCTTGCAAGTGCTTTGTTGAGGTTATCCACATAAGCCTGGTGGTGCTTGTCGTGGTGGATGTGCATCGTCTGTGCGTCAATGTGCGGCTCAAGGGCGGCGAAGTCGTAGGGAAGTGCGGGGAGCGAATGTGCCATAGTGGTTGGAGGTTTGAGGTGCTAAAGTAAGAGATGGATATGTGGAAGGCTTTCAATTATCGGAATACCGCCTTCGCCGCTTTTGATATAGGGTTAGAAAGCATAACCTACAGCCATCATTGCGACGAGGCTTTGCGAAGAAGCAACCTGCACATTACATAAGCAAGCACAAGCGCTGTGCAGGTTGCTTCGCTGCGCTCGCAATGACGAAGAGAAAATGCAAAACGGAAACGCGACGAACAGGTTAGTAGCTGCGGGATTGTGCGGGAAAGGTTTCTGCCGTAGTTTGGGGCCTGCAAAATTTCAGCTAACCACTACATGAGCTTATTCATCAAAAAGCCCCTCGCGCACCTCATGGCTGAGGCCGCCGACAACGAAAAAGGCCTTAAGCGAACCCTTTCCGCAGGCGCGCTCGTAGCGCTCGGTATCGGCGCCATTATCGGCGCGGGCCTGTTTGTGCGCACCGCCGCCGCCGCCGCTGAGAGCGCCGGGCCGTCCGTTACGTTTGGCTTTATCGTGGCCGCCATCGGCTGTGCGCTTGCCGGGCTTTGCTACGCCGAGCTTTCCTCATCCATCCCAATCTCCGGCAGTGCCTACACCTATACGTACGCGACGATGGGCGAGCTGATGGCCTGGATTATCGGCTGGGATTTGGTGCTGGAATACGCGGTTGGCGCGGCAACGGTGGGCATCGCATGGAGCGAGTATCTGAACAAGCTGCTGATGGATGTCTTTCACACAGCACCTATTCCTTACCAATGGTGCCACTCGCCGTTTGAGCATTCCCTGCCCGATGCGGCTGGTGCTATCCAGAGCGGCATCATGAATCTTCCGGCCCTCGGTATTGTAAGCCTGCTCAGCCTCCTCCTCATCCGCGGCACAAAGGAATCCGCTTTTGTAAACGGGATTATCGTGATTACCAAAGTGGCGATTGTGATTATGATAATTGTACTCGGCTGGGGCTTTATCAATCCGGCCAATCATACGCCTTACATCCCGCCGCCATCTACTTACACCGACCACCTTGGCGTTACGAAAAACTTCGGCGGCCTATGGGGCATTCTCGGCGCGGCAGGCACCGTATTCTTCGCCTTTATCGGCTTTGACGCAGTGAGCACGGCGGCGCAGGAAACCAAGAATCCAAAAAAGGCCATGCCGATTGGCATCCTCGGCTCGCTGGCGGTGTGCACGGTGCTTTACATCCTCTTCGCGCACGTGCTGACGGGCATGGCGCCGGTAGAATTTTTCCGCACCAGCGGCAAGGAGGCCTCTGTGGTAGCGGCCATCAATACTTACATGCCCGGCTACGGTTGGCTGAGCAAGCTCGTGACGGTTGCCATCATCGCCGGCTTCTCCTCTGTGATTCTTGTGATGCTGCTCGGCCAGAGCCGCGTGTTCTACTCCATGAGCCGCGACGGGTTGCTGCCGGGCGTATTCAGCCATGTGCATCCAAAGTATCAGACGCCTTACAAGGCCAACCTCTTTATCCTCGTTATCGTCGGCCTGTTCTCTGCCTTCGTACCCGGTGATGTGGTGGGCGATATGAGTTCCATCGGTACGCTGTTCGCCTTTGTGCTGGTATGCATCGCTGTCATTGTGCTGCGCAAAACCGAGCCGGGCCTGCACCGTGAGTTCAAAACGCCGCTCGTGCCGCTTGTGCCGATTCTGGGTGTTATTGCCTGCCTCGCTATGATTCTCGGCCTTGGCTGGACTAACTGGCTTAGGCTGATTGGCTGGCTGCTGCTGGGCTTTATCATTTACTTCGGCTATAGTAAGGGCCACAGCAAGCTGCGCAAAGGCGGAGGTGTGCAGCCATAAAGGCGCGAAGGCGTAATTTTTTTAGGATAGAGCGGGAATAAATCCCTTTTCCATTATGAACAAGAAAGCCAGAAACGCCACGCTCATCGGCATAGCCGCCGGAGTTGTTTTAGTGCCGCTCGTCCGCCTCGCCATCCGCAAATACCGCAAGCCGAAAGCTGAGCCGGCTTATGAAGGCGCACCACCCAACAATCTGTTTTCCGCCTATCGCGGGAAGTTTAAGCCGCACCGGCGGAAGCTTGCGGATAACGGGGCGCATTAAGCACATTCTTTTACAACTCTGATTCTGGCCCACGGTTTAAACCGTGGGCTTTTCATTAAAACGTTGAAAGAGTGCGAGCCTTTTCAGCGCTAATGCTTAGTTCTACATGCGAAGCCCACGGTTTAAACCGTGGGCCATTACCGCATTCAATCGCCCTAATAATCCTTCCATCCATCCTACATTTGCCCGCACATTCCAACATTCAAACACTCCAACACTCCAACATAATATGGCGTACGACATAATCGTAATAGGCAGCGGCCCCGGCGGCTATGTGGCTGCCATCCGCGCATCGCAGCTCGGCTTTAAGACGGCGATTGTAGAAAAAGAATCCCTCGGCGGCGTATGCCTCAACTGGGGCTGCATTCCGACCAAAGCCCTCATCAAAAGCGCCAACGTGTTGGAATATATGCAGCATGCTAAGGATTACGGCGTCAATGTGGACGGCTTTTCGGCAGACTTTCCGGCCGTCATTAAGCGCAGCCGCGGCGTGGCTGACAAGATGAGCAAGGGCGTGCAGTTCCTGATGAAGAAGAACAAGATTGAGGTCATCATGGGCATGGGCCGCCTGAAGGCGAAGGGCCAGATAGAAGTGACCGGCGCGGACGGTAAGACCGCAACGCACGAGGCAAAGCATATAATCATAGCCACCGGCGGCCGCTGGCGCGAGCTGCCCAACCTGCCGATTGATGGCAAAAAGATTGTCTCTTATCGCGAAGCGATGGTGCTGCCGGAGTTGCCAAAGAGCATGATAGTGGTTGGCTCCGGCGCGATTGGCGTTGAGTTCGCCTACGTGTATAACAGCATGGGCACGAAGGTGACTATCGTGGAGTTTATGCCGCGCATTGTGCCTGTGGAAGATGAGGACATCTCCAAAGAGCTGGAAAAGAGTTACAAGAAGAAGGGCATCACCATCATGACCAACGCTTCGGTTGAAAGCGTGGACATGAAGGGCGCCGGCGTAAAAGCCAATGTAAAGATGCAGGACGGCTCTATGCAAACGCTGGAAGCCGATGTGCTCCTCAGCGCGGTAGGCGTGGTGGCCAATATTGAAAACATTGGTTTAGAAACGCTCGGCATCGCCGTAGAAAAGGGCAAGATTACAGTTGACAAGTACGGCAAGACAAACGTTGACGGTATTTATGCCATCGGAGATTGCACACCGGGGCAGGCGCTGGCGCACGTCGCTTCCAAAGAGGCTATCATTTGCGTAGAAGCTATTGGCAATGCCGAAGGAAAGTATGCTCACATGCCGGAGCCGATTGATTACGGCAACGTACCGGGCTGTACTTATTGCTCGCCTGAAATTGCTTCAGCAGGCATGACGGAGAAACAAGCGAAGGAGGCCGGTCATGTGATTAAAGTCGGCAAGTTCCCTTTCTCCGCATCCGGCAAAGCCAGCGCCGCAGGCGCTACGGAAGGCTTCGTGAAAGTTATCTTTGACGCCAAATATGGCGAGTGGCTGGGCACGCACATGATTGGCGCAAACGTGACGGAAATCATTGCCCAGACCGTAACTGCGCGCAAATTGGAAACGACTTACCAGGAAGTGCTGGATTCAATCCACCCGCACCCGACGATGAGCGAAGGTGTGAAGGATGCGATTGAGGTCGCCTATGGCGAGGCGATTCACCTGTAAGCGTTGAGACGTAGAAGCATTGAAACGTCCCGGGGCTGCCGCTTCGGGACGTTTCGTTTTTTGGCCTCACTCCTAGTCATTCTGTATTATCTAAAGCCAGAAACATAAATCTCTTTGCTGCGTCGCTAATCCTCTCATGCGTTCCCGTTACCTTTGCCGCGTTCTAATAAAATCCCTTTATCTGCATCATTTATGGGCTACGTGAAAGACCGTTTTAAGGAAGTCGCTACGGCACAGGCGGCTGAGATAAAATCCCTCATTGCCGAGCACGGCGAAAAAGTTTTAGACAAAGTAACCCTCGCGCAGGCTTATCAGGGCGCGCGTGGCATTCCTGCCCTCGTAACAGAAACCTCCCTGCTGGATGCCAACGAAGGCATCCGTTTCCGCGGGTATTCAATCCCGGAACTGCGAGAAAAACTGCCTAAAATAGATGGCGGCAAGGAGCCTTGTCCGGAAGGCCTGTTTTACCTCATGCTCACCGGCGAGCTGCCTTCGGACGAGGACGCAGCGCACATCTCCGCCACCTGGGCGCGCCGCAGCCACGTCCCTACGCACGTTTTTCAATCCATTGAGGCGCTGCCGCCGAGCACACACCCGATGACGCAATTCTGCGTGGCCGTACTGGCGCTGCAAACGGAAAGCAAGTTTGCGAAGGCGTATGAAGAAGGCATCAACAAGAAAGAATACTGGGATTACGTCTATGAGGATTCAATGACCCTCATTGCCCGCCTGCCGCGCGTGGCTGCGTACATCTACCGCCGCAAGTACAAGGGCGGTGACCATATACAGCCGGACGGGATGCTGGACTGGAGCGGCAACTTCGCCCACATGCTCGGCTTTGAGGGCGACGGCTTCAAGGAACTCATGCGCCTCTACCTCACCATCCATGCCGACCATGAAGGCGGCAATGTAAGCGCGCATGCTACACACCTTGTAGGCTCTGCACTGAGCGACCCGTACCTCGCCTTCTGCGCGGGTATGACCGGCCTTGCCGGCCCGCTGCATGGCCTTGCCAACCAAGAGGTGATTCGCTGGATTGAGCAGCTTCAGGAAGACCTCGGGACGCAGGAGCCTAGCAAGGAGCAGATTGCAGAATACATCAAAAAGACGCTGACGGAAGGAAAGGTAGTACCTGGCTATGGCCACGCCGTATTGCGCAAAACCGACCCGCGCTTCACAGCCCAGATGGAGTTTGGAAAGGAGCATTGCCCGGATGACCCGACAGTGAAAACGGTTTGGAATGTCTATGAAGTAGCGCCGCCAATCCTTGAAGGCACGGGCAAAATCAAAAACCCGTGGCCGAATGTGGATGCGCATTCCGGCTCGCTGCTCAAGCATTTCGGACTAGTAGAAGAAGACTTTTATACTGTACTCTTCGGCGTGAGCCGTTCGCTCGGTGTGCTTGCATCCCTATGTTGGGACAGGGCCCTGAACTTCCCCATTGAACGCCCTAAGAGCATCACAACAGAGTGGGCCAAGAAGTGGGTGACGAAGCAGGATGAGGTGGCGGCTTCATAAGCGCTCTTCCAATAGAATAAAAAGGCCGGCTCATCTGAGCCGGCCTTCCTGTGCAAATAAGTATTTATTGCAGCACTGCCCGCAGCGCCGCCGCCGCAACGCCCTGCGCATCGCGCGCCTGAGGCAGCACCGCGGTCATGCCGAAAAACTCGTGCGTAACGCCATCATACAGCACACGGTTTACGACGATGCCATAGGCCTTCAGCTTTGCCTCCAGCATCTGCCCATCGTCGCGTAGCGGGTCAATTTCGGCGTTGATAATCGTGGCCGGCGGCAGGCCGCTCAGGTTGCCTTTTATGAGCGAGATGCGCGGATCCGCGCTTTGGGCGGGATTGCTCAGATAATTGCGCAGGAAGTAGTTAACCAGCGGACGGCTAAGCGGCTGTGCGGGCGCATACTTGGTGTAGGAAGCCGTGGTTGTATCATTCTGCGCCACGGGATAGATGAGCAGTTGGTGCTTCGGCATCGTAGCGCCGGAATCACGCGCCATTATGCAGACGTTGCAGGCGAGGTTGGCGCCCGCGCTTTCTCCGGCCACGGCCACCTTCGTCGGGTCAATTTTGAGGAAGCCCGCATTGGCAAGCGCCCACTTGTAGGCCGCAAAGGCGTCCTTATGCGCTGTCGGGAATTTGTACTCCGGCCCTTTGCGGTATTCCACGCTCACCACCACAGCGCCGGTTTCTTCGGCAATAGCGCGGGCGGAGCCGTCATACGTTGCATTGGTTGCTATCACCCATCCGCCGCCATGATAATAGACGATAAGCGGAAACGGCCCTGTGCCGAGGTGCGGACGGTAGATGCGCAGGCTCATCGGCGCACCGTTAATCGTGGTTGTGTAATCGCCGGCATCGGTTGTATAAACCGGCTGCGCGATGCCAAATTTTGTGGCCACCATAGCGGCGGCGTCAAAAATCGTCTGTTTAGTCCGCGCGGTTTGCGGCGGCAGTGTTTCTAAGGGCGGCACGTAGAAAGAATCGTACTGCTCAATGACGGCCAGCATAGCGTTGGACATGGACGGCCCCCAATAAGGCGCGGAGCCTTTAGGCACGATGCCGGTGCCGCCGCCGTTATCTTCTTTCTTGCAGGATGCGGCAAAGAGGAGCATGGCTGCCGCGCAGGCAAGGCTTAAGCGTGTAAGAATGGACTTCATAAAAGGAAAGGAGATGGTGAAGCTGTTTATGGCGTTAAAAATAAGGCGCTAAGGCTTGCGCCCGCTCAAAGGCGCTCAAATGTAGTATCCATAGTTTGTCGGCGGAAGTACCTTTGCGCCCTATGCAATCCGAAATCCGAAATCCGCAATCCGAAATCGCCAAAGGGCCGGTATCGCAGTTTATACAGCACCACTACCGCCACTTCAATGCTGCCGCCCTTGTGGACGCCGCCAAAGGCTATGAAACGCACCTGCTGGAAGGCGGCAAAATGCTCGTCTCGCTGGCCGGTGCCATGAGCACCGCTGAGCTGGGTATCTCCTTGGCGGAGATGATTCGTCAGGACAAGGTGTCCATCATCTCCTGTACCGGCGCTAACTTGGAAGAAGACATCATGAACCTAGTGGCGCATAGCCACTACAAGCGCGTGCCCAACTACCGCGACCTATCGCCGCAGGAAGAATGGGATTTGTTGGAGCAGGGTTACAACCGCGTTACCGACACCTGCATCCCGGAAGAAGAAGCGTTCCGCCGCATTCAGCGTCACATCCACAAAATCTGGAAGGACGCAGAGGTAGCCGGCGAGCGTTACTTCCCGCATGAGTACATGTACAAGCTCCTGCTAAGCGGGGTGATGAAGCCGGATTATGAAATTCCCGTGGAGCATTCCTGGATGATTGCAGCGGCGGAAAAGAACCTGCCGATTATTGTACCGGGCTGGGAAGACAGTACGATGGGCAACATCTTCGCCTCTTACTGCATCAAGGGTGAGCTGAAGACTTCCACTATGAAAAGCGGCATTGAATACATGGTGTGGCTGGCCGACTGGTATCGGAATAATTCAGCCGGCAAGGGAATAGGATTCTTCCAAATAGGCGGTGGTATCGCAGGCGATTTTCCGATTTGCGTCGTGCCGATGCTGTATCAGGATTTGGAGATGCACGATGTGCCGTTCTGGACGTACTTCGCTCAGATTTCAGATTCCACCACATCGTACGGCTCCTATTCCGGCGCGGTGCCCAATGAGAAAATTACCTGGGGTAAGCTGGACATTCACACGCCTAAGTTTATTGTGGAAAGCGATGCTACGATTGTAGTGCCGCTGATTTTTGCCTACATACTTGGGTGGTAATCGGTTCACCGCATCTGCTCCAGCGCCTCGCCAATCACCTCGTCAAACTTCGCCTGCTGCTGCGGCGTGCACAGCGCACGCACTTCCCGGAAATGCTCGTAAGTAATGTATTCAATCCGGCGCTGCTGCGCTGCGAGCGAATCTATCCAGCGGACTTCCTCATTCCGGACGGCGTTAGGCTCGGGCGCTTTCAACAGCGCGTAAAGCGCGCGCTTGCTTTCCTTCATCTCATCCCGTATCGCCTCAACTGTCTGGTGATGCCCTTCGCGTAGCTTACGGTAGGCAGTCTCCTGCGCATCCGTAAGGCTCAGCGATTGGTGCAGGAAGGCGGCAGCTCCACGCCGCGGCCCGTCCCTGCCGGGCGGAGGTGGCGGAGGTGGACGGTGGCCGCCGTGCCTCTCGCCGAACCACAAAAAGCCAAGCGTGCTGATGTTGATAAGCAGCAGCACGATGATGATGATTTTGAGAAAGCGCGCTTCGGGCATGGCGGGAGCGTTTAAGAATTAAATGGAAGGAGCGGGGCTGAAGTATTCATCAGCCAATGGATTGGGCGCACCGGCGACTTCCGTTGCCGGCTTTGCGCTGCGCTGCACGAGCGTGTAAACATTAAAGCCGACCAGCAGCGCCAGCCCGGCAGCCATCAGCATCACGAAGGACTTGCGCATGTTTACGAGGCGGCCCTTCGGGGCGGCGAGCGCAGCTATGATGCGCTCGCGCAGTTCAGCGGGCATCTGGGCACGCGCCATGCCGTCAAGGCTGGACAGCGTGCGTTCGGTTTGAGCATCTGGTTTCATAGTAAGCGTATGTTATAGTGATGTAGATTTTGGGTTTTGCTATTCGCTGTAATAATCTGCCAACAATTTTTGAAGACCTTGCCGCGCGCGGTATATCAGCGACTCCACCGAAGGCAGTGTTGCCTCCATCACCTCGGCAATTTCCCCATAGCTCAGGCCCTCGGCCTTATGCAGCACAAATGCCGTCTTCTGTTTCTCCGGCAGCCTGTTCAGCGCCCTGAAGAGTATCGCCGCGCGCTCCCGGTTTTCTGTCTGCACGCCGGGGTGATGAAACTGCGCCGCCGGCATCCTGCCCGTTTCCTCGCTCAGGCTATCAGTCACTCGCTCGCGCTTTTTGCTGCCCCGCCGCAGAGCTTCCAGGCTCTTGGTAACGGCGATGCGGTAAATCCAGGTGGAGAGCTTCGCATCGCCGCGAAAGCGGCCCACATTCTGATACACCGACACAAACACTTCCTGCGCCACGTCTTCCGCATCTTCGGCATGCTGCATCAGGCCAAGGACGGTATTGTACACACGGTCGCCCTGCTCGGTTACGAGCGTGCGGAAGGCCTCCGGCCGGCCTTCCCTGAGCGCTTGTATGAGTGATGCCTCGTCCAAAAGTTGCGGCGCCTGCGCAAAGATGCTTTAATGTTGTGTCTGTGATGTAAGACGCAGCGTGGCGTCAAAAACTTGCGGCAGGCGACAAGAATTTTCCTTTCCCGCCGCAAGTTCTGCTAATGCATTGGCATCCAATTGTCTCGTATGCACACCAAAATTGTCGCCCCGCTAATTGCCGCGCTTTTCATTTCGCTTGCCGGCCAGGCCCAGCAAACGGTCGGCCTCTTTACCCGCGCCTCAGCCTCGCAGGATGGCTATGTGCTGTTCTCGCCCATCACGTCCAACAATACTTATCTCATTGACAAGTGCGGTAAAAGCGTGCATACCTGGACGGGCACGCGCAAGCCGGGCCAGTCGGTCTATCTGCAGGAAGACGGCTCGCTACTGCGTCCCGCGGCTGCCAATAATACCACCTTCAATGCCGGAGGCTCCGGCGGCATCATTGAGCGTTATGACTGGAATGGCAATAAGACCTGGGGCTACACTATTTCTTCAGCAAGCGAATGTCAGCATCACGACGTCTGCCAACTGCCTAACGGCAACATCCTGGCAATTGTGTGGGAAAGCAAAACCGCCGCCGAAGCCGCTGCCGCGGGACGCAACCCGGCCCAGACCGGCACGAAGCTCTGGAGCGAGAAGATTGTAGAGCTGCAGCCTTCCGGAGCGGGCAGCGCAACGGTGGTGTGGGAATGGCATGTGTGGGAGCACTTGGTGCAGGAATACGATGCCGCTAAAGCAAACTATGGCGCAGTGACGCAGCACCCGGAGCTAATCAATCTGAACTATAACGGCGTTGCCGGCACAGGCAGCGACTGGCTGCACATCAATTCCGTTGCCTACAATCCCGCGCTGAACCAAATCATGCTTTCAGTGCACAACTTCTCAGAAATCTGGATTATAGACCACAGCACCACTATGGCGCAGGCTTCCGGGCACAGCTACGGGGCGCGCGGCAAGGGCGGCGACCTGCTGTACCGTTGGGGCAACCCCGCCGCCTACAGCCGCGGCACAACAGCCGACCGGATTTTTTACACCCAGCACAATGCTCACTGGATTGAAAGCGGCCTGCCCGACAGCGGAAAGATTATGGTCTTCAACAATGGGCAGGGCAGGCCGGGCGGCAATTACAGCACGGTGGATGTGTTTGCGCCCCCGGCAGATGCCGCCGGCAATTACAGCCTGAGTAGCAGCGCTGCTTTTGGCCCCTCAGCGCTTTCGTGGCAGTACAAAGCGGCCAACCCAACTGACTTTTACTCCCAAAACATCTCTGGCGCGCAGCGTCTGAGCAATGGCAATACGCTGATTTGCGAAGGCACGAGCGGAAATTTCTTTGAAGTAGATGCAGCGGGAAGCATCGTCTGGAAATACGTCAACCCAATCACGCTCACCGGCGCGGTAAGTCAGGGCACTGCGCCTACGCAGAATGCGACTTTCCGTTGCACACAATATAGCGCCAACTATGCCGGCCTTGCCGGGAAGGCGCTGACGCCAGGCGCGCCACTGGAGCAAAATCCGCTGAGCTACATCTGCGGCATGGGCACTACCGGCTTAGCTGCATTGAAGCATGGTGCCGCTATAGCTACCGCCGTCTTATCCGGCGACGCCCTGACTGTCCGCTTTGGCGGAGCGGTGCCGGAAGCTACGGTTACGCTTTGGAATATGATGGGGCAGAAAGTGCAAAGCTGGACGGGCGTGTCAGCCGCACGGAATGCTTCGTGCGTATTGAACATAAATACAGGCCTCGCACCGGGGCTATACCTTATGGAGCTTAAAGCCGGCGGCGTTCGTCAGGTGCTAAAGGCGGCATATTAGACCACGTACTTGATAAAAAGGATTGCGAAGTATTTTGTCCTGAGAAAATTGATTGTTCCTCAAGGCGTGCCGGTTTATGCCGCCGCGCTTATCCAATAGTTTCATGCTTTCAAGAATGGCGCGCCTGCTCTCCAACATCATCTGCGCGGTCTTTTGCCTGAGCGCTGCTGCGCAGCAAAAGCCGTCCGGGCTCAGCCTGCGCTTTGCGCCTGTGCTCGGTGGGCGTGAGCTGAATCTCGCAAACACCGGCGGAGGAACCGTTGACACGGGCATGAGCGTAACGATGCTGCGCTGTTACATTTCCGGCGTTTCCCTTTGGGAAGACGGGAAGGAAGTATGGCGGGAGCAGAACAGTTATCACCTGCTGGACGCGGAGGCTCCCGCAAGCCTTGCGTGGGTATTGAATGTGCCGCCGCGACTTCTGTACAACGCCATCCACTTCCGCCTTGGCATAGACAGCGCCACCTCATCTACCGGCGCGCACGGCGGCGACCTTGACCCGGCGCGCGGCATGTATTGGGCATGGCAGAGCGGATATGTCAACTTTAAGCTGGAAGGTGTCAGCCCGCAGAGTACGGCCCGGAAACATCAGTTTCATTTTCACCTCGGCGGCTATCAGGCGCCATATGCGGCAATGCAGGAAGTGAGCCTGGCTGTGCATCCTTCCAGCGAGATTGCGGTAAGGATGAACTTAGACGAATTTCTCTCGGGCATTGACCTGGCGAAGCTGAACAGCATTATGATTCCCGGCAAAGAAGCTTTTAAGTTGTCAATAAAAGCAGCCGCTATTTTCCACACCCCGTAGGGACATGCTGCGCATGTCCGCAACAGGCGAATGAATAAAAAAGCCATCATTATCCTTCTGGTAATAGCCGTCGTCATCTGCGCCTTCGCCGCGCCGGATGATGCGCCATTCGTCATACCGAAAGGCTGGCCGGCCCCGCTTTACAATTTCAAAGCAAATCCTCTGACGCCAGCTAAGGTGGAGCTGGGCAGAAGGCTTTTTCACGACCCGCTGCTTTCTAAAGACAACACCATTTCGTGCTCAAGCTGCCACCTGCCGCAGACGGCCTTTACCCACGTTGACCATGACCTCAGCCACGGGATTGAGGGCCGCATCGGGCGGCGGAATGCTCCTGCGCTGATGAATCTCGCCTGGGGCAAGAGCTTCATGTGGGATGGCGCGGTAAACCATCTGGATGTGCAGGCACTTGCGCCGATGGAAAGCCACGAGGAGATGGACGAGGGCATCGGCAATGTTGTGAAAAAGCTGCAGCGGGCTACTTCTTACCGGGAGCTTTTCAAAGCAGCTTATGGCGATACCACCGTTACGGGCGAGCGCACGCTTAAGGCGCTGTCGGCCTTCATGCTCACCTTTATCTCCGCCGACAGCAAGTACGATAGGGTGCAACGCGGTGAAATGGCGTTCAATGAGTGGGAAGCGAAAGGCTACACGCTTTTTAAAGCGAATTGCGCAAGCTGTCACAAGGAACCGCTTTTTACAAACGGCAGCTTTGAAAACAATGGCCTTTCACTGGACACAACGCTGAACGATTATGGGCGGATGACGATTACGCACAAAACCTCTGAAAGCCTGAAGTTCAAAGTGCCGACGCTGCGCAATGTAGAAGTCTCTTATCCGTACATGCACGACGGGCGCTTTAAGTCTTTGCAGATGGTGCTCTTTCATTACAGCTCCGACATCCATCAAAGTCCTACGCTGGCAAAGCAGTTAAAGCGCGGCATCGCATTGAGCGAAGATGACAAGCGCTGCCTCATCGCTTTCCTCAAAACCCTGACTGACGAAAATTTTCTGCGCCGCGCAAGTTTTCAGCCCGCGCTTCCATCCAACTGATTGAACACACACAACAGGAAGGATGAAACACATACTTACAATTTTGGCGGCTTTGCTGCTTTATGGACAGGCAGACGCTCAGTCCGTCATCACGAGCTGGTGGCGGAATGCGAACGGTAAGACCTCTTCTTACTGGTACCGCTCCGGCAGCAGCGGCCCTTTCACCCTCACTGCCACCTCTGATTCTGCTGACTGCGTGAAGGTGCTTTACAGCAAAGACTCCGTCTGGATTTACAGCCATGGCATGACCGACAGGATGGGCGCTTACAGTAATCCCGGCGCTTGCTCAACGCAGAGCTATGTGCACCGCTTCCCACGTGTGCCGGTAGTGAGTGGCACCAAATCCATTTCGCCGAAAGGCGGCCAGATCGGGCTCCTGCTGAACGGCATTCCTATCTATGGGCTTGGCGACGGCAAATCCTGGAACGGTACGACAAACGCCAATGGCGGGCAAAGCGTGTGGAATGACGAGGTTTATCTTGGCGAAGGTGTATCTCTGGACACCGCCTTCACCGCGCACCCGCAGCAGCAAGGCGCATACCACTCGCATGCGCTGCCGAAGCGGCTTTATGAAACCTACTCTTCGTCCGTTCATTCGCCCATTGTGGGCTGGGCCTTTGACGGCTATCCGGTGTACGGGCCTTATGGCTATTCAACCGCTATGAGCTCAAGCAGCGCAGTGGCGCGGATGAAGAGCGGCTACTCGCTGCGCAACATCACCACGCGCACCACCTTGCCGACCATTCCCAACGGCGGCGGCACCGCCTCGCAAACCGGCCCTGCGGTGAGCGGCACTTATCCGCTCGGTATTTATGTGGAAGACTACGAGTGGCTTTCGTCCAACGGCGGCGACCTTGACCAGTATAATGGGCCGTTTTTGCGTAACACCGGAATTTCCATCCGGCACTTACGCGTACTTCGCCACAATGACGTCCGCCGGCGTGCCGCAGTTTCCGTACTATATCGGGCCGTATTATTACGGCATGCCTGTTACGGCCGATTATCCGGTGCCAGGCCAGCTTTATACCAGCGTCTCCCTGCCGGCAACCGGCTCCGGGCTTTATGCGTACTCCGGCGGAACCATCCTTCCCGTTAAGCTGATTCAGTTTTCGGGCAAAGCGGAAGGGAGCAGCAATCTGCTGAGCTGGACGCTCGCCAAAGGCGAAAGCCTGCAAAACAATGGATGTGGAGCGCAGCGATGATGGTCAGCATTTCAGCGTCCTTGCATCCCTGCTGCCGCGCGCAGGCGAGGCAGGTGTTGTTGACTATAGCTATACAGATGCATCGCCATTGCCGCAAGGCTTTTACCGCCTTCACCTGAAAGAATGGACGGGTAATGCGCTGTATTCTCCCATCGTCGCTCTGCGACGGAGCGCTGTCAAAACGCTGTCCGTTTATCCAAACATTGCCACGACCAGTATTGAAGTGGATGGCATCAGCGGCGCCGGCAATTTAGAAGTGCTCAGCGCTGACGGCCAAAGGCTGCTGACGAAGCCATTGAATGGTGATGCGCATTGCGCGCTGGACGTAGCTGGCCTTTCGACGGGCATGTACCTGCTGCGCGTTGCGGCGGGCGGAAATCTTCAGACCATTCGGTTTTTTAAACAATAAGCTTAATCTTCACACACACCATGAAAAAGCTCCTGCTATTCCTCCTCATGCTTTCGCCGCTGGCCGGGCACTCACAGGCCATCATTACCTCCTGGAAGATGAACAACAACGGCCAGAAGGCCAGCTACTGGGCTAATAACGGCGGCGGTTCCTACACCTTCACCGTGGCTACAGACAGCGCCGACGCGCTCAAAGTCTGCTACAATGCAGACACCGCATGGCTCTACAGCCGCGATATGAGCGACAGTATGGGCAAGTGGTCAAATCCGGGCAATCCCTCCGGCCAGCCTACTGTGCATCGCTTCTTGCGCAATCCTCAGGCGGCCACCGGTACGCATACGGTATCGCCGAAGGTGGGTGAGATTGGAATGCTCATAAACGGCATTCAGATATACGGGCTCGGCGACGCCTATTCATGGAATGGCACGGCCAATGTGCAAGGCCCTGGCGGCTCGGGTATCTGGAACCGCGAGGTGGGCAAGGGCGAAGGCGTTTCATTAGATAATACGCTTGGCGCGCATCCGCAGCAGCAGGGCGTGTATCATACGCACGTAGCGCCATACAAACTTTGGAACCGCCTGCCCACCACGCAGCACTCACCCATTGTGGGTTGGGCATTTGACGGCTATCCGATTTACGGGCCTTACGGCTATTCATCCGCAATGAATGCAAGCAGCGGCGTAACGCGCATGAAAAGCGGCTATAGCCTGCGCAACATCACTACGCGCACGAATTATCCTACCATTCCCGGCGGCGGTGGAACCGCTTCGCAGACCGGCCCGCCTGTGAACGGCACTTATCCAATAGGGACTTATTGCGAGGATTGGGAATGGCTTGCCGCTAACGGCGACTTAGATGAGTATAATGGCCGCACCTGTGTAACGCCGGAATTTCCGAGCGGAACCTACGCCTATTTTGTAACGATTGATGCGGCAAGCGTGCCGGTCTTTCCGTACTACATCGGCATTTATTATAAGGGAGTAGTGGATGCAAAGAATTTCCCTCAGGGGCCTAATGGTAATGGGCTAAGCATTCCTACTTATCTCTCAAGCTGCCGGTATGCAAGCAGCAATGCCGGTGTGGGTGTAAATGGCGTAAGCAATGATAAGGTGCTGCGCATCTATCCGAATCCGACAAGCGGCGATGTAGTTATTGGCGGCAACGGCCACAGCTTTTCTCACTTAACGGTGGTAAACATGAGCGGGCAAGTGGTGCATAGCGCTGCCATTGACGGCGGCAGGGATTACCGCGTTACGCTGCCCGTACCGGGTATTTATCTCTTGCGCTGCGATGACGCGGCAGGCGGCATGGCGGTAGTGCAGCGGGTCGTGCGGCAGTAATCAGCGGTAAAGCGCGGCCCAATTCTTCAGCATCTGCAAACCATCCGGTGTGCCCACGCTCTCCGGATGAAACTGTAGCCCGATGCAGGGAAAGCGCTCGTGGACGACGCCCATGTTCACGCTATCCGCAGTTTCGGCGATGGAAGACAGGCCCGTTCCTTCCAATCCTTTAATGGAAAGCGAATGATAGCGCATGGCGTCAAAGGGCTGCGGCAATTCCTTCAAAATGCTTTCGCCGGAATGATGGATAGCATGAACCTTTCCGTGCACCGGCTCCGGCGCATGAATAAGCTGAGCGCCGAAATGCATTCCTAAAGCCTGATGTCCGAGGCAAATGCCCAGAATAGGAATGCTGTCGTGAAAGCGGGCAATGGCTTCCATCGTGATGCTTGCCTGCAAGGGGTTCTCAGGGCCGGGGGAAATAATGAGGCGTTCCGGCGCTAAGGCTCCCAGCTCATTAACCGAAATTTCGTCATTGCGAAAGACAACGCAATCGCCGCCCGCCTGCAGGAGATAATGATGCAGGATGTGCGTGAAGGAATCGTAGTTGTCAATGAGCACCCACATGGCTGGCCGGCAGGTGCTGGTTTACATTGTCAAAGAAGCGCGAAAGGTCGGAGAAGAGATTTTTTGCAAAAGGCAGCACGACGCCAATATGCGCGAATACCCATGGCGCGAGCGGCGCGAAGAGGTGATAGGTCTGAGAATTGGCAATGGTTTCCGGAGCGATGATATGCGCCTCCGTTCCTATCCACAACAGACAGCTCCATACCAACGCACCAAGAAAAGCATACAGCAACCCGCCGATGCCGCGATTGACGATGCCGAGCATGGCGAGCTTCAGCAGTGCTTCCACATTCTTAGCCAGAAAGCGCACCATCCACAGCACGCCGACGAAGAGGACGATGTATGCGATAATAGGCGCAGCCGGCCCTGTCACCCATCCGCGCGCCTGCATCCACAGGGCAAGCGCGCCGGAAAGCTTTAGTGCCGCCATGGTTCCGACAACGATAGCCAGCAAGGAGGTAGCAGCCACGACAATTCCCTTCCGCCAGCCGCGGTAAAAGGAAAGTGCGAGGATGCCGAGGCCGAGGATGTCTATCATTGTTGGAATATTGGAATGTTGGGAGTGTTGGAATGTTCAGGAACGCTCCAACGCGAAGCTTCCAATACTCAAACACTCCAACTTATTTTGCCAGCAGCTCCTTCACCATTTCAGAAATTGCTTTGCCTTCGGCTTTTCCGGCGAGGGCTTTATTCGCTGCGCCCATTACCTTACCCATATCGGCAGGTGAAGACGCGCCCGTTTGGGTAATCACCTCCTGCACGGCTGCGCGCAGGGCAGCAGCGCTCATTTGCTCCGGCAGGAAGCGGGCGATGATAGCCAGCTCTTCTTCTTCCTTTTTTGCAAGGTCTTCACGATTCTGGGTTTTGAAGATGTCAAGCGAGTCCTTACGCTGTTTAGCCATGCGTTGGAGCATCTTGGCTTCGTCGGCTTCAGTCATGGCATCCTTTGCGCCTGCAGCGGTTTTCTCTTTCAGGATTTCGGCTTTGATAGCGCGGAGTGTGCGTAGGCCCGCTTCATCCTTTGCTTTCATGGCCGTCTTTATCTCGTCCATGATTTTTGTTTCCAGAGACATAGTTTGTGTGATTTATTGTTTGATGATTTTACCACTAAGACACTGAGCGCACTAAGAATCACTAAGCCCATAGTGTTTCTTCTGTGTCCTTGGTGTCTTAGTGGTGACTGGAGCGTTAAACTAAATGTCTTTCTGGATTTCCTCGCTCAGCGCATCAACGGCCTTTTTGTGAAAGGTCTTGGCGAAGGCTTTCATCTCGTTGGCCAATGAGGTATTGCGCGTTGCGCGGTTGTAGGTATCTGCCATGCCCATCATGCTTTGATAGAAGAAGTCGGCCATCTCATCTACCATCATCTTCTTTGTCCAGAGGTCAATTCGCAGGGCGCTTTTCTCCTGCCCGTCCCAGAGGCCGAGGAGCATGCCTTTTGCTTCCTGCAACCCTTCCACGCCGCCATCGGGCGCGTGCCAGTGAATGGTTTCCGGCATTTTCTCGTCGTCCAGCGCTATTTCTATGTTGATGTGTGACTGATGCATTTGGTGTTGGAATGTCGGCGTGTTTGAATGTTGGAATGTTTTTGAAACGGAACGCTCCGACGCGAAGCATCCTACGTTCCGACAATCCCACCTTAAGTCTGCTTCCGCAACTGCGCGACGCACGCGGCTATATCTTTCGGCAGCGGTGCTTCTGCACTTATCTCGTTTCCTTCGGCGGCGGTAAAGGTAAGCCGGTAGGCATGGAGCGCAAGGCGGCCAAGCAGCGGGCGCTCTTCCTCATCGGCTTTGCTCATCTTGAATTTGCGCTTGATGGAAGAAAGCAGAAAAGGCTTCCCGTCACCATATATCGGGTCGCAGACAATCGGGTGGCCGATGCTGCTCATGTGAACGCGAATCTGGTGTGTGCGGCCAGTGTGGATTTGCCACTGCATCAACGCATGCTGCGGCCAGCTTTCCACAACGCGATAGTCAGTGACAGATTCCTTGCCTTTTTTGTTCGTCACCATTCTGCCCTTGATAGCAGGATGCTCGGCAATCGGCGCTTCAATTCGCCCGGATTCCGGCGCGGGAGTCCCCAATACCAAACCCGCATAAAATTTTCCTACTTCATGCCGCTCAAATAAGCCGGAAAGATAACGATGCGCCTCCTCGTTCTTCGCGAAAGCAATGACGCCGCTCGTTTCCTTATCTATACGATGGACGACAAATATGGGGGCGCCGGATTCATCCTCCAACATCCGGCGCACAGAGGGCAGGGTAGGGTCAAAGCGGTCTGGGATGGACAGCAGCTTCGCCGGTTTATTGACGATGATATAGTTCTCGTCCTCGTAAAGTCTTTCGGTTTTCATTTCGGGTTTTGCGCGTACCAGCTTTCCAGTGCGGCATCCTCGGCGGCGCGCATCGTTTTCTGCTCGGACGGTGTTTTGTCGCGCAGGCCGCAAAGGTGCAGCGCTCCGTGGAAAATCACCCGGTGCAGCTCGCGGTCATAGGTGGTGTTGAATTTTTGGGCGTTTTCAGCTACGCGCTCTGTGGAGATGTAGATTTCACCGACTATGTCACCTTCATTTTCAGAAAGGTCAAAGGTGATGATGTCGGTATAATCGTCGTGCCGGAGAAATTGAAGATTGATGCCGTGCAGTTGGGCATCAGTACAGAAGATGTAAGTAAGCCTGACCTTCTTGGCGACCCCCTGATTAACAGTCAAGTGCTCCAGGAACTTCCCAAGTGCCCTCCGGTTCTTAAGCCTGGCATTTACCTCTTGTTCATAAAATCTTACTGCCATCAGTCGCTTATTTCTACAAAGATGTTATCTGCATCTTTCTTACGGATGCTCAGGTAATAGCCGGCAATAGAAATGGCCATTGGGTCACCCATTGGCGCTATCATCTCTACCTCCACCGGCTCGCCGGGAATGCAGCCCATTTCCATCAGCGTCAGCCGGAAGTCTGTATCCGCATGTTCTTTAATCACCGCGCTTATGCCTGCCTTCAGCTTTGAGAGCTGCACTATTGCCATAGTGCAAAGTTGGACAATTGTTGGACAGTTGTTGGACGGTTATTGGACAGTTGTGTTTTATATAAATCGGGTGTATCGTGCGGGTAAATCTGCTTTCATGAAGGCACATGCCGGAACTTTGACCGCAACTTCATAGCGCACAATCGTCCAACAACTGTCCAACAATCGTCCAACGGCTCCCCATGCACATCGGTCTCTACTTCGGCTCCTTTAACCCCATTCACATAGGCCACCTCATCATTGCCAATCACGTCCTGCAGCATTCGGAAATTGATAAGCTCTGGTTCATCCTTTCGCCGCACAATCCACTAAAAGATTCGCATAGCTTGCTCAACGAATATGACCGCCTGCACCTTGTGGAACTTGCCATAAAGGATAATCCCAAATTCCGCGCATCCAATGTAGAGTTCAGCCTTCCGAAACCTTCCTACACGATAGACACGCTCACCTACCTGCGGGAAAAATTTCCTTTAGAAAAATTCTCCGTCATTATGGGCGGCGATTCTTTCCAGAACATCAGCCGTTGGAAGAACGCAGAGCAGCTGCTGGCGGCATACCCGGTCATCGTTTACAATCGTCCCGGCTTTACCGTGATGCCCCCGGAAGGAGCGCACATACAGGTGCTGGACGCGCCAATGCTGGACATTTCTGCCTCGTTCATTCGCTCTGAAATCAAGGCGAAGCATTCCGTCCAATATCTCCTGCCGGATACCGTCTGGAAGTACATTTCTGAAAACCGCTATTATCTTTAGCGGCATTGTGAACAACCGCCGGCTACAGCAGACTCCTGCCTACTTAATGCTCATTACGGCAAATGCGTTGCCGGTTTACGGAGCGATATTGGGCAAGCTGGTTTTCTTTCAGGTGCTTTATCTCTATTGGTTTGAGTGCCTGCTGCTCATTCTTTTTGACCTTGTCCGGATTGCCTGCGCGCAGGGCAAGACTATTCCGGGATCTGCTGCGCTGAAGGTAAATGGCGTACAGATATCGGATGCAGACCACGACCTGCTGGCATGGCCAAAGATTAAAATGATGTTCTGGACGGCCCTTATCCGTACGGCGATGCTGCTTTTTTATCTGCTGTTCATTGTAGTTTTTATTGGCTTTCAGGTTACAGATAAGTCGCACCGGCAGGATGTATTCGGCGCTATGCTGCTGCACGGCCAGTTTATGCACACGGCAATATGGGCCTTTGTCATTTCCAACATCGTTCAACTGATAGCCGGCTATTTCTATAACGGGCAATACCGTGTTCTCTCGCCACGTGCGTACCAGAATTTCTTCTCTGCCCGTGTCATATTAATGCACGTGATGATAGTGGGAAGCACGTTCATTCATAAGTTCCTCTTTGAAGGAAAGACCTATGCCGCGAATGGAGAAATATTCTATGTCGGCTTATTCATGCTGATAAAAACACTTGTGGACATCCGGCATTTTGCGAAAACGCATGAGGCAGAAGACACCGCACTACCCATGATTTAGCTGCTTCTTCCACGCTCGTTTTACAATCCGGGGAGTGCCTCCAACCCTTACTTTTAACCGCCCGAAAAATCCGGGCGCGCACAATCTTACTTATGGGCTGGCTTGATAAGCTTTTTGGAAAGGAAGAAAGCAATATAACAACGACAACGTCGGCGAATAATAACGGCAACCCCTTCGCGGGACTGGAAGGCATCCGCTTCGGCCGATACAGCGACAACAATAAATCATACGCCAAAACCCAAAGCTGGTACATCGCCGAAGACCGCTATAAGGAGAAGGCTTACCCCGAAACCTTTGCCGCGCTATTTGACTACATCCGGGACGAGGCTGAGGACAACCTCACGTTCCGGCCCGACGGCAAGGCTTTCTCTTTTGAGCTGACGCAAGGCTCCAAGAAAGTTTATGGCGAGTGCGATGGCGACCACCTGGTTGTCCGCGCGCCCATCGCGCTGATGGAGCAGCCAAGCAATGCAGTAATGCGCCGGTTGCTGGAGCTGAATTTCTCGCTCTTCTACAGCCGTTGCGCGCTGGACGATAAGGGAACGCTTTGCATGGTCTTTGACACAACAGTGCCCATGGCTTCACCCAACAAGATGTACTACGGCCTGCGTGAAATCGCCAAGTTCGCCGACCGGCAGGATGACCTGCTAGTCTCTGACTTCGCCACGTTGAAGCCCACTGATACGGGCCACATCCAGCCGCTACCCGAAAAGGAGTTGGACGTGAAGTACACTTACTTCCGCAAGTGGATTCAGGATACGCTGACGCGCACGGGCGAGCTAAATGCCGATTCGTTTTCCGGTGCCATTGCCTATGCCTATCTCACATTGCTTTACCGTATAGACTTTCTTATTGTACCAGAGGCGAAGCTCATGGCTGACTTAGAGCAGGTGAACACGCTTTACTGGAATAAAAAGGACGAAACGCCCATTGTAGAGCGTAACGCGATGCTTAAAGAAGGTATCCGCAAGCTACTGGATGTAACGCGGGAACAATTTGCCGACGGCGTTTATCGTTCCAAAGGCACCTTCGCCATCACGCCCGTGCCGCCGCCGGATAAAGTGAAGGAGCACGTGCAGGCCGCCAACAAGGATGCTGTCTGGTACGTGGACAATAAGTACCCCGACCTTGCGCTGATGCTGAATGAGTACGGCCTCGTCTATAACCAGTTTACCTACTCCATGCCTGCCGTCGTCACCGAGCTGACCACCATTTATATGGCCATTATGCACGCCGATTTTTTCCGCGACCTCGGCATGGCTCCGCTTTTCTATAACCCTGATACAAAAACCCTAGACAAAGCGCTTATTACCCGTGCCATAGACGCCGCAATCGCCCGCTGGCCCGACAAATACGTGGGCCTGAGATGGGCGCACGATAAGATTAAATACGATAGCCTCTGGGACTTCGGCTACAGCTTTTCTGAACAAGTCGTGAACCTGAATCTGGAAGTGAAACGATAATATTTCACGCAACGGACGCGGCGGTTGCGCAGCGTCTGCAACGCTTTAATTCTACTTATCGTTGCGTCCGCCGCGTCTCCTTCACGTCCGTTGCGTGAAACAAATCAACACAGACAATGTCCATCCAAGAAACCATAGAGCGCTACCAGGCCGCCGTCGTCCAGATAGCCACCAAGACTGGCACCGGCACTGGCTTCTACCTGCCTGCTTACGACCTCATCGTCACTAACAATCATGTCATCCGCGACCAGCGGCAGGCCACCATTAAAGGCCGCAACTTTGACAAGCAACTCTCCAAAGTCGTCTTCGCCGATGAGCGCTACGACCTTGCTTTCCTCCTCCCGCCGCAAAATGTCAACGACTTCCCCGACCTCCGCCTCGGCGACTACGGCGCGCTGCATGATGGTGACGAGGTGCTTGCTATCGGCCATCCTTACGGCCTCAACTATACTGCTACACAGGGCGTCGTCTCCCGAGTTGACCGAGTGCAGCAAGGCATCCATTACATTCAGATAGACGCCGCCATCAACCCCGGCAACTCTGGCGGTCCGCTCGTAAATCAAAACGGAGAGGTGGTAGGCGTGAACACGTTCATCATTAAAGGCGGCGACAACCTCGGCTTCGCGCTGCCTGCTTCTTATTTGAAGGACGCACTTGAGCAATACCAGCCCGTCCGCGGCGAGGTCGTTATTCGCTGCCCGTCGTGCAGTACCCTCGTTACCAAAGCCACGCTGGACAATGGCAAGTATTGCCCTAACTGCGGGACGAAAATTGAGTTTCCTAAGCAGGACGCTTCCGACGAGACGCCCGTAACTGGCATTGCCAAAACGGTGGAAGACATCCTTACTAACCTTGGCCACAACGTGGAGCTGTCCCGCGCAGGCATCAACCGCTGGGAAGTGGAGGAGGGCAGCGCCAAAATCAAAATCGCCTACAACCCTGACAACTACTTCGTCATCTCCGATGCCTTCCTCTGCAAGCTGCCGCGCCAGAACATCGGCGCCGTGTATCAATATATGCTGAAGGAGAACTACACCCTGCATGGCAAGCTCTTTTCGCTACAAGGCGACAACATCGTGCTGTCATCGCTGCTGTATGATTTGGAGCTTACCGCGGAGACGGGTGAGACGATGTTCAAGGATTTATTCCAGCGGGCCGACTTTTATGATACGCTCCTGATGGAGCAATACGGCTGCCAGCCTATTCTGGAAGAAAGCTAACCACACCCGGTCGGGCTGCTCCGGAGCGGTATGACCGATTCTGATAAACACAAAACAAATGAGCTTACAAAACAAACTCCGGGAAATGCTCGGACAAAAAACAACCCAACAAATGGAACAACAAACCCAATTCCTCGAAGAAAACAGCAAGCGCGAAGGCGTCGTCACCCTGCCATCCGGTCTTCAGTACGAAATCCTGCAGGAAGGCTCCGGCGAGAAGCCGTCCGACACCAGCCGCGTAACCGTTCACTACGAAGGCCGCCTCTCTGACGGCAACGTCTTTGATTCCTCCTACAAGCGCGGCCAGCCTGCCACATTCGGCGTGCGCCAAGTCATCTCCGGCTGGACGGAAGCCCTACAGTTGATGCCTGTCGGCTCCAAGTGGCGGCTGTTTATTCCTTCCGAGCTTGGCTATGGTGCACGCGGCGCAGGCGGCTCCATTCCGCCAAATGCGGTGCTCGTCTTTGACGTGGAACTGCTCAGCTTTGCATAAGCGAGCGACTTAAAATCGTTTGTTATCAAAAGCCGGAATTATTTCCGGGCCAAAAACCGCTACGGCGTTCTACTGCCGGATTGTTAGCGCCGCCCCTACGGGCGGCGCTTAACTTTTGACTAAAAAGCGCGCACAGAAGCGCAGGATACTTTGGCCGTGCCGTCCAAAACACCCACATGCACGCACCTATACTTCCACCCCGTTTTCTGCCCGTTCTGCTGCTCCTCCTCCTCCTGCTCTCGCACTTCGCGAAGGCACAGCTCGTTTGTCCTACGAATGTTGACTTAGAGTCAGGCAACACTACTAACTGGAATTTCTACATCGGCTATGCCACCGGCGCCTCTACGCTGCCGTCGCTGTCGTCCTCTTCGCCCATCTCCGGCAGGCATAGCATTACCAGCGGCAGCGGCACTGATTACTATGGCGGCTTTCCGGTGGTCTGTCCCGGCGCGGGCAGCTATTCCATGAAGCTCGGCAACAGCAACATCGGTGCCGAGGTTGACCAGGCGCGCTACTTGGTGAGTGTGCCGGCAAACGTCAATAACTACAGCCTCATCTACCGCTATGCCGTGGTGTTTGAAGACCCGCAGCACAGCTATTATGAACAGCCCTACTTCCGTGTGCGGGCTTATGACCAAAGCACTGGTGCCGTTATCAACTGCAGCTACTACTATTACGTGTCGCAAAGTGGCCTCCCCGGATTCCAGACCAGCCCGAATGCCTACGGCGTTTATTATAAGAACTGGACGACCTCCTCGCTTAATCTGTCTGGCATGGCCGGCAAGAATGTGGTGATAGAATTTACTGCTGCTGACTGTGCCCTCGGCGGCCACATGGGATACGGCTATGTGGACATGACCTGTGGCCTCTTCGCCATCAGCAACAATAACTGCGCAGGCACACCTACTTCGCCGCTTACCGCGCCCGCCGGCTTCAAGAGCTACATGTGGTACAACAGTAATTACTCCACGCTCGTGGATACGACGCGCACCATCGCTGCTCCCTCCACGTCCACACCTACCGTTTACCATGTTATTCTCACGCCGTATCCGGGCTATGGCTGCACGGACACACTGACTACATCGGTGGTGTCCTCTTCGCTAACGGTAAACGCAGGCGCCGACACGAGCGTTTGCAACAGCGCCAATGTGCCCTTGCAGGCAAGCGCTGCTGGCAACGGTGCTCCGTACACCTATTCATGGCTACCCACAACAGGACTAAGCTGCAGTACATGTACTAACCCGACGGCCAACCCCGCAAGCACTACGAATTATGTATTGACAGTTTCCGACGCCAACGGCTGCATGAAGTCCGATACAGTCAAAGTGAAGGCGCGCCCGTCAGTCAGCACCACGTCGCATTTTCCTGCCTGCGGCAATGTTGGCTCCGTCTCTGCCACCGGAAGCTGGGGCACGCCGCCTTACACCTATTCCTGGAATACCAGCCCGATGCAGTTTACGGCAAACGCATACAGCCTGCTGGCGGGGGCTTATTCAGTAACGGTAAAGGACAGTAAAAACTGTACGGCTACCGCCAGCGTAAGCCTCGTGCAGCCGCAGCCATTCACCGCATCTATTGGCAGCGCCACTAACGCAGCATGCAATGGTACAAGCATGGGCAGCGCTACCGTAGTGACCGCCAATGCTGCGCTGCCTATTGCCTATTCCTGGAACACTGCTCCCTCCCAACGCAGCCCCATAGCAACCAACCTTTACGCCGGCACTTACATAGCCACGGTCACAGATGCCGACGGCTGTACGGATACTGCGATAGCCGTAATTACCCAGCCGGCGCAGCTATCCGCGACTATGACAAAGGCAGACGTCTCCTGCTTCGGCGGAACAACCGGCACGGCAACTGTTACAGCAAGCGGCGGGACGACGCCATATGCATATAGCTGGAATACCATCCCGGCACAGACAAGCGCAACGGCTGCTAATCTCAGCACCGGCGCGCGCAGCGTTACGGTCATAGACGCTAAAGGTTGCATCATTACTGCAAGCGTGAATATTGGGCAACCGGCTGCATTGGCCATTACAGCAACAAAGACAGACGTCCTTTGCTTTAATGGCAACACTGGCAGTGTGGCGGCAGCAGTCAGCGGAGGCACGCCCCCTTACAGCTATGTGTGGAATACCTTGCCTGCGCAGACGGGTACGATGGCGCAGGCACTTCCTGCAGGCAGCTATACCGCCACCGTTATAGATAGTAAAGGCTGTACTGCTTCCACGAGTGTAATTATTAGCCAGCCGGCACAGCTTTCCGGCAGCATTACAAAGACAGACGTAAGCTGCGCTGGCGGCGCTAATGGCGCGGCAACGGTTACGCCTTCCGGCGGAAAGCAGCCTTATAGCTACGCCTGGAATACTTCGCCGGCGCAGACAACGCCTGTGGTAAGCAATCTTGTCGCAGGCTCTTACAGCATCGTCATTATGGACAGCAATGGCTGCACGAAGTCCTCTACTATCACCATTGCACAGCCGGCCCTGCTGACGGCAAGCAGCAGCATTACCAATGTTAGTTGCTATGGCGGCGTAAATGGCACGGCAAGCGTTACCGCTTCTGGCGGTACGATGCCTTACAGCTATTTGTGGAATACGTTTCCCAGCCAAGCCGCCGCAATAGCAACTGGTCTCCCTGCCGGGAATTACACGGCTACTGTTAGCGATGCAAAAGGCTGCACGGCAATTGTATCAGCCACCATTGCGCAACCGACACGGCTAAGCTTAAGCACAACGAAAACGGCGGTAAGCTGCTACGGTTTGAATAACGGCACAGCTACTGCTATCGCCGCCGGCGGCACAATGCCTTACAGCTACGGTTGGAGCACAGCGCCGGCGCAAACGGCTGCCACCGCATCAGGATTTGGCGCGGGCACATTCTCCGTAACCGTGACAGACGACAAGGGCTGCACCGCCAGCGATAGCGTAAGCATCACCCAGCCCGCGCAACTGACGGGCAGCTTTATGCCATCGCGCCTGGCTTGCTTCGGCGATAAAAACGGCACGGCTGCAGCAACGGTTTCCGGCGGAACGCCGCCTTACGCCTACGCATGGAATACATCGCCCGTCCAGACAAGCGCAACGGCAACCGGCCTCGTCGCCGGAACGTATAGCCTCTCCGCTACGGATGCTAATGGCTGCACAATCACGCTTATAGATTCCGTTCAGCAGCCTTCTAAGGTGATTGCAACGGCTGCCATCACGCACGCGCAATGCTATGGGGCTATGGGCGCTATTGCCATGCTGCCATCTGGCGGAACGCCGCCTTATGCCTACGTATGGAACGTAAGCCCCAACGCGAATACGCCCAACAGCGGCCCGCTGCCCGCCGGCGCTTACACGACTACCATTACTGACTCGGCAGGTTGTGCGCTCACCATTGCCGCCGTCATTGCACAGCCGCAAAAACTGACATTAACCGGCAGCGTGGTGAAGCAGCCCTGCAAGTGGGGAGCGGAAGGCACTTTGAGCGTAACGGTATCCGGTGGTACTGCGCCCTATGCGTATCTGTGGAATACCGTGCCTAGGCAAACCTCACCGCTGGCAAGCAAGCTCACGACCGGCAGCTATCGTGTCGTTGTAACAGACAGCGCGGGATGCACAGACACAGCACAGCTTCCCCTGCAAAGCCTGCCTATCAGCATTACCGCTGAACGCGACCAAAGCCTCTGCCTCGGCAAGTCTGCGATGCTCCATGCGGCTGGCGGCACGAGTTACCGCTGGTGGCCTAATGCCGGCCTGAGCTGCCTGGCCTGTACCGACCCGGTTGCATCGCCCGCGCAGACGACCCAATACTTTGTGGTGGGAACGGATGCGAACGGATGCACAGATACAGCGCGCACGCTTATTACTGTCATTCAGCACCAGTCGGTGAGCATTGGGCCGGCGCAGGACATTTGTGTGGGTGGAGTTGCGGGACTTTCTGCGCAAGGCGGCAAGAGCTACCTGTGGCTGCCTGCGGATGGATTAGATAATCCTGCGAGCGCCACGCCGCAGACCGGGCCGCTCATGGCTTCACGCACTTACAAGGTAGTCATCGGTAATAATAGCTGCTTCTCTGATACGCTGAGTCAGACGGTGAATGTGCATCCCGCGCCGCGCATTCAGCTTGGCCCGGACTTCCACGGCATTTCAGGTGCGAGCATTCCTTTGGAAGCGAAGAGTGAAGACGTAAGCAGCATTGTATGGATGCCTGCCGGAGGCCTGAGCTGCGCCAATTGCTTTACGCCCACAGCAACGCTGAATGGTAACATCACCTACGTAGCAACGGTGAGCAATAGCTGGGGCTGCACGGCTTCGGATACGCTCAATATTGCCGTAGGCTGCGACGAGGCTGCCTTCTACATGGCCAACACCTTTACACCGAACGGCGATGGCCAAAACGACCGATTTTTCCCGCAGGGCAAGGGCGTTAGTAAAGTGGCGCACTTCGCCATCTACGACCGCTGGGGCGAGAACGTATTCAGTGTTTCCAATATGGACGTGAACACGCCGGACGGCGGCTGGGACGGCACCTATAAGGGCCTTGCGGTAAAGCCTGATGTGTATCTCTACGTCATTGAAGCGAAGTGCGCCGACGGCTCACCGGTAGTGGTGCGCGGCGATGTGGCGCTTATCCGATAGACCAATCTTATCAACAAAACATTCATCGCACATGCGCGTAATCTTAGCAAGCCTCTTGTTCCTTTCCTGCGCCACAACCTTTGCGCAGGACGTTCACTTCTCCCAGTTCTATGAGCAAACGGGCCTGCGCAATCCTGCGCTGAGCGGCATTTATACGGGCGACTACAAAGTGGGCATCAACTATCGCGAGCAGGCTTCCGGCTTTGGCGTGCCGTACCGCACCGTTGTGGCGAGCGCAGAGACAAAGGCGCTCATCCAATCTTCCACGGGTGATTACTTGAGCTTCGGGCTGACGACTCTTTACGACAAGGCGGGCACCATCAACTTCGTGAGCACGGCGGCTTACGGCGCTGTGGCTTACAATAAATCAATGGGCGATGCACGGCACACTTACCTCTCGGTTGGGCTATGTGCCGGCTACATTCAGCGCTCGGTGGATGTGAGTAAGATGCGCTTCGCCAATCAATACGCCGGCGGCAGCTACAGCGCTTCCGCCGGCGGCGATAATATCGGGCAGGTAAGCATGAATCACTTTGACGCGGCGGCGGGCATTAGTGTGAGCAGCTCATTCAGCCCGAGGGTGAATTGCTACATCGGCGTGGCAGGCTACCACCTTTCCAAACCAAAGGAAAGCTACCTCAGTGAAGATTTTGTCCGGCTGACAACGCGCTGGACGGGCTCCTTCGGATTGCTGGCGCGCTTAGATAAGCACGTAACGCTGGAAGTCCATGCCGACTATCAGCAACAGGTTCCTTATCAGGAAATACTTGGCGGCGGGCTGCTCGGCTATTCCATCAATGCGCGGGAAGGCGGCAAGCCGGTGGTGGTTTCGGCGGGCTGCTTCTACCGGCACGGCGATGCGGTGATTCCTACGCTGCGCCTCGCTTACAATCGCTGGACGCTGACTTCTTCGTATGATGTGCCGCTTACGGCTCAGCGGATTTACGGCAGCGGGCTGGGCGGCTTTGAGCTATCGCTGTACGGGCGTGGGGAGTATAAGCGGAAGTAGGATATTGTAGCTTGTCCGCGGTTTGAGATTCTGGAGGTTGAGGAATAGGCGGGCTTAAACTTTTACGTGCCCGAAGAGACGTGAGCTACTTTGGGGTAGGAGTCAACGAACAGGGCTTTGTGCAGGCAGGGCATTGTTGATTGTCCAGCCCGGAACTGAAGCCCAATAAAGAAATAAAAGTACAAGTCAACAACTAAAAGCCCATCAGAATTCCGTCCAGCCCGAACCAAAGTACAGCGATGCAAACAGCCGAAGTTTGAACGTCAAGCCCTGCTTGCACAAAACCCCATGTTAGCTGCCGTTTTTTGTCCTACGAATTTATGGCTGTTAAAATAATTCAACGCAACTGTAACCCAAAGATTTAAAAAGTCCGCAAATAATTTTTGTGTCAAAATTAGTTGCTTCAATTCTTAAAATTCTGTCGCAGTCTTGCAGGTCAAAATTCCATTTGTTGATGAATGAAAGTTTGTCTAACGTTGGGGCAAGTTTCTTTATGGCAACTTTTGTCGTTACTGATGTTTTGAAAACGTAAACCATAAATTACTTAGTTGCTTCAACTATCCACATTAAAGCGTATGCTGTTGTAAAATATGGTTTTGAACTTTTAACTTTTAGTCCTGCTTTGGCAAAGGCTTTGGCATAGTCAGTTGTAGGAATATAATCGCCAATTAAAGCTGTGCCGTTCGGTTTTAAAACCCTTGCAATTTCAAAACAGGCTTTTTCTTGCCCGGCTTTGTCTTCAATGTTGTGGATGCAAAGCAATGAAAGCACAACATCAAATGAATTGTCTGCAAAACTTAAACTCCTTGCGTCTTCGTTTTTGATTTCAACTTTATCTTTTACGCCTTCCAATTCTGCGTTTGTTAATGTCTTGGCTATTGAATTATTTGAAAGGTCTTTGCTGCTAAAAATGTCAATGCCTGTTGACTTTCCTGTTGTCAAATGTTTAGCTGCACCATTCATTAATAAACCTTGTCCTGTGCCAATGTCTAATACATTTTCTTTGCCTGTCCACTTGATTTTTGAAAGCATTAAATCTCTTGTTCTGTATTTACCTTTCAGTCCATAAGCAAACATTGCAATGCCAAGAATAAAGAAAACAGCACCAACTAAAACAATTAAGTAGCTGATGTATTTTAAAATTTTGTTGTCGGCAAGCATTGGAATTGCAAAACCTGCAACCACCGTCAAAGCTCCAAAAACAATTAGATTACGCATTATGCCTGGTGCGTCAATACCATAATTAACCTTGCTCATATCTTTAATTTTTTTGCAAAGCTAAACCTTGGGCAAAGTGGAAAATTGTAAAAATCGGTCGTTTTTATTCTTATGAAGTTCTTTGGGGTTAGAACCTGTGTGCTTTTTTATTTCTTTGATAAAATGTGCTTGGTCGTAAAAGTCTTGTTTTGGAAAAAGTTCGCCTCCTCGTATGTCTGTGTATGAAGATCCACAACGCAAAATATTTGAGTAGGCTTTTAGAGTAAGCCCAAATTTGTTTTTAAAGTAGCGATTGATTTGTCTGCTGTTCCAAAAAGTTTGTTTTGATAATTCATCAACTGTCAATGAGCCATTTGATAGAAAAAGTAAGTTGAAAAGGTTTTGTTTTCTGTTGTCAAATGAACTTAACTTTTTTAAGGTTAGCAACATTTGATTTGAAACTTCTTTTGTCCAACTTTTGAAGTTGTCAAACTGTAAATTATTAATGCTCCAAAAGTCATCTTGAAGTGCTTTAAAGTTGTTGAGTGTGTCGGCAATGGTTTGATGTAAAATGTATTCTGCTGAAAGTGGTTTAAAGCAAATGCCTATAATAATTGTGTCTGCTGGAATGACAACCTCTATTTCCTTTGTCCACAAGCCGAATAATGAAATATTGTCCAACTTGTTGGCAGTAATTTTTATGATAAGGTCAAAATAGCCGTCTGGCAGAATGGTATAATGCTGAGTGTCTGCCGTTGGGTTGCTGAATTTCCAAAACCTCTTTACAAAGTCTGTGAGTGATTTGTCTGGGTCAAGTTCTTCGTAAAATATCTCTGTCATTTTTTAAAGTCGTTGTGATGTTTAGGGTGTTCGCTAAAATGGCAGCTAACTCGTAAATATACGCACCATCTCTTGACCATTACCTTTGACAGTCAAGTTGTACGGTCAAATCATCCATATCGTAAGGCGACATCCTGTTTATCCGGTCGGCATTGACCGTTTCGCCAATGCTTATGATTTAGCAGACGGCAGGCTGCTTAAACGCAGGGCGTACGATGGCCGGTTAGCATATCTTTTTGAAAAGCACCAGATTGGCTATGCCACGCTTAAACGACAGCCTGTGGTAAACATCCGGCTCCGCCTGAATTTCCCCTTTGAAGGCAGCTCACGCACTCTTTCCTTTCCCTTCCCAATGGTCTTTAAGGACGCTGCCGTCTTCCTTAAAAACCAGCCGGCGGGCGTAGCGCTCACCCTTGATGTGGCCATCGTCCATGCGCTTGCCTATGAAGAGCAGGATGGCATTGCCAGCCTCGTCCGCTTTAATGGTAATGTCTTTGCCGCGCCAAGTAAGGTCGCTTAGCTCGCCCGCCGGAAATTTAGCGGATAGCTTTTTAATCAGTGCTTCGGAAAGTGCCATGTCAGCGCCGGGCAGAAACATCATGCCTGTGTAGCTAAAGTGCAGCCTTCACTTGCGCTATCACTTCCGCCAGGCTACCTGCATCCTGTCCGCCGGCTGTTGCCAATCCTTTCTGCCCTCCGCCACCACCTTTAATGAGCGGCGCGACTTGCTCCTTAATGAGCTTCCCCGCATCCAGGCCTTTTACCTGCGCTGCTTCTGAAACAGCAATCGCTACAGATGCCTTATCGTTGATATTGGCTGTAAGGATAACTACGCTGTCCGCAAGCTTACGCAAAGTATCACCGGCCAGCTTGCGCAATGCGTCCATGGATGATACGCTCACATTTGTACCTACGAATTGCAGCCCGTTCACGGTTTCGCTTTTTGCGGCAAGCTCTGCCGCCATTACAGCAAGCTGCTGGCCTTCCAGCCCTTCAAGCTGCTTGCGCAAAGTGGCGGTTTCGGCTTGCAAGGCTTCAATGCTCTTGCCGATGTCTTTCGGATTTTTGAAAGCCTCGCGTGCTACGCGCAATTGCAACAGCTCGGAATGAATCAGCTCTTCCGCCGCCGCGCCGCTTACCGCCTCAATGCGGCGAACGCCTGCCGCTACCGCGCCTTCGCTCTTTATTTTGAAGAAGCCAAGCTGCCCGGTGCTGCCCACGTGGGTGCCGCCGCATAGCTCAATGCTGTAATTCGGATCCATCATCACAACGCGCACTACATCGCCGTACTTCTCGCCAAAGAGGGCCATCGCGCCCATCGCTACCGCCTCGTCCTTACTCATGCTCTTAATGATGACAGGGATGTTCTCGCGGATTTTCTCATTCACCATGCGCTCCACGGCGGTGATTTCCTCATCCGTCATCTTGGCGAAGTGGGAGAAGTCAAAGCGGAGGTGCTCAGCATTCACGAGCGAGCCTTTTTGGGCCACGTGTTTTCCCAAAACACTGCGCAAGGCAGCGTGCAGCAGGTGCGTGGCGCTGTGATGCACTTCGGTGGAAGCGCGGCGCTGAATGTCCACGGTGGCTATTACCTCACCGCTCAGGTCGTCGGGAATGCTTTCGGCGAAATGGATGATAAGGTCGTTCTCCTTCTTGGTATCGTGAATGGTGAGTGGTGAATGGTGAATAGTGAGTATCCCTTTATCGCCGACCTGGCCGCCTGATTCTGCGTAAAAGGGGGTTTCAGCGAGGACGATTTGGTAGCTCTCCTTTCCCTTAGCTTTCACCTTGCGGTAGCGGAGGACTTCGGTTTTCGTTTCTAAAGAATCGTAGCCGATGAATTTGGGGTTACCTTCTTTGAGGATAACCCAGTCTTCGGTGTCTAATGCTGTGGCGGCACGGGAGCGGTTTTTTTGTACGGCCATTGCTCTCTCAAACCCATTCTCATCAACGCCGTACCCTTTTTCCGCTGCAATAAGTTTGGTCAAATCCAAAGGGAAACCGTATGTATCGTAAAGTTTGAACGCCACATCGCCCGGAATCATTCTAACCACTTTTGATTCGTTATCCTTGAACGAGTTAGCTGCCAACACTATCTTGTTACTATCAAAGAAATCAAGTCCTTTTTCTATCGTTTTTAAAAACGCTTCTTCTTCCTCCTTCAATACTTTACTAACAAACTCCACCTGCTTCTCCAATTCCGGAAACACTTCCGAGAATTGCGTAGCAAGCCCCGGCATCAACTGATGCAGCAGCGGCTGCTTGTAATCCAGATAAGAATAGTAGTACCGCACCGCCCGCCGCAGAATCCGGCGAATCACATAACCTGCTCCGGTATTGCTCGGCAACTGGCCATCCGCAATCGTAAAGGCGATGGCGCGGATGTGGTCGGCAATGACGCGGAAGGCGATGTCGGCCTTACTGTCGGTGGCGGTGTAGCGGTGGTTCGTGATGCTTTCAATCTTCGCAATAGTGCCGCTGAACACGTCCGTATCGTAATTGCTCTGCTTCCCTTGCAGCACGCGCACGAGGCGCTCAAAGCCCATTCCGGTGTCCACATGCTGCGCAGGCAGCGGGTGCAGGGAGCCGTCCTTCACGCGGTTGAACTGCATGAAAACATTGTTCCAGATTTCAATCACCTGCGGATGGTCGGCGTTAACGAGGGAGCCGCCGCGTCCGTCGGCGCGCTCTTCCGGCGTACGGGTGTCCACGTGGATTTCGGTGCAGGGGCCGCAGGGGCCGGTGTCGCCCATTTCCCAGAAATTATCCTTCTTATTGCCGAAGATGATGCGGTCTTCTGCTACATGCTGCTTCCAGAGGGCCAGCGCTTCTTCATCCCGCGCTAATCCTTCTGCCTCATCGCCGCCAAACACGGTTACGTAAAGCTGGTCTTTCGGGATTTTATAGACTTCCGTCAGCAGCTCCCAGCTCCAGTCAATGGCTTCCTTCTTGAAATAATCGCCGAAGCTCCAGTTGCCCAGCATCTCAAACATGGTGTGGTGGTAGGTGTCCACACCCACCTCTTCCAGGTCGTTGTGCTTGCCGCTCACGCGCAGGCACTTCTGTGTATCCGCCACACGCGGCGCAGGCGCGGGTTGGTTGCCGAGGAAGGCATCCTTAAAGGGTGCCATGCCGGAGTTGATGAAGAGCAGGGTAGGGTCGTTCTTTACCACGATAGGCGCGGAAGGAACGATGATGTGGCCTTTGGACTTGAAAAAATCTAAAAATTGCCGGCGGATGTCGGAAGCGGTCATTGGAGAAATTCGGAATGCGGAATTCGGAATGCGGAATTCCCGGAAGGGCGCAAAAATACGGCCCTGCGCTGCTTGCATTAAAATTGTCCTTTTCAGAATCCCAATCTTTACTTTACTTTGCCCTCATAGTACGGAGGCAGTAGCTCAGTTGGTTAGAGCATCGGTTTGTGGTACCGAGGGTCGAGGGTTCGAGCCCCTTTTGCCTCCCTGAAAGTCCCGGACTGGCTCCGGGACTTTTCTTTTGCCTAAAGCCTTGTTTTTATGACAGGCGCAGGCATTTTAGACGGCGGCTCGCCCGCCATTCTGCGCTAAATTTGCGGCGCTCTCCATGCTCCAGAAGCTGTCCATTCGCAACTACGCCATTATTGATAATCTGACCCTTAGCCCAGACCCCCGGCTCAATACCGTGACGGGCGAGACGGGCGCGGGCAAGAGCATCATTCTCGGCGCGCTTTCGCTTATCCTTGGCGACCGGGCTGATACCTCCGTGCTTATCAACAAGGAGGAAAAATGTGTCGTTGAAGCCACTTTTGAGGTGGGCGACAACGACGCCTTCCGCGCAGCGCTGCGCGATGAGGAGCTGGACGACGAGCCACAGTGCATTATCCGCCGCGAGATAGCGGTGAGCGGCAAAAGCCGGGCTTTTGTGAACGACACGCCCGTTAATCTTAGTACGCTCAATAAGCTCACCTCCCTGCTCGTTGACTTGCACCAGCAGTTTGACCATTTGGCCCTTCAGGGCGATTCCTTTCAACTGAATGTACTGGACGCAGTGGCTAAAACCGGCCCCGACCTGCGCCAATATGCCAATCTGTACAGCCGCTACCGGAAGGTGAGCAGCGAACTGCTGGCATTGCAAAGCGAGCAGGCATCCTGGCAGAAAGAGGCTGATTACAAGCAGTTTTTGCTGGACGAACTAACGACTGCCGCTTTTAAGGATGGCGAAGTAGAAGAAGCGGATACCCAGCTCAAAACCCTGAGCCATGCCGAGCGCATTGGCGCGGTCCTGAGCGGCGCGCGCGGCCTTTTGGAAGAAGGCGAGCTGCCCCTTATCAACGAATTAAAGAAGACGGTGCAGCAGATGCAGGGCATTGGTGAGTGGATGCCGGCGTCAGTGCCAATCACGGAGCGCCTTTCATCAGCATGGGCGGAGCTAAAAGACTTATGCAGCGAGCTTGAGCGCTTGGAGGGCAGCGTAAATATGGACGCCGGCCTTATGCAGGAATTGCAGGAGCGCATAGACCTCGGCTACAAGCTCTTCAAAAAGCACGGCGTAAAAGAAACCGCCGGCCTGCTGGAATTACAGGCCAAACTGGAAGAAGAGTTGAAAGCATCCTTAAATGTTGCAGACCGTATTGAAGCTTTGACGGCAGAACAAGCTAAGCTGCTTAAAGAGGTGCAGGCAGCGGCCGAGAGCCTTTCCGCGCAGCGGAAGAAAATAGCGCCCGGCATTGCCGCTGAAGTGACGAAGCTGCTTGGCCTTGTAGGAATGCCGAATGCCCGCTTTGACATCCGCCTGAACAAGTCGGCGCAGCCCGGCCCAAAAGGCATAGACGAAGTTTCCTTTGTCCTGGACGCAAATAAGAGCGGCCAATTCCAACCGCTGCACAAGGCGGCTTCCGGCGGCGAGATGAGCCGGATTATGCTTTCCATAAAAAGCCTCACGGCGCAGGCCATGCAGTTGCCCACGCTCATCTTTGACGAGGTGGACACCGGGATCTCCGGCGAGGCCGCGCGGCAAGTCGCTATTCTCCTCTTGCAGCTGGCTGAGTATCATCAGGTTATTTGCATCACCCACCAGCCGCAAGTGGCCGGCCGAGGCACGCAGCACTTCTTTGTTTATAAAGATGCCGGCGCTAATGGCCGCATTACCACCAAGGTGCGCAGCCTGAATGGCGATGAGCGCGTACTGGCCATTGCCCGCATGATAGGCGGGGAGCAGCCAAGCAAGGCAGCGGTCGAGAATGCTAAGGAGCTTGTGGCGCTTTAGCGCACAACGCTTTAGCGCACAGCGTTGCAGCTACGTTTAAGGCACCCGCAAATCAGGCAGCTTCTTGAACGTTATCTTTTGTGTTATCCATTTCCCGGAGCCTTCCAACTTGTAAAACAGCGCGCCGGTGGCCAGCTTCTTTACCTCGTCCGGCTGCATATCGCTCGGCATGGCTTCCGGGCGGAGGATGAGTGCCTCGCCTTTCTTGAATGTCTTGAGCGGCGCGTGATTGTCCATAACCATATAGTCGTTGGGACCGCCGCCGAATGGGCGGCGCTCCTGCCGGATAGCCTTGCAGTTGAGCCAGTGGGCGGCATCGGGGCGATAATAGATTTCGGATGGCGGTGTGGCGCTGTTCCAGACGATTTCTGCGCGTCTGTCTGCATGGCCATGCTCCGGATGGCTTGTGGAAACCTCGCTCTGAACAGTGGCGCGCTTTACGGTAATGGCCTGAGCGGCGGCATTGCCGGCGGCGCCAGTCAGGCATAAGCCCAGTATGGCTTGGAATATTGTGCGTTTCATAAGTAATGGCCTTAGACCAAAAATAGGGCCGGATGGTGGGGTGCGCGAATGCAAAATTGCAAAATCATCTCTTTTGCTTTAATCGCAGCGGCTGGCATAGCCTTTTTGGCCGTTCAGGAAAACCAAACCAAATTTTCAGCCATGGCAGACCAAAAGCAGCAATCAGCCGGAAGCGCAGAGCGCGTGGACGAGCTTACCGACAATCAGCAAAAGACCGGCGCCGACTTCGACGAGACCGTCCGCGAAGCGGAAGCCGATACCAAGACCGCTAAGCCCGGCCAGAGCCAGGGTGGCAATAGCCAGCAGCATAATAATGGCCGCGGCGGCGGCAAGTAAGCGCAGAGTCAGTAGACAGTAGAAAGCCTTTCCAGCTCGGAAAGGCTTTCTGCTTTTCAACGCCCCAACCCCCTCAACCTTTACCTTAGCCACATGAATCTGGAGTTCGATAAAGCCGAAGACGCAATGAAGCTCGCCATCTCCGCCATGCGCCAGCGCCATGCGCAGGTAAGCCTTGGCGGCGGCAAAAAGGCGATGCAGAAGGCCGCCGAAAAAGGAAAGCTTTCCCCGCGCGCGCGCATTGAATATCTCATTGACAAAGACTCCGTCTTCACCGAAATCGGCTCCTTTGCCGGCTGGGATATGTATGAGAAGGAAGGCGGCTGCCCCTCCGGCGGCACCGTGGGCGGTATTGGTTACGTGAGCGGGCGGCAGTGCGTGATTGTGGCGAATGACAATACCGTCAAGGCCGGCGCATGGTTCCCCATTTCCGGGAAGAAGAACCTGCGGCTGCAGGAGATTGCGATGGAGAATCACCTCCCCGTCATCTACATCGTGGACTCCGCCGGCGTTTACCTGCCGATGCAGGATGAAATATTTCCGGACAAGGAGCACTTCGGACGCATCTTTCGCAACAATGCCGTGATGAGCGCTATGGGCATCACCCAGATTGCCGCCGTGATGGGTGCCTGCGTGGCGGGCGGCGCGTACCTGCCCATCATGAGCGATGAGACGCTGATGGTGGAGGGCAACGGCTCCATCTTCCTCGCCGGCCCTTACCTCGTGAAGGCCGCCATTGGCGAGGATGTGGACATCCAGACGCTTGGCGGCGCGAAGACACACACCGAAATCTCCGGCATTGCCGACTATAAGTTTGATACCGAGCAGGAATGCCTTGACCAGGTGCGCCGCATCATGGACAAGCTCGGTAAGCCAGTCCGCAATGCCGGCTTTGACCGCATCAAGTCCGTCGCTCCTGCGAAGGAGATGGCCGACATCTACGGCCTCATCTCCAGCGAAAACAACAAGCCTTATGACGTGCTCAACATCATTGAGTGCATCGTGGATGCCGGCTCCTTTGACCAGTTTAAGGAAGACTATGGCAAGACCATCGTGTGCGGCTACGGGCGCGTGGATGGCTGGGCCGTTGGCATTGTAGCCAACCAACGCAAGCTCTTAAAAAGCGGGAAGGGCGAGATGCAGCTCGGCGGCGTCATCTACAACGATTCCGCCGACAAGGCGGCCCGCTTCATCCAGAATTGCAACCAGAAAAAAATCCCCCTCGTCTTTCTCCAGGACGTAACCGGCTTCATGGTCGGCTCCCGCTCGGAGCACTCGGGCATCATCAAGGACGGCGCGAAGCTGGTCAATGCCGTCGCCAATTCCGTGGTGCCCAAAATCACCATCATCACCGGCAATTCTTACGGCGCGGGCAACTACGCCATGTGCGGCAAGGCCTACGACCCGCGCTTCATCTACGCTTGGCCCAACGCCAAGATTGCCGTGATGGGCGGCGAGCAGGCCGCGAAGGTTTTGCTGCAAATCCAGGTCGCCTCCCTCAAGGCAAAGGGCGAGGTGATTGACCCCGAAAAGGAGGCCGCCATTCTCAAGGAAATCACCGAGCGCTACGCCCGCCAGACTTCCTCTTATTACGCCGCCGCCCGCCTCTGGGTGGACGAAATCATTGACCCCGCCGACACGCGCCGCCTTATTTCAGAAGGCATTACCGCCGCCAATGGCGCGCCAATTGAGCGGGAGTGGCGCGGCGGGGTGTTTCAGGTGTAAGTGCACGCCCAGTCGGGCCGCTATCATTCATTTTACGGGGCAGCCTGACCGATTCCGGTACAATTCGGTCGGTACGGCGCAGCCGGGCTGACCATTATGCCCAGTGAACGGGCCATTTTCGGCCCAATCCCACAGTTATTTACCCTCCATAACGCCATTCAAGGCAATAAGAACATCATTATTTCAACCGAAGGCTGAATTTACAGGCAAAAAGGCTTAATTATCATAAATAGTCAAGCAATTTACAATGTAAAAGCTGTCGTTTACAACAAAGAAGATTCAATTAACTTGACCAACAAACCAATTTACACAATCAAAGGTGCAATAAACAGCACAGAAGACAAGATTATCAAACTGTAAATCCAATCTTCCATCCTGTTAATCAATTCTTTTGACTTGTAAATCCAATCTTTTAATACGTTAATTATATCTTCACCTTTGTAATTTAGTTCTTTTGAAAAGTAAATCCTTTCTTTGAGCCTGTAAATACAATCTTTCATAGCGTAAACTCCATCTTTCATCACCTAAATTATTGCCTGAATGACCGATACGCAAAACAGCTACCTGAAAATGCTGGAGTTTGTAAGTGAAGTGATGGAAAAGGACGCTCCCGTGTGGTCCGGCAATGCCACATGCGTCGCTTACAAGGCAGAATTGGACGCCGCCATTGCCGGAATGTATGCTGCCAATGCCGCGCAGATGAGCAAGCCCTCCAAAGCGGCTAAAGCCGCTGCCCGCGCCAGCCTCAGCGCCGCCGCGGGCTTCATAGCCAAAGGCCTCAGCGCCTACGCAAGCGTCATTTCAGATGATGAGCTGCTTGCGCAGGCAAAGCTCCCTACCCGCACGCTCACACTCGCCACCGGCCTCGCCCTCCTCGGCATTGCGCAGCGCATCGGCGGGCTTGCGGAGGGGCACATCGGCGCCCTCGGCCCATACAACATCACGCAGGCCGTCATTGACGATGCCGCGGCGAAGGCGGATGCATTCAGCGCCCTCATCGGCAGCCCCGCGGCGGCCATCCGGCAGCGTGCCAAAAGCACGGCAGCGCTTGAAGCGGCGCGCAAAGAGGGCGTAGCGGCGTGCCGAAAGCTTGACCTTATCATCCCCATCTTTGAAGAGGCCGCGCCCGCCTTCACAGCCGCCTTTGCAGCGGCGCGCAGGGTGCCAAAGGCGGGCCGCAGGAGGCGCGCATTGCAAGTGCGCGTCACCACGCCCGAAGGCACGCCCATAGCCGGCGCCACCATCCGCATCGTGGCGAAAAAACTAAAGCGCAAGACCGGCGCGAAGGGACAAGCCTACATCCAGCACCTGCCGCCGGGCGAGTATATGCTGCATATAGAAGCCGAAGGCCACGCGCCGGCAGAGCGGAAGATTTATATCAATGCCGGGGAGCGCACGCTGGCGGATGTGGCGCTGACGGCGGCGTAAAACCCGAAATCCGAAATGATAACGACCGTAATCTTTGACATGGACGGCCTCCTGCTGGACACCGAGGCCCTCTGGGGCATCGCCATGAACCGCGTAGCCGACCGCCACCGCATAGCCATCACCCCCGACCGATTCAGGGAGACGACCGGCCTGCGCATCTACGAGGTGACGGAGCACTGGTCGCGCAATTATGCCTGGGAAAGCGGGGCCACGCACGGCGAGGTGGCGGAAGAAATCCTGGACGACATCATCGCGCTTTCTAAAGAGAAAGGCGGCATCATGCGCGGCGTGCTGCCGCTGCTGGACTTATTGGAAAGGAAGGGGATGAAAATTGGCGTAGCCACTTCATCGCCCACGCGGATGGTGCAGGCGTTGGTGGCGCACTTCGGCATTGCGCAGCGCTTTCATTGCATCACGAGCGCTGATGAGGTGGACTTGGGAAAACCGCATCCGGCTGTATTCCTGCACTGTGCGCAAAGCCTCGGCAGCAAGCCGCACGAATGCCTTGTGCTGGAAGATTCGGTGAACGGCGCCATTGCCGGCAAAGCCGCCCGCATGAAGGTGATAGCCGTGCCGGACGAGCTGCATTGGGACGACCCACGCTTCTCAATCGCTGATAAAAAGCTGCGCTCGCTGGAAGATTTGGATGAGGCAACCTTAATGAGCCTGTGAACCGGCTTGCGCCGTCATGGCCGCATTAAAGGCAGCCGTTCCGCCGCGCGGAATGCTTAATGATTGCCAGTCTTCACCCCGCGCCTGCTTGCAAAGCAGAATGATTTGCCCCACGTGGTAGGAGTAGTGCATCAACTGCCGGATGATGCCATCCATCGCAGTCATCCCTTCCGTGCGGATATGGATGCTGCAGCCCAGGTCTTCTTCGCTCAGGGAAGAAAGCGTGTTGAATACGGCGGCCCAGCCTTCCTCCCAAAGCCGCATCAGCATTTCGCGGGTCAGGCTTTCGTGGACAAATTCTTCCTCGCGCTGCCGCCACGGCTTCTCGCCGTCTTCGGTCAGGTAGTTCGTCCAGCGGCTGAGCATATTGCCGCGCATGTGCTTGATGATGACGGCGAGGCTGTTGCCGCCCGGCTCGTCTGCATCGTGCAGCAGGGCTTCGTCGCTTAGCTGCGCAATGGCCTTTTCGGCGAGGGCTTTGTATTCGTGCAGGCGCTTGGTGCTATTTTCAAGAAAGGCGGTCGGCTGGCTCATGTTGCTGGTAAGAATTGAAGTGAACGATTTCCATTGCACGCTCCGGGTGAGCAGGCGATTTGAAACCATACTGCGCGTACAATCCGTGAGCATCATGCGTACCCAGCTTTAGCCCGCGCAGCCCGGCAACGAAGGGCTGCATCATTAAGGCGTTCATCAGCCGCTTGCTTAGTCCGCGCCCGCGATGTTCTTCTTCCACGTAAACGTCTGCGAGGTAGGCAAAGACCGCATAATCAGTAATAAACCGGGCGAAGCCGACCTGAACGCCATCCGCGAACACGCCAATGCAAAAAGAGTGCGCTATCGCCGTCTTCACCGTTTCAAAAGGAATTCCTTTTGCCCAATAGGAATGCTCCGAAAGCCAGCGATGAATCCGCTCCGGCTGCATCGCTTCGCTGCCGGTTTTAATGCTGTATTCCGCCATAATCAAATGATGTGATTCCAGCCATGAATATCCGCGCGCTTGCCTTTACGCACCTCATCCAACGCATCGCGCAGGCGGAACATTACCGCATCCGCCCCGGTGTAGCATTCGTAGGCATTGCCGTTGATATTGATGCTGCGGATAGGCGCGATGACGGCCGCCGTGCCCGCGCCGAATGCTTCTATCTTTTCACCGGAAGCCAGCGCTGCCTCCAATTCCATCCAGTAAATTGGCTGCGTTTCCTGGCGGATGTCTAACTGCCGCGCAAGATGCAGCAGGCTGTCGCGGGTGATGCCGTCCAGAATGGTGCCGGAGAGCGGCGTCGTGATGAGCTTGCCATTCCAGTAAAACATCAGGTTCATCGTGCCGGACTCTTCAATGAAGCTGTGCGTCCGCGCGTCCGTCCAGATGACCTGGTCAAAGCCCTGCTCGCGGGCAAGCTGCGTAGGGTAGAAAGCGCCGCCGTAATTGCCGCCGCACTTCGCCGCGCCCGTACCGCCATCTGCTGCGCGGGAAAAATTCGTTTCCAGCTTTACGTTCAGCGGCTCGGTGTAGTAGGCGTAGGCCGGGGTAGCCACCACCATGTAGAGGTATTCATCGCTCACCTTCACGCCCACGCGCGCCTCGGTTGCTATCATGAAGGGCCGGATGTAAAGCGCGCCGTCCGCGTCGCCCGGCACCCAGTCGCGGTCTGTGCTGATAAGGCTGTCTAAGGATTGAATGAATAGCTCATACGGCACCACCGGCATGCACATGCGCTCCAGCGACTTGACGAAACGCTCGTAATGCTTTTCAGGACGGAAGATGTTGATGCGGCCGTCTTCCATCTTAAACGCCTTCATACCCTCAAAAACCGTCTGGCCGTAGTGCAGGCACAGCGCCAGCGGACTTAAGGTCAGTTCGCCAAAGGGCACAATGCGCGCGCCTTGCCAGTCGCCGTCCGCCCACTCTGAGATGAACATGTGCTCCGTCGGGATTTTGCCGAAAGGCAGCGAGCGCGTCTCGGTTACGGTGCGTTCCGGCTTTGTGACCATTTGAATCGTGTTGCTCATAACGATGGTTTTTTTGGAAGGTGAGGAAGTGTTTATTCTGAAAGGACGGCCAACTGCTTTGACGCCGCTGCTTCGGCTGCTTTCCGCCTCCGTTGATAGCTGCTATTGACAATGGCCACGCCGGCTATGATGAAGACAAACGAAAGGGCAGTCCAGCCGGTAACGACCTCATGGGCGAAGAATCCGATGACCACCGCGACCAGCGGATTGATGTAAGCATAGCTCGTTACAAAGCCGACCGGCAGATGCTTGAGCGCATAACGGTAGGCAGTGAAGGCAATTACGGAGCCAAAGATGATGAGATAGCCCAGCGCCCAAAGGGCATCCGCATTGTGCCAGTCGGCAATGGCGTAGTTGTCTATAAGGGGGCTGAAAGCGAGCAGGAAGAGGCCGCCGAAGCCTACCTGCATGCCTGCATCCATCATGGGATTTACCGGGTTGCCCCACTTCTTGCTCAGGATGCTTCCGCCGCCCCAGCCGAATGTGGCGATAAGCGTAGCGACGATACCGATGAGATAGCGCGGGTCTTTAAGGGCCGCGAGGTCGTTGCGGAAGATAAGCGCTACTCCGGTGAAGCCGAGCGCCATGCCGAGACCTATGCGCCAATCCGGCTTCTCTGCCTTGGAGAAAAGCAGGTTGAGGATGACGACTGAGATGGGCATCATGCTGCACACCAACGCCGCCACACCGCTTGGAATGATACGCTCGGCAGCGGAGACGACACCATTACCCACCGCAATCATCAGAAAGCCGATGATGGCATTGCGCAGCAGGTTTTGCTTAGAAAAATTGACCTGCTTATTAAGACTAAGCGCGATGGCCGCGATGATGAAAAAGGAAATGGCCTGCCGGATGCCAGCCATGAGCAGCGGCGGCAGGTGCAGCACGGCCACGCGTATGGCGAAGTAGGTTGTACCCCAAATGATGGCGACGTACGCATACGCGAGGTAGGCCTTGGTTTTCGTGCTCACGGTGTCAAAGGTGAAAAGATTGTGCTAAACAGTACAGATACAATTCTCTTACTTTTGGGCATAACAGTTGGGTTGGGCCGCTCCGGCGGCCTGACCCGGTTTCAAAACCACAACGTATGACTACTGACTTACTGTACTTAAAAGTTGCGGAACAGCTTGAGCGCCAAATCAGCGAGGACGTCCTCAACGTCGGCGATAAGCTGCCGAGCGTCCGCGAGCTAAGCAAGACGCAGGGCGTAAGCGTTAGTACGGCGTTGCAGGCTTATTATCATCTGGAAGGGAAAGGGCTGATTGCCGCCAAGCCGCAGAGCGGATATTACGTGCGCTTTGCGCCCGGCCTTGCGCCGGAGCGGCCATCCGTCAGTAAGGCGCTGCCGGCTGTGCGCAACCGGAATATTGACGCGCTTATCTCGGAAGTGTATGACGCGCTCGTTGACCCGCGGCTTATCAAATTCTCATTGAGCGTACCGGCTGCCGGGCTGCTGCCTGTGGCAAAGCTGAACAAGGCCATGTTGCAAGCCCTGCGCGAATCCCCCGACAGCTGTACTTCATATGAGCAGGTGCGCGGCAATCCCGAACTGCGTCGCCAAATCGCACGTTGGGCCATGAACTGGGGCGGGCGTCTGGGTGAGGAAGACCTCATCACCACCGCCGGCGCGATGAATGCTATTTCGTATGCGCTTTTGGCGCTGACAAAGCCTGGCGATACGGTGGCTGTGGAAAGCCCCAGCTACTTCGGCACCCTGCGACTGCTGAACAGCCTTGGTCTGAAAGTGCTGGAGCTGCCCACCCACCCGGACACCGGCATAGCGCCGGATGACTTGCGCAAGGCGATTGCCAAGCATAAGATTAAAGCCTGTCTCTTCGTCACCAACTTCGGCAATCCGCTCGGCCATTGTATGCCGGATGAAGCGAAGAAGGAAGTTGTGCAGTTGCTGGCAAATCATAGCATTCCGCTAATAGAAGATGACCTGTATGGCGATGTCTACTTCGGCAAGAAGCGGCCAAGAAGCTGCAAGACTTTTGATGACGAAGGGAATGTGCTTTGGTGCGGTTCCGTCTCTAAAACACTTGTTCCTGGCTACCGCGTTGGTTGGATTGCGCCGGGCAAACATTTTGATGCGGTTAAGCGGCTGAAGCTTTATCACAGTATCACCAATGCATCACCTGAGCAGGCTGCGGTTGCTGCCTTTCTCGCCACTGGACGTTATGAACATCATTTACGGCAACTACGCCAAACGCTGCACGCGAATTGCCTGCAATACATCCGTGCTATCTCCGAATATTTTCCGGAGGGCACGCGCGTGACGCACCCGCAAGGGGGCTTTATCCTTTGGCTGGAAATGGATAAGCGGGTGGACACGCAGGAGCTGTACCACCTTGCCATGAAGCAGCGGATATCCATTGCGCCGGGTGCCATGTTTTCCATGCAAGACCGCTATCACAACTGTATGCGGCTGAGCTATGGTATGCCGTGGACGGCGGAAGTGGACATGGCTTTGAAGAAGCTGGGCGGGATGGTGAAGGGGATGATAAGTTCTTAACGCTCGTCATTCTTCGTGCTCTTTTTCCGCACCACAACCCACTCGCTTACATCCACCTGAAAAGGCAGCTTCCCAATCTGTACCGTCGCCTTCTTATCGCGTAGCTCAGTTACGGTGCCTACCTGATGGGTTGTTTTGTGGCGCACTAAATCGCCTAACTGAGGCTGACCGCCTACTGTGTCGTAATTCTTATCCGCCTTTTTGGCCGCGGAAACATTGCCGGCGATTTGCTTGCGACGGAAGAGCACATTCTCCGCGGATTTTATCACTTCGCCCTTGTCATCCGTGCGCTTCCACTCTTGGACAATGGCTTTGAACTTTCGCTCCGTGTCGCGCAGGTAGTCCAGCTCTTCTTTCTTGATTTTGTTTTGCAGTTTCAGCGTCTCGTGATGCTGCTTCAGGCGCTCTTTGTCTATGAGCTTGGCGTAGGTTTCCTTCAGTTTTTCATTCTCATTAATCAGCTCGTCCAGCTGCTTTTCCTTGCCGCCGAGGCGCACGCTTTGCTGCTCCGTCTGGTGCAGGATTTTATCCAGCTTCACATGGCCTTTTTCAGTTAGCTGCCGCGCACGGTCTATTATTTTCGGCGGCAATCCGCTGCGCTGCGCAATGGCGAAAGTATAGGAGGAGCCAGGCTTGCCGGTGGTAAGCTTATAGAGCGGTTCCAACTGCTCCTCGTCAAACATCATAGCGCCGTTGAAGATGCCCGGCACTTTCCCGGCCATCACTTTCAGGTTCAGATAGTGCGTAGTGATGATGCCGATGGCGTTCTTCTTCGCTAATTCCTCTACAATCGCTTCCGCGAATGCGCCACCAAGAGCAGGGTCGGAGCCGGAGCCAAGCTCGTCAATGAAGAAGAGCGTCTTGCCGTTGACGAAGTCCATGAAATACTTCATGTCGCGCAGGTGGGCGCTGTAGGTGCTCAGCTCGTGCTCTATACTCTGCGTGTCGCCGATGTGGATGAAGAGCTGCTTGAAAATGCCCACCTCGCTGCGCGGGTCTGCGGGAATGAGAAGGCCTGCCTGCGTCATCATTTGCAGGAGGCCCGCCGTCTTCATGCTCACCGTCTTGCCGCCGGCATTGGGGCCAGAGATGATGAGGATGCGCTCGTTCCGGTCAAGATGCAGATTGAGCGGAATAATGTTCTTGCCGGAGCCTTTGCTCTGCAAAAGCAGCAAGGGATGGAATGCATTCACCAGACTCAATCCCGGATGCGGCGATAGCATGGGGAGGTCTGCGTTCATATCCTGCGCCAGCACCGCCTTCGCGCGGATGAAATCATACAGGCCGATGAGGTGATAATACTTCTGCAATACCGGCGCGTAAGGGCCGAGCGCCGCCGTTGTTGACTGCAGGATACGCTGGATTTCCCGGCCTTCTTCCCGTTCTAAAGAAAAAACGGAGTTGTTCAGCTCAATTGTCTCCTCCGGCTCTATGAATACTGTCTTGGCCGTATCGCTTTCGCCGTGCAGGATGCCACGCACAATGCGCTTATGCTCGGCTGCAACCGCCACGACGCGGCGGCCATTCATAAAGCTCTCGGAGATGTCGGCGAGGTAGCCAGACTTCCCCAGCCGCCGCAGGATGTGCTCAAAAGTCCGGCGCACCGTGCTTCTCGCGGAAGCGAGGGAGGCGCGGATGTTCATCAGCTCGCGTGAGGCGTTGTCGCGCACCTGACCCATATCATCTATCACAGCACCTATGATGCGGACGACTTCCTTTTCGTATTCCACGCCTTCGGTAAGCGCCTCCAGGCTCGGGTAAAAGCCGGCGTGGCCTTTAAACCAGAGCAGTATGGACTGAATCGTTTTGGTGAGGTTGCTTAGCGCCAGCAGACTATCGCCGGTAAGGACTGCATTCTGCACGGTAATAAGCCGCAGTTCGTGCGAAAGATTGCGGGTAAACTCGCCCGGAAAGTAATCGCCGCCGCCGAGTGTAAGCTTAAACTCTGCCGTTTGCTTCAGCGCTTTTTCAATTAATTCTATACGGCTCATGAAGCGCATGGCCGCCACGCGGGCGCGCGCCTCATCCGTCCTGCACTTTTCTAAAAGCAGCGCTCTGACCTTCGTAAATTCTAAAGCATTCGCCGCGTGGGCGGGATATAATTGCAGCATTCCTTTCTCGCGTAAAAACCTTTGCCAAAGGTCAGCCTTGCGCGCCATAAGTTCTTTACGGACTTGTCAGACGTAAAATCGTTTGTCTGCTAAACCAACGTTTTGCGGGAGGGGGATGTCTTTATGCGCATCACCCTTAATACTTGTGTATGAAACACTCTTACTCCGTACGGAAGCTGCTCTTGTCGGCTCTCTTCAAGAAAACAGCGCTTTGCCTTGCCTTGCTTCCGGCCATAGGCAGCCTTCATGCGCAGACACTTCCACCCAATATTGATTTCGGCCTCGGCAACTTTACTACATGGTCTTGCTACGTAGGCGAAGCGACTACCGGTACACCGACAACTGGCGCCGCATTTATCAATCCGGTACTCTCCGGCCCGGTGGCTAAGCGGCATACAATTATGACTGGAACAGGTACGGATGCTATCGGCGGCTTCCCGATTGTAGCGCCGGGCGGAGGTACTTACTCTGCGAAAATCGGGCTGGACAGTCCCAACTTCCGCGCGGAGCGTATCCGCTATCAGGTGCACGTGCCGGTGGGTACTACCAAGTTCAACCTCATCTGTCAGTACGCAGTGGTGTTTGAAGACCCGGCCCACCTGCCCGAAGAGCAGCCGACGTTCCAAGTAGTGGCTTATGATTCAGCAACAGGTGCGGTTATCCCTACTGCGAACAACCTCTATGTGTCGCGGTATATCATCCCCGGCTTCATTCCTTACACCAGCCCCCTTACACCCGGCTACTATCTGCCCTGGACGCCTACCACGGTTAATCTTTCAGGCTATGGGGGCAATACCGTTACAATAGAATGCACGGCGCTTGCCTGCGCCCTTGGGGGCCACTTTGGCTACGGCTATTTTGATGTAACAAGCTTCAGCACCTACCTCGCGCCTACCGTAGTATCCTGCAATCTCGGCACCAACAGCATTATCCTGAAAGGCCCTGCCGGCTACAAGTATTATCAGTGGTTTGACCAGAGCTTCAGCACCGCGCTGAGCAGCCCGCTGGATACCAACAGCGTTCAAAGCTTAAACCTCCCGGCATCTGCGCAGTACTACAATCTGGTCGTGTATCCGTATGCCTCCACCGGTTTGCCCGATACAGTGCGCACCAATGTACTCGGCAGCTTTACCATAAATGCCACGCCCAAGGCGGCCTGCGCGATGCCCGGCAGCCCGGTGCAGCTTAATACAACCGTTACCGGCGGCGCGGGCAATTTCAAATATCAATGGAGCGGCGGCAGCGGCCTGAGCGCGTTGAATGTACCCAATCCCGTTGCCAATCCATCCTCCGCAAGTACCTACATAGTGAAGGTTAGCGATACCAGCGGCTGTTTCCGCACGGATACGGTGCGCACGTACAAGGCCAGCTTCCAAATGAGCGCCGGGCCGGATAAAACAACTTGCCTCGGCACAGCCGTTAGCCTGAGTGCGACGGTTACACCTGCCGCAGGCTCCTATACCTATACCTGGACGCCCGCCGGCGGCTTGTCCAGCGCCTCGGTGCTCAGCCCCAGCTACTCGCCTGCCGCTACAGGTACACAGCAGTTTGTATTGAACGTAGATTCCGCAGGCTGCTCGCGCACGGATACGGTTAGTGTGCACACCCTGCCTAATACGTTTTCTGTGAGCGATACGACCGTCTGCGCAGGCACGGGCGTGGTGCCGCAAGTAGCGGGCGATACGGCGTTTTCCTTTAGCTGGTCACCGGCTACAAAGCTGACTTTTGCGTCGCCTGCTTATCCCGGCAGCGACCAGAAACCTTCTTTCGCTGCGGACAGTACCACCACTTTTACTATCACCGCTTCTAATGCAGCCTGCTCCATTGTAAAAAGCCTGACGGTGAACGTAGAGCCGGTGCCAATAGTGAATATCGGCACGACCGATACGGTGTATAAGAGCGCCTCATTCCCGATAGCGCTTTCGGCAAGCGTAACCCCGGCATCGTTCAGCCCTTATACTTATAGTTGGAGCACAAGCCCGTATGTGGATTCCCCGGCGAGCGCTAATATCAACTTCAGCGGGCCGAGCGATACAACGCTTTATGTAACCGTAACTACGCCGGCAGGCTGCAGCAGTGCTGATGCGGTATATATTTCAGTAAGCTCTGCCAGCATCATGGCTATGCCCAATGCTTTTGTGCCGAATTCTTCCTTAGCGAAAAATGCCATGCTGCGGATTGCCAGCATACGTCCCGGATACACGCTGCGCTCCATGCGCATCTACAACCGCTGGGGCAAGCTCGTGTACCAAACGACCAATGCTGCCGACGGCTGGGACGGTATGTTGAACGGTACGGCCGCCCCAATGGGCGTATATGTATACATGCTGGAAGCCGCTTCCGCGAAAGGTGAGGTAGTGCGGCAGCAAGGCAATGTGACTTTGTTGCGGTAAGCTCTCTATTGTTCTAAGCACCTGACAAGTCCTCTGCGGACTTGTCAGGTGCTTTTCATTTCAGCTCAATCCACACAGGCGCGTGGTCGCTGGTCTTTTCCCATCCGCGCACAGCCTTGTCCACGCCGGCAGCCTTTAGCCGCTTCGCAATGGGGGCATTGAGCAGAAAATGGTCTATGCGCAGTCCGGCATTTCTGCCAAAGGCGTCACGGAAAAAGTCCCAGTAGGTGTAAATCGTTTCTTCGGGATGCAGGTGGCGGATAGCGTCTGTCCATCCCTGGGCTATGAGCTCTTCAAAAGAAGCGCGGGTTTCTTCGCGGAAAAGGGCATCCTTAGTCCAGCGCTCTGGCTTATAGACATCCTTGCCGGTGGGAATGACGTTGTAATCGCCGCAAAGCACCACCGGCTCTTTGGAAGCTGCCAAGCTTTGAACATGCGCTTTGAACCGCTCCATCCACGCCAGCTTGTAGTCATACTTTGGCCCCGGGGACGGATTGCCGTTGGGCAGATAAAGGCAGCAGATGTGAACGCCGTTCACCCGGGCTTCTATCAACCGGCTTTGTATATCTTCCTCATTGCCCGGCAGGCCACGGCCTACTTCTTCCGGCTTTTCGCCTTTGACGAGTATGGCCACGCCGTTCCAGCTTTTCTGGCCATGCCAGATGGCTTCATAACCTGCTTCGCGGATGGCTTCTTCCGGAAACTTGTCGTCCGTGCATTTCAATTCCTGGAGGCAGGCTACGTCTGGTTGCTCTCCTTCCAGCCAGCGTAGAAGGACGGGCAGGCGGGCATTCACAGAATTGACGTTGTAGGTGGCGATTTTCATGGTGGAAGGCACGAAGCTAATTGCTCTGAATAAAATCCTGTTATTGTTTTCACGTGACGCCGCAGGGCCACAGCCCTTCGTAAATTGCAGGGAGCTACCATGCAACACTACAATTGGCTCCTGTCCCGGCTGGATGCCTTTATCCGCAAATACTACCTCAACCAGCTCCTGCGAGGTGGGTTGATACTGCTCACCTGCCTCCTGGCCTACGTGCTCCTTGTGAGCGTGGGCGAGTATTACCTATACCTGCCTGTTTGGGCAAAGGTTTCTATCGTTAGCGCATTTGTAGCGCTCGGCGGCTCAGCACTCGTATTCTGGGTAGCGATGCCGCTGGCGCGGATGGCGCGCATGGGCAAGACGCTTTCGCATGAGGATGCGGCGGTCATTGTAGGCCGCCACTTCCCGGAGATTCAGGATAAGCTGCTCAACATCCTGCAGCTAAGGCATGACGCCACGCCAAGCGCCAGCCGCGAATTGATTGAAGCAAGCATTGACCAGAAGGCCGCCCAGATTTCCGTGGTGCCCATTACGCGCGCCGTTGACCTTTCTAAGAACCGCCGTTATCTCCCATTTCTGCTGCCGGTGATGCTCGTAGGCATTTTCATTCTTATCGTTTCTCCGAAAGTGTTTACAGATGCTGGCACACGGCTTTTGCAGCCGACAAAGGCTTTTGAAAAGCCTTCGCCGTTTCAGTTTAATATCACTTCCGGCCCTTTAACTGTTACGCGCAACGCGGATTATGTGTTGAAGGCTGCGGTTGCTGGCAGCGCGCTTCCGACGGGGCTTTTTGTGGAGATAGGCGACGAGCGCATCCCGATGACGGCGCTCAGTAATCATGTCTTTCAATACACGTTTAAGAACGTAACCGAGCCGGTGAGCTTCCGCCTTTTTGCCGCAGGCTTTTCTTCAAAACCATATACGCTGCATGTAGCGCAGATGCCAGTGCTCAAAGCCATTCGCGTGCAGCTTGACTATCCCGACTACACAGGTAAGAAAGACGAAATCCGCGCTTCTCTCGGCGATCTGAACATTCCCGTAGGTACCCGCGTGGGCTACATGCTGATAGCCGATTATACCGATGGCGCAACGCTCCAGTGGGGTAGCGGCGCGTCTGTAAATCTCGCGGCGCGTGGCGGCAAACTGTTCAGCTACCAACACCAGTTCATGCAGGATACTTCCTACACCATTCTGCTGCGCAATGGACAGACGGCTACGACGCCTTCGTTTAAGTACAACGTACAGGTCATTCCAGACCAGTACCCAGTGGTGCAGGTGCAGGAATTCCGCGACACCGTTACCGGCAAGCAGATTGTTTTGACGGGGACTGCGGGCGACGATTATGGTATCAGCCGCGTTTCCTTTCATTACAGCATTGCGGATGACAAGGGCCATTCTTTCGGGGGAAAATCCTTCCCGCTCGCGGGCGGTGGCGGTGCGCTTGTGCCCTTCCAGAAATACTTTGACCTGCAAGTCCTCAACCTGCAGCCCGGTCAGAAAGTAACCTACTACGTGGAGGCCCTTGACAACGACGGCGTCCACGGCCCGAAGGCTTCGCGCAGTGCCGCGATGACGTACGCGATGTACACGCCGCGTCAGTTGGACTCTTCCATGAACGTGAATGCAAAGCAGATTAATGCCGGCCTTAGCAACTCTGCGCAGCAGTCCAAGGAGATTCAGAAAGACCTGAAAGAAGTGCAGGATAAGATGCTTCAAAGCACGGAGATGTCCTTTGAACAACAACAGAATCTGAAAGAGCTTCAGGCAAAGCAGGAAGAGATGCAGTCGCAGATGGAGGCGACTAAGAAGCGCCTGGAAGAACAGATGAAGCAGAGCCAGCAAAAGCAATACAGCGAAGAAGTCCGCGAGAAGCAGGACGAGATGAAGAAGCAGTTAGAGAACCTGCTCAATAACGAGCTGAAGGAGCAGATGAAGAAACTGCAGGAACTCATGGCGAAGCTGAACAAGGAAGAGGCTCAAAAGACGTTGGAGCAGATGCAGGAGCAGAATAAGCTTGTCAATATGGACATGGAGCGCATGAAGGAACTCATGAAGCAGCTTGAAGCTCAGATGCGCATGGAAGACCTAGCCAACAAGATGGATGCGCTCGCCCAAAAGCAGCAGGACTTGAAGAAGACAACCGACGCGCAGAAGAAGGGCGCAGATGCCCTCGTCAAAGACCAGCAAGACCTGAAAAAAGAACTCGACAAAGCGATGAGCGAGGACATGAAAGAGCTGCAAAAGCTAAATAGCGGCATGGAGCGTAAGCAGGACGTAGGCAAGCCCGCCGATGAAGGCAAGCAGGCGGGCGAAAACATGGAAAAGAGCAAGGACGAATTGGAAAAGAGCGACAGCAAAAGCAGCAGCAAAAGCCAGCAGCAGGCCGCCAAAAATCTGCAGGATATGGCGGCAGCCTTGCGCGCTATGAGCGGCGGCCAGAGCATGCAGCAGATAGATATAGACATCAAGGCCACCCGCCAACTCCTCACTAACCTCATTCGCCTTTCCTTTGACGAGGAAAAGCTGATGAACGGCGTGCGTACGACGTCAGCTGCCAGTCAGACTTACCTCGCCAACGGGCGCGAGCAGGCACGACTCTACAACGCCTCGCATATGATTCGCGATAGCCTGTTCACACTTAGCAAGCGCGTATTCAAGCTTGCCCCGACGGTGAATAAGGAAACCCGCGAGCTGGAAAAGAACATGAGGCTTGCTACGGCTTCATTGGAAGCCCGCACCATCGGTGATGCCCTGACCCGCCAACAGTATGTGATGACACATACCAATAACCTTGCGCTGATGCTCAATGAGCTTCTGGCAAACCTGCTTCAGATGCAGAGCCAGGCTAAGAGCTCCGGCAACAGTAGCGGTTCCTGCACTAAGCCCGGCTCATCGCCCGGCATGAAGCCCGGTAGCAAACCCGGCGCAGGCCAGCAGCTTTCTGACATTATTACGCAGCAGCAGGGCCTCGGAAGCGCTATGCAGAAAAGCGGCATGGGCAAGAAGCCGGGTGAAGGCAAGAAGCCGGGTGAAGGCAAGGACGGAAAGGATGGCAAAGAAGGCCAGAGTCAGCAGTCAGGCAAAGGGGGAAGTGGTGGCGCAGGTGGTTCCGGCAATGGCCAGGGCAGCGAGGGCGACAATGAATATGGCGATGCGGAGCAATTGGCAAAATTTGCCGCCCAGCAAGCTACTATCCGTAAGCAGTTGCAGGACTTGCAAAGCCGCCTCGCCGGCACCGGCATGGGCAACAGCAAGGTACTGCGTGAGATTCAGCAGCAGATGGACAGGAATGAAACCGACCTCGTAAATCGCCGCCTGAGCAACGAGTTCCTCATGCGCCAGCAGGAAATCCTGACGCGTCTATTGCAATCGGAAAAAGCTTTGCGTGAGCAAGAGCAGGATGATAAGCGCGCTTCCAATGCAGCTAAGGAAATATCGCGGCCCGTGCCGCCGGAACTGCAACGCTATCTGCAAAACCGGCAGCAACTGCTGGAATTGTATCGTACGGTTCCGCCACAGTTGAAGCCTTACTATAAACAGATGGTTGACCAGTATTTCCGCAGCATCGGTAGCGGTGCCGTAGCTAAATAGATTTCCCACATCTAATCCACCGTTTAAAAACGGTGTTGCACAGCGGTATGGAATGAGTATCTTTCGGACTGTAAATCCGATTATTTTTACTCAAAATAAACGCCTTCTATGCTTTTCACGCGACACTACAAGTACCAGACAAGCTGTACCGAAGAAGACATAAAGCGGCGCCTCATTGGCCAACACGTCAAAATCCACAACATGGATTTTGAGATTTACGACAAAGACCGGATGGTTAAAATAATTCCGCACGCAGAACAGGAAACCAACATCAAGACGCTGCCTATCACGCACGTAGAGTTCAAAGGCAAAGGGGCTAAGACGGACGTACACATCTCTTCTAAGATGCGCAAGATTGACAAGGGCGGGCCGATGATATTAATCATCTTCTGCTTCTTTCTCATGGCCGCGGCGCTTATCATGCTGCTTTCCATCAAGGAGGACGGGTTTCAGATTTACGCTTACCCAATGATAGGCGTCAGCCTGCTGGCCTTTATCATCTTCTGGATACGCCTGGAGAGCGGCTACTTTGACTACATCCGCAAAATCCGCGATTACGTGAAGCAGCAATGCACAGTTGATACTAAGGCAGCAGTGGGGTAACTGTGGCTTTGAGGGAGTCTTACGACATAAGCTAAGTAATCACGGTAAATTTGGGCTGCGCTTGCAGCCTTTTTTATTGCAGGGAACGTTCCAACGTTCCAACATTCTAACGTTCCAACTTGAAAAAAGAATCCATCTCCGTCTTTCACATGTTTAAGATTGGCATCGGGCCAAGCTCCTCGCATACGCTGGGGCCATGGCGCGCCGCCCTGCGTTTTATAGACGGATTGCGAAGCCGCAACAGGTTGGGAGAAGTGGAGGCGGTGGAGGTATTGCTTTATGGCTCCCTGGCAAAGACGGGTAAAGGCCACGGCACCGACGTAGCCGTCATACTCGGCCTCTGCGGCGAGGACCCTGTAACCTTTGATGTGGCTGCTATTACACCAACTTTAGAGCGTATTGAAGGCAAGCAGCAAATACGTTTTGCCGGCATGCTGGACATTCATTTTGACCCGTCGGCAGATGTCGTCTTTCTGGTGAATGAATCGTTGCCGGCACACCCGAATGCACTCACCTTCTTATGCCGGCTGAAGAGCGGCGAACAACTTGCCGAGACTTACTACAGCATTGGCGGTGGCTTTGTATTGAAGGAAGGTGAGGGCGACTCTGCTGGTGAACTCGTTGACCTGCCATTTCCCATAGATTACGCAGCCGACCTGCTGCACTGGTGCATAAAGACCGGCCTCTCCATCTCGGAAGTAGTGATGGAAAATGAGCATGCCTGGCGCTCCGAACCCGAAACCCGCGCTGGCATCCTGAATATCTGGCGTGTGATGCGCGAATGCGTCTATCGCGGGGCGCACATCAGCGGCAAACTGCCGGGTGGGCTGGATGTAACGCGCCGCGCCGCGCCGCTTAATCAGCGCCTCATTAAAGGCCGGCCCTACAACAATTTTGAAGAATGGGTAACAGCCATCCGTGCGGGCGGGCAGGGCTTTCAATACATTCTGGATTGGGTAAGCTGCTTTGCGCTTGCCGTGAATGAGGAAAACGCCGCCTTCAGCAGGGTCGTTACTGCACCTACCAATGGCGCAGCCGGCGTCATTCCCGCCGTGCTGATGTACTACGCTATTTTCAACGATGCGCTTGATGAGGATAAGATTGTCCGTTTCCTGCTCAATGCTTCGGAAATCGGTTCCATCTTCAAGAAAGGCGCAACCATTTCAGCGGCTATGGGCGGCTGCCAGGCGGAGATTGGCGTATCCAGTGCCATGGCAGCATCCGCGCTTACTGAATGCCTCGGCGGAACGCCGCGCCAGTGTATGCAGGCGGCGGAAATTGCGATGGAGCATCACCTCGGTATGACCTGCGACCCCGTAGCCGGTCTCGTGCAGGTACCATGCATTGAGCGCAACACGATGGGCGCCATTAAAGCCATCACTGCCTCCCAGCTTGCCATGCAAAGCAATCCCGATAATGCGCGCGTATCGCTGGATGCTGTAGTGAGCACGATGTGGCAGACGGCGCTGGACATGAACGGAAAGTACAAGGAAACGGCGGAAGCCGGCCTGGCAACAAATATCCCGCAGAATGAGGCGCTGTGCTGAGGAGTTGATGTGTTGGAATGATAGAATGTTAGATGCTTCGCATTGAAAATTCTTTAGAAAACGCTCGAACATTCCGACAATCCAACACTCCAACATTCCCACCGCACCCTTACATTTGCTGCCGCAGCAGGTCACATGGCCGAGCGGTTAGGCACAGCTCTGCAAAAGCTGCTACAGCGGTTCGAATCCGCTTGTGACCTCTCCCGAAAAAGAAGCCGGCGCCCATTTGGAGCGCCGGCTTTCTTATTTACTTAACACGAAAGTATCGTCGTAAGGTGGCATCGTAGCTGTAAGCCGTTGGCTGGTAGTCAATGTACCAATGCGAGGCGTTGTAAGTGATGTGCCGCCTATAGCTTCGGTATTCCTTGCCGCTCATCCAGGTAGGTCGGATGGCCCGGACGAAGTTGGTGCGCGGCTTAGCATCCGGCAGCATCCGGAAGTCTGCGTCATGCACTAAGAATCGCTCACGTATCAGCGAGGTTACGTCGTCACCGTCGTGCTCCATGTATTGGCCCAGCGGGCCGGGGGGGCCGGTGGTATCCGGTTGCGGCAGCGGGCTGCCGAAATATCCAATATATATATTGCGCTCGCCAGGCTGCACTGCAAGATTGGTGGCCGGCTTCATCGTAGAATCCAATAATACGCCTTCAAACTCGCCGCGGCGAATTCTATCGGCATTCGTGTCTAAGAAAAAGTAGAGCGGGCAAAACTTGAAGTAGCTGCTCCAGTCCAAAACCGTACGACGCTTAACCTCTGATACGTCATTCTCAAAAACGGTAAGCAGTTCCGGGCGGTTTTGCACGACATAATCCCGCTGATTCTGGCGGGTGAGCAGTTCAATAAGCATCGCTTTGGGCGGCACCTCGCCCGGTTTTGCGCGACGGCCAAGGCCAAGGAGCGGAGCCGTCCGGAAGTCTATCGTTACGTTGTTTTCTGTTACTTGGGCTCCCCCGGTGTTGGCTGGCGGAGTTTGCCCGCCATCAGCCTTTTGCTGCCCAAAGGCGGTGCCTGCGCTCAGCAGTAATAGTAACAGCATCCGGCTTTTCGCCGTTCGCATCGTTGTAATTGTGGGTGAAAAAGAAAAGGGCATTCTTAAAAAAACATCCGCACTGCAATTTACGCAGTGCGGATGGGAAAAGGTGTCGCGTTTATGTAATGTGCGCTCTTTATCGCTTCTCATTCACAACTCACCACTTTGCTACTGTTGCATTGGCATCTGCACCTGCTGCGGTTGCTGCTGCATACGTGTCAGTTCGGAGATGAGCTGCGGGATATTGCCGCCCGTGGCCGGATTGTCTGCGACGCTGCGCAGGTTGCCGATGATGTAATCCACGGTGGCCTTATCGCCGGCGCGAATAGCTTCTAAGGATAGCTGGCTCATAAGGCTGATGTCGCGTTGCACCTCGTTAGCAGACGCCTCGCGGGCATCGTCGGGCAGAGAACCGTAGTAGCGAATGTCGTCGCGGGCATTGTCGGCCACCTTGCGGGCCATTGTTGCGGCCTGCTTCATGCCGCCGGCGCGGTAGTAGGCATTGGCCATGAAGAAGCCGGTAAAGTCGTAGGCATAGGCGTGCTCGGTGATGCCGGCAGCCACCTTATCCAGCACGCGCACGGCTTCATCCTTGCGACCCGCCGCAGTCAGCTCATCGGCGAGGCGCGCTACGTTGAGGCGGTATGGGATAAAGTTCTGGCGGTTCTTCTCATCAAAGTAAACGTCCCCACGCTCAGCGCCACCCCAGATGTAAGTGTTGTTGAAGAGCGCCACGCTCTTGGCAAGGTCAACGAAGCCCTGTTCGCCGCCAGCACCTGGTTGTTGTTGCGGAGCTTTCATCTGCTTGAATGGCATTAGCCGGTAAACCGTGCCTTCCAGCTTCATGAAGTCATTCATGTTGCCGTATTCATCGGTCTCCTGCAGGTTGGAGAAGTAAAGCGGACGCTTCCAGCCTTGGCCGGCCACCGCCGCGATGATGTTGATTTGCGCGAGGTCGCTCTTCGTATAAGTGCCTTTATTGGGCGAGAACGTTACGTGCATATCCGTGGATATCTGCGTGGAATCAAAGCCGGTTGCCAGCGCACCCAAGGCGCCCTTGTCAGGTGTCGGGATGAAGATGTTGCGCGTAGGCAGATAGTTCACGGGCTCGTCTTCAATCGGCAGCCTGTTGGCATCCGATGTGATGAACTTACAGATGTCAGCAATCGGGAAAAACTGATTGGCAGGAATGGCCGGAGCCTGCGGATACATCTTCTGGTCCACATAGCGGATGTACTCATGGTGGTCGCCGATGTAATCCTCGCGCTTCCACATCATGGGCACTGCGTCGGCGTCGTTCACCTTGTAATTAAGCTGGTCAATGTACCAGTCAATGCCGAGGAGCGAGGTATTAATCACGCGGATGTCCGGGCGGATGCCTTCTATCTCCTGCGCGTACCACAATGGGTAAGTCTCATTATCGCCATAAGTAAAGAGCACCGCGTTCTTATCGCAGCTCATCAGTGTATTGTAGGCGGTAGCGCGGGCAAGGGTTTTCTTGGAGCGGTTGTGGTCGTTCCATTCCTCCTTCGCCATCCAGGCGGGCACGAGCAGCAGGCAGAGCGCCGTGGCTGTATATGCCGCGCCCTCACCCTTCATAAATCGTGTCAGCCATTCATAGACCATCAGCACACCGAGGCCTATCCATATCGCATACGCATACGTGCTTCCTGCAAAGGCATAGTCCCGCTCACGGGGCTGCAGGGGAGGCATGTTCAGATAGATGCCGATGGCAATGCCGGTAAAGAAGAACAACATTCCCACGATAAAGCCATCCCGCTTGCGGCGGTTAAACTGATAGATAAAGCCGAGAATACCCAGAATAAACGGCAGGAAGTACAGCTCATTTCTTGCGCCGTTGTTCCGGTAGCCGTCGGACATCTTGTCCATATCGCCGAGGCCGCGAAGCTTGTCTATTGGCTTGATGCCGGATATCCAGTTGCCATTCTTCGCCTCGCCCTGGCCTTCATAATCATTCTGCCGCCCGGCATAGTTCCACATTAAGTACCGCCACCACATCCAGTTCATCTGGTAGCCGAAGAAGTACTTCAGATTATCCCCGCCTGTCGGCCGGTCATCCGGGCCGAGGCCAAGATATTGGCGGTAAAACTGCACGTGCCCTGGGTCGTTATTATCATAGATGCGCGGGAAGAAGCGCTGCTTGTCTTCCTCAAACTTATAGCCGCGCTTCCTGCCCACAACCTCGTAGTAATCCTTCCCGTCCTTCTTGCTCTCCGCATACTTCGGGCCCTTGTTCGTAACCTCCGTAAGGCCCGCGTCAAAGTCCTGCCCGTAGAGCAGCGGCTGCTCGCCAAACTGCTCGCGTTGTACATAGCTCACCAGGCTCAGCGTATTGTCCGGGTTGGTCATGTCTATCGGCAGATCCGCGCGCGAGCGTATCATGGGCACGATGTACGATGAGAAGCCAATCATCACAAACACGAGGCACAGCATACCGGTATGCAGGAGGTAATAGCCCTTCTTCTTCGCATAAATAATGATGGCCGCAGTAATAGCCGCAATCAGCAGCACGCCTACCAGCGAGCCGGTATCAAAAGGCATCCCCAACGAATTCACGAAGAACACATCCAGCGCCGAGGTGATAATGGTCACGCCCTGAATCACGCCAAACTGCACCAATCCTAAGGCCACACAACCCAGCACAAACGCCACCACCGTGCCCATCGGCGTTACCTGATAGCGACGGAAGTAGTAAATCATCGCCACCGCCGGTATCGTAAGTAGGTTCAGCAAGTGGATGCCTATGGAAAGGCCAATCATGTAGGCAATCAGTACCAGCCAGCGGTCGGCATAAGGCCTGTCGGCAATGTGCTCCCACTTCAGCATCATCCAAAACGTAAGCGCCGTGAAGAACGATGAAGTCGCATACACTTCCGCCTCCACCGCGCTGAACCAAAAGGTATCCGAGAAGGTATAAGCCAGCGCCCCCACCAGCCCCGCACCTATAATAAGCGCCGCTTGCGTCCGCGTAGGGCCCTCCTCAGCCGGGGCCAGAAGCCGCTTCGCGAAGTGCGTAATTGTCCAGAACAGAAACAGAATCGTCAGCCCGCTCGCAATAGCGCTCCACGCATTGATCATAATGGCCACGTGCTTCAGATTGCCCCCCGCCAGCATCCCGAACATGCGTTGGATAAGCATGAAAAACGGCGCGCCCGGACTGTGGCCCACCTCAATCTTATAGGCGCAGGAGAGAAACTCCCCGCAATCCCAGTAAGAAGCCGTGGCCTCCATCGTAAGGAGGTAAACGAGCGTGGCAATGCCGCCGGTAATCCAGCCGGCAATGTTGTTGACTTTCCGAAAGTTCATGAAAAATGTGTGCGGTTAGGCAGCGGCAAAGAAATGGAAAAACGTTGAGTACGTTGAGAAGATAAGTAGGTTAAAAGGCTGGCAATAAATTGCAGGTACATGCCTTTGCCCGCAAGCTGAGTGTGGGCTTTCGCAGAAAGCCCGGTCGCTGAGCGTAGCCGAAGCGCCATCCCCCAGGCTTCTAAGCATGAAGCATCTTGTATATCCTGTAATGCGAGCCGTTCTTGCACGCCGCACGCCCATGCAGTAAATCTTCCCTGCCCGCCATCAATGCTTCCTTCTTCTTCCTGCTCCAGCCCTGCAATTGCTTTTCCCGTTTGAAAGCAATGTCCACGCGGCTGTACGTTTCAAAATAGACCAGACGCACCGGCAGGCGCTGCGCGGTGTAATGAGCACCTGCACCCCTTTGATACTGCCACACCCGCCGGCGCAAGTCTTGAGTACTTCCGGTATAATAGCTGCCGTCTCTGCATTGTAGCATATAGGTGTAGCCGCGCATGAAGTCATACCTGCTCATGCGACTAAGGTAATATCTGCTCGCAGCATTTATGCTAAAGCACGCGGGTTGGCGCTTCGGCTACGCTCAGCGACCGGGACGCTTGACGCGTCCCATAAGTAACATCTGCCCGCAGCCTCATCCACACCAACCTGCCCGCCGTATATTCGGCTTTAAAGAAATGCCCCATGCCTACGCCTGAGCAGCTTTATGCAGAGCTTTATCAATGTCGCCTCCTGTTGCAGGGAATGGCCCTGCGATTATCCCAGTTAGAAGACATTTTAGCCGCCGCAGGTCTCCGAAAGGAGAGAGATTTCCCCGCCGCACCCGGTTGGGGAAATAGTATAAGCGTGAATTTCCCCGACGCTCCCCTTCGGGGAAATGGTAATAACGACAATTCTCCCATCGCAATGCAGGGGGGAAATGATACTAACGACAATTTCCCCAACCGGGTGCAGCGGGGAAATTGCTCTACTTTGGAAGGCTCCCAAGCATCGCAGCCGGGAAATCCCGCCTCCGCCGAGCCTTCCCATAGCCGCCTAGAAGCGGTATTGCTGGCGCAGGCATTCCCGAAGGGCACCAATCGTTCCCGCATCAGTCGCTGCGCCACCCTCCTGCTCGCCATCCGCAAAGACCCCACCCGCCACGGCGTGGAATATTACGCCCACCTGCTCAAGATGAGCTATAGCGGCGCCGGAAAATTCATGATGGGCATCCGCCGCCTCGGCCTCATCAGGCAGGCCGCAATGGCCGTCCACGAGCTTACCCCGCGCGGCGAGGAGCTGGTGCAGGTGGCCTTGCGGCCAATTGCTGAAGCTTAATGGAAAGCGCCATCAGCACGCTTTTGGCGTGCGCGTTGCGCTCAATGTGATAAGCAGCGTCGCTTATCGCTTCCGTCATTTCTTTAAGAATGTCCGGCGACAATCTCCGCGCTGCAAGCTTCTTCGCAAACTCGCCCTCCTGCGGAGAAAGCGTATGAATGGCCTCCGGCAAATGCGCCACGCGCAAAGCGCCTTCTAAAAGACTCAGCGTGAAGCCGAGCAGGTGGCGGATGCCCTCGCGCCCGGCCCCGGCCCATTTGCCGGTAAAGGCGGCGAGCTTCAATCCATTACCGGTAAAAATGCCGTTGAACCAGTCGCGCACGGCGGGCAGGAGGTCGTCCTCCACCTGCTGCACCATCGTGAGCGCTTCGGAGAAAGAGCCGCCAGCTATCTGGGCGATTTGTGCGGCCTTGCGCTCGTCGGCAAGACCGCGGCTTTGGAGGGCGGCGGCAATATCGGCGGGCGGAATGGGGGAGAGGCGCAGCAGCTGCGTGCGGGAAAGGATGGTGGGCAGGATGTCCTCTGTATTCTCGGCCACAAAGAGAAGGAGCGTACCGGCAGGCGGCTCTTCAATGAGCTTGAGGAGGATGTTGCCCTCCTTGCCGAGGTATTCGGGCCGCCAGATGACATGGATTTTGAGGCCGCCTTCGTAAGACTTCAAGTTGAGCGCGTCAATAATGTCGCGGCACTCCTCGGCGGAGATGTTGCCCTGCTTATTCTCGGCCTCAATGGCCTGGAGCCAGTCGTAGGTAGTGCCGTAAGGCGTCTTGTGCACAAAATCGCGGAACTCGCGGATGAAGTAGGCGCTCTTGGAGGGCTTATCGCTTTTCGGCTTTATGGATGGAAAGGAAAGGTGGAGGTCGGCGTGCTCAAGGCGGGCCACCTTCTGGCAATTGGGGCAGGCGCCGCAGGAGTCATCGGGCGTTTTTGCTTCGCAAAGCGCGTATTGCGCAAAAGCGAGGGACATCGGAAGGCCGCCGGTGCCTTCCTTGCCAAGCAGCAGTAAGGCATGAGGCATCCGCCCCCCGGCAAACATCTGGATGAGGTTGCGCTTGGCAGTGGATTGGCCTACGATGTCGCGGAATTGCATCAGGCGGCGAGGGCTTTGGGGGATTTCTTTTTGGCGGGAGCTTTCTTAGCGACAAGCTCCAGTTCCGCGAAGACGGGGCAATGGTCGGAATGCACAACATCCGGATAAATGGCAGCGCCGCGAAGGGCATCGCGCAACGGCTCGGAGACGGAGATGTAATCAATGCGCCAGCCCTTGTTTTTGCCCCGCGCCCCGGCGCGGAACGACCACCAGGAGTAGTTATGCGGCACCTCCGGATGGAAGTGGCGGAAGGAGTCTATAAAGCCGCAGTCAAAGAATTTGTCCATCCAGGCGCGCTCCTCGGGTAGGAACCCGCTGCTGTCCTTATTGGTCTTCGGGCTGTGGATGTCTATCTCGCGGTGGCAGATGTTGTAATCGCCGCAGATAATGAGCTTGGGGCGCTCCTTGCGCAATTCTGTGATGTAGTGGTGAAACTCGTCCAGCCAAACGTACTTGTAAGCCTGCCGCTCCTCGCCGGACGAGCCGGAGGGGAAGTAGGCATTGATGAGCGTTACATCCCCAAAGTCGGCGCGAATGACGCGCCCCTCGGCATCGCTCTGCATGATGCCGTTGCCGAGGTGGACGGCGTTCGGCTTTATTTTGGAGAGAATGGCGACGCCGCTGTAGCCTTTCTTCTGCGCGGAGAAAGTGTGGGTCTTGTAGCCAAGGGCTTCAAGCTGCGGGATGTCAATGTCCTCCTTATTCGCCTTGATTTCCTGCAGGCAGATGACGTCGGCGGGATTCGTAGCGAGCCAGTCGGTGAAGCCCTTGTTCATGGCGCTGCGGATGCCGTTGACGTTGTAGGAGATGATGCGCATGGAGCGCAAATTAGTCGTTAGTCGTTGGTCGTTTGGCGTGAGTTGGTTTTGAAAATAAAAAAGCGGCCTTACGGGGCCGCTTTGTGTTGGAGGATTTTTTGGGATTAGCCGAGGGAGCGAATCCATTCTACTACTTCGTCTTTGGTCTTGCCCAGCTTTTGCTGGATGCGTCCGAAGAACTCGTCGTCTTTGCCTTCTTCGTATTGGAGGTCGTCGTCGGTGAGGTCGGCATTGGCTTGCTTGAGCTTGCCTTTCATCTCGTTCCAGTTGCCTTTTAATGTGAGCTTGTCCATGATGTAGGTGGTTTTAGGTTTGGTGAGAAAACATTCGTGCCATTCGGGCGGCTTCAGAAATTGTTAATAAGCAGCGGTGAAAAATTCTGGCCCCAATCTTGGATTAGCAAGGTATAACCACACAAAATGAACCGCATTTTCTCTGCACTGCTGCTTACGCTGGCACTTGTCTCCGGCCTCTCTTCCTGCGTCGTTCGCAACGACGATTATTACAATGCAACGCCTTCAAGCCCGTATCATTACAGCTTCTCCGACGAGTTCAATACCGATGTGAATGGCTGGAGCTTTCGCGATGCGGCCAACAGGGCTTCGGTTTATGTCTCCAATGGCCAGCTTCACTATGACTATCATCCTTATGATAACGGTACGAACACTGTGGCCGTATCAACAGGAATGCCGGTGGGGACGCAGGCCTTTGATATTCAGACCCGCTTCCGTAGTGATAACGCGATGGGGCTGGTATTCGGTGTTTCGCCTTCGGAATATGGCTACTCCTTCTTCATTGATGACCGCGGCTACTTCGCGGTGTATGATGAAGGGAATGCGCAGCTAAAAGCGCAGGCGATTATTGATTGGAGCCAGAGCGGTGCCATCCGTCAGGGCTGGAATGATTTAGAGCTTCAGGCTACGAAGAGTGGCTCCTGGATTGGCTATATCAATGGCACACAGGTATTTCAGATTCCCGCGCACACGCTTTACGGCAGTCAGGCAGGCTTCATGGTGCTGGCCAATACGGGCGGCGATGCGGAGTTTGTGGATGTGGCCTGGTAAAGAGCAATTGGTAAGAAGCGAGCTAATTTTTAAAGTGCCGATTCTTATTAAGAAGCAGGGCATTTTCTCTACTTAATTCACTGCAACCGGCGCGGCGTGTAGATAAGGCACAGCAGTTAGCTGAGTGTCGGATAGTCTATGAATGCTTGCGTACCTGGTTGCAGTAGCCATGAATCAGCCAAGTGGGAGTATGTCATACTCCAAGTATGGAGGAAACCATAAGTAGGTATGAAGGAGCTATGAAGGAGGGTAAGCGAATAGAGACCTGCCGCTAAATTTCCCAGGAGACTATTGAGTCATTAAAAAGGCTGCGCACATTGCGCAGCCTTTTTAATGAAAGTATGATTGGTTTCCTAACATCTTCGTTTTAGATTAAGCATAAAGGCAAAATCTTATGCTGAATAGAACATTGATTGACAATTATAATGCGGCAGAACTGCATAAAAGTGAGGCCTAAAAGCAGAGTAGTATAAATTATTGTATGTTAATTCTATATACTAATCAATTAACAGGCTGTGATGCAGCAACTTGTACCTTAATAGATAAATACAATTCAGCCTAAAAAAAATTTCTGTTGTTAACACAACGTTGTGTTGTCCGAACGGTTATTTTTACATTCGGCCAAGCAATTAACATTCGATTAGCCAAGCGTTATAAAATCATTATAATTCGACGGGCGATGTAAGCCTTTTAACGGGACGGAAAATCTGGAGATAGCGTTTGGTGACGGAATAACAAAATTGAGCCAGTTCATGTAAAAGAGATGATGTTGAGATAAAGCGATTTAATGCTACAGCGCGATAAGCTCAACCCCATGAATTCGCTACACGATAATTAAATAAGTCAAGAAAAAAAAAATCGGGCAATGCCGAAACCCGAAGTAAAAAAAGTAGGCATAAACACACTCTTTATGGTAAAGACGATTACACGAATCTGTTGCGTAATAATAATGATGCTCGTCTCCGATGAGAGCTTTGCACAGGCACTGACTGGTGCAAAATATATTCCGGGCGACTATGCAACGATCACAGCGGCCGTATCTGATCTTAACAGTAATGGCGTAGGCACAGGAGGTGTAACCTTCAATGTGGTAGCAGGCTATACTCAGACGCTTACAGCGCCGGTTGCTGTTACAGCAACGGGCACTTCTGCCAATCCCATCGTTTTTCAGAAAGACCCGGCCACAACCGGCGCAAATCCGTTGCTGACCGCTTATACCGGCACTGCTACCCCGGGAAGCGCCACACCTGATGGAATGTGGCGGCTAATGGGCTCTGATTATGTAACGATTAATGGCATTGATCTGAAAGATAATGCCACGACTAATCCCGGCACTATGGAGTATGGCTACGGCCTCTTCAAGGCCAGTGCTTCGGATGGCGCCCAGAACAATACCATTAAGAATTGCACCATCACCCTTAGCACTGCAAATAATGCTACCGGTACATCCCCGATGCTTAATGGCTCGGTGGGCATACTGATGATTAATTCCACTGCTATTGCCGCCACTACTTCGCTTACGCCCACCGGTTCAGCGGGCGCCAACTCAAATAATACAATCACTGCTAACACGGTGAAGAATGCCAACATCGGTATTGGCTTAGTGGGTTATGGTACTACGGGCTCTACCTCCCTGAGCGATGTCAATAATGCTGTTGGCGGAACTAGCGCGGCGCTTGGCAATTCTGTATTGAATTATGGCGCTCTGACCTCGACGGCAAATGCAGCAGCCGGCATTTCCATTTCCAATCAGTATTCATTTGTTGTTTCAAATAACACGGTTAACAACAACAATGGCTCGGGTACGAACCACGGTACTACGCTACGTGGTATCTACCTTATCAATTCCACGAACGCAAGCGGTGATGTAAATAATAATACAGTAACTATAAGCGGCGGCGCTAATAGTGCGAGCTATGCGCTGGACATAGAAGCAGGTGGAAGCGGCACTTCTAATACGATAAATGTAATTAATAATACAGTTACAAACTGTACTAATTCCGCCGCAACATCAGCAGCGTTTTATTGCTTATACATTGCAGCATCTGCTACGACAATCAATGCAAACAATAATACTGTAACAAACAATTCACTACCGGGCACCGGCGCATTATATGCGTTTTATAATAGCAGCACTGTGACAACATTGAATGCTAATAATAATACGGTTACAGGCAATACAAAAACCAGTACTGGCTCATTGTATTTATTTTACCTAAGCGGCAGTAATACGACCACTAATGCTTCCGGCAATTATATCGGCAATAATGTACGCTCCTTAAGCACCAGCGGTACAACGTATTGTACTTATATAGGCTCCCCAACAACCATTAATTTTCTTAACAATAAGATTGAAGGTAATAACTATATGGCATCCGGCTCTACAGGTTCTATATATGGCTATTACAGCCCTAGCTCGGCTTTAAAGGAAGTAGTTTGGAATGATACAATCAGGAACCAGAATACGCCTTCCAGCGGGACAATGTATGGCATATACATTGGCAGCGCAACTGGTAATAAAAGCATTAAGAACAATGCACTATACGGAAATCGTACTTCTTCTGGCACTTGCTATGGTATTTATCTGGGATACGGCAATGTGGACACTGTAGCTGGAAATTCGATTTATTCGGATACAGTAAGTACTGGCTCAAGCAGTTTATATGGCATATATATTGGAGCGGGCACAACAAATGCAGTATTCCAGAATAAGATTTATGATTTGTCAGTTGGGGGCACTTCTCCAGCACTCTACGGCATTTATCTGAATGGCGGCACTACCAATAATATTTATAACAATATTATTGGCGACCTGCGTACGCCTGCGTCAACCGCTCTCAACGGGCTGAATGGCATCAATGTAAGTTCAGGTGCAAACAACCTGTATAACAACACTGTATATCTGAATGCTGTCAGCACTGGCGCAACCTTCGGTACTTCTGCAGTTTTTGCGAGCACCTCGGCTACGCTTACGATGATAAACAACATTCTTAAGAATACCTCTACTGCTGCCGGTACCGGCGGCTATACGGTTGCTTATCGCCGCTCGGGCACAACACTCAGCTCTTATAGCACAACCTCTAATAACAACCTGTTCTACGCAGGTACCCCGGGTAGTGCCAACCTGATTTTTTCAGACGGCACCAACAACTTACAGACGCTTGCCAATTATCAGGCGCTATCCGGCCTTTCACCGCGGGACAATGCCTCCGTTACAGAAAACGTTACCTTCTTAAGTACAACTGGCTCAAGCACCAACTTCCTGCACATTGACCCTACTGTTACTTCAGTTACAGAGAGTGGCGGCCAGGTAATTTCAATCGTCAATACAGATTTTGACGGTGAAACCCGTGCTGGCTTCCCAGGTTATACCGGTACAGGTCTGGCGCCAGACCTCGGCGCAGATGAGTTTGCGGGTACTAATCCCAGCATTTGCAGCGGTACGCCGTATGTACCAACGCTAAGTGCAAGCTCCTCAACAGTATGCGCTTCTACGCCTTTCTCATTGAGCATCACCAATGTGCCAGGCGGCATCGGCTATCGTTATCAATTTCAAAGCGCTCCGACAGGCACTACTGCCTGGACAAACGTTGGCAGCAGCACATCCAATGCATCTATAACTATCGCGGGCCAGACAGCCGCTATGGATTACCGTGTAATTGACAGCTGTATTTCTGGGGGTGCTTACAGTACGTCATCAGCCATAACGGTAAATATGTCGCCCAGCTATTTGTGCGTAACCTATTGCACCTCAAATGCAACTTCAACTGCTGATGAGGATATTTTCAATGTAACGCTGAAGAATATAAACAATACTTCCACTTGTACGACCACAGGCGGCACAGGCTCCATCCAGAGTGAATACTCTAATTATAAGAGCCTGACGCCGGCAAATCTTACCAAGCTTGACCCGGATACCATCTCTGTGCAGATAGGTACCTGCGGCGGTAATTATGGCAACGCAACGGCCGTATATATTGACTTAAATCAGGATGGTGATTTTGTAGATGCGGGCGAGCAGGTATATCTCTCTGGTGCTTCTACAACCGGGCCGCATACAGAGACTGGCTATTTCACTATTCCGCTTAGCGCAACAACCGGGATCACAACTATGCGCGTTGTAACTGTCGAAACAACTCCGGCTTCTATTACTCCTTGCGGGACATACTCTTGGGGCGAAACCGAGGATTATCTGGTCAACGTTCTCCCACCGTCGCCATGTATTACTCCAGTCCCGGGGAATACTATTGCTTCCAATGCAAATATCTGCGCCGGCACAAGTACCACGCTTAGCATTCAGAACGCAACGTCGGGCGTGACCGTAACTTATCAATGGGACTCTTCCATAAACGGAACCACATATTATGCTGTTGCAGGTGCTACATCGCCTACTTATGTAGCGTATCCCCCCACTACAACGTACTACCGCGTTAATGTAACCTGCTCTACAGGGCCGACAACGGTAACCTCAAACCCGGTTACAGTTAACGTGATCAATTGCAACTTTGATGTAACCCGTACGGCAGGCAATACTTATACTTCCATATCAAGCACTGGTACAAGCTTTACCGGGTGGAACGGCGGCACAAGCACAGACGACAACCTTACCGGGATTACGCCAATCGGGTTCTCGTTTCCTTATAAGGGAAATACTTACACTAAATTCCGCTTATCAACAAATGGTTGGTTGACTCTGGACACTACCCAGACATCAAATGTGCTCAGCAACGGATTTACAAGCACTACCAAGCTCTTCCTGGCACCACTATGGGAAGATCTTGTGGCTCCCGGTAATCCGTCTGGCGCGGCTGGTCTGGCATCTTCTTACAAATACCAGGTTTCCGGAACTACTCCTAATCGTGTGCTGACGGCAGAATGGATCGGCAGTGAGAAATTTAGCTACCCCGGCCCGAACCTTAACTTCCAGGTGAAGCTGTACGAGAATGGAAACATAGACTTTGCGTATGGAACAATGGAAGGCTTCAACGGAACCTCAACGACTCTCTACAGCATAACTGTTGGTCTTTCTTCCAATAATGGTACCGGCTCGACTATGGCTGATGTAATGAGCCAGCAGGTAGAAAACACAAACTACTTCTCTGCAATAAGCCAGAACAACCTGACTTCTGTACAGGAATGTAACAGTACGCTGAGCTTCACGCCTGGTAATTACACCGGCCCGAATTCTTACACGGCCGCTCCTCCGGTCAATGATGATGTTCCGGGTGCGATTGCCCTTACGGTAAATCCTGTGCCTTGCACTTCTTATTGCGGTACTTATTTCTCGTCTAAAGCTGCAACTGCCTCACCGCAATCGTCTTCCTGTACTACAGCGCCGGATGATGATGTATGGTTCACATTCAGTGCACCAATCAGCGGTCAAGTAAAAGTGACTGTGCTTGGCAGCGAGGGCTACGACCCGGTGGTGAGTCTGTATGACAATACATTAAATGCAGTAGGCACTTTTGGTTGCGTCAATGCTTCCGGTACTGGTTTAAGTGAAGCGCTCATTGCTACTTCCGTAAACCCTACTACTAATTATTATGTGCGGGTAAGCCACAACGGTGCCGGTTCTGGCACTAGCAATGGTATGTTCAGCATATGTGTAAGCGACAACGTACCGCCTCCTGCTAACAACAATATCTGTGGCGCAACGGCTCTGACTGTAGATACTGCCTGCAACGCAACTATCGGTACAACCATTAACGCAACAGCATCACCGACTAATCTTGGGCCAACCAGCACTTGCAACACACCTGATGATGACTTGTGGTATGTGTTTATACCTAATGCAAATAATAATCTGCTGACTGTACAAAGCGGTGCCGGTTTTAACGCTGCAATGCAAATTGATACAGCTAAGAATAATCTTTGCAGTGACACACTTTATCAGGTAGCGTGCGTAAACAGCACCAGCGCTGCCGGTGCGGAAACGTTCTCTGGCCCATGGATCGTCGGAAAGCCGTATTACGTGCGGGTATATCATGCCGGCGTTGGTGCTGGCACAGGCAACTTTACCATCTGCGTACGTACTGTACCTCCGACATGCGTAACTGTAACGACCCCTGCAGCCAGTGCTTCTGTGCCTGCCGCCGGAATAACTATTACATGGAGCGCATCGCTTAACGCTTCAGGATATGACGTTTATCTGAGCACAAACCAAGTCGATGTGACGAGCCAGAATGCCACGGCGCTGGTTTCATCCAATCAGCCCGGCCTTACCTATGCTACAGGCACGCTCACAACAGCCACTACTTATTATTATAAGATAGTTCCGCGCAATTCATTCGGCCAGCGCAATAACGGCTGTACGACTTATGACTTCAATACCAATCCGCCGACTTGTATTTCTACTCCTACCTATCCAGGTAACGCAGCATCCATCTGCTCAGTAAATACACCGACAACACTCTCGTGGCCTGCCTCTCCCGGCGCTACTGCCTACGATGTTTACTTCGACGCAGGCACCGGCCCGAGTGCAACACTGGTATCCAGCAACCAAACGGGCACTACTTACACTACTGCAAGCGCGCTTGGCGCAGGCTCTTATGTATGGAAGGTAATTCCTAAGAATACAAACGGCGCTTCTACCGGATGCTCAGACTTCAGCTTTACTATTCTTCAATCGCCAACAATCACCAGCACGCCGAGCACCAGCACATTCTGTGGCGCTATCACTACGCCGGTTACCCTTACGGCCAGCGGTACGGCTACCAGCTTTATATGGTCTCCGACTACCGGCCTCTACACTAATGCTGCTGCGACAACGGCATACACAGGAGGTACCGCAACAACGGTGTATGCGAAGCCTACTATGACGACGGTATATACCATTACTGGTACGAATACCATTGGCTGCTCATCCACAACAAAGGATACGATTACCATTGCTCCTACTGTAACAGTAGCACCTACGGCTAAATTCCCTACACTTTGCGCTGGGGGCGGTACAGATACGCTATATGCTAACGGCAGCATCGCTACAACAGGATATTGTGCTGCTGTAAATCAGGGCGGCTCATTAATTACGAACGTAAGCATCAATACGCTTTCTAATAACACCAGCACGAATCAGCCAAGTGCTTTGCCTTATTATTCGTACTACGCTCCTACAGGTACAACTACTACTACACTTACGGCAGGCTCTACTTACACGGTAGGCGTTGACCTGAATGGTGCAGGCATTGTTTCAGTGTGGATTGACTTCAATAAGGACGGCACGCTTGATGCTACGGAGTGGGTGCAGCCTTACACCAACGCCACGACCGGCACTGCGAGCATCACGGTACCTGCGGGTGCTCAAAACGGCACTACGCGGATGCGTGTACGCTCCCGGAATGCTAATTTGCAGAATGGCTCCGGCGACGCTTGCCTCTCAATGGGCAGCGGCGAAACGGAAGACTACGATATCACCATTACAGGTGGTGTTGGTGCCAGCGGCGGCCTTACATACAGCTGGTCTCCGAGCAGCGTGCTCAATTCCAGCACTGTCGCTAATCCTGAAGCGACTATTACCTCCTCAACAACGTTTACCGTTACAGCTACTTCGACTGCCGGCTGCTCTGCAACCGATACGGTACGCGTGAATGTGGGTGTTCCGCTGGTTACCACAGCTTCTGCAGCCTACACAGCTATTTGTGCCGGTACTGTGGATACGATTAAGTCTGTAACAACAGGTGGCGGTACGCCTTACAGCTATAGCTGGTCAAACGGCACCAGCGTAGTAAGCACAGCGGCGAAGTTCACAATTACGCCAACAACCACTACTAATTATACGCTGACGGTTACGGATGCATGCTCCAGCATTGCAACTTCCAGCGTAACGGTTACCGTTAATCAGAAGCCTACGGTCAGCATTAGCCCTTCCGGAACGACCACGAACATCTGCGCAAACGGCTCACAAACATTTACGACTACGACCAATGCCTCAATACCAGCCTATCAGTATCAGCTCAACGACGTCAACATCGCCGGCGCTAACGGCAATACTTATACGGCAAATGTTGGCGGTGTATATCGTGTAATAGTGACGAATAATGCAACTGGCTGCGTAGATACCTCAAGCCGCGATACACTTGTAGTGAATCCACTGCCGAAAATCTTCGTAACCCCGGCAACTGCAACGATTGCCTGCGGCAGCGGCCCGGTACAACTTGACGCGAAGACAATCAGCCCGACTGTTGGCCTCTTCAGCGAGGACTTCAACTCCGGTCTTGGCAACTTCACACAATCTATCGGAGCTACTCACACCCAAGGGAACTTCCTGATTTATCCGAGCGGCTATACTTACAGCGGCACTTTTACGACCTCTGACGCTTCTAATTTTGTCATGATAAACAGTGACTCAAACGGCAGCGCCAGTATTCAGCGCCTTTACCTGACCTCTACCTCCTTTGCTACGACAGGCTATGACTCCGTTAAGCTCACAATGGAAGACTTCTACCAACTATGGAGCTCCGGCGATAGCGCGATAGGTGTACAGGCCTCAACTGATGCAACCACCTGGACGACTGTATTTGACATTAAGGCTCTGGGCACTCATGGCTCTGCCGGGTCTTTTGCCAAGGATACGATTAAGCTGCCTTCAGCCTACTCTAATCAGTCAAATGTGTATCTACGTGTACAATATGCTTCCACATTCGGCTATTACCTTGCCATTAATAAGATCAACGTAATTGGCCAGTCCCTGACGCCAGCCGCGGCTACCTGGACAGAGGCAACGGATTTGTACACCAACTCATCCGCCACCACGCCTTACACAATGGGCAACACTGCCGGTACGCTCTATGCTACCCCAAGCTCCGACATACGGTACATTGCTACTTACAATAACGGTGTCTGTTCCGACACAGGCTCCGTAACAATTACAGTTACCGGTTCTCCGACAACGCTGGCCGGCACATCAGGTGCTACTACCAGGGACACCGGTACGCTTATCGGCAGTAGCATCACTTTCCGTGCAACTGGTTGCGGCCTTATCGCTACCATTACTCCGAGCGGCGGGCTTCCACTGTCCGGTAACCTCATGGCTTCTGTAACCCGTGACAATAGTGTGCAGAGCTATCTATCGTTGCCTTATGCTACCCGCCACTATGATATCGTTCCGGAGACAAACGCTGCCAGTACCACGGCTACAGTGACACTCTACTTCACGCAGGCAGAAATGAATGCCGTGAACAGCTATATCATTGCAAGCAACCTGATGTACTCTGTAATGCCAATGCCTACCGGCCCGACTGATGCGCAAGGCATCGCCAGCCTGCGCATTAAGCAGTATCACGGTACGGGTACGGCTCCGAGCAACTATACAGGCAGCACGCAGACTATCAAGCCAACTTCCGTAACCTGGAACAGCACGAATAGCTGGTGGGCTGTAACCTTCCCTGTGAATGGCTTCAGCGGCTTCTACCTCACTACCGGCAGATTCCCGACCATTGCTTTGAAGGCTTATCTGCAAGGCGCGCTCAATTCCGGCACTACGATGGACGACAATTATCAGGACTACTTCGGTACCGGCAGCGGTCTGTTGCCTGCCACCAACCCTTATGGCGTACCGGGTGGCACTTACAGCCAGATCAATGCTTCGGCAGGCCCGGTTGGTGCCATTGTGGATTGGGTAAAGGTGGAAGTACGCGACAGCGTTAATCCATCCACTATTCTGGAAACCCGTGCACTGCTTTTGAAGACTAACGGTTCTATCGTAGATAGCCTCGGCAATGCACCTTACTTCAGTACACAGGCTTCCAAGGTGATGCTTGCCGTATGGCATCGCAACCACCTCGCCATTCTGAGTAACCCGATTAGCGCTCCATCACAGGACGAAGCGAAGACTTATGACTTCACTACGAGCCTGAGCAAGGCGTCTAATCCTTACTTCGACCCACAGCAAATGGTACAGAAGAACGGCGTATGGTGTATGTGGGCTGGCGATGTGAACAATCCGCAGGATCTCTTCATCGATAATAGCGACTTTGCAAGCACACGCGCTAAGTTCAAATTAAGTCCCTTTGACGTATATGATCTCAATGACTTGAATCTTGATGGATTTGTTGATAATCTTGACTTCGCACTGCAGAAACAAAACTTCCAAGCAAATCTGTACTCAACACTCAGTAACTATTAGGAATTTCTACCCGGCAGCCGAATGCAATTCGGCTGCCGTAATTACTACAACTCACAAATCAAGCAAACAAGCCATGAAATCGCTTATAACTTTCGCCGCAACAATACTCGCTGTTATCAGCATCACAGCATCAAAAGCACAAGGGGTAATCGATGAGACTATTCAGATAGCTTCAGTTACTCCGAGTACAGCAACAACTGGAACAATTAGCTTTACCGTAGCTGCGCGCCAAGGGTTAAACTACGCGACCGTTGGCGGTCTGAACGTGGCTAATCTCCGATACGATGCAATAATAGTTACCTCACCTGTAGGAGGTACATTCTCACTGTCAAACTCGTCAGGCACGCTGACAAGTGTCAACACTACTATTATAACTGGCGGTGTGACAAATGCAACTACAGCAACGTCATATTCACCACAAGGGACACCACCTGCAGGGACAAATGCCTTTTTAGGCTTTACGCTTTTGAGAAATAGTTCTAGTGATCCCGATTTACCTGCATCTACGAGTACAAGAGCGACGTTATTCACTGTGACCTATAATTATACAATTACATCTGGTTACACTGTGAACACTACTGGTTCCTCTGTAGTTCAACGTGCAACAACCGGAACGCGTGGTTCAAGCTGGTCTTCACAGACATCAGTTACAGGTAATGCATTTACGCAAGGTGTTGCTACAGCCCTCCCCCTTGAACTCACCGAATTCAATGCCTCCAACAACGGCGACAATCGCTCCCTCCTCCAATGGGCTACCGTTAAGGAGCAGAACACTGCTTTCTTTGACGTGGAGCGCTCGGCGAACGGCGACAACTTCAACGCAATCGTTGCCCACGTGCGCGCAGCAGGCAAGAGCAGCTCCTTGCTCAAGTACCAGAGCTACGACGAGCAGCCGCTCGCAGGCGCTAACTACTATCGCCTCAAGATGGTTGATGCAGACGGCAAGTACACCTACTCCGCTATCCGCAAGGTCGTCTTCAATGGCAAAAGCCCGGAAGTGGTGGTTTATCCTACCGAGAACTATGACGGCCTCGTACACGTAAACCTGCCACAGGAGTGGGCCGAGGCGCAACTGCACTTGTACAACGTTGCCGGCCAGCTTGTAGCCGCACCGGTTGACGGCATCGGCCTTACGCGCACCGTACAGCTTACTTCACTGCCTGCAGGTGTTTACACCCTCAAGGTGGCAGACACCAAAAACAGCCAGGCCTTCCGCATCTCTTATCAGCGGTAATCCTGCCGCTGAGCTATTTAAAAAGCCGTCTCATTCGAGACGGCTTTTTTATTCCGCAGCACCGGCCCTATTTCCCCGCCGGACGACTAGCACCCAGTCGCCTTCCAGCAGCAGATAGCCGTACTCGTAGCAAAAATTGTAGGTCTGCCCCTTCTTGTTCAGATATTGGTGGGTGTGATAGCGGAAGTCAAAGCCCTGCTCCGCCAGCCGCTGCCGGGGGCACTTGCCCAATTCCTCATCCGGCTTAATGATAGCCTCCAGGATGCGTCGGTTTTTCAGCAGTGCATTATTGATATTACGGACGAGGTTGTTCTTATCCGCCTTCTGCCGGTTATTATAAGCGTTGCGGCAGTAATCATCACAGAACTTCTTGTCCAGCCGCCCGCGGACGGCTTTGCCGCATTGAAGGCAGGCCTTGGTTTCAGCAGCATTTTCCATGATGAAGATGAAGCGGTTAATGATTTTTCCATCCGAAAGATAGCCCAAATATTATCCGTGTACAAACGGGTACAAACACTTTTATCCGGTAGTAAATGACTAAAAACCGAGTCTCACTACCCCGCAAGGGCATCTTTGCATCAGAAAGTTTTTCAACCAGAAATGCCGACAGGCGACTTACCAAAGCGACACATTAATAAAAGGACTCAGCACGACAGCACAAGCTATTACCATGAATAGGGCCTTAGACACAGCAGTAAAACAAAAAACCAAAAGAAATGAACACGCTTAAGAACAAAGTCCAGCTCCTCGGCCACCTCGGCGCCGCTCCTGAAGTAAAAACCCTTGAAAACGGCAGCATCCTCGCCAAAATGCGCATCGCTACAAACGAGGTCTATAAGAACGCCTCCGGCGAAAAGGTAACCGACACCCAATGGCACAACATCGTCTGCTGGGGCAAGACCGCTGAAATAGCTGGCCGCTTCCTCGCCAAAGGCAGCGAAATCATGGTAGAAGGCCGCCTTGCCTACCGCGAATACACCGGCGGGGACGGCATCAAGCGCCAGACCACCGAAATCATCGTCAGCGAGCTGATGCTGATGGATAAGAAGCCTGCGCCCGCGGCCATGGCTGCGTAAAGCCCGCTGCCGGCCCCGATAAACCCAAAACGGCTGCCTCAAAGGCAGCCGTTTTTTATTATTCAATATCGTTAAGCTGTCCTGCACTTTCAGCGATGCGCCGGACATAGATCATTACACCCTCGGCCTGCTGCCCCGCCACCAGACAACGCCCACCGTGCCAATGATGGCAAGCGGCAAAAATGCGAGGTACATAATGCCGCCATTCAGGCCGCGCGCGCTGTGCTTATCCAAGTCTGAGGCAGTTTTTGTGCACATAGCGCAGCCTTGCGCGTGCAGGGTTGCCGGTGCGACGGCTAAGAGCATACCACTTATCAACAGCCACTTTTTCATGGCGTAAAATTACGAAGCGGGCGGCTGCATGCAGTGCAGATTTTCTGCCGTGTACAAAATCAGCATGAGCCAATCACCCGTAGTACGGCGATATCATCAGATAGATCACCGGCCCCGTAATGCTCACATATAGCCACAGCGGGAATGTCCATCGGGCGAGCTTCCGGTGCCGCGCATAATCCCCCGTCATCCCCCGATACGCGGTAAAAAGGATAAAAGGCAGAATCACCGCCGCCAATAGAATGTGGCTGTACAGCAGCGCGAAGTAAATGCCCCGCACTATGCCCGCGCCGCCATAGTGCGTATCGCCGGAGAGGATGTGGTGCGTGATGTAGGAAACAAGAAAGAGCACGGATAGCAGCATCGCCGCATACATCGCAGCCCGGTGCTGCGCATATTTCCGCTGCCGCACGAGATAGTAAGCGAGCAATAGCAGCACCGTTACAAGTGTATTGATAATGGCATTAGCAAGCGCAAAAACGTGCACGTCAAATTCCAGTAAAGCCGGATTGATGCCCAGCGCTTTATTCAGCGGGTGCAGCGCGGCGACAACGAGAAAAACGATTACGGAGAAGAGAATGATAAGCACCCGCGCCCGGCGGTCATTCTTTTGAAGGGAAGGCTGTAGAAATTCGGAATTCGGAATTCGGAATTCGGATTGTGTTTCCAAGGCGGACAATTAATAGTGTTTCTTCTCCATAGCCAGCTTGCCCATATCATTGGCGCAGCGGATAATGGCCCCCGTATCCAGTCCGTCATAGTAGCCGCGGATGAAACGGTCGCCGTCCAGCAGTACGATCTGATTGGAATGGATGAAATCATCTGCTCCGCCATCCCCCGCCGGCACAGAAAGGTGCAGACTTGTCCGCGCCCAATCATAGAGCTTCTTTTTATCGCCCGTAAGGAACCACCAATGGTTTTGGTCAACGCCTGCCCGTTCCGCATAAGCCCGCAGGGCCGGAGGAGTGTCCCGCGCCGGGTCAACGGAGATGGATATAAACTGCACCATCGTGTCATTGCGCTTCATCGGAGTTTGCCGGAACGCGTATTCCAGCCGCTTAATCTGCTGGGTCAGCTTCGGGCAGGCATCGGTGCAGTTCGTAAAGATGAAATCCACCGCCAGCATCTTCCCCGGCAGGTCGCGGTTAATAGATACCGCATCGCCGAATTGGTTAGTGGCGGAAAGCTCCCCGACAGGTTTGAGGCTTCCGGCCTTTACAAGCTTTTCCGCCGCATGCGACTCAATCTTTTCATCCACACGGTAATAGGGTGGCATTGGCAGCTTATCCTTACCCATCACCCGTGCGATGATGTAAAAAGAAAGCGGTAGCACTAATGCTACCGCCATTCCTAAAAATGCTTTCTTATTTTTCAATGTAATCTCAGACTAACAACTAGCGACCTAACGCAAGCCGCTTGTATTATTCATGTGCAGCCAGAAGCCACCGTCCGCGAGGAAGGCGATGATGAACCACACAAAGAGCGTCAGCGGAATGAGCACGGTGATAATCATATTCTTTACCTCATCGCCCAGGTGCATAAACACCTTTACGATATAGGCCGCCTTAAAAAGCGTCATCAGCAGGAAGAGGGTAGCGGTGATGATATGCGGAACGCCCATCTTGCCGCCTGTAAGGCCGAGGGCCACCTCCACAATCGTAATGATGGTCAGCAGCACCGTCACTTTCATGATGCGGCTCACCTGCTTCTTAGAGCCCTCGCTCTTAATGCTCTCGCCATGATGATGGCTCATCAGGCCGGAGTAAAGCTTACTCTGGTCACCTTCGTAAAAAGCCTGTGCATCGTTGCCGGTATTGGGAGCGGACATAAGAATTTCGGATTTCGGAGTGCGGATTTCGGATTATTACGAACGAAGTATTATAGCAGATAGAAGCAGGTGAATACAAATACCCATACCAAATCTACAAAGTGCCAGTACAGGCCCACCTTCTCTACCATCTCATAGTGCCCGCGGCGCTCGTAAGTGCCATTGACGGTGTTGATGAGAATCATGATGTTGAAGATAACGCCTGAAAGCACGTGGCAGCCGTGGAAGCCGGTGATGGTAAAGAAGAAGTTGAAGAAGTTGTGCGTGGACTGAATGCCTGCGGCAAGATTATCCGTAGTTAGCACATGCCCTTTATAGTCTCCGTAGAAATGATGAATCGCGGAGGCCGGCGTGGCAGGGTCAGTGAAGGCGCCCCAAAGCTTGCCGCCGGTTTCGCTGGAGAGGTGCGTCCACTCCCAAGCCTGGCAGGCCAAGAAGGCTACGCCGCCGATAATCGTCCACAAGAGCCACTTAATCACGCCCTGCTTATCGCCATAATGGCCGGCGTGTACTGCCAGCACCATCGTTACAGAAGAGATGATGAGGATAAAGGTCATCAGCGACACAAATACCAGCGGCAGATTCGTCTCCCCGAATAAGGGGAAGGACTTAAACACCGCGTTAGCTTCCGGCCACACGGCGGAAAAGAAGCGGGTTGTACCGTAAGAAATCAGCAGCGCGCCGAAGGTGAAGGCATCCGAAAGCAGGAAGACCCACATCATCAATTTGCCATAGCTCACATTAAAGGGTGAGCGGCCGCCGCCCCACACTTTGGGCGATTGCATGGCGGCTGGTAGTGGCGCTGCTATTGTGCTCATTGGAAATTAGTCGTTGGTCTTTGGTCGTTAGTCTTTTGGGGACAGTTGCCCAAGCGGGCGCGCAAATTTTGCGAAAAAATTACTGATTGAGAAGAAAGAACAGGAATAAATAAATCCACAACGCGTCCACAAAGTGCCAGTAAGTTGCTACAATTTCCAATCCGGTGGCGTTATAGACCTTCACCCGCTTACGATAAGCCTTCAGAAAGACAAGCAGCAGTGCTACTACACCGCCTAAAATATGTGCCAGGTGAAGCCCAAAGATGATGAATAGGAAGCTTTCGGAGGGATTGCCGTTCACGCGCACCGTCTGCATAATGGTCTTGCCGTCTTCCATTAAGAGTGCCTGCGGCGTATGGTAAAGCTGGTAGAAGCCCAGCCATTGCAGCACGCCAAATAACACGCCGAGCAGCAGGGTAGTGGTGATAAGCGCGCGGTAGAGCCGCATATTGCGCTGCTTAAAAGCCCGCAGTCCAAACGCCATTGTCACGCTACTTGCCACAATGGTGGCTGTGGATGCGTAGAATAAGCCCGGCATCCCAAACATCCGCCAGTTCCCCTGCGCCATCCGCACTATGTAAGCAGATGTCAGGCCCGCAAACATCATAGCGATAGAGCCCATAGCCAGCCACAAGGCAAACTTGTGCGGGTGGACTTTTCGTCCATCTCCTTCAATTGGCTTTAGTATTCCTTCCATTTCTTTTATTTAACGACAAAATGCAGATGCTTATTATTGTTATGATTGGCGCGGATTTGAAAATCTTAATGAATCATAATCATCATAAAAATCAGTGTTCCATCACAACTACATTTTGTCAAAGTACAAAGCCAACAATACTACCGGCAGATAAATAAACGACGCGAACATCACCCGCTTCGCGCTCTTATGGTCATTCTTTCTGAAGAATTGCACAGACGCCGCGAAGTACATCAGTCCGCAAGCAATAGATAAGTACATGCCCCAGTCCCCGCTCATCCCCATCATCCGGGGAAGCACCACGAGCGGAAGAAGTACCAACGAATAAAACATGCACTGCAATCCCGTAAACTTCGTCTTCCCCTCATGCGAAGGCAGCATTCGCAGGCCGGCGCGCGCATAATCCTCAAAGCATACCCAGGCTATGGCCCAGTAATGCGGGAACTGCCAGAAAAACTGAATCAGAAAAAGCACCCATCCGCCAATGCCGAGGCCGCCCGTGGCAGCCGCCCAGCCAATCAGCGGCGGCATAGCGCCCGGAATGGCCCCTATGAATACCGATATAGGATGCACCCGCTTCATAGGCGTATATGCAAAGGCGTACAGCCCCAGCGAAAGCATAGAAAGCAACCCGGCTAAAGGATTGAAAGCTACAGTAATCAGAATACTTCCTGCCAATCCTGCGCCTGCCGCGATTATCAGCGCCTCAGCCGGCGTCATGCGGCCTGTAGGCAGCGGGCGGTCTTGGGTGCGGTGCATCAGCGCATCAATGTCGCGCTCCAGGATTTGGTTGAGCGTATTGGCGCCGCCCGTTACCAGCATACCGCCGATAAAAAGCTCTAAAACAGGGAAAATCTGAAAATGAACGCCCGGCGCCAGCAAGTAGCCGACCACGGACGAAAACACGACCATGAAGCTCAGGTTGGGCTTCAGAAGCAGGCTGTAATCACGTACACGGCTCTTCACGAGCGCCGTCACACGGCTTGGGGCAGTTGCTGCACGCAGCATGGAGTATTGGTTGAGAATAGGGCAAAGGTAATTTATGGACGGCGATGTTGGGGCGGAAAATCCTTTTATAAAGAAACATAGATGGAACGGATGAACTAAGCTGATGGATAAACTCCCTTCTGACAAATCCGTCTTATCAATTGCAGTCGTATATGCAGCATTGCAGCAAATTTTGCCCGCCTAAATACCTGATTTTTGTTCTCAAAAAATTATTGCCCCCATTAACACACCGAACAATACTTTTCAGTTTATCTTCACTTCATGCTTCAGAATCCGCACATTTTCTATACGGATGACGACGAGGATGACCAGGAGTTATTCCGCGGCGCACTAAACGAGGTGGACAGTTCCCTCGTGCTTATTACAGCAAAGGACGGCGATGCGCTACTGCAGCTGCTGGATTCGCCGCCTCCCGTTCCGTACGTCATCTTCCTTGACCTCAATATGCCGCGCCGCGATGGCTACGAGGTATTGAGCCTCATGCGGCGCAATGAGAAGCTGAAGGATTACCCGGTTATTGTCTTTTCTACTACCTCTGACAGCAAGGCGGTTGAAAAAACCCGCGAGATGGGCGCCAATCTTTTCGTGCCCAAGCCCCGCACCTACAACGCATTGAAGCAAGCCATCCAGACCTGTGTTAGCATCAACTGGCAGGGCTTTAATGCCGATGGCCAGTCTTATATGATGCGCTTCAATTAAATTTGAAGCACTGCTTCCGGCCATCAATGCCCTTAAAGAATCGGGCATCAGCGCTTTGGCTGGGCACTAGGCGCTGTTGGCGGTAGCCAGTGCTACCGGCGTGACCTTCAGCTTCAACGGCGAGCTGCACACGTCGGGCAGCGTCCCGCCGGCAGATGCGGTAGCGACCCTTGCGGCATGGTGTGCAGAAGGTGGCGCCGAAGTGTTCGTCACGGATGCCTTAGAAAAGGATTACGATGGCCCCGCTGCCCACAGTGCCGATGCAGCGGGCGTGCTCTATCATGCACTCAGCTCCGGCGGGGCGCACTACATTATCTGGTTCCGGCAGGAGCGCACTGACGATGTGCTGTGGGCCGGCGACCCGGCAAAGGCGATTGTCAAGGATGAGAACGGCCTATCGCCGCGCAAAAGCTTTGAGCAGTGGCGGCAGCGGATGCGCGGGCAGAGCAGGCCCTGGCCGCAAAGCGGCAAGACGGCAGCATCCAATCTTGCCCACGCATTGCAAAAGCAGCTTTCACTCATTCTGCTGGAAGTGAAGGAGCGTCGCTACCGCCTGCTGACGGAGCAACTTCAGACGGCAAATGAAGAGCTGGAGCGTATTAACTGGATTTCAACACACGACCTGCAGGAGCCGCTGCGCAAGATTCAGGTCTTCGGCAGCCGTCTGCTCGGCAGCGAGGCGGCTCAGACGGCCAGCCCCGATATCATCCACGCCGTGAGCCGCATGAACGATGCCGCCGGCAGAATGCAAACTCTGGTGAACGACATCCACGCTTATTCCAAGCTGCTTCATAAGGAAAGTCCGCTGGAGCTTATTTCGCTGGGCAAGGTGGCCAACAGCGTGCTGCACGAACTTGCTGATGAGCTGGCTGACGCAGGCGCGGCTGTAAATAAAGACGCGCTGCCCGATGTAATGGGCGAGCCGTTCCTGCTGTGGCAGGTGTTCACCAATCTGCTGCGCAATGCGCTCAAATTTTCCCGGGAGGGTATCTCGCCCGTCATCCGCATCACCGTAGTGCACGTGGTGAATGCGATGCCTCCTTCCGTTCCGCTCCGACCTGAAGGCTATCACCGCATCAGCATTGCGGATAAGGGTATCGGATTCTCCAATGAATATGCCGATGCCATCTTTGGGATTTTTCGCCGCCTGCACACGCAGAAGGAGTACGGCGGTACGGGCATTGGCCTTGCACTTTGCCGCAAGGTGATGCTGCGGCACAACGGATATGCCACTGCGGAAGGTATTTCCGGCGAAGGGGCTGTATTTCACCTTTGGTTCCAGTGTAAATTCGGCTTTTGGATGCTAACTATTAAATAGCCTTATGCGCCTGCTCACCACATCCAGCCTCCTGTGCGTTTTGTTACTTGCCGCCTGCGGCAATGGCCCCGCAACAACGACTTCCAGCAATAAAAGCGATGACGAGCGCGCCCACCCAGATACTTACATCAAGATAAACTACGAGGTGCGCCGCAATCTGGCAGGAAAGAAAGTCGTGGAAGGCGAGGTGCTGAACACCGGCAAATTCCTGACGTACAAAACCGTCACGCTGCGCATTGTGAGCTATAAAGACGGCGATGAGAACACGGTTACCTACACTGTTTCGGATGCCATTGCCCCCGGCGAAAAGGCCGCGTTCAAGTTTAAGCCCGAAGGCGCTCCGGAGCGTGTGAAAGTATTTGTGGCAGGGGCTTCAGCGGATTAGTGCGAAGTGCAGCTAAACGCCAGACCACAACATTTCTATCCCAACATTTTGTTTTTCGGAAAAGCGCCTTACCTTTCGCAATCCTAAGTTGTCAACTACACGGCTTGATGAAAAGACTGCTACTCTCCCTTCTTATTGCTGCCCTCTTCCCCTTTGCTGCCGGTGCTCAGATGCACCATGAAATAGGCCTGATGGCCGGCGTGGCAAACTATTACGGCGACCTGCAAACGAAAATTCCTGCTGATTATGGCTATAAGCCAATGGGCGGTATTATTTACAAATACTTCCTCTCGCCGCATGTGGGCGTGCGCTTCGGTGCTTCCTTCACGCAGATCACCGCTGCCGATTCGCTCTCCGACATTCCGGTGAATAAAGCGCGGCACCTGAGCTTCGCCACCAATTTATTTGAATTTCATGGCGGCCTGGAGCTAAACCTGCTCCCGCTTGACATTGACCGCATGAAGGTTACGCCGTACGTCTTTGGCGGCGTGGCTATCTTCTATTCCAATCCGTACACTACCGCTTCCAACGGCGACAAGGTATTTCTCCGCCCACTGGGCACGGAGGGACAGGGCCTTTCCCAATATCCTGACCGCAAGGAGTATAAACTCGTTAATGTTGCCTTCCCGTTAGGCGGCGGCCTTAAGTTCCTTATTGGCAAGGCGGTTGTCGTCAGCACCGAAGTGGGCCTGCGCTACACTTCTACTGACTATATAGACGATGTGAGCCGCTCTTATGTGAATATGGATACGTTGCAGGCCTATCGCGGCGCACAAGCGGCGTCTCTCGCTTTTCGGGGCAATGAAGTGCCTAATTGGGATGGCGCTTATCCTGATTACCGCACACAGCGCGGCGACTTTAAGAATAACGACTGGTACTACTTTGCCGGCCTGAATGTGAACATTTACTTCGCGGCCTTTGGCAACGTCAAGGAGTATCTCCAAACCAAGTGCCCCACTTGGTTCCCCGGCCGGGCTAAGAACTACTACCGATAGCTTTCACCGAAAGTTTCCATAAAAAGGCCGCCTGTAAAAGGGCGGCCTTTTTATGGAATGACACCAATGGACGCGCAATCGCCAAATCCGGAAATCTTGTTAGAAATTGTCAAAACGAAAATGCCTTTCGGCAAGTTCAAGGGCGCGCTCATCGCCGATTTGCCGGACTTCTACTTAGAATACTTTGCCCGCGAGGGCTTCCCGAAGGGCAAGCTGGGCCAGCAATTGCAGACGATGCATGTGATTGCCATCAACGGGCTCCGCCAATTATTGAGGCCGCTGCGCGACGGCTCGTTTGGAAAGCCTTGTTAGGCGCAACAAAAAGCCGGCAGCTTGTGGCTGCCGGCTTACTTATTTCGGGCGCTGGTTATGCCGCTTCTTCCTTTGGCGCATCCGCTTCTGTATCTTTCTTTACAACCTTTTTCTGAATATCTTCCACCTGCTGCATAAAGGTTGAGATTTTTGGGTCGGCGTAAGGGCCGTAGGCATCCACAAGCGTTCCTTTCTTGCCATCAGATGTTTCCACGACGTAGAGGATAGAATTGTCGCCGGGGTCGCTCTCGCCTTCAAAGCGATAAAAATTAATAACGCTGATTTCTTCCGGTGCATATGCCTTGCCACCTTCTTCCGCCGTATGAAAACCGCGGCTGCCCACTTTGAATTGCTCCGTGTAGCCATTCTTTACGGCCTTGCCCATAACCATTGCGAGGCTGTTCATTTCTGTTACCTTATCATTGGCCTGACTATAGCCTGGAGTGCGTTGCATGTTTGCTCTATTTAGTGCTTGTAAGCGTGGATATCGTCTCAGCGCATAACATTATCATGCCGCACAAAGGGAGTTGACGCATGGTCTTGGAAGCAAGTGTATGTAAGCGTTAAATGACCATCAATTAGTCCGCACAGAGCCTTGCCAATGCGTATTTTTGGAAGAAGAAATATCCGCATTAAATAATGATTAAGAAATCGCTGCTGCTCGTTGCACTCGCCATCATCAGTCTGCGCACAGCTGCGCAAACAACCGTTTTGGACAGCTTTATAGTAGATGGCGTTTATCGCTCCTTCCGGCTGTACATCCCTGCCGCATTCAATTCGACAACACGGCCACTGGTGCTCAATATGCACGGCCTCGGCTCCAATGCGTTTGAGCAGCAATACTATGGCAACTTTATGCCCATTGCCGATACGGCGGGCTTTTATGTCGTAATGCCACAAGGGCTAAGCTTTGCCGGAACCACCTTCTGGAATGTGGGCTTTCCCGGCACGCCGAATGTGGACGACGTTAAGTTTCTTTCCACGTTGATTGATACCCTCGCTAAGCGTTATCCGGTGGACAAGAGCCGCGTATATGCTACCGGAATGAGCAATGGCGGCTACATGTCGCACATTCTGGGCATTCGGTTGAGCAACAAGGTTGCGGCCATTGCTTCGGTAGCCGGCAGCATCGTGCCCGATGTTTACAGCACGCTCAGCGTCGGAAAGGCGGTACCGGTTATGCAAGTTCACGGGACTGCAGATGCTACGGTGCCATACACGGGCTTTACCTACGGCGTGCCTATTGACACGGTGCTCGCATTCTGGGTGCGCAATAATAGCTGCAATAAAACGCCGGTACAGACAACCGTTCCCGATATCAACACAACCGACGGCTGCACAGCTGACCATTTTGTATGGAGTGGCGGGAAGAGCGGAAGCACAGTAGAATTGTATCGTATAAATGGAGGCGCGCACTCATGGCCCGGCTCACTGCCAGTGCTTGGCGTTACGAATCAGGATTTTTCCGCTTCGCGGGAAATCTGGCGCTTCTTTAGTCAATACCGTCTGAATGCCGCAACTGCTGTGGCAAATCAGGCAAACCTGTCGGGCCTCCAACTGCGCCTCTCGCCGAATCCGGCGAAGGATGTGCTGCGCATTGAGGCGGAGGGCAACGGAAGCATCACCATTACGGATGCCGCAGGCCGGGTAGTGCTGCAGTCCGCTCAGAAGGTAGTGGACATCTCGTCCCTTCCCTCAGGGTACTTTATAGCAGAGTACAATAGCGGCGTGGCAAAAGAAATTGCTTCGTTCGTAAAAGAATAGGCTTAACCTATCCCTTCCAAAGCTTCCAGAACGCCAAAGACCGCCGGGCAGACGGTGGCGTTCTTCAGCGTAAGCGACACGCGCTTCAGCAGAACGTCCTCATCTGTGTACGGATAGCGGCGGCAGTCCGAAGGCCGGTCTTCGTAGATGGAACAGAAATTATCTGAGCCGAGGAAAGGGCAGGGTGAAACCTGCACTACAAAATCGCCATCAGCATCCAACTTCAGATAGCGTTGCACTAAGTCGCCTTCTTTCATGCGCAGGCGCTTGGCGATGCGCTTTATATCCGGCTGCTTGAAGCGAGGAGAATAATTACGGCAGCAGTTAGCGCAGGCGAGGCAGTCCGTTTTGGCGAAGGTTTGTTCGTGCAGGCCAGGTAGGGCACGCAGCATCTTATTGCGGTCGCCACGCTCTAAAAGACGCTTGTAGGTCTTTTGCTTTTCGGTTGCTGTTTTCTGCCACTGTTCCATACTGCACATTATTCAGAGGGCGTGATTCAGAGCTTCATCTTCTCCATAATCCGCTCCAGATCTTCATCGTTGTAAAACTCTATTACCACACTGCCGCGCCCGGTTTTCTTTCTGTTCAGATGCACGCGCGTAGCGAAATGTGAGGCCATGTTATCCTCAATACGCTTGTAGGCCGGTGCAAGCTTGGCTTTGCCTTTCTGCTCTACGACCTTGCCGGGGTCGGGCATTACTTCTTCTGAAAGCCCCTTTACCAAAGCCTCCGTCTGCCTTACGGAAAGGCCTTTTTCCTTTACCTCGCGGAAGGCGTATAGCTGATGGTCAATCTGCTCTAAGCCTATAATTGCTCGCGCATGGCCCATGCTCATCTCGCCGTCGCGTACTGCCTTCTGGACGTCGGGCGGCAGGCGCAGTAGGCGCAAGTAATTCGCCACCGTACTGCGCTCCTTATTCATGCGCTCTGCTACGCCTTCCTGTGTGAGGTTGCACTCATCCATCAGGCGGCGGTAACTCATGGCTATCTCCATCGCGTTGAGGTCTTCGCGCTGCAGGTTTTCCAGGAGGGCAAGCTCCAGCAGGCCTTCATTGTCCTCGCCGTTGCGTACGTAAGCCGGGATGTCTTTAAGCGCAGCCATCTGTGCCGCACGCCAGCGACGCTCGCCGGAGATGAGCTGGTACTTTCCGCTCGCCAGCTTTGTAACCGTGATGGGCTGGATGATGTCGTGCTGCTTAATGCTCTCGGACAATTCCTGCAACGCCGCCTCGTCAAAATCGCGGCGCGGTTGCATGGGATTAGCTACAATCTGCTCCACCGGGATGCGCAGGCCGGCTACAGCCGTCTCACGCACAGCCGGCACCGCCGATGCTGCGTTCAGCTCGTCGTCTATATTGCTCAGCAGGGCGCGGATGCCCTTGCCCAGCGCCTGCTTGCCTTTCGCGTTAGCGGTTGTGTTGTTATTGCTTTGCGCCATCCTCGCTGGTTTCGAAAATTTTATCCTCGTTCTTAATCTTCGTCAGGTCGTTCTTCTGGAGAATTTCCTTTGCGAGGTTGAAGTAGTTAATCGCGCCCGTGCTGTCGGCGTCATACATCAGCGCGGGCCGTCCGAATGACGGGGCCTCGCCCAGCTTTGTGTTGCGGTGGATGATGGTGTGGAAGACCGTATCGCCGAAGTGATTCTTGATTTCTTCCACCACCTGATTGCTGAGGCGCAGGCGGCCATCGTACATCGTCATCAGGATGCCTTCAATCTGGAGGGCGGTGTTGATGCGCGTCTGCACAATTTTAATCGTGTTCAGCAGCTTGCCGAGGCCTTCAAGGGCAAAGTATTCGCACTGAACGGGAATCGCTACGCTGTCCGCCGCCGTGAGCGCATTGACCGTGATGAGGCCAAGCGATGGCGAGCAGTCTATAATGATGAAGTCAAACTCCGCCCGGATTTCCGCCAGCGCATCGCGCAGGATGTGTTCGCGCGACGGGTGGTTTATCAGCTCTATCTCCGCGCCCACCAAATCCAGGTGCGAAGGGATGAGCGAGAGGTTCGGCGTATCCGTTTGCAGCACTACCTGGCTTACCGGCGTCTCGTTCACCAGCATATCGTAGAGCGAGAGCTGGACGTTCTTCAGGTCAAACCCGTTTCCCGTCGTGCTGTTTGCCTGCGGGTCGGCGTCTATGAGCAGGGTTTTATAATCCAGCACCGCGAGCGATGCGGCGAGGTTGATTGCCGTCGTCGTCTTGCCAACTCCGCCTTTCTGGTTCGCTATTGCTATTACTTTGGCCATATACTTATGCTTAACCGGGATTCACGAAGTGAATGAATAACCGGAATCGTTGGGGATTGTTGTCTTTTCTGCCAGTATTGCTGAAAAGCAGCCCATTCCGGTTCAGACAACTACAAAAATACCCCCGTAACCCGATATAAGCCTTCCCAATAGCGGAAAGTGGATAACTCACGCCAACTTTACCACAACGCCATGATAACCGTCATCTCCGGCACCGCCCGGCCCGACAGCTACACCCTGCGCCTCGCCACGCATTACCACAACCTGCTTTTGGAGCGCGGGCAGGAAGTCCATCTGCTTTCCTTAGAAGACCTGCCCGTATGGGAGCGCGTGCCCGAACTTTTAGACGCTGAAACCCGTTATCTCATCCCCTCCGAACGCTTTGTCTTCATCATGCCGGAGTACAACGGCTCCTTTCCGGGGCGCATCAAGACGATGATTGATAATTCCGACATCAAGAAGTGCTGGTGGGGCAAGAGGGCCCTCCTTACCGGCCTTGCCGACGGCCGCGCCGGCAATCTCCGCGGGCTGGAGCACATGACGGGCATTCTCCAATACCTCCACGTCCATGTTTATTGGGATAAGCTGCCCCTCTCCCGCATCTCCGAAGAAATTGACAGCGACGGCAAGCTCCTGAAGCCGACGACAGAAGCGGTAATTAAAGCACAGGTGGACGGCTTCCTGAAATTCTAAGCTGCCAAAACATTCCAACGCTTCAACATTCCAACGCTCCAACCAAGTGCCCCTTCTTCGCATCGTCATCATCCTCGGCCTCATCCTTATCGCCGAATATTACGCCTTCATCGTAGTGCGCTCTGCGCTGCGCGGATTGCCGCAGCCCTGGCGCATCGGGCTGATGGCTGTTTACATCATTAGCACGTTGGCGGCCTGGAGTGGCGTTATCTTCTTCCGCGTGATAGACTGGGCGCGGTTGCCGCACTTTGTGCGCAATGTTTATATCGCCTTCGCCCTCGGCCTGATGGTGGGCAAGCTGCTCATCCTCGTAGTGATGCTCATCGACGACCTGCGGCGGCTCCTGCTCTGGATTATCAGCCTCTTTTATACCGGCGGCACCAAAGCGCCGGAGGTATCGCAGGACGAAACCGGCACGGGTATTACCCGCTCCGTCTTTCTGATGCGCACCGCTTTGGTGCTCGGGGGCACGGCGCTCGCGGGCTTTCTGTATGGCATCTCCAACCGGTACGACTATCACATCCGCCGCGTGAAGCTGGCCCTGCCTAAGCTGCCGCCGGGCTTTAAAGGATTGAAGATTGTCCAGATTAGCGACATCCATTCCGGCTCTTTTGACAATCATGATGCGGTGGCGAAGGGCATTGAGAAGATTATGGCGGAGGCTCCCGACCTTATCCTCTTTACCGGCGACCTGGTGAACAATAAGGCCGAGGAGATTGAGCCTTACAAAGACATCTTCTCCCGCCTCTCTGCCCCGCTGGGCGTCTTCTCCACCCTCGGCAATCATGACTATGCCGATTATGTGCAGGAATGGCACGGCCACCCCGACATCAAGCGCGCAAACCTCCAGCGCCTTATGCAGCACCACGCCGATATGGGCTGGCGTCTGATGATGAATGAGCACGTGCTCCTCCGGCGCGGCGATGAAAAGATTGCCCTCATTGGCATTGAGAACTGGAGCGCGAAGCCGCAATTCCCGAAGTACGGGCGGATGGCGGATGCCTACGCGGGCCTTTCCAATAGCGATGGCCTCGTGAAGATTCTCATGTCGCACGACCCCTCGCATTGGGATGCGGAGGTGCTTACGAAATACCCCGACGTTGACCTGACGCTGAGCGGGCATACGCACGGCATGCAGTTCGGCATAGAGATACCGGGCCTGAAGTGGAGCCCTGTGAAGTGGGTCTATAAGAATTGGGCGGGCCTCTACCAGCAAGGCGCGCAATACCTCTACGTGAATCGCGGCTACGGCTTCCTCGGGTATCCCGGACGGCTGGGCATCCTGCCGGAGATTACGGTGATTACGCTGGCGTAGAAAGAATTGAGAATGGAGAATTGAGAATGGGGAGCACTTAATAGCTTTAATACAGAGCACACATGAAGTATCTATTGACCCTTCTAATCGCTATGCTTTGCGGGGCGGCAATGGCGCAGAGCGGCGACCGCGCTTACATCGGCCAGCACATTCCGGTCTTTGCCATTAAGACTAAGACGACGCTCATTACCCGAGACAGTCTCAAAGGGAAGGTTTGCCTCATCAATTTCTTCGCCACCTGGTGCCCGCCCTGCATGCAGGAGCTGCCGGTTTTGCAAAAAGAAGTCTGGGAGCATTACAAAGACAATAAGGCCTTTCGCCTGCTTGTAGTGGGCCGCGACCATACGGAGGAAGAGCTGGATTCCTTTAAAAAGACAAGGGGCTATACGCTCCCCATCTATCCCGACAAAAGCCAGGGCGCCTACGCACAGTTTGCTGCCAAGTACATCCCCAGAACCTACCTGATTAACGCCGACGGGCAGATTGTGTACACCTCCACCGGCTACACGCGCTACGAGTTTGATAAGCTGCTGGCGAGGCTGCGGGAATTGCTGCCGGAGTGACGGGCGGGTTTATTGGATAGATTGAGTTCCACTGCGGAGGCAATAAAACTAACAACAGCACCAATTACATTCCTAAGCTAAGTGTGGGATGCGCAGCATACCGGTCGCTGAGCGTTGTACGCTAAAGCGTAGCCGACGCGCCTGCCTATATGCTGTGTTGTGCTTCGGGGATGGCGCTTCGGCTCCGCTCAGCGACCGGGGCTTTTTGCAAAAGCCCATTGTGGCTTCTGCCCGTGGGATGGGTTTGCCTTTCAGGCAGGCGCAAGATGCTATCGCCCAGGGCCGCGCCTCAATCTTGCGCCAGTGGAGGCTTTCTTACAATTGTCTAGGAAAACCAAAATTTGCTCGCCAATGTTCATATCGCCGACGCTATCAACGACAATGTGACTTATAAAGCTCTGTTGCGCGACTACATCATCAACAGTTGTAACTTCTTTTAAAGCTTTTACGATTGTTTTTAAGGTGATGTCCGAACCAAAATCTTGGCATTGCTCAATGTTTTGAATGAGTTGAGCAAGTTCTTTGTGAAATGACATAATTATAAGATTCAGTAACGAATGTACATCCCACGTGAAAAGCCCAACAGACTGACGAACGATGAAATGTGCCACCCCAAGGGCCACCCAAGCTATTGTCATCCTGAACGGAGTTTCGCGAAGCGTTACGAAGTGAAGGAACCGTAGGCTTCTATACCAGACAGCATCTGCCCGCAGCTTACGGGTCCTTCACTGCGTATTGCTGCGCAAAACTTCGTTCAGGATGACAATGTTGGGCGAGCAGCAGAAAGCTTACGCGAAAAGCCCAACAGACTGACGAATGGCGAACCGGCCATAATTCAGCGACTTGTCACCCTGGAAGGGTATTGTGTGTTGTTGCAGGTTCCTTTCAGGATGACAAGATGGGGCGGGCAGCTATAATGCTGAGGGAAAAGCCGGACAGACTGACGAACGATGAAATGTGCGACCCTGAAACAAGTTCAGGGCAGGCTACAGGAACGATTGGGAGCGAACGGAACGCTGACTAACATAATCGTCCCCGCTCCCGTCATGCCGAACTTGTTTCGGCATCTATCGGGCAGAGCTGATGCGCGCAATAGGCCCCGAAACAAGTTCGGGGTGACGGGAGCGGGAACGGGCGCAGGCGGGCGGCTTGCGGTATCTTCGCCCCTGTTATTATGAAGAACATCAGGAATTTCTGCATCATTGCCCACATTGACCACGGGAAGAGTACGCTGGCCGACCGGCTGCTGGAGCATACGAATACGATATCCAAGCGCGACATGCAGGCGCAGGTGCTGGATGATATGGATCTGGAGCGGGAAAAAGGGATTACGATTAAGAGCCACGCCATCCAGATAGACTTCCCCTACAAGGGGGTGCAGTACACGCTGAACCTCATTGATACGCCGGGCCACGTGGATTTTAGCTACGAGGTGAGCCGGGCGCTGGCAGCCTGCGAGGGCGCACTGCTGCTCGTGGATGCGACGCAGGGCATTCAGGCGCAGACCATCTCCAACCTTTATCTGGCGATGGATAATGAGCTGGAGATTATCCCGGTGATTAATAAGATAGACATGGACGGGGCGATGATTCCGGAGGTGAAGGACCAGATTATAGACCTGATTGGCTGCAAGGAGGAGGACATTATCCTGGCGAGCGGGAAGACGGGCATTGGGGTGGATGCCATACTGGACGCCATCATCAACCGCATTCCGGCGCCGCAGGGGAAGGAGGATGCGCCTTTGCAGGCGCTCATCTTTGACTCGGTTTTTAATTCCTTTAGGGGCATCATCGTCTATTACCGCGTTACGAACGGGAAGATCAGGAAGGGCGAGAAGGTAAAGTTTATCAATACCGGCAAAGAGTATCACGCCGACGAGGTAGGCATCCTGAAGCTGACGATGACGCCGAAGGACGAGGTGAAGACGGGCGATGTGGGCTACATCATCACCGGCATCAAGAATGCCGGCGATGTGAAGGTGGGCGATACGATTACGAGCGCGGTGAACCCGACGCAGGAGATTATCAAAGGCTTTCAGGATGTAAAGCCGATGGTGTTTGCGGGCATCTTCCCGGTGGAGACGGACGACTTTGAGGAGCTGCGCGATTGTATGGAGAAGCTGCAGCTGAATGATGCGAGTCTCACGTTTGAGCCGGAGACGAGCCAGGCGCTGGGCTTCGGTTTTAGATGCGGATTCCTGGGGATGCTGCACATGGAGATAATCCAGGAGCGGCTGGAGCGGGAATTCAATCAGACGGTAATCACGACGGTGCCGAATGTGAGCTTCCACGCCTTTACGACGCGGGAGCCGGACAAGCTGCTCATCGTGAATAATCCGAGCGAGATGCCGGAGCCGAGCAGGCTGGACAGGGTAGAGGAGCCGTTTATCCGTGCGCAGATTATCACGCTGCCGGATTACATCGGGAATATCATGAGCCTTTGTCTGGGCAAGCGCGGGATACTGATTAATCAGCATTACCTGACTACCACGCGGGTAGAGCTGGTGTTTGAATTGCCGCTGGCGGAGATTGTGTTTGACTTTTACGATAAGCTGAAGAGCTGCACACGCGGCTACGCCTCCTTTGACTATCAGCCGCTGGACTACCGCGACAGCGACATTGCCAAGATGGACATCCTGCTGAACGGCGACAATGTGGATGCGCTTTCGGCGCTCATACATAGGAGCCGCGCGCAGGACTTTGGTCGGAAGCTGTGCAGCAAGCTAAAGGAGCTACTGCCGAAGCAGCAGTTCGTAATAGCCATTCAGGCGGCTATAGGCGCCAAGATTGTAGCGCGCGAAACCATCTCCGCCATGCGGAAGGATGTAACGGCGAAGTGCTACGGCGGCGATATTTCGCGCAAGCGCAAGCTGCTGGAAAAGCAGAAGGCAGGCAAGAAGCGGATGCGCCAGATCGGGAATGTGGAGGTGCCGCAGGAGGCGTTTCTGGCGGTGTTGAAATTGGATGAGTAAGCTGCTTACCGATGCGTCTTTATCAGCGCCTCTTCGCCGCCGGCATTGCAGCTTATGCCATTCAGGTCGTGTTGGCGCTCGTCTATTACAAGGAGCGCATGGTCTTGCCGGACGATGCGAATTATGTCTTTGACCTTGTAACGAATGGCGGGCGGTTTGCTATTTTTCACAACCGGTTCATCGCCGTTCCGAGTCAGGTATTGCCCTATCTCGCTATCCGGCTCGGCTGGCCGCTTGGGAGTGTTGCGCAGCTTTACTCGGTGAATCTGGTGCTGTTCCCGGCGGCCTGCTATCTTATTTGCGGGTTTGTCTGTAAGAATTATAAGGCGGCACTGGTGCTGCTGCTTTCGGGGCTGCTGTTCACGACTTATACCTTTTACTGGGCGGTGTCGGAATTGGGGCTGAGCATTGCGCTGCTGATGACTGGCTATGCGCTGCTAACGCAGGAAGGGGCAGCTTCAAAAATGCGATATCTCCTGCTGGCAATTATAATGGCCACGGCGGCCTGCTCGCATTCACTGGCCGTCATTGTCATTGCTTTCATGCTCCTCTTTCTATGGCTTAGCCGGATGGCGGAGCGCAAGCTGCTCCTTTTTACAACATCGGCTTACGCGGCAGCACTGATATTCAAGATATGCTTCCTGCGCGATGCCTATGAGGCGCATGCAATGGGCGGGCTGGGCAACTTTATCCGCCTGTTTCCGGATTACTTCAGCACGGAAAGCGCGCGCCGCTTTCGGGCGTTATGCCTGGGCAAGTATGCCTGGGTCCCTTTGGTGCTCCTGCTGAACGTTTGGGCGTATATCCGCACGAAGGAATGGAAGAAGCTGGCGCTGATGCTGCTGTTTTCCATTGCGTATCTCGTGTTGATTACAGTTACGTTCCCGGATGTGGAGGGCCATGATTTTTACAATGAGAATCTGGCCTTGCCCATCGCGGTATTTCTTTCCGTCCCTCTTGTGTATGATGCGTTGCCGTTGTTGCCTGCGCGATACACCGCCGCTGTGGCTGTACTTATTGTGCTCAGCGGCCTGTACCGCATCCGGAATACGCACACCATATTCTCCGCCCGGCTGGACTGGCAGCGCAGGATTATGGGGCGTTACGATGGCCGGAAGGTCATTCTGAATGCCCGGGAATTCCCAAAAGACACGCTGATGATGGCCTGGAGTTCGCCCTATGAGTTCTGGCTTTTATCTACGATGGAGCGAGGCAGCACAGCCTCCATCATCATTGCCGATAATCCGGAGCAGTTTGCCGCTACCGGGAATAACCCACACCTTTTTGTACCAGCCATTAGCTCATATCCGTATGCAGCCCTGGACAAACAGTACTTCCGCTTCCCGGATACCGTTCACTGTTATCAGGTCATAAAATAAGCCCGGATGCGGCGGCATCCGGGCTTATTCAAATCTTTGCATTGGCGCTTATGGCGTCGGCTTCTGGTTATCCACCGTTGGCTGCGGCGCGTTCTTCTCATACATGCCTTCCTGATGGCTGCCGGTTTCGGTGCTGCCCTGGTGGCCGTTGTCGCCATTAGCTACGTTGTCGCCTTCGTTGGCGTTGTGGCTTCGCTGCTGGTTTTCGCTGCGGGTCACATCGGTATCCTTGTCGCTGATGTTGTCCTCGTCTAAGCGGGAGCGTTCTTTTTGGGTATCCATAATGTTTAGGGAGTTTTTTGCGTTAGTCAGAATCTTCGGTTTAGAAGCCCATCACGCGCTTGCGCAGCCACCAGCGATCGGCAGTTCTCGGCTCAGAGGCTTTTGTATCCGAAGGAGTCGCGTATTCATTTTCGGTGGCCGTTGCATCTACAGATGGTTGACGCTCGGCAGTACGGAAGTCGCTGCTGAATGTTTCTTCCAGCGTGTCAGTAGCTAAGGCGCGGGCGGGTTGATTATTCATGGCTGTGTGGTTGAGTGTGTTCTGCTTACATCAATATAAATATTGTGCCTTTAGGGCTGCGGCGAAGCGTCCGAAAGCGGGCCTTCTTTCCTTCTATCTTTGTCCACCCTTAAACGGCGGCCTGCCGCTGCAAACCATAGCTGCTCCAATGCGCAAACTTTTATTCCTGCTCGTCCTGCTCACCGCTTCTGTTTCCGTCTTTGCCCAGACCGGCGCCATTAAAGGCTTTGTCTATGAGCGCGGCAGCGGTGAACCGGTTATTTACACCAATGTCTTTCTGCTGGGTACAAGCTATGGCGTGCAGACGGATGTGAACGGCTACTTTTCACTGGCCGGCATTCCCGCAGGTACCTACACCCTTGCCACAACGCAGATTGGCTATGATACAGCCCGTACGCAGATTACGGTCATGGCAGGCGATGTTACCAACCACAAGCTCTTCCTGCGACGCGGAGGCGTTGCCCTCTCAGATATTACCGTCAGCAGCCGCCGGCAGGAGCGCCGCACGCTGGTAAATGCGGGCACCACCACTGTTACGCCACGTGAGATGAAGCTTCTGCCTTCCGCAGGCGGTGAGCCGGACATCGCTCAGTTCCTTCAGGTAACGCCGGGCGTCGTCTTTACGGGCGACCAGGGAGGGCAGCTTTACATCCGCGGCGGAGCGCCATCGCAGACGGGCATCCTGCTGGATGGCGTAACGATTTACAATCCATTCCATACTATAGGCCTCTATTCGGTCTTTGAAACGGATGCGATCCGCAGTGTGGATATTCAAAGCGCAGGCTTCGGCGCGCAATACGGCAACCGTACCTCGGCTATTCTGGACATTCATACCAAAGACGGCAATAAGAACCGCACTTCCGGTAAGCTGTCGGTATCGCCCATTATGGTCAGGGCTATGCTGGAAGGGCCGATTTCAAAGCCGAAGACGGACGAGGGCAGCAGCATCACCTACTTGCTGAGCGTAAAGCATAGCTATCTGGACAAGACTTCAAAGGCAGTGTATAGCTCTTTTGGCGAGCCCTTTTCTAATGGCCTGCCTTATTCCTTTACTGATCTGTACGGCAAAGTATCCTTCAACGGCAGCAACGGCTCCAAGCTCAATCTCTTCGGCTTCAGCTTTGACGATAAGGCGCAATTCCTGCGCCCACACAGCGAGGTGGCCACTGCCGATTTCCGCTGGAATGCGACGGGCGGTGGTGCTACGTTCGTCGTTTCACCTTCGGGTTCCTCCGCGCTTCTGGACGGCAAGTTTGCCTACTCCAAGTACAACATTGACTACAATGAGGCTAACAATGTGCCGCGCAGCAGCGGCATTTCCAGCTTTGAAGGCGGCATCAATCTGACCAACTTCCTGTCCAACTACAGCCAGATAAAGATTGGCCTTGAGGTGAGCGGATTTGCCACAACACTCAAATACACGAACTCCTATAACATTTCTACTACGCTCGACAGGCAAAACACCCTTTTCTCTGCCTTTATTTCATACCGTAAAAACATAAAGGAGAAGCTCATTATAGAGCCGGGCCTGCGCATTCAGTATTACGCAACGCTCTCCAAATTTTCCCCCGAGCCGCGCATAGGGTTGAAGTATAACATCACACCGGATATCCGCCTGAAGGCGGCAGCGGGCCTTTATTCCCAAAACATCATCTCTACAAAGAGCGACCGCGATATCGTGAACTTCTTTACCGGTTTCTTATTGAGCCCGGACCGCACCATCTATAAGAATCCGGAAACTAAAAGCAACCCGGTAACTGACAATATACAAAAGGCGTATCACATTCTGGGCGGTATAGAAATGGACATACGGGATGTGGAGCTGAATTTGGAGCCTTGGTACAAGGGCTTCACGCAAGACTTTGAGCTAAACCGTTACAAAGGCACTGTATATCCGAACGGCACGATTGACGACAACGATTTTCGTTTTGTTACAGGACAGGCTTATGGCCTTGACCTTTCCGCCAAATACAGTAAGCGCCGCTTATATCTCTGGGCCGTTGTCGGCTATCAGTATGTTGACCGTAATGACGGGCAGCAGACTTATTCACCGCCGTTTGACCGCCGCTTCAATGCGAACTTCCTTGGCTCTTATACTGCCGGCAAGAAGAAGGATTTTGAGCTTTCGCTGCGCTACAATCTCGGCTCACCTTTCCCCTTTACACAGACGCAGGGTTTCTATGAGAATCTCAACCTCGTCTCCGGCGGTATAGGCACTAACTATCTCCAGCAGAACGGCCAGCTTGGGCTGCTTTACGCAAGTGAAATCAACAGCGGCCGCTTGTCCTATTATCACCGCGTTGACGTGAGTGCGAAGAAGCGCTTTGCGCTCTCCAAGAACTCCAACATTGAGACGACGCTCAGCATCACGAACATTTTTAGCCGCAACAACATTTTTTACGTCAATCGGATTGACAATACGCGCGTTTATCAACTCCCCATCTTCCCGAGCCTGAACGTGACGTGGAATTTTTAGGAATTGTTTTTAAGAATCAACGCGTGCTGATGCCCAACGGTTCGCAGTAGGGGCGTACCCTTGTGGTCAGTCGCCAGCGTAATGCGGCGAATCAGCATTAGGGTACAAAGCATCGCCACTACCGAATCTCACACTATGCACCTGAAGCGGTATTTGATTTCCTGCATTACCGTTGCCGCGCTCCAACTGCCGGCAGCATATGCGCAGGAAAGCGCCCGCTTCCGGCAGTCGGCTGAAGCGGCATTTCGCGCAAAGGATTTAGCGTCCGTTCAGCTTTATAATCTCGCGGCACTTGCCGCGCGAGAGTCGCTGGCAAAAACTATTTCCGGCATTCAGCCAACATGGGCTTCTGAACAGGTAACCGCGAGCTACATCATCGCCGTAAGCAGATTAAAGGCCGATGCGCCCGGCGCGCTGGATTCTGCGATTGCCATTCTCCGTACAACCATCGCCGCTCCCGTCCGCGACCGGCTGTCGCTCGCGATTGCCCGCTACCATTTCCTGCATAGCCAACTTGCCGCCGCCATTCCTTATTACGAAAGCGCGGGCATCGCTAACCTGAGCAATGCTGAGATTGCCGACGCCAAGTTCGAACTGGCGTATTGCTACTTCAACAACCGGCAGTTTGCGCAGGCGGAGACGCTCTTCAATGTGATGAAGGAGGTGCCGGGCCGCTACTACAGCGCCGGCAATTATTACTACGGTCTGCTGGCGTACAACAGGGGCGAGTACAAGGAAGCCCTCCGCTCCTTTGACCGTATCAACAACGAGCCGGTTTACCGCCCCGTAGTGCCGTACTACATGGCGGAGATTTACTACTTCATGGGCGACCGCGACAAGGCACTCTCCGAAGCCCTTCGCCTCATCAAGCGCCCCGAGAAGCTCTATTACGACAATGAGCTGCACCTCCTCGCCGCGCAGACCTTGTTTGAAGGTGGCCGCTACGGCGATGCGCTGCCTTATTTTGAGCATTACTACCAGAACACCGAGAATATTCGCAAGGAAGAACTCTACGAGATGGGCTACGCCTACTACCGCGTCAACGAATGGCGGGCGGCAATAGAAAAGTTTAAGCCGCTCTCCGCCGCGCAGGATTCATTGGGCCAAACGGCCATGTATCTGCTCGGCGATTGCTACCTCAAAACGGGCGACAAGAGCAGCGCGCGAAACGCTTTCGGTATTTGTGCCTCTATGCCGTACAATTCCGGTCAGCGCGAAGCGGCGCTGCTGCTCCATGCAAAGCTTTCTTACGAAACCGGTTATAGCGATGACGCGATGCGCAGCGTGCGGACGTTACTTAAAGATTTCTCCGCCGGGCCTAATGCCAGCGCGGCGCAGGTGCTGCAATCGCAGCTTTACTTAGAAACGAGCAATTATAAGGACGCATACGAATCCGTCATGGAGGCCAAGTCGGCTACTAGCAGCGATTACGGAGCTATCCGGCAGCGGGCGGCTTATGGTTATGCCTTGCAACAATGGCAGGCCGGAAAACTGTCTGAGGCGAATAGTCTTTTGAGCGATGCGCTGGCTTATCCTGCCGCCGCAGATTATACGGCCGCTGCGCAATTCTGGAAAGGCGAGGTCGCTTACCGCCTGCATCAGTACGATAGCGCGGGGTTCTTTGCACAACAGTTCCTCTCCAATGCAGCAGCACATTCCGGCGCTGCGCGAATCAGTCCGGCCGCCACGCCCGCACATGCTTCGCTGACGCTCGGATATGCGGCGATGGAGCTGAAAGATTTCTCCAAAGCGCAAGGCGCGTTTGCGCAGGCAAAGACGGGCGGCTCTTCTTCTTCTGCCGCTAATGCCTCCCTGCGCGAAGCAGACGCCTTTTTCATGCAAAAAGCCTTTGCAAAAGCAGCGCCGCTTTATGCCGCTGCCACGAATAGCACCGGTACGGACGCGGATTATGCCCGCCTTCAATTAGCCATCATAGCCGGCCTGCGCGGGGATGATGCAGAGCGGACGCGGCTCCTGCAAAGTATCATGGCTACAACGCCGTCTTCGCCTTATGCCGCCGAGGGGCGCTATGAATTGGGCGTGGCGCAAATCGGTACGACGCGCTACGCGGATGCCATTGCCACGCTGCAACCTCTTACAACCGGCCGCAATGCCTTTGCCGCAAAAGCATTGCTGAAAACCGGCACGGCGCAGCAGCAGTTGAATGCCGACGACAAGGCTCTGGAAGTCTACAAGCGCTTGCTGCATGACTTCTCCTCCGCGCCAGAGCGCAGCGATGCGCTGGCTGCTGCGAAGAGCATTTACATAGAGCGCAACCAGCCGGATGCTTATACGGCGTTGCTAAAAGAATACGGGCTGCCCCAAGCATCTGACGAAGAATTAGACGCCGCGTATTATGACGCCGCCGAAGCAAAATATGCTGCTGGAAAATGGACGGATGCATCTGCTGGTTTCCGCCGTTATCTCCAACTTTATCCTTCCGGAAGTAAGGCTGGGCGGGCGCGGTACTACCTCGCTAATGCCTTGTACAGCGCCAAAGCCTATCCCTCCGCCCGCGCTGCCTACGATACTGTTTTGCAAGGCGACTGGACTTCATTTTCTGAAGAAAGCGCGATGCGTGCGGCACAGCTTGCCGTCGCTGATACCGCCTGGACAAATGCGACCCGTTACTATATTGCTCTTGCCCGGCACGCGAGTGCTGCGCCTTTGCGCATACGTGCCTATACCGGCCTAATGCAGGTGGCTTCCAGAACGAATAGCACTACTGATGCGGCGCATTATGCGGATACGCTTCTGTCGCTGCCAGACGTTGCGTCCTCCATCCGCGATGAAGCAGTGATGAACACAATTCGACTGAACTACAGCGACGGCGGAAGCGCTAAGCTGGATTCATTGCTGACGCCGCTGACACAAAGCGAGAACGGCGCTGTGGCTGCGGAAGCGCGTTACCGGCTGGCGTCAAATCTATTTGGGGCAGGCAAGCTCAAGGAAGCCGAAGCGCTCGCAGGAACCAACATTAAGAAGAGTGCCGGCTACGAGTATTGGGTTGTGAGAACGTACATCCTGCTTGGAGATATTCTAATTGCGGGCAAGGATTTCTTCAACGCGCGTGCTACGCTGCAAAGCGTGGCGCAGAACAGTCGTTTTCCAGAACTGAAGGCCGAAGCGCAGCAGCGGCTGGACGGCCTGAAAGGCAAAGAAGGCTCTAAACTTTCCAATGAATAGCGCATGAGGAAGCAAACAGCCATATTGATTTTGGGCGCTGTTCTTTGCGCAAACGCTGCAAACGCGCAACGACGTAGGCCTGCCGCTCCGCAACCGCAAGCACCCATCCGCGCCACGCGCAGCGATACCACCATCAAGGGCACGACGCTGGAAGTGTATCAGGTGTATCAGCCGGAGCTGAAGCCTATTGTAAAGCCGGAAATTTTACCGACGTTGCCGCCCGTGGCGAAGGAGCCTACGCCGCAGCAGTACGAGGTGCCCCAGCAGACGCTCAACTATTCTTACAGCGCCCTGCCGCTGCGCCCGCTGGCTCTGGGGCGCGATACAGCAACCTTACCGCCGCAGAATTATGCGCTGCTTGGCGGCGGAAATCTCTCTACCATTCTTGCGGAGGCTGGCCTCGGGGGATTGCGTTACAAGAATTGGAATACAGTATTGTATGGCAGATACATTACGCAAGACGGCCCAGTAGAAAATCAGCTGTTTCGGAATTTGAGCCTGAAAGGTGATGCCAACAAAGTAAGCGGCGTGCACATCTGGGAAGCGGGTGCTTGGTTGTCACGAAAAAACTATGGCTTGTACGGTTATGACCATAGTCAGAATCCTGCTGATGGTGATTCAGTTCGGAACAATTTTACATTGGCAGGCGCTCATGTAGGTTTGCGGAATTATGAATTCGGCAATCTTGGCGGAACATTTTCTCCCCGAATAGCCGTTGCGTTATTTTCTGCAAATACGATTCATAGTCAACATTATAACGAATGGACGACGAACGTCTTACTACCATACACGAGGCAGATTGATACTTCGCTAAGCATACAATTAGGTTTGAATGCCCTTATCGCAAGTGGGAAATTGGATGTCTCGTATCAAAGTAATATCTACCAGTTGGAGGTTGCCGGTACTTTTAGAAAGAACCGATTGACCGTATTTGCCGGTGTATATCCAACGGCTGGAACTTACCGGAAGTTTGAATTGTTGCCGGATATAAAAGCTTCGCACGTTTTTTTTGAAAACAGGCTGCTTATAAGCATTGGCTATCAGTCTAAACTTTATCAAACGACTGCGCAGACACTCACTAATTCCAATCCCTATATCGCAGCAGCTTATTCCATTCAGCCTAATTTGGAGAAACGCGCATTTGCTAAGGCAGATGCAGTCTTCGGGAAACATCTTAGCTGTTGGGGAGGCGTTGCATGGCTCAATTATCAGTCGCTGCCGATTTTCACTGTATATCCACAAACAGATGGAAGAGAATTTGCGATTTTGCTTGATAATGGTGAAGCGATTGAATGGAATGGCGGGTTGAAATACGCAGTTAACGAGGACTTCTCTATAAGTGCAGAAGGGACTTGGTACAACTACTATAAACATTCGTTTGAGAAGGTTTTTGGAGAGCCTGCGGTGCGACTGAAAGGCTATGCTTCATGGCGATTAACAGACGAACTCCTCATCACTTCTTACGCAGAAGTATTAGATAAAATCTGGAATCTGAATGCGTCAGATGTTGTTGTAGAACAGCGCGGCGTCTTTGACCTCGGCGCGGCGGGCGAGTACACGTTTGCCTCCCGCTTCTCTGTTTTTCTGCGCGCTGATAACCTATTGGGCCGCAAGAACGAGCGCTGGCTCGGCTATCCATCTTTCGGCTTTAATATCTACGGCGGGCTGCGCTTTCGGTTTTAGCTTCCGTAATTTGCGGCCCCAACAACTCCTTCTCCAAAGCGCATGGATATTGCTAAGTATATCGGTCTTTTTCTGCTGAAGAACAGTTTCTGCTACCTCCACGGCCTCGGCAATCTGGAGCTGAAAAAGAAGCCCGCCCGCTACGAAGGCGATGCCCTGCACGCCCCGGAGTACGATGTGGTACTTACGCCCGGCGGCTCTATTGACGATACGCTGGCCAATTTCATCGCTACGCACGAGCAGACTTCCATCTCTAAGGCGGCCAATGCGCTGCGTGACTTCAGCACGGTTACGCGGGCGGAGCTTGCCGCTGGCAAAGAGGTGGATGTGCCAGGCGTCGGAAAGTTTGTGGAAGTAAACGGTTTGGTACGTTTCGTGGCCAATCCGCACTTGCAGCATGTGCCGCCGCCTGTGCCCATGATTCGCATGGCAAAGCGTACGGAAGACCAGCCGGATTTCCGCCGTGATACCCAGGAAGACAGCTCGCGTAGCGAGATTGCTTGGGGCAAGGTTGCGCTTTTGGCGCTGCTGGCTGTAGCGGTAATCGCAGCCGGCATTTTCGCTTATCGGTATTTCTCGAGTAACGCCGTTGCGCCTGTAAAGACGACTGACACTGCCATTGTGCAGCCCGCAATGCCGCCTCCCGCCATGATGGTGCCGGTTGATACTGCTGCTGCCCGTCCGTTAGACACCATGGGCGCGAATATGCCTGCTACTACGCCACCTCCCGCAAACACCTCTGGCGAATGGACGGTGGTGCTCAATGCCTATCCGAGCCGCGGTGCCGCTGACCGTCGCGCAAACGTACTAACCAAGAATGGCAATAAAGTGGAAGTCTTAGCCCGCGACTCTGCCAACTATCTCGTCGTCATTCGCCTGCCGCAATCGCTGGGTGATACTACGCGGATGTTGGATTCGCTACGACGGTTCTTTAATCCGAAGGGTGTGCATATTCTCCGCTAGAGGCACAGTGTGCATCATTGGAATGAGGATTTTTTATCGGCCAGCTTTTCGCGTCCCTTTCGGACATGGCGCCTACGGGAGTGTAGTGTAAAGGATGCACATTTTTGCTAACGGCAATATGCCGGTCTTTCTACATTGAGCTTGGAAGCGTGTTTTAGTCGTTCATTGAACAGATGGCACTACTTTTTAAGCAGTCTATACGTTTTCAACATCCTCACATCATGAATAAATCGTTTAGTGTCACAATTGCTGCCCTGCTGTGCATCTGTGCTGCGTCCTGCGTTTCCAACAAAAGATACCTCTCTGCAAAAGACCAAGCTCATCGCGACAGCGTCATGCTGGCGGCTCGCCTTTCTGAGCAGCAGGCCCGCATCGGACAGTTGGAAGGAAAGGTCGGACAGCTTAAAGCTTCCGGCGACTTTACGTCTAATCAACTCAACCAAAGCCAGGAAGAGATAGCGAAGCAGCAAACACGGCTTCAGGAACAGCAGGCGCGAATGCAGCAGCTACAGGCGCTTATAGACCAGCAAAAGATGGCTACTGAAGCCTTAAGGGCCAAAATTGCAGATGCTATGAAGGGTTTCACATCCGACCAGCTTTCTGTTTTTAGCAAGAATGGCCGTGTGTACGTATCCATGCAGGAAAGCCTGCTCTTTCCCTCTGCCTCAGCGGTTGTAAATCCTAAAGGCAAGGAAGCTTTAGGCACGCTTGCTGCCGCTTTGAACCAGAATACTGACATCAACGTAATGGTAGAAGGCCATACCGACAGTGTAGCGATGCATTCCGCCAAGTATGAAGACAACTGGGCACTTTCTGTGGGCCGTAGCACATCTATTACCCGCATCCTGACTAATGATTACGGCGTAGCGCCAACGCGCATTACAGCTACAGGCCGCAGCCAGTTTGAGCCCATTGCCGACAATGCAACGCCGGAAGGCCGCGCCCGCAACCGCCGCACCGAAATCATCCTCGCGCCGAAGCTGGATGAATTGATGAAGCTGATTCAGGGCTAAGGCGAATTCGGATTGGATAGAAAAGCAACAGCCGCGATACTGTCGCGGCTGTTGCTTTTTGAAAAGGGGAGCTGATTAATCCACGATGATGCCTGTGGACTCAATGCGCACTTCCGTCTTCGGCGCATTGATGGCCTGAATCTCGTCGGCGTTCTTGCCAGCATCCTCTGCCATGTGGCGTTGCTCTTCTATGGAAATAGTCTTCTTAACAGCCGTTCCGAACACCGTAGCTGTGCCCGTCAGGTCTTTTGGCACGAGGAAGGAGTGGTTCTTAAACTTAACCAGCATGTCTTCGCCGGCGGTGTTCTTCAGCTTCAGCCAGCAGCCTTCGGCCTGGCAAACCTGGGCAATAGGGCCTTTTACAACGATGTTGTTCAGCGTTGAAGCTTTCTCCATTTTAGCAGCAAGCTGCTCGGGCGTCTGCACGGCAGCTACTTTGAAGGTTTTACCGTAGGCCTTCTTCGCTTCGGCATGGAAAGCAGTGCCGGAAAGCAGTGCGGCGGCGGTGAGTGTAAAGATGTATTTTTTCATGAGTGAAATTTTCTTGAACTCAAAAGTAGGCCTGGCCTTCTAAAAACTGCGTTACATATTCCCGCACGCCGTCTTCCAGCGAATAGCGCGGTGTGTCATAGCCAGCGTGTTCCAACTTGCCCATTGTCGCTTCGGTGAAGTATTGGTACTTGTCGCGGATGTCAATGGGCGTGTCTATGAATTGCACATGCTCCGGCACATCCAGCGCGGAAAATATGGCGCGGACGAGGTCAAGAAAAGTGCGCGCCTTGCCGGAACCGATATTGTAAAGGCCGGATGCCGGCTGCGCATCCATCAGCCAGATGCACATACCAGCCACGTCTTTCACATAGACGAAGTCGCGCATCTGGCCGCCATCGGCATAGCCGGGCTTGTGTGAGCGGAAAAGGCGGGCGAAGCCTTGCTCCTTAATCTGTTTATGCGCATGCATGATCACTGAAGCCATCCGGCTCTTGTGGTATTCATTCGGCCCATAGACGTTGAAAAACTTGACACCGGCCCAGAAGGGCGGGGCTGTGCCTTGCGCAAGCGCCCAGCGGTCAAAGTCCTGCTTGGATTGTCCGTAAGGGTTTAGGGGCTTCAGCTTCGGAACAACTTCGTGGCTGTCTTCATAGCCAAACCCGCCATCTCCATAGGTGGCCGCAGATGACGCATACACGAGGGGAATGCGTTGCGCTGTGCACACACGCCAGACTTCCTTGCTGTATTCCAGATTCCACTTGCGGTGGACTTCGTAATCCATCTCGGTCGTATCCGTGCGCGCGCCGAGGTGGAAGATGTGCTGAATAGCGCCGGGATGCGCATCGCACCACGCTATGAATTCGTTTCGGTCAATCTTTTGACTAAACTTCTTGCTTGCAAGATTAGGCAGCTTTGCTTCCGGTGAAAAATCATCCACCAGCAGCAGATTCTCGTAGCCCATGCTGTTGAGATGACCGACCAAGTAAGAAGGAATAAAGCCTGCTGCGCCCGTAATGGCGATGGCGGCTCCTTTATCTATTGCCATGATTATTGATGGCCTTCACGGTCAACGGTGTCATGCGCGGTTACGGCGCTGTGGAATTGCGTCGTGTCCTCATCTTCGCGGCCCAGGCCCGTTTCGCCTTTCAGAGTGCCGTTGGACGTGGCTTCGTGATTCTTGTGGCCTTCTTCGCCGTGGCCCATCACTTCAATGAAATTGAGTGCCGCAATAAAGAGGCCCACGAGGATGAGCACAAACCAGAAGGAGGAGCGGAAGGCCGTCTTGCTCTTAAGCTCGCCGCCGGAAGTGTCGGAGTCGTGGTGATGGGTGCTGTGGTCTGCCATTGGAAGGTTTGAAGATGTTGGCGCAAAAATAATGTGCCTGCGGCGACTGCGCAGATTTTTTGGCCATCAGGGGGTGGCCGGCCGCCCGGCGGCGCGTCTGGGGACGCGCTCCAACCGAGCTCCTGTTATGTAGTCAGGAAGCCGGCACTGGTGTTGGCGGCTGCATTACCGCGCCGCATTTCTTACAGGTACGCTTCTCCTCGTCGGAATAAAATCGCTGCATAAGGGGCGGAAGCTGGCTTACGATGTCCGTAAGCTTCAGGTATTCTTCATACAGCTTATTATCGCACTGCTCGCAAAACCAGAGGAAGCCGTCAATCTCGCTTTCTTTACGCGCCGCTTCCACCACCAGGCCAACCGTATTGGCTTTGCGCTGAGGTGAATGTGGCGTCTTTCCGGGCAGGAGGAACATGTCGCCTTCCTTGATTTCAATGTCCACAATCTTATCATCTTCCTGAATGCGCACTACGATGTCGCCTTCCAGTTGATAAAAAAGCTCCTCGCTCTCGTTGTAGTGAAAATCCTTCCGGCTGTTTGGGCCGCCAACAATCATCACGATGAAGTCGCCTGCATTCTTGTAAACCTCGGCATTGCCGACCGGCGGTTTGAGCAGATGGCGGTTTTCTTCTATCCAGCCTTTAAGATTGAAAGGGCGACGTACCATATTGGTTGGAGTGTTGGAATGTTTGAGGTTGGAATGTTCCCGGAATGCTGGTACAAGTTGGGCAAAACATTTCAACTTTCCAACGCTCCAACATTCCAACCAATTACGCGCCGAGCACTTTCAGCTTCACAGTCTCAATGCGCGTATCGCTCACCAGCAGGATGTCGTACTCGTAATTGCCAATCACGATGCGCTCCTTGTTCTTTGGAATCGTCTCGTGCTGCGCAATGATGTATCCTGAAAGCGTCTCCGCTTCGCCGTCTTCGGGAAAGGTCAGGCTATACTTCTCGGCGAGGTAGTCCATCTTCAGACGGCCGGAAAAGATGAACTCGTTCTGGCTGATTTGCTTCTCAACGTATTCCTGCACGTCATACTCGTCGTTGATGTCGCCGAAGATTTCTTCCAGTACGTCTTCCATCGTTACGATGCCCGCTGTGCCGCCAAACTCGTCGATTACCCACGCGATGCTCTTGCGCTCCTTCGTGAAGCGGTTCATCAAGTCAACGGCGCTCATCGCTTCCGGCACCGCCGTGATGGTATGCAGCACCTGCTTGATGGTCTGCGGGCGGCGGTTCAGGTCAAGGTGGTGCAGGTAACCGACGATGTTGTCAATCGTGGTCTCATACACAATCATCTTGGACAGCTTTGTGTCAATAAACCGCTGCCGCACCTCGCTGACGGGCGTACTTATGTCCACCGCCTCAATCTCATTGCGCGGAATCATGCACTTGCGGATGCGCACGTTCACGAGATAAAGGGCATTCTCAAAAAGCTCCGTGTTCAACTCATTGTTGCCACCCCCATCGTTATCATTATTATGACTGTGCCCATGCAGGCTTTGCTTCACGAAGTGCTCCAGGTCTATCCGGCTGAACACCATATTGTGCTCGCGGATGCGGACGTTGAACAGATACTTCAGGATAAACTCCGAGATAGCTACAAACAACTTCGCCAGCGGGAAGAGCACGTAATACATCACCATCATCGGCAGCGCGAAGATGGTAAGCACCTGCTCTGCCTTGGAACGAAAAATCGCCTTAGGTACGAACTCGGCGAAGATGAGGATGATGACGGTAGCTATAAGCGTGTCAATGAGAAGCTTCACATATTCGCCTTGCATGGCCAGCGGCAGGTGGTGCATCCACGACTCGTTCAATTCGGTCATCAGCAGGCCGTAAATGACCAGCACGACATTTACCCCGATAAGGCTTGTGCCGATAAACTCTTCCGGCGCCTGCGTAAAGCGGGCCAGAATCTTCCCGGCGAAGGTGCCTTGCTTTTTCTTCAGCTCTATGTTCAACTTATTGGCCGATACGAAGGCGATTTCCGTGCCGGCAAAGAAGCCAATCATCAGAATACAGCCAAGAATATAAAGCAATAAGTGCGAAGTGTCCATCGGAATTTAAAAGTAATACGGCGCTTTCTAAGCGAAGAAGGGAAAAATAATGCCAGCCGTCAGGCTTCCATCGTAGCGCCGTGCCGGATAAAATCCTGCGTCAGCTCCACCAACTCGCGTGTGGCCGCCTCCAGGTCGTCGTTCACCACAATGCGGTCAAACTCCGGCGCGGCCAGCAATTCATACTCGGCCTTCGCTAAGCGCTCTTCCAGCATCTGCGCATTCTCCGTGCCGCGCGTAATGAGGCGCTCGCGCAAAATGTCCAGTGAAGGCGCTTTTATAAAAATACTCAGCGACTGCTCCGGGAATTGCTCCTGAATGGCCAGCGCACCTTTCACGTCAATATCTACCAACGGCGTGCAGCCTTTTGACCAGATGCGCTGCAGCTCGCTTTTCAATGTGCCGTAATACTTGCCGGTATAGACCATTTCCCACTCCACGAAAGCGTCCTCGTCAATTTTGCCCTTAAATTCCGGCTCGGTAAGAAAGTAATAATCGCGCCCATCCAATTCTCCCGTCCGGGGCGTTCGGGTGCAGGCGCTTATAGAAAAGGCCAATTGTGGCGCAGCCGCCAGCAAACGCTTCACCAGCGTGGTCTTGCCGGAACCGGAAGGAGCAGTAATGATGATAATGCGATTCTGAGCCACAGATTTCGGAAGTCGTTGCCGTAAAAGTAATTAACGGGCGTCAAATGAGTTTCATGCGGCAGACGCAGCGGTCACGCGTTGAGCGCATAGTGCTATATGCGTTGCGACCATTGCGCATCCCACGCGCCCGCTACGTGAAAGAAAAACGCCGCCACTTAAAGCGGCAGCGCAATCCTCTCTATCCTTTAATCCTTTAAATCAAGGTCAGCAATGCTCCTCAAACGCCTGCATCAGGTTGGCGGCAATCATCTGCGCCGGACGGCCCTCAATCATATGGCGCTCTATCATGTGTACAACCTGCCCGTCCTTCAGCAGCGCTATGGACGGAGAGGATGGTGGATAAGGCATCAGATAGGTGCGCGCCTGCTTCACCGCATCTACGTCAAAGCCTGCAAAGGTTGTCGTCAGGTGGTCGGGCTTTTTAGAGGCGTTGTGTACCGCCATCAAGACGCCGGGGCGGGCAGTGCCGGCAGAACATCCGCAGACAGAGTTAATTATCAGCAGGGTTGTGCCCGTCTGCTTCACAGCCTCATCCACGGCATCAGGGGTTTTCAGGTCGGCAAAGCCTTGCTCAACGAGCTCGCCCTTCATGGGCATTACTATTTCGGCGGGGTACATGAGTGTAAATTTTTTAAGACGCCAAAGATACTTTCGCGCCGCCAATGGCTTTTCATAGGCTTATTGTAAAAAACTAATCCCGCCTACCGGGTGAATGCTGCGCAAACGATAAGTCGTTTCTTTACGGCAAGACCATGAAGCAAATTCTTACCCGTCTGCTGCCCGTTTTGCTCTTCGCCGGTGCGGTTTCCTGCAAAAATCCTTCGGCAAACAGTGCGGCCGGCAAGGCCGCCAATGCCGATAGCATCTACTCCAGCTACTGGGAAGAAGAGCAGCAGCTATTCCCCCTGGACGCCACCTCGCACGGCGATTACCGCTACAACGACCGGATGACCATCACTATCGCGCCCTCTTTCCGTGATAGCTTGCGCCGCTTTTACAGCAAGTACTTGTCGGCCATAAATGCGGCGGATACAGTGGGGCTAAAAGGCGAGGCGATGATTAGCTACCGCCTCTTCCGCTATGAGATGGAGATGGGGCTGGAAGGGCTGAAACATCCCAGCCATTACCTGCCCTTCAACCAATTCTGGGGCCTTACGCTGGAGCTGCCGGTGCTCGGCTCAGGCGCGGGCAACCAGCCCTTCAAAACGCCAAAGGATTACGATGACTTCCTGAAGCGCCTTTCCGTCTTTCCCGCCTGGGTGGATACGGCGATTGCCAATATGCGGGAAGGCATTGCCAAAGGCTGGGTTTTGCCGAAGGCGCTCGTTATAAAAATTCTGCCGCAGCTAAAAGCCATGCTTGTTCCGGCAGAGCAAACGCCCTTTTGGGGCGCTGTAAAGGCGTTGCCCGATTCTTTCGCTGCTGCGGATAAAAGCCGCATCACCGTAGCTTACCGGCAAGGCATAGATTCCTTTGTCCGCCGGCCTTATCAAAAGCTCCACGACTTCATGGCGGGCGATTATATGGCGAAGGCCCGCGCAGGCAGCGGCATCGGCGAGCTTCCGGGTGGTCAGGAATACTATCAATACCTCGTGAAGAACTGGACAACCACTGACTTGGCGCCCGACAGCATCTATCACCTTGGTGAACAAGAAGTAGCCCGTATTGAAGCCGAAATGAACCGCGTGAAGGACGAGGTTGGCTACAAAGGCGACCTGAAGGCCTTCTTTAATTTTCTGAATAAGGATAAGCAATTCTTCCCCTTTAAAACGCCGCAGCAGGTGCTGGATTCTTTCTGGGCCATTAAGAAGATTGAAGACCCGGCGTTGAAACGCCTTTTCAACAACGTCCCAAAGTCACCTTTCACCATCCGCCAGACGGAAGCGTTCCGTGCAGCAAGCGCCAGCGCGGAGTACAATCAGCCTTCCGAAGACGGCAGCCGCCCCGGCATTTTTTACGTGCCTATTCTGGATGCGTCTAAGTTCAATGCCGTCGGGATGGAAACCCTTTTCCTGCACGAAGCTATTCCAGGCCATCACTACCAGATTTCGTTACAGCAGGAGAATAAAGCGCTGCCGAAATTCCGCCGCTTCCTCTGGTACGGCGCCTACGGCGAAGGATGGGCGCTTTACTCCGAATCGCTTGGCAAGGAACTGGGCCTCTTCTCCAATCCCTATCAATACTTCGGCCACCTAAGCGATGCTATGCACCGCGCTATACGCCTTGTGGTGGATGTGGGCATACACACTAAAGGCATGACGCGCGAGGCCGCCATTGACTACATGATGGCCCACGAAGCCACCAGCCGTGAAGGCGCAACTGCAGAAATTGAGCGCTACATGGCAATTCCCGGAAAAGCGCTCAGCTACAAGATGGGCCAGCTTGCCATCCGCGCGCAGCGCACGAAATGGGAGTCGGCTTTAGGGCAGAAGTTTAATATTGCCGCCTTTCATGATGAGGTCTTACGAAGCGGCTGTGTGCCGCTCAATATGCTGGCAGAAAAGCTAGAGACTTGGGCCCGTGCGCAAAAGTAGGGCCGCCTTACTTTTGCGGCCACTATGGCAACACAAAGGCTTATTGAATGCGTCCCTAATTTCTCCGAAGGCCGCGACCCAGCTATAATCAAACAAATCACGGATGCGATTGAAGCAGTGGAAGGCGTCAAACTACTGGACGTTGACCCCGGTAAAGCTACCAACCGTACTGTTGTCACTTTGGTGGGCGAGCCTGAAGCGGTAGTAGAAGCAGCCTTTCGCGGCATTCAAAAAGCGGCAGAGGTCATAGACATGCGTACGCACAAGGGTGAGCACCCGCGTATGGGCGCGACGGACGTTTGTCCGCTTATCCCGATTTCGGGCATCACGATGGAGGAAACGGTGGCGTTTGCGAAGAAGTTAGCCCGGCGAGTCGGCGAGGAGCTGGGCATTCCTGTTTATCTCTACGAAGCAGCGGCAACTTCGCCGGAGCGCAGCAACCTCGCAAGCATTCGCTCTGGCGAGTATGAAGGCTTTACCAGGAAAATTTTATTGCCTGAGTGGAAGCCGGATTACGGCAAGGCAGAATTCAACGCTAAGAGCGGTGCGACCGTAATCGGTGCACGCGATTTTCTGGTTGCTTATAATATCAATCTCAATACCACATCCACCCGTCGCGCTAACAGTGTAGCCTTTGACGTGCGGGAAGCCGGACGCGTAAAACGCATCGGCGACCCGATAACCGGCGAGATTGTAAAAGACGAAGCAGGCAATTCTGTTACCGTTCCTGGCACGCTGAAGGCGGTAAAGGCCATCGGCTGGTATATTGAAGAGTACGGCATCGCTCAGATTTCCATGAATCTGACCAACATTAGCGTAACACCCGTGCACATCGCCTTTGACGAAGTTTGCCGCAAGGCGGATGCGCGCGGACTGCGCGTAACGGGCAGCGAGCTGGTGGGCTTGGTACCGCTAAAATGCCTGACGGACGCGGGGCGCTATTTCCTGGAAAAGCAGCAACGCAGCGCAGGCGTTTCCGAAGCGGAACTGGTGCGTATAGCTGTCCGCTCACTGGGCCTGGATGAGCTGGCGCCTTTTGACCCGCAGAAAAAGGTGATTGAATACCTGCTGCGCGATGGAAAGGACGAGAAGCTGCAAGGCATGACCATTCGCGCATTTGCTGATGAAACGGCGAGTGAATCGCCCGCGCCTGGCGGCGGCTCTGTAGCGGCGCTTTGTGGCGCGCTGGCGGCTTCGCTCGGCACGATGGTGGCCAATCTTTCCTCGCACAAGCGCGGCTGGGATGAGCGCTGGGAATATTTTTCGGGCTGTGCAGTAAAGGGGCAGGATATCAAGGACGAGCTGCTGAAGCTGATTGATGAGGATACGGCGGCTTTTAACGCCATCATGGAAAGCTTTAACCTGCCAAAGGGTAATGAAGAGGAAAGGAAGGCGCGCAGCGCGGCCATTCAGGCGGCTACGCAATATGCCGCGGAAGTACCCCTGCGCACAATGCACGCTTCATCCCAAACCTTTGAGCTGCTGCGCGAGATGGCGGAGTACGGTAATCAGAATTCTATCACAGACATCGGCGTAGGCTTGCTCTGTGCGCGGACGGCGGTGCATGGCGCGTACCTAAACGTGATTGTGAACGCGAGCGGGCTGAAAGATGCGACAGAGAAGGAGAGAATTATTGGCGAGGCTAAGCAGGTATTAGCGGAGGCGCAGCGTCTGGAAGCAGAATTACTGCCGGGCATTGAGGGGAAAGCGGGTGGCTAAAAAAGCTTCTTCTGCTTCGTCCCGTCGTGCGGCTGCGTGGTGCCGATGTCCATGATGTGCCGCACGTTCCAGCCGAGCGGTTGCAGGTGCGTAGAGAGCACAGTGCGATGGCAGTTTCGCCAATCTCCTTCGGCGCACATATAGGCCAGTGGCCGCTCCTCTGCAAGATTGGTAAGCGTGGCAACAGCTTCGTTTAATGCGCCGCTTTCTAATTTCTCCGAAAATCTCGGCTGCTCATCTGCTTTGCCGCCGAGCTCCGGAAAATGGAAGTATTGGATGCCTGCTTCCTGCAATGAATTAGCCAATGCCTTCTGATTATACTGCGGCTGCCAGCGTGAGCGAGGAAAGCTGCGGATGTCGGCAACGACTGCAATATTGAAGGATTGCAACATGGCTATAAAGCTGTCTATAGGCCGTGTGGAGTGGCCGATGGTGTAGATGGTATTCATGATACCTGCTCCTTTATAAGGTTTGCGAAGCGCTCTATCTCTTTCGGCTGCGTATCCCAGGCGCACATTAGCCGCACCTCGTTGCGCGCTTCCTTCCAGACATAAAACGGAAAAGCCGCCATCAACGGCTCATTCCACGCCGGCGGAATTTCCACGAATAGTACGTTGGCCTGCACAAGCCGCGTAATCTTCACTTGTGGGATAGCTGATAACTTCTGCGCAAGCAGCGCTGCCATGCCATTAGTGTGTGTCGCAACACGCCGCCACAGTTCGCCTTCCAGGATGGCTCCGTATTGCGCAGCGATGAAGCGGGTTTTAGAATGAAGCTGCATCACCTGCTTTTGCTGGAAGCGTATATTCTTAGCTAAGGCCTCGTTGAAGACAACTACGGCTTCGCCGAACATCATTCCCAACTTGGTGCCGCCAAGCGAGAGAATGTCAACGCCGCAATCCGAGCTGATTTCCCGGAGGCTGCAGCCAAGACTTGCGGCGGCATTGAAGAAACGCGAACCGTCCACATGCAGGTACAAATCGTGGGCCTTGCACAAGGCGGCAAAGGAGCGAAGCTCGTCCGGCGTATAGACGGTTCCGTATTCCGTTGTCTGCGTCAGCGATAGGAGCTTTGGCTGCGCATAATGCACATCTCCTTTTCGGATAAGGCGCTTTTCTACTTCGGCTATTTCCAGTTTACCATCCTCGTTCGTCGGAATAGGGAAGAAACGGCAGCCGGTAAAGGTTTCCGGCGCGCTGCCCTCGTCATTATAGATATGCGAGGTATCGGCGCAAAGCACAGCGTGGAAGGACTGTGTCGCCGCAGCTATGGAAAGGACATTCGCGCCGGTACCGTTAAAGACGAACAGCACATCCACCACATTGCCGAAAAGCTCCTTGAAAAGCGCCATCGTGCGCGCAGTGATTTCATCTGCGCCGTAAGAGCGCTCATGGCTGCTGTTGGCGGCTGCTAATGCCGCCATCACTTCCGGCAGCACACCGGCATAGTTGTCTGAAGCGAAGGATTTCATTTTCTCGTTGAAACGTTAAGTCGCTGACACGTTATGAGGTTCCGACGCTTCAACGCTTCAACGAACTTACAGGTCGCTGCCAAAAGTATCTCCCTGATTGATGTCGCCGGTTTCCCAGCCTTTCTTAAACCAGTACATACGCTGCTCTGAGGAGCCATGGGTGAATGATTCAGGCACCACGTAACCTTGCGCCTGTTGCTGTAGCTTATCGTCGCCAATAGCGGATGCTGCGTTGAGCGCCTCGGCAATATCCTGCTCATTTATCTTCAGGCGCTTGCTGTTTCGTGCCCATACGCCGGCGTAAAAGTCGGCCTGTAGCTCAAGCTTTACCGATAGCTGGTTAGCTGCCCGCTCACCGCCGCGCTCCTGCAATTGATGCACCTTATCGGAAATGCCTAAGAGGTTTTGCACGTGGTGGCCCACTTCATGCGCAATCACGTAAGCGTTTGCAAAGTCGCCACCGGCACCAAAGCGCCGGCTTAGTTCATCAAAAAACGAAAGGTCTAAGTACACTTTGCTGTCTAGCGGACAATAAAAAGGCCCCACTTGAGAAGAGGCAGTGCCACAGCCGCTCTCTACCGCATTGCGAAAGAGCTTAAGCTTTGGCTTGACATACTGACGATTAAGCTGATTTTGAAAAATGTTTGTCCACACGTCTTCTGTCTCCCCCAAAATGATTCGGGAAAAGCGTAGGCCTTCATCTTCCTGACCCGGCTGAGCAGGTTGTTCCGTTTGCTGCTGCGGTGATTCACCGCCATTGATTGAGTTAAGTACCGCAGAGGGATTCTTGCCCATCAGCAAGGCAATCAATGCCACCGCTAATGTACCCAGGCCGCCGCCAACGGCCAATCGCCGTCCACCGCCAGAGCCTCGTGCGTCCTCTACATTATCGCTCTCGCGACCACCGCTTAAATCCATGATGTAATGATTTTATTGCCGAAGGGTAAAAGATACGTGCCAGCTTGCTCAACGCACTAATTCCCAAAGCACCACTCCAATGCTCACCGAGATATTCAAGGAATGTTTCGCGCCCCATTGCGGGATTTCTATACAACTACTCACACACTTTAGCGCCGCATCGCTCACGCCGCTCACCTCATTGCCAAAGACCAGCGCCAGCGGCCCGCCATTCCACGCAACATTGCGCAGCGCCGTGCTGCCCTCCGCCTGCTCCACTGCTGCCAATGTGTACCCCGCGCTTGCCGCGGCATCTAGGGCCTCTTCCACCGTCTTGAAATGCCGCCACGCCACCGAGTCTTCCGCACCGAGGGCCGTCTTGCGGATGTCGCGGTGGGGCGGGGCGGGCGTGAAGCCGCAGAGGTAAATACCGGCCAGCCCGAATGCGTCTGCCGTGCGGAAGGCGGAGCCTACGTTGTGCATAGAGCGCACATCGTCCAGGATGATCAGGATGTCATGCGCAGGTGCGGCCAGTGCCTCTTCCGGACTGCGGCGGGCAAGCGCCTCCATGCTTTTGCGGGTGTACATGCGATATATGCAAGGGATAAATGCGGCAAAGCCCGCAAAAATGCCGCGCAAACTTATGTTAGGCGCTTGCAAAAGCGGCAGCCGGTATTACCTTTACGCTCCTACCTAAACACATCACGATGAATACGCTTTTCCCACAGTCCGCCACGCGGTGGCAGGAACAGTACGAGGAAGACTTTGCGGTACTCACCAAAACCTCACACAAAATCATCGTCTGGAATGATGAAGTCAACACCTTTGAATGGGTCATTGATTCCCTGATGGACATCTGCTGCCACTCCCGCGAGCAGGCTGAGCAGTGCGCCCTCATTATCCATCACGCCGGCAAGTATGCCGTGAAGCAAGGCGATTTTGAAACCCTCCGCCCCCAGGCCGAGGCGCTTATTGAGCGCGGCATCAACGCCACAATCGAGTAGCATATCCCCGGCAACGATTTTTTATTAAGGTAGCTTTCGGCTCGTCCCTATCATTCCTTATTGCCTTCGGCGGATGTCAGTCTCTTGCTGTTTTCATTTTGCATCGGAAAAATTCTTTTCAAACAGGAAATAGCCTGTTTCTGTCAGGGAATTCCTGTTTCCTAACAGAAACGAGGCCATTCCTGACAGGAAATACCTATTTCCAGACAGGGAATCGGATTCCCTAACAGAAACGACCCTTTTCCTGACAGGAAATGCCTTTTTCCAGACAGGGACATCCTTTCCCCTGTCAGAAACAAGTCTTCCCCTCACTGATTCGGGCATTGCGCTGATAGGATAATAAAAAAGCATAGTAGTGCTTAGAAAATGCTGGATGAAAAGCCAATAGACTGATAGGAGCAGGAATGCTTCATAGCGCTGCAGCCTGCTGCCCAAAAAAATCCCTTCCATTACCTTCGCGGGCAAACCAAAAATCTTCCCGCCCATGAGCTTTATCACCGCCGTACATGCCCGCCAAATCCTTGACTCCCGCGGCAACCCCACCGTAGAGGTGGAGGTAACCACTGCCGATGGCCATACCGGCCGCGCCGCCGTGCCTTCCGGCGCATCCACCGGCAAGCACGAAGCCGTGGAGCTGCGCGATGGCGATAAGAGTGCCTACGGCGGAAAGGGCGTGATGAACGCGGTGAAGAATGTGAACGAAACCCTCGCCGAAGAGCTCTACGGCATGGACGTAACCGACCAGCGGGCCATAGACGCCCTGATGCTGGAGCTGGACGGTACGGAGAATAAGGGCAAGCTGGGCGCGAACGCCATCCTTGCCGTAAGCCTCGCGGCTGCCAAGGCCGGCGCCAAGGCGAGCGGCATGAGCCTCTTCCGCTATGTGGGCGGCACCAATGCCCGCACCCTGCCGGTGCCGATGATGAACATCCTGAACGGCGGCGCACACGCGGACAACAAGATTGACTTTCAGGAATTCATGGTGATGCCCCTTGGGGCAAGCTCCTTCTCGGAGGGATTGCGCTGGGGCGTGGAGATTTTCCACACGCTCAAAGGCGTGCTGAAGAGCAAGGGTTACAGTACCAATGTGGGGGACGAAGGCGGCTTTGCGCCCGACATTCAGAGCAATGAGGAGGCCATCGAGACGGTGCTGCAGGCTATTGAAAAGGCCGGCTATAAGGCAGGCGATGAGGTGGCTATTGCCATGGACGCCGCGAATAGCGAATTGTGGGATGAGAAGGCCGGTGCGTATGTCTTTCACAAAAGCAGCGGCAGAAAGATGTCTTCTGACGAGCTGGTGGCCTATTGGGTGGATTGGTGCAGGAAGTACCCCATCGTAAGCATTGAAGACGGCATGGCGGAAGACGACTGGAAGGGCTGGAAGGGCCTCACGGACGCCCTCGGCAACAAGGTGCAACTTGTGGGCGACGACCTGTTTGTAACGAACGTAACCCGCCTTCAGCGCGGCATCACGGAGGGCATCGGCAATGGCCTGTTAGTGAAGGTGAACCAAATCGGCTCCCTCAGTGAGACGATTGACGCGGTAACGATGGCGCAGCACGCGCGCTACAACACCATCATGAGCCACCGCAGCGGCGAGACAGAGGACGCAACGATTGCCGACCTGGCCGTGGCGCTGAATTGCGGCCAGATCAAAACTGGCTCCGCTTCCCGCTCCGACCGGATGGCGAAGTACAACCAATTGTTACGGATAGAAGAAGAGCTGGGCGCCAGCGCATATTATCCGGGGCGGGAGCTTAAGTTTGGTTTCTAATGTGGTTATGCGGCAATGCGGTAATGTGGGCGCTATCCTTTCGTGAATTCAGTGTAGCTGACAGTCCATAATGAAGGCTCAAATCATTGCAAAGTATTCCATCTAAACAGGAAGATTCAATTACCGCATTGCCGCATTATCACATTGCCACATTAAAATAATGAAGCTCCTCCGCATCATCTTCAACAAATACCTGCTCACCGTGGTAGGGTTCATTGTGTTCATGCTCTTCTTTGACCAGAACGACTGGTTTAGCCAGCAAGTGCGCAAGGGCGAGTTAGGGAATATGAAAGAAAGCATCGCCTTCCTCAGCCGGCAGATCGATACGATGGACGTAACCTATGCCGCGCTGCGCACGCAGCCGCAGGCGCTGGAGCGTTACGCGCGCGAGCATTACCGCATGAAGCGCGATACGGAAGACCTCTACATTGTGGAGAAGCAATAGGTGGTCATGCTCACCTTTAGAGCCGCCGCCGCTTCATCTCCTTTTTAATCAGCGAAAGCTCGCGGCCCGTTTGTCCGGCTACTGATGTGTTTTCCTGCGCGCGGCGCATGAGGTATGGGATTACGTCCTTTACCGGTCCATAGGGTAGATATTTAGCCACATGGTAGCCGGTGTGGGCAAGATTGAAGGAGATATTATCGCTCATGCCGTAAAGCTGGGAGAACCAGACGTGCTGATGTCGCGGCTCAATACCATGCTCGCTCAGGAAGGCGGCGGCCTTTGCGCAGCTCACCTCGTTGTGCGTGCCGATGAAGGTAGCCACTTCATTGATGCGCGCTAAGCAGTAGAGCATTCCCTCGTCATAGTCGCGGTCGGTAGCGGTCTTGTCCGTCTGAATTGGAGAAGGCTGGCCGTGTTCTGCAGCGCGGGCGCGCTCCTTTTCCATATAAGCGCCGCGCACAAGCTTGGCACCGAGGATGTAGCCGCCGGTTGCCGCTTTCGCGGCAGATGCTTTGAGAAATTCAAGCCGGTCGTGCCGATAGAGCTGAAAGGTATTGAACACAATGGGGGCAGTCCGATTGTAGCGGGCCATCGCTGCATTGGCCAACTCATCAACTGGTATCTGAATCCAGCTTTCCTCGGCGTCAATGAGCACCATGATGTCCTGGCGGGCTGCCTCGGCGCAGATGGCGTCCATGCGCGCTTCCACGCGTCCGCGTTCCGCACTTTCCTCAGGAGTAAGCGCTTCGCCGGTGTGCCATTTCTCCAACAGCGCAAAGCGGGCAAAGCCAGTTACCTTGACGCTGATGAACGGGATATTGGGCTTTTGGGAAGCGGCGTATTGAATGGCGCGGACGAATTCTTTCGCTGCGCGGTCAAAGTCTGCCTCAGCCTCCTTTCCTTCCACACTGTAATCCAGAATGACGCCAACGCCGAAGCGGGCGATGACATTTGCGGTCTGTGCGGCTTCCTCCATCGTTTCGCCGCCGCAGAACTGTTTGAAGATGGTGCTCTTAATTATCCCTTTTACCGGCAGCCCTGCCCCAATGGCGAATTTCGTGAGGCCCATCCCGAGGCGGGTAAGGGTAGGGGAGCCCATAGAAGAGAAAAGGAACGCAGCCTTGCGCAGGTCGGCATTGCTGCGGTATTGGAAGGCGATTTCAGTATTGTCAAAATTGGGCTGCATGGGAAGCTTTGGAGGCATAAAATTAGTAGTGGCAGGCCAACTGTCAATACAGTATCATATTGACCGCACCCATTCCAACATTTGCCGACAATCGGCCGTCTTCTCTATTTTAGAAATCCTATTTTTACCTACTCAATTCTTAAACAAGTAATCATGAACAAACTGTTTCTTCTCTCGGCGGCCGGTGTGCTCTGCCTTGCCACAGGCACGCAGGCACAACAGCTCCGGCAGCATTCACTGGTAGCTAACGGATATGACAAAGGAGCTGTTGCTGCTGAAAAGCCAACTGATGCCGGCAAGTATGTAAACTATGTTGGCGGCCGTCCGGTGCTTCGTATTGGCAACAATGCTAAAGCGAAAGGTGCCGGTGCGACATTCTACACGCAAACCTTCGGCTCCGGCATTCCTGCGGGCTGGACGACTGCATCTACTGGTACAAGTGGCCGAAATGGATGGCGCGCTGCAAATGCTGCCCCAGCTAACTCCGGTACTGTAAACCAATATTACATTAGCGCCATCAACTCCACTACTGCTGCCAACGGATGGCTGCTGTACAATGCTGATTCGGTGCTTAATACACCTTCCACCCTCACCGGCGCATTCAGCAGTTCTATTACTTCAGCGCCCATTAGCTGCACAGGCCACTCAGCAGTATCCATTAGCTTTCAGCAGTACTTCCGCCGTGGTGGCAGCAGCACAGCCGGCGCTACTGACTCCTGCTTTGTGGATGTAAGCTCCAATGGCACAACATTCACAACCTTCCCGGTATGGCCCAACAATACGTTGAGCCAATACCAATATCTCAGCACTAACCCGACTTACAACACAATCAACATCAGCTCTGTCGCGGCAAATCAACCGAATGTGTACATCCGCTTCCGGTATTCAACTGCTGCTACTACCTATGCCTTCAATTGGGAAATTGACGACGTTACGCTTGCTGATGCAGACCCGGTTGACCTTGGCCTCGCCCGCAGCGGTATTGTCTCAGATGCTACAAGTCAGAATAGCTTCACAAACAGCTACGGTTTTACCTCTATCCCTCTGCAATTTGCTGATACGGTATTTCCGATAGCCTTTGTTTCCAACTTCGGCAATACCAACAATACGAACGTAACCGTTACGGCCAGATATTATAATGGCTCTACTCAGGTTGCAACCGCACAGACAGTTACCCTCAGCAATTCTGCCATCAACGGCATTGATTCTACAGTTATTTTCAATACCGGTTTTAAGCCTACCACATCCGGCAACTATACAGTAGCGATTAGCATCAGTCCAACCAATGATGCTGTGGCAACTAATAACGTAGATACCATCAGGTTCTCGGTAACTGACAGCGTTTATGCTTCGTACGGCAATTCAATCAGCGGCGGTGTTTACTTTTATCGCCCGGGTTCGGGTACCAGCCTCATCTCCGATTATCGTGGCGCACGCTTTACAATTGGCGATGCTAAAAAAGATACTGTAACCTCTTGCAGTGTAGCTATCTACCCGCTTACAGGTTCTGCCGGCCAGAAGATACAGTGCCAGATATACAAGGCAACTGACGATGGTTCAGGCAACTTCTCCTGGAACCCAGTAGCTGCCACGGTAACCAGAACCCTTACAACGGCTGACGTAACTGCATCCACATCGGGCAGTGTGAACTTTGTCAGCATTCCGATGGCTATATCTAAAAATGATTTTAGCCCATTGATTCTAGACGATGGTGACTACACGGTCGCTGTCACTACCGTTAATGCAACAGCTGGAGTGGCAATCTATACTGCTTACCCACCATTCGCAAAAGCGCCCAGCTATATCGGTTACCAAGGCCAGCTTGATGACTCGCCTAATGATGGCACGACAAGCTTTGCGAGCGCCAGTGGCACTGGTATCCGCACAGGCACAATTGAAGTGCCCGTTATTCGCGCAAACTTTGGTAATGCAAAGGCACTGGTAACAACTGTGCCGCCCAAAGGCATTGCCAATATTGCCGGCATCAGCCTCGGTGATGCTTTCCCTAACCCGGCTAACACCGCGCTTTACATTCCAATTACGGTAATGGCAAATGCTGCGAATGTTATGGTGACCCTGAGCAACATAGTAGGTCAGTCTTTGTTGGTTGAAAAGCTCGGCAACCTCAGCGCCGGCCAGCAAAAGATGGCTAAAATCAGCACTGCTGACCTCGCCCAAGGTACTTACCTCTATACAGTAGAGGCAAATGGCGAGCGCTTTACCAGCAAGATTACAGTTGCACACTAAGCATCCGCCGTCACGCGTTTTGCTTATAGTTTAAAGAAGGGATGGCGCCTCCGCGCTGTCCCTTCTTCTTTCTTTATACCGGAACATTAGGCTATCATTGCCGCCCGAAGCACCGTTTCTATCTAAGTAAGCAGTCTATAAAAAAGTATTAGCAAGCAGCAGAATGGCAAAGAACCTGTTGATAGTAGAGTCGCCGGCGAAGGCTAAGACGATTGAGAAAATCCTGGGGCCGGACTTTGAGGTAAAGTCCTGCTTCGGCCACATACGCGACCTGGAGAAGGAAGACATGGGCATTGAAATCAACAATCGCTTCAAGCCTCACTACATCGTATCCGAAGACAAGCACCGCGTGGTAAGCGAGCTGCGTACTGCTGCAAAGCGCAGCAATGAAGTATGGCTCGCTACCGATGAAGACCGCGAGGGCGAGGCCATCTCCTGGCACCTCTGCGAAGTGCTGGGCCTGAACCCGGTCAATACCAAGCGCATCGTATTCCATGAGATCACGAAGCCCGCCATTCAGAAAGCCGTGCAAAATCCGCGTACGGTAAATATGGACTTGGTAAACGCCCAGCAGGCCCGCCGCATCCTTGACCGCATCGTAGGCTTTGAAATCTCGCCCATCCTGTGGCGGAAGATGAGCATGAAGAACAACCTCTCCGCCGGGCGCGTGCAAAGCGTAGCCGTGCGGCTGATTGTGGAGCGTGAGCGCAGTGTCACCGGCTTCGTGCCCAAAAGCTCCTTTAAGGTTGAGGCTTTCTTCACCGCGCCCGACATATCCGGGCGTATCGTAACCTTCAAAGCCGAAGGCCCGGACAAGCTGGAGAATGAAAGCGGCGCCAACGAATACCTCGTGCGCTGCATCGGCGCAAGCTACCGCGTGAGCGATGTGCAGGTAAAGCCTGCTAAAAAATCGCCCGCGCCGCCGTTCACTACTTCTACGCTACAGCAGGAAGCCAGCCGCAAGCTCGGTTATTCCGTAAGCCGCACCATGAGCCTTGCTCAAAGGCTTTATGAGAACGGCCACATCACGTACATGCGGACGGACTCTGTAAACCTTTCTGATACTGCTTTGGGCGCTGCGCATGATGCTATTCATGAGCAGTACGGCCCCCAATACCATCAGCAGCGCCGCTTTCAAAACAAAAACGAATCCGCACAGGAGGCCCACGAAGCTATCCGTCCGACTGATATGCGCGCCCATCGCATCCCCGATGGCGAGGGCCAGCGCCTGTATGAGCTGATCTGGAAGCGCACCATGGCAAGCCAGATGGCTGATGCGCAGTTGGAGCGCACCATCGCCAAGATTGATGTATCCGCCCAGCCGGAGCCACTTACCGCTACCGGCGAGGTGCTCCGTTTTGACGGCTTCCTGAAAGTCTATCGGGAAAGCCGTGATGAAGAAGATGGATTGGACGGCGACGGCAGCGAGAAGGCATCATCATCCGCCGAAGATGGCAACGCGAGCGTCCTGCCGCCACTCACCGTTGGTCAGGTGCCGGGCTTTACGGAGATGCGCGCTACGCAACGCTTTACGCGCCCGCAGCCGCGCTTCACGGAAGCCTCGCTCGTTAAGAAGCTGGAAGAGCTGGGCATTGGCCGGCCTTCTACCTACGCGCCTACCATTTCCACCATTCAGCAGCGCGGATACGTGGAGCGCCGCGACAAGGACGGCACGCGTCGCGATTTCGTCTTGCTTATTCTTAAAGCTAACGGTGCCATCTCCCGTCACTCCGAAACGGAAAACGTTGGTGCGGAGCGCGGCAAGCTATTCCCTACCGACCTCGGTATGGTGGTAACCGACTTTCTCGCTGAGCACTTCCAGCGAGTGATGGACTACCACTTCACGGCTAAGATTGAGCAAGAGTTTGACCGCGTTGCCGAAGGCAAGGAAGAGTGGAGCGAGATGCTCGCGCGCTTCTACACGCCCTTCCACCAGCAGGTGGAAGCCACAATGGAAACCGCGGGCCGCGCCGCCGGCGAGCGCATCCTTGGCGACGACCCGGAGAGCGGGAAGCCTGTCATTGCACGGCTCGGGCGCTTTGGGCCGATGGTCCAGATCGGCGCGCAGGATGATGAGGAAAAGCCGCGCTACGCAAAGCTCAAGGCCGACCAAAGCATCTCCACCATCTCCCTTGAAGAAGCAATGGAGCTATTCAAGCTGCCCCTCAGCCTCGGCGAGCATGAGGATAAGGAAGTAGTCATTGGCATAGGCCGTTTTGGCCCTTATGTGAAGTGGGGCGAGAGCTTCATCTCCATCCCGAAGGGCGAGGAGCCGCTGACGGTGGACATGGAGCGCGCCATAGACATCATCCGCCAGAAGCAGGAAGCCGATGCGCCGGTGGGCTTCTACGAAAACATTCCGGTGAGCAAGGGCAAGGGCCGTTTCGGCCCCTTCATCAAGTGGGGCGAACTGTATGTAAATGTGCCGCGCAAGTACGAGTTTGACCACCTTTCGCAACGCGACATCACCGAGCTGATTGCCGCAAAGCTGGAGAAGGAAGCCGCCCGATTTATCCGCGAGTGGCCGGGCGAAAACATTGCCATTGAGCAGGGCCGCTGGGGGCCGTTTATCCGCTTTGGCAAGGAGATGATTAAGCTCCCGCGCAAGGGCGACAGCGGCAAGTGGGAAGCCGCAGACTTCACCGACATTCCGCTGGAAGAAGTGAAGAAGATGATTCTGGCCCAAGACCCCGACGCCTTTACGCCGAAGGCGACCAAAAAGAAGAGCGCCGCCAAAAGCGCCGGCCCGAAAAAGGCTGCCGCAAAAAAGACGGTAGCCAAAAAGGCATCCGCGCCCGCGAAATCAGCAGCTAAGAAAGCAACTGCCGCGCGCAAGCGGGCATGATGCGGGGCCGGTTGGCTACCCGCCCTTTACCCTTGTCTCAATCATTGCCCTTACCGCCTCCAGCTCCTCGTGGTTGATGCTATTCAGCAGCTCCGAAATGCTGGGCTTCACCGGGCGCATGAGCTCCCGGATGGGGTGCTGCTCGTCAACGTTGGCACCATGCGGATGCCAGCTAAAAAGGTCATTGGGCGTGCAGCGCAGGGAAATGCAGAGGGCCTCCAGTTGACGGTTGTCCAGCCGTGCCCTTTCGCCATTGAGCAGCAGCGTGACGGACTGCGGGGAAAAGCCAAGGCGGAGCAGGAGTTTGCGGGGATGGATGATGTTGCGGTCGGAACAAAGACGGGCAATGTCTACGGTAAGCATGGGCGGAAATTGAATTTTGAGAGCTGAAAAAGCGCTTTTGGCGGTGGGATATTGATTTTTCGCTGAAAAATTTACTGCTGACCAGCTAATTTTTATTGCTGACCATGCAAAATTAATTACCGGCCATACAATTTTAATTCCCGCTCACAAGAATTTAATTCCTAATCACAAGAAATTAATTACTAACTACTAAAAATTAGTTGCTAACCACTAAGATTTTATTACTAACCGCAATACCGTACTTCCTGACCATACAGATTTAATGCCTGACCACTTTTTGATGCACATTTCCGGAAGCGTGGGGACACGCGCCGGAGCGAAGGCGCTATACAATGCCTTGCAGGCAGGCGCAAGATGCGGTGCGCTAAGGCCGCGCCTCAATCTTGCGGCAGTGGGGTCGTTATTTATCAGCAAAGGCTACGCTGAAAAGAATCATATATGCAACAATCAACGCAAAGCAAATCATTAGAATACCGCCTATAATTTTCATCTTACGAGCTTGTTGAATAGAACAAGACCAAGGCCATACACAGGAGCGGCTAAAAACGCAAGTCCAATAAATGCTAAGATGAAAATCATGACTTCGCGCTGTTGTTGGTCTTATAATCAACAACGAATGTACATCCCACGCAAAAAGCCCAATCAAGGAACAACAGCCCAATGGTTCCTGTCATTGCGGGCCTGACCTGCAATCTGTTCTATCAGGAGAAACAATAAGCTATGGGCAGATACTAAGTGCGGGCTTTCGCAGAGAAAGCCCGGTCGCTGAGCGTAGCCGAAGCGCCAACCCGCATCATGCGGGCACAGCATCTGGGTAGGCGCTTCGGCTACGCTCAGCGACCGGCGCGCCTAGGCGCGCCATCCGTAGCATCTGCCCATCAACCCTCCAACACTCCAACACTCCGACACTCCAACGCCCGCAACCTACCTTCGCCCCCATGCAAAAAATCCTCGTCGCCAACCGTGGTGAGATTGCCCTGCGCGTCATGCGCACCGCCCGCGAGATGGGCATCCGGACCGTCGCCGTATTCTCCGAAGCCGACCGCGCCATGCCCTTCGTGCGCTACGCGGATGAGGCCTACTGCATCGGCCCCGCGCCATCCGCGCAGAGCTACCTGCGTGCCGATAAGATTATTGAGGTGGCGAAGGCGAGCGGCGCGGACGCCATCCACCCCGGCTACGGTTTCCTGAGTGAGAATGCAGCCTTCAGCGGGGCCGTTGCGGATGCGGGGCTGATATTCATCGGCCCGAGCGCCTATTCCATCAACATGATGGGCGATAAAATTTCCGCGAAGCAGGCCGCGAAGAAATTCAACGTGCCCATGGTGCCCGGAACGGACGAGCCGATTCAGAGCCTTGAAGAAGCGCGCAACATCGCGGGGCGCACGGGCTATCCCATCCTGATTAAAGCAAGCGCCGGCGGCGGCGGCAAAGGCATGCGCGTGGTAAATGCGGACGGCGAGCTGGAAGAGCAGCTGCGCATGGCGAAGAGCGAGGCCCTGAGCGCCTTCGGCAATGACGCGGTGTTTATTGAGAAGTATGTAGCCGCGCCGCGCCACATAGAAATCCAGGTGCTCGGCGACCAGCACGGGAATTACGTGTACCTCTTTGAGCGGGAATGCAGCATCCAGCGCCGTCACCAGAAGCTGATTGAGGAAGCACCATCAAGCTGCCTGACGCCGGACATCCGCAAGGCGATGGGCGAGAGCGCGATGGCGGTGTGCAAGGCCTGTAAGTATCATGGCGCGGGTACGATTGAATTCCTGGTGGACGATGCGCTGAACTTCTATTTCTTAGAGATGAACACACGGCTGCAGGTGGAGCATTGCGTGAGCGAGATGATTACGGGAATAGACCTCGTGCGTGAGCAGATTAATGTAGCACGCGGCGAGGCGCTGAGCTTCACACAGGATGATTTGAAAATTCACGGCCACAGCATAGAGCTGCGCGTCTGCGCCGAAGACCCGATGAACAACTTCCTGCCGGACACCGGAAGGCTGGAGCTGTACATCCCGCCCAAAGGCCCCGGCGTACGTGTGGACGATGGCTACGAGCAGGGCCAGGACATCCCCATCTTCTACGACCCGATGATTGCGAAGCTGGTGGTACACGCCGCCACCCGCGATGAGGCGATTGAGCGCCTCTGCCGCGCCATTGACGAGTATCAGTTGGAAGGCTTCGCCAATACGCTGGGCTTCGGCAAGTGGGCAGTACGGCACGAGGCGTTCCGCAGCGGGAATTTTGATACGAAGTTTATAGAGCGCTACTTCAAGCCGGAATACCTGCTGGAAGAAGACGCGGAGACGGCGGAGGTAGCGGCGCTGCTGGCATCTGTGGTTTGGACGGAAGGTGGTAAGAAGGCTGCTGCGCCGCGGCAGGAACAAGCTGTGACAGCTTCCGGGTGGCGGATGCGCAGGCGTTAGCTTTCCAGGGATTGAAATCCCTGGCTATTACATTGGGCCGTCCCTACGGGACTCGCTGGTGTGATTGCAAATTGCCTATTGCTTATTGCCGACTTGCTTAAAGCGCGGGCAGCCCACAAGGTGGTCATTCACCATCCCGGCAGCCTGCATAAAGGCGTAGCAAATCGTAGAGCCTACGAACTTGAAGCCGCGCTTGATGAGGTCGGCGCTCATGGCATCGCTTTCAGGGCTGCGGGGCGGGACTTCGGTGGTTGTCTTGTGCTTGTTTGTGATTGTCTTGCCGCCCGTGAACTGCCAGATGTACTTGTCAAAGGAGCTGAACTCCTTTTGTACTTCTAAGAAGCGCTGCGCATTAGTAATGGCTGCTTTAATCTTTGCGCGGTTTCGGATAATGCCTGCGTCCAGCATCAGCATTTCAACCACATCATCATGAAATAGTGCAACCGCTTCCGGCTCAAAATGGGCGAAGGCAGCCCGGAAAGCTTCGCGCTTGTGCAGCACCGTACGCCAGCTCAGGCCCGCCTGAAAGGCATCCAGCACCATGAACTCAAAAATCTTGCGGTCGTCATGGAGCGGTACGCCCCATTCTGTATCATGGTACGCCTGCATCAGGGCGTCGCCGCCGGGCCAGGTACAGCCGCCGAGATCTGATGCTTTCATGCTGCGCTGCTTTTTAGAAGCTCAATGGCTGCGGTTACGGATAGGCGCTGTTGCTCGCCGCTCGTCATGTTCTTCAGGCTTACTTCGGCGGCTGTGCGTTCCGCCTCACCGGCCAGCAAGACGTAGGGCACGCTGCGCTTGTTCGCATACTTCATTTGCTTATCAAACTTTGCTGCTTCCGGGTAAAGCTCTGCTTTAATGCCTGCCTGCCGCAAGGTTTGAAGCACACCGATGGCGTAACGCTCATCCTCGCCGCCGAAGTTCACCAGCATTACCTCTGCGCCCGCTGCAAGAGCTTCCGGGAAAAGCTGGAGTTCTTCCAGCACATCATAAATCCGGTCAATGCCGAAAGAAACGCCGACGCCGGAAAGGCCCTTCACGCCAAATAGCCCGGTTAGGTCGTCGTAGCGTCCGCCACCACCAATCGAGCCCATCTTCATGGCATCCGTCGTCACTTCCATGATGACGCCGGTGTAGTAATTCAGGCCGCGGGCGAGGCTGATGTCAATCTTTATGTTAGAAGTCCAGGTTTTATCAGCGAGCTGCTCGTGATAGGCGAGGGTGGTGCGCAATTCTTCTATGCCCGCCTTTCCGATCTCTGTGCTTCCCAATGCAGCTTCCAATTGTGCCAGTTGCCCGGCATTATCGCCGCTGATAGCAATGATGCGCTCAATGACAGCAATACCTTCTTCAGCGATTCCACGCCTGCGAAACTCTTCGCTCACGCCGCTCCAGCCAATCTTGTCCAGCTTATCGAGCGCGATGGTTATCTCTATCATCTGCTCGGGTGCGCCGCAGGCTTCGGCTAAGGCTGCGAGGAGCTTGCGGCTGTTAATCTTAACCGTTATGTCCGGCAGGTTGAGTGCTTCAAAGGCGCTTTGATAGATGCACAGCAATTCCGCCTCATGCAGCAATGCCGTGCTGCCTACCACATCGCAGTCGCATTGCCAGAACTCGCGGTAGCGGCCCCGCTGCGGCCGGTCGGCCCGCCAGACGGGCTGCATCTGATAGCGCTTGAAGGGGAAGGCGAGCTCGTGCTGGTGCATCACCACATACCGCGCGAAGGGGATGGTGAGGTCATAGCGCAGGGCACGCTCAGTGATGACGGGTGTGTTGTACGGTGCTTCCAGCAGGCGGCTCCATTCTTCGTCCAACGCTTCCTTTTTCTTGCTTTCGTGAAGACCGTTGTTGAGGATTTTGAAGATAAGGCGGTCGCCTTCCTCGCCATACTTACCCATAAGCGTAGTAAGTTGTTCCATGGCGGGTGTCTCTAAGGGCTGGAAGCCATACAGCTCAAAAATGCCACGCAGCGTGTCAAGGATGTATTGCCGCCGCCGCACCTCTGCCGGAGAAAAATCGCGGGTGCCTTGGGGAATGGATGGTTTCATGGGTTAGGCAAGTTGCAGATTTTTTAATGGGGCAAAGCAAACCGCATGGGAAAAGCTTAATAGAATTGTTCAGCGTAAACGGTGCCATCCCCACTACCGTTTCATAGTAGCACTTTCGCTTAACCCCGTAAAAATCAGCAGCGAAGGTAAGGGGCTTGTTAAGTTCGGGAAAAGCCTTACAGGGCGCGGGTTTCAGGCGGGGAAAATGTGAAAAAAACTTGTTCTAAAACAGGGAAAAACCGCTGTTATTTAGTAAATTTGAGAATCAAAAACAATCTAATAAACACTACGAAAATGGCAGCAGCAGATGACAAGCTCAAGGCGCTTAAAATGGCGATTGACAAGATTGACAAGGACTACGGGAAGGGCAGCGTGATGATGCTGGGCGACAAGGCGGATAATGACATTCAGGTCATCTCCACAGGCTCCCTGGGGCTGGATGTGGCACTTGGCATCGGCGGCTTTCCGCGTGGCCGGGTGATAGAGATTTACGGCCCGGAGTCTTCCGGTAAGACGACGATTGCCATTCATACCATTGCGGAAGCGCAGAAGAAGGGCGGTATCTGCGCGATTATTGACGCGGAGCATGCCTTTGACGCCGGCTATGCCCGCAAGCTGGGCGTGGATGTGGACAACCTCCTCATCTCCCAGCCGGACTATGGCGAGCAGGCCTTGGAAATTGCTGACCGCCTCATATCCTCCGGCGCGGTGGATGTGGTGGTGATTGACTCGGTGGCTGCCCTTGTACCAAAAGGCGAGCTGGAAGGCGAGATGGGCGACTCTAAGATGGGCCTCCACGCCCGCTTGATGAGCCAGGCACTCCGTAAGCTGACGGCTACGATTTCGCGCACGGGTACCATTTGCATCTTCATCAACCAGCTTCGGGAGAAGATCGGGGTGATGTTCGGCAATCCGGAAACGACGACGGGCGGTAATGCGCTGAAGTTTTATGCGTCTGTGCGCCTGGATATCCGCCGCATAGCCCAGATTAAAGACGGTGACACAGCGACGGGCAACCGCACGCGGGTGAAGGTGGTGAAGAATAAAGTGGCGCCGCCGTTCCGCCAGGTGGAGTTTGATATTGTGTTTGGCGAGGGCATCTCTAAGATTGGCGAGGTGATAGACATGGGCGTGGAGCTGGGCATTCTCAGCAAGAGCGGCTCATGGTTTGCCTATGGCGATAATAAGATTGGTCAGGGCCGCGATGCTGTGAAGACCTTCCTGTCTGACAATCCTGAGGTGATGGATGAGGTGGAAGGCCGCATCCGTGAGCAGCTGATGGTGAATACTGCGGCGGCAGCTGAGGCGTAAGCTGATATTTGATTATTGAAAAGCCCCGTGCGACTGCGCGGGGCTTTTGTTTTGATGCAGTCTGCTACGAACTATGATTCCGGATTCAGCACCGCCACAAATTCATTCTTGCCGTCAAACAGCATCTTCGCCGTTTGCTGCACGTCTGCCGGCGTGAGGGCGTCAATCCACTTTTCATAGCCGAGCACGTGGCTGCGGTCGCGGCCCCAGAAGAGGATGTCTTCCAGCTTGCCGCTCCAGTATGCGTTCTCCTTTACGTCCACGCGGTATTTCTCGCGCCACTGGCTTTTTACCTTGTCCAGATTCTTGGCGTCAATGCCTTTCTCTTGCAGGTTCTTTATTTCATCGGCAGCGGCAGCCAACAGCTTGTCCACATTCTCCGGGCCGCAGGGTAGGTACATCAGGATTTGATAATGCGCGTACGGCTCCTTCGCTACCTCCGCCTGAAAGCCGCCGCTATAGATGCCGCCGAGCTTTTCGCGCAGGTCTTCAATCACCTTAATGTTGAGCACCTCGGCTACGGCCTGCGTCTTCAGCGCGAAGTCTTCCGAGTAAGGCGCTTCGCCGTGATACATGGCTACGATGAGACTTTGCTTCTCCTTGCCTTTATGAATGTCCAGTTTCGTCTTGCCGGAAATCGGGCGCACGCCGTTGTCTTTATATGCAGGCTCCTTTCCGGAAGAAGGCAAACCGCCGAGATAAGTTTCCAATAGCGGAATGGCTGTCGCCGGCTCCACATTCCCGACGAGAAAGAAGTGAAAGCCATTGGCGTTGCCGAACTCAGCACGGTAAATCTCCATCGCTCTGTCCAGCTTGATGGCGTCAAAGTCCGCAGGCTTCGGCACAGGCGACGGCGCGAGCGGATTGTGCTTGTAAAGCACGCCGAACGTGCTATCCAGAAATGACACCTGCGGCGATGCAGAAAGATATTGAAGCTGCTGCTTTTGCTTCAGGCGATAGGCGTCAAACAACTCTTCGTCTTTGCGCGGAGCAGTGGCGCGGAGGTAAAGCAGTTGCAGCATTGTCTCAAAGTCCTTGATGTTGGACGCGCCGGAAATATTGTCCTCAATCTCGGTGAGGCCCATCTTCACCGTCGCCACCTTACCGCTCATGATGCGCTCCAGCTCGGTTGGCGTATGGCTGCCGAAGCCCATCGCCACGACAGAACCGGTTGCATACTGCGCATTGCTTTTATCTGCGATGCCATAGTTTCCGGTGCCGCCCTTCTTAGTACCCGTCAGTTGGATTTCATCGCTCTTAAAATCGGTCGGCTTGATGGTTACTTTCACGCCATTGCTAAGCGTGTAAGTTGTAGCGCCGAGGTCTGCTTCCACTTGCTGCGAGACGACCTTGCCGCCTTTCGGCATCTTATCCAAGAGCGCGGCAGCCACAGCGCTTTCCTTATTCGCCTCCACCTTTTGCGCGAATGCTTTCTGCGACATTGCAAGCAGCGCTGCGTCTGTTGGAAGCTTCAAATCCGCTTTTTGCGGCGAAGTGATGAGCGTGAATGTGTTCAGGCTGCTCATCCATTTCTTAGGCATCGCAGAAACGTCGCCGATTGTAATGCCCGGCAGCAGCGTCTTGTAATAGCCATGCTCGGCTTCCAATCCCGGCATCGCCTCACCGGTTAGGAAGTTGCGGATGTATTCTTCTACATACTCCTGGCTTGCCGTCGTGCGGCGCTCGTTGTACATCTTTTCTATTCCTGCCTGCATCTCTCCTTTGCTGCGATCCAGCTCAACCTGCGTGAAACCATAGTCGCGTGCTTTAAGTAATTCTGCGGCCAGCGCATTCAGCGGCTTTTCTACACCTTCACTGCTAAACGTCGTGCTGGCGCTGAAGCTTTCATAGCCGCGAATCAGATTATCAAACTCCACGGAAGCAAAAGCAAACGGCGGCTTCGCGCTTTGCGAAAGGTCGCGCAGACGATGGTTGATGATGCTCATTGCCAACTGGCGCACAAGCGTTTCGCGGTAATCGCTGACGGTTACATCCTCATGCTTTTCCTGCACAGGAAAGATAATGTTCAGCGCCGGGCGGATGGCTTCCTTATCGCTCACCACCATTGCCTCCGCCTTTGCGCGCGGCTTCGCTGTGATGTACTCGCGCTTCTTCTCGGATGGTGGATTCATTAGGCCTGCAAAGTGTTCCTGCAGCATCTTCATCGCGGTGGCGGAATCAATATCGCCCACCACCATCACCGCTTGCAGGTCGGGGCGGTACCATTCTTTGTAGTAGCGACGAATGACTTCCGGCTTGAAGCTCTTCAGAATGTCGTCCTTGCCAATGGGCAGACGGTCGGCGTAGAGCGTGCCGGACGCGTACTTCGGAAAATACTTCTTCAGCATTCTGTCCTCCGCGCCTTTGCCGAGGCGGCTTTCTTCCAGCACCACGCCGCGCTCTTCATTGATGTCCTTGTCGGTGAGCAGCGCATTGTGCGCCCAGTCTTCAATAATCTGAAAGCCCTTTTCAAGATTGCCTGGCTTATCGGTAGGGATGGGCAGGATATAAACCGTCTCATCAAAAGATGTGTAGGCATTCAGGTCTGCACCAAACTCTACGCCGATACTTTGGAGGTAGCTGACCAGCTCATTTTTTTCAAAATGCTGGAGGCCATTAAAATTCATGTGCTCCATGAAGTGCGCGAGGCCGAGCTGGTCGGGCGATTCCAGAATAGAACCGGCCTTTACTACAAGACGCAATTCTACTTTGTTCTCCGGCTTTTTGTTAGAGCGGATATAGTAGGTGAGGCCATTTGGGAAGGTGCCTTTGATAACCTTCGGGTCTTGCGGTAAGCGTGCGGAAAGGTCTTGCGCAGGCGCAGGCGCGGCTGCAAAAAGCAGCGCTATGGCAAGGCCAACGCGGGCCAGCCGGGTAGGGGAGAGCATGTATGATGTGGCTTTGTGCGAATGTAAAGAGGATAAGGACGAGCTTTTGCTAAAGTGCGATATTGCACAGGCAGAGCGGGTGGGATATCCTCCGCTCGCGGAGGTGGCTGAGGAGCGAAGCGACGATGCCGGAGGTGGAATATTCAGGTAGTTTCTTTTGGCACACATCCACCTCCGACTACGCTTCGCGAACGCCACCTCCGCCAGGGGAGGATATCACTTGGCATCTGCCCGCCGCTTCCTTAGTTGGTGTGAGAGGGCTTGCACTGCCGATACCTCGTGTATTATCTTCGCCGCGACATTTCCAGAACTACTTATGGCACTCATCAAATCCATCTCCGGCATCCGGGGAACGATTGGCGGCGCACCAGGCGCCGGGCTTACCCCAATAGACATCGTTAAGTTCACAACAGCTTACGGCGCGTGGCTTATGCAGCGTGGAGATGGACGAAAGGTAGTCATAGGCCGCGACGGAAGAATTTCCGGCGAGATGGTACGCAATATCGTCGTTAGCACCTTGCAAGGATTGGGATTTGATGTAGTTGACCTCGGTCTAAGTACAACACCAACGGTAGAAATCGCGGTTCCAATGGAAGGAGCGGCAGGTGGCATCATTCTGACCGCCAGTCACAATCCGAAGGAATGGAACGCACTGAAGCTGCTGAATGAAAAGGGCGAGTTCATCTCTGCTGAAGATGGTGCGTGGATCCTGGAATATTCCGAAAATGGCACGCCGCATTTTGCGGAAATCGGGAAGCTCGGATCACTGACGTACAACACGGGCTACATGCAGAAGCACATAGACGAGTTGCGCGCACATTCGCTGGTGGATGTCGCCGCTATTCGCGAAAAGAAATTCAAAATAATCGTAGATGCCATCAATAGCACCGGCGCCATATTCGTTCCTGCCTTACTAAAGGCTTTGGGGGTTGACGATGTAACGGTCATCAATGAAGAAGTAAATGGAAAGTTTGCCCACAATCCGGAGCCCTTACCAGAAAATCTGCGTGAGCTGTGCAGCATAGTTGCAAAAAGTGGCGCAAACCTTGGCATCGCCGTTGACCCGGATGTGGACAGGCTTTGCTTCGTCTGCGAGGACGGCAGCCTGTTTGGAGAAGAGTACACACTTGTAGCTGTTGCAGATTATATCCTTCAAAGCAAGAAAGGCAATACCGTGAGCAACATGAGCAGCACACGCGCCCTGCGTGATGTAACTGAGAAGCACGGCGGCCAGTACTTTCCATCTGCAGTCGGCGAAGTGAACGTGGTGAATAAGATGAAGGAAGTGAATGCGGTAATCGGCGGCGAAGGCAACGGCGGCGTTATCATTCCTGAGCTGCATTGCGGCCGCGATGCGCTGGCAGGGATTGCGCTTTTCCTGACGCATCTTGCGAAGAGTGGTAAGAGTACAAAAGGCCTGCGCAGCACTTATCCGGATTACTTTATTTCTAAGAATAAAATAGAAATGGACGAAGGGCTGAATGTGCAGGAAATATTTAGCCGCATCCAGAAGAAATACGCAAAACAGGAAATCAATACCGAAGATGGCCTCAAAATCTCTTTTGACCGAGACTGGGTACACCTGCGAACTTCTAACACGGAGCCAATCATCCGCATCTACGCGGAAAGCGTGAGCGAGACAATGGCTGATAACATTGCCAAGAGAATGATGGCAGATATCAGAGAAGCGATGATGGAGCGGGCGTAAACCCGGCATTAGCCCGTACATCAGACATCCTTAACCCAAGGCTTCAGTCTTTGAGGAGTTAACCGCAGAGAAAGTTCTTATTTTACTTTCAGCACCTTTTCTTCCCCTACAATATAGATACTGCGGAAGTGCGTTGGCTCAATGCGCTTGCAGCCGGTGAACCTTCCGAAGGCCGGAAGAATCATTGCACGCTGCCCAATGGCGAAGCACGGAAATGAGCCCGCGCCACGCACGCTGATGCCCGGATGCAGGTGACCATGAATGGTATAATGCCCTTGATAGACCACATCATCATGCGCCACGTAAAATGGCCCAATCAGTAGTCCCTCGCGGTGTACCTCAAATTCCAACGACTGGTAAAAAGCAGCAGTCAGAATATCATGGTTGCCCATCACGAAGTGAACGTGCAGCGTCTTGTGTGCTGCGCGCCAATGCGTGAAATCATCCACCTCGCTGTTGTGCCTGCTGTGAAAAAGATCGCCTGCGATAATCAATTGCTCTGCGCCCCAATGCTGTAGAATTCGCGCCAGCCGCACCGCGTCGGCCTGCTGCGTGCTTCCAGGCATCGGGATGCCATGCTTGCGGAAGTGGGCGCTCTTGCCCCAATGCACGTCGGAGAGAACAATAGCGCGTTGTGCCGGCCACCACACCGCCCGCTCAGGGAGCAGATGCAGGTGCTCGCCTTGCAGGGTTATTTCTTGCGTCACGGTGGCAAATGTAGGAACGCGTCACGGCGCGTTCCTACGCGTGTCAATCAAGCGTGAAGGTCACAGGCAACGTAAAGTAAACCTTCACTGCTTTACAGTTTTGCCTGCCCGGCTTCCAATTCGGCAATACCAATGGTCATGATATTCAAAATTAATCGCCTTCATTTATCGTAAAAGATAATGCACCCCGATGTTTAGCCCGATAGCAGAACCCGAGTAAACACTGAGAACTTGATAATCTTCGTCAGGATTATGCCCATAACGTCGCTCACTGCTGTATAATATTGACCGCATAGTGGTAAACGAACCTTCGTAATACAAATGCGCATTCCCGCTCAACCGTGGCGTGATAGCATAAGACATTCTAAATCCGCCATTGAATAAAAACAGCCATTGCCTGTTTAGAGCCTCGTTGATATTGTAGCGGGCAGAAATCAGGTCGTCCGACTGATTCCAAAGCGAAAAGTCCGGGTACTGCCATGTTCCGGTATAGTATGATGTTGGCTGATTGAGTAAAAAGCTTGTTCCTCCAATTAGTTGGAGTTTGAACTTTTTGTTTCGGGAGGCTATGGGCATATTATAACCGATTCTCAATGAGGCTTTATAAAAGCGATGCTGAAAAGTAAAATCCTTTATATTCAGCTTTAAACCAATAAGCGAGGGGTCGGTTGGGTTAGACATTTCATAAGTACCCAAACTTAGTTCGGCAGCAAATGGATATTTCCGCGACGTGTAGCCGATGCCTACATCCGTCTGTGAGCCAATGCCGATTTGAGTTTCACTTTTACGGTTTTGATACGTGAAGTTTACGCCGTAATTTTTGACGAAGCCCAGAGTGGCACCGCCGTTTACAGTCAGGTAGAAATTACCTTGTGCGAAGGTAATCTTAGGCACGAAAAGCGCCAGAGCTCCGCACAAGGTAAAAAATAGGGATTTTTTGTCCTTCATTAGTACATTTTCTTTCTGATTTCCAATCCGGAAAGATTATTGTTGTCCCAAATGTCTTGATAGTAGTTAGGGTCAATGTTCCAAGGATTACTATCGGTCTGAACGCCGTAGCGGCTCTCTTTTGAGCGGTAAGTAATGCCCATATTTGAGCAGCCCGGAGCAACTTGCTCACTACGCTGGAACTTCTTACGTACATCACGCTCATACCAAAGTGTAGAGATATAAGCGGAATTATTCCAAGGCTTAGACGAGCTGGCATAAACAGCTTCGTTAGTCAGAGAGTATGTTGCGACATTGTATTTGCCTACGAAGACCATTATCTGAGCGCCAACCATTCCGCAACTGAAATTGTGGCGATACTGGGCATAGCAAATTTCTCCACGGCCATTAAACCAATCTTCTTTCTTGTCATTTACTTTCATGGCATTAATGAAGTATTCCCTCTTAGCAGGTGTTGACCCCGAGCCCGAGCCTCCGCCGGTAGATTTAGCTAAGCTCCGTCCGTTATTGCCTACGGACTCATTGGCAGAGATAATCCATGCTAATCCAACCGATGCGCTTGCTTGCGTAACGCTGATTTTTAGATTATTCTCGTTAAAAGCCACATGCGTACCATTGTCCTCGGTTGTGTGATTCTCTATCAATAGGGGTGTCTGCTGAGCATTAAGCTTCGTGATATCAGGTACGAATACCTGAAGGTAGATAGTGTCGTCAAAGTATTTGAAGCCGTGGATAGCCTCAGATATATGCGGCACAAGGTCAGCACGTCCGTTAGCGATTAAAGCACTCTCCATTTCGGTGGCTAAGTTGATTTCGCTCACGGCGCAAACCGAGTCAAGCGTTTTGAGCAATACGTTGTCGTCTCCGTCAAACTACAAAGCTAATTGAGCATTCACTAATGTCCTGAACGTAGAATTCTTTCTAAGTTCAAGCATGCCGTTAGCGGCAGTCTCAATCATGTCGTCATACTTCGCTTCATCGGCTTCAGCCTCGCGAGAAGTTGACATGAGCGGTCTGGTGGTGTTGGGTTGGTTTAGATTCTTGTCTTTTTGACAAGACGCGAATGCAAGACAAACAAACTCAAATACTGTGAGGATTTTTTTCATTGTGTTAGAGTTTGTGCCTACTATTCTATTGGGTTTCGGCTTATCCCAGCGATTGGCCAATTGCATAGCAAAGCTATTTTGGCAGACAGCAACCCTTTTCCCATATCCAACAACAGCTTCCCGCTAGGCGCAACGTTTTCCCATTTTCAGCAACAACGAAAAACTTTTTTTTCAAAATGAATGGCTTTGCTACTTTTGGCAGTAGTGTTACTTTAAATCGCTATGGCCATGGAATATCTATCTGCACACCTGCGTTCTCTACGGGCACTCCATAATCTATCGCTTACAGAAGCAGCCGATGAAGCGGCCCTTTCCAAGTCAACGCTCTCCAGAATAGAAAGCGGACAACAGGTTCCGAGCTTGCATCAACTTCAACGTTTAGCCGAATTATATGCAACTACAACCAGCAAAATGCTGGATGGACGGCGCATTGATGAACTTGTCCCAATAAAGCATAAAATGGCGGCAACGTTTAGCGTCTCAAATCTTTTGGTGATGATATACTCCTCATTATTTTCAGAGGAGATGGTCGGCGCGTCCGTCAGTATTATGCTTGCCTGACGAGGTCAGCCCTCGCTACGCTTCGTTCAGCCCGCTTCCTCGGTAAGGCCGCATCCGCCCCTTCGCCTTATTAAAGGCCTTTACCCCTTCCGCCTTCCGCTCCGCAGCAAGGCGTGAGCGCTCCGCCTGCGGCAGATGCAGCTCTGCAACGCACGCTGCACTACAGCAGCCCTCCATCTTTTCCGCGCAGGCGGTGCATTGGATAAAAAGCAGGTGACAGGCATCATTTGCGCAGTTTACGTGCGTATCGGCAGGCTGGCCGCATTGGTGGCAGTGCGCAATCACATCCTCGGTAATCCGCTCGCCCATGCGCTCATCAAAGACGAAGTTTTTGCCGACGAACTTCAATGGCAGGCCTTCCTCCTTCGCGCGGCGTGCATATTCTATGATGCCGCCATCCAGCTGAAAGACGTTTTTGAAGCCATGGTGCAGCAGATAGGCACTTGCCTTCTCGCAACGGATGCCGCCGGTGCAATACATCACGATTGGCTGGTCGCGTTTGTCTTGCAGCATCTCTACGGCCATCGGCAGCTGCTCGCGGAAGGTGTCGGAAGGCACCTCTATTGCGCCTTCAAAGTGACCTACCTCGTACTCGTAATGGTTGCGCATGTCCACTACGATTGTCTCCGGGTTTTCGGTCAGCGCGTTGAACTCGGCGGCTCTGAGGTGGGTGCCGCCATGAGCCGGATCAAAATGGGGGTCGTTAACGCCGTCGGCTACGATTTTTGGGCGCACTTTGATGCGGAGCACCCAGAAGGATTTGCCGTCGTCGTCCACGGCAGTGTTAAGGCGGATGCCGCTCATCTCCGGGTAGCTATAGAGAGCATAGCGAAAGGCTTCAAAGCGGGATTGGGGGACGGAGATTTGACCGTTGATGCCTTCGTGAGCTACATATATGCGGCCGTAGACGTTTTCGGCGCGCAGCTTCCGGTACAACTCATCGCGGAAGGTCTGTGGGTCTTGGATGTGGAAGTATTTGTAGAAGGAAACAGTGCGGCGCGGCTCAGTTTCGGCGAGCATGCGCTGCTTTAGCTCTTCGTTGTTGATGCGGTTGTGGAGGACGGACATGAGGTCAATGCGCTAATATGCTGATTAGCCAATGCAACGGCAAAATTATTTGTGAGACTCCCTCCGGGGCCGACAAAGTTTATGACGGCACGGCAGCCAGTCTTCTACAGCCAGCGCAGCGGATTGCGACGCCGCATGAGGATATAGCGCTTCATATTCATCCAGAATGCGAGCACCATATAGACGATGAGCGGCGAGCCGAGCGTGAGAAAGGAGATGTAGATAAACCACATCCGGATGCGGGAGGTGGCGAGGCCCATCCGCTCACCGATGGTGCTGCACACGCCGAAGGCCTGCCACTCTATGGCCGACTTCCACTGTACGATGTGCTTGTTCATAATTGTTTAGGGGGCAAAAATACGTCCTCCTATCCTGCCATAAAAAGTAAAATATGGTGCCACCCCGCGGGGCGCGAAATTTGAGAGACAATTTGGTCGGTATGGCGAAGCCAGGCTGACCTTTCTAAAAAATGAAGCTTCTCTCCGCCGACCAAATCCGCCAGTGGGATGCCGCGACCATCGCTGCACAAGGCGTATCATCGCTGGAACTGATGGAGCGCGCTGCGAGCGCCTGCACGGAGTGGCTGACGGCGCACTACAGCACTGAAACGCCTTTTGTAATAGTCTGCGGCACGGGCAATAACGGCGGCGACGGCCTCGCCATCACCCGGCAGCTTTTAGCGAAGGGCTATGCAGCAATGGCAATGCTGGTGCGGCATACAGACGCGCTCTCGCCCGACTGTGAAGCGAACAGGGAACGTTTGGCAGCTTCCGCCGTTCAGGAATTGAGGCCTGGCAGTTTTCTTTCAGAATTACCGCACGAAATCATTGTAATAGACGCGCTTTTCGGAACCGGGCTGAACAGGCCGCTGGCTGGGTATGTGGCGGACTTTATCAGCAAGCTGAACGAGCTGCCCAATACAAAAATCGCCATAGACATTCCTTCCGGCCTGCCAGCGGACGGGCTCCCCCGGAAGAACGCGGAGATTCTGAAAGCAACGCATACCCTTACATTCCAGCAATACAAGCGTGGGATGCTGCACAATGAAGGCGGCGCTTTTTGCGGCGAGGTGCACCTGCTGGACATTGGCCTGACGCCCGACTTTCTTCAAGAAGCAGACGCACATTGGCATACCGCCGATAAAGTAGAAATCCGACAGCGTTACCGACCGCGAGACCCGTTTAGCCACAAAGGCACACACGGTACAGCCTACATCATCGGCGGTAGCTACGGCTTGATTGGCGCGGCGCTTTTGGCGACGCAGGCTGCAGGCAGGGCAGGAGCGGGTAAGGTTCGGGCGCTGGTACCAGAGTGTGGCTACGGCGTTATTCAGGGCGGCGCGCCGGAGGCGATGTGCCGGACGAGCGGCGAGCGTCACTTAGAAGCAATGGAAGGTTGGGAGAGCGCAAAAGGCATCGGCATAGGGCCGGGATTGGGCACCGAGCATGCTACGGTAATGGCCTACAAGGCTTTCCTGGAGAAGATTGATAGGCCGGTTGTTTTAGACGCTGATGCTTTAAACATACTTGGCGAGCATCCCGAATGGCTACAGCTTGTCCCGAAGCGCTCCATCCTCACACCGCACCCAAAGGAGCTTGAGCGGATGTTTGGAAAGACAGACAATTCTGCCGCCCGCGCGGAGCTGGTTCGGGAGAAGGCGATGGAACATGAGTTAGTCATCATCTCCAAAGACCGGCATACGCTGACGGCTTTCCCGGACGGGCGCTGCTTCTACAATATCTATGGCAATGCCGGGCTGGCTACTGGCGGTTCAGGTGATGTGCTATGCGGCATTCTTACGGGATTATTGGCGCAGGGTTACGAGCCGGAAAGCGCCGCGCTGCTGGGCGTATATCTGCACGCCGTGGCCGGCGATACGGCGGCAGCTGTTACCGGCATGGAAGCTTTGGTAGCGGGCGATATTGTGGCTAACATTGGCCGCGCTTATTTGACGCTCGCTTAAACCGGGCCTGAAGTTTTTAGTCTGCTCTCTGTTATGTTTACTCTTTCACAGCGCGCCGCCGCCCTGTTGTTTGCCGTTTTTTTATTAGAAAGTGGGCCGGCTCAAGCTAAGCGCAAGCCAGTTGACCCGAATTACATCCGGGAGTTTCCGGGCACCGTTACCGTTCGCACTTTTGCGGGGGAGAAAATCTCCGGCTTTGACCTTGTTGACAACAGTCGGAATGAGTCGCTGAAATACCGTCCCAACAACGTGCTGGGCATTGGCCTCGGCGTTACTATTCGCGGCCTCGGCATCAACATCAGCACGCGCCTGCCTGCACACGATACGAAGGACGATCTCTACGGCAAGACGCGCCAGCTTGACCTGCAGGTGCACCGCTACCGCGGTAATTTTGCGCTGGACATTTACTTCCAGCGCTACAAGGGCTACCATCTTCAGGACAATTCCGCCGTCTCCGCCGTAGAAGGGCCAACGGCTTACCCATACTTCCCTGACCTACAGAACAACACCTTTGGCGCGACCGGGCTGTATGTGTTCAACGGCAAGCGCTTTTCCCTGCGCGCTCCAATCGACCAGCAGGATTGGCAGATGCGCAGCGCCGGCTCCTGGCTGCTGGGCGGCTCGCTTTTCTCACACCTCATTGGCAACAATCATCAGACGCTGCTGCCACCCAATATGAAGCAGCCGGAGTTCATGGACGGGAGCCGGATAAGCAAGATTGACAATTACGGAGCAACTGTGAACCTCGGATATGGCTACAACTTCGTGTTGCACAGGCATTGGTTTGTCGGACTTCTGGCCGATGCGGGCGCTGGCGTGGGTTACAGCGAGGTGACCGACCAGGCCGGCTCCTCACACAAAGTAGGCTTGCAGCTAAATGCCGATGCGCGGCTGGCGTTTGGCTATAATGCTCAAAAGTGGTTCGCCGGCGTTTACGCCATCATTCATGCAGACCGTTACCAACTGCCGTATGCCGACAGCTACATCATCAGCAGTGAGGGCATTGCCCGCCTGACGATTGCCAGGAGGTTCGCTACGCGAAAGCGGGCTTTGGCGAAGCAGCCTTAGCATTCATAGCCGACAACCGGGATTTTGAATTGAAAATCTTCTTTTTTCAATTCAAAATCCTGCATTTTGGGTTCAAAATCCTGAATTTTCAATTCAAAATCCGGCATTTTTAATTGAAAATCTCTCATTTTGAACCCAAAATGCAGGATTTTGCGTTCAAAATCCAGCATTTTGAATTGAAAATCCGATGTTTTGAATTGAAAATTGTGGATTTCCAATTCAAAATCCCTTTTTTCCAATTGAAAATTCGCTTTTTCCAATTGGAAATCGGATTTTACAATGATTAAAGCGCCGGGGCGGTGCTCCTCTATCCTACCAACCTGAGTTCGGTTTAAGCGGCGATTAATAATTGCTGTTGTTGTTGGAAAGCGGCGATGAGCTTTGGGTTTGTTTCCTCGATATCTTTTCTGATAGAAGGCTTCTTGGGAAAGAAAGAATAAGCGGCTATGGCGCTCATCAGGTTCAGCAGAAAGCCGTTCAGAGAACGGTGCCTTGTATGCTCTACCTGGCAGATATTCTTTAGCTCGTCATTGACCGTTTCTATCACTGAACGCTTGCGCAAGAGCAGCTTCTCTTCATTGCTCAGTGCCTTATCCTTCATGTTCCTTCGCACTGCAGTTATAAGCTGGATGCCGTTGCCAAAGAGCATATCGGTAAGCGCTTTTGAGATGTAGCCCTTATCGCCGAAGAGCTTGCCAAACAGCTTCTCCGTAAGGGTAGTAATAGCCTTTGCATTCCGGTCATCTACATTGGCTTTACTCAGGTAGAAAGACAGAATCTCTCCCTTATCATTGATCACCAGGTGCAGCTTGAATCCGTAGAACCAGCCCATAGTGCTCTTGCCAATTTTAGCTATGCCAGCAAAGGTTTTGTTGCGGCGGATGCGCTTGTTGTGACATACCCGAAGAACGGTAGAATCAATAAAGGAGATGCCGGTGCATTCGCCCCGGCAGCAGTGATGGAGAAAAAGCATAAAGGCCACTGCGCAGCGGTGGCTGAGCTCTACAAAGCGGTTGTAGGAGACAAGGTTGGGGAAGCTGTCTTTGAGATGAACGCAGGCGTATTGGGTGTAGAAGAACTTGAAGTTTCTGAATCCGCCGGAATGAAAAGCAATGAGCATGGAAATGATTTCAGAATCGCACAGCGATGCTTTCCGGTTGCGGGTTTTGGTTCCATTCGAATGGTCGAGGAGCAATTGATGGATGGGGTGTTCGAAAAGCAGGCAGAAATCATCTACGGCAACGAAAATTTCGGTTACTTTGTCAGCGAATAGCGGTGTGTTCATTTTTGATGTGAGTTGTTTTTAGTCAATCACCTATACATCAAAAACAACGCCGCTATTCGCTTTTTAAGCCACTACTTTTCCACAACTTCTTATCCCGAACTCAGGTTACCAGCAATCCTGCAATGGTGGCGGAGAGGTAAGAGGCCAGCGTGCCGCATAGCAGCGCCTTCATACCCAGCTTCGCCAGGTCTGCACGACGTTCAGGTGCTAAGGCCCCGATGCCGCCAATCTGCATCCCGACGGAGGAAAAATTGGCGAAGCCGCAAATGGCGACGGTGATGATGGTGAGGCCCTTTGGCGTAACGATGGGCAGCTCGTGGGAAGTGAGCTTTGAGAAGGCGACAAACTCGTTGATGGTGATTTTCTGGCCGAGCAGTGTCGCGGCGTTGCTCACATCCTTCCCCGGCACGCCCATGGCCCAGGCGAAGGGGTAGAAGATTTTGCCGAAGATGTAATTGAGGCTCAGGTTAAGATTGGGGCTGAAGATGTGGCCGATGTGTACCAGAATCCAATCAATCATAGCGATGAGTGCGATGAAGCCGATGAGCATCGCGATGACATTCATGGCAATCTTCCAGCCGTCGGCAGCGCCGTGGGAGATGGCGTCAATGAGATTGCTATAACCGCTTTTTACTTCCAGCTTCACCGTGGCCATCGTCGGAGATTCCTCCGTTTCCGGGAAGACGATTTTGGAAATAACAAGCGCGCCCGGCGCGGCCATCAGCGATGCGGCAATGAGCTGCGGGGCAATGTTCAGCCCTGCACGAAGGCCCATATTCGCATAGACAATCAGGATGCCGCCTGCAATGCAGGCGAGGCTGCCGCTCATGGATGCGAGCAGCTCGGAAGCGGTCATCGTAGCGAGGTAAGGGCGGATCATTACCTGCGCTTCCACCTGCCCCACGAAGGCGGAGGCTACATTGCTCAGGGCCTCCGCGCCGCTCACGCGCATCACCCAGTTCATAGCCCGCGCAATGACGGCGACAATACGCTGCATGATGCCGAGGTAGTAGAAAATGGCGACAAGTACGCAGACGAGGATGATGGTGGCGGTGATGTTGAAGGCAAAAACGAAAGTGCCCGGCGCGGAATAGTTCACCACTTGCCCGGTAAAGTCAAACGCTCCGATACCGCCCCAGACGAAGTTGGCACCCTGCTTGGCGAAGCCTTCAATCTTCTCCATGCCTTTGCCGAGGTATTGGAAGAAGGCGTTGACGACCGGCACTTTAAAGACAAGCAGCGCAATCACAATCTGCAGGGCCAGCCCGCTGAGGACGAGGCGGAGATTGATGCGGCGTTTATTATTAGAGCAGAGAAAGGCAATGCCGAGGATTAGGGCGATGCCGATAAGGCCGGTGAAGCGTTGCATAAGTAGCGGGCGCTAAAGATAATGGCTGCGCTAAACAGAAGCTACCTTTGCCTGCTCATGATACGGGTAGGAAAAATAGTAGCCACGCACGGCCTTGCCGGCGACCTGATTGTAACGCACGTAACCGGCAAAAAGGCTTGGCTCAAACCCGGCGATGTCCTCTTCGTGGCCATCCGTAAAGGCAGCCATATCCCGCACTTCGTTTCTAAGATAAAATCAGCGACGGAAGAAGAAATAGTCCTCCACTTTGAAGAAACGGAAGCAGTGGAAGCGGCTAAAAAGCTTGTAGGAAAAGAAGTGTTCGTAGCCGAAGACATCCTCGCCAAAAGCGGCGCAGAAGACAGCCCGCTTCTCTGGATAGGCTTTGAAGCCATTGACGAAACTGCCGGTTCCCTCGGCCCGATAGAAGACATCTACCAGACGGCCCAGCAATGGCTCGCCACCATTCACATTGAAGGAAAAGAAGCCCTGCTTCCCCTTATTGACCAAACGCTGAAAAAGGTTGACCTAAAAAAGAAGCAAGTACATCTCACCCTTCCCGAAGGGCTGCTGGACATTTATCGCTAAAAAGATTCAACGCTTCACCGTGCTCCGCATAGACATTATCTCCGTAGTCCCCGACCTGCTCCAGTCCCCGTTCAGCCACTCTATCATGAAGCGTGCCCAGCAACGCGGACTGCTGGAAGTGGTAGTGTACAATCTACGCGACCACACGCCCTACAAGCACGGCCAGGTGGACGACTATCAGTTCGGCGGCGGCGCGGGCATGGTGATGATGCCGGAACCGCTGGCGGTTTTAATTGAAAAACTGCAAGCGGAGCGCCAATACGGTGAAATCATCTTCCTGACACCAGATGGAGAGACCTTTAAGCAGCAAACGGCTAACCGACTGAGTCTCAAAGAGAATCTGCTCCTCATTTGCGGCCACTACAAAGGCATTGACGACCGTATCCGCCAGAAATTCGTAACGCTGGAGCTTTCCATCGGCGATTATGTGCTCAGCGGCGGTGAGCTGGCGGCGGCGGTGGTTGTAGATGCCATTGGCCGCCTTATTCCTGGCGTGCTGAATGACGAAACCTCCGCGCTACTGGATTCTTTCCAAGATGGCCTACTGGCCCCGCCCGTTTACACCCGCCCGGCGGAATGGCGCGGCGTGGATGTGCCCGAAATCCTGCTTTGCGGCGACCCGAAGAAGGTGGACGCCTGGCGGCACGAGGAGGCGCTGAAGCGCACAGAGCAGCGCAGGCCGGATTTGCTTTCTGACGATATGCTTGGGAAGACTTAGAACCAGAATTTTTAGGATTAGACAGATTCGCCTGTTGTGGACGTGGATAATCAAAAAAATCCTGCAAATCCTCATTCTTTCCCTTATTTTTGCCGCCCAAACTGATACAGCCATGGACGCAATCGCATTTATCCACGAGCAAATGAGCCCCGCACGCCAGCTCCCCGACTTTAAAGCCGGTGATAACGTGACGGTTAACTATAAAATTATTGAAGGTACTAAGGAGCGTATTCAAAGCTTTAAAGGCGACGTTATCAAGCGTCAGGGTCGTGGGGCCACACAAACGTTCACCGTGCGTAAGATTAGCGATGGCATCGGTGTGGAGCGTCTTTTTCCACTGCTTTCCCCGAACATTGACTCTATCATTCTCAATAAGAAGGGCCGTGTAAAGCGCGCCAAGCTTTATTACCTGCGTGAGCGCAGTGGCAAGAGTGCCCGTATTAAGGAGAAGAAGCAGGCTGTTGTCCAAAAGGTTTCTGCTACAGTTTAAGATATTTTTGAATATTTTTAATTTATTGAAAAGGCGTGCGATGAGCACGCCTTTTGCTTTTTAACCATTGGTATTTGAGGTTTTTTAACCTATGCCGGCACTGAACTATTACTCCAATGTTTCCAAACACGCTGCGTAAACAGTTTGACACTGCGGGCGCGTAATTGTGAACTCAAAAACCAGAATCATGAAAAAGCTCATTGTAATGGTATGCGCACTTGGACTAATGGCAGCCACCCCTTTTGACGCCAGTGCACGCAAACATTGGAGCCGCAAGGCAAAGGGCACGGCCATAGGCGCTGGTGCGGGCGCGGTTGTAGGCGGAGTGGCTGGCGGCGGAAAGGGCGCAGCCATTGGCGCGGCAGCCGGGGCCGGAACCGGCTATCTCATTGGCCGTCATAAGGACAGGAAGCACGGCCGTATATATCGTTAAGCTGTTTTGGAATGACATTACGCATAAGAAATGGAGGCTTCGGTCTCCTTTTCTTATGCGCGGCACTGGCGTAGTTTTTAATCAAGCCGTAAGCGTACAATATATTTACGCCTCAATCCATCGCTACTATGTCCAAAGAAGCTCGCATCGGCCTGCTTGTCGCTTTATCTATTCTGGTTTTCTTCGCCGGTTTTTACTTTCTGAAAGGTTCCAGCATCTTTTCAAATGAGTATGAATACCACGCCTACTATGATAATGTACAAGGACTTCAGCCTTCGGCGGCTGTTCAGATTCATGGGCTTCAGGTTGGTAAAGTATCCTCCATCAATCTGAACCGCGCCCAGTTGGGCAGCCCGATAGATGTGGTCATTGCCATCAATAAAAAGACGCGGCTGCCGCGCGGCACTGTGGCAAAGCTGACATCGCTGGACTTGCTGGGTACCAAAGGCGTAACGCTTGACTTGGGCACTTCATCGGAACTGGTTGAAGATGATGAGAAGCTGCCATCAGGCGTGGAAGGCGGAATCGTAGATAAAATATCGGTTGAGGTAACTCCGCTGCTGCAAGACGTGCGTAAGGTGGTGAACAGCATAGATTCCGTGCTGCTGAGCGTAAATGACATTTTCTCACCCCAGGCCCGTACTGATTTACAACAAAGCATAGCCGGCCTGCACACGACAATGGATAATTTCTCAGGCCTTTCCGGCAAGCTGAATGGCCAAAGCGCCGCCCTGAGCCGTGTTATTCAGAATGCAGATAAAATCACCGGCGACATTGCCAAAGGCAATTTAGACCAGACAATGGCCAACCTGCGCGCCACGTCCGACAAGCTTTCGCGCGCGCCGATTGACGAGACTGTACGCAATGTGGATGAGATGGCGAATAGCTTAAAGGCTATCGTGGCGAAGATTAATAATAATGAAGGCAGCCTTGGCCTCCTTGTAAATGACAAGAACCTGTACAACAACCTGAATTCAACCCTCGCTGACTTCAGCAAGCTGTCTTCCGACCTGAAGGCACACCCGAGCCGCTACATTAACCTCACCGTATTTGGCCGCAAGGCGCGGGTGGGCGAATAGAAAGCAGTCTGACAGACCACTTCGGTTACGCTCAGCACAGGCAGCGGGAGGACTGCTGCTTTCGCTACGGGCAGAAAACGCAGCCGCTATCTTTGCGCGCCTTTAGAACACCGTGCGTCGTCTCCTAAAAATCTGCCTGCTCCTTTGCGCCTGCGCTTGCTACTGGCATAGCGCATCGGCTGCGCCCGCGGACACAAGCAAAAGCACGACGGTCAATATCCTTTCTACCCGCACATTCATCGGCCAGCAGTCCGATTCGGGCATGATACAACGGCTGATTGACAGCGTAGTCCTGCAGCAGGGCACGACCATCATGAACTGCGACAGCGCTCACCTGAACCTTCAGACCAACAATCTGGAAGCCTTCGGCAATGTGCGCATCACGCAGCCCGGCGGCACGCAGATAACGAGCGATTATCTGCGCTACACCAGCAATAAAAAGCTTGCGTACCTGCGGGGAAATGTAGCGCTTACGGACGGTAAGAGCAGCCTTTGGAGTGAAGAGCTGACATACGACGTAGGCACAAAAACCGGCGTTTACTCAGCTGGCGGCACACTTCAGAATGACGCCACAACGGTCAGCTCCAACGAAGGCACTTACAATCTCAACTCCAAAGAATCCCGCTTCAAAGGCGAGGTATATATCTCCGACCCGCAGTACAATGTGACATCTGAAGACTTGGGTTACAATACCGAAAGCAAGCTCGTCCGCTTCTACGCACCAAGCGTTGTGACCAACGAAAAGAGCGAGCTACGCACCAGCAATGGCACGTACGACAGCAAGCGCCAGATAGCGCATTTCGTCTCGCGCTCATCCATCCTCAACGGCTCCAATTATATTGAGGCCGACACGCTTGACTACAACAAGCCCACAGGCTGGGGTATTGCCCGCGGAAAAGTGATAGCCATTGATACCACAAACCACAGTAAGATGTGGAGCGGTTATGCCTCTTACAACGAAATCTCGCGCAAGCTCTTCGCCAATAAAAAGCCGGTGCTGCGCAATGCGAATGGCAAGGACACGCTTTACATCGCAGCCGATACTTTTTACTCCGCCCCGCAAAAATTCCGGGAATCAATAGCAACTGCTAAAGACACTGCAAATTCCAGAACTGGTAAGAAAAACAAGCGCTCCAGCCTGTCAACGTTCCAACCCTCCAATGCTCCCGAGCCGCCTGCCGATACCACCGCCCCGCGTTACTTTATCGGCTTCCACCACGTGCGCATCTGGAGCGATTCGCTGCAAGGACTTTGCGATAGTATCGCTTACCTGCCGCGCGATTCGGTGATGAAGATGATGGGTAAACCCGTAGCCTGGAGCCGTGAGAGTCAGATTACAGGCGACACCATCTTGCTTTACTCGGACAGCAGCCGCATCAAGCGCCTCTTCGTTCCGAACAATGCGCTAATCATTTCGCGCAGCCGGCCCGCAAAAGCAAACCTTTACGACCAAGTGCAGGGCAAAACGCTCACTGCCTACTTTAAGAACGGCAAAGTGGACTACATGATTGTGTTCCCGGCGGCGGAGAGCATCTATTATCCAAAGGACGAGCGCGGCGCGTACCTCGGCGTAAATCAGGCGGAAAGTGAGCGGATGAAGGTCTTTTTTCGCGACAATAAAATCCACCGGATTATTTTTGAGCAGGAAGTAAAGCAGAAGATGAGTCCGCTGGATAAAGTGAACCTTCCAACAATGCGGCTGAGCCGCTTTCAATGGTTGGATGAGCGGCGGCCAAAAAGCCGCGAAGCCCTGTTTGACTTTGAGCACCGCGGCGAAAAGCCTTTTGAATACTGGCAATACTGACAATGAACGTATACAAATTCGGCGGTGCATCCATAGGCACACCAGAGCGCATGAAGGCGCTGCTGCCCATCATTCAAGACGCCAGGGGCGCGCTCACGGTGGTAGTCTCCGCAATGGGTAAGACGACCAACGCGCTGGAGGCAATTGTGAGGGCTGCGTGCGAGGATAAATCCGCGTCAACGGCGCTTATACATAGTGTGGAGCGGCAGCATCTGGATTTTGCCCGCGCCATACTGTCGCCGGAAGGTTTTGTGAAAGCGGAAACCGCGCTCGCGCCATTTTTTACTGAGCTGCAATGGGCAGTGGACGATTCGGATGCCACGCGGTATGATTACAGCTATGACCAGATTGTTTGCATCGGCGAGTTAATGAGCACGCGATTGTTTTCGCTCTTCCTGGAAGAAGCAGGCGTGCCGAATATCTGGGTGGATATCCGCCAAATCATCCGCACGGACGACACATGGCGCGATGCGAAAGTAGATTTGGCATACAGCACTGCTATGGCGAAGGAAGTCCTGCAACCTATCTTGGATAGCGGCCGCCGCATCATTACCCAAGGCTTCATTGGCGCTACGGATAACAATGAGTCGGTAACGCTGGGCCGCGAAGGCTCGGACTACACCGCCGCGCTGCTGGCATCCATGCTCGGCGCGGAAGGCGTCACGATTTGGAAAGACGTAGCCGGCCTGCGCAATGCCGACCCGAAGCTGTTTCCGGATACGGTGCAGATACCGGTCATCTCCTTTCACGAGGTGATTGAAATGGCCTACTACGGCGCGCAAGTCATTCACCCGAAGACGGTGAAGCCGCTGCAGAATGCGGGCATACCGCTGCATGTGCGCTGCTTCCTTGATTTGGCTGAAAAAGGCACAACAATTCGCACAGAAGTGGAAGGCGTTGCCTACCCGCCCATCATTGTCTGGAAGCGCGAGCAGGTGCTATTACAAGTAACAACGCTGGACTTTTCGTTCATCACTGAAGATGCACTTTGCCACCTGTACGACACATTTGCGCGGTTGAAGGTGCGGGTAAATATGATTCAGAACGCCGCTATTTCTTTCATCGCTTGCTTAGACAATAAGCCGGAGAAAATCGCGGCAGTCGTCGCGGCATTGGAGCCGGACTACCGGGTGCGGCGCAATGAAGGTGTCAGTCTGTTGACGGTACGGCACTACACGCCGGAGATTTTATTCGGAATGACAATGAATAAGACGGTATTGCTGGAGCAAAAGACACGTGCTACAGTACAGGTAGTAATAGCCGATTAGCTCACAGCACCTTCTTCCCCTTCATCGCGTCCTTCAATGCTGCATCCATCAGCCGCTCCGCAAAAGGGCGGCTGATTTCATTCAGCGCCTCTGTTGCATGCTGAATGCGGTCTTTGTCTTTAGCGGTAATGGCTTCGCGTAGGGCAGCCATAGAAGTTTGCGTCAGCGCTACTTCTTCTTCAGAAAGCAGCACGCGGTTTTTCTCTATAAACTTCGTCGTCGTTTCCAGCATCTGCTCGCCTTCCGTTGCAGCTTCCACCACTGCACGCGTCTGCATGTCGCTGCGGGCATGGGTGAGGGAATCCAGCAGCATTTGCTCCACTTGCGCGTCTGTAAGGCCGTATTGCGGCTGTACCTGAATGGTTTGAGCTACGCCGCTGCGCAATTCTTGAGCGCTCACTTTCAGAATGCCGTCTGCGTCTATCAGGAAGGTGATTTCCACTTTCGGCAATCCGGCAGGCATGCCGGGAATGCCGGTGAGATTGAACGAGGCCAGCTTACGATTGTCGCTCACTAAATCACGCTCGCCCTGGAAGACGGAAATAGCCATCGCGCTTTGCCCGTCCTTCTGCGTGGTGTATTGGCGGCCAGCTTTCGCGGGAATTTTTGAATTGCGTGGAATCAAGACATCCATCAGCCCACCCATCGTTTCAATGCCGAGGGATAGCGGCGTCACATCCAGCAGCAGCATATCGGTGTTCTTTCCCGCAAGAATATCGGCCTGCACTGCCGCGCCGAGCGCCACCACTTCGTCAGGATTAAGCTCATCGTACAGCTCACGGCCAAAAAGCCCGCGCACGGAGTCTTTTACCAACGGTACGCGCGTGGAGCCGCCAACCATCACCACTGCGTCAATGTCCTTAGTCTGCAAGCCTGCATCTTTCAGGGCCTGACGGCAACTATCAAGCGTTCGGTCAACGAGGGGCTGGATAGCGCGGTTAAATTCTTCCCGTGTAATACTAAGCTGTTGTCTTTGCAAGTTTCCTTCAAACACCTCTGACGACGAAAGCGCCTTCTTAGCCTCCTCTGCAAAAAGCCGCAAGGCAGCATCAGCTTGATTGCCAACTGCGGCCTGACGGCTAATGACTAAATCCACAAGCGCCCGGTCAAAGTCGTCGCCGCCGAGGTAAGTGTCGCCGTGGGTGGAGAGCACTTCAAAAATGCCACCTGAGATGCGCAGTATGGAAATGTCAAACGTTCCGCCGCCGAGGTCATAGACAGCGATGGTTTTTTCGTCTTCGCTTTTAGCGCCGAGGCCATACGCCAGCGCCGCAGCCGTTGGTTCGTTGACGATACGTAAAACATCCAATCCTGCCAGCTTGCCGGCATCGCGGGTGGCCTGGCGCTGAGTGTCGTTGAAGTAGGCCGGAACCGTAATCACTGCCTTGGTGACCTGTACTTTCAGCAAATGCTCCGCGCGGGCCTTAAGCTGGTGCAGGATGTGCGCGGAAAGCTCAATGGGCGAGTAGTATTTGTCGCCTACTGCAATCTTTACCAATGAGTCGGTGTCGTCGTCAATCACTTTATAGGAGAAGCGACTGGCATCTCCCTGAAGGTCTTTATAGCTTTTGCCCATCAGGCGCTTCACAGAATAAATGGTGCGCTCAGGCTCTGAAACTAAGTGCTGTCTCGCCTCGTTCCCGACATGCACCTCGCCATTTTGGCCAAAATGAATGATGGATGGCACCAGGGTCAGCCCGTCTGTCTCGCGTAGCGCGATGGGCTTGCGTACGCCGTCATCCTCTCGTACAATAGCGATGAGTGAATTTGTGGTGCCGAGGTCTATGCCTACAATCAACTCTTCCTGTTGCAGTGAGCCGGTTGCTATATTGATGGAAACTTTTGCCATGATTCTGTTTTTCACACAACGGTGCAACGATGACGCTACGACCGCAATGGTATATTAATAGTTTGCGTAGCGCCCGTTGCGAATCCGCCGCGCCGTTGCGTGAAACTTATTCACGTCTGTGTTTTGTGCCGCTCGTTTCATTCCCTAAGAAACGCGCCAGAAAATTTTTTGCCTTTCCTTCCGCCGCCAGTTGCAGCTTCTTCACCACGCCGTCTTCGGGGCGAGCGTAGAACGTCGTCTTATGGACGTGTTCTTTGTGGTTAGCAGGAATAGGGGAGAAGTAATAGTTGGAAATGCAGGCCCGCATCCCACCCGGCTGCGCCACCTTTGTAACGCTGTGAACGCTTTCGGTGTGCGTTTCCATCAGTACAAGGCGGTTGAACTTTGCGTGAATCTCTTTACGCTTCTTCATCGGTTTGTCCCACAGTTCAAGATTGCCGCCGCCGCTTTCCGGCCAGTCCGGTGTTATATAATAAAGCAGGTTTAGTACACGGTAGAGCTTGCCGTCGCCGTCATGGGAATTATCTAAGTGTGGCAGCAGAAAATCGCCTTCCAGCATAAGCGAGATGCCTGAACCATACAAAGAAGCATCCGGCGAAAGCTGTTCTTGTCCCGTTATTGCGCCGACAACTTCTACAACTTCCTTTTCCTGAAAGGCAAAAAGAATGGCCGCCATTTCCGGCGCATAATCTTCCACCTTAATGCCAACGCGCTTGCGTTCCTTCATGCTCTCACGCAGCATCAGCGTAGAAGGAGCGGGGAGGGACGCATAAATACGTTGCGCAATCCCTTCGGGCAATAAATCATCCAAGTAGCAATGTCGTACGGGCGCCGAACTTTCCCAGGATGCCTTTAGCGCGATAGTATTATCGCGAATTCGTCCTGCAATCAGGCTGCCTAATTCTTGCTGATTCATGAAGCCACAAAATTACCGCCAGCAGGGCAGTGCTGTGGACTTTATAATTTCATCACGTTGTCGCTTATATTTCGGCCAAATCTTTCATTATGAAAATGCTTCTTCTCGCAATTGCGCTGTTTGCTACAGTCACGCTCCACGCACAAACCGGCCTCACGCCGCTTCAATTCAATGATAAGCTGACGGCAATCACGGACAGCCTCTATACGCGCGGTCAGGCATGGGCGCAACAATTCAATGCGGCTTACAAAAGCAAAGACTTTAAATCGCTTACTCCTTATCGGGAAGGAATGACGCGGTTCATTAATACCAGCATTTCACGGGTAAGCGCGATGAAGGATGTAGCCAATTCTAAGCCTTTACGCACGGCAATGCTTGGTTTTCTCCGCTATGAGCTGCGACTTGTTACGGATGGCTTTCAGCCGATGGAACAGCTTACCGCTGCTTCCCCGGCTGAGGATGTCCAACGCGCATACAATAATCTGAAGACTTTTTCTGCCAGCGAAAACGACCAGTTGGCTAAAGTAGCTACTGCACAGGAGGCTTATGCAAGTGAAAATGGCTTCCGCATAGAGACGGAGGAGGAGGCGAAAGCACCTAAGAAATAGGCTGGCGACGAATGATTAAATTCGCCGTTTCTATCGTCTCCCAACTTACATAGCCTCCCTTGCGTTTACGTTCCCTTGATATCAAAGGCTTCAAATCCTTTGCCGATAAGACCCAAATACTTCTTGACCATCCCATCACCGGCATTGTTGGCCCAAATGGCTGCGGCAAGAGCAATATCGTAGATGCAATCCGTTGGGTTATCGGCGAGCACAAAATCAAGAACCTCCGCTCCGACAATCTGGAAGACCTCATTTTTAATGGCTCCAGAACCCGTTCGGCGAGCGGCATGGCGGAAGTCTCACTGACATTTGAGAATACGCGAAACCTGCTGCCGACTGAGTTCACGACCGTTACCATCACCCGTAAATTCTACAAGAATGGTGAGAGTGAATATCGCCTGAATGATGTAGCCTGCCGCCTTAAAGACATCCACAATCTATTTCTGGATACGGGTGTCTCCAATGATTCTTACGCCATCATTGAGCTTGGCATGGTGGACGACATCATCAAGGACAAAGAAGGCAGCCGCCGCCGCATGCTGGAGCAGGCCGCCGGTATTTCCATCTATAAAACGCGTAAGAAAGAAGCGAAGCAAAAGCTGGAAGCAACAGAGGCGGATATTTCGCGAATTGAAGATTTGCTTTTTGAAATAGCTGCCAATCTGCGTACGCTGGAAAGCCAGGCGAAGAAAGCCGAGCGTTACTTCCAGATTCGCGGCGAGTACAAGGAAGTAAGTATTGAGCTGGCCAAGGCAAGCTTAGAGCAATTCAACGAGCAATACAAAAGCCTTAATGAGCAGGAACGCAAAGAGGTAGATAGAAAAGCGGAGCTGGAAGCCATCGTTGCGACCGGCGAGGCCGCCATTGAAAAAGACAAAACCGCCCTCATCACCCACGAGCAGGAACTGAACGGCCTCCAAAAAGCATTCAACGAACTTCTCAACCGCGTCCGCCAACTGGAAGGTGACAAGCGTCTGGCAGCGCAACGTCTGGAGCACTTGCGCGAGCGTGAAAAATCACTGAGCGAAACCATTTCCGGCGCGGGTCAGCAGCTTGGCAAGCTGGAAGAAAGCATCGCCTTTGCCGGACAACAGATTGCTTCAGAAACTTCTGCCTTAGAAGAAGTGCGCACAACGCTGGAAGCTCTGCGCAAAGACGTGGACGAAAGCCGTGGCGCCTACGATGCCGCCAAGCAAAGCCTTGATGCTACCCGCGCCCGCGTGCAGTCGGCCCAACGGCGCCAGTTTGACGCAGAAAAGAAAGTAGCCGTCGCCGACACATCGGTGATGAACCTGCAGCGCAGCATTCAGCATTTGCAGGAAGAAGCTGCCGGCCGCGCTACGCAGATTGAGAACATTCAAAAAGAACGCGTAGTGGCAGAAGGCACGCTGGAAGCAAAACAAGAATCCCTGCAAGCCCTGCTCACGCGCCAAGAAGAAGTAAAAGGCCGCATCCTGCAAGGGCAGGAAGAGTTGGAAGGGCTACGCGCTTATCTGGTGGAAGAAAACCGCATGCTGGACGCCCGCAAGAATGAGCATGACCTTCTGAAAAGCCTCGTGGATTCATTGGAAGGCTATCCCGATAGCATCAAATTCCTGAAGCGCAACAAAGAATGGGGCAGCAACGCGCCGCTGCTGAGTGACGTGTTCGTGGTAAAGCCTGAATACCGCGTGGCGATTGAAAGTGTGTTGGAGCAATACCTGAATTACTTTGTTGTAGAAAATATAGGAGAGGCTGCGGCGGCGATTCATCTGCTGGAAAGCGGCAAGAAGGGAAAGGCAAATTTTCTATTGCTGGATAAGGTTGCCGCTCAGCCACGTAGGAACGCGCCGCGGCGCGTTCCAATGGAAGCAGACGCTATTCCGGCATTAGACGCAATAGAAGTAGAAGAGAAGTTCCGTCCGCTTGCGGAGCACCTTTTGGGTAATGTATTCATCTATGAAAACCTATCGGAGGGTACGCAAAGCCCCGACGGCGAAATGCTTGTGGATAAAACCGGCCGTTACAAGACCGACAGCCTGACGGTGTCAGGCGGCTCGGTCGGTTCTTTTGAAGGCAATAAGATTGGCCGCGCGAAAAATCTGGAACGCCTCGCAGCCGAGATTGCTACGCTTACAGAAACGACTACGGCATTGCGCAAGCAAATCTCCGAGACACAATCTAAGCTCGCAGGCTTCAATGCTGAGCTTGCTGATAGAACTATTGAAGCAACGCGTCAGGAGATTAATCGCTTGCAGAACAGCATCACTAACTTCGGCAACCGCATTGAAACCTACGAAGGCGCGAATACAACCGGTAAGCGCCGCATGGAAGAGCTGCAGGGCCAATTAGCGCAGACCCAGGAAAGCATTTCCGGAACGCGACAGGAACTTAAAGCCGTAGAAGGCGAGATGCAGGAAATTGCGGCAGCGGTGGCGGAAGCCGAGACCGCATTCGCGGACGTGGAAAGGCGATTTAACGCCGCCACGCAGCAGTACAATGCACAGAATCTCCAATACACCCGCCAGCAAAGCAAACTGGAAAGTCTAAAGGGCGAGTTGCAATTCCGCAGCAACCAGCTAAGCGATACGCGGCAGCAGATTGAGGGGGCAAAGCATTCGCTTACCGCCGCAAAGGAGCACATTACGGAAACAGAAGCCCAGCTTCATGCAGGCGACGAAGAATTGTACAAGCTGCTTTCCAGAAAGGAAGCCGACGAGCGCGCGCTGAATGAGAAAGACCGCGCTTACTACGAATTGCGCAATGCAGTTAGCGCCGCTGAAAGCGCCCTTTCGCAAAAGCGCCGCGAGAAGGAAAGTGCTGATACATTGCTCTCCGGCATTAAAGACAAGCTGGGCGAAATGAAGCTGCAGCTTGCGGGCATGAAGGAGCGCCTGCATGTAGAGTTCAAAGTGTCGCTGGATGAAATATTAGACCAGCCGCGCAACGGGGAGCAAACGGTTGAAGAGCTAACTGCGGATTCAGACCGCATGAAGAAGCGCTTGGAAAGCATGGGCGAAGTCAACCCGACGGCCATTGAAGCCTTCACAGAAGTAAAAGCCCGCCACGACTTTATCGTAGAGCAAAAGACAGACCTCGTAAACGCAAAAGACTCCCTGCTGGCAACGATTGAGGAAGTAGAAAGCACTGCCAACGCGCGCTTCAAGGAAACCTTTGAAGCTGTCCGCGAAAACTTCGTGCAAGTATTCAAAGCCCTCTTCACTGCTGAGGATTCTGCTGACCTGCGCCTCACTGACCCGGATAACATCGCCGAAAGCGGCATTGAAATCTACGCGCAGCCGAAGGGCAAAAAGCCGTCCACGCTCACGCAGCTCAGCGGCGGCGAAAAGACACTAACCTCAACGGCATTCCTATTCGCGATTTACCTCATCAAGCCCGCGCCCTTCTGTATTCTGGACGAAGTGGATGCGCCTCTGGATGATGCCAACGTGGGCAAGTTCACCAATATGATTCGCAAGTTCTCTGACAACTCACAGTTCATTATTGTGACGCACAACAAGCAAACGATGGCGGCTGTGGATGTGATTTACGGTGTTACGATGCAGGAGCCGGGTGTGAGTAAATTGGTGCCGGTGGATTTTAGGAGTTTGAATTAATCACTCTGTCCAGTTAACCTTCTTTTTCACAAAACGCAACTCATAGCCCGCTCCAATACTGAATAGCACACCCGGCGAGAACTTCGTGTCGCGCACATCAACATCACTTGAGCTTGGCGTAATCGTTTGCAGTTGGAGGTTCGCATACAACCGCCCGTAGGCTACACGATTTGTCAGGCAAGGCTCCAGTGCGAACAGCCACTTATCTGTGTACCGCTTGTTGATGATATAAACCGGATTATTTGGGTCAATAGTGGCTGCCTTGTCAATCGTCCGATAGACATACTCATTAAAATGCAGTGCTGACATGCGTGCCGAAAGTCCAAAGCTGTAATGAATACGGTAGAACTTCATCTCGCCCACAAAGCCGAGCGCAGGCTGTACGTAATATCGCTGATACAGCGAGCGCACTTCATAGTCGCGTTCTTTGGGACTGAATATAGAGATGTCATTAGAGCCGGGATAGACGATATTGGTATTGTAGCCAAAGCCGCCAAAAACTTCTCCGCGCCAGCGGCCTTGCCAGGCCGAGTAGCCAAGCGCCGCGTCATAGACCGTTATCCCCGAGCCAAAAATGAGATTGGTGGCCAATGAAATATGCCGGGCGGGGTGCAACGCTGCCTGCAACTCTATGTGATTACTGCTTAGATAAAGGTTGGCGCGCAGCTCCTTCGCACTGTCAAAAAGCGGTGAGTTCTGTGAGATCGGGATATAGACAGATCGCAGCGCACAGCCACATAGCAGGCAGCATGCCGCTATCATTCCGGTTCCGGCTTTTGGAAAGCGCATCCGCATCGCCGCGAAAGATAATACACGCGATCCACCCACTTGCGACGGCACAATTTTTCATCCCGAAATAATATCATGGAATCCGCCAACGAAAAATTCAACCGCTCTACGTACAACCGTCCCGAAGGCACCCGCACCTTAGACGCGCCCATCCTGCGCATCAACCTACCGGACTACATCCGTCAAATCCGCACCGAAGCGGCCTGGGAGAATGGTGACCGTAATGCAATAACTGTATTGCACAGCGCGCACATGCGGATTGTACTGGTAGCATTAAAAGAAGGCGCAGAAATGTCCCGCCACGCGATTGACGGTGCGCTTTCTATTCAGGTATTTACTGGCCGCCTTTGGGTGGAAACGGACGCCCAAAGCTTTTCTATTGACGACGAAGAAATTGCGGCCCTCCAGCCCGGCCTGCAGCATTACATCTTTGCTGAGCGGGAAACGCTGCTGCTGCTTACCCTTGCGGGAAATCACGAAGGCGAATTCTAACGGCGCTGCAAAGCCCAGATGACTGCGCAAATTATCAGCGCGAACAACACAACAATTACAGGCCGGTAACGATTCCAACGGGCTTCCACTTCACGCGCTTTTGTCCATGCGCCGACGCGTGTTTGCAGCTCGCCATTTTCCCCGGCAAGTTGCAGCAGCCGGGCGTCTGTCCCGCGCAGGTATCCCGGCGCAATGCCTTGCAAGCTCGGAAGCAACTCGTCCAGGATAGCGCTGTGCAATTGGGGGGCTTCCCGTAAAATACTCAGATGCTCATCGCTTAATAGCGCTGACACATATTCGCTAAGCGCGGCGTGATTCATTCTGTAAGTATCAACTGCGGCCATGTGCTGCCGCAATTTTTTAGCCTCGCCAAGTATCCATTGCGGAGAGATGATGATGCGGCCCCGCCGCTGATACAATCCCCGCAGCCAGCATTCCTCATCATAGCGCGTGCGCTTGGCCGGATGCGAGAGCACTTCATAGGCTTCCTGAAGCTCCCTGAAATGCGCTTCGGCAAATGGATTATCGGGCGCTTTATCGGGATGATGCTTTTTCGCCGCTGCGCGGAATGCCGTCTTTATCTCATCCGCCGTAGCGTCGCGCGGCACGCCGAGGATGGCGTAATAGTTCTTCAAATTCAAAATGCAAAAGGACGGAAACGAACAGCACTATAAAGGCTCAAAATAAGTCCACCTTTTTGCATTTTGAATTTTGCATTTCCCTTTAGCTCGCGCCGCCGTCGCCTGCGCTTCCACCGCCGCTGCCGGAACCAAAGTCCATAACGGACTTATCTTCCAATTCTTCCAGCGGCTCATCCTCGCCGGTGTCTAAGTTGTGGGTCACTTTCCCTTTGGTGCTTTCTGCATTGGCGGGCAATTGTTCGTCGCGATTTTGCGCGCTGCTTTGATTGTCGTTCATGGTAGGATGCTGTTTGTTTTACGGGCTGTGGCAATAAAAGCGCGCCGCCAATAGGGGCACAGATTTTTGTGCAATGCTTTTTGTAAAAACAACCGCATGTATCGCAAAGTCATTCCCAACATCCACAACGTATCCCTGGATGCGCTTCTTGAACATCTTAAAGACAGCTACCCGCAGGCGGAAATCAAGAAGCCGTGGATAGGCCCGAAGGTGATTAAAATCAAGGAGGCGAATTACGTTTTGCAAGTGATCATCTCACGCGGCAAGCTGATGGCCGACTTCCAGCCGCCGATACTTTGGTCGCTACTGGGCATGTTTGGTATTGCGGCCGTATTCAGCTTTGTGCTGACGCTATTGCTTCACACGCCGGTTATTTCTATCGGTGGCGCCATTCCTTTCCTTATTGGGTTCCTTATCGTGAAGGCTATTTTCCGCAACCAGCGCCGCGCGGACATTGACCGCTTTTATGCGGATGTGGAGTGGGCTGCGGCGGGGCCGGAGGTCGGACGGATTTTTTAAGAAGCACGGCCCTTACTCGCCTTTCTTAGCGGCTTTTTTAGGTGCGCCCTTCTTATACTCGCTCTTCTTTTTGTAGCCCAAGCTCGCATACTCGTCGCTGCTGGAGCCGTATTGACCCATCACCTGCTCGGTGGCGGTAAGGCTGAAGTTGTAGGCGGCCCATTCCGATTTCGCGGCGGCATCGCGGGCTTTGTCCAACGCGTTTTGCGCAGCCAACTCCGCATCCTGCGCGTCTTTCAAAGATTTTTGGATGGCCTTCGTCTGGTCAGGGCCATAATCCTTGCGCGAGGGATTATAATCCTTGAGCTGTGTGATGGCAGTAAGTGCATTGGTTGTTTTGGCAAGCCTTGCCGGAGAAAGGCGCTTCGCCTGCGTGTCTTTTACGGGCATATACAATGTTTTTTAGTTGGGCTAATGTACTGCGTCGCCGGGAAAAACGGCAATGCTTACCACAAAATCTTTGTCGCCATCAGGCTGAGCTTCGTCGCTGTTACATAACAAAAATACGATGTGAAGCGACGAGAATGCGATTAAAAGAACCACCTTGTCGTCCAAAGGCGACGATGGTGGGATGAATAGCGATGACTCGTCGCTTTTAGGCGACAAAGCTGCGGCTAAGGACGACAACTGGTAGCCTTTCTATTCTGTAGGTGCGCTAATTACTCCTCTAACAGATTGTTCACTTCCGAAGTTCAGCGCTTAATATTTGATGATGCGCCGTAAAAGCGTTGCGCCATCCGCACTTTGGATGCGCAATATATAAGCGCCGGCAGGCAACTGCCGCAAGGGGATTTCTTCTTTATAGCCAGAGATGTTGTACCGCGCTAAAATTTGTCCGATTGAGTTACTGACGATAGCGACGGTGCCTGCCGCGCCAGCTATCGTGAGCTTTTCATGAAATGGATTGGGGTAAACGGCAATCTGCGGCATTGGGCTGCCCACGACTATACCCAATGCACCAGCTATATGCATCAAATAATCGGCAATGGCGGAGGCGGCAAAGCGCCCGCTGCATGCTTCTACTACCGAATCATTCATGACAATCGCGTACGGCTTGCCGCAAGTGCTTTGGGAATATCCGATTGTATCGCCGTAAATGGTGCCGTAGCCAATATAGCGATGCAGCACAATAAACATTGTGTCTGTTCGTCGCTGGTAGAAATAGTTTATGTTCAGGTCGCAGTCGGTGCCTAAAGGAAAATAGTTGAAGGTGTCCTTCACGGGCCTGCCATAGAACTGGCGCAGCAGCTTCATCTTAGACACGCCGTGGCTGCCCGGGATTGTATCCAGCACCACAGCCTTTACGATGACTATGTTTTCCTGCATGTCCACAGGATTATTCTGGTAGTTGGAATAAACCGCAGCCACATGGCTCTTGAAATCGCATATGTAGGCACAGGCGCAACCCCAAGCGCTTATGCGAAGCAGCAGAAGCAGGGCGGTAATGAAGCAGGTGGAAAGTATGCGTGTCATTGTTTGCAGAGCTTTTGATAATGCGTGTTACCAGTCGCATCTGTTACAATAATAAGGTATAAGCCTGCTGGAACGTCGCTCATGCTTACCTGCTCCCTGCCGCTTGTCAATGACTGCTCTTTTAATGTCTTTCCGGTCTGGTCTGCCAGGCGCAGATGCGCGTTGACAAGGCTGGTTTGGATGATTAGAATGTCCTTTGCCGGATTAGGATAAACCTTCACAACGCCTTCAGCGGCCACGTTTGGCGTAGCGGTTGGCTTGCCACCAATCTTCGCGACATAGGGCTTTTGAGCGGTGTTCGTGAAGAAGCCTGCGGCATAGAGACCGTCGGCATTGTCAATAGCAAGCGATGAGACATCGCCATTGAAATACCCATTGCCGAGATTGCTCCAATTCTTTCCATCCCATTTAGCAACATACTGACCATTGCTTCCATCAACAAGGTGGCCCGCCGCGTAGAGATTGCCTTTGCTGTCTGTGATAAGATTGTAAGCCCCGCCCATGCCCGGTACAGATGCCATTTTTCCGACCGCCGACCAGTTGCTGCCATCCCATTTGCTGACCATTGGGCTATCCGTATTTGGCCATTCTCCTGTTTCGTAGATATTGTTTTGCCTGTCGCACGCAAGCGAATAGATATTTCCGCCTGCATTCAGATTACTGATTGCGCTTTCAAGTTTTGACCATTGGCTGCCGTCCCACTTCATCACAAGCATGCGTCTGTATGGTGGAATGCAGAGGTTATCGGGAATAGCGCCGGCGGCATAAATATTCCCAAGCTTATCTTCTACCATCGTGTAGATAATACCCGGAAAGTTTTTATCCAGCCGCTTATTGCTATGTCCCAGCGTGTCCCAACCCTGACCAGTCCACCTCGCGATGTAATTAGTGCCATGCTGAGTGGCAACGGCAGTGCCGATATAAGTATCTGCGGAATCGCGAAACGACCCGGTTACCAGTAGCTCCCCAAGGCTTGTCTCCAGCATGGACAGGATATGGCCATTAGCATTGAGGCCTTTCAGCGTGTCCAGCCTGCTACCATTCCAGCGGAGCACATTATGGAATCCATGTGCGGAGTCAGTGATGGCATCAGTATAGACGTTGGCTCCTTTGGAATACAGCATAGCACCTTGAGGCTTGACAGATGCGAAAGGCGCGAAAGCGCTCCAATTTTGCCCATCCCATTTTGCCGTGAAGTAATCTGCGTTTCCCATCGCACCGCTATTGAATACACCTCGCGCATAGACATTCCCTTGATTGTCGGTGCAAAGCCGATAAATGTTTGTAGTGGCTTTGCAAGGGTCTGTGCCAGCACCAAGTTGCTGCCATTGACCAAAAACCAAGGACGGCGCAAAGAGTGCTGCAAGCAGTGCAAAATGTTTGAGTGGCATAAATGCGGTTTAGCGTATTATAAAATTAGCAGGAAAGTGATTACAAATTCAGACTGCTATGTTTTACTCAAGGTTTGGTTACCCGATAAAAAAGCCCGCCTCAACAGAGGCGGGCTTACTATTTTATTCCAATCGCTTACAGCGCAAGGTCGGCGTCATCAATACCGCCATCATTGCCGGCATTAAAGCCGGAATTCATCTGTGATTGTTGCTGTTGGCCCGAATCACTATTGTTAGCGTTGCCATTCCCGCCGCCATTGTTCTCATTGTTGTTATCAAACTCACGCTTAGGCCGCTCAGGACGGTCGCCACGTTCAGGACGCTCGCGGCGCTCACCACGCTGCTCACCGCCTCCGCCACTATTGCGACGGTCGCCGCCGCGGTCGCCATCACGGCGCTGACGGTCGCCGCCACCACCACCTTCGCGACGCTCACCACGCTCGGGGCGCTCACGGCGTTCCTGCTCTACATAGCCTTCCGGCTGTGGAAGAAGAACCTTGCGGCTTAGGCGCAGCTTGCCCGTCTTCGGGTCGGTGCCTACAAGCTTGATTTTTACCTTGTCGCCTTCCTTCATCACGCCTTCAAGGGTGTCCAGACGGCTCCAGCTTACTTCTGAGATGTGCAGCAGGCCTTGCTTGCCGGGCATGAATTCCACGAACGCGCCGAAGGGCATAATGCTCTTCACGGTGCCTTCGTATTCTGCGCCTACTTCCGGCTGCTGTACGATGCTCTTTATCCAGACCATTGCCTTGTCCAGGTTGTCCTTGTTGTCGGAGAAGACCTTTACATAGCCCTTGCCTTCCTTCTCGTCCACAGAAATCTTCGTGCTTGTTTCGCGCTGAATTTCCTGGATAATCTTTCCACCAGGGCCAATGATGGCGCCGATGAATTCCGAATCAATAATGATTTGCTCTACACGTGGTGTATGTGGCTTCAGTTCCGGACGGTAAGCAGGCATGCACTCATACATCGCATCAAGAATGTGCAGGCGGCCTTGACGGGCTTGCGACAGCGCGGCGCGCATTACATCCATACCCAAGCCATCTACCTTGATATCCATCTGGATACCGCAGATGCCGTCGCGAGTACCAGTTACCTTAAAGTCCATATCGCCAAGGTGGTCTTCGTCGCCGAGGATGTCGGTGAGGACGGCATACTTGCCATCTTCAACGCGGGAGATAAGGCCCATCGCAACGCCGCTTACGTGCTTCGGGAAAGGCACACCCGCATCCATCAGCGCCAGCGAGCCAGCGCACACAGTAGCCATTGAAGAAGAGCCGTTAGACTCCAGAATATCGGAAACGATACGGATGGTATAAGGATATTCCTCGCCCGGCAGCATTTGCGCCAGCGAGCGCTTGGCAAGGTTGCCATGGCCTACTTCACGACGGCCGGGGCCACGCTGAGGCTTCACTTCGCCTGTAGAAAACGGCGGGAAGTTGTAGTGCAGGATAAAATTGGAATAGTTGGAAACGGCAGCGCTTTCTACAAGAAGCTCATCTTCTGAAGTACCAAGAGTGGCGGTAGTCAAGGACTGTGTTTCGCCGCGTGTAAAGAGGGCCGAGCCGTGCGGGCCGGGCAGGTAATCGGTTTCCATGGCAAGGCCGCGCACTTCATCAGTCTTACGACCGTCAAGGCGAACGCCTTCGTCCAGAATCATGTTGCGGACAGTGTGGTATTGAAGGTCGTCAAAGTAACGCTTGACAGCGCCCCAGACTTCACCGGAAAGCTCGGCCCCGTCTTCAAGGCCTTCCTGCAAGTGCACTTTCAGTGCAGCGGAAAGTTCTTTATAATGCCCGCTGCGCTCATGCTTGGCAGAACCGCCGCGGGATATTTCCAGCATCGTTTTTGCTTCGCAAATGCTTCCACCTTTGACTTCAGCTCTTCGTTGACTTCAGTGCCCGCCACTTCACGCTTTGCCGGATTGCCAACGGCGGCGCGAAGTTCTTCCTGAGCCTTCACCTGCTGCTTGATGGCTTCGTGGCCCAGTTCAATAGCCTTCACCACATCTTCTTCCTGACATTCTTTGCTTTCGCCTTCTACCATCATGATATTCTTATCGGTTGCGGCGATAATAAAGTTCATGTCGGCAGTCATAAGCTGCGTGCGGGTAGGGTTGATGATAAACTGACCATCAACACGACCAACGCGTGTCTCGGAAATGATTTCCTGGATTGGAACGTCGCTCACAGCAAGCGCAGCGGATGCAGCAAGGCAAGCCAGCGCATCGGGCATTACCTCAGGGTCGGAGGAAACGAGGGTAACGATTACCTGCACTTCGCAGAGATAATCTTCAGGGAAGAGCGGGCGCAGAGCGCGGTCAATCAGGCGGGAAATCAGGATTTCGGAATCAGTGATACGACCTTCGCGCTTGAAGAATGAGCCGGGAATACGGCCCGCAGAAGCGAATTTTTCCTGATAATCTACGGTAAGCGGGAAAAAGCTCTGGCCGGGCTTAGGCTCCCGTGTGGCTACGACCGTAGCGAGTATCATACAGTTACCGCAGCGTACTACTACGGCGCCGTCGGCCTGGCGGGCGAGTTTGCCGGTTTCCAGCGTAACGGTTTGTCCGTTAGCCAACTGGAAGCTTACGGTCTTTGATTCTAGTTTCAACATAGATGTTGTTGGTATTATGCCGCAGGTTTCAGCTTTAGGGCCTGCAGCGGATGAAAAATAGGAGACAAAAATGGATGCAGATTCGGAAAACATCTGAATGCTAAAAACGACTATTCCCAACCGGGATAGTTGGGAATAGTCGTTGAAAACATAATAGCTTATTTACGAAGACCGAGCTTCTCAATCAGCGAACGGTAGAGGGTAATGTCCTTCTTCGCCAGGTACGTGAGGAGGCGCTTGCGACGACCTACCATCATAACGAGCCCACGCTCAGAGTTAAAGTCTTTTCTTTTGGCCCTTCACGTGATTGGAAATGTGATTGATACGCTCTGTAAGCATAGCAACCTGAGCCTCAATAGAGCCGGTATTTGTGTCGGAGCCGCCGTGTGTAGCGAAAAGGTTCTTCTTGGCAGCAGTTGTAAGGTGGGACATGGTATAAAACGTCTCGGGAGTTTAGGCGCGGCATTCGCGCTTTCTTGATTTTTTGAGTGCGCAAAGATAAGGGGATAATTTTTCATTTAGAGTAGCTAATGCAGCTATTTTCAAGGCTGTCCAGCTGTACTTTCGGTGCCCGCTTTTCGGTTTCCTTTTATGCCTACTTACTCCGTTGGTCAAGCTCTTTCCCTCTTTTTGGAAAAATCCAAATGGAAGCCCAAAATGCATGAAGTACGCCTGCGCGCTGAATGGGAGGAAATCGCCGGAAAAATTGTAGCCAAATACACCCGCAACCTGAATCTGGCAGATAAGAAGCTGACCATTTTTACCGATGTTGCTGCGCTGAAGCAGGAGATTATGTTTGGCAAAGAGCAATTGATAATCAACATCAACAAACACTTTGAGGAAACGGTGGTGACAGATATTATTGTTCGTTGAGCCGTCTAGAGAATAGCCATAAGCTCCTTTAGATGTGCCACTTCATAAGTAGGCTTCTGGCTGTGCGGCAGCCTGCGGGGATTGTAATAAACGCAGTCCATCCCTACGCGCATCGCGCCAAGCACATCAATATCCAGCGCGTCGCCAATCATCAGGCATTCGGGGCAGGCGGCGCCAGTTGCCGTCAGCGCGTATTCAAATATCTCCTTGTGCGGCTTCATGCTGCCGCTCTTTTCCGATGTGATAATTTCTGTGAAATAGCCGTCAATACCAGCATGTTGCAGCTTCTGGCGCTGTGTTTCCTCAAAGCCGTTGGTGATGAGGTGGAGCGTGTAACGGCCTTTGCAATACTCCAGTAGTTCCTTTGCCGCAGGCATCAGAACAGCTTGCGTGGGCAAAAGCTCCAGATAAGCGGCACTCAGATCATGCGCTAGGGCCGTATCGTACAGCTTAAAGTCAAGGAACGTATGCCAGATGCGCTTCCACCGCAACTCTTCACGCTTCATATGGCGATTGCGGAATCGCTCCCACATCCGGTCGTTGTGGCCGTTATAGACGTTGAAAAATGCTGCGAAATCTTCTATACCCTTCTCCTTCAATCCATATTGCTCATACAAAGCTTTCCAGGTCAATTCTGAAGCCGTCTCAAAATCCCAAAGTGTATGGTCAAGGTCAAAGAAGAGGTGCTTGTATTTCATTCAAAAAGAGTCATAAAATAATAATGCTGCCCCTGGGACAGCATTATAAAAAATTAAAAAGGCAGAAACCTACTTCTTGTAGTAAATCTCATCATTGATAAACTCCGCCGTAGCCTGCAGCGCAGGATTGGCCATGCGCTCATAGATACGGCTTACCTCTATCTGCTCTTTATTCTCATTCACCTCTTCCAGGTTGTCGCCGAGGATGGCGTTGAACTCATCAAGACGCTTGTGCAGCTCTTCCTTTATGTTGATATTAATTTGGTTAGCGCGGCGGGAGATTACGGAGATGCTCTCGTAAAGATTGCCGGTTTTTTCTTTCATCGCAATCACGTCACGTGTTTCCACGAGCGAGTTGACAGAAGAATTTGATTTTTTAGTAAGGGTAGCCATTATTGTTGTTGTGATTTTCTGATGTTGTTGTTCGCGAGCAGCTGATAGCGCTCCCCATCCTTCACAAAGGTAGAATTCGGATAGGAATTTTTCAGGTCATTATATGCAGCCACACTACTGGCAAAACGCTCGACTTGCTTTTCCGGGATACTTGTCTCGGCGTAGCGGTACAGGCTTCTCTGTACCATATACTGGTAATAATCGCTGTTCGGCGACTCCGGGTATTGATTAATCACCTCCTTGTAGGCGATAGACGCCGCCTTATACTGCCCTATGTTGTAATACAGCTTCGCCGCGCTTGCTTCCTTCGTTTCCAGCTTCTTACGATTGTCGTCAATGTAGCTATTGGCTTCCGTCACACGCTTACTTTCCGGGTGCGTGTTGATGAAGGATTGCAGCGCTTCCATCGCCTTAATCGTATTCGTCTGATCAAGATTGCTCTTAGGACTCAGCTTCACAAGGCAGAGCGCGTGCATAAACTCGCATTCCTCGGCATCCTTGCTATTCGGGAAGTAACTGGTGAAATTCTTGAAATACAGTGCCGCCGTCGCATACTCCTTCTGATAATAAAAGGTATAGGCATAGCGATAAAAAAGCTGCTCATAATTCCGCGTGCCCCTCAGTACCGGCAGCAGGTCGTGGTACAGCTCCTGGGCGTTCTGGTATTTCTTCTTATCGTAATACTCATTTGCCTTCGTCAGCTTCAGGTTGACGTCGGAGCTCTTGCGCACCTTCTCGTAAGGCGAGCAGGCGGCGAGCAGGAATAAAAAAGCAGCGAAAAGCGGGGAAAGACGGCGTACAGCGCGCATGTGTGGCCGCAAAAATAAGGGAATAGGGCCGGGAAGGGTAGTGGGAAGTGTTAAACGTGCCCCTAATCATTCAAGCCCCTCCCCGCTAATATATCCGGCGTGCTCTTTTCAATTCTCGACAAGCGCGTCTTGGCCTGTTTGGGCGCGGAGAAGTGCAGCAGATAGCCCCGCTGCCGCCCTGGCGTAAGTGCCTCAAACGCAGCTTTCAAGGCCGCGTTCTCCTCCAGGCTTTGCCGGAATTCCTCCGGCATCGGGAACTCCTCCGTCTCCTTCAGCGGCACCTTCAGGCCCGCCCTTTCCACCTCAACGGCTTCATAGATATACGCCTTGATAAGAGGCTCCAGCTCAATAATTTCCGCAAGGCTCGTGAACCGCGTCTGCCGCGCCGCCTGCACGTTTTCCGTTTGCTGGATAAGGAGGCCTGCGGCATCGCCCAGCAGGGCGCCCTTCATGAATAGCAGCGCGCAGTAGTCCTTAAAGGCATGTATTAGAAACACGTTTTTATCCTCAAAGGTATAGCAGGGGCAGCCCCACTTCAGCTCCTCCGGCAGGCCGCAGTCAAGGGCAATTGCCCGGAGCCGCTCCAGTTCCGCCTGCCACTTTTCGGCTTTTTTGAAGAAGAAATCTGCTTTGGGATTCGGGGTGTTCATTGGGAATTTATAACCGTAAGGCAAAGATGGTATCTAAAGCATCGGCGCACAATACTGCCCGCAAAAAGCGCAGAAGATTACTATACCCGTTGCCCGCTGATTGGCTTCCCCCTTTTTATTAAAAAATTTGCTGACCAGCAATACAAGTAAGCTTGAAAATATTAAGTTGGTCGCAATAACTGCCCACGGAGCATTATATACATCCACGCCAAGCGATAAGTAATGAGAAAAACCGGAGGCGACGGCAACGGGCGTTTCAATTAAAGAGGTGGCCGCCCTAAGCGGTTTTGGCAAAGCCTCGTGAGCGTAGAAAAACCAGGTCAGAAACGATGTCAACAAACAACCGCGGCGATATGCTTTATCCTTCTGCTTGTCATTTTTTATTTAGTGGGTTTAGGTTGAAGCCTCGTTTTGCGATATCTGCTAACGTCAGATGGATTCTGATGTTGCTGGTATTCCGCTTTTACGCTCCTCCATTACCATTTTTCCAGACAAAATATTGACGCCTCTCCCGGTGTTATCACTTGCAGCTTATGGGCCGATGCTTCCGAGGTCGTTGTTGGTCATAAACCAACAACGGCGGGAAAGACTAGCAACGACGGGCTATGCTTAGAAATCTTGCCGAAAGTAAAGTATCCTTTACATTTGTGATTCAGGAAATACACGCTATAATGTCATTACTCCCATACCGCTATAAAAAGATAGGCAGCATCATTGCGCCATTGGGCTTTGTCTTTTGGTTGCTTATGCAGCGGGGAATTATTACAGATTGGCTCGTCAGAATTTTTGGAAAGCAGGGCGGTAAGATGGCGGGTAACTATCATATCCCCAATGTATTAATAGCTGTCATCTCCTTTTTCTCATTTCTTGCAGGAATGTATTTGCTTGCGTTTTCCAAAGAAAAAATAGAAGATGAGATGGTGCAGCGTATAAGGTTAGAAAGCTTTCAATTCGCTGCACTTGCACAAATTATCTGTTTGGCATTTGGCTTTCTATTAATTGGTATACTTGGAGACCCGGACGAAGGTGGGCTAATGATGTTTTTTGTTTTCATGATTTTTCTTTTCTGGCTGTGCTTTATTGCAAGATTCAACTACATGCTCTACATTAAGTTGAAGTAATGAAGAATACGCTAAAGGCAGAGCGTTCCCGGAAACAATTGACGCAGGCCCAACTGGCGGAATTAGTGGGAGTTTCACGGCAAACAATTATCTCTATTGAAATCAGCCGCTATGTCCCGTCCATTACTCTTTCACTTAAGCTCGCATTGGCACTCGACATAGACGTAGCGGGAATTTTTCACTTGGAAGATTCCGATTAACGCAAGAAGCCATTCCCGCCGCTGCCGGTGTTCTCACCGGCAGCTTATGGGCAGACGCTTCGGGGTTTCGTTGTTGGTCATAAAACTAACAACGGCGGAAATCCAGTAATGCCTATTCAAGCTATTGTCATCCTGAACAAAGTTTCGCGAAGCGTTACGCAGTGAAGGAACCGTAGGCTACGGGCAGGTTTAATATCCGCCGTCATCGTCCAGAAACCTCATCTCCGGATTGAAGTTTCTGATAAGCTCCAGCTTCCTCGTTCTAGTCCATCCCTTGAGTTGTTTTTCCCGCGCAATGGCATCATCTATCCATTGAAAGGTTTCAAAGTAAAGCAGGTGAGTACAGTTGTAGCGCCCCGCAAACGTATCAGTGTTTCGGGCTGCGGCGGCTTCACGGTGCTGGCTAAGGCGCATGTTCAGGTTGTTGGTAACGCCGATGTAAAGCGAGCTGCGGGACGGATTAGTAAGGATGTATGTGTAGTAGATGTGCTGCTTCATAGGTGGCTCTTAAAATCTGTCCTTATCATACGGTTCCTTCACTTCACAACGCTTCGCGAAGTTTCGTTCAGGATGACAATGTCGGGTGAGCAGCACCTGGCAACTACGCAGTTGTTGATTTTATGACCAACAACGAATCTAAACCCCCTTCACCAGATAAACAATCACCGGAAAGTGGTCTGAGTAGCCGTTTATCCACTTCGTCCCGTCAAAGGAGCGGTGCGGGTAGCCCTTATACTGTCCGAACTTTTCCTTCAAAAAATCCCGGCTGAAAATCTCCGACTTGTAGTAGCGCCAGCCCCGGCTATTGGCCCCCGGCAGCCAGCCCGAGGAGAGCATAATCTGGTCAAACAGATTCCACGAGTCGTTATACCCCAGCGTTCCGATGCCTTTATTAAAGTAAGCCGCCCAGGGGTTATACAGGTCGCCGGGCTGCACCTTTTTAAGCTCGCCCTTCGCGCCCAGCACCTTCGCCACACTCGGGCTTACCGGGTCGTCGTTCAGGTCGCCCATCACCAGCACCTTCGTGGCAGGGTTCACCGCCATCAGGGAGTCAATCACACGCCTGCTCACGCCTGCGGCAATGGCGCGGAGGGGTGCAGAAGCGGCTTCACCGCCCCGACGCGAGGGCCAGTGGTTCACAAACACATGCGTCGTATCGCCGACAAGGATGCCGGTTACATGCAGCACGTCCCGCGTCTTGCCACCCTTCTCGCCACTGCTGCTTATATCCGTGTACAAGGCTTCGGCGTGCAATACAGTGAAGTATCTGGGGTTGTACATCATCGCCACATCAATGCCGCGCGTGTCCGGCCCATCAAACCACACGTAGCGGTATCCGCGGCCCCGGATTTCCGGCTGGGCGGCAAGGTCGCGCAGCACGGTACCGTTCTCAATCTCCGCCGTGCCGATGATGGCCGGCCCGTCGGGCGTGACCTCGGTGCCGAGCTGCCGGATTACGCTTGCAAGGTTGTGGAGCTTAGCGTTGTAGATGGCTGTGCCGTAGTGATAATCGCCTTTGGGCGTGAACTCCTCATCAAACTTCTTAGGGTCGTCCAGCGTATCAAAGAGGTTTTCAAAGTTGTAGAAAGCCACGGCAGCTACCTGATACTGCCCCTTTTGGGCATGAGCGGCATGAGGCGAAAGAAGCGCAAATGCGCAAAGGAAGAGGAGGAAACGGCGCATGTATCGGGGAGGCTTTTTAGCCGCCGCAAAGAAACACTTTTAGCCGGCGCGGAAGATTGCCTAACAATATCGTAATAGGGCTGCGCGTGATGATAATTGTTGGCAAACCCTACCTTCGCGCCGATTTTCTATCAATCATTTATGCAGCGATTTTTACGAGTCTTTTTGATTATGCTGATGGCTGCCGCGGGCTTACGCGCGGCGGCGCAGGAGGGCGAGGGCAGCGGCATTATTAAAGGCCGCCTCATCGTCCCCGCTACCGGCCAGCCAGTGCCGGATGTGCAGCTTACCATCCCCTCTGTGCGCCAGTTGGTCAATACCGATGCCGACGGGGCCTTCATCTTCAGCCGCGTGCCTTATGGCAGCCATACCATCATATTGGGCGGCCTTACGGTGAAGGCGGATACCCTGCGTGTAGATGTGCGTGGTACGGTCGCTGACCTCGGCAATATCCCCGTCACCCTCAACGACTCCAATGCCTCTCCGCAAAGCCTCAGCCTTCCCACAATAGCCCTTGAAGACAACGGTGTCAGCGCAGAGGACGACGGCGTGCGCACGGCCAGTGTAAGCAGCCTCCTTTCCGCATCGCGTGACCCGTTCGTTTCGGCCACGGCTTATGTCTTCGGCCCCTACCGTTTCACGCCGCGCGGCTACGGCAACGGCTCACAGGAAGTGCAGATTAACGGCAACCCGATGAATGATGTAGAGACGGGCGACGCCTATTGGGGCCAATGGGGCGGCCTGAACGACGTCTTCCGTAGCCGGAGCAATACTTATGGCTTGCAGCCGTCGGAATACACCTTCGGCGGGCTGCTGGGTTCTGTATATTTTGATGCGGCAGCTTCTAATCAGCGCAAGCAGACGCGCATCACCTATTCCCTCACTGACCGCAGCTATCGCAACCGCATCGTGCTGACTAAGAGCACAGGTCTTATGGCGAATGGCTGGGCCTTCTCCGCATCCATCTCCAAGCGCTGGGCGAATGAAGGTTATGTGCCGGGCACCTTTTACGATGGATACTCCTATTATGCGGGTGTAAGCAAACAACTTTCCGGCGGCAAGCATGAGTTCAACCTCATCACCTTCGGCGCACCGACGCGCCGGGGCAAGAGCGCGCCGATTACGGAAGAAACGGCGGATGTAACAGGCGACCGCTTCTACAATCCAAACTGGGGCTACCAGAACGGCGAGAAGCGCAACGCCAAGGTGGCGAACAATTTTCAGCCCGTTACTATTCTGAATTACGAGTATAAGCCTTCCAACTCGCTGCGCTGGCAAACGACCGTTGGCTACCAGTTCGGGAAGAATAAGAACAGCGCGCTGGATTATTTCAACGGCAATAATCCGCGTCCGGATTATTACCGCTATCTGCCAAGCTACCGCGCCCTCAACGCCCTGAACCCTGATGACGCGCGTATCTATATGCATCCGCAGATTGAATGGGATCAGCTTTACAACGACAATTACATCAATTACGATACGGCATCTTATAGATTGGCAACAGGAAGAAACACCGAAATTGAGCGCCGCTCCATCTTCGCCATCTACAACGATGTGGACGACATCCGCAAGTTCACGTTCAACACCAATCTGGAGAAGACGCTGAATGAGCACCTGTCGCTCACCGCCGGTCTGCAATTCATCTCGCAGCACACGGAAAGCTATCGTGAGATGGCCGACCTGCTCGGCGGCGACTATTACCTGAACCTGAACCAGTTTATACGGCTAAATACTACGACGACCAATGGCGAGGACATTGGCAATAACCCGACTGGCACCGTAGCGCCGAATCAATATAACCAGTACGACCTGGATAATCCGAACCGCCTTATCCGTAAAGGCGATAAGTACAATTACGATTACAACAGCCAGTTTACGAAAGGCTTTGCCTGGGGCCAGCTCGTAGCCAACTACAACAAGATTGACCTGTTCGGCGCTGTCCGTCTTGGCTATAATGACTTTTACCGGGAAGGTCTTTATAAGAATGGCTTGTTTGCCGATGCCTCTTTAGGCAAGAGCAATGTGCAGCGATTTACAACCTACAACTTCAAAGGCGGTGTTACTTATAAGCTGGACGGTCGCAACTTCCTTTACATAAACGGCGAGTACGCGCAGGACGCGCCAACTATTGAAAACACCTTTATCTCTTCGCGCACCCGCAATCTTACCGTTGCCAACCCAACTGTTGAGAAATTCATGTCTGTAGAAGGCGGCTACCTGATGCGCACGCCTAAGTACAACCTCCGCGCCGTGGGCTACGCCACCGAGCTGAAGGATGCCACAGCAATTAAGCGCTACTTCAGCGACGACCCTGCTTTCAACTCCTTTGTAAATTATGTGATGCAGGGCATCAGCGCCCGCTCTACCGGCCTTGAGCTCGCGGCAGAAGTGAAGGTTACGCCTGCCGTATCGCTTACGGGTGTGGCGGCTATCGGAGCGGTTTTCTACACGGATAATCCAAGCTCCGTGGGCATCTACGGCGATAATGACACCGTACGTACACCTTCCGCGCGCAAGGTGTATATCAAGGATTACTACATCGCCGCCGGTCCGCAAAGCGCCTATACGCTGGGCGTGAATTACCGCTCAAAGAAGTTCTGGTACGTGACTGCCAACTTCAACTACTTTGACCGGAATTATGTGGACATCAGCCCTGACCAGCGTACTGAGGATGCTGTGTCAGGCGTGCCGGTGGGGAGCCAGCTTTATCACAGCATCGTTGACCAGCAGGTGCTGCCGGCATCCTTTACAGTGGACTTATTTGGTGGCAAATCCTTTTTGCTGTCTAAGTACAATAAGAAGCTGCCCCGAAACACCTTCCTGTACCTGAATGCCGGCATCTCTAACCTGCTGGATGCGGACATCCGCAATGGCGGCTTTGAGCAGCTTCGCTACGACTTCCGCGACCAGAATCCGGGCAAGTTTGCCACCAAGTATTTCTATGGCCTGGGCCGGAATTTCTTCGTCAACATCAGCCTGAAATTCTAACAGCGGCAAAAGATAAAAGCGGCACTAACAATCCAACATTCCAACACTCCAACTTTTATGAATAAGCTCAGCATCCTCCTCACCACGGCGCTCCTTGCGCTGGTAAGCTTTACGGCTTGCGTGAAGAAAGATTTCTCCAGCCCGCCGGACACCAGCAAGGACGACCCGAACCTGCCGGTGAATGCTACCATCCGCCAACTGAAAGCACTCAATGGCATTTATAACTATCAGACGGGCGGCGACACAACGGTGATTACCGACGACGTCCTTGTGAGCGGTATTGTAACCGCCGACGACCGCTCCGGCAACTTCTATAAGCGCATCAACGTGGAGGATTCTTCCGGCGGCATCCAACTGCTCATTGACCAGTATAGCCTCTACGCGGACTACCCGGTTGGCCGCAAAATCTATATCCGCTGCAAGGGCCTGACGCTGGGCTATGAAGGCGGCTCGCCGGTAATAGGCATGGGCGTGGATGAGACGATGGCCGTGCAGGGCATCGGAGGCGGAAAGCTGGATGAGCATGTGGTAAAGGGGCCAGTGGGCAATACGGTAACACCAATCGTGGTGCGGGTAGCACAACTGCAATACAGCAACTATGACCCGCAGTTAATCAACCGCCTCATTACCGTTGAAGGCGTGCAGTTCAGGCAGCCGTTCTACCCCTATGCGCAGCCGACCGGCACCACCAACCGCGACCTGGCCGATACGCTTTCCAAGGTGCTGCTGACCGTGCGTACGAGCAACTATTCCAATTTTGCCGCTTATCCCATCCCAAACGGCAAGGGCAGCGTAACCGGCATCTTCACGCTTTACACCGGCTCTACCGGCAGCAAATACACGCAGCTCATCATCCGCGATACGAACGATGTGAAGATCCCTACATTACCGCTGCCGCCGAGCATTTCTATAGACAGCCTCCGCCGCATGTATAAGGGCAGCGCTATTTTGCTTGGAAATAATATATCCATCCATGGCACCGTCATCTCCGACGCCAGCTATGGGAATGTTACGGCTGGCAATGTGGTGATTCAGGACGGTGCGCGCGGCACTGTGATTTACTTCGGCTCTACCGCACCTGCCTTTAACGTTGGTGATTCCATTCTGATAGATATAAGCGGCGACTCGCTTACTACCTTCCGCGGCTCCTCCGAACTGAAGGTACTGAGCGGCAGCGCGGCGAAAGTCGTAGCCCGGAATCGCACCGTAGTACCGCGTGTAATGACAGCGGCAGAAGTAGCGGCTAAATACAATGAAGTCGAATGGACGCTTGTGCGCATCAATAATGCAACTTCTGCCACAGGTGGCACCTACGCAGGCAGCAAGACTATTACTGATGCCACCGGCGGCATCACGCTCTTCACTAGTACCACGGCGGCCTTTGCCAGTCAGCAAATGCCCAAGACACCTGCTAACTACACCGGCATTATCAGCAAGTTCAACACGACGCTTCAGATACAGCCGCGCAACCTTGCAGATGTAAGCCTGCCATAAAAAACCATCTTCAAAAAAATTCAAACAAACAACCATGAAACGAATAGCGTTACTCAGCATCGCGGCCTTTGCAGCCCTTACAGCAAGTGCTCAGATTTCCATCACTGGCAGCACAATGACCTATACGCAGGACTTCAACACGCTGGACACCGGCGGCTCTACGAATACGAACATGCCCGCCGGCTGGAGCTTCTATGAATGGAGTGGCACCAGCGTCAACGCAACATACCGTGGCAATAACGGCTCGCTCAACACCGGCGACACCTATAGCTATGGCGCAACACAAAATACGGAGCGCGCTCTCGGCTCGCTTTGTTCTGGCGGCGTTGGCAAGGTGAATTACGGCGTCCGCTTTACCAACAATACCGGCTCCGGTATTGACTCCATGACCCTCAGCTTCCGCGAGGAGCAATGGCGCCGCGGCGGCGGAACGACTAACGACACGGTTAGCTTCTACTTCAGCACCGCAAGCGGAGCTACCATCAGCGACACAACCTTTACCAACTGGACACTCGTGCCGGCGCTGATGATGAACTCCATCTCCAACATCCGCAACAGGCGCAGCCATGAATGGCAACGATACCTTCCGCATACTGACGGCTAAGTTCCGCATCAACCTTGCCGCAGGTGGTACCGTAGCACTTCGCTGGTATGATTTCAATTCCCTTGGTTCCGATGACGGTCTGGCTATTGATAGTGTGACCGCTATGTTTAAGAACGGCACCGTTGGCGGTGTAGGCGTTGGCAAGGTTGCTCAGGCAGCTACGCTTCCAGTAAGCATTATCAATCCTGCCACAAATGGTAGCTTCGCCATTTCCTGTATGCTCGCACAAGCATCCGCGCTCAATGCGCATGTGTATGACCTCAACGGCCGCGAGGTAGCTGCGCAAACTTTCAATGCGACAAAGGGCGACAATCGCTTGCAATTGCACACATCGCTGGCTGCCGGCACCTACATCATCCGAGTAGATGATGGTAAGGAGTGGGGTAGTGTGAAGGCTACGATGCAATAAGCCGGCATTAGTATTTTCAACTTTATAGCGCCCGTCTTGTAAAAGGCGGGCGCTTACTTTTGGCCCTATCATTCATCAAAACAACCATCATTACTAATGAGCAACATGATTCAGGGCATGCTCAACGAGCTTACCCACGAAGCCGCATCCACCCGCAAAATGCTGGAGCTCGTGCCCTTTGAGAAAGGCGAGTACAAGCCGCACGAGAAAAGCTTCCCATTGGGCCGCCTCGCCGCCCACGTAGCCGAGCTGCCGGCCTGGGTAACCATGACGGTGAAGACGGACGAGCTTGACTTCACGTCCGGCGTTTACCAATCGCCGAAGCCTGAGAGCCACGAAGAGCTGCTGCGTGTTTTTGATGAGAATGTAGCTGCCGCCAAAGACGCCCTCCAATCCACAGACATGGAGGAGCTAATGAAGCCGTGGACACTGCGCCGCGGCGAGCAGGTTTTATTTACCATGCCTAAGGTCGCCGTCATCCGCTCATTTGCATTCAATCATCTCGTCCACCATCGCGGCCAGCTCAGCGTCTATCTCCGCCTCAACGATGTGCCCCTGCCCGGCATGTACGGGCCAACGGCGGATGAGAAGTGAGTTGGAACGTTGGAGTGTTGGAACGTTTAGACAACATTCCAACACTCACACCGCCAGCACCCGCATCATCCGCAGCATATCCCGGTTCATCCGGGCTTCCCCCTTTACCACCTGCTCAAAGGGTGTGAATACGACTTCGTCGTTCACAATGCCGGCCATTACCTGCGTCTTGCCATCGCGCAGCGCATTGACTGCTGCGTAGCCGAGGCGGCTGGCAAGGATTCTGTCTGCGCAGCTTGGCGCGCCGCCGCGCTGGATGTGGCCCAAGATGCAGAGGCGAGTGTCCAGCTTTGGGAAGTCGCTCTTGATGCGCGTGTATAGGCCCTGCGCGCCGCCCTCCACATCATCGCCTTCGGATACTACGAGGATATGCACCGTCTTCTTCCGCCGCTCGTCATCCGCAATTCTTGACAGGACGGAGGCTATGTCCGTAGCCACCTCCGGCAGCAGGATGTCCTCAGCGCCGCAGGCAAGGCCGCTGTGCAGGGCTATATAGCCGGCATCGCGGCCCATCACCTCTACGATGAAGAGGCGGTCGTGCGCCTCGGCGGTGTCTCTAATTTTATCAATCGCTTCCACGGCGGTATTGACGGCGGTGTCAAAGCCGATGGTGAAGTCGGTGCCCGCAAGGTCTTTGTCAATCGTGCCCGGCAGGCCTACGGCGGGGATGCTGTGCTCCGCAAAGAAGGCATTTGCGCCGCGAAAGGTGCCGTCTCCGCCAATGAGGATGAGGCCTTCTATGGCGCGCTTCTGCAATTGCTCAAAGGCATCCCGCCTTCCTTCCTCATTTTGAAATTCCTTGCTGCGCGCCGTCTTGAGGATGGTGCCGCCGCGGGCTATGATGTTGCTCACATCCTTTGCCTGCAACTGTTGCATATCGCCTTCTATCAAGCCCTGGTAGCCGCGGCGGATGCCCCAGACTTCCATCTTGTGATAGATAGCGGTGCGCACCACGGCGCGGATGGCGGCATTCATGCCGGGGGCGTCGCCGCCGGAGGTGAGGAGGGCTATGCGGTGCATTGGTTTAGGGAATAGTGGATGGCTTGCAAGCTAAGCGCCTTACAGCGACTTTGTCATTCCCGAAGGGAATCTTTGCTCGCAACATCGTATGCTGAAGCACCTGTGAGATTCCCTGCGGGAATGACAAAAGATTGGGCGAGCAGCCCGGAGCTCAAGCATTCATTTGTATCAGGCAACACCTAACTCTTCTCACAGCCACCGCACCTGCCCCGTCGCCACATCATACAGGGCCTGTACAATCTGCACCTTCCCTTCGCGCACGAAGCCTGCTATAAGTTCACTGCGCTCCATTATCTGCTCCGCGGCGTTGCGGATATTAATGAGCGTTACCGCATCTACAAATGCAGGGTTGCTGCTTGTGCGGTTTTCCTTTATCGTCGTTTCCATCGCCACTGCCGGCTGGATGTGGGCAAGCAGGCGTGTCAGCATTCCCAGTTCCACGCCATCGCAGGCGCCTTTAATAGCGCCGCAGGCCGTGTGGCCCATCACCACAATCAGATTAGCGCCAGCCACTGCGGCGGCGTATTCTAAAGAGCCAATGACATAGCTCGTCACTACGTTGCCCGCAATGCGGATGGAAAAAATATCGCCCAGTCCCTGATCAAAGACCAGCTCCCCGCTCGTGCGCGAATCCATGCAGGAGACGATGGCAGCGAAGGGCTTCTGGCCGTCTTTCGTATGCGTCACTTCTTCTAAAAGGTCGCGGTGCTGCATCATGCCGTTGATGAACCGGAAGTTGCCTTCTTTAAGCAGCTGAAGCGCGTCTGTTGGTGAGAAGGCGTCGGTGTATAGTCGTGTTTGGGGCATGGCTTAGTCTTTTGTGAGTTGTTTAATGAGCTTTTGATAACCGCCCGCCGAGCGCCTCGGCACCTCGCCCGCATCTACTAATGGGCTTACCACCTCGCGCTCGCTCTGCACCTTTGGCAGGTCGTAGGCATTGCGGAAGCCGATGAGGGAAACCTTGATACCCATATCCGGCGCGTGTGTCTTGGCAAAGTCGCGGATAATGTCTAGCACGTCAAAGTCAATATGCTCCGTGCCGCTCGCGTCAATGATGACGGATGCGCCTTTCGGCACCTGGCGCAGCGTTTCCTTAATCGCCGCTTTATTGAGGAAAGAAACCTCCTGCGAGAGCGTCAGCTTAATCAGGTCGCCATTGCTATAAGTGCTGCGCTGGTAGAAGAAGGGAATGCGCAGATTCTGCCGCAGCATGTAGAAGATGGAGATGGCCAGGCCAATGCCCACGCCCTTCAGTAAATCCAGAGACACCACTGCCAGCGCCGTGACGGCAAAAGGAATGAACTGCGTCCATCCGCCCGCCCACATGTGCCGGATAACCGATGGCCGGCAAAGCCGGTAGCCGGTATATAGCAGAATGGCCGAAAGGGCCGCTTTAGGAATGTGATTGAGCAGCGCGGGAATAAGCGCCACACACACCAGCAGTAGTGAGCCGTGAATGATGGTAGAGCGCTTCGTCTCTGCTCCTGCATTGACATTGGCTGACGAGCGGACGATTACGGAGGTAATAGGCAGCCCGCCGATAAAGCCACCCAGTATATTGCCGATGCCCTGCGCCCGCAGCTCGGCATTGCCAGGTGTATAGCGCCGGTGCGGGTCCATACCGTCGGTAGCTTCAATACACAGTAGGGTTTCAATGCTTGCCACCACCGCAATGACCACACCTGTTTTCCAAACCGCAGGATTGGCGAAGCCGTGAAAATCCGGCATGCGAAATTGAGAAACGAAGTCAGCAAAGGAAGCCGGGATAGGCAAGCGTACAAGGTGCGTAGGCTCCAGCGCCATATCGTGGCCTGCGGCAATAAAGAGCTCATTGAGCAGCGTCCCAATCAGCACCACCAGCAAGCCCGCGGGAACAAGCGCAATCTTCTTAAAGGCCTTCGTGCTCCAAAGCGCCAACAACGTGATGCCCACCACAGAGATTATAGCAGCCGACGGCTCAATGCGGCTCAATGCGTCCGTGATGTCGTGCCATTGGAAACCGTCATCCGCATCAGCCATGCCGCCGCCTTGAGCGCCTTTCACAAAGCCCACCGCGTTGGGCAATTCTTTAATAATAATGGTCAGGCCGATACCGGCGAGCATCCCTTCAATAACGTTGGAGGGAAAGTAATTAGCAATGGTGCCTGCACGCAACAATCCGAGCAGCAATTGCACCGCGCCAGCTACTACAACGGCGCACATAAAAATTTCAAAGGACCCTAAGCCCTGAATGGCGCCAACTACAATGGCAATGAGGCCAGCCGCCGGGCCGCTCACACTCAAATGGGATTTGGAGAAAAAACCAACCACAATGCCGCCAATAACGCCGGACACAATACCGGCAAAAAGCGGCGCGCCGGAAGCCTGTGCAATGCCGAGGCACAGCGGGAGCGCAATAAGAAAGATAATAAGGCCCGCAAGGGCATCTTTTCTGAAGGAAGAAGACATGAAACGCTGAATTTTTGGAGAAATGATGATTAGCCCCGGAATAGGGCGAATCTTTAAGCACCAGGTAATACCCGGTGAATCGCAAAAAATCAACAGTGGTTTGGCGGAGGCGTGGCTACCTCGCTGGCATAAAGGGGCGGCAAATGGTCCGCACGGTGCATGAAGAGCGCTCGTGTAGCCTGGACGGAGCAGAAGTCGACAGCATGACTATGCGGTAGGAAATCAACTTCTATAATCGCGACCTCCTTCTTCTTAACCTTGACGCTATCTGATGCGCCATCACCTTCATCATCATCGGCGGGTGCATCATCATCTGCGAGTTCCCACTGCGTTTTAGCAAAAGCCTTACCCATAGCCACCACCGGGAGGGCCTGAAAGGCAAACAAAGCCAGCAAAAGGGAAGCAATCCAGAGCCGCATGAGAAGGGCGCGAAGATAACGGGCGGCTTTAATCCATAGACTAAGTGCGCGTTAAATAGCCCGGCGGGCAATTGGCGAAGGCTATTTTTGCCGCGCTTTGAGAAAAGGAATAAAAAAAATGTTTGGGCGCGTAGCCGCTATTGCGCTGCTGCTGGCGTCTTTCGCTGTGAAAGCGCAGACAGGATGGCCTTCGCCAGAAGTGGAAGCGCTCTACAAAAGCGCGCAGGCTTCACTGGCGTCGGGAGCCTTCCGGCAGGCCATCGCATCATATCAGCAGGCCATCGCCCTTGCGCCGGGGCAGATGATTTTGTACCGGGATCTGGCAAGCGCGTATCTGCTTTCCGGCAACTACAATCGGGCGGAAAGCACCATTTCGTCCGTCATAGAAAAGGGCGAGGCAGATGCGCAATCGTACGCCATCGCATCGGCGATACAGACGGCTTTGAAGGAAGACAAGAAAGCACGCAGGCTGCTGGACAAAGGCATAGAGCGATACCCGGCATCCGGCTTTCTTTTCCATGAAAAGGGAAAGTATTACGAGGAGCAAGGCGAGCTGCAAGACGCCCTCAAATACTGGCTGGAAGGCATTGCCGCCGACCCGGCCTACCATATCAATTACTACGATGCGGCCCGCGCTTACATGCAGACAAGCAAGCCTGTCTGGGCCATTCTTTACGGAGAAACCTTCGTGAATCTGGAGCGCTTCACGCCGCGCAGCAATGAGACGCGAAAGCTGCTGCTGTCGGCCTACCGCCGCTTCTACGCCACGCCGGATGCTGCGGATGTGCCGCGCTTTGGCAAGAACGCATCATCAGCAGCGCCACGAAGCTTTGAGGAGGCAGTAAGCCAAACGCTGCTCCGCCTCGCGCCGGTAGTAGCCGATGGCATCTCTACCGAAAACCTGACGATGCTGCGCACCCGCTTCACGATGGATTGGATGGCAAGCGGCGCGGCAAAGTATCCCTTCACGCTTTTTAATCATTGGGATGACCTGCTACGCGCCGGGCATTTTGATGCGTATAACCAATGGCTTTTTGGGCGTGCAGAAAACGGGGCGCAATACGAAGCCTGGGTGAAATTCCATCCCGAAGCGGTGAAGAATTATGAAGCGTATTACGGACAGCACCCGCTACTGCCAACGGCGGCTGATGCTTACAATGACGGCGTGCTGAAAGGCATTTTTCTCAAGGCGCAAAAACGTTAAAAACTTTTATTGCGCAACCCGCGCAAACCGCGTGGCTTATTTTTGAAATTCGCGCCACAGCGCATTTCTCCCTCTTTCTTTCAATGAAATTTCCTGCCGTCTTTCCGCGTCTTGCCCTTATGGGTCTGATGCTGCTCCTTTGCACCCCTTCCTTTGCACAAACGCAATCCGCTGATAAAATCCTTGCGGTCGTGGGCCGCAACCGCATCATTCTGCAAAGCGAGCTGGAGCAGATGGTGGGCCAGACGCAGCAGCAGAATCCCGGCGTAACGCTGAACGACTCTATGCGCTGCCTCATTTTTCAGGAAATGATAACCGGCAAGATGCTGGTGGAGCAAGCCGAGCGCGATTCCTTGCTTGTAACAGAAGATGAGGTGGACGGGCAATTGGAAAACCGCATCCGCTACTTCATTCGCGTATATGGCTCTAAAGAAAAGCTGGAGCAGGCGAGCGGCAAGACCGTGTATCAGATGAAGGAAGACAACCGCGACATTGTGAAAGATCAGATGATGGCGGACAAGGTGAAGGGCAAGCTGACGTCTAACCTACACGTAACGCCGGCGGAGGTGCAGGCATTCTACAATAAGATTCCGAAAGACAGCCTGCCATTTTTTCCGGCTACGCTGGAAGTGGGACAAATCGTTCTGGCCCCCACAACAAATCCTGAGCTGGACAAGTATGCTAAGGACAAGCTGGAAGACATCCGCAACCAGATTGTGAAGGATGGCAAGAGTTTTGAAACAATGGCCGGCCTGTATAGTGAAGACCCAGGTAGCCGAGACAATGGCGGCTTGTATAAAGAGGTAACGCGCGATGGCGGCTTTGCGCAGGAGTTTGTTCAGGCGGCTTTTAAGCTGCAGAATGGCGAGGTGTCTCCAGTCGTACGTACGCAGTTTGGCTACCACATTATTCAGATGGTGCAGCGCAAGGGCGAGCAGGTGGACATCCGCCACATCCTCATCCAGCCGCAGCATACCGATGCGGATTACAAAGCATCAATGGAGCGCTTAGACAGCATTCGCGCGCAAATCATTGCCGGCAAGCTGACCTTTGGCGAGGCTGTGACGAAGTACACAACTGATGACCAGACGAAGATGAGCGCCGGCATGATCACTGACCAGCGCAGCGGCGGAACGCAATTGGAGGTTGACCAACTTGACCCGCAGCTTGCGCTAATGATTGACTCGCTGAAGCCGGGAGCTATCTCGCAGCCGCAGGTATTTAAGAATGCCCGCGGCGAGACGAGCACGCGCATCGTCTTCCTGAAAGGCCGCACCGAGCCGCACAAGGCGAACCTGAAGGACGATTACAGCAAAATCCAGAGCGTAGCCAAAGCTCAGAAGGAGCAACAGAAGATGGACGAGTGGATAGGAGATCGCCTCCCTTCCTATTATCTCAAGATTGACCCGGCGTATGGCAGCTGTGCAACTTTGCAGAAGTGGAGTGCGCAGACTGCAGCGGTGAAGTAAGTTTAGCTCAGCAAGAACGCAATATCATCTCGCGTTAGTCGCTTCAGCACGGCGTTGTCGTCTGCTACAAGCTCTGCGGCTAATGAGCGCTTACGCTCTTGGAGAATGAGCATCTTCTCTTCAATCGTGTCTTTGCAAATAAGCCGATAGGCAAAGATGTTCTTCGTCTGCCCGATGCGGTGCGTGCGATCAATGGCCTGCTGCTCCACCGCCGGGTTCCACCAAGGGTCAACGATATAGACATAGTCCGCCGCCGTTAGGTTAAGGCCAACGCCGCCCGCTTTGAGCGAGATGAGGAAGACGCGGCAATCGTCATTTCCCTGAAATTCCTGAATAGCCTTTTCGCGCTCCGTAGCCGATGAGCTGCCGTCAAAATAGACGTAGTGAATGCCGGCCTCTTCCATTTGCTTGCGGATGATAGCGAGCATGCCGAGGAACTGCGAAAACACCAGTGCCTTATGATTGCCGACATTCTCCAGAATCTCCCTCGTCAACTCTTCGCTCTTCACTGAATGATTCGGCAGGCGTTCTTCTTCATTGATAATGGCGGGCGAGTCGCAAATCTGACGCAGACGCGTGAGGCCTTGCAGGATGTGGAAGGTGGAGCGCTCAATGCCGCGCTCGTCAATCATGCCGAGTAGCTGGTCTTTGTACGTGTTCCGGTAGGCATTGTAAATCTTCCGCTGTTCCGGGCCCATCTCGCAATACAGAATCGTCTCTGTCTTTTCCGGCAAATCCTTCGCCACCTGCTCCTTCGTGCGGCGCAGCATGAACGGATAGGTAAGCTGGCGTAGCTGCTGCGTTACTTCCGCTTCGCGGAATTTGTCAATCGGCGTCGCGAATTCATTCGCAAAAAACTCCCGTGTGCCAAGCAGACCTGGGTTCAGGAAATTCATCTGCGCGTAGAGGTCAAAGGTGTTGTTCTGCACCGGCGTGCCGCTCAGGGCCAACTTGTTTTTCGACTTTATCAGCAACGAAGCTTTGGCAACCTGCGACTGCGGATTTTTTATAGCTTGTGATTCGTCCAGAATCGTGTAATCCCATTCAATGTCTTTTATCCAACGAATGTCAGAGCGCATCGTGCCGTAGGTCGTGATGATGACGTGGTACGGGTCAAAATCAGCCGCCTTTGTTGTGCGCTTCGGGCCATGGTGGATGAAGTGCCGCAGCTCCGGCGTGAACTTCCGAATTTCCGCTTCCCAGTTGTACATCAGCGTCGTCGGGCAAATCACGAGGAAGCGTGCTTCGGGATGCTCGTTAGCGTATTCCTGCAGGTAGGAGAGGGCCTGCACCGTTTTGCCCAGTCCCATGTCGTCGGCGAGGATGCCGCCCCAGCCGGCTTCTTTCAAAAATGCCAGCCATTGAAAGCCCGCATGCTGATAAGGCCGCAGCTCGGCGCGCAATTGCGCAGGCGGCGCCATGTCCGAAAAATCGCGGTCTATGATGGCAGCGAGCTGCTCTTTCTTTTCTTCCAGCTCGTGTGCTACCTGCTCCTCATCCACTTCAGCCAATAGCGCGTCCAGAACGGAAAAATGAAACTTCTTCAGTCGCAGCTTACCGCCCTGCGCCTCACCCATCTTAATGAGCAGGCTGTATTTCTTCAGCCACTCTTCCGGCAGCAGGCCGATGGAGCCATCCTGCAACGGAACGAACTGCTGCTTGTCTTGTAAAGCCTTTTTAATGTCGGCAATGGATACACGCTGCTCGCCGAACGTCACCGCCACTTCCGTATCAAACCAGTCAATGCCGGATGAAACTTTTACTTCCGTCTTTGGTTTGAAGGTAGAGATACGCAGGCGCTTCAGGCCTTCAAAGCCGACCACCGGAACGCTCTGCTCGCGCATGGCATCCATAAAGCGGAAAAACCATGAGCCGGCGAGCACCGCGTCGGAAGAGAGGTAGAAAAAATGGTCGGCGGCGGAGCGTTGCATATCACTATGCAGGTTGCGGATGCTTTGTAGAAACGCCTCTTCGGCCTCCGGCTGCCGACGGATGATGCGCACACGGCCCTCATGCGGCACGGTAACGTCACCGGCATAGCCCCAACGAATTTCAGAATTGCCATAGATGAACGCCGGGTGCAAAACCAGCACGCGGTCGCGCTCTGAAAGATGGATGCGGAACGTAGGCCGCACAGTGCTGCTTTGCTCCACCAGCCGGTCGTCAAACTGAATGGGCAGGGTTGTGCGCCACTTCATTACCTCCTCATCCAGAAAACGCGGCCAGTCTCCGGTGCCCACATGCTGCGCACCGTCCGGCAGAAATTTTTCTGCCATCTTCAATGAAGCGATGTCGGCAAGCGCATGGAGGGTGAAGGATTCCATAACTAACCCGCGGCCCAACATCGTAGCTTCTGAATGCGGGATGGACTGTGTGCCAACTTCCCAATGAAGCTGCATGTCAACACCATCTTCCACCGGCACAATCATTAGCGCGGGCTTTGCCGGAGCAGCGGAAAGGGCAACTGGGGTAATCGTATTGCCGGTTAAAGCTGCCCCGCGCTGATGCACGAAGCACAGCGGATGCGCATTCCACTGCGCCAGTAAGCGCTGATAACGTGGCAATAAAAATTCCCAGACAGCGTCCTTCAATTCCGGCGCAATTCCGTCCGTCAAAACTTCCGCCGGCTTATCCCATAAATCGCCGAATGGCAAGCTTTTTTTCAGATAGCGCAGCACGTCTTCCGGGCTGAGCTTGCGTATTGTTGAGAGGAGGTCGCGGTCGCGCTGCGGGAAGCGCTGGGCACTGACGTATTGCTGCAAGTCCAGCACCTCGATAGCGCCGCTGAATTGGTGTGCCTCGCCTTCCGCCTCGCCAGCTACCAGTTTCCATTCTACGCCGGGATAAAGTCCCGCAGCTGCATCCACGACAAGGCCAAGGCGTAGGCGGGTGCGGGTTTCTGTTTTGCGCTCTTCTTCTGCCGCTACAACCTGCATCACAGGCTCCGGCGCGCTGACCGGAATGGCAATCTTTTTAATGGCAGGGTCTAAAACTTTTAGTGTAGGCCGGCCTTCCTGATAAGAAAATTCAAACTTACCGCTCAGCTCATCCTTCAGGGAGTAACCGTATTGCGCCAGCAGCTTTTCCTTTTGCGCGTCCCAGTTTTGCAGCGTACGAAAGAACGCTTGTCCACGCTCCTGTAAGACCTGCAGAAAGACGGCGGCCTTATGCCGGCATAGCGGATGGCTCGCCTCTTCGCAACCACAAGATGTGTCAAAGTAGCGCTCGTCATTCTGCCGGAGCTGCACAGCATATACATCATCGCCTTCCGGCACTTCCGCGGATAGCTTTTCCTGCTGCGTCTCTATTTTCTGAACGCGCCGCTCATCCGCCCAGCTTTTGGCGGTTGTAAAAGATTCCGGGCTTGTGAACACCGAAACCATTTCAAAGCTTACGGTACGCATCCGTACCAGTGTGTGCTGCTGCTCGTATGCTACGTCGGCATTCTCAAAGAAGCCTGCCGTTGCCATTTCATTCAATTGAAACAGCGCTGCTACCTCGTGACGGCAGATGTCGCCAAGATTGTACGGGCATTGGCAACGCACCGACATCGCCCGCTCGTCGTTGAATTTTGTAACGGTGACGGTGTAGTAGTTGTTGTATTGGTCATTGCGCACGCGGAAGCGCACCTGGTGGATGATGTGGTCCACATCCATGAACTGCACGCCGCTTGTGTTGAAAATGCGCTTGCCCCGCCGAATGACTTCTTCGGTGCCGTGGTTGTACGCAAACTTGATAAAAGGGGGCAGGGACATTTGCTGCAAAAAGCAAGCGTCAAAAATAGACCGGGATTTTGAGGATTAAGAGGTTATGCCGCGATTAGCAAACATTTAATCACATCGTTCATGCTGCGCGGACGTGGACACCGCGTCCCTACGGGAAGGTCTTACTTCACGAAGAACTGCACCACCGAATAAACAGCTGCTGCCAGCAGTGCGCTCACAGGGATAGTCAGTATCCACGCCCACATAAGGCTAAAGGTTACGCCCCAGCGTACGGCGCTCAAGCGCTTCGTAGCGCCCACGCCAATGATGGAGCCGGTAATAGTGTGCGTAGTGGACACTGGAATCTTCATCTGTTCGGTCACGAAGAGCGTGATAGCACCCGCAGTTTCTGCGGCCACGCCTTCAAACGGCGTCACCTTTGTGATGCGAGTGCCCATCGTCTTAATGATTTTCCAGCCGCCGCTTAGGGTGCCGAGTGCGATAGCGGTGTAGCAGGCCAGCGGCACCCACGTCGGCATTTCCCGAAACTCTTTGATGGAGCCGCCGGCAATAAGCGCTGCCGTGATAATGCCCATTACCTTCTGCGCATCATTGCCGCCGTGTCCAATAGAAAATGCTGCCGACGAAACAAGCTGCATCCGCTTAAACCAGACGGTAGATTGGCGATAATTGAGGCTGCTCAGCCATAGGGTAAAGATGCCTATAGCTATGATGATAAAGCCCATCAGCAGCCATTTAAAATTCTCGCCGTAGAGCGCAAGCTGAAGCGCCCGGCTCTTGTATTTAGTGACGTAATTCGTGGTGATGACCTTCTCCTCATCCTTGCGGTGTACGGTATAAGTGATGTTGTCGTCGTAAAGGTGGGCCCTCAGCGCCGCGTCAAGGTCTTTGCCGGAATTGATGATGTGGCCGTCCACCTGCGTGAGGAAATCGCCTTTCTTCAGGCCCATTTTCATAGCCGGCGAATTGTGTACAACTTCTTTAAGCACAAGTCCGGCTGTATCTTTTTTTCCTTCGGCTTTAATGCCTAAAACTTTGGATGTGGAAGTAACAAAGACGGTTGTAATAAAGAAGATGACACCGGCGATGATAGCGAGCGAGACAATCTTCGGCCAGATTGTTTTTGAGAAGGAGTGAATGAACCAAAGGGAAATAAGATACGCGATGAGCATCCCAAGAATTGGCGCCAGCACGATAAAGGCAATTACAACCAGCACTCCGGATGGCAGCAATTCGCCAGCCTTAGTAGGTGTGTACCATGTTACAGACGCTAAACCTGCTCGCGCAATAGCCGCACCGAGAAATCCGCCTATAAGTGTGTGAGATGATGATGAAGGGATGCCGTACCACCATGTCAGCAGATTCCATGCGATGGCAGCGATGAGGCCGGAGATAATAACCGCCAGCATGTGACTCTTGCCTACCACATCCGGCTTCACCGTCTTGGCAATCGTATCTGCCACGCCGTGGTCTTGGAATATGAAGAAAGCGACGAAATTGAAAAACGCTGCCCAGATTACGGCCTGCAAGGGCGTCAGCACCTTCGTGGACACAACGGTGGCTATTGAATTCGCCGCATCGTGGAATCCATTGATATAATCAAAAATCAGCGCGCAGGCGATGATGGCTATCAATAATAACGTCATAGGAAGTAGTTAGTCGTTGGTCGTTTCCGACATTGGCTAATTGGCAGATTGGCTAAGTCCCTAAGCGTATTTAATGATGATAGATTCCACCACATTGGCAGCGTCTTCACACTTGTCTGTTACAAGCTCCAGCTCCTGATAGAGGTCTTTACGCTTCACGAGCTCTACGGCGGAGATATTAGGCGAGGAGAAGAGTATAACTGTTGCCTTGTCAAACACATCGTCAGCGTCATTCTCCAGCTTATTGATGGCTACACAAGCATCGGTAATGGCGCGGATATCCTTCATATCACGCAGCGCGTGAATGGCGCGGTGCAGTGCGCCAACGCATTTATCAATGATGGCCGCAAACTCCCGCATCGTGTCATCTATTTCCTCAATCTGATAGTTCAGAATGCGCTTCGCCGAGCCCCACAGATAATCGGCCACATCGTCCAGAGAAGTTGTCAGCGTATGGATGTCTTCGCGATCAAACGGCGTAATGAAATTTTGCCCAAGCTGGATGAAGATGCGGTGCGTTACCTCATCATTCTTGTGCTCCCAGTCTTCCAGGGAGCGGAGCAGGCGGTCGCGCTCTGAGCGGTTGTCTTCTGCAAGCGCCTTCATAAAGGCCTCGCTCATTTGCTTCAGGTTGCCGGTTACTTCCTCAAACATGGAGTAAAACACCTTGTCTGTGGGCATGAAAATCTTTAGGAAAGAGCCGAGGGCCATAAATGTGTTTTTGCGTTTTGCGCGGCGAAGCTATTGAATGTTGCCACGCATTGTTACCGTTTGAAGGCAAGTATAGATGTCATACCAGTCACGACAAGGCAGGTAAAGGGCCTACGCCCGATTGGTAACCTAAAATTAATATTAGCTGCACCGCAAAGAACTGTTTGTAGTATTTGCCAGACGTACGTTTGCGCGCCGGGGAAATTCTTAACACAAAAATCATTTTGGCTTAATGAAGAAAATTTATACAATACTGTTTTTGCTGTCTATTGCCGGCACTGCATCCAGCCAAACCCTGCTGAACGACCTTATGGACACCACGTCCACCCTGAGCAAAGGTTTCCTGTCGCTTTATCAGCAGTATAATTGGCTGCGCTTCTCCGGCTATCTGCAGCCGCAATGGCAACATGCCGAAAGCAAGGGCGCGCCATCTTTTAACGGCGGCGACTTCGCGACAAATTCAGACAATCGATTTATGCTGCGCCGCGGCCGGATGCGTATTGATTACCTGCGCCGCAACGATGCCGGCTATCCGCAGGCCCAGCTCGTCTTTCAGTTTGACGGTACTGAACGGGGCTTTGCTATCCGCGATTACTGGGGGCGGGTTTTTGAAAATAAGCTGCACATCTTTTCCGTTACAGCCGGCATGTTTGCCCGGCCCTTTGGCTACGAGGTAAACCTTGGCTCCGCTGACCGCGAAAGCCCGGAGCGCGGCCGCGCATCGCAATTGCTCATGCGCACTGAGCGCGACCTCGGTGTGATGATCACCGCTGAACCGCGTAAGGATGGTGGCAAGCTGCATTGGCTGCGTGCAGATGTAGCGCTGGTAAACGGTCAAGGCCTTACCGGCACTGCCGACTATGACTCGCACAAAGACATCATTAGCCGGATTTACAGTAAGCCACGACGGCTTGGAAGGAGCCGCTGGTTGCTATCGGGCGGCATATCGGTGTACAATGGCGGCATTGTGAATCCGGCTGCCGTGCTTTATCACAACGACGGCGCGAACATGCTGAAGGATTCTTCGGCAGACAACATTAATAAGCTCGCGCCGCGACAGTATTATGGCGCCGATGCACAGCTAAAAATTCCGAACAAGAAAGGTTTCACAGAACTCCGGGCAGAATACCTGCGCGGCCAGCAAACCGGGCAACTTCTGACGAGCGAAACGCCCGGCGTGCTTACCGGCCCTCTTGCCTCTCGGCATTTCGACGCGGCTTACTTCTACTTTATCCAGCACCTCGGCAGCCTGAAGCATCAGGTCGTAGTCAAGTACGACTGGTACGACCCGAATACGGATGCAGCCGGCGATGCGGTTTCCGCCGCTCATGGTCATACGGTGGCGGATGTAAAGTTCTCCACCATCGGTGGCGGCTATCTGTGGTATGTGAACCCGAATGTGCGGCTGATGCTTTATTACGAGCACCCAATGAATGAAGCCACCTCACTGGCAGGCTATGGAGAAGACCTGAAAGACGATGTGTTTACTGCGCGGCTTCAGTTCCGGTTTTAACGGCCGGTACTTCTTTCTTTTCCTTGCCCAGCTTTACGCCCAGCACAGCCAGCGTAATAATCAGTACGCCGAAACCGAGCAAAATGCACGCTGAAATTTTATTCAGGTACATCATTAGTCGCAGCGTGAGGCGCTTACGGATGGAGTCGGCCAGCAGCACTTTCAGGAAGTCCACGCCAAGCACCAGGCTCAGGCAGGACGTGAAGAAGGCGAAGCGGTAAAGGTGGTCGTGGGAGGCGACGGCGGTTACGGCAAACAGCCAGTTGAAGATGACGGCAGGGTTGAGTGAATTGATGAGAAAGCCCGAAATGAGGATACGCAGGTAATGCCCGTGGCCTACTTCTGCCAGCTTCTGTGAAGGCCGCTGTGGCTTAAACTTAGACAGCAGCCCCACAAGGCCGATGATAATCAGCACACCGCCGCCGCCGTATTCCAGAATGCGCTCGTACTTGTACAGCCTCTCCAGCAGCGGAGCGGCCAGATTTGCCAGCGTTACATACAGAATATCGGAAAGCGAAACACCAAGCACAAAGGCGGCCCCGCTCTTCCAGCTATGGTTCATGCTGTAGCGGATGACGGCAAAGAGGGTAGGGCCAACCGATATGGCCATAAACAGGCCAAGCAGCAATCCGCCAACCACTGAGCCGTAATTCGCCATGCGGGAAAGGTAAGGAATAGGCAGTGGAGCGGCACAAGGCCGCACCGTTCTTAAAGAGGGGCTAATAAAAGCGTTCCTAATCGCGTCCGGTATATCGGGCCTACATTTGCTGCCCGCCATCTGCTGCCGATGAAGCTCCGCTGTCTATTACTTCTACCTGCCCTTTTTTGCGCCTTCAATGCCCTTGCCCAACCGCCCTTGCCGGATATGGTGGGTGTTACGCAAAAAGGCCTCAACATCCTTAGCTGGACTTCTCAATACGACAAGCTCAAGAGCATTGCCGTGCAGCGCAGCGCGGATTCGTTTTTCAATTACACGACTATTGGCTATGTGAAGGATTTGAAGAAGGGGCCGCAGGCATTCATTGACGGCCATCCGCTCCCAGGCAAAAACTGGTATCGCCTTCAAATCGTCTTCGGTTCCGACCTGAACTGGTATTCCAATCGTATCAAGCTGTTCGTAGATAGCGCTCAACTCCTCATGCAGCGCGTGATGCCCCCCAATGATTCGCTGCAAAAGCTGGCTGCACGCGTGCGCTTCACAGATACCACCGGCAACTCGGCGCTGCACCTTGCAGGGCCGCCAAAGCCAGTGCTGAGCGTGACCGTACCGGATGCTTCCGCTGTGGACGCATATGCTTATATCAAGAGCGAGTACGTCTTTACCAATCCCTTCACCGGACATGTGAATGTGGAGATTAAAGACGCGAAGCAGTACCGCTATAGCCTTCTGTTTTTTGATACGAAGGATGCACGAATACTGGAAGTGCCCCGCATCCCGGAGCCGGCAGTCATTATTGACAAGCGCAACTTTCAGCGCAAGGGTATCTATCGCTTTGAGCTTTCCAGAGACAAGGAGAAGCTGGAGATGGGGTACATAACTATTTACTAAAAGGCCGTTGGAATGAAGCTATTAAGTCAAAACAAGCGCTCCGCTGGAAATAACCTTCCCGTTTAAGCGTTATGGAACTGTGTTCGGATACCGCATCAAAAGGCCTCATTTTGTTCTAAACCATTTTAAGACTGTACGATAGAATGCTTCAAAAAATAGCTTTAGCCACCTTGGGATTGATGCTTAGCCTGTCGCTGAAGGCGGCTGCCCAAAACCCGGCGGATTATTATGAAGAAGTGCCGCGCACCTTCTATGGCGGATTGGTCGCGGGTGCAAACTTTACGCAGGTGGATGGCGACAACTACGCGGGCTATCACCGCGTAGGCATCAATGCCGGCGGCATTGTCTATACGAAGTTTGATGAGCACTTTGCGGCTTCCATTGAAATTCTGTATTCCCAAAAGGGCAGCCGTGGCCACCATGCGCAAGAAAACGGAAATCACAACATCGTGGACGGCTATAAGCTCCAACTGAATTACGCAGAGGTGCCGCTACAGCTCTGCTACTTTGACCGGCGGCGCTCGCACTTTGGCGCGGGCCTCTCCATAGCACGATTGGTGAGTGTGAAGGAGGAAGGCACGCTGAACGGCGTGACATACACCGACTTTGACAAGTTTCCGGTGAAGAAGATGGATTATAACTTCATCATTGGCGGCAATCTGCATCTGTGGCAGGGCTTATTCCTGAATGTGCGCTTTCAGTACTCGCTTGTCCCCATCCGTAAAGGCACCGATAATGTACCGCCGGAATTCAGCGGGCGCGCGGAGCAGTACAACAATATGTGGACGGTACGGCTGATGTACCTGTTTTAGGGAAGAGAAGGGCTATCAAAAAGCAAAAGTCCCGGAATCAGATTCCGGGACTTTTATTATTTAATACCAACCATTCACTATTCATTCCTTCTTCCCTCCTTCTTTCCTAAGCCGGCATCTTCCCCATCAGAAAAATCTTATCCGTTGTTGGCGCAGGGTTGCCGCCGGCTTTCTCAAGAGATACGGCGAATGCCTGCCCTGATGCGATGGACTTGGGTACTCTCTGCATACCTCCGGTCATGGCCACTTCATTGTCCATCATACCAAGGTCAACGGGCTTACCGTCCGCGATAGCCCAGAGCTGATATTGCATGCCCGCAGGCGGCGGAGGGAGCTTTTGTACGGATACGTAGCCTTCGCCCTTTGCCTTGTCGTAATACATCGTTGCCGCCATAGCATGGCCGGGCTGTGTGCTGAGCATAGGCACAGGCATCATGCCTGGCTGGGCCATCATATCTGCCTCACGCTTGTAGCGGTCTATGGAGGCAGTGAGCGTTAGCTGCTGTGTGCCCATGGCATCTACCTTTTGCTGGAGGGATGCAAGAGAGGCTTGGTCGGTATTGCGGCCGCTCCAGAGCATGAAGTTGGTTACTACGCTTCCCGCAAGGGCGAGCCAGATGGCGGCGCGCGCCCAGCCCATATTTGAGCGCGGTGCACGGGCACCCTCAAAAGAGATGACCTTTGGTGTATGCCTTTCCTCATCCGAAGCTTCTGTAGCCGGTGGAGGCAGAGGAATAGTAGTAGTTGACGAGACGACGGCCCCACTTGCCTGAATGGCCATCCAGATTTTATCTTCTAAACCCGCAGGAGGGGCAACGGAATCTTCTTCCGCAGCGCGCAACAAATCCGCCTCCAGCTTTGTTACCTCAGCAGCAACTTCCGGAAAACGGCACATTGCACCGGCCACCTGCTCCGTTTCGGAGAGCGGGAGGCCGCCGAGGACATATGCCTCAAGCAATCCGGATGATATATAGTCTTGCGCGTTCACTGGTTCTGTTTCTGCTGATTATCTGCTGAATCGTTGACGTAATTGTTGCATAGCGGCGCGCATACGGGTCTTGACAGTGCCAAGGGGCACATCAAGCGTTTTACTGATCTCGTCTAAGGTGTAGCCCTTATAATAAGCCAGCTCCACAATGGAGTGATATTCAGGCTTTAGGCCTGCTACCATACTTCTTAAACCAATCGTATCCGTCCGCTGCTCAACAGTTTGCGTGTTTTGAAGATTATTTACGGAGTCCTCGCCTTTTTGGATTTTAGACTTCATAATCTCACCCTTGGAGCGCAGCTTATCAATGGCGGAGTTGCGGCAAATGTTGAGCATCCAAGTGTAAATCCGTCCCTTCCCGGAATCGTACTGGCCTATGTTGTGCCAGATTTTTACAAAGGCTTCCTGCATCACGTCTTGCGCCGTCTCCTCATCGTGCACAATCTTTAAGATGGTGCCGTACAGGACGTTACTGTAATTCTTATAGAGGTAATTAAAGCCTTCCCGGCTGCCGCTGCGAAGCAGGGCTACCAATTGTTCTTCTGAGTAGGCGGGTAAGGAGGGCACGGGCGTGAGGACGGTGCAAAATAAGTCGTTAACGCGGGAAAATCATCCGGTAATCCACACGCACCCTGCCGGAGGAGATGTCGTCAAGCTTCTTCTTAAGCAACCTTTTTTTGAGGGGTGCTACATAGTCTATAAAAAGCTTGCCCTCTATATGGTCGTATTCATGCAGTATTACCCGCGCCGTAATCCCGGAAAAAGTTTCCTCATGTTCTACAAACTGCTCATCTACCCACTTGAGGCGCACGTGGGCGGCCCGGCTCACATCTTCCCGCACTTTGGGAATGGAAAGGCAGCCTTCGTTGTAAGCCCAGGGCGTGCCGGTCTCTTCTACCTTGTGTGCATTGATAAAGACGCGTTTAAGCGGCACTTCATCCGGGTAGGCAGCCTTGTCTTCCTCATCAAAGCCTTCCACAATCTGCTCCGTATCCACTACAAAAAGGCGGATAGCCTTGCCCACCTGCGGCGCGGCAATGCCCACGCCATTGGTATGGTACATCGTTTCCCACATGTCAGCGATGAGCTTTTGCAGTTCGGGAAATTCGGGACTTATATCGGCGGAAACCTTGCGGAGGATGGGGTTGCCGTATGCTACAACGGGGAGAATCATTGGAGGGCAAAGATACCAAGTGGGTGTTGGAATGTTGGAGCGTTGCAGCAGATTCAAACGCTCCAACAATCCAACTATGTCCTGTCCATCCATTCCTGCAAAAGCATCACTGCGCTCACTTCATCAATAATGCCTTTACGCTCCCGATCGCCCTTCCTTAGTCCCATTCCGGCAATGGCTTGTGAGGCCATTTTAGAACTGTACCGTTCGTCTATCTTTTCAATGGGAACAGTCGGGAAGGTGTTTTTGAATGCTCCGATGAAGCCCTCCACCAATGGTGTAGCGTGGGTAGGCGAGTCGTCCAGATTGAGCGGGTAGCCTATGAGCACGAGCGAGATGCTTTCCTGCGTGAAGTAGCTTTTTAGAAAGCTCATTAAATCCTTTGTTTCTACTGTGCCGAGCGAAGTGGCAATGATGCGCAGCGGGTCTGTGGCGGCAATGCCGGTGCGGGCTTTCCCGTAGTCGAGACAAAGGACGCGCATGGTATCAGGCTTCAATTTTCACAATCACCGTTCCGCTGCGCTTCAGAATCTCCTGCTCATCCTTCTTTAATTGCAAAAAAAGAATCGTCATCTTCTGAAGTCGCCCCTCGTCCTTTTCATCCTTAAAGCGCTTTGCCAGCTCGGTCTGCATCACCTTCAGCTTCTTCAGCTCAAAGTACGCCAGCGTGCTTTCCGCATCGCGGATATACGGGTTGTCGCCGTGTAGGGTGTCAATGCCGTACATCTCCTTCCAGTTGTGGCTCACCTCATCGCGGTTATGTAGCAAGAGCGCCGTGCGCTGCTGCACCTGCGGGTCTTGGTGCGCTACAAAGTAGGGGATGGCAGATTCGCTGCCAAAGGTGCCGCGCATGGTGAAGTAGGTTTCCCACATCTGCCGCGCAAGGGGCGTTTCAATCAAATCCGGCTCTACGCGCTGCGCGAAAAGCTCGGCCACCGTCGTCTCGCCTTCAAAGGGCGAGGAGCCGTTTTCAATGAGCAATCGGATGAGCGCCCATTCCTGCTTTTCGTGCGTGGGCAGGCCTTGCAACGGCGCTATAGCCTCCCCATCGCTGACCGGCACTTGCGGCAGGCCCGCCGTATCCGGCGCATCTTTCTTGCGCGCCCGCGCCTCGCCTTCCAGCCGCTCCCGCAGGTATTTATTGACAAGGGTAATGAGGCCGCCTTCATCCACGCTCATCAGCCGGCTCGCTTCGCGGATATAATGCTGCTGAAGCGTAAAATCCTCGGCCTTATTGATGCGCGCAATGCTTTCCGCGACTTCGTTGACCAGCTTATTCTTCTTCACCGGGTCGTCGCCGGCCTCCTTCATGCCCACTTCTAGGCGGAAGCCAATAACGTCGCGCTTATGCGTCTTGATGTACTCGTCAAAGCCGCTCTTGCTGTGCGCCTGCACGTAGCTGTCCGGGTCTTCCCCTGCGGGAAGCAAGGCGAGCTGCACATTAAAGCTCTGGCTCAGGGCCATGTCTAAGCCGCGCAATGCGGCCTTAATGCCCGCTGCATCGCCATCGTAAAGAATGGTGAGGTTCTTCGTCAGGTGCCCGATGGCGCGGAGCTGGTCTTCGGTAAGCGAGGTGCCAGAAGACGCCACCACATTCTGAATACCCGCCTGATGCAGCGAGATGACATCCAGATAGCCTTCCACAAGATAGCATTCATCCGCCTTGCCAATGGCCTGCCGGGCCTGATATAAGCCGTAAAGCACGCGGCTTTTGACGTACAGCTCGTTCTCCGGCGTATTGATGTACTTGGGCGCCTTATCGTTGCTCTTCAGGATGCGTGCGCCGAAACCGAGCACGCGGCCGGTATTGCCCTGAATAGGAAAGATGACGCGGCCGCGGTAGTTGTCAAAATACTGGCCGTTGCGCTCTTTGACAAGGCCGGCTTTGTCTAATATTTCCGGCGCATAGCCGGCAGTCTTGGCCGCGTTATAGAAGGCGTTGCCGCCCTCCGGGCAATAGCCGAGGCGGAAAGCGTCTATGGTTTCTTTGCGAAGACCGCGCTGCTTGAAATAAGAAAGGCCGATAGCCTGGCCTTCTTCGCCATTCAGGAGCGTTTCAGAGAAGAAACCCGTTGCATATTCATTGAGAATACGCAGGCTTTCTTCTATCTGCTGGCTCTGAACCTGTTCCGGGCTGCGCTCGGTTTCTTCAAGCGCTATTTTGTAATAATCAGCAAGCCATCGGATGGACTCAACAAAAGTCAGCTTCTCGTGCTCCTGCACGAAGGTGACAACGTTGCCGCCGCGCCCGCAGCCGAAGCATTTATAGATGCCTTTGGCTGCCGAGACGGAGAAGGAAGGTGTCTTTTCGTTGTGGAAAGGGCAGTTGGCTATGTAGTTGGTGCCCCGCCTCTTTAACCGCACGGCCAGCCCTACAATCTCCACGATATCCGCCCGGTTAAGGACTTCCTGAACGGAGGCCTGCGCTATCATAGGCCGAAGATAAGCCTGTTGGAATGTTGGAGCATTGGACGCTTTACGTTGAAAGTTTTCTGAACGTTCCAACAATCAAACACTCCAACACTAAAGATTCACCAGCCCGTGCTTCATCGCATAAATCACGAGGCCTGTGCGGGTATTGACGCCTACTTTCTGGAAAAGGTCGTCGCGGTAGCCTTCAATGGTACGCACCGAAAGGCCCATGGCGGTGGCGATTTCTTTGTAAATCATCTCCGTGCAGCAAAGCTCTAAGAACATCTTTTCGTTGGCGCTCAGCTCCAGCCGCTTGTGGGCTTCTTCGCCCTGTAGTTCCGCCAGGTGCTTATTGGTAAGGTCGGAGTGATAAAAGTCGTGGTCCACTACGTGCTCGATGGCCTGCATCAGCACTTCAGGGTCGTCTTCCTTTAGCAGATAGCCGTTCGCACCTTGCCGCAGCATTTTAATGATGGCAAACTCATGGTCGTACATAGAGAGCGAGAGAAACTTCATGTCCCGGTACTTCATGCGCAGGTAGGCAAGGGTCTTATAACCGTCCATCACCGGCATATTCACATCCACAAGGCATACCTGCGGCGGCGTCTCCAGCTTAGCTAACATATTGACCAGCTCCTGCCCATCGCCTGCTTCCGCCACAATGTCAAACCGCTCGCCCGCGTTGCGCAGAAGGGCGGCGAGGCCCATCCGAAACATCATGTGATCGTCGGCTATCGCTATACGCACCGGCTTTTTGAGGCTAGTTGTTTCCTGCATAGGTGTGTATATTTTTTATAATAGGTATATCTAAACTGATTTCGGTGCCGCTATGGCCATCGGAATGCACAGTGACCGTTCCGCCCATTAGCTTAGCGCGCTCCTCCATGTTGCCCATGCCCAGCGAACCGGAGTCTTTAAGCGCCTCCATATTAATTCCTTTGCCATCGTCTTTCACCGTCATATTGAAATGGCGTTCATCATAGCCGATGCTGATATTGACGCTCTTTGCATCCGCATGTTTTACTACGTTCTGCAAAGCCTCCTGCAAGATGCGAAAAATCAGCAAGCGCGTTTCCGGACTAAGGCTACTTACATGGCCCTTAACTTCAAGATAGCACTTAATCGGGCTGAAGGAACGGATGCGGTTCAGCTCAGATTCAATAATTTCTTCGAGATGCCGCTTTTCCACACGGTTGGTGTTGAGGCTATGACTCAGCATCCGTAGCTCTTTTACCGCATTACGTATAACGTCTAAGTTTTCTGTCAGACTAGCCCGTGCGGTCTCATTGGGAATGGCCCATTTGAGGTTGGCGAGCTGCAAACAGCTAAAGGAAAGTACCTGACCCATATTGTCGTGTATTTCCTGGGAAACGTAATGTAGGGCCTGTTCCTGCATATCGATACGCGTACGCATCAGATTGCTGTGATAGGTGTGCTCCAATTGTTGGCGCTCAAGCTTATCGCGATTTTGCTTTTGCTTATTTATTACGAGAAACACCGTCATCATTACCGCAAAAATGGTAATAAGTACAGTGCCCGCGATAAATACCGCAAGCAGATATTGGTCATTCACCGGAAGGAATCAACTTTTTGTAGCGTAGAAATACGAAGGCAATAGCAGAATAGAATAGTAAGTTGGTGCCATATAAAGTCCACCCAAATATTTTCATAACAAGCTTAGTATGGCCAATCTGATAAGAAAATAATCCCAAGTTTATGTATGACAAGCACCAATAAAATAGAAAGCAAATAGTTATCCAGAAATGGGCCATTTTGTTTGGAACGATGTCCTCGCGAATTAAAAGCTTATAGAAGGAAAACATACATAAAGTTATAACTAAACAACCCTCGTATAATAAATATAATGAATTTATTTCATAATATTTCTGAAGAAAAAACGTTTCTATAAAGCCCAAAATAATAGATAATATCCCTACGGAAATTGCTACAAAATAATTCCGAGAGAAATTAGCAGCTTTATCAAAATAAAATAATATAACTAATACTTCTATTGGAGTATAAATGTGATAAGTAATGTAATTATTCTTGAGCGTTATCTTGAACTCATAAGCAATCCATTCTTGAATAATGGTAATAAATAGCAACAGGCAGATCCATCGATCTGCCTGGCTAAGATTTTTCCACCTATATAGACCAGCTCCTAACGCAAAAATCAATAGAGATATGTAAGGAAGAAGCTTGGGCATGAGACGGATTAATGCAAATATGCGTCCAAATCCTGACCACAGCTATTTGGACAAGGCATAGCATGCTCATAAACACCTCCTGAACTATTGCGTACAAGTGCCCCATCATTATCCACACCTGCAATGACCACTGTAAGCGCGCCCGGCTTCATACCGATGTTGCGGCCGAAACGGTCAAGACCGCCGTTGATGTAGCTAAGCTGGTGCGCAAAGTAAAAGCGCACAGCCGTAATGTTTGTGTTGCTGAGATAAGCGCGCAGAGAATCGGCGTCAACTGCAACAGAACGTACTGCTGAATCTACAAGTGGATAACCCACTGAGGTTACATAGCTGGAAATCATCCGGTTGGCCGAGTCCAGGGAAATGGATTTGGAATATCCGGTGGTTACCATACGACCCGCGCTATGCACGGCGTTGTTTGGTACATAGGTCTTTACTGCATCCGCGCCTGGCGCAGTTGCTTCGTGGCGGCCGCAAGACGTGCTAAGGGTCGTGATGGCCAGTGCTGTCGCAGCTAAAAGAATAGCTTGTTTCATGTTTCGCTCTTTTGGTGGTTAAGAAGTGATTGATTTGCAATGACAAAAATAGACTTCATACATTATTGTCAATACCGTTTTTTAACGGTACATATTCAGTAGTAAATAATTGCATGTTTCTTTAAGTCCTTATTAATCATAGTTTACATGAAAACTCATCATACGAAGTGTAATGTTAAGTCCTTGTTAAGGAGTATTTATACATCACTCATTAATACAATTGATGCTGTGCCTAAAATGTAATGGTTGATAATTAGTATGTACTTCAGCTTATTAGGTGCAAAACTCAGGGAAAGTCTTGCTGCTTCCGGTACACAGCCAGTTAGCAGTATGTTATTCGCGAGCCAAAGCGCAAAACCAATAGCAGTATCATACTCGCCGCATAAATGTTTGAAAGCTGCAACAGGCACAGCTTTCAATGTATCATTAAGCACTTTGTCATAGAGCGGAGCACAACGCGCATCTCCGTTCAGGCCTGCAAGCACGACTGAAAGCTCATGTTGAGCGACATGGCAGGTTGACAATAATTCCGCCACAGACGCGGCTATTGAAATTTCGGTAGCATCGTGCAGTATCCTTGACCCAAGAATAGTGCTGGTAGCGCCTTCAGGCACGTTGCTGAGGGTGAAAAAGGCACTTCCTTCACCACCGATTGTGCCATATGAACTACTGTGCTGCAATAAGTTGGCGCTGTTAATCGTTTCGGACTTCCAGTAATCGCGTGCGCTGCGGATGTGGTAGTAATCCTCCGTCATTTCATCATAGCAGCCTGCCAGTATGTACTGCGGTTTATCCGCCTCCGCCAGCAGCATCTGTGCATCAAGCAGCGCAAGCTCAAAAGAACAGCCCCGGTGCACATACGTTTGATTGTAGCAAGTACAGCCGCTCAGCATAGCTATCCAGCCATTAGGTGAGTTATAAGTGCTTTGTATAAAGGCAGTTGGGTTAAGCGCTTCCTCTTCCAGGCGCAGCATGTCCTTGACAAAAACCTCCATATCCGTGACACCGCCGCGGCCTGTGCCGATAATGATGGCGTCCGGCATTGTAAGACCAGCTTCCGCCAGGCATTGCATACCCGCGCTGATGGTCATCTTCATGATGCGGCTCATGCGGCGAATGGCTACGGGGCTGATATACTGCGCATAAGGCGCTTCCTGCGCATACAATCGCCCGTTATCCGTACTGATAAGGGGTTTTAGAAAATGCTCCCGTGCAAAGCTCTGCTGCGGGGAAATGGCCGTTGCGGCCCGGATATACATAGGCTGCATCATGGGCGCGATAGAATGAGGGACACGTTATTACCACCAAAGCCAAAGGAGTTGCTCATCACATGCTCAATCTCCGCAGATTCCGCACTCATTACAGGCTGTATGTTGAGCTCTCCCATGGGCGTGCGCCAATTCAGATTAGGCGGTGTGAAGCGCTCCCGGATGGCGAGTATAGCAATTATTGCCTCCACCGCACCTGCTCCGGCCAGCGTATGGCCGGTAAATGGTTTTGTAGAGGAGAATGGCGGCGGCTTATCAGCCCAAAGGCTTTGAATGGCTTTGCCTTCGGCAATATCGTTGTTCAGTGTGGCTGTGCCATGGGCATTGATATAGCCAATGCGGGCCGGTTCCAGACCTGCCATGCCGAGCGCGCCCTGCATGGTACGCAGCGCGCCGCTGCCGTCCGGCGATGGGGCGGTGGGGTGGTAGGCATCGTTGGCATTGCACCAGCCGCTCAGGACGGCCTCAATGGCCGCGCCACGTGCCTTTGCGCTGCCTTCGCGCTCCAGCACCAGGTAGGCCGCCCCTTCGCCAAGGTTCAGGCCTGCCCGCTCTCCATCAAAGGGGCGGCATGTTTGTCTGTCCACGTTCTTCAGAGAATTGAAGCCATTCAATGTAAATCGGCTGAGGGCATCGCCGCCGCCGGCGATGGCTACATCTGCCAAGCCGAGCCGTAACATCCGTGCAGCCACCAGCGCCGCATTGGCGGACGAGGAGCAAGCGGTGCTGATGGTGGCCATGTGCGGCTTCAGGCCGAAGTGTCTGGCTACCTGCTCTGTGCTCTCCGCGCAGTCCAGCGAGTTTATCCAGCGGCTTTCTTCGGCATGGGGGTCGGCTTTCAGGAAGGCGGGATAAAGATTTTCCACCTCGCTCATACCACCAACGGTGTTAGCATTTACGAAGGCCAGCCTGCCGCCTGCCTGCTGCAGATAGGTGGCGTTGGTGTGCGTCATCAGGTCTTGCACCGCGCACATGGAGAGCAGGGCAGTGCGGGTATAGCCTGGCACTGCGGGGTCAAGCGCGAGGCGGCGCATGAGGGAGGCATTATCATGAGCTACTTCGCCCACTACAAACTCCGCGGCGTGCCTTGTCTGTAAAATTTGCGGGTGCCGCAGCACGCTACGGCCTTGCCGGAGCGCAGCGGCATGGGTAGCCTGCCCCGTGCCGAGCGCGGTGATGATGCCGGTGGCGGTAACGACAATGCGGTCGTTGGAATAGAGCGGCATAGCGCCGTGGCGGTGCTGCGGGGTAAACGAAAAAATAGTTTAGGCGGCTCCCTGTGCGACGGTACCGCCGCGATGCTCGCCGATATAGTCGGCCATCGTCTGTACGGAGGTGAGCACTTTGCGGCCTTCGCGGGCGTCTTCTATCTTGATGCCGTAGCTGCGCTCCAGCAGTACCATTAGCTCCAGGGAGTCGATGGAGTCCAGGCCGAGGCCCTCGCCGAAGAGGGGGGCATTGTCGTCAATATCTTCCGGCTTCATGCCCTGGAGGTTGAGGGAGTCGATGATTTGCTGCTTGAGGGCCGTCTTCAGGTCTTCCATGATGGGGCAAATGTAGCTAATGGGGAGTGTTTGAACTGTTGAAAGGGTAAGCGTGTTAAGCGGGTATTTTTGAAAGGTGGATAGTATCTCAGTTTGATTGTTCACAATGGCTTGCCTCTCGGAAAGTGTTTAATCTGCAATTGCAAGATTCTTAAAGAAAACTTGTCCTGAACTTGATTCAGGATGACAATAAGTTTAGGCGAGTAGTTTCTCAAATGAGACGCTGCCGTTGCAAGGGACTTCGCGCAACACGATGGACTTGCTTGCTTCAGGCCATTTGCGTGAATGGGCACCTTCATAGCCGCCAACATAAAAGCGGGAAGAATGACCCATTCTTCCCGCTTTCTGATTTCTAACAACACCTAACGCCCCAGCACAAAAGGCAGCGCCGCCCGCATTCCGTCTTCTGACGAAAGCCGCAGGAGGTAAGTGCCGTTGGCAAGGGCCTCATCCAGCCATACCTCGTGGCTCCACTCCCGCCGGTCGGGCTGCAGGGTCATGCGATAGACAGACTGGCCGAGGGCGTTCAGCACTTCCAGCGTAGCACGCTTGCCTACATGTCCTGTGCCCCACGATGTCGATACGGTGAAGCGGCCTGTGGTAGGATTCGGGAAGAGGGTAACGGTGCCTTGCCACGCGCTGAGCGTCGGCACAGCGGTGGTGCCTACCTGTATGGCCAGCGCGCTGCTCGTTACCACGCCGGGGTTTGCGCAAAGCGCGTAGCTCTGCATCCGCACGGAGATGCGGTCGCCGTTCTGGAGGGTATTGCTGGTGTAAGTAGCGCCCGTCTCGCCGGGAATATCGGCGCCATTCTTTATCCATTGGAAGGCCGGGGTAGCGCCGCCGCCGCTTTGCGCGGCCGTGAACTGTACGCTCGTGCCGGGCGCAATGGGGCCGGAAGGATTGGCGCTTACGCTAACCGACGGCACAACCACGTTGGTTACGGTTAGGCCCACCTTGTTGGAGAAGATGAAGGGCACCGCCGGGCAAGCCACGGAGCTTGCCATGCGCACCTGGATTGTATCGCCATTGGCGAGCGCGGATGTGGCGTACGTAGGCGAAGTAGCGCCGCCGACCGGCAGGCCATTCTTATACCATTGATATACCGGGCTTGTCCCCGCGCCCGCATTGTTGGTAATAAACGTGAGGGTAGTGCCCGCACACATCACGGCCGGCGGAACCGTGTTGATGTTGATGCCCGGCATGACGAGCGGATTGACCGTCATTCTGATAGAATCCATTGCCACGCTCTGCGTTACGCAGGGCAGGGAGGAGGTCATGGATACGCTGATTACATCGCCGGTGGCCAGCGCATTGTCGGTATAGGTATTGCCTGCGGCAAAGACCTGCACGCCGTTTTTCTTAAACACATACACAGGCGTACTGACAAATAAGTAAAGGTGCGTTGGTCACAACATGGGCAGGAACCCTGCGTTTGGTTGGGCCAGCAAGCCATACGGTTTCCAGGTTAGCGGTAATAAGGCTAATGATCAGGCCACATGTTAAGCCGGAGGGGCTGTTTTGTTGAAAACCTTTCCCGGCGTTATTGACTTTTATAGGGTGAACAACCCCTTCACCCACCTCACCTCGTTATCATGACGTTTCGTCAATTTACGTTGGCTCTGATCGGCTGCATCTGGGCCACCTCGCTGGTGGCGCAGCCGGGCCGGGCGCGGTTTGTCTACGGCGTCAACGGGCATCCGCTCACGCAGGAAGCCTACAGCAATAACCTTGACCTCCAGATTCAGCTGCTGAAAAGACTGAACGCCCGCTTCTACCGCGTCGACGTGCCCGTTGACCCGTCGGGGAAGGTGATTCGTGACAGCGCGTTTGTGGCGATGCTTCGAAAAATGCAGGCTAATGGTATTCGGGTCCTGCCAGTGCTGGTGTTCAGTGCCGCCGCCTACGCCGACCGCCCGGCCTCCAATGCTTACGCCGACGGGCTGGCCTATGGTCGCGCCTTTGCCCGAAGGTATAAGCGGTTTTTCAGCGTCTATGAGGTGGGCAACGAAGAAGATAACCAGACCATTCTGGGGGCGCAGGTACACGGCAACCTTCCTGAGCACTTCGATACGCCCCATGCCAGGGTGATCGTGCCCTATGTTAAGGGTGTCTGCAAAGCCATTCGGCAGGAAGACCGGTCGGCCAAACTCATCATTGACATGACCTGGGTGCATTACGGATTCCTGCAACGCCTCGCCAAAGCGGGCGTTTCGTTCGACTACACGGGTTGCCACTGGTATGCCGATATGGGCGATCTACAACACGCCAATGCCGGGTTTGGCAACGTGGCCGATACGCTGTTCAAGCTGTTTAGAAAGCCAGTCTGGGTAACGGAAATCAACGTTCGGGGGGGCGTGCCCAGCACCGCCGACGCCACCAAAGAAGGCTGGCTGGCCCGGAATCTGACCTTTCTGCGCAATAACCCCCACGTAGGTGCCGTGTTCGTCTACGAACTGCTGGACCAGCCCGCCTTTGCCGAAAACCGCCCCGGAGGCGTCAGCAGTCCCGGCGAAGCTGCCTACGGCCTCGGAGCCTGGCGAACGAAATACAAAGGCATTCGGGAAAAACCGCTTTTCAACCAGTACCAGGCGTTTATTCGTCGCCATCCGTAAATAGTCGTTCTAAATCAAGTGGTCCCAATGAACCAGCAACCCCCCCATTCACCTTTCCCGGCCACGATGGCCGACGTGCCTGCCGACTACCGCATTGACCCCATTCACCAGCGCGAATACCTGCTCAACGGCGAGATGGTGGCCTGGGCTGGCCCCGTGTCGGAGGTCTATTCGCCCGTTTGCATACCCGACCAGACAGGTACCCTGCAACGGGTGCTGGTCGGCTCGTTTCCCGTGGCTGGACCTGCCGAAGCGATGGCCGCGCTGGATGCCGCCTCGGCTGCCTATAACAATGGCCGGGGCGAATGGCCCATGATGAGCGTGGCCGACCGCATCAAGCACATGGAGGTGTTTGTGGGCAAGATGATCCAGCAAAAAGCATTTGTTGTCAAGCTGTTGATGTGGGAAATTGGCAAGAACCTCGCCGACTCGACCAAGGAGTTCGACCGCACTGTGACGTATATCTACGACACGCTGGACGCCTATAAAGACATTGACCGGGCGGGGTCACGGTTCAAGATTACCGAGGGTATCATTGGCCAGATTCGGCGGGCACCGCTGGGCGTGGTGCTGAGCATGGGGCCGTTCAACTACCCCCTTAACGAGACCTACACCACCCTGATTCCAGCGATTTTGATGGGCAACACGATCCTGTTTAAAACGCCCAAACACGGTTCGCTGCTACACTATCCGCTGCTCGAAGCCTTCCGTACAAGCTTCCCGAAGGGTGTGGTCAACTCGATCTATGGCCGCGGTGCCGACGTGGTGCCGCCCCTGATGCAGTCGGGTAAGGTGAACGTGCTGGCCCTGATTGGGTCGAGCAAAGTGGCCGACAGTTTGAAGAAAATGCACCCCAAAAGCAACCGCCTGCGGGCCGTGCTGAGCCTCGACGCCAAAAACGCCGCCATCATTTTGCCCGACGCCGACCTGGATATGACTGTAAACGAAAGCATCTTGGGGGCGCTGTCGTTCAACGGCCAACGCTGCACGGCGCTCAAGATTTTCTGGGTACACCGCTCCATTGCCAACCAGTTTACCGAGAAACTGGCCGCTGCCGTCAACAAACTTAAGCCGGGGATGCCCTGGGAGGCGGGTGTGCAGATTACGCCTCTGCCCGAACCCACCAAACCGGCC
>CBDFFM010000007.1:0-34243 GCA_965246785.1 Chitinophagaceae bacterium
AGCAATGAAGGCGAATGAAAGAAGCTCACATTGGCCAACGCCGGCCGGCGGAACTCAGATGCCTTAATGCGCACGCCCGGCTTATACAGCCAGGTGCCGGCCATCTCCTGATGCCACATCATGTCATAGATGCCGCCCTTGCCGCCGGCGTCAAAGACGCGCACCACCAGCACATTGCCCTTCAGCTTCAGCACAGAGTCTGGCACCGGGTAGGTATTGTAAATCAGATTGCCGAATCCCTCACCGACCTTATGCCCGTTCACCCATGCAATGTGGTAGTCATCTACCTCGCCCAGGTTCACCCGCGCGCCGCTGCGGGCATATCCTTCCGGCAGGTCAAAAGTCCGGCGAAACCAGACTGACCCGTCATAATCCGGCAGGCCTTTGTCTTCCCAGTAGCCGGGCAGTTCCATCGGCTTCCAGTCCTTTGTGTCCGTTTGCGGCAGGTACCACTGCTGCGCGATGCCGGGGTCGCCTTTGAGGTAATACTTCTTCTCCCAATCCGCACGTCCTTTCTGGAAAGCCTCATTGAATTGCGCGAAGCCTTTACCGGATGCGAAGTGTGCTGTATAGTATGCTGCAAACTGTGGTAGCTCCCGCACGGCGCCTGTGCTTAGCCATGTTTCTATGGGTGTGCCAAGGTTGTCGTTAATCAGGCCGATGGGCACATGCAGCGTTTCCTGCAATTGCCGCCCGAAGAAGTACGGCGTGGCGGAAAACTCCGGCACGGTTTGCATGCTCCCCACTTCCCATTCCCCGCCGCCGAGGGTGTCAAGCGGTACAAAATCGGTAGCCACGGCAACGGTGAAGATGCGCACGGACGGGTTATTGTCTTTGGCCGAATCCGGCGTGTAGCCGGTCTTGCGTACGCGCATCTGCATATTGCTCTGACCGCCGCATATCCATACGTCGCCAAAGAGCACGTTGGTCAGCGTAATCGTATTGCTGCCGCTTACTTTGATGATGAATGGCCCGCCGGCCGGCTGCGGCGGCAGCGAAATCTTCCAGCGGCCTTCCGCGTCTGCTTTTGTCTCTAAGCTCTGGCCTTTGAATTGAATCTTAATGCCTTCCCCTGCCTCCGCCCAGCCCCAGATAGGGCAAGGCTTATCCCGCTGTAAGACCATATTGCTCTGAAACAGGTTGAAGAGTCTTACGGAAGACCTTGCCTGACAGGAGACGAGCAGGGAGGAGAGGAAAATGGCCTGGCAGAGTGCTTTCATGCGTTGCTGAAAGCGGAAAGATAATGACTTAGCAGCGTGGGATTTTCAAATGAGCCGCCTTGTAACGCCACCGTCATCGCTGCCTGCATTAGCAGCTCAGTACCGCAGCCCTGCGCCATTAATGCCTATCTTACGGATAGAACATGACATTGCCTTTCCATTTTTTTATCCCCTTTTAAACCTTTATGAAAGCCCTGTCCTGCCTCCTGCTCCTGCTTACCGCAATGCTCCGCCCCGCATCCGCCGGCGCGCGTAGCCCCATCCTCGGCCAATGGATTACCGACCAGAAAAACCTGATCGTGGAAGTCTATCTCGCCGGCCCCGAATACAAGGCCAAAATCGTATGGGTGGCCGACAAAGCGCCCGAGAGCCGCCTGGACGATAAGAACCCCGATGCCTCCCTGCGCAGCCGCAAAGTCATAGGTATGGACGTGCTACAGGGCTTCACCTACAATGAAGGCGCGGCCTGCTGGGAAGGCGGCCACATCTATGACGCCACATCCGGCAAGACCTGGAGCGCCACCGCGCACATGGACGGCGACGAAAGCCTTGTAGTGCGCGGATATTGGGGCTTCCAGATTTTTGGGAAGTCGCTGCGGTTTAAGCGGTACAGGTAGGCTATGGGTTAAGCCCGCTTGCGCAATAATTCAGCTAAGCTTGGTGCGGTAGGGTTCTTGCACCAATTCCCATTGAACTACCGTAAAGCATACAAGTTCTGACAAGACACCAAAGCCATCCAAAATGGTGGCTTTCCTTTTTATACATTTACGGTTATCATAGATAGCGGTGAATGCCTGTAGCATTGGCGCAAGAACGCTGCTCGCAATGGCCCTTCGGCATTCTTGCGCTAGCGGAGAAAAAGATAACTGTGTTGCATGATTAAGAATATATCCAACCGACATGCTTTTCTAATAGCTCTGCTGCTTTTGTGCGGCAGAACTATCGCGCAGCCGGGTAGTCAGAACTTTGGGAAAGTATGGATGCAGGGAGGAAGTCTTGTATTTACAACTACGTTCAATAATAGTCAGCCCCCGGTCAATCAAATTGCTTTTCCGCAGCAGGCCATGCCGCCTTATTTGGTACTCGGCCATGCGAATATTTGCGACTCTGCCGGTAACGTCATACTTGCCAGCGATGGGTTTAATTTGTACGATAAAAACCTTCAATATCTGGACGGGGGAAAAGTATTGGTACCTCCACGGATTTTTAATCTGGATGGTGGCTTTAGTAGCTATGAACAGGCAGGTATTATACTGCCTTTTGATAACGGACAATACAAGCTAATAACACCTACAGTCTCTGATGACAGCTGTTACGAAAACTGGATACTTGCTCGTAATTGGAATACCTATGACTTACTGTTGTGTGATGAGATAGACATGAATGCCAACGGCGGAGCAGGCAAAGTCACCAAGCGCATGGTACCGCTGCTGCAAAATGTCCGACTCGCGAAATGCCAGATGATGGCTTGCCGCCATGGCGATGGCAAAAGCTGGTGGCTGATTAAGCGAGCCGCTGACACAAATATGTATTACAAATTCCTATTTACCCAAGACAGGGTGTATGGCCCATATATTCAGGGATTTGGTGGCGAAGCGGCTTATCTCGGTAACTGGGACAGAGACGGGCAGTCAACGTTTTCAGAAGACGGGACGAAGTTTGCTACAACCATCCAAGGATATGGAAAAGTTTTTGTAGCAGACTTTGACCGTTGCTCCGGCAACCTGTCTAATCCTAAAGTCTATAAGGTGCCCGCGCAACTTAGCGGTAATATCAACGTTCCTAGCGAGATGGATAGTTCTACCATAGGTGTGTGCTTTTCACCCAATAGCCGGTTTTTGTACGTCTGCGGGTTTTATAATGTGCAGCAGCTTGATTTGCAGAATGCGACTTCAGCATCTGGATGGACAAAATTATCTGGGATAGACACTAGTTGGAACGAGTTTCAACAGTATATTACTATTTATTCAGGTCCGAACGATAAGCTATACATCGGTAATTTGAATGGCTTTGCCGGACAGATGAGTGTCATTGATGCCCCGGATAATAAAGGCACCGCAGCAAGCTTTTGTCGGAAGTGCCTGCGCTTTCCGGGATTTCTGTATGATACGACATTTGTATTCGTAGGCGTAGGTGGGCCACCCTGCATGCCCAACTATGCGCTCGGGCCTGCCACGCCTATCTGCTATCCAACGGGTATAAGCACGCCCAATGCCAATGTTCCTTCACTGGATATTTTTCCAAATCCTGCAGCGGGCTATGTAAATGTCAGGAGCAGCGAGGCGGGCAGTCTTGTTCTCTATGATGTAGCCGGCAGAATTATAAACACATTCCAGCTACAGTCGTCCGTTTCCAGAAACATCAGTATAGAGGATTTATCCGCCGGCATTTACACCTACACCTTTCAAGCGGCAGGCGGCGGAAGGGTAATTAGCAAACTGGTGGTCAAATGAATGCTGTAGCGGCCAGCAATGGCCTCTCCACATTCACCCAGCAGGGCCACAACGACCGCGACATCAACCGCATCTGCCTGAAGTACAAGCTTGGCGGGAAAGACACGCTCAGCGCTACTGACAGCGCAACGATTGCCACAATCGCACTCCAATGCCCATGCTGGCGCAAGAATGCAGCCGAGCCTTTCGCGGGCAGTGTTTTTGCGCCAATGCTACGACCCGTCAGCGTTTGTAAAGCGTAATACCGAGACATAGCATAACAGGTTTTCATAATGCTAGCAAAGTAATTACTTCCATCCAGTCACCCACTCCTTCATACCTCCTTCCCATCTCCTTATGGTTTCCTCCCCATCTGGAGTATGACATACTCCCACTTACCCACATCTCTAAAACCGCCATCCACCCAAAACAGAAAGTGCAGCAATACCCTTGCTGCACTTTTCTATAAAGGCCAATAGCCCATCACCCCCGCGAGTTCAGCAGCCCCTTCGGCACCTTCAGCGCCCCCGTCCGCATATCTATTATCCCGTTGCGCTCATCCTCAATGTCCGTAGCCTGCGTATAGACATCGCCCGCTACCGGGCGCTTGCGCAGCTCATCCTTAAACGATTTTATAAGGGAAGCCCTGTCCGCATTCTCCTCCGGCCCGCCATAATTAGAGAAGCCGAAGCCGCCCCACTCGCTCACCACCAGCGGCACCTGCCGCCGGTAAAAGAACGGGTCGCCCACCGTGAGGGGCAGGAAGGCCACGCCCTGCAGTTGCCCGCTTGTCAGTTGATCCAGCATCTCGCGCCATCGGCCTATGTCCGGCGTGTAGAGGTGGGCCGTGAGCATATCGCTCTTCAGGCGGCCTTCCAGCGATATGTGCTGCCAGCCGTCATTGTCCACCACCAGAAACTGCGGGTAGTTAATCTGCATGAAGTGATACATCCGCGTGATGTATTCCTGCGTCGCCTTATTCGTAGCAATGTCCTCCGCGCCCCAGTCCTCATTGTACAGGCTCCAGATGACCACCGAAGGGTGGCTCTCAATGAGCCGCAACATACGCAGCAGCTCCGCCTCATGATTGTTCCGTGAGCGCTCAGTAGATGCATGCGGCGAGGGCACCTCCACCCACAGCAGCAGTCCCAGCGTATCGGCCAGGTGGTAGATGCGCGGGTCAACGCCCGCGATGTGGATGCGCACAAGATTGCAGCCGAGGTCTTTCATGGCGTGCATGTGCAGCCGGATTTCTTCATAGCTCGCATCGCCCGGCTGGTAGAGAATGCCGTCTAAGTAAACCGGCTGATTGTTCAGGTAAATGGTGCTGCCCCGCGCTTCTATCTTGCGGAAGCCGATTTCCGTTTCAATGGGCGCGGTATGGCCGGCCTCGTCCACCAGCTCTGCCCGCAGGCGGTACAGGTGCGGGCTTTCCGGGCTCCACAGCTCCGCGTTCGGCAGTTCTATCACCACCCGCTGGCTCTTCTGCCCCGTATCCAGCCACAGCGGAAATTCATCGGATGCAATAGGCTCTGTCCCCTTTCGCTCATAGAGCTGCAGGCGGATGATGTAGTGGCCGGCGTCCTGGATGCGCGTGGTCAGGTTCACCCGCACGAGCTTGTCTTCCACCACGCTTACAATGCCCACACGGCTGCGCAGGCGGTTGCGCTCCACCGGCTCTATCCACACGCTGCGGGTAGCGCCGCTGCTGGTCTGGTACCAGATGCCGCCGCGCTTATACACGTGGCTCTCCTGCTTGCCGCGTGGTATCTCGGCGTCCATCGTATCGGCAATGCGCACCGTCAGCCGGTTTACGGGCAGCAGCAGCGCATCGGGTATTTCAAAGGAGAAGGACGTGTACTCGCCAATGTGCGCCTCTACCCCCTCAACGGTGCGCAGCGGCTGCCCATTGAGCCATACCCGCGTCTCATAGCCGCAGGCCCCGAAGGTGAGTTGCAGCAACTTAGGCGCGCCGCCGGCAGGCCGGAGGAAGGAGGGATTCTCAAATGTGCGCTCATACCACACCACCACCTCGTCGCGCCAGGTGCTGGAGTTCTTCGCCATCAGCGCCTCCAGGCTGCCGGGCCAGGCCGCCGTCTGCGTGTAGTCGTGGCCGATGTACCACAAGTCGCTCAGCCCGGAGTTCTTTTCGTCTAAGGCAAAGTTCCATTCGCCGTCCAGGAGCACAAAGGCGCTAGGGCGCAATACTGAGCGGGGGAGGGGATTGGCATCTTCTTCGTGAAAGCCCGCCATAGCGTTTTGCAGCTCGGCCTCATGATTTTGTAAGCTCATAAGTAGATATGTAGCTCCTGCGGGAGAAAGGGGAAAGCGGCCATGGGCCGTCCTCGCAGGAGTAGTGCTCCATTGATAACGGTAAATGTAGCCGACAGCGACATGCGTTATGCTGCCTTAACCGGCATTTTAACCTTAGCTGACGGGCGGATGGGCGTGTCAGGAGGACAAAATTGTTTTGCCACCTGTTGCATCACGGCGGTGAAGGGTAGCGACCTGCTCTAGCCCGCGCCGGGCATGGAATTCATAGCCCGGCACAAATTTTATGAATTTTTTATCGGGCGCGGTGCTAGCTCAGTATTGCGCGCTCATAATCTCTTCACCAAACCAAATTCTAAACCATGAGCAAAACATTCACCCCCCCCCCCCGGCACTGCGGGTATCCCGCCGCTTTGCACAATCAATGCTCCTTTGCGCGGCCCTGCTGCTGACTGGCCTGACCGCTCTGCGGGCGCAGTATGTAACCAACACGTACTCCCAAAACCCATTCTACACCATGCCAAGTAAGTGGGGGCAGCCGGGAACAGTGGAAGACCTTATCACGAACTGCGACATGCTGGAAGACCCCTCTGGTGACCTGCTTGCTGTGGCGTGGAGCCTGGAAAACCGCCGCAGCGGCTGGCCCGGCACCAATATGTGCAAGTTCATGGTAGAAGACTGGATGGGCAATCAGGTCATTACCGACATTAACTCCGGCGGCATGTCTGGCGCTACTCAGATGGATATTGTGCTGGCCAATGCGCCTGATGACCAGGGAGGCGCTCCCGGCTATCAGGCGCTCGTAGTGTTTGTGGTGCCCACGGTGGTAACACCTGCTCCCCCACCCGGCACGCCTATGATGGGTACGGCTTACCTTCAAATCTATGATATCCAGAATGCAGGTACGGCTTCTATTACCTGCTCACTGCGAACGCAAAAAACGTTAACTGGCAAGTGCAATGGCTTTCCGCGTATTGACATGTGGAGCGATGCCAACAATTTAACTAATGGCTTCCCAACTATGAGCGAGTTTGCCATCGTTTGGGCAGAGGGTGTAAATGGCGCGCTGCAAGCTTGGTTTGGTCGGGTAAACAGCCCGGGAATTGCGCCGACGCCAATTCCATCGCTGTCATCGCAGTATACTAATGTGCTAATGCCTGATGTGGCATGCGTTACCAATACAGACCGCACCACTGGCGTGGTCAGCCAGCAGATAGAGCTTGCATACAGTGATGGGGTCAACGACTTAACTTATCATCCTAACAGCGGCACTAAAGTCATTCATACTGAATATGACCTCGCTGGCTCAGGCAGTGTTACTGCCGGCCCCACAACACTTGCCACCTTCAGTGGCGGCAGCAGCAGCTCCGTGTTTGACCCCCGCATAGAGGCCATGAGCCAGTATGAGCACACTGGTAGCGGGCAACAGGACATCAAGTGGCAGATAGCCGTTACCGATTTTACCACCGTCGATGGCTACAACAGCCTTAGCAGCGGCGACCTCGCCTCCCCCTCCGCCGTTACCTATAGCGGGCCGTTCGCCACCGCGCTTGCAGGCGCAAACGGCATACAAGCACCATGCGTGGCCGCGGGTGTGGGCCCTTCGGTCAATACCACCAGTATCGGCAACCGCCAGTACACTGTAGGCTACTATCCGTGGGGCACTTCCTGGAACTATAGCCGCGACATCAGCCGCGTGTCCGGCACACTGATGAGCACCTTGCCTTATGTGATTAATGATAGCAGTCAGCATGTGAACTATCATTGGGATGCCAACCAGAGCCTTGCGCTCTCCAACTGCTCCAATAGCGGCCATAATCTGCTGGCGGCCTGGGGGGATACGCTCTCAATTGTCTATAAGCATAGCCTCTCTAATGGCGGAACGGTATGGCGGCAAGCGCAGACTACCGGCGTGATACCAATCAGTGGAAATGGAAGCGCACTGTACCCTAACCCCGCGCAGAGCTATATCTGCCTGTCGGGCAAATCAGCATGGCTGGACTATGCCATCTCCGACGTAACGGGCAAGAGCTTGCAAGCCGGTACAACTACTGGCGGAGCGCGCATAGATATAGTTGGGTTGCCCGCTGGATTGTATGTGGTACGCATCACAGGTCAGGCGGACGGTACCGTAGCCACTTACAAGTTCACCAAACAATAAAGTACAGACCTATGAAAGCAATCCTTCTTTGCATAGGCATGGTGTGCGCGATAGTCATGTCCTCAACCAAATGTCGCGCTCAAAATCAAACTCCAAAGTACAAGTATACCAGCTATACAGGCACAGGGAGTGGCGGCTTTGATTTTCATTCTCAAGGTGCTCCAAAGCACCAGTGCATCTATTTGAAAACCGACTTCCTCGGTATGCCAGAAGGGTATCCTACGGCTGTTTACCTGAGAGTAGGAAGGGAATATGGTCCATCCACTCCTAACCCGACCATCTGGGATTCCATGCGCATCCGCATGGGCTATACGAGCGACACGGCTTTTGTACATCATACGCCTAACCTTGCTTACGATACCTTCTACACCAGCCTGACCACTGTCTTTATGCAGCCAAAGTTCACGGTCTATGGAGCCGACAGCGTTGGCACTTGGGTGCGCTTTCCGCTCAACATGCAAGCGGGCTTCAACTATAACCGGCAGAAAAACCTAATCGTGGATATTAGCCGTGCCTACCGCGCCAGTCTAAGTGCTTATGGCTTTGACTGGATGAATTCCAACCAAGCGCCCAAAAGAGCGTTGTCTGGCGAATATGATTCTATACGTACTTCATATTTGGCATATGGACACGTTTTTGACATCGGCTTTGACTTTCCCGGCTCCGGCCCCAGCGGCATAGCAGCCCAAGAGAGCCTTAGAGACTTTTACACCTACCCCAATCCTGCTCCCGGCGGCCGCTTCACTGCCGGCTTTGAGCGCAGCGGGGGGGGTGAGGCCCTCATCACGGTATCGGATATGGCAGGACGCAGCGTATGGCAGGGAGCCATACCAGGCGGCGGGCCGGGCCTTGTGGTGCGTAACATTGACCTGAGCGTACAGCCTAAGGGCTGCTATCTGCTAAGGGTAAGCAACTCCGAAGGCTCGGCAGCCCGCACGGTGATGCTAGAATGAATAAACGAAAGCCGGCTATGCTGCGTTGGCTAACAAAATACCTCACAACCCAACTGCGTTGTGAAGTATTTGCTTTTCATGGCAAGTCAGGCTGGTTACGCCGCCACCCGCAGCTTGCCTACCGCTCCCAGCACCGGCTCCACACCGCTGGCAAGCTGTGCAAGCAGCGATTGCAGCTCCGCATTAATGCTCCCTTCCTTCGCCAGCGCCTCAATGCGCAGGGCCGTCTCCTGGAGGGCCGTCAGCTTTAGCCCGGCAAAGCAGGGCCGGATGCGGTGCGAGGTGCGGGCAATGAGCGCCCCGTCTCCCGCCACAAACGCGTCCCCCATCACCTGCATGGCGGCAGGCAGTTCCTGCGCCATAATGCGGAGCAGCCGCTGTGCGAAGGCATCATCGCCGCCGCAAAGCTCCTGCAGCATACTGGTGTTCACAGAGGCGTCTTCTGCCCCCTTCACGCATGGGGATGGCTGCGCCCTAATGGCCGCCAGGCTGCTGCAAAGCCGCTCCAGCGAGAGGGGCTTTGGGAGAGCGTCATTCACGCCGGCCTCCGTAACGGCGGCTATTTCCTTAGGCCCAAGGCTGGCACTGATGGCAATGATGGGCAGGGCCGTATAGCCGGCAGCGCGAATGCTGCGCGTCGCCTCAAGCCCGTCGCAGATGGGCATCTGCACATCCATGAGGATGATGTCGTAGCCGCGCTCCTGCGTCATAGTTAGCGCCTGCGCTCCGTCAATAGCTTCTTCTACCACGGCTCCGTGGCGGCGCAGGGCCGCGCCGGTAATAAGGCGGGCCACCGGACAGTCGTCAGCAATGAGGATACGCCGGTCGCGCAACTGCTCGGCATAGGCGGCTACGGCTTGGCTACGGTGCGCTGTAGCGTTTTTGGAAAGCGTCATGTATGTGTGTGATGGGGTGGGAGCGCGGCTTAAGCTTGTTGGCCGCAGGCCTCAATTATGCTATTCCAAGACAAGCTCCTTCATCTGAATCATCTTGTAAATTGTTGACTTGCCTATGTCCAGCAAATCCGCCACGGCCTGTACGTTGTTGCCGTTCTGCTGCAGGTGATGCCGGATAATGTCCGCCGTGTATTCGCGCAGCGTTTTGCCTTGGCCGGTAGGCAGTGCATAACCTGCGTCGCCTGAAGGGAAGTTGATGTCGGCAGGGCCTATTTGCTCGCCTTCGCACATAACGGCGGCCAGCTCTACAATGGCCTTCAGCTCCCGCACGTTGCCGGGGTAGGCGTAGGCTTCCAGCTTGCGCAGCGCGGCGGCGGAAAGGTTAAGCTCCCCAAGGCCATTGGCTTTGCAGAAGCTTTGCAGGAAGTGTACAGCCAGCAGCGCCGCATCGCCCTCACGCTCCCGCAGCGGCGGCAGCGCGATGGGCAGCCCAATGGTGCGGTAATAAAGATCTTCGCGGAAGGCGCCTTTGCGCACCTCCTCCGGCAGGTTCTTGTGCGTGGCTACGATGAGGCGCACGTCTAAGGGAATCTTGTCGCCGCCGCCTACGCGCGTCAGCTCCCGCTCCTGCAGCACGCGCAGCAGCTTGCTCTGCACGCTGATGTCCAGCTCCGCGATTTCATCTAAGAATAGGGTTCCCTTGTCGGCCTCCTCAAAGCGCCCGATGCGCCGTGCCGTTGCGCCGGTGAAGGCGCCCTTCTCATGGCCGAACAGCTCGCTTTCAATTAATTCCTTCGGGATGGCAGCCATGTTCACTACTACCATGGGCCGGCGGCGGCGCTCCGATGCCTCGTGGATGGCGCGGGCCACCACTTCCTTGCCGGTGCCGGTCTCGCCGGTGATGGATACGTTAATGCTTGTGCGCGATGCCTTTTGCATAAGGGCCAGCACCTTTTGCATGACCGGGCTGTCGCCGCGCAGGGCGGAGCTGAAGTCAGGGGCTTCACCCGGCGCTGTCTCGCGCACGTGCGTGGTCTCGCCTTTGAGCGGCTTGTGGTTGCGCAGGCGGGCTACGGCGTTCCAAAGTGTCTCGCGGGTCGTATCGTCTTTCACAAAGTAATCCGTTGCGCCCTGCTTCAGCAATTCTATGGCCACGGCCACATCGCCCTGTGCCGAGACGACGATAATTGGAATGTCGGGCAGGAGTGCGCGCAGCTTTTTGAGCGCCTCAGCCCCGGTTACGTCAGGCAGTGAGTAATCCAGGGTGATGAGGTCGGGCTTCGTGCGGCCGAGCACTGCAGTGCAGTCCTTCAGACAGGTGAAGCGCTGCACCTCGTACTCCTCGTTCATGGACAGGTGATACTCCAGTATCTCGCCGTACCAGGGGTCGTCCTCTATAATAAAAATCCGGAAGGAGCTCATGTAGTTGTGTATCCGATAGCTGCGGAGAATTTCCATGCAAGAAAGGGCGAAAAGAAGCAGATATTGGGGCCAAAACCCTGCATAACAAGTTTTTAACCGCGTCCCGATTTTGGAAAAAGCTTCCGCGTGATGGAGATAATGGAACATGCGCTAATGTTTAAAGGCACTGACTTTCAGGCGACGGGCTTTTGGCACGTCAGTCGCTTAGCGTGTGCCGAACAAACACACCACCTCTTCTTTCTATTTTTCAATGAAGCGTATCAAAGACCTCAACATCTTCGTCGTGGACGACAACCCACTGGCCCGGAAAGTCTATCAGCAGTGTCTCGCCCGCATGGGCTGCGAGCGTATGAAGGTTTATGACAACGGCCAGGACTGTATCAACGAGCTGGTGGAGCACCCCGACCTCGTGCTGATAGACTACATGATGGAGCCGCTTAACGGCCTGGAGGTGCTTAAGAAAATCAAACGCTTCAATCCGGACGTCTATCTCGTGATGATAAGCGGCCAGACCAACCTGCAGGTGGCCGTGAATGCCATGAAGTATGGCGCGTTTGACTACATCATCAAGGGCGATACGGAGAGCGAACAGATTGCCGCCGTGCTGCACAAGATGCTCCACGTAATGAACTTGGTGAAGCGCGGCCGGCCCAAGTCTATCCCGCAAAAGGTGCTTTCCTTTTTTTCCCTCTGAGCCGCGGCAATGAACCTCCGCCTCTTGCTGCCGGCTCTCCTGGCCTGCGCCGTACTGTCGTCCTGCAGCACGCAAAACCTGTTTAAGAAAACGGCTATCCGCCAGGATGCCGCAGCCTTCGCGCCGGCGCCGGACTACCAGTACGTCATTCGCAGGGACGATAAGCTCAACCTCTCCATCTGGGATCATGAGGACATGAGCATCGGCTCTGTTTACGGCATCTACAACTCCAACGAGGTGTATGGCAAGTGGCTCATCGTGGATGCTTCCGGCGCGGTGTCGCTGCCCAAGCTTGGCACCGTGGTGGTGGCCGGAAAGACAGTGATGGAAGCCGAGGCAGTATTGCGCGAGCAATACAAGAAGTGGATTGTGAATCCCGTCATAGACCTGAAGGTGCTGAATAAAGAAGTAACCGTGCTTGGCGAGTTGAAGACGCCTGGCAAGTACCTCCTGGAGCGCGACAACAACTACCTGCTGGACGCAATAGCCAGGGCCGGCGACTTTGATACCTACGCCAACAAAAAGCACATCCGCATTGTGCGGCGCAACGTTGCAGGCGAACAAAAGATGCTCAATGTTGACCTGACGCGTACTGATGCTGCCTTTACCCAAAACATTCAGCTTCAGCCCGGCGACATTGTGTACGTGCCAGCCCGTTCGGGTAAAGGCTTTGAGAAGCGCGCCGGCAATACAGTTGTGCCTATCGCTACAGCCATCACAGCAGCCATCCTGCTGACTAACCTGCTTAAATAATCATGAAAGAAAGAGGTAAAATGCTGCGTATGCTCCGGCCGGCCCTAAGGGGCTTGCCGGTCATTATGCTGGTCATGGCCGGCATGATTGGCATCGTCAATTTTTACCTGCGCTATACCACGCCCATGTACGAGAGCACTGCCAAAATAAAGCTGGCGGAGACCAAGCTTGGCGTTGCCGACCAACACCTTTACCGCGATTTTGACGTATTTGCCACCACCACTAAGCTCGGCGCGGAGGTGGAGCTGCTCAAGAGCGAGGCGCTCACGGAGAAGGCGCTGGCGAGGCTGGACGTGAGCACATCCATCTACCGCATGGGCGCGCTGCACAAGACGGAGCTTTACGACCAATCGCCCATCCGCATCAACGCCACGCTTACCGCTCAGAAATGGGAAGACGCAATGTTTCGGCTCAGTATCTCCGCTAAGGAGCACCTGCTGGAGCTAACCGCGCCTTCGGGCGAGACCCTGCGCGGGCGGCTGAACGATACCCTGCGCTTCCCTAATGGCAGCTCCGTTTCTTTCTCGCTCAACCGGGAATTGCTGCGCCGGAAGGTTTCCATTCCCGTCAATGACCGCTACGAGTTTGCGGTGCACAACCGGCAGAACTTAATCAAGACCGTAGCCGCCGACCTTGACGTGATGTCGGTGGATAAGGAGGTGCCGGTAATGCGCATTTCCTACAAGTGCGCCGTACCGGCCAAATGCGCCGACATCGTGAACGGCATAGCTGATGCTTACATTATGGACTACGTTCAGGAAAAATCAAAGGCGGCAGATACGACCTATAACTTCCTCCAGCGGCAGCTTGCCGAGTATAGTCAGCGCCTTACCGGCAGCGAGGCCTCCATCCAGGACTATCGCGATGCGCACGGCATCATCAACCTGCATCAGGAAACCGAGACGAATCTGCGCAAAGTTGCGGACATGAAAAAGCAGCTTACCAATGTAGAAATGAGCCTGCAGGCCGCAGAGCATCTAACGGGCTACATGGAAGCAGGGAAAGACCATCCGGAAAACCTAGCGCCCAACTACGAAGCCTTCACCGACCTGCTGAGCACGGAACTGGTTAAGAAGATGAAAAACCTCTCCGCCGACCGCCGTGACCTGCTCACGCGGCTCACGCCGGAAAACGAAAAGGTAATTGCCCTTGACCACGACATTAAAGACGTGGCGAACTACCTGCAGGAAGAGGTGTCCAATACCGCAAAAGACCTGCGCATTAAAAAACGCGAGCTGGCGTCCGACATCGCGGAGGCGGAATCTTCCTTCAACGGCCTGCCGGCCAAAGAGCGCAACATGACGGTGCTGGAGCGCAACTTCGGGCTGAATGAGCAAATCGTGCGCTTCCTGCAGCAGAAGCAGACCGAGGCAGAGATAGCACGTGCCGCGACGACTTCTTTCCACCGCGTCATTTCACGAGGTGAGGTGCCTCGCAAACCGGTCTCTCCGAACCGTAAGCTGTTGATTGTTTTCGGCGGATTTCTGGGCTTCATCTTCGGGTTGCTCATCGTCTATGGCTGGCAGTCCATTCAGGCGCGCATCACAGACGCGAACACGGTATATCGCAATTCCGATACGCCGGTCGCGCATTCCATCCCAAATCTGGAGAAAGCTGCGGAGCGCAAAAAATTCTTCCGCCGTTGGATACTGGAAATGGAGCTGAAAGAGCTGCTGCCGGTCAGCGCGCAAATTGCGGTCTCTTCCATGAATATCGGAGAGGGCAAGGCGTTCATTGCCACACATCTTGCAGAAGCGGCCGCCAGCATCGGCAAGAAAGTTCTGCTGGTGTCTATGGACAACCGCGACCTGCCAACGCCCAACGGCGTTTCCCTGCTTCACGCGGATGACCTGCCAAAGCGCTGGGGTCTCCCCTCGCAATGGAAGGCCATCTGCGGCGGCTGGCAGGAGAAGTACGACCTCATCATCATCCAGAACGGAGCCATCCACGAGGAGCCTGCATCCATGACGGCCATGAGCGAAGCAACCCTCAACCTGATGGTGCTGGACGGCTTCCGTACCCGCCACAAAGACCTGGTGGAAGCGGACGCGCTGAAGGAAAGCGCCGCCATCCAGGGCATGGAGTTCGTTCTGAATCGCGAAGGCTACTCGCCCAGCTTCATTACGCAGGTGCGCAGGCACTTCGCACATTCCGCCAGCGCATGATACAGGGCCTCCTGCGCGGAGAAAAAAGCTGGGTGCTCGCCGACCAGGCTGTGGTGAGCGGCTGCTCAGCCATTACGCAGGTGCTGCTGGCAGCCCGGCTGGGCCTGACGAGCTACGGATACTTCTCGGTGGTTGTGATTGCACAGATTTTCCTGCTCTCTGTCCAGCAGGCGGGCATTACCGGTATCTATCAGGTGCTGGCGCCGGGCAAGGACGCCGGCGAACGCAATACCTACGATAAGCAAGTTGCCGGCGGTCAGGCAGCCTTCCTGATACTTCTGACGGCAATTGGCGCTGGCTTTTGCTTCTGCTCCGTCCCGGCCTTTTCGCCGCTGGACAGAATCGCGGCAGTTCTGAATATTCTCTTTTTCCTGCTTCAGGATTTCTACCGGAAAATTTTCCTCACGCAAGGCAAGGGCGCCAGGACTTTCATCATTGACGCTTTGAATAATGGCTTGCAGCTTGCCGGGCTGTTGCTCATGGTCGTGCTGGCGAAGACAAGTTTCTCACTGGCGCTTTGGATTTGCGCACTCAGCTACTTGCCAGCACTCGTTCTCGGCCAAGTATGGTACGGTGTGGCTGCGCTTTCAATATCACGCCTTACATCTTTCTATCATCAGCACAAAGCGCAGGGTGGCTGGATGATTCTTTCCGCGCTGCTGCAATGGTTTGCCGGGAATTTCTACATGGTAGCTGCCGGCTGGTGGCTTGGGGCGGCCATGCTCGGCGCGCTCCGCCTTGGGCAATACCTGTTTGGCCTGCTGCACGTACTCATGCAGGCGGTAGAAAGCTATGCGCTTCCCAAAGCCGCCCGCATAGCCGACGACCCTGCCCTTGCTATCACGTACCTGAAAGCCATGCTGCGCAAGATGCTTATGGTAATGCTGCCTATTCTGCTGCTCATTGTATCGGTCGGGAAACCCGTGCTGCGTTTGGTGGGCAAGGGCGAGATGGATGCAGCCTTCGCTATTCTTTCGGGGCTGTCGTTGACCTATCTCTTTGTGGCAGGCGCCTATCCAATCCGCATAGCGCTGCGCATCTTCCGGCTCAACCGCGCCTACTTTACCGGCTATGCAATTGCCGCCTCCTTCAGCCTTGCTACCGCCTGGGGCCTCATTCATACATGGGGCGTATGGGGCGTAATGGCAGGCTTGGTTTTCTCGCAAATCATTCTTCTTACTTTCTGGATAACCACACTTCACAAACATTACACACGCACATGGAAATCATCCACCTCATCTTAGGCAAAGCGAATCCCCTGCGCATGAACGGGGTCAATAAGGTCGTGCACGAGCTGGCCACCAAGCAGCAGGCCGCCGGTTATAAAGTGGGCGTCTGGGGCATCACAGCCACGCCGATTCATGATTATCCGGCTCGCAATTACGCTACCTCGCTCTTCAAGAAGCGCCGCAATCCATTCCTGCTCCCGCGAGATATGGAGCGTGCCATTGCCCGGCAGGGCCGGCAGACGGTTTTTCATATCCATGGCGCTTTCCTGCCGGTGATGTATTCCGCGGCAAGCCTGATGGAAGACTTAGACATCCCATATGTCGTTACGCCGCACGGCAGCTATAGCGAGCCGGCCATGAAGAAGAATGCGCTGGTGAAAAGCCTTTACTTCCGCCTCTTTGAGCGCCCGCTCCTGCAAGGGGCTGCCGCCATTCACTTGCTCGGCGATACGGAGCGCGAAGGACTGCACGAATGGTATCACAGCCGCAAGACGGTGCAGATACCGTACGGCTTTGATGCGCTGCGTAATGAAACGGCAGGCGTGCAGAAAGAAGGCCCGTTTATCATCGGCTATTGCGGCCGCATGGTGAAGGAAAAGAAGGGTCTTGACCTGCTCATCACTGGTTTTCAGCGCTTCCACAAAGTCCATCCCGAAAGCCGGCTCTGGATGATCGGCGATGGCGAAGACCGGGTAGTGCTGGAGCAGATTGTGGCGGAGCAGGGCTTAGAGAAAGCGGTAGTCTGGCATGGCGCGAAGTACGGCGATGAAAAGCTTGTGCTGCTGCAGCAATGCGATGTCTTTGCACATACAAGCCGTTACGAGGGTCTGCCCGCAGCGATGCTGGAAGCCGCTGCGCTTGGCATTCCGCTGCTCATCACCGAAGGCACCAATGCAGGCAAATGTGTACGCGAATACGGCGCGGGCGTCGTACTGCCCGAGGCTTCCACGACCTGCGTGGCAGATGGTATGACGCGCCTCTACCGAGATATGGTTACGCAGGGCAAAGCACCGGGCCTGCGGGCAGCGGCGCTGAAAATGATTAGGGAAGCATTTGCTTGGGAATCTTTGGTGGGCAGATACCAGCAGATGTATCTGAAGGCGGTTGCCTGACAGGGGTCAGTCTGACAGACTTCGGCCCAGCCGTTGGATGTCTGACTCATTCCACCAAGGGCAGACTTAGCACAGCCCATCACAAAGCATCAGTCATGCACCCGCGCATCTCCAAAAACCATAAGCGCTTCCTCACCGGTATCTATGTGCTGCTCGTTATTGTCTTCTTCGTGAAGATGAGCGGATTCTTTGCCTGGAGCGACAACATGGGCTTCACGCGGCCGTTCAAAACCGTCAGCCGCATCGCTATGACCGGCGCGGTTATCCTCATCTACCGCCGCATCCTGAAGCGCGGGGCGATTCCGGCATTCGCATGGGAGCAGAGCATGAGCATCCTACTCTATTGCGCGTATCTCCTGCTTGGCCTTGTCTCCTTCTTCTGGAGCACCGACATGGGTAAGAGCTCGCTGCAATGGTTTATGGATTTTGAGAGTCTGGTCTTCGCCTACTACTTCATCTGCTGCTTCATTCTTTTAGAGCGTTTCTTCCCCGGCAATCGCATCCGCATTTACAATGTCATCGGACATTCCTGCTGGGCGCTGATGACCATCTTTGTAGTGGGTATGCTGGTGGCGCCCGACACCTTCTTCCGCCTTACGCACGACGGTGAAGAAGCCAGGCTCGGCGGCTTTATTATGAACCCGAATGAGCTGGGGATGCTCGGCGGGGTTGGTGTATCCTGCCTGCTCTTCAATCTTTACACGAAGCATGGACGCATCATTGCCATTCTTGAAATAGCTGTGTTGCTTTTCGGCGTAGTGATGACCGGCTCGCGCTCATCTACCATCGGCTGTCTGCTCATTGCCTTCTTCCACATCAGTCAAAGCTCCAACTGGAAGCTTAAGCTGTCCATGTACGCGGGCGCATTTGCAGTGGTGCCGTTTGCTATCTCCAAGGTCATTGTGAAGCAGGGTGGTATGGATGAAGTGATGAGCATGACCGGGCGGCTGCCCTTCTGGAAAGCGCTTATTACGGAAGGCCTGCCGCGTGAAATCCTCCTCGGCTTCGGCTTCCAGCGCATCAACTACACCGACAAGTTCGGCAGCGTGCACACCTATTCGGCGTCCATGACGCACAACACTTTTGTGCAGGCGCTCATGAACCTCGGCTTCATCGGCTTCACGCTGGTGATGATGCAATTGATATTCACATTACGCGGCTTCGTACAGACAGGGGAAAAGGAGAAGCGCCTTATGCTCTTCGGTATTCTGTTGCCGGTGCTCATCAACTCCTTTACCGAGTTTGGCATCTTCGGCGAGACCAACTATGGCATTCTCTTCTATCAGATTCTCATCTGCTACATCTGCATCACCACGCGTGAGCGCCTGACGCCGGTAGAGAAAAAGTACCTTACCCGTTTTAGGCCTGAATTGCTTTCTGCCCAAATAAAGACGGCAGCTTAACTACCGGCTAAACTTTCCAGAATCGGGACAAAATTCTTCTCATCGGACACAAATCAACATTCCTGAAAGCGCCAAAACCTCGCCGGCAGCGGATTGAAGCATTTGGCACAGCGATGGCTAATAATCGGTATCACACAAGGCACTATGCATACTGAGCAGCAGATACAGGATATAGGTTTATTGAATAAGGGCCTGCAGCTCCTCAACATTGATGTGTCGCTGCGGCCCACAGAGCGGCTGCGCCATCCGGTAGCATGCCGCTTCATCAATAATCCAGACGGCAGCCTGCGCTGGATTTGGCCAGAGGCATCGCGCAAGCCGCAGTTCCTGCGCTTCTACTATCAGGGCAGCACGCGGGGCAAGCTGTTTGCCCGCGCCATTCGTGCAGGCTTTGCGTTAAGAATGCCTGGCCTCGTTACTTCCGGCAAGCGTGTCATTTACACAACTGCTATCGGGGAGCGTTGCCTGCGGCAATTGCAGGATTGGGCAATCTTCACCGGCACGGCGGGTATCAACCGCAAGCTGGTCATCTGGCATGAAGACGCGAGTGGCCGCTCCGCATTTACCAAGCTGTCCCTTTCCATCCCTGCTGCCAAGAATATTTATACCGAGCGCAGCGCCATCATGCAGCCCGCGCCGGAAGGCATCGTACTGCCGGAGACGATTCACACACGCTGCCTTGCCTTTACTCAAGGAGATTTGTTCAGCGACAAATCTGCAAAGCCTGTGTGCGAATTTTCTGAGCTTCCCCTTGCCCCCATGCAGCGCTGGCTGGGCTATGATGTGCGCCCGGAGAAGCTGAGCGAAGCAAGCTGGTACCGAGAGGCACAGGCTTGGCTCCAGGCACCGAAGCGTTCCAAAGACGACCGAATTTCCGAAGTGCTCCTGCAAAAGATGCGCACGCTCATTGAGTGTATGTTGCCGCAGGCGGCAGTGCCCGTATCACGCGCGCACGGCGATTTTACGCCCTGGAATGTGCGGCTGCGCGGCGGGGAAATCCTGCTTATAGACTGGGAGCTAAGCCGCGACGATATGCCGGCGCTCTACGACCTGTTTCATTTCATCTATCAGAACTGCATCCTTGTAAAGCGCATGCCGTTCTCCGCCATCCGCAAAGAGATTGACGAGACTTTGCGCCAGCCGGAATGGGAAGCATTCATGGCGGAGCATGAGATTGACCCCAATGAGGCGGAGCAGCAATACCTGCTTAGCACCATCAGCTATTATCTGCAAGCCTACTCCCGCCAGGCAAAGTGGCACTATCAGGTGCCGTGGCTAATGCAAGTCTGGTGCGAGGCCCTCGGCTTCTGGATGGATTATGAGGGCTTGCTCACGCAGCGTCAGCTCGTGCTGCAGGATGTGACGCACTTCATGCACAGCAGGCCGTATGCCGCTATGAAGCTTTGCGTGAAAGACATCACAGCTCTTCCCACCTCCTCCGACCTTGACCTATGTATGCCGCTAAAGGCTGCTGCGGAGTTGCGCCAATACCTGAGCACCCACCGCTGCGTAGAGCGCATCCGCGAAAAACGCCAGTCGTTCATGCGGCAACTCAGTATATTCCTGACTAATGGAAGCATTCATACATATTGACTGTATCAGCGAGATGCGCCGCCGCAGCTTGGTGTTTGCCGATGCCGCACAAGCCTGGAAGGGCGCTAAGCTGAATGAATGCGGTATTAAAGTGCCGGCCATTGGTGATGAGCTGCGCTATACGCGGCTTTTCTACCTGCTCAATCGCGCTACCGTGCCGCAGCATTATCGCGAGCAGTATCTCTCGCTGAGCATGGGTGTGCAGTCGGAGCTGCTGAAGCAAATGCGGGAAGAAGGCGCGCCGGAGAAAAAGTATTTTGATGCGCTGCTGCAATATTCAGATGCGCATCGCGAGCGAGCGCTCGCCTTCCTGAAGCGGCAGGCGGCCAACACGGGCTGGCAAGGTGTAGTGCGCCGGCTTCAATACTTCGGCGATAAGCTGCGCGAGACCATACCGCAGCGTGGCTTCATCATCACCTTCTCCGGTGTGGATGGCGCCGGCAAGAGTACCGTGATTGAGGCGACGCGCCCACCGGATAGACAAAGAGCTGCGTACGCCCGTTGTGGTGCTGCGTCACCGCCCGAGCCTGCTGCCTATCCTGAGCGCCGTGAAGTTTGGCCGCAAGGGTGCGGAGCAGCAGGCTGCGGTCAGGCTGCCGAGACAAGGAACCAATAGCTCTAAGCTCAGCTCTTACCTGCGCTTTGCCTACTACTATACCGATTACCTGATTGGACAGTGCTACGTCCCAGCTCCGCTACGTGATGCGCGGCTATGTGGTGCTGTACGACCGCTATTACTTCGACTTTATCAATGACAGTAAACGCAGTAATATCATGCTTCCATCCGCTTTCACAGCGTGGTGGTACCGCTTCCTCTTCAAGCCTGACCTCAACTTTTTCCTCTACGCGCCTACCGATGTGATCCTTCAGCGCAAGCAGGAGCTGGATGCCGCAAGTATTGAGCAGCTCACCGGTCAGTACCTCGCGCTCTTCAACAAGCTAGAGCGACGCTCAGCAGGCCAAGAGCACTACATTTCCGTGCGCAACCTGCGCCTCGGTGATACGCTGGACACTCTTTTCAATCACATCAAAACGCGCCAGGCCGGCGCCGCATAATTCTGAGCATGAAGACTGTTTTGATTACCGCTTATGCTTCCAATCCGCGCAACGTGTCGGAAGACGCAATGGGCTGGAACTATATCCTGCAGGCCGCGCGCTACCAGCGTGTGATTGCCGTTACGCGCAAGAACAATCGTAAGGATATTGAGCACCACTTCGCCACGCACCCGGAACATGCTGAGCAGGCTTCGCGCATTCAGTACCTCTACTACGACTGGCCGAAGTGGATGCTCTTCTGGAAGAAAGGCCCGCGCCTGAGCCTTATCTACTTTCTGTGCTGGCAGCTCGGCGTCGTGCTTTTCCTAAAGCGAAAGAAGCTGGATTTTGACCTCACACACAACCTCAACTTCCATAACGACTGGACGCCTTCCTTCCTGTGGATGCTCGGCAAGCCATTTGTGTGGGGGCCAGTGGGCCACCACCCTGCCATCCCGAGCAGCTTTGCCATTTCCATAGGTAAGCGCGCGCTGATTAAAGACCGTATCCTTTGGGGGGTCAAAAAGTATTTCTGGAATGTTGACCCCTTCCTGGCCATTTGTAAGCGCAAGGCCCGGCTCATCTGGTGCATGCACAAGCAGGCCGCAGAAAAGCTGCGGCTGACGCACGACTACATGATAGTCCCCTCAATTGCCGCGGATCCTGTGACCGACATCGGTGGCGAGAAGAATGGCTTTGTCGTGCTGTCCGTGGGCCGCTTCGTGCCGCTGAAGGGCTTTGACGTAACCATTCAGGCGTTTACCCGGTTTTACCGCACTTTGAGCGAAGTGGAGCAGGCGCAGGCGAAGCTGGTGATAGTTGGCAAAGGCCCGTTGAAAAAGAAGCTGCAGGCCCTCATCACAGAGCTAGAGATGGACGGAGCTATTGAAATTGTGCAGTGGATGCCGCAGGAACAGCTTCACGCGCTTTACCGCCAATCATCGGTTTATCTCTTCCCTTCTCACGAAGGCGCAGGGCTGGTGGTGGCGGAGGCCATGCGCTACGGCTTGCCTGTAGTTTGCTGGGACGGCTACGGGCCGGGCACCATCACTCACATTGACAGCGAGGTGAAGGTGAAGTATTCTAAGTACGAGGCGAGCTACGCGCTCTTTGCTTATCACCTGCAACGCCTCTTCCGCGACAAAGATTTTTATGCAAAGGAGCGTGAGCTGGCGCTGGAGCGTTTTCATTACGCGCTGCGCTGGGATGTACGTGGAGAGCAGCTAAAGCGCTTTTATGATGCCGCGCTGCAGCCACGTTATGTCGCTCCGAAATTTTCACTGAAACGTAAACCTGCCCTTCTAAAAGAAGCCGCTGTTCTGTAAATGAAGCCCAGACTGATAGCCATCCATCTGCTCAACGACCGGAGCGGAAGCCCCCTTGTGCTGCGACAAGCGCTCCAGGTACTGCAGGAAGATTATAGCGTAACGCTCTTCACCGCCACGCCTTCCGGCGACGGTTTCCTAAGCGGCATTCCCGGCGTGGCGATGCGCCCGCTGAAGTACCGCTGGAATAAAAATCGCTGGACGACACTCGGCCTGTTTCTCTGGTCGCAGCTCCTGCTCTTTGTGCAACTGCTGCGTTTCCTGCGCCGGGGCGATACCGTTTACGTCAACACGCTGCTGCCTTTTGGCGCGGCGCTGGCGGGAAGGTTGCGCGGCTGCCACATTATGTATCATGTGCATGAAGTGAGCCTGAAGCCGGCAGTGTTCCGTAAGTTTTTAACGCTTGTTGCGAATGCTACGGCTCATAAGGTGATTTTTGTCTCCAACTACGTGGCGGGAGAATTTCACTTCACACGACCAAAGACGGAAGTTGTTTACAATGCACTGCCCAAGTCTTTCACGGATGCGGCGGCGGCTATGGAGCGGCTGAACTGGAGTACACCGTTTACAGTGCTGATGCTTTGCTCCATGAAGGCATACAAAGGTCTTTGCCAGTTTCTGCAGATTGCGGGCCGGCAGCCTTATGCGCGCTTCCAGCTTGTCCTGAATGCTTCGCAGGTGGATGTAGCCGGCTTCTGTGCTTTCCGCAACATTCCAACGAACTGCGAAATTTTTCCCGCGCAGGCGGATACCATTCCCTTTTACAAGCGCGCGCATGTGGTGCTCAATCTTTCCCTGCCTGATGGCTGGATTGAAACCTTCGGCATGACGGTACTGGAAGCAATGCACTGCGGCCGGCCAGTGATTGTCCCGACGATAGGCGGCCCCCGTGAGCTGGTAACGCACGGGCGGCAAGGCTACTGCATGGACGCCCGGCAAGTGGAAGAGATTGCCGCCACCCTGCGTGCCCTCTCCTCCGACCTTGGGGCTTATCAGGCGATGAGCAGTGCAGCTTACCGGCGCTCGCTCAGCTTTGGTGCGGATAGCTTCCGGCACGCTATGCTCGGCACATTTCGTGGCCTGCATCCAAAAGCTGCGGCCACCATGCAGCCTGAGCTTGTGCTTGCCGAAGATGATTACGATATCTTATTTCAGTAACCAACAGCATTCTCTTTTCTCATGCGCAAAACAAAACTCGCCGTCATCGGTACCGTTGGTATTCCTGCTCGTTACGGCGGCTTTGAAACACTGGCCGAACAGCTTGTGGCGCAGTTGGGCGAGGAGATGGACATGAGCATCTATTGCAGCGGCAAGAAGTACGCGAAGGGCCAGCGCATGAAGCACTATAATGGCGCACGGCTCATCTACCTGCCTTTCCAGGCCAATGGTATCCAGAGCATCATCTACGATGCAGTCTCTATTCTGCATGCGCTTTTCTACGCGGATGTGCTACTGGTGCTCGGTGTATCAGGCTGCTTTATGCTGCCGTTGCTGCGGCTTTTTAAAAACAAGAAGGTGGTGACCTCCATTGACGGCATTGAGTGGAAGCGCAATAAGTGGAGCAGGCCTGCCAAGCGCTACCTGGAATTCGCCGAAGGTGTAGCTATCCGCTTCTCCACCGCCGGCATCACCGACAATGAAGCGATACAGGACTACACTGCGCAGCGTTACGGCAAATTCACCCACATGGTAGAGTACGGCGCCGACCACGTGATGTGCGTGAAGCCGGAAGTGGACGACTATGAGCGCTACGAATTCATGCGTGCGCCATATGCCTTCAAGGTGTGCCGTATTGAGCCGGAAAACAACATCCATGTAGTGCTGGAAGCCTTTGCGCGCCTCGGCAGCTATGCGCTCACGATTGTGGGCAACTGGAACAACAGCGAGTACGGCAAGGACATGCGCGCGAAGTACGGCGACTGTCCAAACATCCACCTGCTTGACCCGATATACGACCAGCGTAACCTTGACCTCCTGCGCAGCAACTGTCACATCTACCTGCATGGCCACAGCGCCGGCGGCACCAATCCTTCGCTCGTCGAGGCAATGTATCTGGGCCTGCCTGTCATCACGTTTGACGTCTCCTACAACCGCTCCACGACGGAGAAGAAGGCGCTGTACTTCCGCGATGTGGAGAGCCTGATGAGCGTCATTCAGAGCCAGAGCTTTGCCGGGTTCCGCGCAGTTGGCGCTAAGATGGAGGAGATTGCGAAGCGCCGATACACATGGCATGTGGTAGCCAGCAAGTACGCATACATTATTCAGTATGTGGCGCGCACGGTGGGCAATCCAAAGTTGATTTCTGCCACTGGCAGGGGTGTTACGAAGGAATATCTACGGGCTTATGAATTGTCGCACATGGAGACGCCGGCGATGTTTTGGGAGTAAGACTTATTCACCCTCAATCACCCGCGCCTTAACGGGCTTTCGCCCACCCTTCGGAGAATCGCCGGCCATGCGCACAATCTTGGGCGTAAAGGAGCCAAGCGTATCCACCAACGTCTGCTGCGCGTCCATCACCGTACGGATGTCTTTGTAAGCCATCGGCGCTTCGTCCAGCCCGCCGCCGATGAGCTTCACGCCCTGGCGTTGCAGGATTTCTTTCATCTCCTTATGCGTAATGGTATTGATGGCGGCCGTCCGGCTCATACGCCGGCCTGCGCCGTGTGAGGCGGAAGCTACGGCGGCTTCAATGCCCTTGCCTTTTACAATAAAGCCCGGCGCGGTCATGGAGCCGGGAATGATGCCCAGCACGCCTTTGCCCGCTGGTGTAGCGCCTTTGCGGTGTACAATGAGTTCCCTGCCTTCGTGCAATTCTTTCCAGGCAAAGTTGTGATGGTTCTCAACCATGCGCATTGGCTGGCGGCCCAGCGCCTTCGCAATCTTATCATGGATGACGTGGTGGCAGGCGGAGGCGTAATCGCCGGCAAGGTTCATCGCAAGCCAGTATTGCTGGCCCTCTTCTTCGTCTAAAGTCAGCCACGCGAGGTTGGCGGCTTCTTTAGGCAGCATGCGCTTTGCCTTGGCAATTTTCGTGAAATGCGAAGCTACATTCGCGCCCAAGGCGCGGGAGCCGGAATGGGTAAGGAAGCCGACATACGTGCCGGCGGCAATGAGGTCTTTGCCGCGGAGGTGATTTTTGGGCATGGTGATGAGTATAGTTTGAAACAGCTTTGCAACTGCGCGAGAATAGATTCTTTCAGAATGACAAAAGCCGCTGAATTATAAATAGCATCCATTATGCTCGCCCAATCTTTGTCATTCCTCAGGAATCTAATTTCTCGCAGCGAATAAGCGCACTCCAAAATTGCGCCCACGCCGCCCGACCTTTGCGCCATGCCTTTCAAGACGCCTGACGAGGGCGATTTAGCCTTCTTTCATAGTATTCTACCCGCCCACAGAATCCTTGCGGATGAGGAGCACATCCACCGCTGTGCCTCTGACCACACGGAAGACCTGCACCACCCGCCTGACATTGTCTTGCAGCCGGAAGGCGTGGAAGAAGTGAGCGCCATCATGCGGCATTGCTATGAGCAGGGCGTTGCAGTGACACCACGCGGCGCGGGAACAGGTTTGAGCGGCGGGGCACTGGCTATTCACGGCGGCGTAAGCTTGGATATGCGGCGCATGAACCGCATCCTAAAGATTGACACCCGCAACTTTCAGGTGACAACCGAACCGGGCGTCATCACGCAGAAACTGCAGGATGCGGTGCGGGAGCATGGCCTGTTTTATCCGCCAGACCCGGCGAGCAAAGGCTCGTGCTTCATCGGCGGGAATGTGGCGGAAAACAGCGGCGGGCCGAAGGCGGTGAAATATGGTGTGGTGAAGGATTACGTCCTGAATCTGGAAGTCGTTTTGCCGAACGGCGAGGTGATGTGGACGGGCGCAAACGTTTTAAAGAACAGCACCGGCTACAACCTTACACAGTTGATTACGGGCAGCGAAGGCACACTCGCCATCATCACAAAAATCGTCCTTCGCCTTATTCCGCATCCGCAGCATGATGTGCTGATGTTGGTTCCGTTTCGCAGCGCGGAAGATGCCTGCGCGGCGGTGAACCAGATTTTTTTGGCCGGACATACGCCGAGTGCGCTGGAATTTATGGAACGCGACGCGCTGGAATGGAGCATGCGCTTTACGCAGAACAGCAGCATTGCCGTGCCGGATGACATTGCCGCGCACCTGCTGATAGAAGTGGATGGCAATAACCCCGACCAACTAATGGCGGACATGGAAAGCATTGCGGAAATCGTGAGTCGCTACGACATTGACGAGCCGCTGCTGGCGGATACGCATGAGCAAAAGGAAACGCTTTGGGCACTACGCCGCAAGGTGGGCGAGGCGGTGAAAAGCCATTCGGTTTATAAAGAAGAAGACACGGTAGTGCCGCGCGCCGAGCTGCCGGAGCTGCTGCGCATTGTGAAAAGCATTGGCGCGCAATACGGCTTCAAGAGCGTCTGCTACGGCCATGCGGGTGATGGGAACCTGCATGTCAATATCATTCGCGGCGAATTGAGCGAGCGGGTATGGCGGGAGGAGTTGCCAAAGGCTATTCGCGAGCTGTTTGGCGAGGTTATTCGCCTCGGCGGTACAATTTCCGGCGAGCACGGTATCGGGCTGGTGCAGAAGAGTTTTATGGACATCGCTTTCAGCAACGTGCAGCTACAATTGATGCGCGACATCAAAACGGTCTTTGACCCGAAGGGCATCTTGAATCCGGGGAAGATTTTTGCTGAGTAGGAACCAACTTAATGGCTTACCAAAGCAATTCGTCGTCTGTAGCCTCATGTGGCGGCGATGACTTCCGCAACATCTGTTTTTGCAGCTGCCTGTCCCAGACAAGCTGCGCAATAAGCTGTATGGCATCCTGCGCGTCCATCGCAGCGTCTAACTGCGTTTCCGGAATGTCCAGACGGTACATCAGCTGGATAAAACCCATTGGGTCGTCACGCAGCATTGCATTAATTCGGACACTCAGCGCCACGAGGATTTCTTCCTTTGAATGTAGCGAAGCATCAAGGTTCCATTCCTGAATGATGATGTCCATGTTGCTACAGCATATCAAACGGCATGGCACAAGCCTTCATCACCACATCCTTTACACTCGTCAGTGGGATGCGCTCCTGCGTCATGTTGTCTCGGTGGCGGATGGTGACTGTACCGTCTTCCTTCGTCTGGTGGTCAATCGTCACGCAGAAAGGCGTGCCGATGGCATCCTGGCGGCGGTAGCGCTTGCCAATGCTGTCTTTTTCTTCGTAGAAGCACATGAAGCTTGGCATGCAACCCTTCATCAGCTCGCGGGCCAGCTCCGGCAGGCCGTCCTTCTTCGTTAGGGGCATTACCGCCAGCTTTATCGGTGCGAGGAAAGGCGGCAGCTTCATCACCACGCGGTCGTCCTTCTTTTCTTCGGTGCTTAAATCTTCCTCTGTATAAGATTCCGAAACCACCATCAGGAAGGCGCGGTCAAGGCCGATGCTTGTTTCCACGACGTACGGGATGTAATTGCCGTAAGGCTTGCCGGTGGCCTCGTCAATGTCGTTGTCAAAGTACTGCATCTTCTTGCCGCTGAACTGCTGATGCTGCGTCAGGTCAAAGTCGGTACGGCTGTGAATGCCTTCTACTTCCTTAAAGCCGATTGGAAAATCGTACTCAATATCGCAGGCGGCATCGGCGTAGTGGGCCAGCTTCGCGTGGTCGTGGTAGCGGTAGCTTTCTGCTGGAATGCCGAGGGAAAGGTGCCATTGCATCCGCGTCGCTTTCCACTTTTCGTACCATTCCTTTTGCGTGCCGGGGCGGACGAAGAACTGCATCTCCATCTGCTCAAACTCGCGCATTCTAAAGATGAACTGGCGCGCCACGATTTCATTTCTAAAAGCTTTGCCGGTCTGCGCAATGCCGAAGGGAATCTTCATCCGGCCCGTCTTCTGCACATTCAGGAAGTTGACGAAGATGCCCTGCGCCGTTTCGGGGCGGAGATACACGCCGTTGTCCTCGCCGTCTTCCGCCGCAACCGCGCCAAATTCGGTGCGGAACATAAGGTTGAACTGGCGCACGTCTGTCCAGTTGCTTGTTTCGGAAACAGAGCATTTCATCTTTCGCTCTTCAATCAACGTCTTTAAGCCTGCAAAGTCATCTTCCGTAAGCAGCGCATCCATTTGCGATAACAGCTTGGCGCTTTCTTCTTCCGGCAGCGTTTCGGCGAAGGCTTCAATCAGATGGTCAACACGGTAGCGTTTCTTGCTATCCTTGTTGTCAATCATCGGGTCGCTGAAATTGTCCACGTGACCGCTGGCCTTCCACACCGTCGGGTGCATGAAGATGGCCGCGTCAAGGCCCACGATATTCTCGTGCATCTGCGTCATGGAGAGCCACCAGTAATCGCGGATGTTCTTCTTGAGCTGCGCGCCGTACTGACCATAGTCATAGACCGCGCTCAGACCGTCGTAGATTTCGGATGAAGGAAAAATGTAGCCGTATTCTTTACAGTGGCCAATGATAGTCTGCAGGTCGCGTGTCTTTGCCATAGTGAGGGGCGCAAAGTTAACCGGCACTTGACAAGCTCCCGCATGACACTTGCTTATTGCTAAGCCGTTTCGCTACATTTATCTGCTCAAAAAACATCCACAACATGCTACACCGTTTTGCGATTATCGCTTTCATACTCGTTGCCACGCTCGGAAGTGCCTCTAAGGCCTTTGCGGAGAAAGACAAGCTGGAGGGTCTTTGGTATAACGCGGAAAAAACCGCCAAGATTCAAATTTACCGCGCCGTGGACAACAAGTTCTGGGGCAAAATAGTCTGGCTGAAGGAGCCGAACAAAGACGGGAAGCCGAAGGTGGACGATAAGAACCAAAAAGAAAGCCTAAGGAAGCGCCCTATCATTAACCTGCCGATTCTCTCACATTTCGTCAAGAAAGATGATGACACCTATGAGGATGGCACCATCTATGACCCGAAGAACGGAAAGACCTATTCCTGCATCATTACTTACCGTAACGACAAGGAATTGGGCATCCGTGGCTATGTAGGCGTTTCTCTGATTGGCCGGACTACAACGTGGGAGCGTGCCGAGTAATTTTCGGGTAAGGCAGAAAGAACAGGCAGAAGGTGAAAATTCTTCCGCCTTTTTTGTTGCCAGCCGTTATCTTTGCCGTCCTTCGGAGCGAAGCGGTTGGCGTTTTTAACTTAAGGACAATTAATACGGTGAGGTGGGAGAGAGGCCGAATCCACTAGTTTGCTAAACTGGCATACACCTTTAAAGTGTATCGCGGGTTCGAATCCCGCCCTCACCGCGGACGGTTGATAAGATAGTTAGGGAAGTAGCGCAGTCCGGTAGCGCACCTGGTTTGGGACCAGGGGGTCGCAGGTTCGAACCCTGTCTTCCCTACATCACAGGACGGAGAGCAATTCTGAGAATTCTCTCCGTCCTTTTTCTTTGTAGAACCCGCGCCAGTCCTACTTATCAGTGCGAGGATGCTGTTTTCGGAATAGGTTCGACACTCTCCTTTCTCAAAAACCAGCTTTTCTGGGAAGGTCGAACCTATTATTCGCCTTTTTTGCTCCAAACCCGCGTCCCTAAAGAGTTTGGCACAATTACTCAAAAAATAGAATCCAAATTCCAGCATTTCCCGCTCCTCGCGATTGCTGCTACTATCAAGGGATGTTTGCTGCCTGACAAGCCTTGCAATTTCCGGCTCCAGCCTTGCCTTTATTCCATTGTAGTCTGACGGCTTTATCTCACCATCCAGCATTAGGATCTCTGCATTTAGAAGCCTCCCCTGAAGGGTAGCCAACTCTTTAGTAATCTTCCTAAGCTCCGCCTCTTTGCCCGTCCCGTCCTTCTTGAAGCTATCAGTCAGGATTAACTCAAAGGATTTAAGCACCTTCTTATTGCCACTGATACGTTCAAGCAGCGCTTCAAAGTTTGCATTGGCTGCATCTGCCCTAAAACGCTCCTTACAGCCCTTTCTACAGTGGTAGTAGTAATACTTGCCTCCATGTCCATTTGCCGCACTACCAGTAAGATTACCACCACACCTGGCGCATTTCAGAAAACCCCTGAGCGGCAATTCTTCGTGGCTCGTCTCATGTCCCGGAATAGTTGGCTTTCGCTTATTACCGTCCAGCACGTCCTGCACCTCATAGTAAAGGGCTTCGCTCACTAATGGCTCATGGAGACCATTCACCAACATGGCAGGCTCATCCTTGTGGGCGGCTACCTGTACCTTACCCATATAGACCGGATGGCGTAGCATTGTCCAAAAGGTATTCTTGGTTGCTTTCAGCCCTTTGTCGTTTACGATCTTCCTAAGGTGCTCAATCTGATAATGGCCCGTTGCCATCATCTCAAACGATAGCTGTACAAGAGGAGCATCGTCGCTCGGCACAATACGCGGCCTATTTCTTTCACAACGTCCGTGTTTATAGCCATAGGGAGCCTTTCCCATTTGGCGCCCTTCCTTCATTGCCCTGCGCATTCCTGCAAACACATTCATCGCCCTGCGGTCATTCTCCACCTCCGGTGCAGTGAGGTAAAGGGCAAGCATGATTTTCTGCTCTGGCACCTCCAGATTAAGCGGCTGCTCGGCTGCCTGCGGCTCTACACCAAGCTTTGCAAGGGTGCTTATCATTCCATAGGCTTCCGGTGCATTACGGCTGAATCTGTCCCACTTCAGAAACAGGAGCGTATCCGCTTTGCCTTTGTTCTTTTTCAGAAAGTCAAGGAGTGCCCTGAACTGAGGGCGCTCAAAGGATTTAGCAGAGTGGTCTTCCTTGTAGAAGCCAACTATCTCCATATTGTTGTAAGCACAGTAGCTTTTGAGCTTGTCTTCCTGATGGGCGAGGCTGTGACCTTTATCAGCTTGCTCGTCGGTAGATACCCGGACGTAGAGAATGGCTTTTCTGGACTTCATTGTTTTGGCAATTGTGCGGGTGATGTTCTTGTTTGTCTTTTTGCTGACTTGCTTGGGGGACGTGGTTGGTATGCCTGATGCGGTCAAATTCCGAGATGGTTACTTCTGCCATCACGTACAGCCATCCTCTTATTGTGTACAGCTCTTCGTCGCTGTATATTACTTCGCTATCGTTCCATATTGGCCTTAGCTCGTCTATGGATACTCTATCGGGTGAAAACGCTATAACCCTTGCCCCGCCTGCATTTGCGACCTCTGCGTTCTCTTGTTTTATAGGTGGAAGAAGGATTCCTCTGCCACTCTTTTTTTGTCTTTGTGCTGCACGTTTCATGCCAAAAGTAAAGTCTGTATTTGGTACTGTAAAAAATAGTTACTAACATCCGCGCGAGAGTCTGCTGAATATTTGAGGCGACCTCATTGTGGCCGCTTTCATTGCTGATGCAACGCGGCAAAGCAAAGAGTGCATGGTCGCTTGATGTGCCATGCACTCTTTATTGCAGAAGCCGCTAAGGCGCTACGATGTCTGATGTTTATTCATCCTCATCATCGTCCTCGCCTTCTTCCTCATAGTCTTCAATGAGGTCTTGAATCTGGCGGAAGGCATCGCGCTCTTCTTTGGCGTAGGTGATGGAAAGTGTGATGCTTTCATCTCCATCTTCATCGTCCGCGTCTGTAATGGCGTGCTCAAGGCTGTGCTCTGTAATCACCGCTGCGACCGCTGCGAATACGCCCTGTGGCACTATGATTTCTTCTTTTCGTACTGTGGTTTTCATTGCTTGTTTTTTTTGCTTTGGTTGGTTTGTTGTCTTGATGGTTTTGAATTAGATGGTTCCCGGCCTTTAGCCAGGATTAGGATTAATAGGGTTATGTCATATTCTTGGTATTACTGCCTCCGTCCAGCTTTTGTGTTGTTACGATTAAGAATTCTGGGGCGCTTTCGCACACCTTGTTTCTGTGCACTTCATAGCGGCTTCAGATGGTTGAGCTGCTATCCGTTCACAGTATCTTATCCAGTCCGTCTAAGCCCCACCACACCTCATCTGACGGTTCTATAGGCTGCGGCGTTTTCATGGTTGCCTGTGCCGAATGCCGGGGCCTTGTGTCGGGCTGTGGCTGCTGAATGTTTCTCTGCGGCTGTCGTACTGCCATTCTCCTGTCAGGCACTTGCTTCAGTTGCGCCGGCACTGCGGCAGGCTGATTTGCTCTTGCGGCAGGCGGTAACGCTTTTGGCTGCTGCACGGCTGCTTGATTAATTTTGCCTGAAGGCGTAGGTGATAGCCGGGCTTTAAGTGCGGCTGCGGCCTTCGCTTTCCTTTCCGTTGCCTGATTCCTCATCTCCACATAAATACATCCGCCGATAAATCCGCCTCCAATAAACAGCAGCGCAGTCCCAATCCCGCGTCCGTCTGAACCTCCTTTCTTTTTTCCCTTTTTAGTTTTTGGAGTATCTGACACAGAAGTGGAATAGTAACCCGGTGTTGAGCTGCCCAAACTGCTGCCGGTATAGCTGCTGTACTTGCTGCTGTCACTGCTTACCGGCAGATTCAGTGGTGTTGCTTTTACTGGTAGAGCCGTTACAAGAGACGGAGGCCCGAATATGGACTTGCCGCGTCCATCGCTTGCCAGTATAATACTGCTCTGGCTGTTGAGGCTGCTTTCTGTTGATGTTGCAACCTGCACCGAAGGATTTTGGATGCCTTCTATGATGTGCTGTGTTGCTTTACCAGTTCCCTCGGGATGCTCGCAGACCGCACCCGTCCCGACATTTGCAACACTTGTAACATCCTTGTCAATGCTGTTCAATTCACCGCTTTCGGCAGTTGCCGGATGGTTCTCTGCCCATCCCTCCGCATTCTTCTCATAAAGCGGCTCCTCAAAAATGGAAATCTCAGAAGCCACATTGAACCGGCCTTGATGATAAGCAATACCATCCACAACCTTGATGATAAAGTCGCAATTATGCGTCAGGGCTTGGTCGCCTTTAAAATTGCCGCCCTTTGTAGCCTGAACAATGCCGATAAAAGACTTCGTTGGATTCTCGGTTTTCAGCAGCTCCAGAAACTCGTTGTCAATGCCTGCATTGTTGATGCTGTCAATAAACACAAAGTCGCACTTCTTTGCGGGCAGGTAATCGCGGATAACGTCGCGGTCGCGCGTCTCAACGACTGTTACTTTAGAGCCGCCGATGTCTTTGAACTTCTCTTGCAGCGTTACACTTTCTCCTTCCTCGGCTGCGATGTAAACCACCTTGCCGAAGTATTCTTGCAGGTAGTCAGCGAAGCGGATACAAAAATTGCTTTTTCCGCCTTTAGGCAGTCCCCAGATAAGACCTGCAAATAGCTTGGATGGCGAACCAATTAGTTCTAAAAACTTGCCAGTAAATGGCAGGCATACAAACTCCTTTGCGAGCAGCTCATCGCCGGTAAACTCTTTGAGTTTCGGTGTCGGCTTGGGAATCGGTGCCGATGCGGATTTTGAAGGCTGAGCAGGTGAACCGGTTGATTTCTCCTTTGGTAGATTGCTGCCAGCTTTAGAAGCCAGATTCCCATTTGTGGTTTTTGATTGAGGAGGGCGAGACTGCGACGTAATCACCGCGCTCTTTACAGGCAGTGTAGTTTCGGGTACTTTATCATTTTCAGCCTGGTTCTTTTTCCCGGTGAAAAC
>CBDFFM010000008.1:0-38761 GCA_965246785.1 Chitinophagaceae bacterium
CAAGCGGTTGGATGAGCCGCTTACCGCTCAAACTTTATCAGCTCCGAATTATAGTCAATCATTACTTTAAAATACCGAAGCGCGGAGCCGCCGATTGCTCCCTTCACTACTTTATCCATAGAGCCTATCATACCCTCAGACCAGGCCGCATCGGGACGTTTGGCAAATAAAACAGGGCCAGCTGTATAGCTTCCCAGTTTTACATTTGGTACCTCTATCACATCATTGTTTAAGTCCGCCTTAGGGTAATATTTCCATTCGGGGTGGCTTTTGCGCCATTTATCAAAGACAGATGCGGCGATAAAAGAGCCCGCGATTGTTTTTTTATCTGTGCCTAATGCTTTCTTACCGTCTTCCGAAAGCACCATCGTGGCACCACTGTCAAATAATACGTCAATCAGGATACCATCTACCTCTATAGTCATGCTGGGGTGGCCGAACAGCTTTTTGCCGGCGGCATCTTTCTTAAAGCCTAAAGGCTGCACTCCGGCATCGGCCGACTTGAGCGGTGTATTGACCCAGATTTGCTGCTTTATATAGTCTATCGTCCACGCCTTGCCCATAAAGAAATGCTGGGCCAGGAAGATTTCAAAGGGCATTACCTTCTTCATGAGTTTCAGCTCTTCATCTTCTTTAGGGACAATAAAATAAGGCTCATTTACACGCCCTGTCAGCCGCCTTAAAATAAGTTGAGACGCCTGTACCGGCGGAGGAATGCATCCGTCCCGCACCACATCGCCGAAGCGTATATATTTCATAGGCATTATGCCTTTGATTAAGCCGGTCTTCACACAAGACTGCAGCTTCAGCTTATCTATCGTCTCCTGTAGTATCATGGATATGCCTCCCCCGGTATCGCCAAAGGCAAGCACAGTATCGCCTGAAGTGGTGGCTATCTTAAGATAAAAGCGAGCCCCTTCCATAAATAAAGACGGCAGCATGGTAGGCAGCGTATTGGCATAGGTAGACAAGCCGAAATTCTTCGAGCGAACTGCGTCATTGTCCAGCTTCCTGATAAGGAAAAAATAGCCTGCAAACATCACGAACAGAATGCCAAGGGTAAGGAAGGAACGCTTAATGGTCTTTTTGATGTTCATATACGGATGAATAGCCGCAAAGGAAGCAAAGTACGAGTGATGGCCCGTACACTGTACAGGCTGCAGGAACCCCGGGAAAGGCAACTGCCGTTTCAGACAGGCGCCCTTTTCCAGATTTTCAGAGAGGATGTACCGCTTGCAGATAGGCTGCAAGCGCCTGTTATTCTTTTGTCCTGTTATCGCGCAATAACAGAAAACCAATAACCGACACAAAAACAAACAATCCGAACAATGGACAACCAAAACCAACCGAGCTCAACCCTTTTCCGGTTTGTCTCACTCAGAAATCCGGAGCCACTTGCAAAACCCAAACAATCAACAGGGCTTATCCATCATCCTGACATGTCAACAAGCGCCCTATATGGTATGGCAGTAGCCAATACTTCTTTAGAAACCGGTGCTACTATGTTTTCCCGGCGTCACTTCACTCATGTGCTGGACGATGGATAGCCTGACTAGCATTGACGCGACTTTCTTCGGCTTTGTTGAATGGCTGGACAAAAATTCAGAATCCGCGACGGGTGCAGAGTTGCGTAACGCAGCCAGCAGCACGGCGCAGCTTTCAAGCGCCAATATCCTGAAGGTGTGGGATAATTTCTTTTATCAAATCGCTGCGGAAACGAATCCTGCGCTTAAAGCACAGCTTTACAAAGCGATCCAGGCAATCAATCTCATCAACGCGGTCAATGCCGCATCGCCTGTGCCAGACGAAGAGCTTCCGCAAATAGCCCGGGGAACGATTGTCATTCAGCCGGAATTGCTTGAACTGGGAGCCAGCTACATCAACCTGCCTTCCATGCCGCCACCGCCAGCCTCACCACGCGTGGACAGAAGGGCTATGCAGCGGGCGCACGACATGCTCATGGCCAATGACGCGCTGGTACGCTATGACAAAGCGGTGGAGGAGGTGAAGGCGGCTAAGGAAAAGTACCTTGACGCCCAGGAGCAGAAATTCGCCGCTGACCAGACCCAATATATACAGGACGCCAATGACGCACTAGCATTAAACTCCAATGCCTTGATCCCTGCCTTCGAATTTGTGCCCGATGCGGAAGTGGGCCAGACCGAACTGAGCGGCATCCTTTCGACGCAAAGCATGGACGTGCTGGACAGCGAAAGCCTCTTGGACAATGCACTGACCCTCGACCGTGTGGAGACTGCCCTTTCCAAACAGGTGAGTGAGCATACGAAAACTGCCTTTGACCCGGACAAATTTTTTGAGAAGACGATTGTCGCCGGCGGCGTTACGCTGTCCGCATCAGATGTCATTTCTACCTACGAAAGCACGATACCCTACTCCATTACAACCCATGAAACAAGCAGCGGCAGCGGCGTCTATAAAGTAGCCGTGGTACTGCAAACCGGAGGCGTAAGCAAAGTGCTGTCCGTGAAAAGCGGGAGCCAGGAGCTGGACTTTGAAATGGTGCAAACGGGAGGCCATACGGCGTTGCTGCTGCACAAAGACGATGGCGTCGCGCCGGGTACCGGCGGTACAATCGGAATGAGCCTTACCATTGACTTTGATGATGAGCGCTACCTTGATATAAATGAAAGCCTCATACTAGGCGGCCGTACTGATGGAGATGCTCAGGCCACCGATAACAATCAAACGCCCACATCGCCTTCGCCCACTTCCTATGGCATCAAGCGCCTGGGCATCGCGGATTATCAGAAGGTGGAGCAAACCGTATGCTGCTATGTGCCGGGCGAGGTCTCGCACATTGAAAACGTGATGGCGCGGGAATACAAGGAGCGTAGCACCCGCGTACTGCGCCGCAGCGAAGATACCGTGACCAGCGAGCGCCAGCGCGAGCAGGAAAAGCAGCACGACAGCTCCACTACCGACCGCTATGAGCTACAGCAGGAAATCAACAAAATCACCGCAGAAAGCACATCGCTAAGCATTGGTGCAAGCGCGGGCTATTCCGGCTCTGGCTACAATGTGAGCGTTAACGCCAACTACGCGACAAACCTTTCCAAGAGCGAGGCCAACCGCCAGGCGGTGTCCTTTGCCCGCGAGGTTACAGACAAGGCTACCGACCGCATCCTCGAGCGCGTACGTGAGGAGCGTGTGAGCAAGATGATTGAGGAGTTTGAGGAGCAGAACCGGCACGGCTTTGACAACCGCGGCGACGGCGCCGAGCACGTATCAGGCGTGTACCGCTGGGTGGACAAGGTATATAAGAATCAGATACTCAATTACGGCAAGCGTCTGATGTATGAATTTATGATACCCGAACCGGCAGCCTTCCACAAGCTGGGCATGGTGAAGGCTAAGGCTAAAAAAAGCTCTGTTATCCTATTAGATAGGCCGGTTGACCCGCGCACGGATGATGGCATCAAGACGCATAAAAAGCTCACCCGGGAAAATTATGCGCTGTTCGCGGCTTTGTACAATGCGGAGGTAAAAGTCCCGCCAGCTGAAGTAGTCTATTTCGGTAAGGCGTTCGGGGCGGCTGATACCGCAGACACTTCTACCTGGGAGGCATTCGCGGAGAAAGAAAATCTCAAGCTGCCTGAAGGCTATCATACGGAGAGAGTAAAAGCTACGCTCAGTGGCGTCCGCGACGCGGATTCCAATCAGCAGCATGGTATCGGAATCAGCATCGGCGATGTCTTTTTTACAGACATGGACGACAAATTCCGGTGGACGAAACAGTTGGACTTTGCCTATCGTGACATTGATCATTTCGTCGGAGAATTACCGGTATCCTCTCATGCCAGCAACTTTCTCTCTTACGCAGCTACCGTATCCATACGGATGAAGCTGACTGATGCAGCATTTGAGCAATGGCAGATAGATACATTTAAGGCCATAATTGATGCGTATGAAGAGCGTGTAAAAGATTACAATAAGCAAGAATCGGCGGCCGTAGACGAAACCAGCCAGGTGCTGAACACCAACCCCCTCTTCTACCGCATCGTGGAGAACACCGTGCTGAAGAAAGCCTGCATGTCTTACCTCGTAGGCCAGGGCTACCTCGGCCAGAACTTCCTCAACGGGCAGCGTGACTCCTTCACCGGCATCGCCGCCCTGGCGAATGCCGACCAGGACGCCTACACCTCGGTAGCCAAGTTTATGGAGCAGGCCTTTGAGTGGGATATCATGTCATACAACCTGTATCCCTTCTACTGGGGCGCCCGCGGTGAATGGGCCGGCCTGTACACGCAGGAAAGCGACGATCCCCTGTTCCGCTCCTTTATGCAGGCGGGGCTGGCGCGGGCAGTGGTCACCGTGTGGCCGGGCTTTGAGAACGCCGTGATGTACTACATGGCCACGGGCAAGGTATGGGCCGGCGGCGATGCGCCCGTTACCGGCGACCCCCTGTATCTCTCCATTGTGCAGGAGCTGAAAACCCCTGAGTATGAAGTGGGAACGACCTGGGAGACCCGCGTGCCTACCTCGCTCACCATCCTGCAGAAGAGCACCGTGGGCTTAGACGCCACCGGCCTGCCCTGCAATGAGGACTGCGGCGACGAGAATTTCTTCTTTGACTCCGATGTGAAGCTGGACGTGCCGGCCAGCTAAGCAATCAACCCCTAACCAGAGCCGCTGCCTGCCCCGTAAGGTGGGTGGCGGTTTCTTTAAATCAATCATTTTTAATCATGAGCCAGGCATTTCCTGAATGGGGAGCGGCTACAAACGCCCCCACCATGCCCGCATATGCTCCGCCCGCCGCGCCCGGCGGATTGGCCCAAAGCCCTTTCGGGTCCAACTGGGATAATCCTTACGTGATGATGGAGGGCGGGGAGGCAAACGTGCTGCAGGCAAACAACTATAACCTATGGTCGTATCGCACCATATTCAACCACAACGGCGCGGAGCTAATCAAGCAGTACCAAAAAGACCATCTTGACGAAAAGGAAGGCAACAGCCAAGACAAGGAACCGGATATAAATATCTACTACGAGCAGGACGACAAGTATAACAGCTTCGGCACGGTGTGCTTCGTGAAGATAGACCGCGCGCTGACCCGCTACATCTCCGCCGGCAGAAGCAAGGCCAGCCCCGAATGGCTGGCGAAGCTCATACTCAGCGACTACAAAAAGTACAGCGATAAGCTGCCCGGCTACCCGCCCATAGACCGGGACACGCTGAAAGACGCTATAGCATTTGAGCTGGACAAGAAAAGCAATGACCCCAACACCGTATCCAACAGGATACTTGCCCTTTGCGCCGAAGGGCTGCACAAGCTTGCGGACGGCATACGCAGCCTCAAATACGGCGAAGCTGACTGGAACCCGGCCAACAGGCAGTACAAGGCAGCCTCCATAGTGGCGCTGGTGGCGGGCTTAAAGCAGCGCGCCCGCGACATAGACGGCATGGTGGAGAAGATGGACTCCTATAAAACCTACCTGCCCGATGCCTTAGCCAACATCGTTAGCCGCCTCACCGAAGGAATACGTACCCTTTGCGGCTTTATAGACTGGGTGCTGGAGCTGCTGCAGCGCATTGGCAAGGCAATAGGCGTGCTGTACGCATTCTACTGCGGATTCGTAAATGGCCTGCTGGACTTCATAGCCGGGCTGGTGGACACCGGAGCGCTCGTTCTGGAGCTGCTGTTTGACAAGGTGGAATCGCGGATGCTGCGCGAAGGCCTGGAAAACGCCCTGCAGGAGCTGCGCGAGCAGCCGGGCAAGGTAAAGCAGCAGATAAAGGCATCCGTGATAGACTTCTTTGAGCACTACAATGGCGATACGAACTCGGCATTTGAGAAAGCTTACCATGCGGGCGAAGATGTCATTACCGTAATTAGCATAGTAGCAATAATCAGAGACGCATTGCTTGCATTGGGAAAACTGGCTTCTAAGTTCGGGAAACTGGAAGCGTGGGTAAAAGCTACCGCCAAGGCAATTAAAAAAGACGTTCAGGATATACTTTCTAAAGTAGCGACGGAAGAAAGTAAGACGGACGAGCTGTTCAGGGCGCTGAAGAAAGCGACCAATACCGCCGGCGAAGAAGTCCTGAGCGTAAAGGCAATCAAGACGCTGCGTTTAGAGCTTCAGCAAAAATTCGGCATAGAACTGACGGTCATTAATAAAGACTACAGATTTAAAGCCAGGTTGAGTAAATGGAATGAAAGAGGCGTATTTGCTTCCTTTAGTGAAAAAGAAAGGACGATTTTTATACGCGCCGAGGTATCGTCTTACACCATAGAGCACGAGCTGCACCACATGAAGCTATGGTACAAGATGACGCAGGAGTTTCCAGAGATGGCAGGAACCTATGATAAGCTGAATAAGCTGCAACACGAGGAGTATGTGCTGGCAGAGTTTATGAAAGCACCCGAGCAATGGCCGATAGCGGAACTGGAGATAGATTTGGGCAAAATCAATGACATAAGAGCATATGAATATGGTTTAGACCGAGTCAACTTGGAATACTTCAAAAAGTGGCAATTCCCAACCAAAAAATAAGCGAACATGAATCTCACAGAAAAACAAGCGATAGAGCTGACCCGCAAAGTCCTGAAGGACATCAAATTCAAGTATCATGAAGACCAGCCCGTGACAGCTGCGTACACAGAAGACCCCTTGCTGACTGGAAAACAAATAAAAAAAGCTTGGACAGGAATGTGCCGTTGGTTTGACCCTGACTATTTAGATGGCATGGAATCATCAGCGTTCTTAAAGATAGATGATGAGACACGTGAACCGGTAATTTTCAACAGAAGATTTGGAGGCAGGTCGGGCACCGATATAATCGCCAAGGATGACAAGGGCAATTACTATGTCAAAACCTCGTAGTAAACAGGATGCTGTAGGTCTGAGTCTGGTCAGTTGTGAATACTTCAAAAAGTGGCAAACTCCAATCAAAAAATAACACCTATATGAACCTCACAGAAAAACAAGCGATAGAGCTGACCCGCAAAGTCTTGAAAGACATCAAATTCAAGTACCACGAAGACCAACCTGTAACAGCCGGTTATACACAAAGTCCAGGCCTACTTGGAAAGCAAGTGAAAAAAGGGTGGATAGGCGACTGCCATTGGTTTGACCCCGACTTTTTAGATGGTATGGAGGCAATGGCATTCATGATAATAGATGATGAGACAGGCGAGCCGGTCAGTTTTTCTAGATGAACTGGTGGGATGGGTAACGATGTAATCGCAAAAGACGATAGGGCAACTACTACGTCAAAAGCCGCTACTGAACGAGTAATAAGTATTGAAAGCCGCCTTTGGGCGGCTTTTCTTATTGTACGCGAATGCTTCGTAAATGGCCTGCTGGACTTTATAGCCGGGCTGGTGGACACCGGAGCGCTCGTTCTGGAGCTGCTGTTTGACAAGGTGGAATCGCAGATGCTGCGCGAAGGCCTGGAAAATGCCCTGCAGGAACTGCGCGAGCAGCCGGGCAAGGTAAAGGAGCAGATAAAGGCTTCCGCAATAGACTTCTTTGAGCACTACAACGGCGATAAGAACTCTGATTATGAGATAGCCTATCATGCGGGGGAGGATATCATTACGGTAGTTGATGCCGTAGTGACGGTCATCACGGTGGTTGGCGCGCTGAAAAAGCTGGCTACCAAGTTTAAGAAGCTGGAAGAATGGATTGTGAAGTTGATACGCAAGTCGTTAAGGCTGTCTTACGGAAAGGTGGCGGAAGAAATAGCCGCGCTGCGAAAATTCTGGACGAAGTCCGCTGCCCTGACCAAGTGGTATAATCTGGTGCGGCACGAGGTCTTAGCTTTGGAGCGGGTAAAGGAACTGGTGAGGCTGCGCGAGGGCATCAAAGGGCTGGAAAATGCGAATGTGGCCCGGATGAGAGTGCGCGCTAAGCTGAAAAGCGGCGAGGTGTTTGAGAAGGAGTACCTGGCACATGCGCAACGAGGTAAGAAAATACCAAACAGCGTAGGTGCGCCGGAGGTGAAGCCGCCCGACATGGAGGCTTTCTATGACACGGAGAAACGAATGTACCGCTGGTATGACAGCGAGAACAAGATGCTCATTGAGATGGACAAAGACCTGTATGGATTAGGAGTAACAGAGATGAGCATTGAGATGGAGAGCACGTATGCGCCTTGCAGCATCTGCAAGCGCGAAATCCTGATCCGGCAGCAGAAATACGGCGCTAAGGTCAACGTTAAAAGCCCAAAGCTCAAGAACGGAAAGGGCAAGTTGGAGCATGTTGTGGATAATCCATCACTTAAAATATACCTTGAACAATCCAAAAAGAAATGACATGGAATACATGAAGAAGATGGCAAAGACACCTGCAATCGGTAACACTTACAACGAACCGTGTACAGAAGCACAGATTCAATCTATGGAACAGGAAATCGGCAAACAGTTTCCCAAAGCTTATAGGGAGTTTTTACAGCTTGGCGGGAATAGGGCCAATATGATAGCAGATATGGCAGCTAATTCTTTTATAGGCGACGAGCCTTACTGGAAAGAACGTCAACAGCATTGCCGGGAAGGAATGGCAGAAGCAGGCTTTAGCTTACAGAAGGACTTCTGGGTGTTTGGGTACCTGGATTCTGACCAGTTTCACTTCTTCTACTTTGACGAAGGGGACGACCCGCCTGTTTACTGGTACTGCTCTTATTTTCCTGATGAAAAAGGAAATGACTACGCCGGGGTCAAGGAAACAAAGGACACCTTTATTGAGCACATCAACCGACAGATTGATGAAGTGAAGAAAAATGGATACTAATCAAAACGCCCTGCATCAGCAGGGCGTTTGTATATAGAAGCATTTAAAGACCCGGAAACAGGACAGAGGCTGGTATGACAGCGAGAACAAGATGCTCATTGAGATGGACAAAGACCTGTATGGCCTTGAAGTAGCGGAGCTGGCCATTGAGATAGAGAGCACTTATGCGCCCTGCAGCATCTGCAAGCGCGAAATCCTCATCCGGCAGTAGAAGTACAATGCCAAAATCAATGTAAAGAGTCCAAAATTCAAAGGAGAAAAAGGACGTTCGGAATATGTAACTAATAGCAAGCAGCTAAATAAATATTCTGAACAATCAAAAAAGTAACGCATATGGAATACATGAAAAAAATGGCGAAGACGCCACAAGTGGGCGGAAGAAAAAACGAGCCACTTACAGAGCAACAAATCCAATCTGTAGAACAGCAAACTGGTAAGCCATTCCCTAAGGCATATCGTGAATTTCTTCTCTTAGGTGGAAATGGCGCTAACATGATTGCCGATACCAATCATGAAATTCATTCTCTTAAGGAGGATGACCATTACTGGAAGGAGCGTCAGGAAGATGCTCTAAGGGGTATGTCGGTAGCAGGCTTTAGTCTGCAAAAAGACTTCTGGGTCTTTGCCGATATGGAAGGAGGAGAGCAGTTTCATTTCTTCTACTTTGACGAAGGGGACGACCCACCTGTTTACTGGTACTGCTCCTACCACATAAACGACAAAGGAGAGGATTATGCGGGCGTCATAGACCTTAAGCGTAGCTTTACTGAGCATATCAACAAGCAAATTGATGTGGCTAAGAAGTATAGCTAACGATTAAAACGCCCTGCTAATGCGGGGCGTTTTTGTGTATGGAGGCTTTCTATGAGGCAGAAAAACCGTTGACCGCCTTGCCGGCGGGATACATCTCACCGGCGTACTGGCAGACCCGGATATAGACAAGGTCAAAGGAAACCTGATAACCGGCATCACCACCATGTACCGCGACCGCAAAAGGGTGGGCAGCGTATGGATAATCGTATCTAAGGACGGCGCCAAGCTGCTGGAAGCCTATCGCCGCTACGAGCCTGCCGAAGATGAGGTGGTGCTTTTCATAGAAGCGCCCGACAACGACCGCTTCTCCGGCGCGGTGCGGCTGCTCAAGGCCGGCGATAAGATAGCCGAAGTACTAGATTGCAGTTGGGCGGAGCCGCTGCTGGCCCCCGCCAACGATACACGGTTCGGGAATGTGCTGACGGAAAGCGATGCCGAGGATTTGATAGGCCAGCTATCCGCCGGCGCACCAATCAGGAAGTGGCTGGTCTCCACCCTGCTGAAAGGGCTTATGAAGGCCGCCGAGCTGCCGATGGATGCAGCCATCCTCATTTTTGAAGGCATATCCGGGCTACTTACGAAGCATCTGCGCATTGACGAGGCAGTCTGGAATCCTAAAAAGCGGGAAGATGCGCCCGGCAGCGAGCCCCCGCCGCTGATGGAGCTGCTAAGCGCCCGGATAGACGCATGGTCTAAGGACAGCATTAAGGACAAGCAAGGCATAGCGAACAGCAAGCAGGCCCTGTTGGCCGGCTTCGTGGGCACGCTCAAAGACGCGCTGGGCCGAGGGATGGCGCAGTACAAGGATTTGGCGACTCCCTTCTTCTGCGGCTTCTGGAACTCACTCATAGACATCGTCGCCTCGCTCTTTGACCTCATTGCCCTGCTGCTCAAAGGCTTTAAAGGCAGCATGGCCATTATGAAAGACCCTTTTTACTACTTCTCGCTGCTGCTGGAGTATGCCAACAACCTGCTGCAGGCCGTGGCCAATATAGACTGGGCAGCCGTGATGGACGAGGCGGCGGCTTTTGCCGCTAAGCTTAATAAGCTGGTAGCGGAGCTGCCCGCTAAGCTGCTGGGCAAGCTGAGCGCCGTCTCCGCAGAGGAATGGGCCTATGCCGCCGGCTACATCGCCTGCATCGTGCTGGACTTATTTATTCCCTTGCTGGACTTGCTGGTGCCGGTGCGGCTGCTGAAAGCGATGGAGCCGGTGCTGGCACCGTTCATGGACTTTATGAAAGGCGTGCTGAAAGGGAGCGGCAGGCAAATCACTAATATTGCCGAGGCGTTTTTTGAAGTAATAAAGGCAGCGCTGGCGAAGCTGAAGGAAGGTGCTAAAGCGGTAAAAGAGTTCTTTGAGGAGCTATGGAAAGCTTTGCTGAAGTGGCTGGAAGACACCTTTGGCATTAAACCAAAGCCCGCTCAGGAAGACCTGTTAGAAAACTGGGATAAGGAATTGCCGGTAAGCGGAAGAGGCGATATGTCAGGGCAAAAGCTTTTAAAGCGTGACCTTAAGGCAATTAAATCCTTCTTAGCAAAATGGGAGTGGGAGCTGGAATTGCATCCTGAAAAAGGTGAGCACATCGTAGAAGGCTACTTTAATGCATTTGGTGAACCAATAATCCTCAGAGAGAAAGCGGCAGCCATGTTTGTATGCACTTCGGAAAAGGGAAAGGTTGTATTGCGGGAAGGTTGTACGGCATATGAGTTCTTTCATGAGTTTATGCATGCAAGGCATGCTAAAAGCTTGGGACTGAATAAGTATATCAGTCTTGGTGGAAAGGGCACGAGAGGCGAACTGATGAAGGAGCAGCAGGTTTTTGATAAAATCGTTGAAAACAAAGACTTGTTTACAAGAAGGGAGCTGGAACATGCTCAAGACTATATAAATGAGAAGCGCGAACCTTTTGACATAGACCCTGTGACTTTTGACTTTGACATTGAAAAAATACCGGCAGTACGGAAAGAAATCAAAACAGAGGACATACTAAAAATCAAGTAATTATGATAACCAAAGAACGAGCTCATGAGATTGCTAAGCAATATCTCAATGATAAAAAAAGAACCTTTACCTCGGTTGACCCGATTGACAAGGTGCGGTTTGTAAAAAACAAGAAGTTGTCGTATGGTACTTACTACGGCCAAGAAAGAAATGTTTATTCCGTTTCTTATGGCTTTCCGTGGGGTATGGATGAAGCAACGTTCTACATCAATATTGACGCGGAAACTGGCGAAGTGTTGTATACGATAACGAACCATGGCTACGCTGAGGATTCTGATTAGAAAAGCCGCCTTCGGGCGGCTTTTACTGCTTCTAATATTGCCGAAGCGTTCTTTGAGGTAATAAAGGCTGCGCTGGCGAAGCTGAAGGAAGGCGCTAAAGCCATAAAAGAGTTCTTTGAGGAGCTATGGAAAGCCTTGCTAAAGTGGCTGGAGGAAGTGGTAGGAATAGAAAAGAAGGTCAGAGATGTCAATGCGGATGAGATTGATTGGCTTGAACGCAACGCTGAACGAGATAGCTTAGGTGGTAAAATTGTAAAAGCAAAACAAATAAGAAAACTCAAAGCGTTTCTTTCAAAGAATGGAATAGAACTCATCCAAGAGGACAAAGTGGTATTTAAAAAGAAATACCGGGATTTGTTCTACACCATATACAGAGAGGGTAAAGTTGGTGGGTTTAGTGCTCTCAACAGGGAGTTTTACCTCATACGCGAGGCAACAGAAATAATTGTCTTTCATGAACAATGTCATGTTGTACATTATCTTGAAATGGGTGCAGAAAATTATGCCACTCTATCTACCTTAGAAAAGGAAACTTACGTCTGGGAGCAGATTCTAAAGAACAAGCAACAATGGACTGAAGCAGAACTAGAAGACGCTTTGAAATATATCAATGGATTCCGAGCAAAAGCCGGTCTTGACCCAATAAAACTATAAGTATGCAACACACAAAAGAACAAATAATTGAAAGCATCAAGAAGGCGCTAAAAGATGTTGACTTCCCTTATGATGAGAAGAAGGGCGTAGACTATATCAGATTCATAGAGGACGAAAAGCCTCTTCGTGGGCCGCATAGAGGCCAACCAATACCAGCATGGCATGCTTCTGTGGAGTTTGGTAAGGATACATTTGGCCCAGAGCCTTTGTTTATTACAATTCCAGACGAAACAGGTGAACCCATTTATTTACAGCATTCCACGGCTGTAATAGAAATAGGTATTGATAAAGATGGGAAGTATTGCAAGAAGTAAATAAAGCCGCCTTCGGGCGGCTTTTTACTGCCACTAATATTGCCAAGGCGTTCTTTGAGCTGATAAAGGCTACATTGGCGAAGCTGAAGGAAGGCGCGAAGGCGATGAAGGAGTTTTTTGAAGAGCTTTGGAAAGCTTTGCTGAAGTGGCTGGAGGAACTGTTTGGCGTACCGGACTTGTCTCAGGAGGCTCAGCGGTTTTTTAAAAACATTGACGGTGTTGTCTTTGAAATCATTCCGCCTAATTTGCTTAAGAAATATGTCAATGACGCAATTGAGCTATGCAAGAGCAAAGGCATCAAACTGGAAATAGAGTGGATTGTGGAAGGGCATCCTGAATACTATAATAGCCAACTTATGGGCAGGCTTCGGGTATCTACAAAGGATAGAAAGTTGCTGGTACTGCAACTTCGGCCGGAATGCGCAAAGATTACCTGGCAGCATGAATATTGGCATCTCGACGATTTTCTGGCGATGGGCTACAAGAAATATGCAACCATTTCAAAGAAAACGCCTTGGGTGCATGAGGAGGCTGTCTGGCTAAAAACTTATGCGGAAAGGCATCGGTGGAGCGAAGGAGAACTAATGGTGCGTACCTATACTACCGCAGGTACTGCAAGGAAAGAAATGCGAAATGGATTGAAAACAAAAATCTTGAGTCATTAATACCTAAATACACTCCAGAAAAATGAAACTTACAGAGAACAGGGTTAAAGAGATAATTGTGCAGGTACATAATGACCTGAAACTGGCTCATAGCGACAAATACCCGATATTCTGCACACCTCACAAGGCAGATGAAAAACACAATGATTGGGGTATTGCAAACTGGGGCGGTGGCTATGATTACCGTGACCCGGAAGCGGTCGGTGACTTGTGGATTGGTGCATATCCCGAATATCTCGTCACGATTGACGATAAAAAAGGAGAAGCCATTGCCTATCACTACTATACAGGGCATTTTCTCATTCGCTTGAATGAGGATGGTAAGTATGAGGTGGTGAAACAGCTGTACCGGCCAAGCTAAGAAACCTTTACCCACAGTGACGTATATATAAAAGCCGCCTTCGGGCGGCTTTTTAGTTGCTACTAATATTGCCGAGGCGTTCTTTGAGGTAATAAAGGCAGCGATTGGGAAGCTGAAGGAAGGGGCCCCCACTCGTTTAAGTCTTGCGTAGCAGACTTAAATGCTTGAATAGAAGAAGGACTTTGTCCGGCAGTAAAGGAGCCTCAGCTTTATTCGCCTTGATTAAACTGAAGCACTTCCTTTGCCGGTCAGAGACCTTCTTTTATTTGGGGTTTAAGTCTGCTACGCAAGACTTAAACCAGTAGGGGGTCATCCTCATTGTCGGCACTTGGGATCCTTTTGTCCTTGAATACTTTAAGCTTATAGACCATCTCAATAATTATTGCTCCCAGAATGGGTTGACGCCACTGCCGGTGCTTTTGGACCGCCACCGGTGCATTTAATTCAAAACCAGGTGCTTCCTATTTTTGATGGTTGCGCGGCCCGCATCAAGTTGTTAAGCGCAAGGTGTGCGGGCGCCGTTTGCCGGTTTACCATGAAGGAATATGAGCTTGGAGACGGGGTGGAAGACTTTCTGCAGGTTTTTTTTGACAGGCAGATTCAGGTGGCAGAACTCTGGCTCTATGAAAGCCAGACAATGGGCCGGGGCGGAAAAAGCAATATCCGCACACTTACAGAAGCTTGCCTGCGGCTTGGCATTCGCGTGAAGACAATCCCTGCCGACTTGAATTTCAAAGACCAGGGGGCCAATGTCAAAGGCCTGTTGCATAATGGCTAATTATTACAGGCGATTGAGCTTATAGGCCGTATGCCACTTTGGGAGCGCCCCCAATCGTCGGCAGGCATCCCAATTGGCTGGAAACCCGGCCATTATCATTACCTCCCGGTTGCCGCTACAAGCCACCATTTTTACCGGCTCGCGCCTGAAGGCGGGCAAATCAAAGTATATAAGAATGACCTTGGCCATTCCGTATTTGACTGGCCGGATGGCAGTCATCGGGCAATAGCCCTCACAGGTGGGCACGTCAAAACATAAGCCCGGGGGATGTGGTGGCCCAAAGAAATACTGCATCAGGAAGCAGCGCATAGACAGTGTGTATCATTTACACACCAACTCCATTTTTGTCATCGCGTCTGCCCATCCTGATGCAGTTCTGTGTCGGGAGGATTTTTCCCTTTAAAAAACCAACGGGCTGGTTGCAAATAGGCTGCATGGGCGACTGCTTCATTTGCTATCCATAAGAACCGAAACAACCATGTGCCAAAATCCGATGCATCCTGCGCCGCAGTCACCCAAGCTCAAACAGGCGCTTCTTCAACCCAACGTAAAAGAAACCGATTGCAAAACATCAGGTCTGCCCTTATTACCTACCTGTACTGAGGAGTCACCGAAGCGCATGGAGGAATATTTCGCCGTCAACGCTATAAAAGGAGTTGCCGCTTTGCAGGTAAAATTGCCGTTGCTGCCCAGCCACAACGACTTCACGCCAGAGCTATCGCTTTTCTATAGCTCTGACTCGGGCAATTCACCTTTTGGGCAGGGCTGGCAGCTTAAGCTTCCAGGCATACTGCGCATAAGCGGCAGTCAGCCGGAAGCTCAGAACGATGAAATTTTTCGGCTTGGCGACTGCGGAGACTTGGCGCCCCGATTTTATCAACACGCAAACGGGGATTGGATGCCGGATGAATCCATAAAGAGCATAGCCGTACCGCCGGGAAAAGGTATTGCACCGGAACAATGTCTGGTGAAAGGCTATCGCTTGTGCCTGAATGGCCGTTACCAGTGTATAGAACATATCCGCAGCCAGTCGAAAGGTTCATGGTGGCGTACCGTAACCCAGGATAACATTGTTACCTGGTATGGCTTGACTGCCGCCGCCCGAATCACTGACCCTGCTAACTGCACATTTGAATGGCTGCCGCAGCTTATCACGGACGGGATGGGGAACATTCAGCATTTCGTTTACAAGCCTGAAAATTCAGACAATCTGCCGGAGCGCGTTCGCGGGCATAGCGGCGCACATTCGAAGGGCTGTGTAAACCTTTACTTAAAGAATATCCGTTACGGCAATCTAAAGCCGTTTATAAACGCCGATTCCCGTGCGCCGCAATTGCCGGACAGGATAAGTGATTTCCTGAATGAGCTTGTTTTTGACTATGGAGAGCACTATGAAAATGGAGCGTCATTGGCAACTGTGCCCGTTTATGCGCCGGCTCTTACGTGGGCCTGCCGGGATGACCCTTTTACGGATTACAGTTCAGGTTTTGAACTCCATACGCGCCGGCGCTGCAAACGGGTGCTTCTGTTCCGTCGCACGCCATTACGGGCGTCGCCGTCCATTGCCCACTCGATAGAATTCAGTTACAAGGCGGATGGCCTTGGCAAAACTTCACTATCGCTTCTCACAGCGATTACCTGCAGGGATTACAGCGCGAAGGGTACGTCTGCCGGAATCTTGCCAGCAACGTCGCCAGACGCTATGGCAATGGAGTACGAACATTACACAAACCGGAGCGTCAATAAGTCGCATCTACTGGCGGGATATCGTAACGGAGCGGGCAAAACTGTTTGCATTGTCTATAAAAGCGCAGACGCATATCACCGGGAAAATGCGGCAGGCGATCCCTCTCGCCCGACAGAGCAACTTTGCTCGCAGCCGTGCGTCAGCTTCATCTCCACCATTGATGCCTTTAGAAATACGGAACGGAGCACAAGCTACAGCTATCATCATGCCTGTTATGACGGGCAGGGAAGCCGGCTGCAAGGGTTTGGCCGGGTAGAAACTTTTGACACCTGCGGTCCCTCTGACATTGTGGGGCACGAGCCATACACATGCCGCCCGTATACGACAACGCTCACCAAAACCTGGTATCACAACGGCGCCTGGCTGCCTGAAAGCGCTCCGCAGGACAAATTTGCCGGCGAATACAATCAACACCCGGACTTGCCGGCGCCAGCCACGCAATTCATTTTCGACTTTAATGCCGGCACGCACGGATTGGCTTCATTAATGCTTAAAGCAGATGCTGCCTTGTGCGGCTACGTCTTGCGGCAGGAGGTATATACGCTTGAAGACGCAGTAATTAAAGACATGCCGGATACCACCGTTATCTCCAACTATAAGCTAAGTCTTGTCCAGCCATTCCTCAATGCGGCAAGCAAAGCGTGCTTTCGCATTAGGCAATGCTATAGGCTATATGGAACCCGCTACAAGCAGCCGGAAATGCTGTAAGCGTTTTCCGCGAAGCAGGTACGGTGTAAATAAATAAAAGAAAAGCCCTTCATGCAAATGTATGAAGGGCTTTTTCTGTGGAACCGAGCGGCGATAGGTCGGACTTTTTCAGGCAGGACATGCTGTTGATCGCCTTTTCATCTTAGGGCGTGAATAGCTTAGCTAAGGATACGCTTCATCTTAAGGATGCGTTTACTGGATGTATCTACACTTATGCTTTTGCAATTACCGGGTTCACAGTGTTGTTATTGATGTTTTTTGGCCCCGTGCTGCATCGCTGTCATACAAAAAACGTATCGGCAATAAGTCCAGGAAACCATCGCGGACATAAGCCGGCCCTATCTATTTTCCACGCACCTGCAACTGAAATACGAATTGCCTAAGGTTGCTGTGGGAAAAGCAAGCACCCACTGCCCTGGAGCTATGCTCGCAGAAGCGCTCTGCCCTGATTTCGCCTGTGATATAAGGACTTGATAAACACCTTCAGGGGAAACATAACCGTCGTTATGTGTTGATAAGACGAAGCTGGCGTCCGCATTGTTATACGCAAGCGGGGTGGTGCCTGGACCTTTATAAGCATTTCCTGCGGGCATCGCATTGAAGCCGCTTTCGTTTCGTTTTGCATTGGCCAGCTCAGGGTCGCCCACCCACAAGGGACTTTGCGATTGAAGCATAATAGCCAGCTCAGCACGGTCGACAGCCCCCAGAGCCGTTACCAGGGCCTCCCACTCCAGCCTAATGGGAATATGCCAGCCATTCGGACAAATGCCGCGTATAGTTTGAGCACCGGTTGTGGAGCCCTGACCTGCGGATGCGGTTGGGTAGTCATAGAGCCTGCCAAGCGTTTTGACTTGGGAAGGGTCATTACGGGCAAAGAGACTGCCGGCCGCATTGTAGCGCAGATTCTCGGCAAACCATCTCTGGCCGCCTATACATACCAACTGATAAGTCTGTGTGTCGCGCGTGTCTGTAAGCATGCCGCAGCCGTATTTGTAGCGCGGGCTGTGAAAAGCTTGAGGTAGATTTTTCCTGTGCGGGTATAATACAGAGAATCTAAACGTGCGGGTTTAAACACCAGGCCCATCGGTTTGTCAGCCCCTCTCTTACTTTCGGTGTAGTAATTCAGATACCCCTGGGGCGTTACATCACCCGCAAGATGCGCAATGCCGGTTGAGTCGCCATTTACCACAAGGTTGTTGATGAGCGAGTCCTCCATATCAACGCAGAAGAGATTGTCAACTTTACTGCTGCCACCGCCGTCAAATGCATAGCCGTAGTAGGCTGCCGCGCCCGCCTTCAGCCATGCTTCCGGCATATTGCCTAAAGGCTTCCCATCTATTACACGATTGACTGTATTTCCGCTGAAGCAATGATTACCGAATACAACAGCTTCTTTCAGCTGGCCGCTCATTCCGCTTATGTATTCATCCGTCACCTCAATTTGTATATTGGTAACTATCGGTTTTGTAGCGTTGAATAAGTCAAGCAATGTAATAGTACCCCATCTCAGCTTCCCGCTTAGCAGCAAGCCTAATAGCTCCTGTCCGGACTGGCTCACATAATCAGAGACCTCCGCTTCTGTCCACTTGCCGGGGTCAGGCCGGCTGGGAATATCCATCTTTGGAATACTTGTGTATAATTGTAGCGTTCCGTCCGGGCCGCCATGCGTATTGAGAATAATAAGCCCATAGTCGCCCACGGTTTTGAAAACCTTAAATGTTGCTGCATCGTTTGATACAACCGTTACGTCCAGCTTCGTTTTGGATTTATCAAAGAGGGGTAAGAAAGGATAGGCTCCGTGAAAGAAGTCGTCTTCGTACGGATTCATAATCAGCACCTTTTTATTGGCGATGAGCTTATCATCCAGCGTTTGCTTGCCCTTACCGCCCAGGGTATAGGTACGAATGCTGCCTTTCGCATACTCGCCTCCGCCGCCGCGCCTCAGGTGCTGGCCTCCCGCGCCAATCATAGTAACCGATATGCTGCTTCGAAGGCCGCTATTATAGATGATGCTCAAATACCAGTCGTCCGTCAGGTAAACGTCCTTCACCTCCGGTTGCTTCAGGAGCCATTGCCCTGCATCAAAAATGGCCGTGAGCGTATCATGGGAAGCCTTCCACGATTCCTCGTACTTGAGCACCGCCTCCTCCTGGATATTCAGCATTTTGGTCAGGTCGGCTACCGTAGGTTTTTTTAATTCATCGCCGCCATCTTTTTTGCAGGAAGGAAGGAGCAGGCAAAAGACTACTGCAGAAAGTAAAAAGCAGATGCGCGTCATAGCAGTTAGTTATTTGACCAAAATTACTTTTATTACGCATATGCATCAGCACGCTGTTCGCAGCATTCACCGCTGGCTTGTAATGAGCGAAAATCCTGTTCTGTTTGGGCGCATATTTTCTGCTGCCTTCTCCTTTTGCGCTGTATAATTGGAGCGTTTTTGAAGTCTGTCCGGGGAAGGAACGCAATGAAAAAGCCCCGCACGTGCGGGGCTTTTCGTAAACCGTGGAGGCACACGGGATCGAACCGCGGACCCTCTGCTTGTAAGGCAGATGCTCTAAACCAGCTGAGCTATGCCTCCGTGCTTCCCTTTTGGGGACGGCAAAGATAGGGGCGCGGCGAAAAACGGCAAGCGCTTCCTCAAAGAAAATTTTGCACCGCGCACCTACGCTGGTTTCCTGCCACGCTTGCCCGCATCCGTTACTTTCGTGCCACATGCGTTACGCCAACAAGTCCGCCATCTGGGATGCGCTTATTGTGCTGCTTATTTTGCTGGAGGCGGCGCTTATCCTCTGGCTTCCGCATGAGCTGCTGCCCCAAGGCATCAATGAGGTTTGCTATACACTTTGCTCTCTGCTCATCGGCGCGGCAGTACTGCTAAGGTATTGGAACGCTGAGCCGACCTACCGTTCGTACGCTGGCAAGCCGGTTCCTGCATTACTCCGGGTAGCACCTCTGTTATTGCTCATTCCATGCCTTGCCTGCACCGCCCCGCTGTTCGCCGCAGCCTTTAGGGAGACGCCGATTGGCGAAGCCTCGGACATCATCCCGACCATTGTGCTGGCGGTGCGCCGCCTGCTGGGCGGCGAAACAGTCTATAAGACCATCGACGAATGGGGCTACCGCTTACCACTCACTTACCTGCCCATGCAGTGGCTACCCTATACGCCGGCCGAGGTGTTGCGCTTCGACTATCGCTGGATTGCTGTGGGCATTTATTACCTCGCGACGGCTGTTATAGCTTTCAGATGCAGCCGTGTCGCACCCTTTCGCGGCATTGTAGCTGCGCTGTTATCTCAATATCTGGTCTGGATGGTTTTGAAGCACGATGCAGGTATCGCGTCCGTAACGGTTGAACTGATGGTGGCTGGCTATTACATGTTGCTTGTAGCCGGCCTTAGCGGGAGCAGTCCCCTACTTCGCGGCGCGGCCATAGCGCTGTGCCTGCTGAGCCGATACAGCCTTGTGCTGTGGCTGCCGCTTTGGGCCGCAGTGGAGTGGCTTGCAGTGGATAAAAAAGGCTTTTACCGCTCCGCCATTGCCATTGCTGTACTTGTGCTTGGCATTTACATAATTCCCTTCCTAAGCCAGGACTGGGGTGCGTTCCTGCGCGGCTACCGTTACTATACCGAGGCGGCGCTGGGAGAGTGGAGCCGGCTGGAAGGCAACGGCGTACCCTACCAGCTCAACCGTGGAGTCGGCTTTGCGCGGCTCTTTTACCTTAAGCTCTGGCATTACTCCGTGGCCGACCGGCTACGCTCACTGCAAAAGGTGCATTTTGCCCTGTGTCTTGGCAGTACGCTATTCATGGGTGCGGGCTACTTCCTGCTGCGTCGGCGGCCGCATCCGCGCATCTTCCTGCTGGCTTCTTTTAAAATTTACCTGAGCCTCTTCCTGGCCTTCATACAGGTGCCCTATACCTACCTCATGATTACTGCCGTAAGCGTGTCCATCGCCATTTTTGCCGAGCTGGCGCGCTGGCGCGTTGACACGCATCAACCAAACACCTGAATCAAAGCGCTCTTATGGCTCATTCATTGCTGCGCCAAATCTTTCTGCCGCTCATCAGCGTCGTGCTGCTCTGCGCCTGCCGTACCCGGCAGCCCGCAGACCTTATCCTCCATCACGCCCGCATTTACACCATTGACAGTGCATTCAGCACCGCAGAAGCCTTAGCCGTAAAAGACGGAAAGATCATCGCCACCGGCAGCAGTGAGTCCATCCTCAATACCTACACTTCAGACAGCAGCATAGACGCTAGCGGAGCGGCGGTTTATCCCGGCTTTATAGATGCCCATGCGCACTTCGTAGGCTACGGCCGCTCGCTTTTTGAAGTCAATCTTTTTGGCTGCGCCAATTGGGAGGAAGCGGTGCAGCGCGTAAAAACCTTTGCGCAATCGCACCCCGGCGAGCCGTGGCTGCGCGGACGCGGCTGGGATCAGAACAGCTTCCCCGGCAAAGCCTTCCCCGATAACGCAGCGCTCAATGCGGCCTTCCCTAATACTGCTATCCTCCTTGACCGCGTGGACGGCCACGCCGCCATTGCTAATGACCGCGCCTTGGCCCTCGCAGGCGTGCAGCCGGGCCAAATGCTTACCGGCGGCACGGTAGAAACAAAAGGCGGCAAGCTCACCGGCCTCCTCATTGACAATGCCGTTGACCTTGTGACACGCGCCGTTCCTAAACCTACGTCCGCAGACTATAAGCGCTGGCTGATGGCAGCCCAAAAGGCCTGCTTTGCCCAAGGCCTCACCACTGTCACCGACTGCGGCCTCGGCTGGCAGGATGTAGAAGCGATTAAAGATTTGCAGGGTCAAGGCAAGCTACTTATGCGGCTCTACGTCATGCTGAGCGACGATACTGCAAACTACCGTCGCTACCTCGCCTCCGGCCCCGTCAAAACCGACCGCCTCTTCATAAAGGGCGTGAAGGTCTATGCCGACGGAGCCCTTGGCAGCCGCGGCGCATGTCTCCTACAGCCATACAGTGATAAGCCGGGCTGGCGCGGCTTTCTGCTCAGTTCCCTTAGCCACTTTGATTCCGTAGCGCAGATGCTGGCGAAGACCGACTTCCAGATGTGCACCCACGCCATCGGCGACAGCGCCAACCGCGTGGTTTTGCAGCTTTACAACCGCGTCCTCGGCGGTAAAAACGACCGGCGCTGGCGCATTGAGCATGCGCAGGTTGTAGCACCGGAAGATTTCGCGCTCTTCGGCAAAGCATCCATCATTCCATCCGTACAGCCTACGCACGCCACGAGCGATATGTACTGGGCAGGCGAGCGCCTCGGGCCTGCGCGCATAAAAGGCGCATACGCATACGCGCAACTACTGGCGCAGAACGGCTGGCTGCCCCTCGGCACCGATTTTCCGGTGGAAGACATCTCGCCCTTCAAGACATTCTACGCAGCCGTTGCGCGCAAAGATGCAAAGGATTTTCCAGCCGGGGGCTTCCAGCCGGAAGGCGCACTAACGCGCGAGCAGGCACTGCGCGGCATGACCATCTGGGCAGCAAAGGCGGGCTATTTAGAAAGGGAAATCGGCAGCCTTGAAAAGGGCAAAAAGGCCGACTTCGTCATCCTTGACCGCGACCTGATGCTGGCGCTGGATAGCGCATTATTGGGCGCGAAGGTGCTAAAGACGTACTCCGGCGGGAAGAGGATATATTGACCGTACCGTTCCCGTCATGCCGAACTTGTTTCGGCATCTATTGAGGCATACTCAGGCTAGCAGCTCGCAAGGCTTCAAACCGGTAGCCTTCTTAAATGCCGTACTGAAATGCGAGATGCTGCTGTAGCCCAGTTTGGCCGCTACCTCGGTCACCGATCTCCCTTCTGCCTGCAGCATCTGTCGCGCGCTGGCAATGCGCCGCGATGCAACATATTCGTGAATGGTAGCGCCCGTCAGCGTCTTAAAGCCCTTTTTGAGGTAGCACTCATTCATCGCCACCCTACGCGCGAGGGCTTTGATGGTCAGCTTCTCATCATAGTGCGCGTCCAGAATGTCGCGGGCCTTAAAAATCTTTTCCCGCTCGCTCTCGTGTGCCAGGAAGCGGCAGGCCGGAACCGGGCAGGGCGCAAAGGGATGACTAAGCTGCTCCACAGCACGGCGCAGCAGCTGTAATGCCAGCTCCAATTGCTGCAGGGCATCGGCAAAACCGCCTTCGCGCGGCGCTATTAATTGCGTAAGCAGCGTTGCTGAAGCCGCATCCAATCGCAGTTCATGCTCGGCCGTATGGTCAAAGCGAAAGGCAGTTTCCTTATTCAGCAGCGCTGCCGGCCATTGTGCAAAGAAATCCGGATGTACATGCATGCAGATTAGCTGAGCCGCATCTTCCTCGTCCGCGAGTACATAAGCCAGTTGCAGGCCGAAGGCCTCATCGCCGATGGGCAGGCAGATAAGTGCGCCCCGGTCTTCCGGCAGGCTATCTGCCCCCGGCAGGCGGTAGCGTTCTACGTGCAGTGCGCTGTTTATGGCAATCCTTTCGTCTAATTGCGGCACCGCGCCGGCCAGGCGTATTACCACCGCCGGCAGCGCCGCATCTTCTAATCTTATCTGCTCGTTTACCATGCCGGCGCAAAGATACGCGCGCCGTGGCGGGCTATTGCGCCAGCATAAGCAGTTCCCGCCATCGGCCTTCCTGATGATACAATAGCCGGTAGCCGGACGGCGGGCCGTTTAGCCGGAGTGTGTAGCAGCAAGCCGCATCATCCGTCCAAAAGGCGTACGCTTCCCGGCTGTATGAACGCGCTACATCCGGCCCCCATTGCCAAAAGGCTCCGGGATGCAGCTGCCGCACACGAATTGTGCGGTTATCCAGCCTTTGAATGAAAATGCTGTCATTAGGAACCAGCAAATGCAGCGCCGGCGCTTCCCAAATCTGCCCGCGCAGTTGCGAGGTATAGAGCAGATTGTGCATCAGCTTTGCTTCGCCGTCATCGCCCGCGCCAATCATCGGTGCGCCGAGCAATGATGCAGGGCTATTAAGCAGAATAGTTATCCTGTCCGGCGCGTCCGTCAAACTTTGTTGCAAGGTATCGGTGAGTTGTACGGCGCGACCCCAGACACCATTGAGCATCAGCGTAAGCGCGGCTTGCGCCGAAAGCAGGATGATGAACAGGGCGCGCCGCAAAAGTTTTCCGGGAATAAGGCAGCTTCCGCCCAGCGCCAAAAGCGCCGCGAAAGGCGGCAGCAAGACGTATAGGTAGCGGTCGCCGGTAATGAGCAGGCGCTGCGGAAACCAGAGCGGGGAAATGAGCGCCAAGCCATGCAGTAACCCCACTGCCAGCAGGCTTGCTATCTGCCCGGCCCGCCGCATGGAGCGGAAGCGCAGAAGGATGAAAAGGCACAGCGCTGCGAGCGTTCCATAAAAAATCCCCGCGCCCGCGTAGCTGCTGCAAGCACTGTAAACAGCGTCCCGCCAGCCCTGCCGAAGAAAGCGTCCGCCGAGGAGATGAAAGAAGCACTCCGGCGGCTTTACGAGAAAGTAGGTGATGGGCTGCTCGCTGAAGACATTACCGAGCCTGCCGCTATCTACGCCCAGCCATAGCCGCGCGGCCAAAAGCCGCAGGAGCAGAATGCCTGCTTGCGGCAGAACAATCAGGAGCAGCGCCCGCCGAACCTTGCCCTTGTCCCAACCCAAAGCCATGCGGTAATAGGCGCAAAGCGCTGCGCCGAGCAAGGGCGTGAGATAGAAGAGCTCTAAGGAAAAAGCCGACAGCGCGAATAAGCATATGGCGATAGCGGCATTGCGCCGTTCATGCAATTGCCCGCGCAGCAACAGTAATTGCAGCAGCAGCAAGAGCATTCCCTGCAAAAAATGAAAGGCAGCTTCCCACACAATAACCTCGCTGACATATGGCGAGACGCAGAATAAAGCGGCAGCGGCAAAAGCTATTTCCGCGTAGCGGGGAAGTCGGCTATCGCGCAGCAGGCCACGCAGAAAGCTGTAGAGCAACGCCGCATTGAGTGCATGCAGGCTAAGCTGCAAAAGATGCCATGACCAGCGGCTCGCGCCGAAAACCTGATAAAGACACCACGTGACGACCTGCGTTAGCTGATAAAAGCTGCGCACAGTAAAACCCTTGCGCATCACGAAATTCGCAAACGATTGCCCGCGCACTGCCTCCAGCCAGCCGAGCGTATCACTTACCCAGCCGCCGCGGGCAGCGGGCAGGTACAGCAGGAAGAGTGCTATCCAGAAGAGGACGAAAACGACTGCCGGGCGGAAGATGACCGCCCGCCATCTGGCGGCTGTATAATGGCTGTTGGCGGTGATGGCGCAAAGAAAGGGCTTTCCACCACCTTTAAAATATTGTTGCAGCAAACCCCGAAGGGGTGCTATGACTATAGCATAGCGGCAAGAGACGAAAAGCCCCGAAGGGGTGACATGATGAAGTGCATTCTTAATCATGCCGCCACTTCGGGGCTATGTGCGTTTTTGACTTTTGTTAGACCTATAATCATGTCGTCCCTTAGGGACTGAGACTACGCCTTCACCGCCTCAACAATCGGCAGGCCTTCCACCTCCTTCATTTGCGCCCAGCCGCCCAGCACATTGCGAAGGTTATGAAAGCCCTGACGCTTCAGGATAGAGCAGGCAATCACCGAGCGGTAGCCGCCGGCGCAATGCACGTAAAGGTTGTGGTCGGCGTCAAGAGTGGCGATGTTGAGGATATCGGCCATGTCGGAAAGCGGGAGGTTAGTCGCGCCTTTTACGTGGCCGCCTTCAAACTCGCCGGGTTTGCGCACGTCTATCACCTCCAGACGATTGTCGTACGGCATATCCATCGCCAACTCGTCTGGCTCAATGTCTATGATGAGGTCAAGGGTTTCGCCTGCTGCCTTCCATCCTTCAACGCCACCTTCTAAGTAGCCTTGCACGCGCTCAATGCCCACTCGGGCAAGGCGGGTGATGCTTTCGCGCTCCTTGCCGGGTTCTGTAACCAGCACCAGCGGTTGCGCGAAGGGCAGCAGCGAGCCGGCCCATTCCGCGTAGCGGCCATCAAGGCCTATGGAGATGGACTCGGGCACGAAGCCGCTGGTAAAATCCGTAGCAGGCCGCGTATCTAAAATCCAGGCGCCATCCGAGACGGCCTTCTTGAAATCCGTAGTAGAAAGCGCCTTCATGCCTTGCTCCATCAGCGTTTCCATTGGCTCATAGCCTTCTTTGTTAATGCGCGCGTTGAGCGAAAAATACACCGGCGGCGCATTAAGGCCAGTAGTGACTTCCTTGATGAAATCTTCCTTGCTCATGTCGGCCAGCGCGTAGTTGTTCGCCTTTTGCGTGCCGATAGTGGAGAAGGTTTCCTTGCCAAGCGCCTTGCCGCAGGATGAGCCGGGGCCGTGGGCCGGATAAACGATGACGTCGTCCGGCAGCATCTCAATTTTCGTTTGCAGGGAATCGAACATCATGCCGGCCAGCTCTTCCTTGCTCATATTGCCGGAAAAGAGGTCAGGACGACCCACGTCGCCTACAAAGAGCGTGTCGCCGGTGAAGACGCAGTATGGCTTGCCGGCCTCATCATGCAGGAGGTAGCACGTGCTTTCCAGCGTATGGCCGGGCGTATGCAAGACCTGCAGCTTCAGGCCGCCGATGGAGAAGATTTCGCCGTCTTCCGCTTTGCGGAAATCAAAACCCGCTTCCGTCTGCGGGCCATAAACGATGGGCGCGCCGGTGGCTTTGGCCAGTTCCAGGTGGCCGCTCACAAAGTCGGCGTGGAAGTGGGTTTCAAAGATGTATTTGATGGTTGCGCCCTGCTCCTCGGCCATCTTCAGATAGCCATCAATATCGCGGAGCGGGTCGATGACAGCGGCCTCACCGTTGTGGGAGATGAAGTAGGCTGCTTCGCTTAAGCAGGAGGTATAAAGCTGTTGAACGTGCATAATTATTATTTGATTAAAGAGAACACGGATTGAATGGACTTAACGGATGGGAATAGATAAAACAGTCCAATGCTCATCCATTCAATCCAATTAATTCGCGCGCTTATCCTATGCAAAAATACTAAGGGTGTATTGACATGCACTGATAGGTTGATAAAGGGTACGCTATGATGCTGTTGCTTTTTTTCGACTGGCTATTCGTATCACGATAAGTGTATAAGCGCGAAGACAGTGCGGCAGGGTTCCCTCCCTCACCGCCCTCGCCGAAAAAAAAGTCCCGCTCCCACCAGCGAAGGCAGCATCAGATTAATACACCAAAGCACAAACGTGGCCGCCGCAATTCCCGCCACATTCGGCGAATACTCTCGGAACAGAAAAAGCGAAACCGTCCCGCGTATGCCCAGTTCCGCCAGCGCGATAGAAGGAATAATCGCCATCGCCCAAAAGAATAAAACGCAGAGCAAAAGCCCTTCACCAAGCGGTAACGGAATGCCTTGCCAGCGCAGCAGCAGCCAATATTGCGTGGTGAACACCGCGAAGCGCAGCAGCGTAATGGCGAGGATGATGACTTGCTCCTTCGTGGAAAAACGGTAGAGCAACCGGCCCCACAAGTGCAGCTTACGCAGCCAGCGAATGCCCTCAATGCGTGGTGCCCAGCGCTCAAAAGAAAAGTAAAGCGCGCTCAAGGCTAGCGTAAACAGTGCCGTGCCCAGCAGCACAAGTCCATAAAGCAGTTGCGGATGCCTGAGGTAATAATAGCCCAAGCCCGCCAGCCCCGCAATCATCAGCGCCAACATTTGCGAGCACGCTCCGAGCACCGAAACAGAAAGCAGCCGCGTGCTGTTATGCTCCTTCAGCAGCATAATCCGCGCCGGATACTCGCCGATACGATTGGGCGTAATCAGCGAGGCAGTAATGCCAGATAAAACGCTGCCGGCTGCGTGCAGGAAAGAAATAGGCGACGCCGTCGCGACAAGGCGTTGCCACTTGCCGCTTTCCAGCGCGAGGTTCAGCGGCAATAGTAGCAGAGCGGTAAAAAAATAGATTTCCTTCCCTTCCGGCCAGAAATGGAAAGCTGTGCCTGTAGCGAGCTGTGCGCCTATTTGCCGGTACAGATGCCACAATAGCAAGGCCGTAACAGCGATGCCAGCCGCCCATTTCCACTTCCTGGCTTTAGCTTTGTCCACGATGAAGCCCGCAACCGTGATGCCAGAGCAAGTAATTCTTGGGATAGACCCCGGCACCCTGTTCATGGGTTACGGGCTGATTGCGGTGCGTAAAAATAACGTCCGCCTCATTGAAATGGGCGTGTTGCGCCTCGCCCGGCACAAAGACCACGCAGAAAGATTGCGGCTCATCTACACTACGATTGAAGGCCTCATCCAGACATTCAAGCCAAGCTGCGCCGCTATTGAAGCACCTTTCTTCGGCAAGAATGTGCAGTCTATGCTTAAGCTCGGCCGCGCGCAGGGTGTAGCCATTGCGGCTGCCACGGTGAATGGCCTGGAGGCGATTGAATACTCGCCCAACAAAGTGAAGCAAAGCATTACGGGCCGAGGCCATGCCACAAAAGAGCAGGTCTGGGAGATGCTAAAGAATATCCTGAATCTGAGCGATGGTATTCCTGATTCGCATGATGCCACGGATGCAGTATCGGTCGCGCTTTGCCACCATTTTCAGTCAAGGCTGCCGGCGGAGATGCACGCAACTCTGACGACGGAGAAGAAGCGGCGGAATAAGAAGGCGGACTGGGCACAGTTTGCGGCGTCCAATCCTGAGCGGGTGGGGTAATAACTGTTTTCCCAATCTTTGTCATTCCTAAGGAATCTATTTTCTCGCAATTTTTGTGCAGCAAACGTGCTGCTCGCTCAATCTTTGTCATTCTGGAAGAATCTATTTTCCCGCAGCGAATGACTACTTGCTCAAACTTTGTCATTCCCGCAGGGAATCTCACAGATGCTGCGAGCAAAGATTCCCCGCGGGAATGACAAAGCCGCTGAATTATAAGCAACATCCGTGGATCGCACTTCGGGTACGCTCAGCTTCCGGAAATATTTTCTTGCAAGAAAGCCAATGCTGGCGCGGCTTTCAGCGTTACCTAAAATTCGTCTCGGGAAATTTTTTTGGCGAAACAGAATTCCCGCCTATAGATTTGCACCAGTTCTTTTACACACATCGCTTATCCAGAAAGGCAGAGGGTTATGGCCCTGCGAAGCCTTAGCAACCGCTCAATCACTCCGGTGAAAGAGAATTGGTGCTAATTCCATCCAGCAAGCAATTGCTGGGAAGATGAGTAGAATGCTATCATGCTTTGAACGTCCGCTTGCGGGCTTTTAATACAAGAGCGCTTCTGCCCCATCAGAAGCGCTTTTTTTATGCACCTACGGCACACCGTAGGAACGCGCCGCGGCGCGTTCGGCATCAAAAAAGCACGACTGAAGGCTACACTTTTCGGATAAGTTGGTGCGTGGGGAAGTTCCCAAACAACGCAAACCAAAACCAACAATAAAACCGAAAAGCCATGAGCAATCTGAACAGCAATTCATTGCACAACATCACCGCCCTCATCCACAGCATCCCCGCCGACCCGCACACCGGCGCTATCTCCGTCCCCATCTACCAGACGTCCACCTACGTGCAGGAAGCGCCGGGTGTGAACAAGGGCTATGACTACGCTCGTTCCGGCAATCCGACCCGCGCCGTGCTGGAAAATCTAATCGCCGAGCTGGAAGGCGGCACAACCGGCAGCGCTTTCGCATCCGGCCTTGCCGCGATTGACGCTGTGGTAAAGCTGCTCAAGAGCGGCGATGAAATCCTTGCGGTGGACGACATCTACGGCGGCGCATTCCGACAGTTCACGCACATCTGGGCCAAGTTTGGCATCACGGTCAACTATGTGGACACTACCGACGCCGGAAATGTGTTGGACGCCATCACCGAAAAAACAAAGCTGGTCTGGATTGAAACGCCGACAAATCCGACGCTGAAGATTAGCGACATCGCGGCCATTGCGCAGATTGCGCACAACAACGGCAGCCTGCTTTGCGTGGACAACACCTTTGCATCGCCAGCCTTACAACAGCCTATCAGGCTCGGCGCAGATATCGTGCTTCACTCTGCAACGAAGTACCTCGGTGGCCATAGCGACCTGATTGCTGGCCTTGTAGTGACGGCTACCAAAGAGCTGGGCGAGCAAATTCGCTTCATCCAGAATGCCTGCGGAGCCATCCTTGCGCCGCATGATAGCTGGCTGGTCATTCGCGGCATTGAGACGCTGCACCTGCGTGTGGCGCAGCACAACCGGAATGCTGCGGATGTTGCGCAATTCCTGCTGAAGCATCCTGCGGTGGACAGCGTTTACTATCCCGGCCTCGTAACGCACAACAATCACGGAATAGCAGCTAAGCAGCAGAGCGGGTTTGGCGGGATTGTGTCTTTCACGCTGAAGCAGGATACAGAGGATGCAGCAAAGGCGATTGTCTGTAACACGAAGCTGTTTAAGCTGGCGGAAAGCCTTGGCGGCATCAAGAGTCTTTGTTGTCACCCGGCTACCATGACGCACAAGAGTATTCCTACAGAGCGCCGCCGCGCGGGTGGTGTTGCCGATAGCCTGATTCGCCTTAGCGTTGGGCTGGAAGATGCTCGCGATTTGATTGCGGATTTGGCGCAGGCGCTGGATGGGCTGTTTCACGCAGCGGGCGCGGCGGATTCGCAAAGGACGCAACGACTTCAAACAGCTTAATTGAAATACGCAGTCCAATGGCTCCTGTCATTGCGGGCTTGACCCGCAATCCGTTCAATCGTGCTTTGCTCATGTGGCGATGCCGGCAGATTGCGGCTCGGGGCCGCAATGACAGCCCTGATTGGGCTTTAGAAAAGAACATCATCAACAACTGTCCGACAACTTTCCAACCATGTCCAACAACGTAAAATCCATCAACCGCATCGGCCTCTTCGGGTTCGGTACCGTCGGCGAGAGTCTTTATCATGTACTGCAGGATACGCCTTCCCTGTATACTGAAATCGTGAAGGTGGCTATCCGCCATCCTGACAAAAAGCGTAATGCTCCGGCGAGCCTTTTTACCGCGAATGCCGCCGAGCTTTTAGAAGACGACAGCATCAGTACCATCATTGAATTGATTGACGATGCCGACGCGGCTTTCCAAATCGTGAGTACAGCCCTGCGTGCCGGCAAAGCGGTAGTGAGCGCCAACAAAAAGATGATTGCAACGCATCTTGACGAGCTGCTCCGCATTCAGCGCGAAACAGGCACGCCCTTTCTTTATGAGGCTGCCGCTTGTGCGTCCATCCCAGTCATCCGCAACCTGGAAGAGTATTACGATAATGACCTGCTGCAAGGCATTCAGGGCATCGTTAATGGTTCTACCAACTACATCCTGACAAAGGTTTCGCGCGACGGACTTTCTTTCGGAGATGCTTTGGAAGAAGCGCAGCTTGCCGGCTTCGCAGAAAGCGACCCATCGCTGGATGTGAATGGCACCGATGCCGCGAATAAGCTTTCAATTCTGCTTGCGCACGCCTACGGTATTGTGGAACATCCGGAGGCGCTGGTCTATACCGGCATTCAGGCACTGCATCCCGCAGATGCGACTGTAGCGAAAGAGAAGCGTTGGGAGATAAAACTCGTTGCAGGCGCTCGCAAGCTTCCTACCGGAAAAGTGGCGGCGTATGTGCTGCCGCAATTCATTCCTGCCAATCATTTGCTGCACACCGTGCGCGATGAGTATAACGGGGTGGTGATAGAAAGCGGCTTCGCGGAAGAGCAATTCTTCTATGGCAAAGGCGCGGGCGGCGTAGCTACGGCTTCCGCGGTGTTGTCCGATTTATCTGCGCTGCGCTATGGCTACAAGTATGAATACAAGAAGCTGTATCACCAAAAGCCTGCGCAGCTGAGCCATGATTTCTTTGTGCGCGTGTATGTTTCATTTGATGGATTGTTCCAAGTGCCGCACGAGCTGTTTGACCGTATTGAAGAATGGACGAGCAACGACAAGCGTTGCGCGGTGGTGGGCATCCTGCATTTCAGCAAGCTGGTCAATGCCGAATGGTGGAAGCGTCCCGGCACCTCGCTCATCCTCTATCCAGACCCGATTGTGGCGCACGTGCCGCAGAAGACAGCGGCGCTGGAGCGGGAATTGGCATTTGCATGAGAATTGAACCGCAGAGGCGCAAGGGAGCGGTGTCTTGTGCCCTCTGCCTCTCCGCTCCTCTGCGGTTCAAAACCGCTCTTCCGCACCTAAGCCGAATAAAGCATAATCATAAACAGCCGGGTCGTCAGGCCGCCAGCGGCGGAGTGTTTCGGTGACTTCTATTGCGCTGCGCCAATCTGCATTCGTGCGTGTAGTCAGGCCGAGGCGGTGGGCTACTCTTGCCACGTGAACATCCAATGGGCATATGAGCTGCGCAGGTGAAATCTTTTTCCAGATGCCGAAGTCAACGCCATTTTCATCTTTGCGTACCATCCAGCGCAGATACATGCAGAGGCGCTTGCAGGCAGAGCCGCGGGCGGGTGTACTGATGTGCTTGCGGGTGCGCTCGGGATATTCGCCTGTGAAGAAGTAGTTGTGGAAGGCCGTAAAAGCTTGGTGGGCGTCCCATCGGCTTTCCCCAGGCTGAAGTCTGGGGTTGAGGGTGTCGGGTGATTGGCTGAAGCCTATGGTGAAGGCATCTTCTAATGAATCATGCTGCTGATAATGCCGCTGCAAGGTTTCAAAGAAATAAAGCAGGTCAGTTGCATTAAACGTGCGGTGCGCAAAGCCGAGCATCGGCTTCAAATCTTCCGGCTGATGGTTGAGGATGAAGTCATACGGTGCGCCATCCATCCACGCCATTAGGCGCATGCAGTTGTTGATGATGGTTGTGCGGTTTCCCCAAGCGAGTGTTGCGGCGAAGAAGCCGGCTATTTCTATATCCTGCTTTTTGGAGAAGCGGTGCGGGATAGAGATGGGGTCTGCGGAGATGAACGCGGGCGTATTGTAGAGCAGGATGCGGTTATCCAGAAACTGCTTTAGGGCCTGTTCGTCTGTTGTGCTCATCTTTCTTTGGCCATCAGTGGATGGCTGCCCGCGCGGCGGCGCGTCTGGGGACGCGCGCCAACTGCTCCTGCTATGTAACTTATATTTTCAGGGCCGCCACTGGTTGCAACGTAAGCTGCAAACCTATTCTTCCGCCACCACCTTCACCCAATTATCCATATTCAAGTGCGTCACCACGACGCCCACTTTGTACCTCCCTTGCAGGTACGCCGCCAGTTTCCCCGCTGCATAGACACTACGATGCTGACCGCCGGTACATCCAAAAGCCACACTCAGATTCTCAAAACCCCGCGCGATGTAATCCTCCACATTCAGCGACACGAGTGCATAGACATGCTCCAGAAATTCCGGCATCCGCGTCTCACGCTCTAAGAAATGGCGCACGGGCTCATCTACACCGCTGAGGTGTTTATACGCCGCATACCGTCCTGGATTCAGCAGGCCGCGACAATCAAACACATACCCGCCACCGTGCGGACTCCGGTCTTTCGGGATGCCGCGCTTGTAAGAGAAGGAACAGATATTGACCACCAACTGCTCACCTTCTTTTTGCTGCGGCGTTGCGTACCGCTCCTGCATTTTCGGACTGCAAAGCTTCTCTAATAAAGAGCGTAACTCAGGATATGCGGGAAGCTGCGGATTATCGGCAAGAAAGGCCGATAGATTCTTTAGCGCCGGCGCGATAGAGCTTACAAAGTGCGGCTTGCGTTCCAGCAACCCACGGAAGCCATACGCACCTAAAACCTGCAACAGTCGCAGCAGCACAATCTGCGCATAGCCTTTGCGGAAATACACTTCTTCCACACGCGGCGTTGGCAGCGCATTTACGCTTGTGATGTAGCTCGTCAGCAACTCTTCCTTCCACGCTTCCGACAATTGCGCCTTTGCCTGCCAGAGCAGGGAGGCTACATCATACTGCGGCGGGCCTTGCATTGCGCCCTGGTAGTCTATGAAGTACGGCTTGCCGTCTTGCACCATAATGTTTCGGCTCTGAAAGTCGCGGTACATGAGTGTGAGCGGCTGCATGCGGCCAATCTCGCGGCTCCAGCGCTGCATCTCGTCCATCAGCGTTGCGCGGTCGTAATGGATTTTCTGCAGGTCGGCGAAGTAGTATTTGAAGTACAGCAGGTCGGCCATGATAGCCTCTTCGTTGAACTGCTTCGTAGAAAAACACTGGTTGAAATCCGTCTCGCGGCCTGCCACCCATTGCACTTTTGCAAGCTGGTCAAGACTGGCCTTATAGAGCTTCTTCACTTTGTCCGTCTGACCTTCCTCCAGCAGCATATCAAAGAGCGAAGTGTGGCCGACATCCTGCTGCAGGTATGCGCGGCGGTCTTTGGACGTGCGCAGCACTTCCGGCACATTGATGCCGTGCTTTCTAAACAGCTCTGTGAAGTAGAAGTAGGTATTGTTCTCCGCCACATTCTGGTTGATGGTGGCGATGGTCGTCTTATTGTTGCTGCCGGTGATGCGGAAGTACCGGCGGTCGGAGCCGGAGATTGGCAGTGCGCTCGTCTTCTTCGGCGTTTCGCCGAAGTGTTCTTCGTACAGCTTTTCTACGAGTTCTTCAGGCGTGGGTGATGTCTTGCTCATTGGTCTCCTTTGGGCGTATCGTAGAATGCGAGCTTCTTCTTAGCAAGCGAAAAATCGGCCCAGCGCTCGGCTTCAATATCAAAGCCGGCAGTGGCGCAGGTGGGCATTGAATGAATGGAATGCGTCTCGTCCAGCTCCATTGCAAACTCGGAAATGCCGGGGTTATGCGCTACAATAAAGAGCGTGTCAATGTCATCCTTCACATCCCGAATCACCTCCTCAAATACAGACGGCACGCAATGGTACAATTCCTCACGCCATTCAATCTTTTCCTTGTCGTAGTCCACGCCTTTGCCCACCAGCTTTGCCGTCTGCGCCGCACGCTTTGCAGTAGAGGCGATGATAAGGTCGGGTATGACCGCTGCCCCTTTCAGGCGCTCACCCATCATGGGTGCGTCGTGCTCTCCGCGGTTGTTGAGCGGACGGTCAAAATCGCTTTGCAGCGGATTGGCCCAAGAGCTTTTGGCGTGGCGCACTAATACTAATCGTTTCACACTGCTTCGTTTTCTTCTTTGAAAAATTGTAAGGTTGTCTGCTCGCCGTCAAACACGGCGTAGCTGTCGTAGCGAATCCAATCGCCGAGGTTGATGTAATGCGCCTTGCCGCCGGGTAATGGATAATCCAGCGCAAGGTGGCGATGCCCAAAGATGAAGTAATCTACCGGCTCGCTCTTCAAAACGTCCAAAGAATACTGCACCAGAAATTCCTTATCCGGCCCCTGAAAGGTTTTTTCCTTGTTCTCCTCATGCTTCGGCCCAAGGCCGCTAAACCATCCCGCCATCCCCACACCGGTATCCGGATGAATGCGGCGGTAAAGCCATTGCGAGAAAGGACTACGCAAGACTTTCTTCAACAGTTTGTAGCCATGGTCGCCGGGGCCGAGGCCGTCACCGTGGGCAATAAGGAACTTCCTGCCGTTGTACTCTCTTCTGATAGGGCCGTGATGCACAGGAATGCCCAGCTCTTCCTCAAAATAGCCGCGCATCCATAAGTCGTGGTTACCCGTAAAAGCTTCTATAGGCAAGCCGGCATCTCGCAATTCCGCCAGCTTCCCCATGAATCTTGTATGGCCTTTGGGGATGACGTTCTTATACTCAAACCACACATCAAACAAATCTCCTACGAGGTACAGCATTGCAGCGTCTTCGCGTATCTTATCCATCCACCGGCACAGGCGGCGCTCCCTTTGAAGGGAAGCCTCACGCGTGGGGATGCCGAGGTGGAAATCGGAGGCAAAATAGACTTTCTTACCGGCGGGTAGCTGCATGGCGGGAAGGGGCGCGCAAGTTACGTCCGTAGGTTGGGACGATATTACCATTCCAGGGATTGAAATCCCTGGCTATTATATTGGTCGTCCCTACGGGACTACGCTTAGCGCCGTTGCCTTTGTCTATTCTTTAAGAAAATCTCTCAACGCCGGGCACGACTTTGTTTCTACCAAGCCTGCTAATCAACGCCACACATCATGATTTCTTCCGAAGAAGCCTGCCAATACGTGCAGCAAACCCTCCCCGAAATCTCCGACTCGCTCCCGCCGGAAGGCGGTATTTACGGCACCCTTAATGCGGTGCGCGAATATGCCTGCCAGAAGGTGAAGGAGCACAACTACAGCCGCCTCCAGCAGTGCTTCACGCTCGCCGCATCGCTGTATGAAAGTGGGAGCGGCTCTGTAAAATGCGCGGTGGAAAATGTATTTGTCTATTCCATTAGCCGCATCTTCTCTCTGGCGAAGGAAGACAAGGCGCATATTAAAGCGATGATGCCGCAATCGCTGCGTAACTTGTACATGGCCCAGGTGCTGCACCACGGCTATTAATTAATCCTCTGAAATAGCAAGGTCGTAGCTCTGTGTTGTTTCTTGTTGCAGGGGGTAAGCAAAACCGCCTTTGACCGGGCCGGGCGGTACGAGCTTAGGGTCGTAGCCGTAGCCATAGATGTAATAGTTGCCCTTTCTCAGTCCTGAAAAGGTGGCCACAGGTATGCCGCCTGTAAGGATGCACCTGGCAGAGTCATCGTACTTACCATACGTGGGCGCGTCAATGGCGTTGTACTTCAGGTAGATGGTGCAGCTGTCAATCTGTACACCATGGTGGCGCGGCGTCACCTTCAGGATGGCATTACCGCCTTTGCCGGCGGTGTCCTTTTTTACCGGAGCAGTGTCGTCGCCGCGCTTGCAGCTTCCGGCGAAGGCAATGATGGCAACGAGCAGGATAAGCGGATATTTCATGGCTATTGCTTAGACGTACACAAGTTACCAAAGGTGAGCGCCGGCTTTATCAAATGAATGTTAGAATGCAAAAAAACCCACGGTTAAAAACCGTGGGCCATAAATTTTCTTACAGTGCCGCTTAATCTTTCTTGCCGTCTTCCTTATCCTCGCCGCCGGCCATCTTCATAAAATAGCCAAGCGCAGCCTTGCCCCAATACGGCTTTTCTACATCATCGCTCTTCTCCGCCGCAAACAGCGTCTGGGCTTTTTCAAAGTACGGCATGGCTGCCTTCTTACCGCCGCCAAACATCTTGGGCGTATAGAATTTCGCTACGCCACGCTCCAGATACAGGCGCGGGTTGTCCGCGTTCAGCTCTTTAGCCTTCTCATAATGCTCATCCATTATCTTCCCGTACTTCTGATAGCGTGCGCGGCCATCCACGGCTATGCGGCTGTGGGCGCTCATGCCGGCGAGCACCTCGGTCTCTGAATTAGGCTTACCCGAAATCCGGGCAGCTTCCGCGAGATAATTGTCCGCCTCGTCCAGCAGCGCGTCGTGCTTCGTAGCATCCTGCTCCATGTAGGAGAGCTGGATGCGGCTGTAGGCGGCGTAGAATTGCGGCGCCCAGGCATCGGGGTATTTTTTGGCAATGAGCACGAGCTTATTGCCCAGCGAAGCCTTTTGCGCCATATCGGCGTAGGTGGTATCAAAGGCGTCAAAGGTGCTTTTCAGCACGGTCTTGTAATCAGCTTGCGCGCTTGCGCCAAGCGTTGCTACCGCGAAGGCGGCGAGGAGGAGGAGCTTTTTCATGGGTGGATTTTGATTGGTATTGGTTTAAAAATGATGATTGAACGGCAAAATTCGCTGTAGGAGGTGCAAAATGGCCCTTACACGACGTCCTACAGCCCTTACATGACCTCCGACAGCCATTACACGACCTCCGACAATGCTTACATGACCTCCGACAGTGCTTACATGACCTCTTACAGTCGTTTCACGACCTCCGACAGTCGTTACATAACCTCCGACAGTCGTTTCATGACCTCCGACAGTGATTTTGGAAGCTCCGACAGTCATTTGGGATGTTTCAGCAATAGGCCGGGATGGGCGACACATGGGGATTTATACCTGAACGATAACCCGCTTTTTACTTAAAGCTCGTCTTTATTAAACTCCGTGAGCGAGAAGTTGACGCCCACAAAGTAAGAGCGGAACAGCGCCGGGTACTGTGGGTATTGATGCGTGCCATCGCTGCTGTAGCGGTAGCCAAAGATATTATGCTGGTCGGTCACGTTATCCACGCCGCCGTAGATGACGGTGAACCACTTCTTCACGTTCGTCAGGTAATTGACGGCGATAGAGAGGTTGTGATAATCCGGCGTGCGGTCACCCAGAAACTCTGTGTTCTTAGGATTGTAGTACGGCCTGCCGGTGGCGTAGCTGTACGTTACGTTGAATTGTGTGCTCCATTTCTGCACGTAATACTTCGCCACAAGACTGGCCGTATGGCTCGCTATAAAATCCGGCTGCGCCTCCGCCAGATAGTTGCGGAAGAGGCGGCGCGTGTCAATGTAGGAATACGAAATCCAGTAGTCCACATTCTTAATCAGCTTCTTGTCGCGCCAGAAAATCTCCAGGCCCTTCGCGTAGCCGTAGCCGCTGTTGTCCGGCTTGCCGTAGGCATTGCGGTAGCTGTTGGCGTCAAAAGAATCGGTAGCCACATGCTCGCGCACGAGGTTGCGGTAATCCTTGTAATAAATCTCCGTCCGAAAGGTGCGGTCGCCCTTTATCCATTGATAATTGGCGATGTAGTGAATGGCCTGCTGCATCTGGGGCCGGTAGCCGTATTGCAGGTAAGGCACATCCGGCAACTGATAGAATGATCCGCCCGAAAGCCCCACCTGACCATACCTGCCCGCGCGGATGGCCAGCGCAAGGCGCGGCA
>CBDFFM010000009.1:0-8692 GCA_965246785.1 Chitinophagaceae bacterium
AGCAACCAGCTCAGCTGCTTTGCGGTAACGGCGGTTTGGCAAAGCAGATAATAAAGCAGAAATAACACGGCGAACAAGCCAAAGAGCTGCATCGTCTGTGAGCGCAGTGTGAAGTATGCAAGCCACACATGCACGACGACCATCAGCATGAACAGCAACGCAATTTTGATGGCGGTTCCTTTCATGCTACAGGTACTTGAAGATGGTCGTTATAATCTTGTAGCCTGCACCCAGCGTGCCCCGTACTGTCCCGCTCACTTTTGATATGCCAATACGCTCCCGGTAGCTTATGGGCACTTCAGTAATCTTCAGGCGTTGCCTTGCCGCTTTAAGCTGCATCTCTACCGTCCAACCATAATTCCTGTCCTTCATTCCTAAGCCCTCCAGCGCCTGCCAGCGGATTGCGCGGAATGGCCCGAGGTCCGTGTAGTGAATGCGGTAGAGCACACGCATCATACGCGTGGCAAGCCAATTGCCGAAAATCTGCTGCGGCATCATGCTGCCGCGCTTCCGCTTGCCCAGCGCTCGCGAGCCGATTACCATATCATAACTGTCTTCGGTAATTGGTTTCAACAATAGCGGCAGCTCCTCAGGATAATCCGAATGGTCTGCGTCAAGGAAAACTATGATGTCCGGATGAAGGTGCTGGCGACGCACGTAGTCCATGCCTTTGAGGCAGGCATTGCCATAACCCTGTTTTGGCTCATCAACGACAATCGCTCCTGCCTCTTCTGCCGAGCGTCGCGTTTCGTCTTTAGAGTTGTTGTTGACGACGATGATTTGGGAGACATGCGCCTTTGGAATCTCCCTTACCACCATCCCGACTGCATTCTGTTCGTTGAAGGCGGGGATGATTACAATTACTTTGGGCGGCTTCATTTAAGTCGTGAAAACTGCTCGTCTAAGTACTTCTCAAATCTTGGATAAGCGTGCTCAGAATTTGTGCGTTTGCTTTTGCCATTAAACCAGATTGACCGTTTCCCAACATTCTTGCCAGACTTATTGAGCACGCTGTCATTGCAGAACTCCTGTGAGGACATTATCCAAGTTTTATCCAACCGCGCTGAATAAAACACGAAGTAATAGTTGCTCCGTACTTCGTGCGTTATCGCGGCAAATAGCGCAGCATCTCCAAATACTACGTCTTGAGACCGCGCTTTGATTTGCAACTCAATAAAACTGCCATCTGATTTTCGGATTACCGCGTCAATTCCGAAGTCATCCACTAATGGCACATAAATATCCAAACCTTCTTTAAGCATTCTTCCTAAAACGAAATATTCCATTCGCTTTCCGAAGCCTGCTGTATGTCTAAAGCGTTTCGTTTCGTCCATTGGATTTTCAATTATTTCTCAGGAAGCATTCCCGTCAGCGAAGGTGATTCTTTAATACGCGCTACTTCCGGTCCATTCTCCAATTTCAGCACGCCACGCGGACAAACTGCTGCGCATACGCCGCAGCCTACGCACGACGCCCGCACGATGTTCTGGCCTTTTTGCGCATACGCCCGCACATCTATCCCCTGCTCACAATAGGTAGAGCAATTGCCGCAGGATATGCACTGCCCGCCATTCGTAGTAATCCGGAAGCGCGATTTGAAGCGTTGTATTATGCCCATGTACGCCGCCAGCGGGCACCCAAACCGGCACCATACGCGATTGCCCATGATGGGATAAAAGCCAACGCCGACAACTCCTGAAAAAACGGCCCCGATGATGAATCCGTATGGCGTCTTGAAGTACGTATCTATATCCAACCCAAAGAAAGTTTCCGAGCCGCTGAAGTAGCCGTAGAGCACAACCGCCGTCATCAGCGTGACGGCTACGAGCACGGAATGAATCATCCAGCGCTCTACTTTCCACGCCCCTACTTTTTTTGAAGAAAGCTGCCGGAACGGGTCGCCCGCAGTCTCGGCCAGTCCGCCGCAACCGCAGACCCAGCTGCAATACCAGCGCTTGCCGACGAAGTAAGTTATGATAGGCGCAACGGTAGTAAAAAGAAAAGTGCCGACAACGAGATACAGCATACCAAGGCTGCCGCTCTGTCGCATTCCGTCTAAGCTTTCCGGGTAAAAGAATTCATGATTGAGCGGCCAGAAGAGCTTAATGTCTTTATTAAAATCACCGCCGCCGTTCTTCAATCCTGCAATGATTTCAGGAATAAAGAAAGCGAGCACAAGCTGACTTCCCATCACTACCAGCGTGCGAACAGTATGATAGCGATTGCCCCGGTATTTGAACAGGAACTTGACGCCCATCGCCAGAATAGCCACTGTGTATAGCACGCCATACATAAACCACTCGCTTGCCGGGTCGCCGTGCAGCAGCTCGCTCAGCGGGTCAAAGAGATGGACGAGGCCGGTGTTGGGCACACCTTCTTCTGCATTGCCGAGGCCGAGGTACTGCGGCCACCAATAGATAAGCACATAAAAACCAGTCAGGAAGATACCAATCATCCAGCCCGCAATGCCGCGCGCAGTAAGGCTTTGTCGCCACACGCCGTTGTTCTTAACGCCCGCTGGTTGCGACAGATATTTTCCGCCCGCGTATATGGCCGCGCCGCCAACTATTGCAGCAATAGAAGACCAGACGTACACCGAGGCCGGAGAAAGTGTCACGCCAGCGAACGCTATGAGCAGGACTAAAATGCCCGCCGCTGATAAGGCAAGTCCCGCTTTGGACAGTGCGCTGACGCCGTCCGGATGCGGCTGCGAAAGGGATAAGCTGGGGGTGTCTGTGAGCATTGCAGTTGTTTTTTTAAGAGTATCGCAAAGGGCGCGAAGGGCCGATGCAAAGGCCGCAAAGACTGCTTAGCGCTCTTTGCGAAATTCTTTGCGCCCTTTGCGATACTTTATTCATGAGGAAGAAGTCCTAAAATCCGCTTCCAGCTTTTTCGTTCCGGCTTTACCGATGTTCCGGCTGCCTTGTTGTATGCCTGCAGGATTGCCCCTTCGTAGTGGCGATAAAACTCAGGGTCAAACTGCGCGTCGGCAAGATGCGCCATTACGTAAGCCATGTCGCGGCCTTCCCGCAGCCAACGGTCGGCCACCTCATGGCGAAGTCTCATACCAAAGACATTGATGCCCTGTAGGGTCTTTTTCTGTTTATCCCACACCGCGCGAAAGGAAATTTCCCCGCCTTGATGCTCCCAGTAAAACGCTTGTTGGCCTTCCGCCGTCTTTGCAGGCACAAGTCCGTAGGTCTGGTATTCTATGTCAAAGAATTTGGCGGAATTAAACCACGGGCCTGGCGTGTATGCGGTACGTTCACCGCATAGCGTTCTTGCCAGCACTTCTGCGTGCATACGCCCCGTGTACCAAACCTGCTCCACCGGTTTCCGGCCTTCCGGCGGATTGCGATATTGCACGCAATCGCCAATGGCGAATACATCGGGCACGGAAGTCTGCATTACTTCATTCACAAGGATGCCTTTGTCGGTCTCAATGCCGCTCTCTTTTAGAAAAGCAATGTTGGCCCAGACGCCAACTGTGAGGCCTGCGAACTCGCACTCAATCGTCCGGCCGTCTTTCGTTTTGATGTGGTGCAGGCGGCCATTGCCGTCCTTATCATGCAGGCTTTCCAGCTCTGTTTCGGGCAACAGCTCCACGCCATGTTCCGCGGCGTGGCGACCTATCATGGCTGCTTCCTCATCGGGTAGCACACTGTTCCAAAACAGCTTTTCGCGCACCAGCATTTTTACGCCAATCCCGCGACTGCGCAGCATTTCCGCCATTTCAATGCCAATGAGCCCGCCGCCAACGATTACCGCTTGTTTAATGGATTTGGTCTGCGATTCCATCAGCTCCAAATCCTGAAGGCTGTACAATCCCTGCACGCCGCGCAGGTCTTTACCAGGCCAGTCGGGGATGTTGCTTTGCGAGCCGCAGGCGACGACGAGCTTATCATAGGGCAACACAGCGCCGCTTTTCAGCATCAGCACTTTGCCGCGTGTGTCCACTTTGGTAACGGCATCATGAACCAGCTCCAGCCTGTTCTTCTCCCAAAATGAGTCTTCGTACGGCTTGATGTGCTCGTGCCTCATGTGCCCCATATAGACGTACATAAGCGCAGTGCGCGAGAAGAAATGGGGCGATTCGGACGAGATGATGGTGATACGCACACCGGCATCGCGCTTGCGCACATCGCGGGCACAGGTTGTGCCGGATATGCCATTGCCTATGATTATGAGATGCTCAGGCATGGTGCTTAGCGTTGCTCGTTGAGCGACCAATCGTAGTCTTTGTATTCAATGTCGGCGTCTTCTTTAAGCTTTAGCGGCGCATACAAATTGATGAATGCAATGACGCTTCCGCTCTTCTTTTTAAAGTCTTTTCCGAACCAGTCAAAGTACGGCGACAGCTCTGCTTTGGACGAAGATTCAAATTCGTTCTTCGCTTTCGTGCGCAGGAAATCCTTGGCCTGGTCGGTTAGTTGCTCGTCCAGCTTCGCGCCGGTGGTAAGCCTCATTGCGCAGGCGGGCGCAGCTTCGTGATGCGCACACGATGGCGAAGTGGATGCGCGGGTCGTTGAAGTCCTTGCGCAGAATCTGATTTTCAATTTTGTCCAGCTTGAAACGCTTTCCGCCAATCCTGAAGAACTTCTTTTGCCACGGCGTGTTGATGCGCACTATTTGGCGCTTCGGGCCGATGTCCTTAATGCTCTTAACCGGGTAGTGGTCAATAATCAGCTTTACCGTAAAGGCATTATAAGCGTTTATCCAATAAGCTTCCTTGTCGGCAGCCGACCAGGACTTTTCGGGCGGATTGCCGCTCAGCAAAGCCAGATAGTTTTCAAATTCTGTCTTGTCTTTGATTATTGCTTTGTAGTCCACCCAGCCGGCATTGTTTACATGCTTCCTCAGAATTTTATCCCAGGCATTGTGTGTGGGGACTGACGCCTTTGCGAGACTACATGTGAGCAAGCAAAGCGCGCTTACAATAATTGACCGGCTCAGGAACAGCTTCATTGATGTAGTGATTGGGAATGATAAGGTACGAACGGCGGGTAGAAAATGTTTTCCGTTAGTAAAACCACGCCCTTGCCGTTATTCAATTCCGAACTCTACTTCCCCGTCCGGTTCGTTGGTGTAGCTCTTAAACAGCCAGTCCCACCAGGGTAATACCGAGCCGTAATTACTGTCTGCCTCGCGCCGGATAATGGAGTGATGAATCCTGTGCATCAGGGGCGTCACTATCCCGGCGCGCAAAGCCACATCAATCCTGCGACCTATGCGAATGCCGGAATGGTGAAATATCACGACAGCAGAAAAGACGATACCGTAAAGCGCAAAACCGGCTATGCTGATGCCGAGCAAAGGAAAAAGAGCCAGCCGCCACACGTATGACAGCGACAACTCCACTGCATGAAAGCGCAAGGCGGATGTACTGTTCATTTTTGTATCCTCATGGTGAAAGCGATGAAAGCGCCAGAGCCAGGCCCAGCGATGATTCGCGCGATGCCACCAGTACATCAGGCAATCAAGAACGAGGAGCTCAGTGGCGATGCGCAGCAGCTTTGGAAGTTGAACAGTGTTGAGGGCTCCGAAAGGTCGCGCATTGTACCAGCTCATTACCTTTTGAAAGAAATAGCCGATGCCGAAAATAAGAGCCGCGTTCAGGATGCCGACGCCGAAGTTCCGGGCATCATGCCGGTAGTCGGTCAGCTCGCGGCGCTGCGGATAGATGTGTTCAGCGACATAGGCCAATAGCAATACGCCCCCGATTGCAAAAGGTTGGACGGCTTTGAGGCTGCTTTCCCAATCCATCATTTACCTCGGATTTTATGAACTGCAGCGGAAATCTTTTTGCCTTGCGCAAGCGTTTCTACTTCCGGTAAAATCTCACAGTTGTCCCAGATGCCGGTAGTAAGGGTTAGCGCATATTGCTGTGGCAGTACCGCTGCGAACATCAGGGCCGCCGCAGTTTTGTAGTCGTATTCCAGTTGGTGAAGGCTCGCCTTAATCCCGCCTGCCCCGTCGGTATCCATTATTGCATACCACACACGGGTATCGCCATCGTTTGCCGGCATTCCGATGACGCCCGCATTGAGCCAGTACAAATTTTCTTCTGTCTGAAAAAACGGCAGTCCGCTGTGCCCGGCGATGATTAACTCTGCATCCGCCGCCTTGAAACATTTCATTTTTTCCGACCAGGGCGTTGACTGAAAAACATACTTTGAAGTTTCAAGAAAGCTGCCGTGGAGCACTATGCAATCGTTTCCTGCGTAACGGAAGTAGATTTTTTCGGGGAGGTCACTTATCCATTTCAATGCTGCTGCTCCAATGTTCTTTTTAGTAAAGGCATACCAGTTTTTGGAGAATAAATCGCAGCGGCCCCCATCATTAAAATCACATCCGCAATCTTCTTCATCTTCCCGCAGCTGAATCTCTACATTGCCAACTATAGCATGAATGCCCCAATCCTTAATCAGGGCGCAGCATTCAGCAGGCTGAGCACAATAGCCGACTATATCGCCGGTACAGAAAATATTGGAGGAAGGAATGCCTTTTTCAAGTGCAGCATTCTGCATCGCCTGCAAGGCTTGCAGATTGCCGTACACGCCCCCAAAAAACAGCAGCTTCCCGCTGATTTCTCCAAGCCCCTTAATCTTGCGCTGTGCTTCCATTTCGGAAAGCTAAGGGTAAAAAGAAAAGCAGGAAGCAGAGTGCCGTGCCGATGATGTTTATGGATAATAATTCCCCGTGCTTCCCCTCAAACCATACAAGCGAAGACGGCAACACTTTCGCTGCCAGAACAATCCCGGCTACCACGCCGCACCAAACGCTGAGTTGGAAAGAAAGTTTCGGCATGGGCTTGTTCCAAAAAAGAAATACCGGCGCGAGTCCTATTACCATCGTCCCGCTAATTGTCGTCGCGGAAAGCACGCTGGCATTGAAGAACACGGGAATAGTGCCGAGTACGGCGAGCGCGCACATAGCTATCCGGCCTTTGGAAATCGGCGCGGTTTTGAATCGTCCGATGTCCACGACTAACAGCTTGGCGAATGAGGTAAAGGTGGAATCAATGCACGACGCCGCCGAAGTAATCATGATAAGGTTCATCATCAGCATCACGCCGATGCCAAGCATCTTGCTTACTTCCACGGACGCCTGACCTTGCAAGCCTTGCGACTTCGCAAAGATGCCAATGAAGGAAAACAGCAGGATGCAGACGAAGCCAATAACAGTCGCTGCGATATAGCTTCGGATGGTGGTTTTAGGTGGGCTGATAAACGCCCGGTCAGTCAGAATCGGGTCGTGAAACGGATAGCTGAATACTTGGAGCAGAGCGGTGAGCATGAGCGCCACGCCGCCCTTCATCGTCCACTCGCCGGACGATAAATAATCTGCCGCGCTGTAATGGCTTTGGGGCAGAATAACGAAGAGCAGAATGCATAACAGCACCGCAAAGAAACCCATCTGGATGGCATCGGTGATGAGCGAGGTTCGTAGCCCGCCTTTCAGCGTGTAAGCCAGTATCAGCACCGTAAACACGATGATTGCCCAATAATAGTGGCTGCTACCCGGCGCGCCAAAATAGCTGCCGATTACAATCGTGTTACTCCATATCTCATTGTAAAGACGGAAGAGTAACAGCAGCGTAAACAGGCGCACTGCGTTGTTGCCATATTTAGTGCGCAGAAATTGGTGAATGCTTTCAAAGCCGCCCTTCATGCGCAGCTTGTAAAGTATCACGCCGCCAACCAGAAACGAAAAGTAATAGCAGGCGTATGCCAGTCCGCCGACAATACCATATTCCAGGCCGAGACTGGCTGCATTGGTAATGCTCTTGGCAAATATCCACGCAATCACAAGGCTGCTTGTGAGCATGAATGCGCCGGGTGCCTTTCCTGACTTAGAGGCGGCGCGGAAAAATTCCGTAGCGTTTTTTGCAAACGGCGATACTATAAGGAAGAGCGCGCCAAAGGCAATCAGGATGGCCCATTGCCAAAGGAGGGAATTCATTGTTGTTTAGGGCGCTCAAGATGCATCATTGTCTTCCTCCTCTTGTTTTCTACTCATGCTTATGTCCGGGTTTCTGCCGTCGTAAATAATCGCCGTTATGGTGATGCGGGCAGAGCCTTCATCAATAATAAAGTGAATAGCGTAAGGAAAGATTTCAGTGTGACAAACACGCACATTTCGGTAACGCATTGCATAGGCAAACGGGCGCTCCTGAATCCTGCCAATGGCTTCCAGCACCGCCTTATTGAATCGCGCAGATAACCCGCGCACCTTGCGAGACCTGTACCATTCTTTGCCTTCGCGAAAGTCGGACTGAGCCGGTGGCAGAATGCGATACGTGTAATGAATGTTGCTCAAAAAAGGGCGGCTTTAATACGCGTCGTCAAGGCCGCTTTTCAGCTCTTCAATAAATTCTAAAAGTGGCAAATCCGCATCCGGATTTTGCATCATAAACTGCAAACGGGCATCTATTATGTGCCGCTGCCAGTCCGGTAGCTCGCCACTCGCGGCATCAACATCCGGGTAGCGACCACGTATGGTATTCCACTGTGCAATCGGAATGATAACTGCAGTGGTGTTGCCGGATGTGTCAGAGATATATTGGACTGCCATGCTTACACAATTTTTGCGCGTTTCTGCTTACAGCAATTTAGACATTATCCCTTACTTCTGCCACCAAACTTTCACGTTTACGCTATTCCCATTAGTGGCTGCGGCGGCAGTGCTATAG
>CBDFFM010000010.1:0-42481 GCA_965246785.1 Chitinophagaceae bacterium
CGGAGCTGGCCAAGCATCAGGAAGAGCATATAAAGGCGCTTGAAAGGGTAGCCGGTCTTTCTGCGGAGCAGGCCCGAACCCAGATTATTGAATCGGTTAAGGAGGAAGCCCGCACTGCCGCCATGAGCCACGTAAAGGACATCATGGAGGAGGCGAAGGTGAATGCCAACCGCGAGGCCAAAAAGATTGTCATTCAAAGCATTCAGCGCACCGCCGCCGAGCATGCCATTGAGAATGCCGTCACCGTTTTCAACCTGGAAAGCGATGAAATGAAGGGTCAGATTATCGGCCGGGAAGGCCGCAACATCCGTGCGCTGGAAGCGGCCACGGGTGTTGACCTCATCATTGACGATACCCCGGAAGCCATCGTGCTTTCCTGCTTTGACCCGCTGCGCCGCGAGGTGGCCCGCCTTTCCCTGCAACGCCTCGTTCAGGATGGCCGCATCCACCCTGCCCGCATTGAGGAGGTGGTGGAAAAAACCCGCAAGGCGCTGGAAGAGCAGGTAATGGAAATCGGCGAGCGCACCATCATTGAGCTGGGCATCCACGGCCTGCATAAAGACCTGGTGCGCATGATAGGCAAGATGCGTTTCCGCTCTTCCTATGGCCAGAACCTGCTGATGCACAGCAAGGAAACTGCTAACCTCTGCGGCATTATGGCGGCAGAACTCGGCCTCGGCCAGAAGGTGGTAAAGCTGGCCAAGCGTGCCGGCCTGCTCCATGACATCGGCAAGGTGCCGGATGAGCAGACGGAGCTCTCACACGCCCTCCTTGGCGCTAAGCTGGCAGAAGCTGCCGGCGAGCACGCCGCCATCGTCAATGCTATCGGCGCGCACCACGATGAGATGGAGATGCAATATATCATCTCCCCCATCATCCAGGCCTGCGACGCCATCTCCGGCGCACGCCCTGGCGCACGCCGTGAGATGATGCAGAGCTACCTGCAGCGGATTAAGGATTTGGAAAACATTGCCCTCGCCTACAAGGGCGTGGAGAAAGCCTACGCCATTCAGGCCGGCCGCGAGCTGCGCGTAATCGTTGAAGCCGACAAGGTGAGCGATGAGCAGAGCAGCGCGCTGTCTTTTGAGATTGCCGATAAGATTCAGAACGAAATGCAGTACCCTGGCCAGATTAAGGTGACGGTTATCCGGGAATTGCGGGCGGTGAATGTGGCGCGGTAACGTAGCCTGACTCATTCCTAAGCCCTCACAGTTAAAGACTGTGAGGGCTTTTTCATTCGGCACAGTTTTACAGCCCGGCATTGCAAACGCATATCCAGCAATGCCCGGAAAGAAAATCGTTGTATTGGGTGCCGGCTTTGCCGGCCTACAGCTTGCAAGGCGCTTGAAAAAGAGCGGCCACGACATCACCCTGCTTGACCAGTATAACTTCCACCAGTTCCAGCCGCTCTTCTACCAGGTAGCCACCGCCCGGCTGGAGCCTTCAGCCATTTCCTTTCCTTTAAGAAAAGTCTTTCAGCGCCGCCCAAATGTGCATGTGCGCGTGGCGAAGGTTACGGGCATTGACCTTCAGGCACAGGCCGTGCATACCGAAGAAGCAGGCGACTTTCCTTACGATTACCTCATCATCGCCACCGGCTGCACCTCCAACTTCTTCGGGAATAAAGCCCTGGAGCGTCACGCCTTTCCCATGAAGAGCACGCCTGAAGCCATTGCCCTGCGCAATCGCATCCTGCTCAATTTTGAAGACGCGCTGAAGGCCACGCCAGAGGAACTGCCCGGCTACATGAACATCGCAGTAGTAGGCGGTGGCCCCACGGGCGTGGAGTTTGCAGGCGCATTGTCGGAAATGAAGCGGAATGTCCTGCCACGGGATTATCCGGACATGGACTTTTCCACGCTGAGCATTTACCTGATTGAAGGCAGTGGGCATACGCTCAATGCCATGAGCGAGCCTTCTAAAAAGAAATCGCAGCAATACTTAGAGGAGATGGGCGTCAACATCTGGCTCAACGTAACCGTTACCGACTACGATGGCAAGACCGTCACCCTCAAAGACGGCCGCACCCTGCCTACCCGCACCCTCATCTGGGCAGCCGGTGTGGCCGGCAATGTCCCGCCCGGCATTCCCAAAGAAGCAACGGTGCGCGGCAACCGCATCAAGGTAGATGACACGCACCGGATGATTGGCTCCCAAAACGTCTTCGCAATAGGCGATGTGAGCTATATGGAGACGCCCGACTGGCCCCAAGGACATCCCCAGCTTGCCAACGTAGCCATCCATCAGGCGAAGAATCTTGCGGCTAACCTTTGCGCTGAAGAAAAGCGCCCCTATAAGCCTTTCCGCTATAAAAATCCCGGCACCATGGCCACCGTTGGCAAGCGCAAGGCCGTCGTTGACCTGCCTAAGTTTTCCTTTCAGGGCTTTCTTGCGTGGCTTGCGTGGATGTTCCTTCACCTAATGCTCATTGTGAGCGTGAAGAACCGGCTCATCATCTTCATCAACTGGGCTGTCTCCTACTTCACCAACGACACTACCCTGCGCCTCATTCTCCTCCCTACGCGCAAACAAGTAGAGTTAGCTCAGGAAGAAACCCCATCGGCAGTAGCCCCTATCGCCTAAGCCTCCGTAGCCAGATACTTCACAAACATCCGCTTCGCCACCGGCAAAATCGTCTCCGCCAGCGGCAGCTCCAGCGCCGTCTCCATACTATACACCGCCGGATTGTGCAGCGCCGTGCGGCTGCGGATAAGCTCCGTCTTAATCTGCTGCGGCGTCCACACCATACTCCGCGGCCAGCTGGCCAGGTACTGCATCTTCAGGCCCTTATACCGCGCATCGCCCTGTTCAAACAGCGTTACGCTATAGCTGTACGCCCGCGTCTCCGCATGGCCGCCCCAGCGCAGCAGCAGGTAGCCCTCATCCTTATACACCGGCAGCAGGCCCACCGGGCTAATCTCCATCGCACGCTCCACCTCCTCATAGATGCCCGCCCCCGTGTCAATCGTCCGCTTAATGCGGCGCAGCGCATACGCGGTAATGCTTTCCAGCTCCTCCATCAGCTCCCCGTCCGCCAGCATCCGCTCATAAATCAGCTCCGCCTTCCGCATATCCACATCGCTCAGCCGCTTCGGGAAGGAATCCTGCAAAAACTGCTTATTCTTCCGGAAAGCCACCAGATTATCGTGGTGAAAAATCACATCGCTCAGCTGCGGGTACAGCTCCCGCCGCCCAAACAGCGCATCCACATCCCGCAGATACGCCAGTAGCCGGTACTTCTGCAGCTCAAAATCAATAGTCCCCTCCACAAACCACGTTTCCGAGAGATTCATACGATACACGCTTTGGTTACTACCACCAAGATAAAAAAAGATGCTCGCCTGCGCGGGCATGATAACCATTGTTTAGCCGGCTTCCGGTTCGCTATTAAGCGTTCCTTGCGTCGGTGCTTATACCCATTTACACCCAAGTAGTATAAAATGATAAAAGCACCAGTTGAGGTGCTTTATTTTTTGCTGCTATACTTACGCCATCTGCGCAAGCCTTCATAAACGGCAACAGAAGCAAGAAGGATATGGAACATCGCTTCCATTATTCCTCTTTCTTCTTAGCTGCGGTCTTATTCTTAGCATCCTTTACCGAAGCCTTGATAATATCAAGGAATGAGCCGGGCTTTGCGGCTAATGGCTGCTCGTACTGCTTAGCGCGTGGCTTCTTTGGTTTGGTGGCTTTTGCCATAGACACAAAGATAAGCACGTTACTAATTTGAGCGCCGCATAGGGGGAGTATGGGGCGTTTATTCTTATTAAATCCGCGCAGCGTTAATTCAAGTGAGCAAACTTGGAAAAAAAGTTTGCTCTTTAGTTTGCTTACTCTATTGTATCCCCCTACCTTTGGTGTATTGGAGCGCACAGAATTCGTTTAATCATTAACCGCGCGGACTAAAATGCCTATAAACATTCAGATAGACGACAAAGATGCTTCACAGTTCATCGCCTTATTTAAACACGTTCGCCAAGATTTGTTGAAACAGGCAGAAGAAACCAAAGCTAAGATTGCCCGTGTTGATGCGCAGATACATGCATTAATTAATGGCACTGCTACGTTCGTTGATGTTACTCCAACCGCAGAGGAAATTGACGAGACGTTTGTAAGCTCACGTTCCCATAAGAACCCACCATACGATAAGAAATGGACGTGGTTTAAGAAGGTTAAATTTATAATAACAGAAAAAGGCGGTCAGGCCGGTACAAAAGATATTGTCAATAGAATACTGGAAATTGAGCCAGAGCTGAAGGAGCGGCGAGAACAGATAGTTAGAACAATATCATCCTTTATCAGTACGTCAGTTAAGGAGGGAAAGCACTTTAACCGCGTGAACGATGGAACAGCAAACTATGAGTATAGACTGAAGGACACCACAACGGCACAGACCATAGTAAAAGATTACACTAACCCGCTATTTAATGACAAAGAAGATGAAAACGTAAATACATAATAAAACCGCCTGCGTCAACAGGCGGTCTAAAAATTCAGAGCAGAAAAATTACGGGGGGTGCAGGTGCTTAGAGAGGTTTCCCAACTACGTCTAAGTCGGTTCGAGTCCGATACCCTCCACTATTTTTCTATCACAAAGAAAGAGAAATTTTCGTTCAAACAAAAATTTCTTCCCAACATTAACTGATGCGATTAAAGCTACTTTAATAAAAGCCGCACAAAGGCGGCTCTTAAAATACTGCGGGAGCAAGGAATAGAACCATACTACAAGTAGCGGCCAAGATATACCGCTGACCCCATAGGTTTCACTATACAGCGCCAGTTTCATAAACTGGATTGCTACACGGTGAACGTGGCAGTAGCTATTTACATTCCCCAAGTCAGGTAAACGGAGCTGAAACCTCCGGGAGCGTATTCCTACGCCCCTTCCTGCTTTTTACAAAAGTAATTCAAATAACTTTTCTGGCTACCAGTTTACAATTAGCAACCAACTGGCATTATCAATGACCAAAGTCAGAAACGTTTTTCTAAAGGAATTCACCGCAATTATTTGGTTTTGGGTGTAACATCGCCTAAATTTGCTTTAGCAAACAGGCAATAAAATGGACTTCGCTTTCAAAACATTACACCAGTTCAACGACTTCTTTAAGGACGAATTGACGTGCTACAAGTTCTACGAAGAACAGCGCTGGGCGGGCGTTCCGGTGTGTCCGCATTGTGCTTCTGCAAAGGCACCGTACACTGTAAAGGCGCGTGGAAAGTTTCAGGATATACCTTCTTACCGTTGCTCCGAACCAAAGTGTAAACTTCCTTTTACCGTTCGTACAGGGACAATCTTTGAAGGCTCAAAAGTTGAATTGCGCAAGTGGTTTCAGGCTGCGTATGAAATCACCGTTTGTAAGAACGGTATTAGCTCCGTAGAACTTGGCAAGCGTATCGGCGTAAGTCAAAAGACAGCTTGGTTTATCAACCACCGCCTTCGCAGTATGCTGATAGAAACGGCTCCTGAACTGCTTACAGGCGTTGTTGAAGTAGATGAAACGTACGTAGGTGGCAAATGGAAAAACAAGCATAAGAAGGAGCGCAAGGCCAATGCCGAAACGCGCACATCCAGCGTAGGCAATAAGACCGGTATTTTAGCCTGCCTTAGCCGCGATGGTGGCGTGCGCACTATTGTTATAGACGGCTCAAAGACGCTAAAGCAAATAGTGCGCGAGAATGTTTCTACCTGCGCTACTATGGTAACGGATAGCTTCAATGCTTACACGCACCTGAATAGAGAGTTTGCAGGCCACGAAGTAGTCAGGCACGTAGACGATGAATACGTGCGCGGCGTGTGGCACACAAACACCGTAGAAGGTTTCTTTGGACAATTAAAGCGCGGTATTTACGGGACGCACATCTTCGTAAGCCCGCAGCACATTCACCGTTACGCTACGGAGTTTGCCACCCGCTACAATCAGCGTAAGGTGGGCAACATTGACCGTTTCGTAAACTTCATAAACAAAAGCGGCGTTGAGCGCGTAACGTACAAGATACTTACCGCGTCTCCTGCGCCGCGTCAAATGTAGAGGTGGGCATTGGAAACCTGATAAGGACTTCTACAAGAAGAAATACACCCGTATTGCTAAGGCGGGCAAGAAGCACAGAAAGGCAGTTATCAATACTGCACAGCTTAAATTATGGGAATGAATTAATCCGCTGTCTTGTCTGTGACTAATTATTGAGGCAACGCGCCCTCGGTTGGTCGAGGGCTGCGATGTAGGGGAGGCGTTTGATTTGTCGGCGCATGCGATTCATTCTCGCCCTTGTTCCTTTTACTCTTTTTGTAGAATAATTCTCTAATCTCAAAGGCAACAAATAAAGTCGTCACTATTGATGTTAAGAAAGCCATTATTTTAAGAAATTCACCTGTCATGACTAATGTCTTTAAGAGTTGCGCAGATGCAGCAATTCGTTGTGAACAATGGCTCCCATACCAAGATATGCCGACCACCAAAAGCATAAACGGGCTGCAAATCTAAAGTGTTCGGCTACGTGTTTTAGTTGCTCTGGAGGTTTATTAAGAGTTAATTCCGGTTTAAGCTCGGCAAGGCAGAAAAAGTATGCCGCTGACACAACAATCATCACAATAAACAACGCAATCCAGAGACTTATAGTATTGTGGTAGCTACTCATTACAATATCCCGTAGCGGTTCGGTAACCATAACGATTGAGATTATAAAGTACTCGGCGCACGGATGAATATCTAAGACGTTATGTGGTTCCGGGAAGATATACTGCTTGAAATAATAGAATATCACAGGGATAGATGCAATAACCCAAGTAAATATCCATTTTGAAACAGCATAGATGATTCTCTTAATCCAATCTTTCTGTGTGTTTGTTAGAGTTGGAAGAATTACGAGCAGCGACATCTGGCGCAGTTTAGCCCAAAGATAGACGCCGCATTAACTTTCCATAAACAGATTCAGACAATCTTATCCACAAGCACCAATCTTACTTAAGAAACCTGAGTTCGGGATAAGAAGTTGTGGAAAAGTAGTGGCTTAAAAAGCGAATAGCGGCGTTGTTTTTGATGTATAGGTGATTGACTAAAAACAACTCACATCAAAAATGAACACACCGCTATTCGCTGACAAAGTAACCGAAATTTTCGTTGCCGTAGATGATTTCTGCCTGCTTTTCGAACACCCCATCCATCAATTGCTCCTCGACCATTCGAATGGAACCAAAACCCGCAACCGGAAAGCATCGCTGTGCGATTCTGAAATCATTTCCATGCTCATTGCTTTTCATTCCGGCGGATTCAGAAACTTCAAGTTCCTCTACACCCAATACGCCTGCGTTCATCTCAAAGACAGCTTCCCCAACCTTGTCTCCTACAACCGCTTTGTAGAGCTCAGCCACCGCTGCGCAGTGGCCTTTATGCTTTTTCTCCATCACTGCTGCCGGGGCGAATGCACCGGCATCTCCTTTATTGATTCTACCGTTCTTCGGGTATGTCACAACAAGCGCATCCGCCGCAACAAAACCTTTGCTGGCATAGCTAAAATTGGCAAGAGCACTATGGGCTGGTTCTACGGATTCAAGCTGCACCTGGTGATCAATGATAAGGGAGAGATTCTGTCTTTCTACCTGAGTAAAGCCAATGTAGATGACCGGAATGCAAAGGCTATTACTACCCTTACGGAGAAGCTGTTTGGCAAGCTCTTCGGCGATAAGGGCTACATCTCAAAAGCGCTTACCGATATGCTCTTTGGCAACGGCATCCAGCTTATAACTGCAGTGCGAAGGAACATGAAGGATAAGGCACTGAGCAATGAAGAGAAGCTGCTCTTGCGCAAGCGTTCAGTGATAGAAACGGTCAATGACGAGCTAAAGAATATCTGCCAGGTAGAGCATACAAGGCACCGTTCTCTGAACGGCTTTCTGCTGAACCTGATGAGCGCCATAGCCGCTTATTCTTTCTTTCCCAAGAAGCCTTCTATCAGAAAAGATATCGAGGAAACAAACCCAAAGCTCATCGCCGCTTTCCAACAACAACAGCAATTATTAATCGCCGCTTAAACCGAACTCAGGTTAAGAAAATGCCTTGGGTGTAAATGGGTATAGGCACCCTTGCGTCGCACGTTTCATCGTTCGTCAGTCTGTTTGGCTCTCCACTTAGCATCTGCACTTGGCGCAGCCGCAGCTTGCGGCCGGTATGGGTCGCAGCGACGACGCTGCGGCCAGTGTAAACGCTTGATTATCAACGTGACAATTTTGTCACTAAATCCCTGAAGCGTCGGGGGCAGGGTGCAAATATTGTCATTGGCACTCTGAAGGTTCAGGGTAGTGATGACAATTTTGTCACCAGGGCGCTGAAGGTTCAGGGATGCAATGAAACTTTTGTCAACTGGTGCCCTGAAGCTTCAGAGAGGTGGTGACAAAATTTGCAACGGGGTGCTGAAACTTCATGGTAGCAATGACAATTTTGTCACCGGGGCCCTGAACATTTTTTGTGGCAGTGACAATATTTGCACTGGCCGACCTAATATCCAGCCGTAGCTGGTCTTATGACCGGCAATGATGCCCCCCGATGCATCTGCCCACATGCTAATTGTGGGCTTTCGCAGAAAGCCCGATCACTGAGCCTGAGCGTAGTACGCTAAATAGCCTCCGCTCACGGCTTCGCAAAGCGCGCATCGTGGATAAACGCGTCATCCGTCAGCGCATGGAGGAAGGCCAGGAGGTCTGCCTTATCCTGCGCCGAGAGGCGGCCACGCTGCTTGGGGGCGAGGGCGGGGTCAAGGTTTTTGGCGTTGTGGAAGCCCGTGTTGTAGTGCTCAATGCACTCCTCCAGCGTCTTGAAGCGCCCGTCGTGCATATAAGGGGCGGTCAGGGCAATGTTGCGCAGCGAAGGGGTCTTGAACTTCCCGCTGTCAGTGCCGAGGAGGGTAATCAGGGCACGCCCCGCATCGGCGGAGATGGAGTCAATGCCGTTGTTGCGGAACTCAAAGTCGGAGAAGGTGGAGCCGAGGGCGTGACAGTGGGTGCAATCGCCCTTGTCTTCGTGCTCAAATACGTCGCGGCCCCGCACCTCAGCATCGGTAAGAGTAGCCTCGCCGCGCTTGAATTTGTCCCACTTACTGTTGGCGGATATAAGGGTGCGCTCAAACTGCGCCAGCGCCCGCATGACCATCGCGGTATTGATGGCGGAGGAGCCAAAGACCTGCTTGAAAAGCGCGGGATACTCCGGGTGCGCATTGAGGCGGGCCAGCATATCCGGCAGGGCCAGGTGCATCTCCACGGTATTCTGGATGGGGCCGATTACCTGGCTCTCCAGGTCGGCCGCGCCACCATCCCAGAAGAATTTCCGCTGGAAGCCGAGGTTGGCGAGGCTCATGGCATTGCGCGTACCCTTGAGGCCGTCAATGCCGGTGCTCAATGCGTTATCCGGCCCGTCGGTGAAGGCAAATTCCTGCTTATGGCAGGAAGCACAGCTCATGCGCCGGTTGCCCGAGAGAATGGAATCGTAAAACAGGCGGCGGCCAAGGGCAATGCCCTCTACGGAGAGCGGATTATCCGCCGGGATGCTCATGGCCGGCATCCCGGAGGGAATGGCAAGGGTGTAAGGCGTAGGGCCGGGCGCAGCGGTTTCCCCCGGACGGCAGGAGGCGGCGAGCAGCAGCAGGGGCAGAAGGCGGAGGAGCTTCATGAGGGCTTATTCCGCTTTGACGTATTGGAAAGCGCGGCTGAAGTTGGCGCTCATAGCGGAGAGCCAGAAGAGATCTGTAGCGCCGGACATCCGGTTGTTGTCGGCATTGAAGTCAATGCGGGCCGCGGAGCCATAGAGGCTGTCTAAGTTGAGGCGGATGTAGAGCTTCTTGTCCACACCCTGCACGCTCATCTTCGGAATGGGAAGCGTAACCGAGACGAGGGAGCGGTCATTGCCGTAGTGGAAGGCGAGGGGGCGTGTAGCGCCGATGCTGTCTACAAAGTTGCCCTCATGTTTAAAGAAGATGTAGCCGGTGTTCCAAGTCCATATCATTCCTTTGGAAGGGTCAAGGTCGCCATCCTGCGAGCCGGTATGGTTGCGGTCATAATCCACGCCAAGGAAGAAGCGGACGGCGTAGTAGTCGCCGTTCTTTACGGTGTCCAGGTTGATGGTTTTGGAGGCAGGGTCTGCCTCGTCAATGAGGTCGTAGTTCCTGAAGTTCTTCTCCACGCTGTCGGTACGCAGGAGGGTGAAGTTGGTGATGTAGTACTTCAGCAGGCCCACGCTGTAGCGGTTGCCGGCGGCGTTGACATACTTCAGGGAGTCCATTGCCACGGGCAGGCCGGCGGCTTCATTGGAGAAGATGACCTGCATCTTCGCATAAGGCGGCGTGTCAGATGATTTTTTGCAGGAAGAAAGAGCGCCCGCCATCAGCAGCACGGGGATAAGAAAACGCAACAGTTTCATAGGGGAAGGAAAGGCCTGCGAAAATAACCCGTAAAGTTTAATGGATGGCCCTACAAGTGGTTAAGCAAAAGAGCCGCCCCGGAAAGGGAGCGGCTCTTTTAGAAAGCTAAATAGGATGATTAGTCGAGCTTGAAGGTCACCGGCAGCGTGAAGTAAACCTTCACTGCCTTGCCCTGCTGCTTGCCCGGCTTCCAGTGCGGCATAGCAGATACCACACGCTTGGCCTCATTATCCAGCGAGGAGGAGCCGGCGCTGCGCACCACTTCCACGCCGGTAACGGAGCCATCCTCATTTACCACAAACTGAAGGACGGAGCGGCCTTCTACGCCGCTTTCGCGCGCATCATCCGGGTAGCGGAGGTGAGAGCTGAGGTAAGAGGCGAGGTCGCCCTCGAAAGCAGGCATCTGCTCTACGAACTTGAAGATTTGCGGCGCGGCGGGCGCTTCAACCTGACCTGTGCCAGGCTTGTCCACGAGTCCGGGGTCAATGCCATTGACATCGCCTTCCTTGTTTTCAAGGCCTACGGCCACTTTATCATCGGGCGGAGGTGTCGGCTTTTCTTCTTCCTTTACCTCTTCGTCCTTCTTAATTACCGGCGGCGTAAACTTCACCGTGGGCTTCACGGGTGGTGGCGGCGCAGGCGGCGGGGGAGGTGGTGGTGGCTTGGTCTTGTCAATTGGCGGCGGCTCGGCAAGCGTTACCTCTTTCAAGGAGACCACGGGCTTCTTATCCGCCTTAGCGATAAAGCCTGCGATGACCGGGTACGCTATGATGAGCGCCACAAATGCCAGCAGCGCAATGCCCGCATTGCGAACGCGCTCCGGGTACTTCTTGCGCAGCTCGTAGCCCCCGTAGGTTTTGTTGCGGCCTTCGAAGACAATGTCTAAGTAGTCGCTTTTGAGAATTTTACTGATGTCCATAATGGAGAGTCGTTTGTCGTTATTCTGACTGTCAGACGCGATTGGAGCGTCTTTCCATAAATTTTAGCGCACGCCGCCGTTGGCTTGTTCTGTAAGGCGGATGAATTCGCGGTCTTGCTCGGTGATGTCCACCTTAGCGTACACCTTCACATCGTTAATCGTCATTTCGTCAAACACGTCCACCATGTCTTTGTAGGTGCTATTGGTGTCGGGCTTGATGAGGACAATCATTCTGTCGGCAGGCAGCAATGCGCCACTCGCTTTAAGCTGCTCAACTTCCTTTTGCTTGTCAATGATGGCATCGCGCAGCTTCTTTGTGTTGCTGGCTATGCTTACCGGGTTTAGCTCTGGCGGCTTCGTAGGGTCGTCGCCGATGCCTTTGTAGGTATAAACGAGGTGGTTTTTGGAGATAAGGATGGTAAGCGCCTCACTGGCTTTTACCTTGCTCTTATCCTTGTCCTCCATGTCCTTATCCTTGTAAGGCATGTTTATTTCCATCGTCTTGGGCTTAGCCAAAGTGGTGGTGAACATGAAGAAGGTGATGAGCAGGAAGCCCAAATCCACCATCGGGGTGAGGTCAATGCGGGTGGAAAGCTTTTTACCTTTTTTGACGCCGGGGCCTTTTTTATGTCCGCCACCCGACGAGGTATCCATTTCTGCCATAGCTCTTGGTCTTTTTTATTGTAAACGAGATTGGATTTCTTTCTTCAAAACTCAGAAGCAGAATATCAGCCTTTCTTCAAGTTTTGCGCGTTATTGTAAGCCGCTGTTCCTTTTGGAACTTCCTCGAGGTTGGTAATTAAATTGAATCGGAAGATTTTCATGCTTCCAAGAGTAGAGATAATCTTATCGACTGCTGGGTACTTGGTATTTGCATCTGCTTTGATGCAAATACGTAACATCGGATTATTATTCCTGGCTAAGCGAATCCATTGCGCAAGCTCGTTATCCGGATTGTCAATTGATGTGTCAATTGGAATACCTGGAGTCTGCGCATCAAGTTTAGCTTGTACGGCTGCGTCCGACGACAAATATTGCTTTAAGTTAGCTATAGGTACACCTACTGAGGTTCCTGTCTGGAAGTTGTTTACCTCATCAGTAGAAAGTCCCAGGCGCTTGTAAGTGTTCATATCCATTATCAGGCCTTTCCTTGCTTCAAAGCTGTCCGGGTCACGACCGACAATTTTTCTTTTTTTATCAATTGAGAAAAACACTCGGTTCCGATTGTCAACAGTTATGAGCATAATTGACGTGTCGGGAATCGTGATTTGCGATACAGATGAAGGTGTTGCAACCATCACCGGTTCCGGCTTCTTGGTTTTTGCTGCAAGCATGAAGAAGGTGAGCAGCAGAAAAGCCACGTCGCACATCGCCGTCATGTCGATGTTCGTGCTCTGCCGCTTCATTTTTACTTTAGGCATAGTCGCTTGTTTTCTTTGAAAACTGTTTTTGCACTGAAATGGTCGTTCAGACCTTAAAGACGGCGCGCGGAAGAAATTCCATACGCGCCGTCATTAGAAATTTGTCAAAGGCCTTTTAGCCCACAGACCCTACCGGTAATTAGAAGCAAAGCTTTGCGTCAGCGTAAAACCGCTCTCGTCAATCCCGAAGGTGATGCCGTCGATAATCGTCGTAAAGAAGTTGTATGCGATAATGGAAACGAACGACGTGCCGATACCGAGGGCCGTATTAATCAGGGCCTCAGATATACCATTTGCAAGTTGGGTAGCATCGCCACCACCACCGGCGGACATAGATGCGAAGGAGCGAATCATACCCAGTACCGTACCAAACAGACCGAGGAGCGTTGCGCAGGAGGCAATCGTGGAGAGAAACACCAGGTTCTTCTCCAGCATCGGCAACTCAAGCGCCGTGCCTTCCTCGATTTCCTTCTGGATAGTCAGCACCTTCTGGTCGGTGTCCAGTTCTGTATTATTAATCATCTCGCGATACTTCAGCAGGCCGCCGCGCATTACGTTGCCTACAGAGCCGCCCTGCTTGTCGCACTCGGCGATGGCTGCTTCAACATTCTTATTAGCGAGGTGATACTGCACCTTGCGCACAAACTCGCCCGTCTGGCCCTTACCGCGGGCGCGGAACACGGTCATCGCGCGCTCCACAACAAACGTAAGCAGCGTCAGCGCCGTGCTCATCAGGATGGGTACCACCCAGCCGCCGGAGTACATCGTAGCCATAAAGTTGCCGGGCTTCGGCGAGTGCTTGGTAGCAGGGTCGGCGAAATTGTTGGGATTGCCCAGCACGAAGTAGAAAATCACGTGCGCTACAACGATACAGGCAACCACAATCATAAGATTAATGAGGAAGTTGTTCGCGTTCTTCGGCTTGCCGGCACGGTTGCCGCCTTGGGGCGATGATGGGCGTGCGGTCGTCGGTTTTACGTCTGCCATAGTGGTCTGCTTTTAGGTGTTTGTTTGTGGAGATTTAGTGTAATGAAACGCGGTGTGTCGTAAGGAATTTTGGACGTGGGCAAAGATAGAGGCGGCCCGCACACAGCCAAATCCGCCCCGCAAAAAATAAAGCAAGGATAAAAACCGTGCTACCGCGGTATTTATTGCCTTCGCCGCAAAGGGGGTTGGAAGGGTAGATGGGTTGCGCGTATGAAGTGAATTGATCTTTTTATTGAGCCGGCTGACTTAATAATTACGCAAGCTGACTTTTTCTTTAAGTCAGCTGACTTTTTGCTTTTGCAAGCTGATTTACTCATTAAGTCAGCTGACTTAATGATTATGCAAGCTGACTTAGCTATTAAATCAACTGACCTCATGACGAAGTCAGCTGACTTAGCGCCCTGGCTGCATTAGCTACAAGCAGATACTACTAATGGGCTTTCTGCGAAAGCCCGGTCGCTGAGCGTAGCCGAAGCGCCTATTCATGTTAAGTGTACAGCATCTGGGTAGGCTGTACAGCATCTGGGTAGGCTGTACAGCATCTGGGTAGGCGCTTCGGCTACGCTCAGCGACCGGGACGCTTGACGCATCCCATTAAGTAGCCTCTGCCAGAAGTTTTTAAGCTAAAGCTTTTGGGAAAAGCCCGGTCAGCGTACAGAACCTTGAAGCGTGCGACGCAAGGAACGCCTAATAGCGAACCGAAAGCCGGCAACATAATGGCCCCCGCCCTGCTGCTTTAGCCGCAACTTTGCGGGGCTATGTACGATACCCGCCCGCGCCGGTTTCAGGCCTTCCCGCCTATTGTCAAGAATCTGCTCATCATCAATGTCATCCTCGCCATCGCGCAGCAGGTGCTGTGGGGCTCCTTCAGTGTCTCGCTGGCCGATTATCTGGGGCTGCATTACTTCCGCTCGGAGCTGTTCCGGCCTTGGCAGCTCATCACGCACCTCTTCATGCACGGCGACCCGCGCGACCTGCAGGAGACGGTGCTGCACCTGGCCTCCAATATGTTTGCGCTGTGGATGTTTGGGTCTATCCTGGAAAACCGCTGGGGGCCGAAGCGCTTTCTGACCTTTTATATGATATGCGGCCTCGGCGCGGCGGCCTGCCACCTGGGGGTGCTCTCGCTGCAATACGAGCCGGTGGTGGAAAGCTATCGCGCTTACGTGGCCAATCCTACGCTGGCGCAATTGGAATTGTTCTTCCGCCACCACCCGCCGCACGGGGTGGACGGGCGGATACTGGAGCGGCTGAATGCCTTGCTCGGCAGTTGGCAGGCTTCTCCGGGGGATGTTTCCAACCCCAAGTTTGCGAGCCAACTGCTGCACGAGTATGTCTATGGCGCGCGCGATGCGGCGGGCGCACATGTGGATGGCATGCTGGATGAGGCGACGGTGGGCGCGAGCGGCGCGGTGTTCGGCGTGCTGTTTGCGTTTGGCTACCTGTACCCGAATCTGGAATTGATGCTCCTCTTCCCGCCGATTCCGATTAAGGCGAAGTGGTTTGTGCTGTTTTACGGGCTGTTTGAGCTGTACAGCGGCGTGCGCAATTCTGCGGGGGATAATGTGGCGCATTTCGCGCATCTGGGCGGGATGCTGTTTGCGTTTTTGCTGCTGCGTCTATGGCGCTATCGCTTCGGCGACCGGCAGTTTTAAGGTACCTTTAGTTGGCTGCGCAACGGCCGCTCCGTAATTTGGATATACCTCTATGAATCGCCGCTCCTCTTTCTCCATTCCGGGCTATAATCAGAATGCCGTGCTGCAGCTTCTCGTGGCGAGCGGCGTGGGCTTTATTCTCTTTCACCTCGTGCGCGTAGCGCTGATTGTGTTCGGCGTGCCAGGCCCTGTGGCTGCTGCCAATGTCGACGCTTATGCCGCACTCGCGCCGCTACACTTCTTCATACAACATCCCTGGACGCTGCTCACCTACGGCTGGGCGCACCACGGCTTCATGGAATTGCTGAGCAATATGGTGTGGCTCTATTGCTTCGGCAATGTGGTGCAGAATCTGGTGGGCCACCGGCAGGTGATTCCGACGTTTATCTACGGCCAACTGCTGGGCGGCGTTTGCTTCCTGCTCACCTACCTTATTCCGGGTCTGACGGCTGCGCCAATCGGCATCCTTACAGCCAATGCGGGTGTGATGGCGCTGGCCGCCGCAACCGTTACGCTGGCGCCGAAGTACCGGTTTTACATTGGTGATAATTTCAGCATTCCGCTGCTCGTGGTTGTCGGCATTTTCATAGCGCTCAATGCGCTGGTATATGCGAGCCATCTGCCTTTGCTGCTGATGAGCATCGGCGGGCTCGGCGCTGGCTACCTGACCATGACGGTGCTGCAACGCGGCTACCAGCCGGGTGGATGGATGTACAGCCTTACCAACGGCCTGGGCAGCTCCATGACGCCGGATGAGTACAAACGCGGCGGCAGTAACAAGCGCCGCCAGCAGGTGATAGAGCTAACAACGCGTAAGCCCGCCACGAAGGAAGAGCTCACACAGCGCCGGGTAGATGAGATTCTGGAAAAAATTCATCAACGCGGCTATGCCTCCCTCACGCCTGAGGAGCGCGAGATGCTGATGCAGGCCAGCAAGGAAGCACAGGATTGAAACGGCCCTCCGCTTTACGCCGCGCAGCAGGCACCATCGTCTTCGTCACTACGTTGATAGCTGCCCTGTGGCTGCTATGCTGCGTGGCCGCCGCGTTCACTTCCCCGCTCCGTTACAGGTATCTGGCGCTCGCTACGATGACCTCGCCATTCGCCGTTGCCGCCAATGTTGGCTTGCTGCTGTTTTGGGCGCTGTTCGCAAAGAAGAAGTGGCGGCTTATTGTGCCGCTGCTTGCGCTAGGCTGCGCGTACCGCATCATCCCGGCGGTATTCGGCCTTCACCTTTTTGCCGGGTATGACCTTACGACGGGGCCGGGCAGATTAAAGGTGATGAGCTGGAATGTGCACGGCATGGGCATCTTTGACCGCCCGCCGGACCGCACGACCGACGACCGCATCATTGCCCAAATCCGCGCCGAAGCGCCGGACATTCTTGTGTTGCCGGAGTTTTATACCGTTTACAACAACAGCCTGAAGCCGTATAGCACGCACATCATGGACGAGTGTGGCTACAAGGAGTTCCGCTTCCGCTACGACAATACCATTGGCGCGAAGATTTTTCTGGGCACGGCCCTCTTCAGCCGCTACCCGGTGAGCAACGACCATGTGTATGCCCTCCACACACGCCACGATGGCGACGTGGATGTGCAACTCATGCGTGCGGATGTGACGCTGCCGGGCGGAAAGAAGCTGCGGGTGTTTACGACACACCTGCAATCCTTCACGCTGAGCGATAAGGAGAAGGATTATCTGGAAGAAGTCTCCAATCGCGACAGCGGCCTTGCGATAAGCAAATCACGTTCCTTTATCCGGCGCTTTGGCGGCGCGTATTTGAAGCGCGCCATCCAGGCGGACAGCGCTGCGGCGATTATAGCGGAAAGCCCCTACCCGATTGTGCTGTGCGGAGATTTCAATGACCTGCCGGCATCTTACACGTATGAGCGCATGAAGGGGAAGCTGAATGATGCCTTTGCGGAGCGCGGCTTTGGTATCGGGCGGACGTACAATATGCTCTCGCCCACACTGCGGATTGATTATGTCTTTTACGACCCGGCGGCGCTTAAGCTGATTGGCTTTCGCTCACAGTACAGCACGTTATCTGACCACAATCCGGTGATTGCGAATTTTGAGGTGCGGCCTTAAGCCTCCTGCGCGCGGTTGAGGAAGTTGATGAACGGGCTGAGCGTGGTGAAGGCCCCAACTATTTTCTTCGTAGCGTCTTTGGACATCACGTCTTCGTCTTTGAGCGGCGTGCCGGCGGTGAAGCTTTTCATTTTGAGAAATTCAATGGCAGGATTATCCGCTTCATAGCCTTGCGGAGGGCGGGATATGCTTTCGCCATTGAGCTTTGGGAAAAGCTTTTTGAAAGCTTTGTTGTTGACGATACCGGAGAATTCCTCAAAGCCGTAATCAATTTCCTGCCGCACTCTTTTCAGCAGCGGCGCTTCCGGCATCCACAATCCGCCGCCGGCGAAAATGGCTCCTGGCTCTAAGTGGAGATAGTAGCCTGCACCATCCCACTTGCGGCCGCCTCGCGCGAAGAATGCGCCGAAGTGGCTCTTGTAAGGCGTCTTGTCTTTGGAGAAGCGCACGTCGCGGAAGATGCGGTAGGTGCAGTCTTTCGCAGCCTGATTGCCAAGCTCAGATTCCAAAGGCGTGAGTGCTTTGAGCAATTCGCCTATAAAGGCTTCAAAGTCGCCCTTCGCCGCCTCGTAGCCTTTTCGGTTGGCGTCAAACCAGGCTTTGTCGTTGTTCTTTTTGAGGGTGCGCAGGAAGGTGAGTGTAGCAAGCTGGAGCATGTTGCGAATTTAGAACGCGCCACGGCACGTTCCTACCGTTCATTCAACCGTCACCTTGAGCTCTTTCATTAGCTTTTCGCCCTGCAGCAGGCGCATGTAATAGTTGCCGGGAGGCGCGCCTTCGGCTTCAAACTGCACCATCATTTTGTAGCCGCCGCGCTTCAACGGCTCTTCGGCTAGCACGCCCTGCACGAGGTCGCCGGTCTGGTTGTAGATGCCGAGGCTGACGGCTGTGGGCGCTTCCAGCTTCCACTCCATATTGGCTACTATTTTCAGGATGCGCTTCTGAAAAATAGGCTGTCCGGCGGTAGTGTCCATCTTGTACAGCCTAAAATATTCCGGCATTGGCCGGCCGGTAAGCTTCACCATAAGGGCGAGCAATTCGGCGCTGATTTTCGGGCGGGCAGGGTCTATGACGCCATCCAGGTCGCGGCCTTCTGTGAGGGCCCAGATGGCAGACTGACCGAGGTCGTCGTAAAGGCTGTTCTTGCGGATGTACTGTGTGACCTTAATGAGGTTGCTGTCGCCTTGCCGCCAGAGGGTGTAGCTCAGCTTTGCGCCGGGGGCGGATGCGTGGAGCTTACCGCAGAAGGTTTGTACATCTATATCCGCGCTACCGCCAGGCGCGAGGGCGAAGGTCTCTTCGGCAGGAAGCACGAGCGGCTGGTAGGAGAGGTCGTCGGGCTTGAAGACGAGGGCCGGGTCAATGCGGAGCTGCATGGCCTGGCGGGTGGTGTTGCTGAGGTGCAGGCGAAGGGCCTTGCTGTGATAGGATTTACCAGTGGTGGTAGCTGTGAGGCGAATGGCGCCGCTTTCCACCGCCGCTTTGAGGCTGCTGCCGCGCGGCACTTCTGCGTGGGCAAGGATGGCGGTGCTGCTGAGGAGCAGTGTGGTGAGGATGCGGCGCATGGCAAAGCGTTTAGATTTGAAATATAACGCCTGAAGGCGATGTTTCGCATCTGCTTGCTTTCTCTGCCCGTGGCGGAACCGTTCAGCCCGCGCTACTGCGCGTTCAGCCCGGTTCCTGCTACACCACCACGTTTATCATCCGGCCTTTCACGTAAATAAACTTCTTCGGCTCCGCGCCTTCCGTCCATTTGGCGATGATTTCGTTGGCGAGGACTTCCTTGCGGATGCTGCTTTCGGAAGCGTCCAGCGGGAAGGTGAGGTCGGTGCGCTTCTTGCCGTTGACGGCTACCGGGTAGGTGAAGGTGGATTCTGTCAGGTATTGCGCTTCCCACGCCGGCCAGGGCGCCATAACCACGCTGCTTTCATGGCCGAAGCGGTGCCACAATTCTTCCGCGAGGTGCGGCGCGAAGGGGGCGAGGAGGACAGCTAAGGCTTCCAGTACATCACGGTCGCGGCATTTGGCTGCCTGTAGATCGTTGACGGCTATCATGAAGGCGGAGACACAGGTATTGAAGCCGAAGCGCTCTATGTCGTCGCCTACTTTTTTGATGAGGCGGTGGATGGTTCTTAGATTCTCTTCGCGTTTTCCTTGCCCTTCAGCATCGGGGCCGACGCTTCGGCTACGCTCAGCGTCCGGTTCCACCGGCAGCCACTCGCCCCCTTCATTCACATAGAGGCGCCAGAGCTTTTTGAGAAATCGGTGGACGCCTTCAATGCCCTTTGTATCCCAGGGCTTGGAGACCTCTATGGGGCCGAGGAACATCTCGTACATCCGGAACGTGTCCGCGCCGTACTGGGCTACAATGTCGTCAGGGTTGACGACGTTGTATTTGGATTTGGACATTTTTTCAATAACCACTCCCGATAGGTAAGGCTCACCTTTCTCGGTTTTGTCTTCTTCTGCCCAATCAACTTCCACTCCTACGAGCCGAAAAATTCTGTCCTCATTCTTTTTAAGCTCTTCAAATGCAGAACGTGTCAATCTTCCTTGAGCGTCAAAATACTTGTGAGCGTTAGGGATTCTTACCTCAATAAATTGTTTAAGAGTGTATTCCTTACCATCAATTTCACGTCTCTCACCTTCGCGTCTTTTTTGATTATTTGAATGAATTAAAACTGGAGCCGGCTGAACTTCTCCTGTATAAACTGCTGCATTTACAATAAAAGACTGTCCCTGTATCATCCCCTGATTCACCAATTTCTTAAACGGCTCATCAAAGCTCACGTAGCCTAAATCGGCCAGCACCTTCGTCCACATGCGGGCGTAGAGCAGGTGGCCTACCGCGTGCTCGGTGCCGCCTACATACACATCCACCTGCTGCCAGTAATCGGTGGCTTCGCGGCCCGCAAACTCTTCGTCGTTGTGCGGATCCATGTAACGGAAGAAGTACCACGAAGAGCCGGCGTATCCGGGCATCGTGTTCGTCTCACGGCGGCCGGCAGGCGTCTGCACCCAGTCTTCCAGGTTTGCCAGCGGGCCTTGTCCTTCCGGGCCGGGGCCATAGGTTTCTACATGTGGCAATTCCACCGGCAGCGCGCGCAAAGAAGTATCGCAAGTGAGGCCTTCCTCATCAATCGTGTACGGCACATCGTTGTGATAAATCACCGGGAACGGCTCACCCCAATAGCGCTGGCGGGAGAAACCCGCGTCGCGCAATTTGTAGTTGATGCGCCGCTCGCCAATGCCCGCGTCTTCCACCGCGCGGATGGCTACGTCAACCGCTTTTGGAATGGCGAGGCCGGAGAGGAAATCAGAACCTTCTATCGTGCCCGCTTTTTCGGTATAGGCCGTATCGCCCTTGTAGCTCGCGCCAAACACATTGGTTATGTGGATGCCGAAGTGCCGCGCAAAGGCATGGTCGCGCTCATCGCCGCTCGGCACGGCCATAATAGCACCAGTGCCATAGCCCGCCAGCACATACTCAGAGATGTAGATGGGAATAGGCTTGCGCGTAAACGGATGCACCGCGTAAGCCCCGGTAAAAGCACCGCTCACAGTCTTTGTTTCCGAAATGCGCTCGCGCTCCGAGCGGCGTTGCGTGTAGAGCTTGTACTCCGCCACCTCATGCTGCTGCGCCTCGGTCGTGATGCGGCCTACAAGCTCATGTTCCGGCGCCAGCACCATAAAGTCGGCCCCGAAAATGGTGTCGGGCCGCGTAGTAAAAATCTCAATCTTGTAGGGCAGGTCTTTGACGTCAAAAGTGATTTGCGCGCCGTTTGACTTGCCAATCCAGTTGCGCTGCATGTCCTTCATGGCCTCGCTCCAGTCCAGTCCTTCCAAGCCTTGCAGGAGGCGCTCGGCATATTCGGTAATCCGCAGCATCCACTGCCGCATTTTTTTGCGTACGCAGGGATGTCCGCCGCGCTCAGAGACGCCGTTTACCACTTCGTCATTCGCCAGCACGGTGCCGAGGGCTTCGCACCACCACACCTCCGCCCAGTCTAAGTAAGCGACGCGGTAGTGCATCAGACAGGCGCGCTGCTCGGCAATGGTATATTGCTTCCACTGCTCTTTGGTAAAGGACAGCTTTTCATCACCGGGAGCGGTGAGGCCGTTGTTGCCGTCTTTTTCAAAAAGGGCAATCAGCTCTTCAATGGTCCGCGCTTTCTGCGCCTTTCGGTCAAACCAGCAATGGAAGAGCTTGGTGAAAATCCACTGCGTCCACTTGTAATAGTTCGGGTCGGAAGTCCGCACCTCCCTGTCCCAATCGTATGAGAAGCCAATGTTGTCCAACTGCTCGCGGTATCGCTTGATGTTTTGCTCCGTCGTCACGGCAGGATGCTGGCCGGTTTCAATGGCGTACTGCTCCGCCGGAAGGCCGAAGGCATCGTAGCCCATGGGGTGCAGCACGTTGTAGCCGCGCTGACGCTTGTAGCGGGCGTAAATATCGGATGCAATGTAGCCGAGTGGATGACCCACATGCAGTCCCGCACCGCTGGGGTATGGGAACATATCCAGCACGAAATGCTTGGGCTTACTTAGCTCGTTGGTGGTTTTGTAGATGGCGTTGTCGTTCCACCACTTGCGCCATTGCTGCTCTATCTCGCTGAAATTATAGTCCATGAAGTTGTCGTCGGGAAGGGGGCAAAAGTACGGAAGGGGTGAGCGTCATATTCCGCGTCAAGTCACGGCGCTGGATGGGCAATAACGCCAGCTTATTATTTAATGCGACCGTCGGCTGCTATTTTTACCTTGGCTTCAGCCAATTACATCATGCTCTCCTATTGGGAACGTCAGTCCTTCACGTCCTACGACCATATTGTCGTGGGCAGCGGCATCACCGGCATTTCTGCGGCGATAGAGTTGAAGGAGACGTTTCCGAAGAGCCGGGTGCTAGTGCTGGAAAGGGGCCTGCTGCCCACCGGCGCTACAACGCGCAACGCAGGCTTTGCCTGTATGGGCAGCGCAACGGAGCTGCTGGCCGACTTAGAGCATCACAGTCGCAAAGAAGTTGTCGCGCTATTCATGCGGCGCAAAACCGGCCTGGATATTCTGCGGCAGCGGCTGGATGATGCGGCGCTCGGCTACCGCGCGGACGGCGGTTATGAATTGATTGCCGCAAAAGACTTAGGCATAATGGGGCGGCTGGATTTTCTGAATAACCTGCTGAAACCTTATCTGCATAAAGCGGCGTTTAAGCCGGCCAACAAGCGCATCCGTCAATTTGGTTTTTCAGAAAGTGGCGTTGCCGGATTGATTGAAAACACCTTTGAAGGCAGCATTAACAGCGGCCAGACGATGCGCAGCCTTATTGCGCTGGCGCAAAGCAAGGGTGTGGAGATAAAGACAGGCGCGGACGTGCGGCGCTTTGAAGAAAAGGGCGACGGCGTAACAATAGAAGTCGGCGAGCCATTCCGAAAGGAAGGCCTGATGCTGCGTTGCGAGACAATTTCCATCTGCACCAATGCCTTTGCGAAGCAGCTACTGCCGGATGAAGATGTGGTGCCGGGCCGCGGCCAAGTGCTGGTTACGCGTCCCATTCCCGGCCTGAAATTCAGGGGCATTTTTCATTATGATGCCGGCTATTATTACTTCCGTGAGCTGGATGGCCGCGTGCTGATTGGCGGGGGACGCAATCTGGATTTTGAAGGCGAGCGCACAACAGAGTTTTCGCTCTCGCAACGTATTCAAGAGGATTTGGAGGAGAAGCTGCGCGAGATGATTCTGCCGGATCAGAAGTTTGAAATTGATATGCGCTGGAGCGGCATCATGGCTTTCGGTGCAACCAAAGCTCCTATTATTAAGGCTTTTTCGGAACGCGTATTTGGCGCTTTCCGGATGGGCGGAATGGGCGTGGCGCTGGGGAGCGGGGCGGCTAAGGAGTTGGCATTTTTGGTAGCGGAGCCGCGCATTTCCATCAAGCCAAACAGATTTGCCACGTCTTAGAGCAGCGGCACTACATCTCCCACCGGCAGGCCCATTACGTTGTAATAGTCGCCAACAATCTTTTCAATGCCGATGATGCCGATATACTCCTGAATGGCGTAGGAGCCGGCTTTGTCCATCGGGTGATAGTTGTCCACGTAAAAACTGATTTGCTCCTGGCTGAGCGGGCGGAAATAGACTTCTGTGGTGACGGAGAATGATTGCTCCCTTCCGTTCTTTAAAATGCAAACACCTGTCACGACGCGGTGCATCTTTCCAGATAGCCTCGCCAGCATCGCTTTTGCGCCTTCATCACTTTCCGGCTTACCGAGAATATCGCCTTCTAGTAAAACGACGGTATCAGCGGCGAGAATGTCTCCGTGTGGATTCTTTGCAGCAACTGCGCGGGCTTTTTCCTTCGCGAGATGCACAGGCACTTGCTCGCCGGGCATGCCGGGCGGGTTAGTCTCGTCCACGTCTGAGGTGATGACTTCAAAATCTATGTGCGCGAGCTTTAGCAGGTCTTTCCTGCGCGGCGAGCCGGACGCGAGGATGAGTTTAGGCATAGTTGAGCAGATTAAGGATTAGAAGCGACAGTACACCGAACACCATTATAAGTTTAATGCCTGTGCTGGCCTTGTGGTAATGAGCGCTTGTAGCCGCTTTCGGCAGCCGGAAAATCCAAATGGCAAGCGGCAACATGATATGCAGCATGATGTATGCAGCCGACCAGCTCCATCCGTGTGAAACTTTCAATAGCGCAAGCACAGCTGAAAGAAGCATAACAAGAGACAAGCAGCCCAAAGCCTGAACAGCTCTTGTGCTGTGTAGCAAGCCCCAGCGAATAGGCATCGTCATGCAGCCTTCGGCATCGTCGCCTTTGTAATCTTCCATGTCTTTCACAATTTCGCGCATCCACGTGAGCAGGAATGCGAAGGCGGCGAATACACTTAAAGTCAGACTATGCGTCCAGCCTATTATAGTATGCCATCCGGGAATTAATACGTTGGCTTGTCTTACCTCCGGCTCATAAATGATAAGCGCTATAACTGTTAACGCCGTCATCAGCGCTACAATGATGTTCCCAATCACAAACTGCCGCTTCCAGGTTGTAGAATAGCGCCACAGCAATCCGGTAGTAGCCAATTGCAGCAGCAGCCATTCAGGATGCCCAGCAGGAATTGCCACCATCGCCGCAAGCCCAAGTGCAATCACATTCAGGGCTGAATGAACGATTATAGCCAGCCTTCGCGGAATATCGCGCTCCAGAATAACCTTATCCGGCTTGTTGATGGCATCTATACGGATGTCAAAGTAGTCGTTGATGATGTAGCCGCCTGCCGCGATGAGCATCGTAGAAAGGCAAAGCAACAGGAAGTTCAGCGGCGTCAGCACCTTGGGGCCGGGCAAGGGATGAATGACGCACCACCACGCCACGGCTTGTGTGCCGCTGACAATGAGCAGGTTGGGCCAGCGCACGAGGCGCAGCCACGCAGCCACGTTGAATCGTTGAGTCGTTGAATCGTTCATTCCGAAATCCGCCTTCCGAAATCCGAAATCTGATTATCCCGCTACCCGGCCCCATACATCCGGCGCCGTCCGCCATTGCGCGAGCGTAATCTTGTCTTCCTCGCGGATGATACCTTGCTCGGCGGCAAGCTCCATCAGCGCATTGTAATCGGAAATCGTGTGCAGCGGCACGCCTGCCTCTTTGAAAGCATCGTACGCCAGCGGGAAAGAGTAAGTGAAGAGCGCACACATCCCAATCACATCCGCACCTGCCGCGCGAATGGCTTCCACAGCTTGCAACGAGCTTTTACCGGTACTTACGAGGTCTTCCACTACAACCACTTTCTGGCCCGGCTGCAATTCGCCTTCAATCTGGTTACCCATACCATGCTCCTTCGGCTTCGCGCGCACGTAGATAAATGGCAGCTTCAGCAAATCCGCCGCCATCACGCCGTGCGCAATGCCCGCAGTAGCCACACCGGCAATCAAATCCGCTTCCGGGAAGTGCTGCAGCACCATGTTCGCCAGCTCGCTTTTTACGAAATCCCGCAGGTGCGGGTGCGACAAAACTTTGCGGTTGTCGCAGTAAACGGGCGAAAACCAGCCGCTTGCCCATTGGTAAGGATGAGCGGCATTTATTTGCAGCGCCTTAATTTGCAGCAGGCGCGAGGCGAATTCTTTGGCGGTATTCATTACGCCGCCAAACCTACGCCAAAGCCCTCGCCCTGCCTACCAAGCCCATGCCCTTCAGCCGGAAAATCTATTACTGCAACAAGCCCCTCATCCTTACCTCGGATGTGGCGGCCTACAAAGCGGAGCATCCCGCCGCCGCCGGCTACCTGAATCTTACAGGCGCCTTCCAGCGCAATTACCGCCTCGCCTTCCAGCACCTTGCCGCCCCGCGCACCCAAGGCGCTATCATTGAAGATATCTCACCCGATGCGTTGCTAAGCGAGCTGCACCGGCTGTACGAACCCATTGACGCCGCAGGCGGCGTGGTGGAGGATGAGCGGGGCCGTGTGCTGATGATTTACCGCCGGGGCCGTTGGGATTTGCCTAAAGGCAAGCGTGATGAAGGTGAAGAAATAGACGAATGCGCCAAACGCGAGGTCAGCGAGGAAACCGGCCTGCAACATCTGGAACTGGCCGATAAAGTCTGCGACACCTATCACATCTACGCCCAGAAAGGCCAGCAGCTTGTAAAGACGACTTCCTGGTACCTGATGAAAGGCACCAACGCCGACAAGCTATCGCCACAGGCGGAAGAAAGCATCCAGGAAGCCCGCTGGATTTCCCGCGATGAGCTGGGGCCTATTGCTTTTAAAAGTTATGAGGCTATACGGGAGGTCTTGCACGCGGCGGGCTATCATTGGTAGCTTAAGGCTGAATGTCGGCATGCACAAGCGCAACGTGACGTTTGGGAGCATTTTCCTAACATAGTTTTCAGCGACTTTGTCATTCCCGCAGGGAATCTTTGCTCGCAGCGCATAAGCTCCTCGCAGTGACTTTGTCATTCCCGAATGGGAATCTCACACGCGCTGCTCGCGAAGATTCCCTACAGGAATGACAAAAGATTAGGCGAGCAGCACGATTACCGTTGCTCAACTACTGCGAGAAATTAGATTCCTGAGGAATAACAAAGATTGGGCGAGCAGCATTTGCGTCACCACTTACTGTTCCCATGATAGATTACCGGGTGACTATTTCGTTACAGCTCCTTCCGCAGTCGCGCCACTGGCAGATTCAGCTGCTCCCGGTACTTCGCAACCGTACGGCGGGCGATGTTGTAGCCCTTCTCCTGTAACAGCTCCGTCAGCCGGTCGTCGGAGAGCGGGTGTTTCTTATCCTCTTCGCTGATAAGTGTGTTGAGGATACTCTTTACCTCACGTGTGCTCACCTCCTCGCCGCTTTCCGTCTGCAGGCCTTCGGAGAAGAAGTACTTAAGCTTGTAAGTGCCAAATTCCGTCTGGACATATTTGCTGTTGGCCACGCGGCTCACCGTAGAAATATCTAAGTGTGTCCGCTGCGCCACATCTTTCAGAATCATGGGCCGCAGCGTCGTGTCGTCGCCGGTCAGGAAGAACTCGTGCTGGATGTCTATGATAGCCTGCATGGTGTGCAGGAGCGTGTGCTGCCGCTGCTTGATGGCGTCAATGAACCACTTCGCAGCATCCAGCTTTTGTTTGATGAACTGTACGGCTTCCTTCTGCCGCTTGTCCTTCTTATCGCCGCGGTCGTACGCCTTCATCATCTCCCGGTAGCTTTCCGATACACGCAGCTCAGGCGCGTTGCGCGAGTTTAACGTCAGCTCCAGCTTACCGGCATTGTTATAGACAAAGAAGTCCGGAATGACGTAGCGCTCGGCAGCGCTTCCACTGCCAAAAGCAGCGCCGGGCTTCGGCGAAAGCCGCGTAATGAGCGTGATGATTTGCTTAAACGTCGCGCTGTCCACACCAAGCTGCCGCTGCACTTTCTCATAGTGCTTCTTGATAAACTCATTAAAATGCTTGGACAGCAGCATCATCGCCGCTTCAACTTCCGGGCTTTTAGGGAAGCGCTTCAATTGCAGCAGCAGGGAATCCTGCAACGTCCACGCGCCGGTGCCGGGCGGGTCAAAGGTGTTCTGGATGCGCTCCAGAATGCTGCCCACCTCATCCACGTCTGTTGAGATGTTGCGCGCAAAGGCAAGGTCGTCCACTATGGCATGCACCTCGCGGCGGAGGTAGCCGTCATCGTCTATGGAGCCTACTATCTGCTCGGCTATTGCCTGCTGACGCTCGTCTAAGTCCAGCATACCAAGCTGGTCTATCAGATGCTCATGAAAGGAATTTTCCAGCCGTATGGGCGTCGGCTGTCGGTCGCTATCGTCTGCGGTGCTGCCGTAATCGTCGCTGCCATAATCGCCGTACTCGCCGCTGTCTTCGCCACGCAGGTAATCATCCAAATCCACCCTATCGGCACTGTCGTCGCTCAGCTCTACATCGTCGGTGCCTTCCTCTTCGCCGCCAAAATCTTCTTCGGTGCTGGAAGTATCGGTTGATTCATTGTACAGTTCGTCACTGCCTTCTTCTCCTTCCTCGCCGTATTCCAGCGCGGGATTTTCTTCCAGCTCTTCCTTGATGCGTTCCTCCAGATTGGCCGTAGGCACCTGCAGCAGCTTCATAATCTGAATCTGCTGCGGCGATAGCCGCTGTAAGAGGCGTTGTTGTTGCGATTGTTTCAGCATGTCTTATCTGCTCGTGCTCCACGTTCCGGTGCGCGGACAAATGTAGGGCGCAGGCAGCTTGCACCCTGTCAAAGGGCGTGCCATCCTAACCATTCTTTCACTATTGCGCCGGAAATTAAAAATGCCGTTGTACTTTTCTCAAAATTGACATTACAGCGTGGACTACGGCAATCCCAGAAGACCATACATCTCTCCTTCGTTCTCTTACGTGGCGCAGGAGGAGACACTGGAAATCATCCCGAAGAAAAAGCAGCTCTTTATCGGTATCCCAAAGGAATCTTCCTTCCAAGAGGCCCGCGTGGCGCTGACGCCGGAAGCAGTCTCTGTGCTCGTCAATAACGGCCATGACGTATGCGTAGAGCATGGCGCTGGCGAAGGTTCCTTCTACTTTGACGTGGATTACAGCAATGCCGGTGCGCGCATTGTGTATGAAAAAGCGGAAGTCTATAAAGCAACCGCCATTATCAAGAGCGCCCCCATCGGCGAGGAAGAGGTAGCCTGGCTCCAGCCTAATCAGGTCATTTTCTCCCCTATCCACATGCCCATGCTAAAGGCGGATATGGTACACGCGCTGGTTCAGAAAAAAATTATCGCCGTTGCCTTTGAATCCATCAAGGATGACGCAGGCAACTACCCGATTGTACGCTCCATGAGCGAAATAGCAGGCTCATCCGCCATCCTTACTGCCGCGCGCTACCTCAGCAATGTGCAGCAGGGCAAGGGCATCCTGCTCGGCGGCATTTCCGGCGTGCCGCCGGCGATTGTGGTCATCATCGGCGCAGGCGTGGTTGGCGAATTTGCCGCGCGCACGGCGCTTGGCCTCGGCGCGGTGGTGAAGGTGTTTGACAATTCCATCTACAGGCTCATGCGCCTGCAAAACAACGTTGGCGCGCGCCTCTTCACGTCCGTCATAGAGCCGGTAACGCTGGCGGAGGAGCTGATGATTGCCGATGTAGCCGTTGGCGCACTGAAGCCGGTGAACGGCATCACGCCGGTCATCGTGAGCGAAGAAATGGTGCAGAATATGAAGGCCGGCTCCGTCATTGTGGACATCAGCATTGACCGCGGCGGCGTCTTTGAAACCTCCCGCACCACCACGCACGAGCAGCCTACGTTTAAGAAGTACGACGTCATCCACTATTGTGTGCCCAATATCGCCTCCGGCGTATCCCGTACAGCCTCCCGAGCGGTAAGCAACGTACTGATGCCGCTGCTGCTGGAAAGCGCTGACAGCGGCGGCGTAGAAGGCCTCATTCAGCAGAAGGCCGGCATCCGCAACGGCGTCTATATGTACAAGGGCTGCGTGACGAATGCGCCTATTGCGAAGCGCTTCGGGATTAAATACACGGATTTGGATTTGTTGCTAACCTCGCAGTCGTGAGTCTCTTTTCTTAAATGCACTTGCAACTAACCCGGCCGGTATTTACCGCGAGGGTTGTTTTTTCTGCGCCGCTTCAAAAGCGGCGGCATCCCACTTTATGCTCCAATACCCGACATAATTGGCCAGCGGCTCAAGACCTACGGCTTTACGCCGCTCATCCACATGCATCGGGTCTTCCAGCGGTAGCACATAGCAGCTATCCTTGCGGCACTGCACCTGCGAGCCGTAAATCTGCTTCTTGCCCTGCCGCAGGAGCAGCCGGTCTTCGTACAAAGCAAAATCTTGCTTAGAAAGCTCGCCCGCCCCGACCGCCTTCCGCATCATGGGCATATACTTTGCCTGCGTAGCACTGTCGGCATGTTGCAGCACGAGAAAAACGGTAGTAACGCCGCGCGGCCCGATTTGCGAACGCGACAGCCAGCCCCGTGTATCTAAAAGTTGGTTAATGCGCTTCAGATTGGCCGCATCGTACTTATTCATTGTATCCCAAAGCGCCTTTTCCTGAGCGGAACCATGCGCAACGCCATCCAGCCTCATCCGGTACTTCTGGTCTGAGATGTGGATGTCATCCAATTCGTCGGCAAGGTCGGCATCTGCTACGTGGTCGTACTTGTGGATATTGTCGCGCACCTGCCCGCGCAGCACGTCCCATGCTTTGTACCTGTGCAGGCCCTCCAAATCAGGGTCGGCCATCAGGTGACCGTAGTCCCGCCAGCCGGCAAGCTGCACAATGGCGAAAAGATTGTAGAACGCAGAATCCACATTGCCAGCCATGGCCCAGCCGCAGGCGGCATTGTAGCGGTCGTTCGCCGTACCCTTACCATCTGCCTGCGCAAAGGCGCTTGAATAGAAGCGCACCGATGAGTCATAATGATGCGCATTGTAAGCGGCCTCGGCACGGCGGATGAGTGCTGCATAAGCCGGGCTTTGTGCGGCGCAAAGATTGGCGCAGCCCAGCGCCACGAGCAAAGAAAGAGCGGCAAGTACATGCTTCATGCACCGGAAAGTACAATAAAAAGCGGCGGCCGTTTGGGCCGCCGCTTCAATCTGTTTCCTTATCAATACCGCACGTCCATCTCTTCAATCAGATTCTTCGCATGGCCCAGTTTATCAATGAGCCAGAGAATGTAGCGGGCGTCGCACACAATGGTGCGCTTGTACTTCTTGTCAAAGGCAATGTCGCCGCTCATGGCTTCCCAGTTGCCGTCAAAGGCTGCTCCTACCCACTCGCCGGCCGCATTGATTACCGGCGAGCCGGAGTTGCCGCCTGTTATGTCGTTGGTGGTGATAAAGCAGGTGTGCAGCACGGAGTCGTCGCTTGCCCAATGGCCGAAGATGCGGCGCTTTGCCATATCAATCACTTCCTTCGGCGCATCAAACTCGTCGCTGCCCGGTTTATACTTCGCAATGAGGCCTTCAGACGTCGTGTAGTAGCTGAACTGCACGCCGTCCTGCGGCGAGTAAGCTTTTACTTTGCCCCAAGTTACGCGCATCGTGCTGTTGGCATCCGGGTACATCTGGCCGCTCTTGCTTTGCTCCATCAGCCCGCGCAGGTAGCGTTTGCTGTATTCCTTTTTCGCATTGGTATAGCGTTCGTAGCGCGGCTCAATAAACTTCTTGTAGTTGCGTACGAAGCTTATTGCGTACTGCGCGGCGGCATCGTCTTTAATGGCTTGCAGCGAGGGCGACTTTACAAATGCATTGAAGCGATTGGAATCCAAAAGGAAGGTGTTGTTGAAGACGAAGGCCGCGTAATCCTTAAAAGTCTTATCCAGATTGTCGCTGCCGTAATTCTTAAAGATGACACGGTCGTAGATATCCGGCAGTTGGCTCTTCGGAACGTCTTTATAAAATGCGCGGGCGGAAAAAGTCAGCAGCTCCTGCTCGGTTGAGGCGTCAAATTCCTTCATCATCGCCTTGCGGGCGGCTACGAGACCGTCAGTCAGCTTCTTAAGCGTGTCAGCGGAGGTATTTCCCTTCTCAAACGCGCTTGCAAGAGGCTCCAGCTCGGCAGCCAGTTTGGCAAGACCAGAAGCCTTAAAGCCTTCATTATAATAAATCACGCTGCGCGCGTAAGGTCGGTAAGTGGAGAAAATGGCATTGTACTGATTCATCAGCGGCGCATATTCCTTGTTTTTGCCTGCCCACTTTGCGAAGGCGGCTTCCTGCTCCTTCTTCTGGTCAACAACATTCAGGCGCTTCAACTGCTCCGTCTGCCCGATGAAGTATTTCCAGTAGTTAGAAATACTCTGATAGCGGGACGTGAGCTTCAGGTACACGTTCTTATCCGCATCCATGTGACGCTTCGTGATGGCGAGGCGCTCTTCGCGCAGGCGCACGATGTCCGGGTTCGTTTCCGTAACGGCGAGGTCAACGCCCCCGCTCACTTCATAGCGGTTTGTGCGGCCGGGGTAGCCGAATATCATAGTAAAATCGCCTTCCTTCACGCCTTTGGCTGAAACAGGCAGATACTTTTTCGGATGATAAGGCTGGTTGGTGGCCTTGTATTCCGCAGGCTCGTTCACGCTGTCGGCGTAAACGCGGAACATGGAAAAATCAGCCGTGTGGCGCGGCCACATCCAGTTGTCCGTATCGCCGCCAAACTTGCCGAGGCTTTTGGGCGGCGTGCCTACGAGGCGGACGTCGGTGTACTTCTTATAGATGAGCAGCAGGTATTGATTGCCGTTGAAATATTCTTTCAGGTTGGCTACGTACTTGCCTTTCATGCCTTCGCGCTCCTCAATCTTCTTCTTGAACGCCTCCAGCTTCTTATTCAACTCTTCACCTTTGCTCTTGCCAATAGCTTTATTCACGTCCGCCGTTACGTCTGTAATGCTTTGCAGAAAGATGACGCTCAGGCCCGGCGCGGGAAGCTCTTCCATCATGTTATGCGCCCAGAAGCCGTTGTCCAGATAGTTGTGCTCCACCGTGCTCAGCCCGGCGATTGAGCCATAGCCGCAGTGGTGGTTGGTAATAAGCAGACCGTTGCCGGACACCATCTCCGCCGTGCAGCCGCCGCCAAACTGCACGATGGCATCCTTCAGCGAGGCGTGGTTGATGCTCCAGAGGTCTTCTTTGGAAAGTTTCAGACCTGCCGCCAGCATCTGGTCGTAATTCTTGCCGATTAAGCTCGGTATCCACATGCCTTCATCGGCGCGCGCCGTAAAAAGCGAAAGCGCTGCCGCCAGCGCCAACATCATTTTTTTCATGGGCGCGAAATTAGACCGGGATTCTCAGGATTGGGGCAGGGGCGAGCGTGATTTTGCGGGGGAAGCCACCTAAAGCTGAATGTGCCCCAACTTCATCTCCGGCCCAAAGGCTGCCACCACCCGCTCCGCATGCGTATCCGTCAGCAGCACCTGCCCGAAGGCCGGGCCTTGGATGATGGTCAGCAAGGCTTCCATTCGCCGCTGGTCAAGCTTCTCAAAAATATCGTCCAGCAGCAGGATGGGCAACTGGCCGAGTTGCATGGAGATGTAGGCGTACTGCGCCAGCTTCAGCGCGAAGAGAAAGCTCTTCTTTTGTCCCTGCGAGGCATATTGCCGCAGCGGCATCCCGCCAATGGTGAAGACCAACTCGTCGCGGTGAATGCCCTTTGTAGTCCGCTGCAGGCGCAGGTCTTGCTCAAAGGATTGGATGAGCAGCGTGCCGAGCGTCATGCGGTTCAGCTCGCTCTCGTACGCAATCGCTACAGCTTCATTTCCTCCGGAAAGGCGGCCATAAAAATCTTCCAGCAGCTTCGCAAACTGGTTGAAGAAGGCCGTGCGCTGTATCCAGATGTAGGTGCCCGTCTCCAGCAGTTGCGCGTCATAATATTCCAGCTCCGCACGCGTGGCTGAGGGATTCGTGGCTTGCATCTTCAGCCAAGCATTGCGCTGTAGCAGCACCCGCTGATAAATCATCAGCCGCTCCAGATAGTCCCGGTCGGTTTGCGAAAGAATGGCGTCAATCCAGCGGCGGCGGCCCTCGCTGCCCTCGTTTATCAGCGCCATATCGTCCGGCGCAATCATCACGGCGGCATGGCGGCCAATGTGGTCGGCTACGCGCTCGTAGGGCACACCGTTGGCGCTTACTTCCTTCTTGCCGCCGCGCCAGATGCAGGTGATTCGCTCATCGCCGAAGGCACCTTCCACGCGGAATCCGTCGGTGCCCGTCTGCACGGTTTGCTGCTGCTGGGCGGAGAAGTAGCTCTTCGTATAGCAGAGGTAATACACCGCATCCAGCAGCGCCGTCTTGCCGGAGCCGTTCGGCCCGGTGATGCAGGTGATGGCCCCCGGAAAGGAGAAGGCGCGCTGCGAGTAATTGCGGAACTGGGTGAGGGTAATGTGGCTGAGCGTAGGCACCGTGCTGCAAGGTATTGCAGGCTACCTAACCAACTTCAGGCCCTTAATAAAGCTGAAGTCCTTTGTATTAAAAGTAAGCAGGCCGCAACCGGCATCTAAACAAGTCGCGGCAATAAGTGCATCGGGCAGGGTCAGACTTCGGCTGCCGGTATTATGCGTTTTTACGAGGCGGACGGCTATCTCGGTAATGCTTCTTGTAAGCGGAAGCACTTCATGGCTTTGCAGCACTTTAGTCACCGCATCCTTCTTAGCATGGTTGGTAGCGCCGACCCAAAGCTCTATTTCCGTAATTGCTGAAAGATAAACCGCAGGCAAGTGGCGCGTGATGGCGGCCTGCGCCAACTCATTGCCTCTGATAGCGCCAATGAGAATATTCGTGTCGGCTACAATCATTGATTAAATGCTGCGGCGTGGCGAGGCCTTTTTGCGCAACTCATCCGCGTCCATATCCCAGTCCGGACAGGCCCCGAAGTAGGCTGGCTTGGACAATGGCTGAGGGGGCTTTACTGCTTCAGACTGTCGTTTTTGCCGAAAAGGCTTAAGGACAACGAAGTCTAGCTTTTTAAGAAAAGCAATGAGCGATTTGCCCCGCTCGTCGTCAATACTGACTATGAAATCCATGATTTCCAAAATTAAGGAATGACAACCCTACTGCGAACCGAATGCCGGCTAACAAACAATCAACATCACGGCGGGCCCCACGCTTGCCGCTTTTCCTCTATTTTCGCAGCCAAACTGCTACCCGCGTGCCCACTCAATTTGGTAAAGAAACCTACCTGTACTGGTATGAAATCATGCTGTTGCTGCGACGCTTTGAGGAAAAGACGGGCCAGCTTTATGGTATGCAGAAGATTCGCGGGTTTTGCCACCTCTACATCGGCCAGGAAGCCGTAGCGGCAGGCTGCATGACGGCCATCCGCGACAACGATAATATGATTACCGCTTACCGTGACCACGGTTTAGCGATTGCTAAAGGCATTAGCTCCAATGAGTGCATGGCCGAGCTGTACGGTAAAGCGACAGGCTGCACAAAGGGTAAAGGCGGCTCCATGCACTTCTTTTCTAAAGAGAAGCGCTTCTTCGGTGGCCACGGTATTGTGGGCGGGCAAATTGGTCTTGGCGCAGGCATAGCCTTTGCGGAGCAATACCTTGGAACTGATAATGTCACGCTTTGCTTCTTCGGCGATGGCGCCGCGCGGCAGGGCATGCTGCATGAGGCCTTTAATATGGCGGTGCTCTGGCAGCTTCCGGTCATCTTTATCTGCGAGAATAACCACTACGCGATGGGCACGAGCGTGGAGCGCACCAGCAAGGTGCTGGACATCTACCGCATGGCCGACGCCTACGATATGCCCGGCGATACCGTGGACGGTATGAGCTGCGAAGCAGTACATACGGCCATGGAGCGCGCCGTGAAACGCGGGCGCGAAGGCGGCGGGCCGACATTCTTAGAAATAAAGACGTATCGCTATCGCGGCCACTCCATGAGCGACCCTGCGAAGTACCGTACGAAGGAAGAGCTGGAAGAATACAAGGAGAAAGACCCGATTAATCAGACGCTCAAAGTCATCACGGACAATAAGTGGGCGACTGAAGAAGAGATTGAAGCAATCAACGAAAAGCTGCGCGCGGAGGTAGAAGAGAGCGTAAAATTCGCCGAGGAAAGCCCATGGCCGGACGACAGCGAAGTCTATAAGGACATCTACGTTGACCAGGACTATCCATACATCATGGATTAATTCTGTTTTGGAAAAGACAAATCATACACACAACCCCCAACAATAGTCTAACAAGAGTAAATGGCAACAACTACACCCGCTCAGGCGCAGCAGTCCCAACAACAGCCCCTGAGCAATCGTACGAGCGATGCGGCAGATGACAAACAATGCGCTGGAACGCGTACAGTTAACCTATGAGAAGAATAAGAAGGTCATCAATGGCGTGCTGACGGCAGCCCTGCTGATTGGCGCAGCGATATTCGCCTACTTCCGCCTGTACCTCGCGCCACGCGAGGAGAAGGCATCGGCAAAGGTGTTTTATGCACAGCAATACTTCGCGCAAGATTCTCTGGAGCGCGCGCTGCAAGGCGATGGCCAGCATCCGGGCTTCATCAAGGTAATCCGCGATTATGGCGGCACGAAGACGGCGAACCTGAGCCACTACTACGCCGGCATGTGCTACCTGCGCATGGGCAATTACAAGAACGCCATTAAGCAACTGGAAGATTTTAAACGGCCATGGCACGCTGCTCACTACCGCAGCCGCCGGCGCGCTGGGCAATGCTTACTTAGAGAATGGCAATACGAAGAAGGCCATTGACCAGTTTGAGAAGGCTTCTGAAAATAAGGAAGACGTTGTACAAACGCCTATGTACCTGATGAACCTTGGCGCAGCATACGAGATGAACAAGCAGCCCGAAGACGCTAAGAAGGCTTACATGCGTATTCGCGATGAGTATCCGATGAGCGCGCAGGCGCGGGATATTGACCGCTATCTGGCGCGATTGGGGGTACTGGATTAAGCGTGGTACGATGCCAAGTAAGGACGTATAGGCTGCCTATTACAGAACATAGTTTTCAGCGACTTTTTCATTCTGGAAGAATCTATTTCCTCGCAGCGCCTGCGCTTTAGCGTACGTGCTCCTTGCAGCGACTTTGTCATTCCCGCAGGGAATCTTTGCTCGCAGCTTATCGCAAGTTCCCCTTCGGGGATGACAAAAGATTGGAAAAGCTGCCTAGCTTCTGCGAGAAATTAGATTCCCTGAGGGGATGACAAAAGATTGGGGCGAGCAGCACAGCATCATCATTAAGCCGCATCAAACCAAAAACAATCAAGCGCAGTTCTACCCGAATTGCGCTTTTTCTTTAGAAAGAAAACCCTTCGAAATATGGCCGCATCCTCCCAAAGCCCCACCCTCTTTGATACATCCGCCCTTCAGGATTTGAAAGGCGCGCGCGTAGCCATCGTCAGCACGGAATGGAATGAGGCCATCATTGCGAAGCTGATGGAAGGCTGCCTGCACATCCTCGGCGACCACGGCGCGATGGTGACGCACAACCTGAAAGTGCCCGGCGCAGTGGAGTTAACGTATGCGTGCAGCACGGTAGCATCCGTAGCGCGGGATGCGCCGGAAGCTGTGATTGCATTCGGCGCCGTCATCCGGGGCGGGACGCCGCACTTTGATTACGTTTGTCAGAGTGTGACGCAGGGTCTTACAATGCTGAATGCTACGGGCGGCGTGCCGGTCATCTTTGGCGTGCTTACTTTGAACAATGAAGCGGAGGCTTGGGAGCGTCTTGGGGGCAAGCATGGGCATAAAGGCGAAGAGGCGGCGTTGGCAGCGCTGAAGATGATTGCGCTGCGGCGGAAACTTCTTGCCTAGTCAATTAGCTAATGCTTCCGACATTCGCTGATAGAATATGCGCCTCAAAAGACACCCAGGAAAAGCTATAACGGTTGGAACCGGATTGGTGTGTTTGAGCATTGGCAGTTGGTCAGTTCTTAATGGTGATTTATTTGGAACTAAACATCCGTGTCATGTACCCGGCAGGTGTTATTCTCCTATATTCTTTCTATTATTTGGTGGGCTCATGCTCTTCTTCACCATCAAGAATTGGAAGAAAATTTAGTCACGTTCTCATTAATCTGAAATCCGCACTCCGAAATCCGAAATGGTAAAGGTTCAGCTCTTCATTCCCTGCTTCGTTGACCAGATGTACCCGCAGACCGGCCTGAATATGGCCCGTGTGCTGGAGCGCCTTGGCTGTGAGGTCTTTTACAATCCAAAGCAAACCTGCTGCGGACAACCGGCTTTCAATGCCGGCTATTGGGATGATGCGCGAGCCGTGGCGCAAAAGTTCCTGAAAGATTTTGACCAAGAGTTTTACATCGTAGCGCCTTCCGGTTCCTGCACCGGCTATGTGCGCAACTATTACGATAAGCTGTTTGACAATTCCTCCGACCACATCCGCAGCAATAAGGTGCGGGCCTACCTGTTTGAATTCACAGAGTTCCTGACAGACGTGCTGAAGGTGGAAGACATCGGCGCCCAGTTTGAAGGAAAAGCCACTTACCATGATGCCTGCGGCGCGCTGCGCGAATGCGGCATTAAAGAAGGCCCGCGCCGGCTATTGCAGCATGTGAAAGGATTAGAGCTGGTCGAGATGCCCGAGTGCGAGACCTGCTGCGGCTTCGGCGGCACCTTCGCGGTGAAGTTTGAGCCGATTTCAATAGGCATGGCGCAGACGAAGGTGCAGAGCGCCCTCGCCACCGGCGCGGAGTATATGATAACGACGGACGTGAGCTGCATGATGCACGTACAGGGCTACATAGAGAAGCAAGGCATTAAAATGCAGACGCTGCACATTGCAGATGTTCTGGCGAGCGGATGGGATTCGTAGGGGCGGCCCGTGTGGCCTCCCTGCATACAACCGTACGACACGCGCGCATCATATTAGGGCGACCACAAGGGCCGCCCCTACGGCTCAGCACTTCTCGTATTTCCAGTTCAGCTTCTTGCCTTCGGCGAGTTTCTCCATGGTTTTGGCGAGGCGTTTTTCGCGGGTTGGCTCCGTTTTAGCATCCGTTATCCATTCCAGGTACTCACGGCGACAGGATGGGGAGAAGGCGTCCCAAATGGCTTTAGCAGGCTTATTGGTTTTGAGGGCCTTTTTGAAATAATCCGGCTCAGGAAGTTCAGGCTTGCTCTTGGGTGCTTTACGGCCTGCGTTGGGCACCGCTATGCCGTCTTCATTCAGCTTCATAGCGTCCTTAATCAGCATCTTCAGGATTTTATCCGAAGGCAAATCCTTAAGGGAAGTCATCTTGCCGAAAAGAGCCCATTGCTACCCGGTCTGGCTTCACGATTTCGTGTTTTTTCCGCAAGGATGGCGTGCTTCCAAAAGCCGAAGGAGCAATGTGCTTTAAACGCCGCGAAACCGCACAGGATGCCTTTGTATTCAAAAGACGGCATACCCCACTTGATGGTCTCCGTTACTTCTGGACAAGCTTCGTGGATTAGGGCACGGCAATGCTCCATAATGGGCTGCGCAAAGGGAACTGATTTGGCGATGTATGCGTCTATGCGGGGGTCGTGGGTCGTCGGCATTGCGCAATCTTTGCGCTAAAGTAAAAAGGCGCAAAGGAATTTCACCCTCTGCGCCTCCGCGTTTAGCTTATTCACGTTATTTGATTTTTTTAAATCTTATCGTATCGTTCTTAGGAAAGCTGTAGGCTATAAATGACAAGACACTATCTTGGCTCCACAAGGTAGCTAAGTAATCCCATGTTGTTTTACTTGGAAGTTGAAACATCATCATTTCGCAACTGGGAAAATAAACTGGAATATCACGATATGGTTCACCTTGAGAACTTATGGCAAGTAACGAATCCTTTTTAAACCAAAACGTATCTGCCTTATTATACTGAGCATCTATCGGCGTTTGAATCTCCAGCCATTTTCCACTGCGGAAAGCTGCATTCGTTGCAACAGGATTGTTGCACGTATCCTGCCATGTTTGTGGAATTTTCACACTATTGCCGTCAGCAGTCTTTTTACAACCCCAGAGGCATATTGTGACTGCTGTGAAGATAAACAATACGGACATCTCTCTTTTATTCACTTTTCAAAAGTTTTAAAGTGTGACATTGGTTGCCCTGACAAACTACCACCGAGTAAACTCCTGAGGCTAAGTTTGCAAGCTCTTTAATCTCAATCTGATGGTTGCCGGACAGTTCAAGCTTTTCACTTATAAAAAAGCAGCGCCCATACACATCCACTAACTTGATGAGTACGTTACCACTAACTGGAAGCGTATATGTCAGACTAACATAAGTAGAAAATGGTATTGGGTGTGAAGATAGCAACTCGTTGTTTTCTACCCCCGCATCTACTTCTGCATGCTGCACATCACTTAGCGCAAGTGGTGTAGTCCTTGTGACGACTGGCGGCGACCAATCACTACAAGGTGGATTTGACGTTTCTATATAAGCATCCAAAAAGCTACCTGAAGCTGCCTCAAACCCATCTTCCAAGCTAATTTCATTTGTCGCTCTTAATGTTACATCGCCACTGTTGCTCACAACATAGTTTCCGGTCGTAAGAGAAAGGAGAGAAACATTATTACCGGCGCGAATAAAGCTATACAGATAGTTTTGCGTACTAGTTTCTGTAATATTTTGGAGATACAGCGTCCGTGCAAGATTAACCGCCACGTCGGCATTGACCAGTCCATATCCTAATTCGCTGTTCCATGTTCCTAGTGGATGGGCAGAGGAACTTGTGTAGGAATACTTAGAAGTAGTTATTTTCTTAGCACTCGCGCAGATGATATTATGCACATCGCCATGAGTAAGACAAGGATTTACAGATAAAATCAATGCTGCTACCCCTGCAACGTGTGGACAAGATGCTGAAGTGCCGCTGAAATCAGTCCAATTCAATCCTTGGCTATTCGTAAGCGTTGTGGTATATATATGGCTTCCAGGTGCCGCTACGTCTAACTCTTGACTATAACAACTCCCTGGACTGCAATTAGTTGAATTATTATAACACCATGAATTACATGTACCAGTAGTTGCAAATGAATTACCAGCACGAATACCACATTTGTCAATCGCACCTACCACTAATAAACGGGAATCAAAATTTGCTGGATATTCAACCGCGCCGTTTGAATTACCAGATGAGAAAACAATAACACAGCCTAAGCCATTTCTACCTTGAGTCATTGCATCTATTATACTCTGCTCTACTATTGATGAAGATGAAGTCAAACTCCATGAACAACTTAGGACATCTGCCCCATTTTGCCATGCCCAAGCTATTGCGTCAGCAATATTTTGAAAAATTTGGCCCATTGAAATTGACATAACTTTTGAATTAGGACATACTCCTACACCGCCAATACGGTTGTTGCGTATCATACCAATAATCCCTGCACATTCAGTACCATGTGATGACCATCCACTAGGTGAAGAATTAGTGGCAGCGTCGTGACTTAAAGAATAAACATTCAAATCAGGATGATTAGTTTGAAATCCACCGTCTAGTATGGCAGTAACAATATTGGGGTTGCCCGTTGTTATTCCCCAAGCGTTACACATACTTAGGTCAATATTTGGATATGATGTATTGTTAAGTGCCCATTGTGAGCTAAAGTTTATATCGTTTACGCAATGATAATTTACAGATGGTGATATCATGTCTGGGTCACTACTTTTGACGAGACCTGTTTCATAAATTGCAGATGCGACGTCATAGCTTGTCATATCCTCATTTTTGTGACATATTGCTGTGTACCAATTTGGAGAGAATTGATTCTTTGCTACGACTTTTGCGTTTAAACCCAGTAATTTATCAGCAAGTTTGCTGCTGAAATCATTATTAGTTATGTGGAGCAATATATATCTGGACGGCGTAAAAATCCTTCCTATAGAATCCATAAAAGAGTAAGAGACATATTCAATATTGTCTATCTTATTTAATTTTCTTATGATTGTCTTGTATTCAGCACTCGTAATTTTTACCGATGCAGATAAATGTATATAATTGCTTTTATATTCATCTTCAGTTAATTTTATCAGTGGCAGTAAATAGTTGTCTGTGCCAGTATCCGTTACCTTATAAAAATCTGCAACGACAAATTTTACTTCGTCCTGAAAATTTCCATGACCCCATATATATATTGAAGAATAGGTTTCCGCGTAACATTTTCTAACTCCGTTTTGATAAAAGCAATGTTGTCCATAAGACAAGTTTACCGATATGGCAAAGGTAAAAATAAAAAAAATATTTCTCATGGTTTAATTTTTACAAGAACAATGTCATCCAATTCAAGTCCTGTTGTAGAGGATGCATAGTTGTGAATATATAATTGCGTATCAGCAACAAACTTAAATGCGCACTTGTAAATGCCACTATTTCCATCTAATGCAATCGTATCGCTAGCTAATATCGTATATTTAGAATAAAAAGGTTCATTTTTTGAATATATCGTCCCGTCAGATAAGAATGCAACGGAATCTTTACGGAAACTGTTAGTTTTTTCCACCCAAGAAGAAACAAATTTAGATTTAATATTATTAAGCTGAATATCCGTTGCCTTATTACATGAATAAAACATAGTCATCAAAATAAAAACAACACTACACCTTTTCATTTCTTATTTTGTTTGCTTTTAGATAATTGACCCTTTATTAGTTCGTTTTCTTTTTTTAATTGCAACACATAAAGCGTTAACTCTTCAACCTTCTTCATAAGGATTGCACTCATGTCTCCTACATTTAATCCATCTCTAATTACAGCATTTTCTGCCGGAACTTCTGGCAGATGATGTTCTTTAGCCACATATGCTTCTAACTCGTTTAAGGGCATCAGATTATAATCAGGCGCAAACACCGCATCCTGCCAATAACCAATTTCCACAATAGCGTGCTTACAGATTAAATCCCCATCAACACCAAACCTCCAATTCGGATATTGGTTATCATCGGGGTGTTGTGTGCCTACCCATGCCTTGCCGGTTGATGTCCAACGCAATGCAAGGTTGCGAGTGCCATTTCTATTTGTTCCTAAGGCCCCACCGTCATAGCCGTACAGCACCGGGCC